>NC_010168.1:0-1200000 GCF_000018885.1 Renibacterium salmoninarum ATCC 33209 | reverse complement strand
CGCGGCAGTTACGCCGGAACCACAATAAACTGCGACGGCGGACTCGGGGCGCGCACCTAGCCCTTCGAATCTGGCCAACAATTAATTAGCCGGCAAAAACTGCTTCGAACTGGTCAAGTTGCCGGCCGTCGGCGCGCTCAGCGCACCGGGAATATGCCCCGCTTTCGGATCGATGGGCTCAACTTCGCCGCGATACCGCTGAGCGGCACGAGCATCAAGTAAGACTCCGTGCGAGGACCACTCACCTGCGTCCTTTATTGAAATAACCGGCATCTGCCCAAAGTTGATCTCAGCATTTCCTGGCGCGGTCAGCACGCTAGGCCCGGTTTCGACCGGATATGACGCCGCAGCCCAGGCACCGAGGCCGCCGTCGAGCATTGCCACTGACTCCATGCCAGCATGCCGAAGCAGCCACCACAATCTTGCCGCCGCCATATTGCCGGAGTCGTCGTACACCACCACAAAGTCGCCAGCGTTGATCCCCCAACGGCGAACAGTCTCTTGAAACGACTCTTCAGCTGGCAAAGGATGCCGGCCGTCTTGCGGATCTCCGTGCCCCGCGAGTTCGGTTTCCAAATTCGCAAAGATTGCGCCAGGAAGGTGCCCGTCCAGATAGTGCTGATACCCCTGTGGATCACCCAAAACCCAGCGAACATCGATCAACACGGTGCGCTCACCGTGATCAAGGCGGTCCTGTAGCTTCTGGGCGTCGATCAAGATGTTGGTCATATTTGCCATGCTAGCTGGGCTCGCCATGAATCAGCTCACGCCAATTTTCCGGCACCGCCCCCAGCGGACCCGGTACTGGCTGCTTCGCTGGACGGCTTTGCGCGCCAGCAAGAACCGGTCCACGTAAAAAGCCTTCCGTCGTAAAGTCATAAAACCAGTTTTCGCCAGGTTCAAAACTCCGAATAATGGCGTGACCGGTTAGCCGAACATGTGCCGAAGCATGTTGTTCTGGCGAAGTATCGCAACAGCCAATATGGTCGCATTCGGCGCAGCCAGTGCCGCTGGGCGGTGCGGTTTCATCAATTCCGGGCGTCTGGGCCATCTTTTTCTCCTCCTCGGGCGGCTTAGGCTTACTTAACCACACTTTGACCGGCTCGGCACCTAAACTCTTAAGGTGACTACTTTTCATTGTGCCGCTAACCGCCGCTGGTCCGACTCTGCAATCGCGCTCGTTCAAGCGGAGAACAATCGCTCGGCAGATACCCACCTCTATTCGGTGCCGTTGCCGGAACAATGGGGCGTCAAACTTTACCTCAAGGACGAATCCACCCACCGTACTGGCAGCTTAAAGCACCGCTTAGCCCGGTCGCTGTTTCTGTTCGGTTTGGTCAATGGCTGGATCAATGAAGGAACCACCATTGTTGAGGCCAGCAGCGGCAGTACCGCAGTCTCTGAAGCGTACTTTGCCCAGTTACTTGGTTTGCCTTTCGTCGCGGTAATGCCCGCTAGTACCAGTAAGGAAAAGATCGCGCTCATTGAAAAGTTTGGCGGTCGATGCAACTTTGTGCAGCGGGCCGATGAAATGTACGACGCCGCGTCCCGGCTCGCTGCCGAGACCAACGGACATTACATGGACCAATTCACCTACGCGGAGCGCGCAACCGATTGGCGCGGTAACAACAACATTGCTGAATCGATCTTTGAGCAGCTCGCTGCCGAAGAACATCCGACTCCGCGCTGGATTGTGGTCGGCGCCGGCACCGGCGGCACGAGCGCAACCATCGGCCGATACCTTCGCTACCATCGGCACCCCACCCAACTAGCCGTAGTTGATCCAGAAAACTCGGCATTTCTGCCCGGCTGGGAAAATCACGATCCCGAACTAACCACCGGGATGCCCTCGCGCATCGAGGGCATTGGTAGGCCTCGAGTGGAACCCAGTTTTATCCCCGGCGTCATTGATGAAATGTTTAGCGTTCCCGATGCTGGCTCCATTGCCGCGATGCGCCATTTGGCGGACTGGGCTGGCTTACATGCTGGCCCGTCAACCGGAACTAACCTGTGGGGTGTCTGGCAACTGGTTTCCAGGATGGTGTCCAACGGCGAGCGCGGAAGCATCGTTACGCTGCTTTGCGATGCCGCTGATCGTTATCAGGCTAGCTACTACGACGACGCCTGGTTGGCGGAAAAAGGCCTCGCTCCTGCGGCTAGAGAACAGCAGATCGAGGCCTTTTTCCGCACTGGAGAGTGGGCTGATACCGCCGAGAGTTAAATCTCGACGCTTTCCTGAACCGCAAGGGTTCTGAACTCAACGCCGTAACGGGAGCCAAACTGTTCGATTTGGGTAGCCACGAACTTCAACCCTAGTTCCGACAGCAAAGCGTCGTGAATCTAGAATGCTTTGGCTGGCCGAATTGAGGTGACAAAATCCACCACCTCCATGGTTTTTGACCATGGTGCATGAATCGGTACCAGAAGCGTCTCCACCTGTAAGCCATCGGGCACGGTAAAAGAATCGCCGGGGTGATACAAGTTGCCGTCCACCAAATATCCGATGTTTGCCACCGGCATGAGTCTCGGGTTGACCAGAGCGTGCTGACCACCATAAGTCTTGATTGAGAAGCCCGCAGCGTCAAAGGAGCTATCTGGCAAGACCTCATGTACCTGTTCGGATTGAGCTGGATTAGCCGTCTGCAATTCTGCGGCTACCCCGGCAGGCGCATAGATCTGCAATTTTGGATTACTCGCTAATGCCTCAGCGACTACCTCACTATCAATGTGATCAAAATGCTCGTGCGTGATCAGAATCGCATTGGCACCCTTCAGCGCTACTTTCGGTTCTGAAAAACTGCCCGGATCTATCACCAAAACAAAGTCATCTTTTTCTAGGCGGACACATGCGTGAGCAAATTTCGTGAGCAACATGAGATCAGCATACGCCGGAGACTTGGCTTGCCAAGTCTGGGAATACTGCGCTGACTGATAGCCTTGAATATGGGGAATGATGAAGGAGCAGGGGGCCAAAATGGTTGAGATGAGCACACCAGTCAAAGAACAACGAGTCACGAAACAACGACTCGCTGTGAGCGCTGCCCTTGATGAGCTCGATGACTTCGTCAGCACGCAAGAATTACACCGAATTTTGCACGAGCGTGGTGTGTCGGTGTCACTGGCTACCTCATATCGAATCCTGCAGTCCATGGCCGAAGATGGTGCAGTCGACGTCTTGCGCAACCCTGACGGCGAAGCTGTCTATCGCCGCTGCGCCGTGGCTGAGCACCATCATCATCTGTTGTGCCGAAATTGCGGTAAGGCAGTCGAAATCGAAGCACCGGTCGTGGAGAAGTGGGCAGCAAAGGTCGCCCAAGAACACGGTTACACCCAGGTGAGCCACACCGTGGAAATCATCGGTCTATGCCCGGAGTGCACGGCCAGCCAGCAAGCGGCAAAACGCTAAGCTCCTCGCACTGATTAGCTGCAGGCAAGTCTGATCTGGATCAGACCGCGCGCTTTCGCGTGAGCCCGCGCGCCCGGCGTCGTCCGCCTATTAACCGACAGACAAGATAGATGGCAAACGACAGCGTTGTGACATAGGGGCTGATGGGAATGCGTCCGCCCAGCGCCAGCATAATGCCACCGACGGTTGCTCCTACCGCAAAAACCACACTCAGCAGCACCACGATCTTCGGTGAAGTTGCTACTTGCATCGCGGCGGCAGCTGGCGTGACCAACAGCGCCAAAACTAGCAGCGCGCCAACGATTTGAATCGACAAGGCGACGGAAACGCCCAACAAAATCATGAAGCCGATCGACAGGGCGCGAACCGGCACGCCACGAGCTTGAGCTATATCCGCATCTGCACTGGCAAAAGTCAGCGGTCGCCAGATGAGCACCAAAGCAACGATGACCACTGCTGCCGCGATCACCAAGGAGTTGAGTTGCGTAGCATCCACCGAAACGATCTGTCCGGTAAGTAAGCCGAACTTGTTCGCCGCCCGGCCTTGATACAGAGACAGAAACAAGATGCCCAGCCCGAGTCCAAACGGCATCAGCACGCCGATAATTGAATTCCGGTCTTTGGCTCTCACACCCATCAGGCCTAGGATCACCGCGGCGATCACCGAACCAAGCAGCGAACCAGTAATGACATCCGCACCAATTAACAAGGCAAAGGCCGCGCCCGCGAAAGATAGCTCGGCGATACCATGCACCGCGAAGGCTAGGTCGCGCATCATGACAAAGACGCCGATCAAGCCGCCGACGACGCCGATCACCGCACCAGCAAGAATCGAATCCCGGAAAAGCGGAAGCAGTTCACCGTAGTTACTGAAATTGAAGATTTCGCCAAAAAAGGCGACTAAGTCTGGCCAGTTCATCCGGCTTCCTCCCCCGCATGTGAGTGATCTTACGTGGTTGCATCAGGTTGACCAACCACTACGATTCGACCATTACTGCGGAAGACGTCCACCGGCGTTCCGCAAAGATCGCTCAACACCTCAGATGTCATGACTTCGTCCGGAGTGCCCACTCGAAACTTGCCACCGGCAAGATAAAGCACCCGGTCCATGTGCTCAATAATTGGGTTGATCTCGTGCGTGACAAAAACCACCGAGGTGCCCTCTTGGTGTGCCTGCTCGGCTACCAAGGAGCTGACCGCCTTTTGATGTTGCAGATCAAGTGAAAGCAGCGGTTCATCACAAAGCAACAAGGCCGGCTCTGTAGCAAGAGCCTGCGCTACGCGTAGCCGCTGTTGCTCGCCACCGGAGAGAATGCCAACTGGCACATCGGCATACGCCAGTGCACCAACCTTGTCTAAGAGCGCATCAACTCGGTGCCGGTACCGCCGCGAGCCCATCCGGATTCCCCATCGGTCGCCGTCGATGCCCAGACCGACTAGGTCCCGAGCGCGAAGTGGCGTCTGACTGGCAAAGCCTTTTTGCTGCGGAACATAGCCAATATCTCGATTTCCACGCCCTGCGGGTTTGCCAGAAATCTCAATCGAACCGGCACTAAGTTGCTGCAAGCCTAGAAGCACCTTGAGAAAGCTTGTCTTGCCGCTGCCATTTGGACCAAGGACGGCAAAGAATTCACCAGCTTGAATATCAAGATCCAACCCACTCCACAGAGTGCACTCACCATAGCTCAGCGTGGCCTGTCGCAAGCTGAGTACAGTTTTTGGCACCAAGTTAGTGGGCACTGTGGTTGTTGGCACCGGTCACGCTTTCAATTGAGTTCAGTTACTTGACGGCCTTAGCGATGTTTTGCGCGTTCCGCGTCATCCATCCCAGATAATCTTGGCCCTCAGGAAGCGTTTCGGTGAAATTGACCACCGGAACCCCGGCAGTTTCCGCGGCGGCTTTGAGTGACTTGGTCTGCGGACCCTCGGTCTGATCGTTGTAGGCGAGAAACTTTACCGACTTGCTGCTGATCAAATCAGTCGTTTCTTTGAGTACCGCTGGCGGCACGTCAGAGCCTTCTTCAATCGCATGGCTGTATGCTTCCGGTGTTTTGTTAACCAGACCGGCCGATTGCAACATCCAAAGCGGGACTGGCTCGGTAATAGCTACCGGCTGGCCATTAGCTGTCGTTTTGACGCCAGCTAACGTCGTCTCAATATCAGCGAGTGAAGTTTTGAATTTTGCCGCATTCGCAGTGAAGTCCGCCGCATGTGCCGAATCCAGGGCGCCAAGCTTCTCAGCCACGGTGTCTGCAAGCTTGGCGATGGTCGGCAAGGAGTACCACACGTGCTCGTTGAAATCCGCACTGTTTTCCGCAGTCTTTAGGCCGGAAAGATCGACGACGTCGATCAGCTTGGACTTGTCGATTCCGTCGGTCAGCTTGGTAAAGAAATCGTCGTAGCCGCCACCATTTTCAATCAGCAATCCAGCTTTGCTCACTGCCAGCTTGTCTTGCGGTGAGCTGTCATAAGAATGCGGATCCTGGCTGGTGTTAGCGATGATCGAAGTTACTTTGACCCGATCCCCGCCGATTTTCGAGACGATACTGCCGTAGACATTGGTTACCGCAACAACATCAATCGTCTTATCGGAGCCACCGGAGCTACCGGCTGAGCCAGCAGTCGATCCACCGCAGGCGGCCAGTACTAGCGCCAGGCCAAGCGCACCTGCGAGCGCAGACACTGCGCGGAAAGGACGAATTGACGACGTTGATTGATTTTGACGCATGGGGACCCCAAGTTTCTTCAGCAGTTCGCAGCCCGATCAGTTATCGAGAATGATGTGCAACAAGCAAGCTCTCAGCATAGGCTAATCGGAATCATTCGCATAAACGAGACTAAGTAGCTTCCAACCGCGAAGAGATCAGCGCGTCTCTCGCTCCCTGATTTCGCCCACTAGCTCTTCAATCACGTCCTCCAGGAACAGCACTCCGGAAGCTTCGCCGTCGGCAGCAATCACGCGGGCCAAGTGCGAGCCGGTGCGCTGCATAATCTTGAGCGCATCTTCAATTTCCTCAGACTCGTTCAGATTCACCAGGGTTCGAACCCGGGACTCCGCTAGCGACATTTCGTATTCGTCCTCGGGCACGTTCAAAACGTCTTTGATATGCACATAGCCAGTTAGTCCCTTGCCACCTGCCCGATCTTCCAAGACAAATCGGGAGAAGCCCGTGTGACGCACCGCCGCTTCGACATCCAACGGCGTCGAAGTCACCCCAAGCGTGTGCAACGAGGCTAGCGGAACCATGACCTGGCCGGCCGTATGCTCGGAAAACTCGAGCGCTCCACTGAGCAGTCCGGTGCCATCGTCAACCAAACCGTGTTTAGTAGATTCCGCCACAATGGACTGGACTTCCTCCAAAGTAAAGCTCGACGTCACCTCGTCCTTCGGCTCAATTCCGAACAACCGCACTATGTGATTTGCTAGCCAGTTCAACGTAAAGATCACCGGCCGGACGACTTTTGAGATCCATACCAAGGGTGGTGCTAGACACAGCGCAGCTTTATCTGCGGCAGACACCGAAATGTTCTTGGGCACCATCTCGCCGAAGGTTACGTGCAGGAAAGTCACCAGAAGCAACACCAGCACAAACACCGCTGGCAAAGCGACGCTTTCCGGAATGCCCAGATCCAGCACTGGTCCGATGACTAAGTGCTTGATCGCTGGTTCAGCTACGTTCAAAATCAGCAGTGAGGCAACCGTAATACCTAGTTGAGCGCAGGCGAGCATCAGCGAAACGTGTTCCATTGCGTACAACGCAGTGCGAGCACGCGCCGATCCAGCTTCGGCCAGCGGTTCGATCTGGCTTCGCCTTGCACTCATAATCGCGAACTCGGCGCCAACGAAAAAAGCGTTCACCAACAACAGAACAATGAGCCAGACGATTCCTACCCAGTCGTTCATCGCTGTTCCTCCTGCTGAACTGCCAGGCCAAGGACGCCGGGCGCACCCGGGACGAATCGGATCCGATCGACCCGCTTTCCATCCATGCGTTCTACCTCAAGTAAGCCGCCAACAGTTTCGACCGAATCTCCCACTTCCGGAATCCGGCCGAGTCCAGCCATTAAGAAGCCGCCAACCGTCTCATAACTGGCTTCATCCGGCACGCGAAGCCCCGGAATCTGATCGGTAATTTCATCAGGCCGCGTTAGCCCCGGGAAGTGCCAATCCCCTGAAGCGCTCTGCAATACGCCGGGAGTCGTATGGTCGTGTTCGTCTTCTACCTCACCAACAATTTCTTCGACCAGATCTTCCAACGTCGCCACGCCAGCCGTGCCACCATACTCGTCAACAACAACTGCTAATTGCAGGTTTCCAGCCCTAAGCTCGCGCAACAAGGCATCCAAATGGATCGTTTCGGGGACTCGCAGCACATCTTCTTTGATCGTGCCGGCTTGTAACCCTTCACGCTTATCAGTGGGTACTGCAATTGCGCGTTTAACATGCACCACACCACGGATATCGTCGACCGAATCCCCAATAACCGGGAACCGGGAGAAACCTGTTCGCCGCGCAGCCTCGATAACATCAGTCAACGGGGCATCGATATCGATCATCTCGGTCTGAATCCGCGGCGTCATCACATCGGCCGCGGTGCGGTCGGAAAACCTCAGCGACCGGGCCAGAAAGTTTGCTGTACCCGCGTCCAAAGTCCCCATTTCGGCAGACCGCCGCACCAATGATGCCAGCTCCGCAGGGCTTCGAGCACCAGAGATCTCCTCTTTAGCTTCAAAGCCAAAGACATGCAGGACGCGATTAGAAAATCCGTTCAGCAGCACAATCGCTGGTTTGAAAACGGCAGTAAAGACCAGCTGCGGACGCGCCACTAGTTTGCCAATCGCAAACGAACGCGAGATCGCCATGTTCTTGGGCACTAGCTCACCCAGCAACATCGACAGCAAGGTGGCCAGAACCATCGCCACAATTAATGACACGGTATGACTGATCGCTAACGGAATGCCGATTGCGGTCAAAGGCGGGTCCAAAAGCACGCCCAGAGACGGCTCCATCACAAAGCCAGTCAGCAAAGTAGTGAGCGTAATACCCAGTTGGCAGCTAGAGAGCTGAGTAGAAAGTGACTTGAGGCAGCGCAGCAACGGCTCCGCGCCACGATCGCCGTCGTCAACGGCTTTCTGAACCGTGGTCTGGTCAAGCGCCACCAGCGAAAATTCCACTGCGACGAAAAAACCAGTGCCAAGGATGAGCCCTAATCCAAGCAGGAGTAATAGCCATTCCATCTAGCGGTTCACCACCGCGATTGAGTATCCGCGCGCGCAATGCGCTGCAGATGATGGAGGCTGGTCTTCTTGGCCGTATTCGCCGGGCAAATCGCCCAGTAGGGCCGAAATGAGTTGGGCAGAGGCTTCGACAGGAGATGTGCCGGCAAGTGCCGCGACCGCAGGTCGAATCGGCTGCCGGCTCCTAGAGTGGTAGTCCATAGTCTCTCCAGGTTACCGGATTTTCGAGGCAAGTGCGTTCGGATTCGTTTACCAGCTCTGTTGTAACGGACGACCTTCTTCATATCCGGCAGCAGACTGGATGCCAACGAGCGCCTTATCCCGGAACTGGCCAAGATCGGTAGCACCGGCATAAGTCATGGAACTGCGTAGGCCCGAAGTGATCATGTCCAACAGGTCCTCGACCCCCGGACGCAAGGGGTCCAAATACATCTTGGACGACGAGATGCCCTCTTCAAATAAGGCTTTGCGGGCCCGATCAAAAGCGCCTTCGCGCTGTGTTCGGTTCTGTACGGCGCGTGCGCTGGCCATACCGAAGCTTTCTTTGTACCTGCGTCCGGAAGCGTCCACCATGAGATCGCCTGGGCTTTCGTAAGTACCGGCAAACCAAGAGCCGATCATCACTTGGCTTACCCCAGCTGCGAGCGCTAAAGCAACATCGCGTGGATAGCGCACGCCGCCGTCGGCCCAGACGGTCTTGCCCAACTCGCGTGCGGCCTTGGCACATTCCAGCACCGCAGAAAACTGCGGCCGACCAACGGCAGTCATCATCCGAGTAGTGCACATGGCGCCCGGGCCTACACCGACTTTGATGATGTCCGCGCCAGCCTCAATCAAATCGCGCACGCCAGCTGCGCTAACCACGTTGCCGGCGACGATCGGCACTTTGGGCCCAATCTCGCGCACGGCGGCGAGGGCATCAAACATCTTTTGTTGATGCCCATGTGCGGTGTCGATCACCAGGCAGTCCGCACCGCCGTCGAGCAACTCGGCGGCTTTGGCCTGTACGTCGCAGTTGATTCCGACGGCGGCCGCGACCCTCAGCTTTCCTGTCCGATCCACCGCCGGGGCGTAGATTGTCGACCGCAAAGCGCCGGTGCGGGTGAGTGCACCAACCAGTTTGCCCACACGAAGCACTGGCGCGAATCCACCAGGCGCAGCGTCGAGCGTATCGAAGGCTTCTCTTAGCGCTGCAGTGCGGTCTGCGCCGTCAAAGCGTTCCGCATCAAGGGTGATCGGGTTGGTTTTCATGACCGAACCCAAAGAACTGAAGCGATCCACACCTTCACAATCGGCGGCCCGGACCACACCCAAACAAGCACCGCTTTCATCGGTGACTACTACTGCGCCGTGAGCGCGCTTATCGATGAGGTGCAAGGCATCAATCACGGTGTCAGCTGCAGTCAGCGTTACCGGAGTCTCAAAAAGTACATCGCGGGCTTTGACCCACGCAGTGACTTCGCGCAGCACCGACAACGGAATGTCTTGCGGTAAGACCGCTAACCCGCCACGGCGCGCCATGGTTTCCACCATCCGCTTGCCGGTCACCGCCGTCATATTGGCTACCACCAGCGGAATTGTCGTCCCGGTACCATCGTCGCTGGACAAATCGACGTCGAGCCGGGAAATGACTTCTGAGCGTGACGGGACCAGAAATACGTCTGAGTAGGTCAGATCAGGATTTGCGGCGTGCTGGGCACCATCGATGAATCGCATATTTTCAGTCTAGTTGGATCATTGCCTGGCCTACTCAGCCCGGGCAGCCAACCCGGTGATGAAAGCTGCAATCTCGTCAGGATTCTCCTCAGCCATAAAGTGTCCCGAAGTCGTCGGCTGATACGTCGACCCAGGTGCCCATGCACGCCACAGCGCGGCAGCAGCAAATCCTAATTGCGAGCCCCAATCCTGCGAGATAACCCCCACCGGCATCGACAGCTGCGCTCCTTGTTCGCGATCCGCCAAGTCCATCTCAAGGTCCACACTCGCGCTGGCGCGGTAATCGGCAGCGATCGAATCGATGGCGGCGGTCGAGCTGTCGACGTAGTAGTCGTGCTCTTGCTTTGTGAAAGTACTCCCGGTGGGATCCCCCGCCGTAAGGAAGGATCCGAAGAACTCCGCAGCGACGGCACGAATCATCTTTTCGGGTAGCCCAACAGGCTGGGCCATCAGATAGAGATGCCAGGCCACCTTCGCGTTAACTCCCTGCAGTACAGCCCAAGTATCCAGGGTAGGCAGCACATCGAGGATGCCCAGGTAATCGACGACGCCGGGATGGTCTAAGCCGGCGCGGACCGCAACCAAGGCACCGCGATCATGACCAATCAGGCCAAAGTGCGCAAAGCCGAGTTGCGCTGCAACAACCACAACATCCATGGCCATTTCGCGCTTGGAATAAGTACCAGCGCTACTCGCCTCAGGCTTATCGCTATTGCCGTAACCACGCAGGTCAAGGGCTATCACAGTGTGTTCTTGGGCGAGCTTTTCGGCGACATGGCGCCACATATAGTGGGTCTGCGGAAAGCCGTGCAGTAAGACAACGGCTGGCCCTTCTCCACCCACCGCAACATTAATGTTGACTCCGTTGACACCCGGAACGCGGTGATATTTGAATCCATCGATGGTCAATTGATTAGTCATGCTTAGTCCTCATTTTGTGGATACTCGATTGTGGAAGTAGCGAGTTATGCGACGGTGGTGCTAGTTCGGCCCGAGAAGATCCCCGCTGGCAAAGCAGTTTGCCTACCGGCTGACGACTTCAAAGCAGGGATGACGACGGTGTCGATTAGCGCTGCCAGGTACTGTTCGTCAGCCGCCAAGCCATTGACACGCCGAAGTAGCAGTACGGCACCAACTACTTCCTCGAAAGCGAAGGGATCAACGTTTACCGGTAACTCGCCACGAGCTACCGCTGCCTCAATAACTTGAGCCGGAAGGCGTGATCCGGTGGGCCCCACCGAGGTCTCGATGGCCTCGCACAAGTCCGGGTCTTCTAGGCCAGCTTGCAGCAAGAGCATCGCTGTTCGACTATCGGTTGCGCGCATAGTGCGATCAAGCTGTCGGCACAGGCTCAGGAGGTCCCCCCGTAGGTTGCCTGCGTCGACAATCGCTCCTTGATGATCTTGTGCTGGGCCAGCCTTTACCGCAGCAATGACCATCTCGCGCTTGGATTTCCACCGGCGATACAGGCTGGCTTTAGACGTGTGGCAGCGCCGCGCCACCTCTTCAAAGGACACTGCCTCGTACCCGCCCTCAGCGAGCACCATGAGCACGGCGGCGCCAATCCGACGCTCCAACTCGGTGTCTCTGGGCCGCCCTCGTGAGCTCGCCACATCATCTTTAATATACGTAACGTACCGTATCGTAATTGAAGCTCAAGACATTGTCGAATAGGACGTCCAACCACCTCCGCTTGAAGCCCCGGGCACTGATTTGATGTGGTGTGCAACACAGAAATCCGAAACATGCCGTTTTGATTGGATTGTCTGCACTCGCCGTTACTAGAATGATACCCGGACGGCAATGTCTTAAAGCTCATGGAAGAGGCGTATTTCAGGTGCCAGAACAATCCATTCCTCGTTTGACCGAAGAGTTCGGCGGAAACGAATGGCTCGTCGACGAACTGTACGAAAAGTACCGGCAAGATAAGAATTCGGTTGATGAAAAGTGGTGGCCTTTATTCGCTTCCCTCGACGCCGATTCCTCTTCTAGCCAGACTTCAGATGACAGTAACGGTAAGCACGCTGCAGAAAAAGCGGCGGCAGACCCTCGACCGGTTACTCGCCAACTTCCTGTGGTGACTCCGGTAGCTGCAACGCCCGTAGCGGCGGCTCCGGCGGCGACGGCGACGGCGACTGAAGCTCCTGCGCCGGCAGCGGCACCGGTGAGCTCCCCCGGCATCCGGGCTCCGAAGACTGCCACAGCGCCGATTCCGGCCCAGCTGCCGCCAACTGCGAAGAACACCGCAGCTCCTGAAGAGGACAAAGTCGACGTATTGCGTGGACCTGCCAAGGCGATCGCTTCCAATATGATCAGCAGCCTCGAGGTACCCACAGCTACCAGCGTGCGCGCCATTCCAGCAAAGCTTTTGATCGACAACCGTTTGGTCATCAACTCAAACTTGGCCCGGGCCCGCGGCGGTAAGGTCTCGTTCACGCACCTCATCGGCTACGCCGTCATTCGCGCGCTCAAGCAATTCCCTTCCATGAACGTTCATTACGAAGAGCGCGATGGTAAGCCGGTTGCTGTGAAGCCCGCGCACGTTAACTTCGGCATCGCCATTGATATGCCCAAGCCGGACGGTAGCCGTTTGCTTGTGGTGCCGAACATTAAAAAAGCTGAGACGCTTTCCTTTTCCGAATTCTGGCGCACTTACGAAGAGCTCATCAAGCGCGCCCGCAACGGCAAACTGACGGCAGACGATTACGCCGGCACCACGGTTTCGCTGACAAACCCTGGCGGCATTGGCACCGTGCACTCGGTCCCGCGGCTTTCCAAGGGCCAAGCAAGCATCATTGGCGTTGGCGCACTGGACTACCCCGCTGAATTTCAGGGCACCAGCGAACGAATCATCGCCAAGAACGCGATCAGCAAAGTCATTACGCTGACGTCAACCTACGATCACCGAGTCATCCAGGGCGCCGGTAGCGGTGAGTTCCTGAAGCTCGTACACCAGCTCCTTCTTGGTGCAGAGAATTTCTACGACGAGATCTTTGAATCGCTGCGCATCCCCTACGAGCCGGTGCGCTGGAGCCCGGACGTCCAGGTGGATCCGTTTGATCAGATCAACAAGGTCGCCCGGATCCAACAGCTGATTCACGCCTACCGGGTTCGCGGGCACTTGATGGCGGATATTGACCCGCTCGAATATGTGCAGCGCAAACACCCTGACTTGGACGTGCTCAATCACGGTCTAACCCTGTGGGACTTGGACCGCGAATGGCCAACCGGCGGCTTCGGTGGCAAAGACAGCCTGAAATTCCGCGACATCCTTGGCGTGCTCCGCGACGCTTACTGTCGCACCACCGGCGTCGAATACATGCACTTGCAAGATCCGGAACAGCGCAAGTGGTTCCAGGATGAGCTTGAGCACCCTTACTCCAAGCCCAGTCGCGAAGAGCAGCTTCGCATTGTCTCGAAGTTGAACTCCGCAGAGGCCTTTGAAACCTTCCTGCAGACCAAGTTCGTCGGTCAGAAACGCTTCTCGCTCGAGGGCGGCGAATCGCTAATTCCGCTGCTCGACTCGATCTTGTCCGATGCCGCTGACGACAACCTCGACGAGGTCGCTATTGGCCTGGCACACCGTGGCCGACTCAACGTATTGACCAACATTGCGGGCAAGACCTACGCTCAGGTCTTCCGTGAATTCGAAGGAAACGAAGATCCACGCACCGTTCAGGGCTCAGGTGATGTGAAGTATCACTTGGGCACTGAAGGCACGTTCACCTCGTTCAACGGTAACGAAACCAAGGTGTACTTAGCCGCGAATCCCTCGCACCTGGAAGCAGCTGATCCGGTTCTTGAAGGCATCGTTCGAGCCAAGCAGGACGTGCTGGATACCAATGGTGCAAGCTTCGACGTGCTCCCTGTCCTGATCCATGGCGATGCCGCATTTGCTGGCCAGGGCGTCGTTGCGGAAACGCTCCAACTCTCCCAGCTGCGCGGTTACCGTACCGGTGGCACTGTCCACGTGGTGATCAACAACCAGGTTGGCTTCACCACCTCGCCGTCGTCATCGCGGTCTTCGGTTTACTCAACCGACGTGGCAAAGATGATTCAGGCACCAATTTTCCACGTCAATGGCGATGACCCTGAAGCGGTTGTTCGCGTTGCGCAATTGGCATTCAAGTATCGGCAGAAGTTTGCTGCAGATATCGTGATCGACTTGGTCTGCTACCGCCGTCGTGGCCACAACGAGGGCGACGATCCCTCGATGACCCAGCCGATGATGTACAACTTGATCGATGCCAAGCGTTCGGTTCGCCGACTTTACACTGAAGCGTTGATCGGCCGTGGCGACATCACGAGCGAAGAAGCCGAGCAGCTGCTGCGCGATTACCAGGAACGCTTGGAGCGGGCCTTTGCCGAAACGCATGCCGCGCAGACTTCGCCGATTCCGATCATCACCGAAGACTCCAAAGCGGTTTCCGATCTAGAGCGCCCAGTAGCGCAACGCAACTCTGAGCTGAAGCTCTCAACTGACGTGCCAAATGTCAGCCCGGAGATGATTGCGCACATTGGTGCCGTTCAAGCAACGATCCCACCCGAGTTCACCGTGCACCCCAAAATTGAACCACTGCTGAAAAAGCGCGAAGTGATGACGCGCGAAGGCAATATCGATTGGGGTTTCGGCGAATTATTGGCGTTGGGTTCGCTGGCCACTGAAGGAATCCCGATCCGACTTACTGGTCAGGACACTCAGCGCGGCACCTTCGCGCAACGGCATTCGATTCTGCATGATCGCAAAAACGATGCTGAATGGGCTCCGTACCAGCAGCTCACTGATCAGCAAGCCAAGATGATGATCTACAACTCCTCGCTCAGTGAGTACGCAGCGGTTGGCTTCGAATACGGCTACTCAGTGGAACGGACCGATGCTTTGGTCCTCTGGGAAGCTCAGTATGGCGATTTTGCCAACGGTGCGCAGTCAATGGTCGACGTGTTCATCTCCTCTGCCGAGCAGAAGTGGGGGCAACGTTCTTCGCTGGTTATGCTGCTTCCGCACGGCTACGAAGGCCACGGACCAGAACACACCTCAGCTCGCATCGAACGTTATTTGCAGATGTGCGCCGAGGACAACATGATTCTGGCCCAGCCCACCACTCCTGCTTCGCACTTCCACCTATTGCGTCGGCAGGCCTACCTTCAGCCGCGCCGTCCGCTGATCGTCTTCACACCGAAGCAACTGCTGCGTCTCAAGGCAGCTGTTTCACCCGTTGAGGACTTCACTACCGGTGCGTTCCGCCCGGTGATCGGTGAACACCGCCCGCTTGATGGTACCAAGGTATATCGCGTGGTTCTGGTATCTGGTCGCCTCTACTACGACCTGCTCGCGGCGTGCCAAAAGAGCGGCGATGAGTCCACCGCGCTGGTTCGAGTCGAGCAGCTGTACCCCTTGCCAGCTGAGGAAATCAAAGCTGAACTTGCTAAGTATCCGAATGCCGAAGTTGTTTGGGCACAGGACGAACCGGCCAACCAGGGTCCGTGGCCGTACATGGGTCTGAACGTGCCGCAAGCACTAGAGCGCGGCATCCGCCTAGTCTCTCGGCCCGCCTCGGCTTCCACCGCGACCGGTTCAAGCAAGCGACATGCGGTTGAGCAAACGCAGCTGGTAAATCGCGTTCTCACTCGCTAGTTTCATCCCGATGCCCAGTTCGCCATAGCGCGGACTGGGCATCGGCGTGTCTAGACGAGTACTGTTTCAAGAACATCCCCATCAATGAAAAGAAGGCTTGGCGTGGAGCACAGAAAGATTCGGCTTGCCGCAGTAGGCGATGAGCTGTTGGCCGGACACGGCGACCCTCGTGCCTTGGGTTGGGTTGGCAGAGTGTTAGCCCGGACCCCTCAGGAGGAGCTTTCACTCGAGTCGTATTCTTTGGCATGCCCGCAAGAGGGCACCGAAGCACTAGCCGCGCGCTGGCTCTCCGAATCTGGCCGTAGATTCGATGACTTCTACGAGAATCGACTGGTCATCGGTTTGTCTAGCCGAGACATTGAGCTGGGACTTTCGACGGCGCGCAGTCGGCTGAATCTAGCAAATATTCTCGACGGCGCTGCTCAACTCAGCGTGCCAGTGTTCGTCGTCGGCCCACCTCCGGGCCTGGACCCGACGTCGAATAAGAAGCTCAGTGAGCTCAATACCGCCTTCGTCGACGTCACTACCCGACGTCGACACGTCTACGTTGACACTTTCTCGCCGTTACTCAACCATGAGCAGTGGCGCGCCGACTTAGCTGCCAACGGCGGCACGCCTGGCCAAGCCGGTTACGGGCTTATGGCGTGGCTAGTTTTGCATCGTGGCTGGTTCCAGTGGCTTGGGATCCCTGAAGCCGTCTAGTCCCCTACCCCACTTACGCCCCCGATATTGGTGGGAGCCGCTGAAATTTTGGCGGCTCTCACCAATATCGGGGGCGTTTTCGTTAGACGACAATTAAGACGCGATATAGCTTGACCTCTTCGCAAACGCGATATATCGTGGATTCATAAACGCGATATAACTCGACCAGGAGAGATCATGAGCGAACAAGAATCAGTGGACCAAGAATCCACCAGCAAACAATGGAGCGTGGGGTCTGCTCAAACCATCGATGTGGACAACGTCCGCGAGCTACGGGCCGCGATAATTGCTGGTCGAGTTGATGTTATTACGCATGACGAACACACTACTCGGATTGAAATTGCCCAGATCAGCGGGACAGATCTTGAAATTTCGTTCGATAACGGTGTGCTCACCATTGAACATCGGGATCACAATCCGCTCGGTTGGCTCAAACGACTCGGCACATTATCGGGACAACGCATTGTGCTGAGCATCGCGGTGCCGGCGGAAACCACTGTTCGCGCTTCAACGGTAAGCGGCGAAGGTCTCATCAGCGGAACTACCGGCAGCAACGAGCTGAAGACTGTTTCCGGCTCAGTAATGGCCGATGGAACTCGTGGGAGCCTAGATGTGGACACCGTCAGTGGCGAAATCATCGTTCGCAACCACTAGGGCCGCTTCGGTGCCAAAAGTGTTAGCGGCGAAATAACTGCATCGGGAGAACTTTTAGCAGTACGTGCCAAAACTGTCAGTGGCGATCTGAGTTTCGATTTCCATGGCGAGCCCGACTCGCTGGATCTGAACAGCGTCTCTGGCGATGTCACCGTGCGGCTACCGTCCGACGTCGGCGCAGCTCTGGACGTCAAAACCGTGTCCGGTCGAATTATTCTCGACGACCAAAAGTTCTCCGGCACTGGCCAAAAGGTCCGGACCAGCACGGGCCCCCAACAACCGCAACTAAGTATCTCCGGCAGCTCAGTCTCCGGAAATATCTCCGTTGTGCACCAAAACGCATAAATCTAAAAGGAGACCTCACCATGAATGATCAACACTGGAGCATTGAATCTCCCCAGACCCTAGAGATAGATGACGTCACCGAACTCAAGCTGAACGCAGTCGGCGGCAGGTTCGACGTCGTGGTGCACGACGAGCCGGTTACTCGCCTTGCCATCGCTGAGATTTCGGGCGATTCATTAGAAATCCATTTCAGCAATGGGGCGCTACAGATCAAACACGGGCACCACGACGCTAGCCGCTGGCTGGCCAAAAACAATCCGGTCGAATCGCCAAATAGGCTAGTCATCACCATTTCGGTTCCCGCAACAACCGCGATTGACGCCGGAACGGTCAGTGGAGACGGACTGGTTCAAGGGATCAACGGTCGAGTGAAAGTTTCTTTGGTCAGCGGGTCGGTCATCAGCGACTCCACCCAAGGTTCTGTGGCGGCAAATACCGTCTCTGGTGAAGTTATTGTTCGTGATCATCAAGGCGATCTTTCCCTCAATTCCGTTTCCGGCGAAATGACCGCTTCCGGCGCGTTGAGTTCGGTAAAAACTAATACCGGCACTGGCGATGTAACCCTAGATTGCCTGGGTCCCATTCAGAAGATCTCTAGCAACTCGGTGTCCGGCGACTTACTCATCAGATTGCCGCAGCAGCTCGCCGTAGACCTTTCGGCAACCTCGGTGGCCAGCAATATCACTATCAATGACGAATCGATAAGAGTTTTAGGTAACACCAAACGCAGTTTCGGCGAGCGCAGCAACGGAGCGGTGCAAATCAATTGCGTTTCCGTAACCGGTGCCATCTCAGTGGTCAACCAGCTCAGCGGGGTGCAAAACTAATGCCTCCCGTCTTTGCGCATGGCGCCCTGCGACTCTACCTGCTGGCCCTGCTGGAAGAGGGCCCCAAACACGGTTACGACGTGATCAGGGCGCTCAGCGACCGCTTTGGCGGCACCTACTCCCCCAGCGCCGGAACGGTCTACCCTAGGCTAGCCAAGCTTGAGGAGGAAGGACTTGTTGGCACTACAACAGATGGCCGGCGAACAACATACAACATCACCGATAGTGGCCGAGCCGAGCTAGATCGACGCCGGGATGAGCTAAACGAGGTCGAGCAGGACATCTCAGCCTCGGTACGCCGCTTGGCGGACACCTTGCGCCAAGACATCAGGACGAATATGAAGGGCCTACGGGCAGATCTAGCCGCAACGGCCGAAGCTGCCAGAAGTGCGGCTCGAAAGATGCCCGAAGCTGGCCGCTACTCCCCGACAAACCAACGTCTACTCAAAGAGGCGGAGATGTTGTTGCAATCTTTCCGCGACGAGATGCGCGTTGAGTTGCGGCAATATACTCGGCAAGATGTGTTGGCGGAAGTCACTTTGGAAACTGTTCGGACTGTCTTAGACCAGGCCAAAATTGCCATCCGGGCTACTTTGCGCGGCAGCGAAAATCGAAGTTCGGAACCGACAGGAGAATGAGATGCAACTAGTTTGGAACCACCTCCCACCACGCCGCTTCGATGCCGAGACAAGCCGACGGCGGCAGAACCTTCCGCACAATACGACGCAGGGATTGCGGCTAGTGGCAGACAACGACCTGGCCGCGGGCGCAAAAATCGTGGCCTATCAACTTCCCGGTTAGGCCGGACAGCAAAGGTGTGAAAGACTTGGATGCGAATCTTTTTGAGCTCGTTTCAGAGCTCATCTGAAGTATTCAGTATCAATAGAGGAATGGAGGCTGCTATGTCAAAGCGTGCACGCAAGCGTCGTGACCGGAAGCGTGGCGGCGCGAACCACGGTAAGCGCCCCAACACCTGAGACGTGAAAAAGACCCCTTCGGCAAGAATCCGCTTGATCCGAGGGGGTCTTTCTTTTTGTGCTCCCATTCAGTCCCGCTGAATCAGCTATCTGAGTGGGAAGTACCATTTTGTCCCGCTGGGCGGCCGCTGCTCCTGGGAGATAGCCACCAGAAACAACGAGACCGCGTGCCTCAAACTCTAAGAGTTGACTGAGTTCACCGCGTGAATACGCTCCAAAATCGACGCCTTGAGGTTCTCTGGCGCAGCTTCCGTGCAGGAGCGCTTCACGACTGATCGAATGACGCACTCCAAATCGTGTTTACCGGCGCAATCGGCGCAAGTATCCAGATGGTCCTTGATCTCGGCAAGATCATCGCAAGATAACGCGCCGTCCAAATATTCGTAAATCTTTTGGACGCGCGAGTCTTCGCAATCCCCTAGACTCTGGCAGTCGTTCATGAAGCACTTCCCCTAGTTTCAACTCTGTCCTGTGTATTACTCGCCGTGAATCCGCGTTCGGCGGCATAGTCGGCTAGCATCTCGCGCAACATCTTTCGCCCGCGATGCAATCGCGACATCACGGTGCCGATCGGCGTATTCATGATGTCTGAAATCTCTTTATAAGCGAAGCCTTCGACGTCGGCGAAATAGACCGCCAACCTGAACTCTTCCGGAATCGACTGCAATGCCCGCTTCACATCAGAATCTGGCAAATGATCCAAAGCTTCAGCTTCGGCGCTTCGCAGCCCTGATGAGGTATGCGACTCGGCCCGAGCCAATTGCCAGTCTTCGATCTGATCAGACCCAGACTGCAACGGCTCACGCTGACGTTTCCGGTAAAGGTTGATATACGTGTTCGTCAGAATCCGGTACAACCAAGCCTTCAGATTCGTACCTGGCCGGTACTGATGAAAGGCTGAAAATGCCTTCGTATATGCCTCTTGGACCAGGTCCTCAGCATCGGAGGGATTACGTGCCATCCGCATTGCAGCTGAATACAGCTGATCAACGTACTGCATGGCATCACGTTCAAAGCGCACACGACGATCTTCGATCGACTCCGTAGTTGGATCGACCACAAGTTCCTCGGACGCGGAGGTCAGGACTTCATTGCTAGCGTTGCTCATTGTCTTCAAGTCTAGTCTCAGACGCAACGGGTTATCGCCTGCGGTGACGTCAGCTCGTCCAGGCGCTGCCAAACGCAACTCAGCCATGATGTCCTTTTCTCTCGACTTCTAACCATCCAAACTTGGCCGGGAGCGAAATTATTCCGTAAAAGTGCCAGACTAGAACTCACCAGCACCAATCAACAGGAGGCTCTTGATGTCACTCGTCCGCGCCATAGCTCGTCCGTTGCTCGCTTCGAGTTTCATTGTCGGCGGGATCGGCAGAATCCGACACGCGGACGAAACGGCTCAAAACCTGGGCATAGTCCTCCGGCCTGTGGCCAATGCGTTGCCCAAAGCAGACGAAAAACTCGTAGCCCGGGCCATCGGCGGAGTGCAGCTTGGCGCCGGAATTTTACTCGCGGTGGGAAAGCTCCCTCGTTTCGCTGGATTCTTATTGGCGGTTACTTCAACCGTCAACGCCACAGCCGAGTTCGGCTCAGCAGACACCACCACGGCTGAAGGCCGACGGTGGCAGCGTACGCAATTGCTGAAGAACGTCTCTCTGCTTGGCGGAGTCTTACTGGCATCTGTTGATACTGCTGGCAAGCCCGGCCTCGCCTGGCGCGCGGAGCATTTGGCCGAATCTGGCAAAAAGGCTGGCAAGAAGCAATTGAAAAAGACTGCAAACTCGATCTCTGACGCGGTGCAGGGATAGTGAACCAAACCGGAACAATGCTTGAATCCGATAACTTATGGCCAGCCCCGGTTGCAGAAAAGCCCATCTCGGCTGATCTCACGGTACCCGGCTCTAAATCACTAACCAATCGCTATCTCGTTTTGGCGGCGCTTGCCGATGGTCCTTCCCGACTTCGCGCCCCGCTGCACTCACGTGATTCACTCCTGATGGTTCAAGCCTTGCGGCAGCTTGGTGCAGAAATTAAGGAGACGCCGGGGCAAGGCGCTTACGGTCCGGACCTTCTGGTAACGCCGATCAAAGTAGGACAAAAAATCGGTCAAACTGCTATCGACTGTGGTTTGGCTGGCACGGTCATGCGCTTCGTGCCGCCGCTTGCCGCTCTCGTTGAGGGTCTAATCCAGTTCGACGGCGATGAACATGCCCGGCTGCGTCCGATGGGACCGGTGCTGACCTCATTGAGTTCATTAGGCGTCGCTGTTCGACCGGTCAAATCTGTTCAATCTGTCCAATCGGTTCAAGAAGATCACGCCGCCGAAGACGCGAGCCAAAACACGGCTCTGCCGCAAAGCCTCCCCTTCGTACTCGACGCTGCTGGATCCGTCGAGGGTGGCTATATTTCACTCGATTCTTCGGGATCCTCACAATTCGTTTCAGCTTTGCTACTTGCCGCGCCACAGTTCAAAAACGGGCTGCATCTGGAACACCTTGGCAAGCCGGTGCCGAGCCTAGATCACATCGCAATGACTGTCCGCCTGTTACGCGAAGCTGGCGTCGAGGTAGATGATTCGGTACCGAATCATTGGATCGTCGCTGCTGGACCGATCCGAGCCTTCGATGTCATCGTCGAACAGGATTTATCAAATGCTGGCCCGTTCCTTGCCGCAGCGCTGGTGTCCAGAGGCACGGTCCGCATCACGGGTTGGCCAGTTCACACAAGCCAAGTCGGTGATTCTTGGCGCGAAATTCTTACCGCCTTTGGCGCCGACGTCGTCCTGGAGGGCGACACGCTCATAGTGACTGGCGGCGCACACATTAGCGGCGTAGAGCTAGCTGACACCTCAGAACTGGCGCCTACGGTTGCTGCACTCTGTGCCTTGGCCGAGGGACCCAGCAGACTAACCGGCATCGCTCATCTTCGTGGGCACGAGACCGACCGCCTTGCCGCTCTTGCGGCTGAGATCAATGCCCTCGGTGGGCACGTGGCTGAGACTGCCGATGGCCTAATCATCGAGCCACAGCCCTTGCATAGCGGGATATTCCACAGCTACGCCGACCACCGAATGGCTACTGCGGGCGCGATCATCGGTCTTGCAGTGCCCGGCGTCGCCGTCGAAAATATCGCGACCACAGCAAAGACAATGCCGGAGTTTCCCGAACTATGGCACCGGATGTTGGCTCAATAGTGGCCCGCGAATGGGATGAGTCTGATGTTCGGATTCGGCCTAACAAAAAAGGAACTCGTCCGCGAACCAAAGATCGACCAGCGTATTCTGACGCACTCATCGGTCGGATTATCACTGTCGACCGCGGCCGCTATACCGCGATCGTTGACGAAGGACTCGATACTGAACGCGTCTTGATCGCCGCCCGAGCCCGCGAACTGCGTCGCTCACCAGTTGTCGTAGGTGATTTCGTCTCGCTAGTCGGTGATACTTCCGGCGAGCCAGACACTTTGTCTCGATTGGTTCGGATAGAGGGACGCAAAACTCTGTTACGTCGTTCTGCTGATGATTCCGATCCAGTTGAGCGAGTGTTAGTGGCCAATGCGGACCAGCTGGTCATTGTGGTCGCTGCGGCAAACCCCGAGCCTCGCACCGGTTTTATCGACCGCGCACTAGTTGCCGCCTACGATGCTGGGCTCGATCCGATCCTGCTCATCACCAAAACGGATGTGAAAGACCCAGCCGAATTGCTGGCACATTATGAACAGCTCGATTTCACCATCGTGCTCAGCCGAACAATTGGCGTTCAAGCAGAAACTGGATCTGCAGCGTTAGCGAATGACGCAGTGGAAAAACTCAGCGAACATCTAAATGGCAAAGTCTCGGTTCTGGTTGGCCATTCCGGCGTCGGGAAATCCACTATGGTCAACGCACTCACCGGTGCTGCCCGTGCAACCGGCGGCGTAAATTTGGTGACTGGCCGTGGCCGGCATACCTCTTCATCCGCGCTTGCGCTGCCACTCGCCGAAGCTCAGCCCGGTAGTTGGATTATTGATACACCTGGCATTAGATCATTTGGTTTAGCGCATGTTGATCCGGCCCGGATCTTGAACGCCTTCCCTGATTTATTACCGGGCTTGGAAGATTGCCCACGCGGTTGCAAGCACGACGCCGAGGCGCCCGAATGCGGGCTAGACGCTTGGGTTACGGAGGGAAACGCCGGTGAAAGCGGACCAGAACGATTAGCATCCTTCCGCCGTTTGCTTGCCGCAGTGCTGGCAAGTCCGTCGAATACAGGCACGAGCTCGAACTGAGCGAAGAATACTCAGAATTCTTGAAATTTCAGGATAGCGTTGAGGCATGAACTTCGCCCCGCAAGGTTACAACGATGATCTACGCCTCGCGCACGTCATCGCAGACTCCGTTGATGCTCAGACTATGGACCGATTCAAGGCTCTCGATCTGAAAATTGAGACCAAGCCCGACCTGACTCCGGTAACTGACGCAGACAAAAGCGCTGAAGAGGCGATCCGGAGCCAGTTGTCGAGGTCTCGGCCGCGAGATGCGATCTTAGGCGAGGAATTTGGCAGTTCCGGCCATGGATCCCGCCGGTGGATCATCGATCCGATTGATGGTACTAAAAACTTTGTTCGGGGCGTGCCGGTCTGGGCCACGCTGATCTGCTTGGTAGATGAGGGCGTGCCGGTCGTCGGGTTAGTCAGTGCGCCAGCGCTGGGCAAACGTTGGTGGGCTTCTAAAGGGACCGGTGCATTCACTGGAAAATCTTTGGCTGCAGCGAGCAGACTTCGAGTCTCCAACGTGTCAAAACTAGCCGATGCTTCCTTGTCTTATTCCTCGCTTAAGGGCTGGCGTGAGCGGGGCAATCTTTCCGAATTCACTACTTTAATGGATTCCACCTGGCGGAGCCGGGCCTACGGCGATTTCTGGTCGTACTGCCTAGTTGCCGAAGGCGCGGTAGACATCGCCTGCGAACCCGAGCTGAACCTGCACGATATGGCAGCTTTGGTTCCCATCGTGACTGAAGCCGGCGGCAGATTCACCTCCTTGGAAGGCACGGAAGGCCCCTTTGGTGGAAATGCCTTGGCCACTAATGGAATTCTGCACTCAGAAGTATTGCGTCTGCTGAACCCACAGCTGGATCCGCTGATCTAAGCACAAAGCAGTGTTCCGTAACAGTGTGCGAAGACCTGCCTGATTCCTTTAGGCTTGTTTCAGGTCACGAGTGCCAGCGTTAAACCCCGGTTTGCTGGCCGGCAACCCTCCTATCGCGGCGGGGTGCCCCGGGTGACGACCTGGCCGGACCGGAGTGGTCCCGGCAAGCGCGACCTTCCAGGCCTGTCACGGCCAAACAGTGGAGGTTTTCTTTAAACGAGGTCTCATGAGCACGCTTACTGTCGAAAACCCCGCCCCGAATAAGATCGATCTGCCCGCGTTACTTCCGGTTGTGGGTGCAGAACTACAAGCACCGCTGATTCACGGCGGTCAAACCCGGTACGTCAATCTGGATTATGCTGCTTCTGCTCCGGCAATCGAATCGGTTGCTGAGTATTTGCAGGAAATCTTGCCTTATTACGCCAGTGTTCATCGTGGCGCTGGCTATGCCTCGCAAATCAGCACCTCGGTCTATGAAAATGCTCGAAACATCGTACGAACCTTTATCGGTGGCCGAGCAGACGACGCCGTGATTTTCACGCGGAACACCACTGATTCGCTGAATCTGTTGGCTCGTTGCCTGCCAGAAGCGGACGGCGCAACGCAGGGCGACGTGCTGTATTTGGATATTGAGCATCACGCTAATCTGCTGCCTTGGCAGTCGCTACCGCATCGAAGCGTGCTCGCTGCGGACACTATTGCCGAGACAATTTCGGTACTTGAAGCAGAGTTTGCTGCTGGACCGGTTTCGCTACTCGCTATCACTGGCGCCTCAAACGTCACTGGCGAAATTCTCCCAGTAGCCGAGCTGGCCGCATTGGCCCATCGACACGGAGCCAGGATCGTCGTCGACGCGGCGCAGTTGGCTCCGCACCGCCGCATCGATATCAGCGCCGCTGGCATTGACTATCTAGCCTTTTCTGGCCACAAGCTCTACGCTCCCTTTGGCGCGGGCGTGTTGGTTGGTCGCCCTGATTGGCTCGACGGCGGCCTACCCAATCTCTTTGGTGGCGGTGCGGTGCGCGAAGTCCGACTTGATTCGGTCAGCTGGGCAGAAGGCCCCGCAAGGCATGAAGGCGGCACGCCGAATGTCTTGGGCGCCGCGACATTGGCCCGGGCCGCCGAGGCGCTAGCTAACCTGGACCCGATTGCTTGGCGCGAGCACGAAGACCAGCTTCGAAGCACGCTAATTGAGACATTGGCAGAGATCCCGGGCGTTCGGGTACACACGCTGTTTAAAGACACCGATAGTTACCCCGGCGGCGGCAGCATCGGCGTGGTAAATTTCTCGATCGAAGGCTACGATTCAGGCTTGGCTGCGGCGTTCTTGTCCGCGGAATTTGCCGTTGGCGTCCGCGATGGCAGGTTTTGCGCCCACCCCTTGCTGCGCCGTTTAGGGCTGCCTTCCGGAATCTCTTCGCGCGAGCTTCGGCGTCGGGTCCAGACTTGAGGACGTCAACCAACTTATTGCTGGCGTCCGCACTTTGGTAGAACAAGGCCCTAGCTGGGACTACGTCGTCGACGCCGGCCGTTGGGTACCGGCCAATGACTCCCGGGTCTTCCCCGACTGGGCGCCCAATACCCACGGCACCGCTGGCGCTGCGCCGTGCGCAACTGAATAGTTCGCCCGGGTAGCCGGGTGGATTAGAGTGGAGGCGCTGAAACACGCAAACCGCTATGAGGAGGCCGCACTCGTGCCCATCAATCCGCAGCAATCAAGCGGGCCCAAAATTGAAGATCTTCGACGTCGCGAGCTCGGCTCGGCTTTTGCCACCGGCGGTGAACTTTACGAGCGGGTTCGCCCTGGTTATCCGGACGGACCCGCTCGCTGGCTGGTTCCGGCCGGGGCGAAACAAGTGGTTGACCTTGGCGCAGGCACCGGAAAATTCACTGAGCGGCTCGTTGACATTGGACTCGAGGTGACGGCAGTTGATCCTTCGGCGAATATGCTCAGACAGCTTAATCAACGCTTTCCAGAGGTACGCACAGTGGTCGGCAGCGCTGAAGGTAGCTCGTTGGCAACAGCGAGCGCCGATGCAGTGCTGGTTGCCCAGGCCTGGCATTGGTTCGATCCGATCGCGGCGAGCACTGAAATCGCACGAGTGTTGCGTCCAGGCGGCACATTCGGCCTCATTTGGAACCAGCTGGACGTACGTGTGCCTTGGGTACATCGACTGTCCAGAATCATGCACGCCGGTGACGTTCATCAAAGCGATCATCAACCCGTCATTGGCAAGGAGTTTAGCCCAGCGCGTTCGCATTTGAGCCATTGGAACCAAACTCTCTGCCCAGCGGAGTTGATTGAATTGGTCAAATCTCGGAGCTACTATCTGCGCGCCAACGAAACAAGCCGCGCGAAGGTTATCCAGAACATGAACTGGTACCTTTTTGAGCATCTAGGACACCGAGCCGAGGATCAACTTGATTTGCCCTATCTGACGATTGCTCGGCAGGTAAAAAAGTCCTGAGCTTGATTGCCAAATCGAAGCCATAAGCCTAGAATTTCGTTATGCCTAAATTATTTTAGTAGGCACACCGATTTTCAGGAGAATGTGTGCTGCAAAAGACGTCAAAGATCAAGGTTCCGGCCAGAACAATTTTCATGCTGGGCCCGGCCTTCGTCGCGGCAATTGCTTACGTTGATCCTGGCAACGTCGCCGCGAATCTCACCAGCGGCGCAAAGTTCGGTTACCTCCTGGTCTGGGTTTTGGTAGCAGCGAATCTGATGGCCATGATGATCCAGTACCAGTCAGCCAAGCTGGGCTTGGTAACGGGTAAATCGCTCCCTGAAGTTTTGGGGACTCGGCTCCAACCAACCGCACGACGAGCATTCTGGCTCCAAGCTGAGCTCACGGCGATGGCTACTGACCTTGCGGAAGTAATCGGCGGAGCCATCGCCTTGAATCTACTCTTCGGACTCCCCCTCCCCATAGGCGGACTCATCGTTGGTGTCCTGTCGATGGCAATGCTCGCGGTGCAAAATCGATTTGGTCAACGCCATTTCGAATCGGTCATTATCTTTTTGTTAGCGATCATCACGGTTGGCTTCCTCTTCGGCCTGATATTCAGCCCACCAAATGCCGGCGACGCGGTAGCCGGGCTCCTACCGCGGTTCAGCGGCTCAGAATCGGTACTTCTCGCCGCCAGCATGCTTGGCGCTACCGTCATGCCGCACGCAATCTATCTGCATTCTGCATTAGCCCGGGACCGGCATCGACCGGCCGGTTCAGAAGCACCAAGCGCAGGGAAATTGCGTCAACTTTTGCGCGCTACCAGGGTCGACGTCGTAGTTGCGCTACTTATCGCTGGCACCGTCAACATTGGCATGTTGCTTCTCGCCGCTTCGACGCTTCGCGGCGTCGACGGCACGGACAGCATCGCCGGAGCCCACCAAGCTATCACTGCGTCGCTGGGCCCAGCGGTGGGCATCATCTTCGGCATCGGCTTGCTCGCCTCCGGCCTAGCTTCTACTTCGGTCGGCTGCTATGCCGGGGCGACCATCATGTCTGGATTACTGAGCTTCCGGGTCCCACTTCTTTTGCGTCGAGTGATCAGTCTTATTCCAGCGCTCCTTCTGCTCAGCCTCGGCGTGGATCCCACCTGGGCGCTAGTGGTTAGCCAGGTAGCCCTGAGTTTTGGCATTCCGTTTGCACTTATCCCGTTGCTGCGATTGACCTTCAGCAAGAAGATCATGGGCGAACACCGCGACTCGTTAGTGCTCCGGGTAGTTTCAATAGTGTCGGCAATTTTGATCGTCGCGCTTAATCTGGCTCTAGTGTTCATTACAGTCACCGGAACGAGCTAATTATCAGCTATACCGTCCAGGGAAGGTATTGTGGTGTGAGTGAAGGCGAACCCCACCTCATCGAGCGTCGAAGACTACGTCAAGACCATCTATGCCTACACCGAGTGGCAAGATAAGCCGATCAACTCATCACAATTGGCAACCCGGCTAGGTGTTGCCAATTCATCTGTTTCCGAAATGGTTCGTAAACTCAAGGATGCCGGGCTAGTAGACCATCAACCATATGGAAGTGTCACTTTGACCTCCAATGGCCTGAAGCTAGCGCTTTCTATGGTGCGTCGGCATCGATTGCTGGAAACTTATCTTGCTCAAGAACTGGGTTATCGCTGGGATCAGGTTCATGATGAAGCAGAGACGTTAGAACATGCGGTCTCTGACACATTTATCGAACGGCTTTCCGAGAAACTTGGCCACCCAGCCAGAGATCCGCACGGCGATCCCATTCCTGGGCCTGACGGCACCATTGAGTTACCGCCGGCTCATCAACTAGCAGTGCTGGATTCTGGCCACCGGGGGCAAATAATTCGGATCAGCGATGAAAATCCGAAGTTGTTGCGCTATTTAGACGACGAAAACATTCAGTTGGATGCCGCCGTGGAAGTCATTGATCGTAAGCCTTTTGGCGGTGCGTTGGTGGTTCGTCTGGGTGACGGCTCGCAAAGCCGAGAGATCGATCTGAGCGAAGAGGTTGGCTCTGCTCTGTGGGTCGTGGACACTTCAGTGCATCAAGATTGTTTGGTTCGGTGACCCAGAGCACTTCCTGGCCGCCAGCTAGCGCTTGGCTGGCTGTTGCAGTGGGTGGATTCTTTGGCACCGAACTACGTTACGGATTGGGCTTACTTTTCCCCGAAAGTTCGACGGCGTTCCCCTTTGTCACGCTGTTTATCAACCTCTCGGGCTCACTCGCGCTTGGCGTCCTTACCGGGCTTTGGTCTCGACGTCCCGCGCGTTGGTGGCTACGCGCAGCTTTGGGCCCTGGATTGCTTGGCTCATTCACCACGTTTTCAGCGGTATTTTACGCAGTCGATCAGTACGCGCGAGTCGGCCTGCATGGCCTCTGGATAGGTTATTTGCTGGCAACAGTCTTAGCAGGTCTTGGTGCGGCCTGGCTTGGCTTACGTTGGGGTACTAACTGGTCAGCCAAGGGCACCGCTCGGAGATCTCAATGATCGTAATATTCGTCGGTCTCGCAGGAGTTCTAGGCGCATTGATGCGCTTTGGTCTTGACTCTTTCTTTGCCCAACGGGGACGCTTCGCGCACGGCCAAGCTCATCATTTTCCGTTGGCAACCTTGTCAGTAAATGTGCTGGGAAGCTTCATTATCGGCCTGGCGGGCGGCTTTGCTTCGCACGCAGAACTCTCGCCGGACTGGCATTCAGCTATTTCCATCGGTATTGCGGGCGGACTGACCACGTTCAGCTCTTTCGCCGTAGCCACGGTTTCACTATGGCAACTAGGAAACAAATTTAGCGCAATGGTGAATATCGGGTTGAATCTAGTCTTAGGCCTTGGCGCCGCTTGGCTAGGGCTGTCGCTAGCGGCTTGAAAGCAGCTTTTGCGGTAGCTAAAGCGCTATTTATCCGGATTCGATGCTGTGCCATTTTTCCACTTGAGCCAGTAGCTCAACGCGGCATTCGCTACGGCCACGATGATCATCAGAATGCCTAATAATCCCGCTTGGGCCAGGATCAAACCCAATCCGGCAAGCAGAAATAGTACTAGTGCTACTAAAGGCTGAGCTGGCCAGCGGATCCGAAAGCGTGACTTTGGCGCCATAAGGAAAGTCCAAAAGACAACTATTGTGATATCCAGCAGCAGGCCCGTTATTAGCCCGGTTGGTGCAGAGAATGTCTTATACGCCCAAAAAAATGCGGCAACCAGAAGGGCCACTTCTAAGACAAAGGCAATCACGTTGTTAGCCAGAGTAAGGCTTGAATCCAGTGTTGACTTATTCATCGGCAGCGTCAGTCAACTGTTGCACTTTGTAGTCCATATTCAGCATCCTAGCAATCTGAGCGCCGCCCGCCTTACGGGTGAAGATTCGTCGCGGGCGGAATCAGCTTCGCTGCCATGTCATTTCTTTTCGAATGGGGGTCTTGTATCCCGATCGCTGAAACAATTCCACCCAGAATGAGCAGCACTGCCGAAAACAAAGCGACCTGCCTAGCACTTTCCGTGCTCACCACCCCGCTCTGAATCGCTCCGGTGTGTCCGGAGGGTTTCTCAGACGATGAGCCTGTCGGCGGCTGCCGTGCTCTGGTAGTGATTGTAGTAGTGGTTTTCTAGCTCTACTGGTGGGATGTCTCCGCAGTACTGGTAGAGCCTTCGGTGGTTGTACCAATCGGCCCATTCAGCGGTGCCGATTTCGACTTCTTCTAGAGTCCGCCAGGGCTTGCCGGGTTTGATCAGCTCGGTCTTATAAAGCCCGTTGATGGTTTCCGCCAAGGCGTTGTCGTAACTATCACCCACAGAACCGATCGAGGGGCGGATACCGGCCTGGGCCAGGCGTTCGGTGAAGGCCAAGGAGGCGTATTGAGCCCCGGCATCGTGATGATGAATCACCCCGGAAATCTCAGCCCCGGCCCGTTCACGACTCCAGATTGCCTGATTAACTGCGTTGAGCACTAGCACGGTGTTCATAGAAGCACTCGCTGACCAGCCCAGGATCCTCCGAGAGTAGGCATCGATCACGAAGGCAACATAGACCCACCCGGACCAGGTCGAAACATAGGTGAAATCATCTACCCATAGCCGATCCGGTGCCGTTGGTGTGAAATCACGGCGGACCAAGTCCTTCGCTCGGGCTGCCTTCGAGTCTTTGATCGTGGTGCGTTTGACCTTGCCACGGACCGCACCCTGTATGCCAAGTAACCCCATGAGCCGTTCTACCGTGCACCTGGCCACCGGCACACCTTCACGGTTCCTCGCCAACCAGACTTTCCTGGTGCCGTGCACCCCGTAATTAGCGGCATACACCTTCTGGATCACGGGCTTGAGCACCTCATCACGTTGTTCTCGGTGAGATCGTGTTTTATCCACCCATTCGTAGTACGTGGACGGGGTGGTCTTCACCCCGTCCCAGTAAGCACCTGGCAGATCGACTCGACACCCCACCGCAATCCATTATTCTCGCGGTGACCGGCATGGTCCTTGACGTATTTCACGATCAGTGTTGTGGCGGTCGAGTTCGACCGCGAAAAAAGCTGAAGCACTCCGAAGGATCGCGTTCGCCCGTTTCAGCTCAGCGTTCTCACGCCGTAACCGTTTCAGCTCGGCCGATTCCGTGCTCGTTGTTCCAGTTCTAGTACCAACATCGATCTCGGCTTGCCGGACCCATTTACGCACCGTTTCCGGCACACCCACACCCAAAAGCTGGGCAACTTTTTGCATCGCCGCCCACTCCGAAGACGCACCCTCCATCTCCGCAACCATGCGCACCGCACGATCCTTCAACTCCTGCGGATACCGTGTCGTAGTTTTCCCTGCCATGTCCTGATCCTCTCAAACAAGAAAGTCTCCGGACACACCGGGGCGATTCAGTGATTCGTATGCTCGAGCGCTAGTGGCCTCCAGCAGTAGACCTTGGCAGACCTGGAAACTGACTGTGACACCTTCCGGCAGCCCAGCTCTGGGCGACTACCGTCCAGGCGATTGGTGCCAAATACTCGTCCCGGATGATCATCTTTACCTTCGCCCAGGTCCATACCGCACCCGAGTTCTTTCGGTATCCGGACAGCTTGCTTCCGAAGGAATTTCAGTAGAAATTGCACCAACAATGGAGGACCGATGAGCCAGGATCAAGGCTGGTAATACCCGACTCGCCGGCCAGAGGATCAGTTTGGCATGGCGCAGATGTTTCAAGCCTTCGGGCGCCGGCTTAGCGATCTGGAGACTCGAACAATGCCTGGTTCGATCTCTTCAGCTTACGATCGACGACGTTCTGTGGGTTTTGCCCTGAGCAGCACGCCAGTCGCACTACTCACTACAACCGCAGTTGTGCCACAAGCTTTCAATTTCGCCTTGGTAACTCTGAGTGCACAAATTCAGATTATTTGGGATGCCAAAGCAAGTCCTTCCGGTTACCCGGGCTGGGGCGAAGCTTATGGAAGGTTTCAAATTGGTGCCGAGACTTTTCTCGCTGCTGGCCCGACGATAGTTCGCCAAGAGACCGACGCTGACGGCAAATTGAGCCGGGTGGTGAAATCACTTTCCGTTCCTACTGCGCTCATCCAACTTCGCGGGCAAGATCTAGCCGTCGGTTCCACGATCGAAGGCAAGATCCAGCTTTGGTGTTCCGCAGCATCGAATACCCCAGCTGGTTACCATTCCGACCCAGACATGACTTGCGATCTCATGATGCAGGTCCACTTCATCCGATAGGAGAAACCCATGGCACTCACCCGAGGAATCTTTGTTCGCAAAGATGGAAAATCTGTTCCCGAAGCGGCAGGTACCGATCCCCGATCTGCTCGCAAAGCCCTCAGCTGGCTCATCGCCACGAATGCAGACGGTGTTCCGCGTTCCGGCCTCTTCGCGCAGAAAGATGTCTTAATTGTCATCGGTTCGCAATCCGGGATGATCTATCGCATCAAACCGTTCGAAGGCGTGATAGCCCGCGAAACCAATGGTAGTGACGGCGTCGTGCTGTATGCGAACGACGGGGTCGTTGATGTACCCACAACTCCCGCGCCAAGCACTGGCAGCCGCTGGGACTTAATTTATGTCCGGTTTCCTGAGTCCACCTCTGATTCGACGACGTCCAAGCCGGTACTGGCAGTGCTCCAAGGAGCCGCCTCCGGAACACCGAGCAAACCAACTGCCTCGTTGCCAGCAAATTCATATGTATTATCCGAGGCCCTGCTGTCCGCGGGCGCAAGCACCACAATAGATGCATCCATTACCCAAGTTTGGCGATACACCGTGCCTCGCGGCGTTCCCATTCCGGTTCGGAATCAAGCAGAGCGTGATGAGCTGAATTTGTTTCACGGCACCCAATTTGTAGCCCTCGACTGCCCTGGTTACCCGACTTACATCTTCGACGCGTCCTTTCACAAAAACTGGACTAGCCCGGCCTTGGGATTGATTGCCCGTTCGTTCAAAACTGAATCGGTCGACGGACTTTCAGGTGACTCTAGTGTTCCCGACTCGATTGATGGTGTTCAACTCATCAATGGCCGCCGTTATCGAATCAAGTTCGAGACAAACTTTCAGTCCTCCAACGGAAGTAGTGATTCGATCTTTATCTTCTTGGGTAAGGCGCCGGCAGGCACGACTGGCGCTATGGTCGGGACCCGGCTCTCTGACGTCAGAGTCCACATCACCGCCCCGTTGAGCAACAGAACCACTGCTGGGGCATACTCTTGGAATTTTACCGCGACAGCTGATGAGATTGTCCGAATCTACGTTGAAGTCGCTCGTGCTACGGGAACAAGCAAATTCTCTATAACCAGCCGAGAGCTCTGCGTATATGACGACGGAGCCTAGGGACTGATGCAACCCTGGATTTCCCTTGTCATTGCGACGGCGGTTCCGGCAATGCTAACCAGCTATGTAGCTTTTCTAGCCGGATTGAGCCGGAACCGCCACTCGATGATCGATCAGCTACAAGAAGAACGAACACTTCAGGAAGCTCAGATCACCGATCTAGAGCACCGCATTGATGCCTTCTACGCAGATAAGCATGCCAGCCGAATCTACGTCGCGGCGCTTTTGGACCATATTTGGCAACGCAAAGAACCACCGCCACCTGACCCGCCAGCGGGCTACATCCCCTGAACTCGGAGCAGAAGTTGTGCTAGCAGAACGGAAGGAATCACCATGGCATATACCGCTCAAACCGAATACAGCAGCAAAAATTTCATGCCAGCAGCACAGGTGCCAGCAGTCTTCGGTATGGCCCGCAGCATCGAAGGAATCACCATTCACCATTGGGGCGCTCCGGGGCAGCGATTCGAGCAAGTCCGGGATTGGCTCTGCACGAATAACGTACCCAGTTCGGCACACTACGTGGTCGAAACGGGCACCATCGCGTGCATAGTGTCTCCAAACGACGCGGCCTGGCATGCCGGAAACCCGCGCGGAAATGCAAAGACGATCGGTATCGAGTGTCGTCCCGAGGCTACGGACGGTGACTACGCGACAGTTGCGGAGCTAGTTGTTGAACTGCGTCAAGCTTATGGCGATCTGCGACTTTTTCGGCACAGTGATTGGACAGCGACGGCGTGCCCCGGTAGCTGGGATCTGGCACGGCTGGACTCCATAGCTCGGGCTGGCGCTAGTCCCGCACCGCATATTCAACCGGTGATCGCTCCGCCTACGGTAACTCCCTCGGCCCGGAACCCAGAAAATGAGCCAGTGCAGTGGCTCGTAGAACCAGGCGAAACGTTGAGCCAAGTTGCCGCTTACTATCAAGGTCCAAGTGTTGCTGAAATAGCCGCGGTAAACGGCATTGCTGACCCCAATAACCTCCAGGTTGGCCAGGTACTGACCATTCCTGGTCCACTGCAATGGGTCGTGGATCCGGGCGACACTTTGAGCAGTATTGCCAGCTATTACCGTCTGAGCGCTGACTACGTGCAGCGACTCAACAACATTGCGGATGCAAATCTAATTTATCCGGGTCAAGTATTGACGATCCAATAATGAGCGAACGAATAGCCCTCAGCTGTTTAATCGTTTTTTTTCGCAGGCCCTCCAACGGGGCTTGAATCTTCTGGCAGGTCTTTAGGAGAACCCATGCTCACGCTACTTTTTTGGAAAGCCGCCTTCGAACGGGCCGTTAAAACCGCTGCCCAAGCTGCGATCGCTTTGATTGGTACCGGAGCTGTGGGGTTCACTGACCTGAATTGGCTACAAATTTCTTCCGTCTCCGGCGTAGCCGCAGTGGTCTCTATCTTGACCTCGCTGGCCTCAGCCGCTGGAGATGGCAACCCCTCCGCGACCAACGCGGAAACCGCCGGCGGCAGGCACGCTCCCCGGTAGCCGGAGGAAGGCCCCTTGTCCGAATCTCGGGCAAGGGGCACTCTCCATTCAAAGGGTTGACCAAAACCCCCACACCGCCTAGACAGGGAACATGACACTTTCGAACATCTCCCGGCGCGGATTTCTCGGGGCATCATTAGGTGCCGCCGCCGTTGGTACCGTTGGACTGCAAAATGCCCAGGACGCAGATTCTTCGCTCGCATCCCCGAACAATTTCTGGAACCGAATTCCACTACTGGCGGCACGTCAGCACGTCATTTATTCATATTCTGGGCTAGTTCCTCCAGCCGAACTATTTGAGATTATTAGCCAGGGCACCATAGGCGGAATCATCTTCTTCGGCGAAAATATCAGTTCAATCGCTCAAATAGCTTCGGTGGCCCAACAGCTTCAAGAGGCGTCCCTCGCTGGTGCGGCCAAGCGCCGACTCATGCTTAAGGTTGATCAGGAGGGCGGCTACGTCAATCGGCTTCCCGGTGGCCCCAAGGAATCAGCAGCCGTGGTAGGCAGAGCTACTGATCCAGCAGCGGCTGCTGCTGCCCAAGCCAGCACGGTAGCTATTGTGCTGGCCACTGCGAAGATGAACTCCGATTTGGCGCCGGTTTTAGGTGTTTACCGTAAATACGATGACTTTTTGGATCATTACGACCGCAGTTTCAGCCAAGACCCTGCAATTGTCTCGAACTGTGGTGAATCCTTCATTAGAACTTTGAACAACGCCGGCGTGATCTCGAGCGCAAAGCACTTCCCAGGCCTTGGCGCCGCCCCGCAAGAAGCCAATACCGACCTTGTGCCAGTAACGATTGACCTAACTGAAGCAGAACTACGGCGCATCGACCTTTTCCCCTATCACTCTGCGATCAAGGCCGGCGTGCCAATGGTGATGCCGTCGTGGGCAATCTACCCTGCATTTGGCCCTGCCGTTCCAGCCGGTTTTTCGAAGAAAATCGTTTCAGGCCTGCTTCGCAACGAGCTCGGATTCAAAGGGGTCACGGTGACCGATGCCCTCGAAGCGGGATCGCTCAAACCATTCGGTGGCCCAGCCGAACGTGCGGTCAAGGCTCTCCAGGCCGGGAATGACCTTTTGTGCTGTTCTTCACGATCGCTAGCCCAAGGCGAAGAGGCAGCCCAAGGCCTCGTTTCCGGATTCAAGGGCGGCAAGCTAGACCTGCTCACACTTTTGCGCTCGCAGCAGCGCATATCGAAGCTGGCCTCGAAGATTTCATAAAAATAGCCTCGGCCGAATACTTGAGTATTCAGCCGAGGCCGCTTTAGTGGAGATGGGGGGAATTGAACCCCCGTCCGATGTCGTGTTGCCAGGTCTTCTCCGGGCGCAGTTTGCGTCGGTTTTTCTTGGCCCCAGTGATCATGCAAACAAGTCGCTGCCAGGCCCAGCCATCTAAAAGTCCCTCACGTTGCAACGGCAACAACGCAAAGCAGTGGCTCTCTAAATGACGTCAAGGTCCGGGTAGAGAGCATCCCCGGCTTGACGGACCGTCAGGCTGCTTTAGGCAGCGAGAGCGAAGTCAGTGCGCTTAGAATTGGCACTTATTGGTTTGCAGACAGCGTTTACGAGATAATTCTGCATCCTCGGCCCGCTTCACCTGTCGCGACTAACATCGTCGAAACCAGTCATCCCCGTGTTCAGTTATCAAGGTGTTCCACTCTACCGTATTCGGCAGACATCAGCTACAGCAGCCCAGACTCGGCTTTTATTTCCAAAACTTTCAAAGCGGCTGCATCAACAGAAGCAGCAAACACTGGATCCGCCGTCGCCCTGGCCAATATTCCCTGATACATAGCAGGCAATAAGGCTTGGTTTGTGCAAAGAGCCATGCTGCCACCAGCGGCGATAAAATTTGCGCCACGATTTGCCACCGCGAACGGCGACAGGTGCACCGCATCACAAATGTCGTCGGAAACGATGATTCCGTTGAAGCCCAAATCTCCGCGCAACATTTCTTTCATGACGACAGGCGAAAACGGTGCGATGTTCTGCGGATCGATCGCCGGGTAATAGGCATTAGATACCATCACCCAACGCACGCCTGACGCGACAGGATCTCGGAATGGTTGCAGAAACGCGTCTTGACGCACGGTAGTCTCATCGGTGACGTTACTTGCCACGTCAGTATTCGCACTCACCCGGCCAAGTCCCGGAAAATACTTCACCGTTGGCGCAACTCCACCAGCAGCAAATCCAAGCGCCGCCGCAACTCCCCTGGCGGAAACGTCTTGCGGTGTAAAGCCGTATTCGCGACCGAAGTAGCCGATGGGGGCATTCTGCGGGGCAAAAGCAGCTGACGGCACGGTGTCCAAGACCGGACCAAAGTTCACGTTCACACCGGCGGCCGCAAGCTGTTGGCCCCAGATGGTCGCATCAGCCTTGATCTGAAACGGCCCTAAGGCAGCTTGATCAATAGCTGAAGGAATTTTTGAAAAGCCCGGACCATTCATGATCTGGACTAAACCGCCTTTTTGATCGGTCGCAATAAACTGCTTGACTCCGCCCGTCGTAGCCGGCGAAACCAAGGCATTCAGTTGCCCGACGACGGCGGCAACCGCCTGGGTGCCACCGTAACCGCGACCCTTCAAAAAGACATTGCCAACATTCATCGTGTTCAATGCAGCCAAAGTATTACCGTCTGGGCCACCCACCGGAGAAGAAACCATAAGTATTTGGCCCACACGCTGCGCCAGCGTCAGCCTGGCGAGCGTCTGCTGCGCAGGTGAAAGCGGCGGCGGACTAGTTGCCGGTGGATTGCTGGGTGATGGGCTGGTGCTGCTCGGTGTGGCGCTCGCAAGTGGCGAGTCAGTTGTGGACGGCGTCGAACTCGTGGAAGTTCCGCTCGAGGCCAAGCTCGGCGCGCTCACCCCTTGGAAGATCAAAGAATTCACGGCAAACAACACGACAATAACGACCAACGCGGCGATGCTCGCAGTCAAGGCAATCCAACGGTTGCGCGTCATCGGCTGGACGCTCCGTGATCGGCTGCGCCATGGTTGCTGAATCTACGAAGGTGCTCCTCGCTCAATGCTTCCATCTCCTCGTCAGTCAGGCGATCTACTTCCGCACGTTCTCGCTTATCGGTGCGAGCGAACCGCAAGAACATCAACACCAAAATTGGCAAGTCCGAGATTTCGGCAATAAACCACAGCCAGTCACCGGCAAGCTGCTGGTCCCGAAGTGGATTGGGAAACCAGCCAGGATGCGCGCCCGGAACAATGCCAGCCCCGTCAAGAACCGTCTCCGAGAGCCGCAGCAGAATGCCGGGAATGGCATCAGCTAATAGTTCAATAAAGGCAAAAAAAATCTCCAGCACGATGAAGGTGCTGGAGATTCGAGTGCCAGCTTCAGTTACCGGAAGGATCAGGACCAGACCTAAAATCGGGACCAAGATTGTCAGAAGACCTTCTGCGACCCCGCTCATTCGCACTGCGCCGGAAATCGGCATCAACAACGAGGCGAAAAAGGCCAACCCCACCAAAGGAGCAACAATCGCGTTGCCGAATACTTTCATTGGCCAGCGGCTCAAAGAAGCCAGTCGATCCCGAAACGGACCTTCTTTGATGGAGGCACGGGCCAAGGCTATGGGCTTACCCAAAGCCAAAAGCAAGGGGACTACAAAGAGCAGAGCTGCCAGTTTGATGGCGAACGCCCAACGAAGGCTTGCCGCGTTCATGCCAAGAAATCCGCAGCTGATCAACAAATAGGAGCCAAGCCCGGCAACAACGAAAAACGCGGTTCGGTGCCAGGGCCATTGTCCACGCAGCCGGTAAACTCCTGCCCCGTACAAGGCTGCAAGGAGAACTGAAGCGATCAACGCCCAGGGACCAAAACCCCAGGTGGAGAAGAATTCGCTAAGTGTGGGCATTTAACCCAGGTTCTTTTCCCGCATCGCCCGTAAGGACTCACGTGTGTCTTGTGCTTCACGCAGCGCTTGACGCTTGTCATAATCCCGCTTGCCTTTAGCCAACGCAATCTCGACCTTGGCCTTGCCATCGAGGAAATATAGCTGCAGCGGCACCAAAGTAAACCCAGCTTCACGAGTCTTGTGCGAAATCTTGATCAATTCGGCACGGTGCAAAAGCAATTTTCGACGGCGGCGGGCGCTGTGATTATTCCAAGAACCGTTAAGGTACTCAGGGATGTAGACGGCTTCAAGCCAGAGCTCGTCACCATAAAAGGTTGCGAAACCATCGGTCAGATTTGCCCGACCTTCACGCAACGACTTAACTTCTGTGCCCATCAAGGCAAGGCCAGCTTCGTAGGTATCACCGAGGTGGTACTCGTGCCGCGCCTTGCGATTGGTGGCCACTACTTTCCGGCCACTTTCCTTCGGCACAGCAGTCTCCTCTATCGTCTTGGCAGAATAATTAGTCTACTCCGGTATTTAGAGCAATCCTGCCGGGTTAACCGGAGTTCCATTGAGCCAAGTTTCAAAGTGCGCGTGGCAACCAGTGGAGTTTCCGGTGCTCCCGGTGTACGCCAAAATGTCTCCGGTGTTAACTCGTTGGCCCACCGAAACCGCAACCGAAGTGTTGTGATAATAAACCGTGGTCAACGCATTGCCTTGAACAACACCATGTGAAAGCTGGATGGCGTTGCCGCCGCCGTTATTGAGCCAGCCCGCAACTACCACGGTTCCCGGCGCTGGCGCACGGACCGGAGTCCCACAAGGAGCTCCGTAGTCGAGCCCCGTGTGCATGTATCCGCCGGCGCCATTCCAGTCGATGGTGCCGGCCGGCACTTGCCGCCAGCCCCAGCCGGAGGTGATTGGAAAACCAGCAAAGGGCGAAACCAAGCCAAATGCTGAGGGGTTTCCGGCTGGCGGTGGAGTCCAGTTGTTATTGCCTTGATTCTTCGCCAATTCACGTTGCCGAGCTTGCTCAGCTTCGATTTCTTGGCGCTGCCGCTCGGCAATCTGTGCGGCAATGTTGTCCTGCTCTGTCTTCACAGAGGCCAACTTCGCTTGAATCGTGGGGCGCTGCGCATTGAGTTCGTTGCTGAGCGAAGTGGTATCGGTCACCAGTTTGTCTAGTTCGACTTTTTTAGCCGCAGCTTCATCTTGAGCTGCCTTCTCGGCAACTAAAGCGGCGTCGGCCTTGGCTTTTAGATCTTTGATTTCCGCTTCAACAGCAACCAGCCGGGCTTGCGAGTTTAAGTTGGTGGCACTTTGCTGATTCAGTTTGTCCAAGGCGGCGTACTGACTGCGCATCAGCTGGTCGACCATATTTAGATTGTCGGCAACCTTGCCAAGGTCGGTACCCAAAAACAGCGAGAAATTACCTGACACTCCGCCAGATTTATAAGACTGGGCGGCTATCTGACCAATGACCTTTTTCGACGACTCAGCTTGAACCTTGTCTGACTCGATCTGCGCAGCGATGTTGTCTTTCTTTTGCTGCGCCAAATCGACCCGAGCCGCCAAGGACTGCACTTGTCCGGTAGCCGTGGCGACCCGACCCTGCGCGTCAGTTAATGCCTGTTGTGCACCCGGCAACATGCCAGAGTACAAGGTGAGATCAGCCGCCGATTTGGCAATTCCAGCGTCGACGAACTCCAGTGAAGACTGCACCGCGGCCGCTTGGTCTTTCAGCTTCTGAGCTTGATCGTCAAGGTTATCCGCGCTCGCTGGCGCAGCAAGGGCAAGGGCTGGCACCAAAAGAGCTACCGCCAGACCGGCAGAAGCTACGCCCGCGATTGACTTGCGCCAAGCCGACGTCGTTCGCTCGACTCGCTTAATTTTCGGCACCATTGCGTCCATGCGAATTCTCTCCATGTGATCGTCGTCTTCGTGCAGCCTAAACCTTCAGGTACTTCCTGAGGGTTATCCACGAAGAAAATGCGGAAACAAAAATGCCGATGCCAATCAGAATTGGCCCGATCCACCAAACATCTGCGGCAGAAATCAGCGCGATGGATTGCTGATTTGCTGCGGAAGCGCCTTCGACGAAGATCTTGATTGAGCCCCAGATCGCCAGCCAAGCAATTCCGGCACCGATCACAGCGGATATCACGCCTTCCATAATGAAAGGCAGCTGAATAACGGTCTTAGACGCTCCGACCAAGCGCATAATGCCAGTTTCGCGACGACGGCTGAAGGCAGAGAGCCTAATTGTGGTAGCAATCAGCAGCCAGGCGGTCAGGATCATTACTAACGCAACACCAACGGCAACCGCGGTAAGCCGGTTCATCACTTCGAACAGTGGCTCCAGAGCTTTGCGCTGATCAACTACCTGATCTACACCGGGTACCGAGGAAAGCGCCTCGGAGACCACCTGATATTTTTCGGCATTGACCATGTTCACGCGGTATGAAGAAGGCAGCTGGTCAGCCGTAACCGAGCTGGCAATGGCTGAATTTTTAAACTGGTCTTTGTAGTGCTCCAGCGCTTCAGCCTGGGATTCGTAGACATAGCTCTTGATATCTGGTTTCAGTCCAGCCGAATTCAAGATCGCTTCGACATTCTTGCGCTGCTCATCTGTCACCGCGCCCGCGGCACATGCCGGTGAGGGTGAGCCTGCGTTACAGAGAAAGACCGATACCTGAACTTTGTCGTACCAGTAGTCCTTCATGGTGCCGATCTGGACTTGCAAACCAATAGCAGCGCCCACGAAGCCCAGCGAAACTGCGGTCACCAAGATAACCGAGACGACCATTGATAGATTGCGGCGCAGACCAGAGCCAATCTCGCCGAGGATAAATCCGAGCCTCATGCGCCAGCCTCCTCGTCCGCAGCGCGGTCAGAGTCCACGGTGCCTGGGGCTAGCTTGGGAATCATCGAGGTGTATAAGGCCTTTGCTTCATCGCGGACAATCACGCCGTTACGCAATTCCACAACTCTTTTTCGATACTGATTAACAATGTCGTCATCGTGGGTTGCCATCACCACGGTAGTGCCGTTTTGGTTGATCTTGTCCAGAACTTTCATGATGCCCAGCGACGTGTCTGGGTCCAAGTTTCCAGTGGGCTCGTCAGCGAGCAAGATACCGGGCTTATTGACGACGGCGCGGGCAATTGCCACGCGCTGCTGCTCACCACCGGACAGTTCATGCGGAAGGCGGTTTTCTTTGCCCTCAAGGCCAACGGTTTTAAGAACCTCGGGGACAGTCTCGCGGATGATGCTTCGATTTCGTCCAATCACCTGCATGGCGAAGGCAACATTCGCGAAGACCGTCTTTTGCGGGAGCAAGCGGAAGTCTTGGAAGACAACACCAATGCCTCGGCGAAGCTTGGGCACTCGCCAGGAGGAAATATTGGCCACATTTTGGCCAGCAACGTACACCGCACCGCCTGTGGCGCGATCCTCTTTGAGCACTAGGCGCAAGAAAGTAGACTTTCCAGAACCGGAAGAGCCCACCAAAAAGGCGAACTCGCCGCGGTCAATCTCCAAGGAGATCTTGTCCAGCGCAGGCCGGCTCTTGCGGTCGTAGACTTTGGTGACATTGTCGAAACGAATCATGGCTCTTTTTCGCCCAGACGATAGCCGGTAGCTGGGCATGGTTCGGGGAAGAATCCACCGGCCAATCGACTATAGGCATCGGAACCCCGCTAAATCAGGGACGAGTCGCGGTGTGTCGGTGATTTCCCAGCTAATTGCTTCTACACCAAGACCGGAATTACTCGGCCGCGTTGCGGTTATTCGCCCGCCAACGGATGCCCGCGTCGATGAAGTCATCGATGTCGCCGTCGAGCACACCGGAGGTATTACCGACCTCATGTTCGGTGCGCAAATCCTTAACCATTTGGTATGGATTCAGCACGTAGGAGCGCATCTGATCGCCCCAGGATGCTTTGACATCACCAGCGAGCGCCTTCTTCTCAGCGTCCTCTTGTTGTTTCTTCAAGAGCAACAATCTGGACTGCAGCACACGCGTCGCGGCCGCCCGGTTCTGCAGCTGGGATTTTTCGTTCTGCATTGACACCACGGTACCGGTGGGCAAGTGAGTCAGGCGGACGGCTGAGTCGGTGGTATTCACGGACTGGCCGCCTGGGCCAGAGGACCGGAATACGTCGACTCGAATGTCATTATCTGGAATCTCTATGCTGTCGGTCTGCTCAATCAGCGGAATGACTTCTACCGCGGCAAACGAAGTCTGCCGGCGGCCCTGATTGTCAAAGGGGCTAATTCGCACCAACCGGTGGGTTCCAGCTTCAACGCTGAGTGTGCCAAAGGCATAAGGTGCCTTCACCTCGAAAGTGGCGGACTTCAAACCGGCTTCTTCGGCATAGGAGGTATCCAAAACCGAGGTCGGGTAACCATGCCGTTCGGCCCAGCGCAGATACATCCGGAGCAACATTTCAGCAAAGTCGGCGGCATCGACGCCACCAGCACCCGAGCGAATGGTCACCACGGCTTCGCGCTCGTCGTACTCCCCCGCTAACAAAGTGACAACTTCCAGCTCTTGCAATGATTTCTGCAAAGAGACAAGCTCTTTGCTTGCTTCCGCCAAGCTGTCTTCATCGTGTTCAGATTCGGCAAGTTCAACAAGAACTTCAAGATCATCGATTCGTGCGGTCAAGGTCTCTAGGCGCTCAAGCTTCGACTGTGCGTGTGAAAGCTTCGAGGTAACTTTCTGCGCTTCGGCAGGATTGTCCCAAAGGTCAGGCACGCCAGCCTGTTCGGAGAGCACTGCAATATCTTTCCGCAGTGAGTCGGCATCGATCACCCGTTCGATGGAATCGTAGGTGGCGCGAAGTGCGCGAAGTGCGCGGAGCTCTGCCGGAAAATCGATGTCAGCCATGATGCTCTAGCTTATGGCATTGAAGCTCAGCGGCGCAGTTGAGGTCTGGCCGTGCTCGTGGCCGAAATCGAAATTCCAGCAGGAATCAGGAAATTTATGATCGGTGGATGTACGATTGCCCCCAAAGTGACCGTCGCGCTGCGCGCATCATCCGTTCCGGTTTTCGCCGAGATTGTCAGCTCATCGAAACTGTTCAGCGCTACGTTGTTTTTCAGGTAGCGCTGAACCACACTACGAACTTGCTCCCGGTCCAAGCTGACCACCGGTTCATTGGTTTCGCTCGCCGTGCCGAGCGAAAAACTGTCTGCCGCGGCGGCTGCAGCGCTGTCCGCCACCGAAAGCAGTTTCTTATGACCTATATACAGCGGACGCCCCGGTCACAACGGATACCACTAAAAGCGTCAGCACCACGTACCCGATAATCAAAATCATCGTCTGCCCGCGCTCGCCATCACGGTCAAAGCAGCTCGCCTCATTTCGCCGGCAACGAACCATGCGCCGAATATTCATCGGAACCTGCCAACGACTTGCGTCGCCTCCGCTGCCATCGTGGCAGCGTGCAGTTGAACCCCGGGCAAATACGGGATAAGCGGCAAAGGAACGGCAACCTTGACCGAAACTTTGACGACGCTGCCCGAAGACTGGCAATCAGCTGGATCACAGTTAATTTGAAGAGTCACGTCTTCGGCACGGAATCCGAAATCGTGCATGGCAAGTTGCACAGCTTGTTCAGCTTGCCCTTGTGCAGACCCAGATTCGGGTGCCGTGACATAAACTTTTGCGGCTTGGTCTGCAGCACCTACTACGGCAAAAGCCCCGGCTTGTAACTGCCCCAGGGTGATAATGAGATAAACCACCGGTACCAGCAAAATCAGCCCAAGAAATACGAACTCGATCATGGCACTGCCGGATTCGCGCTCTTCAAAGAAGACTCGAGGCAGATGTCTTGAAATATCGGTTGTTAGCTTTACCGAATTGAATGGTTCACGGCTGGAAGGCAGCATGTCCGCTCACTTCCATAACGTTCGATAGCCCTATCAGCCCAATAATCGGCATCGGCGCTCGAACCGTGATTTTCAATGTAGTGATTCCATTGACGCGCTCACGCGAAGAACTAATGTCCTGTGCGTAGCCGGAATTCAGTGCCACAGCAATCAATTCTCGTGTGCGGTCTGTTCCTTCCTCAGGAGAACGATCAGCCAGGGTGCCAAAGTGAGCGCCTAAGGCGGCAGCGTCAATCAAGGTATTTCGCACGTGAAGAATTAAGGCCAGCTGTACAACTGAGATAAAGACCAGGGTTAATAAGGCACCAACCAACACGAATTCGACGACTGCTGAGCCTCGTTCCGCAGACTGCTTAACTGCCGATTTCAAGACTATTTGCCGACCTTGCCGATGGCGTCTTCAAACATTTTGGCCAGCGCTGGGCCCGCAATCGCCAGCAGCCCGACCACTAATAGTGCGCTCATCAAGGTGACCATAACCCAACCAGGCACATCGCCACGCTCGTCGCCGTCGTCGGCTTTCAACCGACTTATCAACGTAGATGCCACCACACTGAGCACACAGAATAGGGCAACCGGGCTCAGTCGTTGTCGAAAGAACCTCTTGACCGAAGTATTCATGCTTTTCCTTCCCAATTAAAGTTGAATTACCTTTTTCAAAAACCGAAACTTAGCAGTTGAAGTCCGGGGAATGCCGCAAAGATCACGGTTAGCGGCAAAATGCCAAAGACAAGCGGGATCATCATGGCGATCTCTTTTTTGCCCGCTGCCTCCATCAATTCCCGTTTGGAGAGATCTCGAACATCCTGAGCTTGAGCTCGTAAATACGCCAGCTAATGGGGTGCCGCGTTCCACCGCGACCGTCAGACCATCGGTAAACCTAACCAACGGCGCAATTTTGGTTCGACGTGAGAAGGCGGCCAAAGCTTCGGTCAGCGGGACACCACTTCGAGTTTGGCCAAGGATTCTCGCAAACTCCTGGGCTAGATCGCCCTGCGAAGTTCGGCAAACACGTTCTAAAGCTCCTGTTGCGCTTTCGCCCGCCCTAACGGCTAACGCCATCAACTCGGCAAGCGATGGAAATTCGGCCAGCATTCGAGCTTCACGTCGGGTTATTTTCACGGTCAGAATGTAGTCGCGGAGTAGTTATAGCCAAAAATTGCCGCGCCCAAACAGATGAGAACCGCAAAAAGCAGATTAAACGCTCCTGAGCTGGCAAAGACGATCACTGTGACAACGGCTAGGACAAAACTGCAACTCCCCCAGATGAGTTGCTCCGCCCTGAAGTCAATAGCTGCCTGATCTTTGCCTGCGCGTTCCAGCCGAGCCGTAAGAGCGGCGTTTCCAGTATTAAATCTATTGAGCCAACTTGACGTGTCCTTGAGCAGAGCGCGCAGAATTCGTTCGAGCGGACCGAAAAATCTCAGGGTGGCCTCGACCGGCCGCAAAAGCCTTGAGTCAGCGGCGACTGAACGGAGTTGGGGCTCAATTCTTGCGCTAAAACTCCGCTGTCTCATAAAAGGCAATCTCAGCGATACCAGCAAGATTCCGCACCCGAGGCCAAGCCCGGTAAGCAATGCGGCGGCCAACGAGACATTCATCGCAGGGTCCGCCGTTCATCCGGCAATGCACCGATCCGCAACATCAATCGATAGCAGACCACCGAGATTATCAATCCGGCCAGCAGTAATATCCATCCGGAGGGCGAGTTGTACGCCAGCAGAGCATTGGGCTGAGCCGCCAGAAGGACCAAGACAATCCAGGGCGCAGCAACCGCAATTCGCGCCGCATTCACCGTCCATGATTGTCTCGCCTCAAGCTCGCTTCGAGTTCGAGCACTCTCCCGCAAAAACTCGGACAAGGTGCCTAGTAACAGTCCAAGGTCTGATCCGCCCACTTCACGCGTCAATCTCAGGGCTTCGAAGATTCGATCGGCAACCGGGTCAGCAAGGCGTTCTTTGAGCAGGTCCAAGGATGTCTCGAAGCTGCCGCCGGCACGGTAGTCCGCACCAAAATCGCGAAAGTAGGGCCGTAACGGCTCTGGCCCCTTTTCGGCCAGTTGAATGAGTGCTTCGGCTAGCGAGAGCCCGGCTCGGATTGCCGAGCGAAGATGATCGACTACATCTGGCCAAAGTTCGCGCAACACGGCGATCCGACGTTTAGCGCGTCGTCGGACTACCAAGACCGGGAGCATCAAACCGAACACGGTGAAACAACAAGCTATTGGCATCGAGGCGGAAATGATAAAAGTCAACAAAAACGCAGTAACGCCGCAGCCCAGGCAGGTCGCGGCGAACCCAATAGCAGAAACATTTTCGATTCCCGCTCGCAACACCATCTGCGTCATCGGATCCAAAATGGCGTGCCGACGTGGTCTTACCGGATGTACCCAGCAAGACCACCAGAGTAGGAGCAACCCCAAGCCACCGAGCAATCCCCAGGCGGCGGCCATTAGCGCCCCTCTAACAGCGCGGCCACGTCATAACCGGCCTGAGCGAACTTGCGCTGCGATGGCATCTCAGCGGCAACTAAAGTTAGTACGCCATCTTTCACGGCGAAGACTGGCGAAGTTTCGATGATTCCGTTTTCCACTCGGCTTCCTACCGCCAGGATCTCGGTAACTTGCCTGCGTCCAGTGGGAAGGCGCGTGCAATGCACCACCAAATCGATGCACGAGGCTACTGTTGGCACCACGAACGAGGACGAAATGTTCTGCCCGGCCAACAGCGGCAAGGTACAAAGCTTCGTGATGGCATCATGAGCGGAATCGGCGTGAATACTGCACATGCCCGGCAAGCCACTGTTGAGCGCGATCAACATATCTAGGCTCTCTGCTTCCCGCACTTCACCGACGATGAGGCGGTCAGGGCGCATTCTCAGTGCTTCTTTGACCAGCCTGCGCAGCGGGATTCCTCCCTGTCCTTCCAAATTGGGCTGACGACACTGCAGCCCAACAACGTCGCGAAGCGGAAACTGCAATTCGCAAATTTCTTCAACCGTGACCACGCGCTCACGTGTACCGATACTCGCCGACAAACAATTCAACTAAGGTCGTCTTACCTGCCTGAGTGGCCACCGAGACCAGAATATTCAGTCCCGTAGTTACGGCAGCGCCAAGAAAACGGGCAGCTTGCTGATTCAAACTCCCAAGCTCCACAAGGTGCTCTAACCTTGTCGCTTTGGCGACAAATTTACGGATATTGACGGCCCAATGCTCACGAGTAATGTCCGGAATCACCACGTGCAGTCGAGAACCATCTGGTAGCGCCGCATCAACAAACTGGCTGCTCAAGTCAAGCCTGTGTCCAGAGCTCTTGAGCATCCGCTCAACCAAATCGCGGACTTGCTGGGCGGTGAGCCGTAGCGGCGTGAGCTCAGTTTTCCCCTGACGGGCGACGTAAATTTCGGTCGGCGAATTGATCCAGATTTCTTCAATATTTGGGTCGTCAAGATACGGCTGTAGAACGCCAAATCCAGCAACGGCATCAAAAACCAATTGCCGAGCTAACTCAGCATGACCCAATGAAGGCACAGCACCTAGCAGCGCTCGATCGGCATAGTCGTTGACGGCCGCCTCAATCAGTCGACGTAATTCTGCTGCATGACGCGAAGGATCAATCCCGCGCCGACGGATCAATCCCCTGACCTCGTCCTCAACGATTTTGGTCGCTTCCACCGCAATACCTTCCAGTCTGTGTTTTTCCTGTGACTGGCGACAGGATAATTCACGAATCTGGAGGTTTGCCATTATTTTCGAAAAGCTGTGGATAAATATTTCGAACCGCTTCAATCAAATCAATGGATTTGAGTTCACAATATTCACAGTAGTCACACCTGTAACACAGCTGCTAACCTTAAGCACGAATTGACTGTGGTGTTTCGACCTTCGAAAGCCAACGCCTCGCTATTGCAGACCAGTCACGTTCGAGGCAACCCTTGAGCGGAAATGAAAAGCATTGGGCCTAAATCAACAATCGATCAGGCTGCTCGCGGCACTCTCCGTCGTAGTCGTAGTCTCGCTAGCCACCGCGCCTATCACGATGGCATCGACGATGTCGCTCAATCATTTGCCCCTTGCCGGCCCAGCTGACCCGAACGCGATTAATCCAAGCTCAGTGGTTCTACCTTCCGGCCAAGTCATTGTTAAGCCCAGCGGTCCAGGCACTGTGATGGGCGCCAATGCTGAGGCAATTTCAGCACAACCAGACCTTCAAACACGGTTTGGAAATAGCCAATTCGCCGCACCACAAGCTGCGGCTGCGGCAGGCAGTAAGCCATCTGGAGCTGAATCCATGCCGGGCGGCGTCGACGTCCGCGGCTGGCAAGCAAACGCCGACTGGCAAACTGTCTGGAACCAAGGTGCCCGATTTGCCTATATCAAGGCGTCTGAAGGCCCCTGGACGATGAACGACTATTTTGCTCAGCAATACAACGGGCAGCCAACATAGGCATGATTAGGGGCGCATATCATTTCGCACAGCCCAATCAATCTAGTGGGGCTAACCAGGCGCAAGTATTCATCCAAAGCGGCGGTGGCTGGTCCGCCGATGGAATGACGCTTCCTGGCGTCTTGGACCTTGAGTTCAATAACGGCAAAGACGGAACAAACCGCTGCTTCAGCCAGACTTCCGCACAGCTAACGGCGTGGTCCTCAGATTTCTTTTCAACTTACAAAGCCAAAACTGGCCGCGAATCAGTGAATCGCCCCGGTGTGTCCGGAGACTTTCTTGTTTGAGAGGATCAGGACATGGCAGGGAAAACTACGACACGGTATCCGCAGGAGTTGAAGGATCGTACGGTGCGCATGGTGGCGGAGATGGAGGGTGCATCTTCGGAGTGGGCGGCGATGCAAAAAGTTGCCCAGCTTTTGGGTGTGGGTGTGCCGGAAACGGTGCGTAAATGGGTCCGGCAAGCCGAGATCGATGTTGGTACTAGAACTGGAACAACGAGCACGGAATCGGCCGAGCTGAAACGGTTACGGCGTGAGAACGCTGAGCTGAAACGGGCGAACGCGATCCTTCGGAGTGCTTCAGCTTTTTTCGCGGTCGAACTCGACCGCCACAACACTGATCGTGAAATACATCAAGGACCATGCCGGTCACCGCGAGAATAATGGATTGCGGTGGGGTGTCGAGTCGATCTGCCAGGTGCTTACTGGGACGGGGTGAAGACCACCCCGTCCACGTACTACGAATGGGTGGATAAAACACGATCTCACCGAGAACAACGTGATGAGGTGCTCAAGCCCGTGATCCAGAAGGTGTATGCCGCTAATTACGGGGTGCACGGCACCAGGAAAGTCTGGTTGGCGATGAACCGTGAAGGTGTGCCGGTGGCCAGGTGCACGGTAGAACGGCTCATGGGGTTACTTGGCATACAGGGTGCGGTCCGTGGCAAGGTCAAACGCACCACGATCAAAGACTCGAAGGCGGCCCGAGCGAAGGACTTGGTCCGCCGTGATTTCACACCAACGGCACCGGATCGGCTATGGGTAGATGATTTCACCTATGTTTCGACCTGGTCCGGGTGGGTCTATGTTGCCTTCGTGATCGATGCTTACTCTCGGAGGATCCTGGGCTGGTCAGCGAGTGCTTCTATGAACACCGTGCTAGTGCTCAACGCAGTTAATCAGGCAATCTGGAGTCGTGAACGGGCCGGGGCTGAGATTTCCGGGGTGATTCATCATCACGATGCCGGGGCTCAATACGCCTCCTTGGCCTTCACCGAACGCCTGGCCCAGGCCGGTATCCGCCCCTCGATCGGTTCTGTGGGTGATAGTTACGACAACGTCTTGGCGGAAACCATCAACGGGCTTTATAAGACCGAGCTGATCAAACCCGGCAAGCCCTGGCGGACTCTAGAAGAAGTCGAAATCGGCACTGCTGAATGGGTCGATTGGTACAACCACCGAAGGCTCTACCAGTACTGCGGAGACATCCCACCAGTAGAGCTAGAAAACCACTACTACAATCACTACCAGAGCACGGCAGCCGCCGACAGGCTCATCGTCTGAGAAACCCTCCGGACACACCGGAGCGATTCACCGGGGCGATTCAGGTGGACCTTTGGGACAGATATTGTTGAGTCATGAGTTCTAGTACATCCCTCAATGATTCAACAGCGCCCGACTTACGCGTCGCGATTCCGATGCTCACCCTAGTACCTGGGTCCATGGGTGGCGGCGAGACGTATGCCCGAGGGTTGATGCAAGGGTTAGAAGATTTTCCGAAGATCAAAGCCACTACCTTTGTCGGGCCACAAGCTCAAGGCTTTTCAGCCAAAATTGACGAGGTCGTGTGTCCGGAAATGGCAGGCGGCGCTTCCAACAAAGACAAGATCTTGACTCTCTTCAAAGGTCTAATTCATCATTCGAAACTCCGTCGGCGGATTGATGGTAACGATGTCTACCACGTTCCTTTTGCCGTAGCCCTCCCCCGACCTCGCAAGTCGATGCCAATGGTTCAAACGCTTTGCGATGTTCAGCATCGCGACCTGCCGCACCTCTTCAGCCGTGTGGAGAAAATTTATCGCAGATTCTTCTACGAAAGGACCGCCCGGAAAGCTGATGCTTTGATCACTATCAGTGACTTTGCAAAGCAAACGATCATAGATCATCTGGGAGTCTCACCGGAAAAAATCTTCACAGCGTACTTAGCCGTCGAGACTGAGGCATTCATACCGAATTTGGGTGACCGCGGCGACTTCATTATGTACCCAGCTAGAGGTTGGGCACATAAGAACCACGCGAAGTTATTTGAAGCCATGAAAATTCTTAAAAAATCGCATCCCGATCTCACCCTAGTTCTTACGGGAGGCGGATTGGACGAATTATCACCGCCGGATAATGTCGAAGTCCGCGGTTTAGTGTCGTTTGAAGAGCTAAAGGATCTTTATCGCACCGCTAAATGCATGGTGTTCCCGAGCCTGTACGAGGGATTTGGCTTACCCCCGTTAGAAGCGATGGCCTCTGGCTGTCCAGTAGCCTCGTCAAAGTCCGGCGCGCTGCCAGAGGTAGTGGGCGACGCAGCAGTTCTTTTCGACGCCGAGTCAGCTGAATCGATTGCACAGGGAATATTGGAGGCGACCGAGCGCGGCGCGGAACTTCAGGCGAAAGGGTTGGACCGAGTCAAAGAATTCACCTGGGAACGGTGTGCAGCCGCCCACGATGCCGCCTACAAATTCGCGTTGAACCAGCGCAACCAGTAAAACAGTGAAACAATAGGCAAGCGTTTAGGCAACTGCAATTGCCTTGCCTACTTCTCGACGAAAAGGATTGATGGACGATGCCTCGCGCGCTAATAACAGGAATTACGGGCCAAGACGGGCTATATCTCGCAGAGTTACTGCTCTCCAAGGGGTACGAGGTCTTCGGCCTAATCCGAGGCCAGAACAATCCAAAGTTCGATCTAGTGCGGGAGACCGTACCTGACGTCAAATTATTAACAGGGGATCTCACTGATGTTTCCTCCTTGGTGCGGGTTTTAGGCATTGCACAACCAGATGAGGTCTATAACCTTGGTGCAATCTCGTTCGTCGCTTACTCCTGGGAAAACGCGTCTCTTACTTCAGATGTAACGGGCAAGGGCGTGCTCAACATGCTTGAGGCAACCAGGCTTTATGCTGCAGATGACATCACAAAGGTTCGCTTTTACCAGGCGTCGTCCTCTGAAATGTTTGGGAAGGTTCAACAAGTTCCTCAGACTGAAGAGACCCTGCTCTGGCCACGATCCCCTTATGGTGTAGCTAAGGTTTTCGGTCACTATATGACTATCAACTATCGGGAATCTTACGGAATGCATGCCTCAAGCGGCGTTCTGTTCAACCACGAATCGCCGCGGCGCGGACCCGAGTTCGTCACGCGCAAGATCTCGCAGGCTGTAGCCCGGATTAAATTGGGCCTGCAGCAACAAATTGTTCTCGGTAATCTTGATGCGAAGCGTGATTGGGGATTCGCGGGAGAATATGTTGAGGCCATGTGGCTTATGTTGCAACAGCCAGAGGCTGACGACTACGTCATCTCCACAGGAGAAACTCATTCGATCGAGGACTTCCTCGATGCCGCTTTTGAAGCGGCGGAGCTCAGCGATTGGCGGAGTTATGTTCGCCAAGATCCGCAGTTCATGCGACCCGCTGAAGTCGATCTACTCATTGGTGACTCTGCCAAGGCTAAAAACGCATTGGGTTGGCAACCTAAGGTGTCGTTCAAAGAACTAGTCACGATGATGGTTACCAATGATCTACAGGAACAGCGACACTTAGCACGATGAGTCAGCCGAGCCCTACTTCGATCGCTACCGATCGTGTTGCTTTTATTACTGGAGTCCGTGGCCAGGATGGATCATATCTAGCAGAAAGTCTCGTTGCCAAGGGCTGGAAGGTGCACGGACTAGTACGCGAGACCGAACTGCCGCGAAACGAAACGTTGGTCGAGCAAGTTGAACTGCATCAAGGCGATCTTTCGGACTCAAATCGGCTTCGCCAACTAATTTTAGACTTGACTCCTGATGCGGTGTTCAATCTCGGTGGGATCAGCTCAGTTGCCACTTCGTGGAAAGAGCCATACCAAACTGCTTTGATCAGTGGGGCTTCAGCAATCGCCTTGATGGACGCCTCGCTGGAGCTCCAAAATGCTTCCGGCTCAGAAGTTCGCTTTTTTCAGGCCTCGAGTGCAGAGATTTTCGGTCATGCCAGCGAAGTCCCACAGGTTGAAGGGACAGCTTTAGCTCCGCTTTCTCCTTATGGAGTCGCTAAGGCTATGGCGCATCGCTCGGCAGCACTCTATAGGTCCAGAGGACTGCTCGCCTCAACCGGCATCTTGTATAACCACGAATCGACCCGTCGCCCGCCTAGCTTCGTCACCCGCAAGATAAGCCTCGGGGTGGCAGCAATAGCGCTTGGGATGAAAAAAGACTTGATTCTAGGAAATCTCAATGCTATTCGAGATTTCGGCTGGGCACCGGACTGTGTTCGGGCCATGGAGTTAATCTTAGAGTCGGCAGAAGCGGATGACTACATCATTGCCAGCGGCGAATCACACAGCATCCGAGAATTTGTACTGTCGGCTTTCGAAGCGGCTGGAATCGCTAACGGAGAATCACTGATCCGAACCGATCCCCTATTCGCTCGCCCTCTGGAGGCACCCGAGATGCGAGGAGAAGCGAAGAAGATTTCAGATCGACTGGGCTGGAGCCCGACAACTCGATTCCACGAAATCGCCAGAAACATGGTTGAACATGATTTGGCATTACTAAGGCAAAAAGGGCCGGAACTACTCAACGAAGCATAGAAAAGTCTTACTTTCCGAACCAAGCTGAAAGATGGTTATCACGTCTTGATAGTTTCATTCTGGGCGAAGTGGCAAACTTCTGCCTGAAGCTCATTTCACGCGTATTCAACCAACAAAGATTCTCTTTTCAAACCTTACCCAGCTCGGCCAAGTACGCAGCTCAGCTATTTCAGCAAGAAATCGGTGAGCTGGCCCAACACTAAATTCCTCTCGAGGTGCTCAAAGTGATACTTCTTGCCCCTAGCACCCATCGTTTGCCGTTCGTCGCTTGACATCGAGTAGAGAACGCGCACGTTGGCGGCCAAAGCAGCAGCATCTCCAGCGGGTCCGACCAGACCACATTTCGCATTTTCGGTCACGAGCTCTTTTACTTCGCCATCCATAGCTAGCAATAGCGGGCGCCCCGCCGCGATGTAGGACATCACCTTTGCTGGAACGGTTGCTTCTAACAGCTCGCTCTTCACTAGGCACCCGGCTAAAGCGTCGGCCAAGGTTGTGTATTTCGGTATATCTGCAATCGGGTGATGACCTTCGAAAACAAATACCGAGGAGAGTCCACGCCTTTCAACCTCGGCCTCGACCTCATGTCGGCTCATGCCATCGCCAACGATGACCCACTTTATGTCGGTATAGCCGTCAAGCTGGAGCTCCGTCGCCGCGTCCAGAATGGTCTCGAAAGACTGTGTAGGACTGATGTTACCGGCGAAGACTATCTTGAACCCGGGGCCAAGCTGGGCGGCAAGTTCAGCGTCGTGAATTTCTTCCTCATAGATCTTTTCACAGGCCTGAGGAATCACTTCAATATTTTCGGCGGCGAGATGCGATATCTCACCCAATTTGGATCTCATCAAGTCCGATAAAACGACAATCCTATCTACTTGTCGATAATGCCAATGCGATACTTTTTCCGCGATCTTCCGCATCCAGGGACGCTTCACATCGAGCACTGAAAAGAGGTTCTCTGGCCAAAGATCCAAGACATACATCGTCGTTGGAATCCGCTTGATCTTGCCCAAAAAGATACCGACGATTCCCATCATCACTGGTGAAAGTTGGTAAATGAAAACATGATCGTATCTGCCGAAGATCAATCGAGGGAGATGAAACAGACTAAAAAATGGAAACGAAACGTAATTCAAAAAAACTCTAGCGTTAGAGTTTGATCCGCGTCTGATCTCGAATGCACGATATATTTTTATGCCCCGATGAGATTCACGATACGGACCTCGCCATGAGTATCCGGGCGAATACTCCCCCGTCGGATAATTTGGCAGTCCACATAAGACCTCTATATCGAGATCGTTTTCAACAAAAAAGTCACAAATATCGTTTATTCGAAAACCTTCAGGCCAAAAATGCTGCCCAACTACCAAGACTTTAGGTTTGCGAGCCATTGGCTAGTTACCGGCGGAGCGCGACTGCAAAACAGCCTTCATATAGTCTGTGCTCAGAATCTTTTCCACAATCTGGTCTACGTCCAACTGTTGAGTGTTGTGCGACGTATAGTCATCAAGTTCGTCTTCCAATGCTTCACCAGAGTCAAAGAACTTACCGTAGTTAAGATCACGGGTGTCCGCAGGAACGCGAAAATAATCACCAAGATCCTCAGACTTAGCACGCTCCTCACGAGTAAGCAGCGTCTCATGAGCCTTCTCGCCATGTCGGGTACCAATAACCTGAATATCCGTGGAAGAAGCGAAAATTTTCTTCATCGCTTGCGCTAGATCTCCTACTGAAGATGCGTCGGCTTTCTGAATAAAAAGATCACCTTGATTTGCATGTTCAAAGGCGAAAATCACGAGTTCGACTGCCTCATCAAGGTTCATCAGGAACCTGGTCATATTCGGGTCTGTAATGGTTAGCGGTTTTCCCGCCAATATCTGTTCAGCAAATAGCGGAATTACTGAACCTCGAGATGCCATAACGTTCCCGTATCGAGTACAGGAAATCATCGTTTTTGCAGGATCAACGTTTCTTGATTTCGCAATGACTACCTTTTCCATCATTGCTTTGGAGGTCCCCATCGCATTGATCGGATAGGCCGCCTTGTCAGTAGAGAGACAGACGACCCGCTTGACGCCTTCGTCGATCGCTGCTGTGAGTAAGTTATCGGTACCCATGACGTTCGTCCGAACTGCTTCCATTGGAAAGAACTCGCAAGAGGGCACCTGCTTTAAAGCGGCAGCGTGGAAGATGAAGTCCACATCTCGAACCGCTTCGCGGACGCTTGCGAGATCACGAACATCCCCAATATAGAACTTGAGTTTGTCGTTGTTGAAAGCCTTGCGCATATCATCTTGCTTCTTCTCATCTCGCGAGAAAATGCGTATTTCACCAATGTCTGAATCGAGGAAGTTCTTGAGAACAGCGTTTCCAAAGGAACCTGTGCCGCCAGTTATTAGTAGAGTCTTGTCCCTGAACACTTAGTCTCCTCGTTCAACGCCTATCAACCGGCATAAGTCCGGCTCCATCCGTTCGATGATATCAGCGCGGTAGAACGCAATGCGCACCGGGCAGGCCGCTCTCCGCGTGGTCGATGCAACGCAGCACGCTTTCTGAATCGCCCCGGTGTGTCCGGAGACTTTCTTGTTTGAGAGGATCAGGACATGGCAGGGAAAACTACGACACGGTATCCGCAGGAGTTGAAGGATCGTACGGTGCGCATGGTGGCGGAGATGGAGGGTGCATCTTCGGAGTGGGCGGCGATGCAAAAAGTTGCCCAGCTTTTGGGTGTGGGTGTGCCGGAAACGGTGCGTAAATGGGTCCGGCAAGCCGAGATCGATGTTGGTACTAGAACTGGAACAACGAGCACGGAATCGGCCGAGCTGAAACGGTTACGGCGTGAGAACGCTGAGCTGAAACGGGCGAACGCGATCCTTCGGAGTGCTTCAGCTTTTTTCGCGGTCGAACTCGACCGCCACAACACTGATCGTGAAATACATCAAGGACCATGCCGGTCACCGCGAGAATAATGGATTGCGGTGGGGTGTCGAGTCGATCTGCCAGGTGCTTACTGGGACGGGGTGAAGACCACCCCGTCCACGTACTACGAATGGGTGGAGCTAGAAAACCACTACTACAATCACTACCAGAGCACGGCAGCCGCCGACAGGCTCATCGTCTGAGAAACCCTCCGGACACACCGGGGCGATTCAGGGCGCCTAGATGCTGGTTTGTTCTTCCTCAGCTTCCAAAAAGATCCAGCTCAGTTCATCTCCTTACAATCGAAGCTTGGCGCAAACGACCGATTGAATGAGTACATTCGGCATGTTGGCTCGGTACTATTTGCTGTGCCGCGTGGGCTGCCCGAAGCTGGCAGATACTACGGGCAAGAATTTTTCAGCTGACCCGAATTTTCCCGGAACACGCCACAACAGATAGTGGTGCGGTTGTGACTGCTGAGGCCGCTGTGTCTAATTTGCGTCCCTGATTTGGGGAATCTGTTGTAGCGTGTTCGAGCTGTTGCCGAAAGCCCTGGACTGCATCATCAAGCCGTGTCAGGATCAGCAGATGAGCTCTGAAGGAACAAACCCAATAATCCCCAATATTTGGGATATCGCCTTGGTGTCATTGGGCTTATTGGCCGTGGCGCTGTTTATTCTGACAATAGTAAGCATTGTGCGCAGCAAAATTAGCCCGACGATGAAATTGGTCTGCGCTTTGCTGGTCCTGGCAATGCCGTTCTTAGGTTGCATTGTCTGGTTCGCAAGCAAGAGGTCCTTGGAGCGTTCCGTGTCAGCCAATCAGCTTGGCTAGAGTTTAGGCTTCCGGCGCTACTAGTACGTCAATGCCGTTTTCGCTAAACGCCTCGATTTGCTCGGTGGTGATCCCGGAGTCTGTGATGAGACGTTGAAAATGATAACCCTCCATGGTGGCAAAGGCTCGCTTACCAATTTTTGACGAGTCAGCAAGCATGTAGGCATCAGCTGCCCGCCTAGCCATAAGCGAGTTGACCGTGGCTTCGCCCTCGTCGGTCACGGTTGGCCCCACGAGTGGATCAATTCCGTTCACGCCGATGAAGGCAAAATCAAGCGCAACCTTTTGCAAGATGATGTCGGTATAAGGGCCAACCAACTCATAGGAGCGCGGGTTCACGATGCCACCGCAGACCATGATTTTGAAATTCGGTCGAACGGCGAGTTGCGCTGCAATGTTGATGGCATTGGTCACTACGGTCAACGTTGGCTTATTCGAGGGTTCCGCTAGGTCCTCTCGGGTAGAGAGCACCTGGGCGAGCGCCGTCGACGTCGTGCCGCCGCACAAGCCGATCACCGCACCGCGCGGAATGAGCTCGCTCGCAGCGAGCGCAATTTGATGTTTCAGCGAGCCGTGATCATCCCGGTTGTATCGGCCAGGCAAATCGTAAGCAACGGCACTGGCGACGGCGCCGCCGCGGGTGCGACTGAGCAAACGTTCGTTGGCCAGTGAGTCCAGATCCCGCCGAGCCGTAGCTGGCGAAATAGCTAGCTTGTCTACCAGGTCGTCAACTTCAACTTGGCCAGATCGCGCCAGCAAGTCCAGAATCGCTGTCAGTCGCTCCGTTCGATTCATTGCGGGGCCTTTCCTTTGCCGTTCAGGGACGTTCGGGGTTACTGCGGAACAAATTCAATAATCTCGCAACCTCTGGCACCAGCGCGGAACGCCCCGCCGCCAAATACTTGCGCGAATCCACCACATCTGGATTCTGGCTCAAATACTCGCGAACCGCGCGAGTGAAAAATCCATTCAAATGGGTAGAAACATTGATCTTACGCATTCCAGCTTGGATTCCGCGCAAAAGAGCCTCCTCCGGCACGCCGGAGGAGGCGTGCAGCACCAAGGGAACTGACAAACTTTCTTTTAGCGCAGCAATTCTTACCAAATTCAGCGCAGCGCTCCGTTCGGTCATAGCATCCGAGGAACCAACGGCTACGGCCAAGGCATCGACGTCGGTGGCGGCGACGAATCTCTGCGGCCTCAACCGGATCGGTGAGCACACCCGGTGCATGTGCGCCGTCCTTACCGCCTACTTCGCCCAGCTCGGCTTCGACATAAACTCCGTGTGCATGCGCATAATCGGCAACCCGCCGAGTCGCCGCCACATTGAGCTCGTATGGCAACTTTGCGCCGTCGAACATAATCGAGCCGAAGCCTAGGTCCACGGCACGTAGCGCTAGATTCTCATCTTCGGCATGGTCTAGATGCACCGCAATTGGCACCGATGCAGCTTCGGCGGCGGCGAGAGTTGCTTTGGCGATGGGCAATAGCCCGCCATGGAAGGCAATGCAGTTTTCTGAGATTTGCAAGATCAACGGAGCTTGCGCCAGCTCGGCACCAGCAATCAAGCCTTCAATCGTTTCCAAATGCAAAACGTTGAAGGCACCTTGGCCGAATCCGCCAGCAACTGCGGCGTCCATGAGTTCTCGCGTTGGGGTCAAAGCCATTAAGAATGGCTCCTCCACTATCATTTCCGATTCAAATTCTTTCCAGCGTGCCGAAATTTCGCCGGCACCAGGCATCAAGACTGCTGCCGATCCCCAAGCGGCTGCCCGCCGGAGTAAATTTTTCAGCTCGCCGTCAGCTGGTTGGCCCCCAGCAGGCTGGGCGTCGCCTGGTTGAACTGCGACGGCGGAAGCCAACACAGTGGCTGCGCCAGCAACTGCGGCATCACCGGCACCGGTCGGGTTTCCGGCTAAAGGCTCAGCTAGTCTGGCGCTCAAATAGCCAGCTCTGCCGTTCTCAAAGGCCAACATGCCATTCTCGCCGTCGCTCACCAGGATTCGGCGTGCGCCTAGACGCATCAAGACTCGCGCGCCAGCCAAAAGTTCCTTTTCGCCGGTCGCCTCGGCAAGTTCTGCGCGATTCGGTTTGAGTAAGTCCGCGCCTGCGCTGGCTGCAGACAACAGCCAAGCCCCGGAGACATCAATAATAGAAGGCACGTTGAGGTGCTTTGCGAGCGCGATTAGACCTGGATAAAAATCAGCTGGCGCCCCCGTTGGCAACGAACCCGATGCCAACAAAATCGAAGCACCCTGCAGCTCTTCGGTCACCGTAACGGCTAGAGCTTGCCATTCGGTGGCGCTTAGCGGCGCACCGAATTCATTGAAAATGCTGGTCTGGCCCGATTTCTCATCAAAGAAGGCAATGGTCCTTCGAGTCGCAGCTGCCACCGGAACTAGTCGGTGTCTTATCTCCTTAAGACCGGATTCAAGCTCCAGCCCGGTTTGCCCACCCGCAGTTGCTACCGCTTCTACTGGGAATCCTTGGCCGGCCAATACTCGCGCTACATTGATGCCTTTGCCACCGGCTCGTGCCAATGGCGTGGGCATCCGATGCGTGCTACCCGGGACGAATGACTCGATGTGGTAGGTCAAGTCGATTGCGGGGTTCGGGGTGAGCGTGAGAATCATCTGTGCTGCACGGTCTTTCTGCGAAGATCGGCTTCATCGTTCAATTGCTCATCTCGGCGCTCGATTGCCTTGAGCGCCGAACCAATCAGGCCCGCATTCTGACCCAGCGCAGCTTTCACCAGCTCGGGGCGCGGTTGAAAAGTCAACAGCGCATCGATGCGGGCAGCCAGCGGAACGAGCAAGTCATCACCGGCTTCAGCAAGGCCGCCACCCAGCACGACTTTATTGGTGCCGATCATAGCGACCGCCTGGGCGATCGAAAACGCTATCGTGTCTATGGCTTCGTTCCAGGTTTGCTGGGCGAGCGCGTCGCCAGCTTTAGCAAGCGCAAGCACCTCTCGCGCACCGCCTTCGAAGCCATGCTTTCGAGCACCGTACCGTCGAGCAATGCTGCCGGCGGAACCGTTGGCTTCGACAATGCCGAGTCCGCCCCCTGGCGCTGGTGCCAGTGCATGGCCAACCTCGCCAGCGTACCCACCCGCGTTGAGCCGGCCTCCATCGACGTAAAGCGCCGCAGCGATCCAGGTACCAACAATCAAAATCATCGCGTTGAGTGCGTGTTGAGCGGCACCCAAAGCGACTTCGGCGTCGCCAGCTGTTCCGACGTCGTGCCCAAAAGCTACCGGCACCTGCATCCGTAGCTCGAGCGCTGCTCTGAAACCAAAGTTCTTCCAACCCAGGTTTGCCGCATAAACCCCAATGCCTTCGACTTCATCAACCAGCCCCGGCACAGTGACGCCAACCGCCTGAATTTGATGCTCTGGGTGGTCGGCTTGATAGCTCTCCATTAGACCCGCCAGAAATTCCACCAAAGTCTCCCCTGGCTGCTCTGCGTTTAGCGCAGTAGGAAATCTCCTGATATCGATGATTTGCGGTATCTGCCCGGCTTCGGCAGCCAAGACTAGGCCAGCTTTAGTATCAGTTCCGCCGACGTCGAAGGCCAGCACGGCCGCTGGTTTTCCCATTCGAAAAGTCTAGGCGCGAATGTCCAAGAGCAAATCAACCATGTCTAGTTTTGTTCGGTAAGAATTACTGAACGGCTAAGGTTTCTTGGTGCATCCGGGTCCAAGCCACGAACCCGAGCGCGTTCTAAGGCAAGTTGATGTACCCGGACCAAATCGGCCAATGGGTGGACAGCTGCTGCGTGGAAGATCGCGCCCGTGCGCGCCACTTCGGCGTCGAGGCCTTCTGGTGCCTCGCCAAACATCCAGGTCACCCGTCCCGGCGCGGCAATCGAGATTGGCCCATGCCGGTATTCCATCGCAGGGTAGGACTCAGTCCAGCCTTGAACTGCTCCACGCATCTTCAGGCCGGCTTCGTGTGCCAACCCCACAGTCCAGCCATGGCCCAAGAAAGTGAATTGTTCCGCATCGATTAGCTCAGCGGGCAATTCCTCGGCGAGAACCGTTCGCGCATCGGCAACGGCCTGGCTCAAATCGATGCCCAGGCTGGTCAACATATAGCTCAATGCTGCGGTGGCAAATCGCGTTTGCACCACTGATTTTTCGTCGGCGTACGGCAAGGCGACCACCTTGTCCGCAAGTTCAACCGCAGTGGAGGAAGTATCGCCAACGATCAAGACCGTGGGGACTTTGCCTTGGAAACGGCGCAATACCTCAAGAACTTCGGTCGTAGTGCCAGAGCGCGAGAGGGTAACGATCGCATCGTAGTCCCGGTCTAGCTGCGCTTCAGATGCTGCATAAGCATCGGTGATGCCGTGCCCGGCTGCCTCAAGGGCATTGGCATAGCTTTGCGCCATGAACCAGGAGGTGCCACAGCCGACGACGGCGATCCGCGCGCCGTGTTGCGGCAACAAGTTCTCAGCGCGAGACTCGGCAATCGCTTGCGCCCAGATCTCAGGTTGACTCCGTAGCTCGGCCTCCATCGAAGCACCAGCACGGACGAGGTAATCAGTCATACGAGTCTTCTCCCGGTTCGACTCAAAAGTCTACTGCGAAGATATCACGCAGTGATGATTAATGATGTATTTGGCTAGTTATCAATCAGTAACTTGTGTTAATTCAATCATCTTTTTGATTGAAACCTCTTGTCGCAAAGGAATTACTCCGGCAGGATGGACGATATTCCTTGCGATTCATAGCCGCATCATAGCTTCGTCGCAGCCGTTTCCTCAGGAGAGACCGATGACGACTATAGGTTCAACACCCGCCGAGCGCGCTATGCCATTTCGTGGGCGGCGACGCCAGAGCGCGCTCCGCGGCCTCAGCCTGGCTGCAACATTCTGCTTGGCCGCGGGCAGCAGCGGTATCAGCGGAGCGCTTTTCGCCACCCCCGCCCAAGCGGATCCACTACCTACTGCCGCTGGCCTGAGTATCAACTCCGCCAACCTCACCGTGGAAGTTTCCGCCGATTTTCCGCAAGCTCTCAGCTACACCGAGACCTCCAGCGCAAAACATCTCTCCGGTGCCCGCACGTTAGCAAGCTCGATCACCATCAACGGTACGGATCAACCGGTCAAAGTCAGTTCACAAAAAGCCGATGCCCAAACCGTGAACTATCTCATCACACCCAATAACTTGGCCGGCGTAAGCCTTGACGCACAATTACGGGTGGAGGGCATGACCCTCACCTTCAAGATCAGCAAAATCAAGGACACCGCTGAAAATCGGGTAAATAATCTCCAGATCAAGAACCAGGATTTGGTCACAGTCTCTTCTCAAGAGCCTGGCGCGACAGTTGCCTCCGCCGTCGTCTCGGTCGATCGCGCGGTATCCGGCGACACGATCACCAACCTCAGCTCCACCACCGCGCTAGACCCCACGGCAAAACGATCAATGCTGGCCATCGCCGCCACCGATCAGCTAGCGGCGGGCTTTGAAACCAATTCGCTTTACGACTCCGGTAACCCCAGCGCACCATCGGACCATCGGACCAAGGTAAGTTTTGGCGCCAAGCGCTAGCGGATGGCACCGGTGCCGACGGCAAACCGGCAGTAAAAATGGCCGTCTCCTCCGGAGCCTGGCTCTACCGATCCGCTGGCTCGGACCAGACCGAAGAGTTGCCTTGGAGCAAAGTGGTCATCAGCGGCGATGCCAATGCTGACGGCAAAGTTGACTGGCAAGATGGCGCAATTGCTTACCGCAGCATTGAGTCCAAGCCCGCTGGCGGCGATGATGTGAAAAATCGGGTAGTCACGCATATCCCGTTTAACTTCGCGAGCCAAGCGACGCACCCGTTTTTGCGAACTTTGGACGATGTGAAGCACATTGCGCTCGCCACTGATGGCCTTGGCCAGATGGCCCTGGAAAAGGGTTACACCTCGGAAGGCCACGATTCGGCCAACTCAGACTTCGGCGGCAACTTCAACGAGCGTGCCGGCGGTTTGACCGACTTTAACGCGATGCTTTCCGGTGGCTCAGCTTACGGCGCCACCTTTGGCGTACATATCAACAACACCGAGGCCTACCCTGAAGCCAATTCGTTCAGCAACGACTTTGTCGACCCGACGAAGAAGGGTTGGAACTGGCTAGATCAGTCGTTCTACATCGATCAACAACGCGATATTCTCTCCGGCAGCCAACAGCAACGAATCGATCAGCTCCGCAGCGAAGCCGGCCCAAATCTCACGATGGCCTACGTAGACGTCTATTACGAAAGTGGCTGGAAATCCTACCGGTTACAAAAAGGCCTTAAAGATGCTGGATTCAGTGTTGCCAGCGAATTTGCTACTGCTATGCCAGCAAACAACACCTGGTCGCACTGGGCTAATGATGAGAAGCACGGTGGCAGCAATAACATTAAGGCTGGAACTCAAAGATTTTGCGCTTTGTAGACAACTCACAACGCGATATTTGGAATCCTGACCCGTTATTGGGCACCTCGCACATTGTGGAGTGGGAAGGTTGGACCAATCAAAATGACTACAACGCGTTTTTGAAGAACATCTGGGGAAACAACCTGCCAGTAAAGTTCCTTCAACAGCAGCAGATCACCTCCTGGAAGTCAAGATCTGTCGATCTCACCGGCGGGCTCAAAGTCACTGGTACTTCGCTTGCAGATCGCGTTATTAGTCAGCAGGGCGTGCCGGTGCTCAAAGGCTCTAATTACTTGCTGCCTTGGTCTGCGGCTCCGGTATCCTTTGGCTCCGGCGCGGTCAACGACACCACGCAAAACAAGCTGTATCACTACAGCGCGGACGGCGGCACCAGTACGTGGCAGCTGACGCCACAATTTGCCACTGCGAGCAGCCTGCAAATCTACAAGCTCACCGATTATGGGCGTGAACTTATTGGCTCGGTGCCGGTCGTGAACGGCTCGGTAACCTTGACTGCAGAGGCAAATCAAGCCTACGTACTGGTCGCTGACGCCTCGGTGACGACGGTTCCGGCCGATCCAAGCTATGGGGCCGGTAGCAAGGTCAAGGACCCGGGCTTTAACTCGGCCGGACTCAAGGACTGGAACGCCACCGGCGGTGCCGCCGTCGAACGCACTGCGCAGGGTCTGCTGGTTGCCAAGCTAGGCCAAGGCAGCTCCGCAATCTCCCAAACACTGGGAAGTCTGGATCCGGGCAGCTACTCGATCGGCGCCTGGGTAGAAATAGAACCCGACGACGCTCACCGTCACCCCGGCCGGTGGCGCGCCCATCAGCGTTACCGTTGATCAGTCCGGTGCCGAGAATTTCGTTGCTTCGGATGAGAAACGCGGTACATATTTCCAGCGCCTACGAGTCTTGGTGGACATCGCGAACGCTGGCGCACCGCAACTGTCAATATCGGCACCAGCCGGTGAGGCTGCCGTACGAATCGACGACGTCCGAGTCGTCAAAGCTAACAAGGTGCCGACGACCGGAATCCTGTCTGAGAACTTTGAGAACACTGACCAAGGTTGGTTGCCATTTATCAAGGGCGACGCTGGCGGTCAAACGGATCCCCGTACGCACATCGCGAAACTCAATGCGCCATATACCCAGAAGGGCTGGAACGGGAAGACCACCTCTGATGTGCTGGATGATACGTATTCCTTGCACTCGCATGAAGAGAATCAAGGTTTGGTTTACCGCACCAGCAATTACACCCTTCCGTTACAGGCCGGCCGGCAATACCGAGTCTCATTCGACTACCAAGCTTCGTTGGCCAATCAATATACCTGGGTTTCCGGCTACGACAGCGGTAAGAACCCCGTGCAGACTGCAAGTACCGCAATTCCGGTAGCTACTGACACCACGCGCTGGAGCCAGACGCTGAGTGCGGGCAGCTGTGGACCGGCTTGGGTTGGCTTGCAGCGTACCGGTAGCAGCGGCGGCGCCGAGTTCAGTATGGACAACCTCTTGGTAGAGGATCTTGGTCCTTCCGCCGAGACGCCGGCTTGCGCTTCGCTCTCGCTAACCTCTGGTCAAGACGTGATTGAGCAGGGCCAAACTAATACCTTTAGCGCATCGTTTAGCAGCAGCGAAGCACAATCGATTGCCGGGCTTTCGGTGGCGCTGGACTTGCCTGCAGGCTGGACGGCTAGCGCCGCGACACCGGCGACGGCAGCAACTTTACCTGCCGGTGGTAGCTTAGAAACTCAGTGGAAGGTCCAGGTTCCAGCCGATGCGGATGGCGATTACACCATCAAGGCAAAGGCCAGTTATCAAACCACAGTGGATCCGATCGGCTCCCGTAGCGCCACAACAGAAACGGCGGTTTACACACTGCCAAAGCCGCCGACCAAGGACACTTACGCCTCGGACATGCAGTGGATTGGTACGCCGAGCAATGGCTGGGGCCCGGTGGAGAAAGATCAGGCGAACGGCGAACAAGCGCAAGGCGATGGTCCACCGCTCAAACTAGGCGGCGTCACCTACCCGAAGGGGCTTGGCGCACACGCTGCTTCTAGCATTCGTTATTATGTTGGATCACAGTGCAGCGCCTTTACTGCGGTGATTGGCATTGATGACTTTCAAAAGCTCAAGGGCCAAGCTGTTTTCTCCGTGCTCGGCGACGGGAATTCGCTCTATACCTCGCCGGTCATGAAGGGCGGAGCCGCGGCTCAAACTATTACAGTGCCGCTTAACGGCGCAAAGTATGTTGACCTGAAGGTCGCGATTTCTGGCGCTAATAATGGCAACGCTTGGTCCGACTGGGCGAATGCCAAGTTCTTATGCTCGGCTCCCGTTGCACCGATTACTTTGCAACCGACGCTCTCAGTTCCAACGGACTCCTTGCAGCCAGGGAGTGCCTTTACCGTGCGGGTGGATCAGCTTAAGTCGGGGTCGACTGCCAAAGCGGAGTTGCACTCTGATCCAATCGATTTGGGTAGCGTTCAAGCCAATAACGACGGCGTAGCCAGCTTCCAGGTGACTTTGGCTCAGGACGCGCCCCTCGGCAATCATCAAATCGTTGTCACCGGCACGGACAAAAACGGGCTGGCAGCGACCGGTACCGTTGACGCGCAAATCAAAGCGGCAAATCCCAATCCGGGTACTGGCAGCAATCCGGGTACGGGTAGCAACCCGGGGACCGATCCCGGCACGGGCAGCGCTGGCGGCAACAGTTCGGGCGGTGGCGCCAATGGTTCCGGTGCGAATGGAACCTACGTAAATGGGTCAGGCGGCAGCTTCGGCAATGGTGCGGGTATGGACGCCAAAACTGGCAGCAACTCGGCCAGCTCTTTGGCCGAAACGGGCTTTTCCGGGTTGGTACTTCCGCTCGGGATTGGGTTAATGCTGCTGCTCATCGGTGCTGCCGCGATTATCGTACGAAGGCACCGTCACTCCTGATCCGGTTCGGGCTGTCAATGAGCTGGCGGGTCGCGCTGACAGTCCCCCTGACTGTCTAGTGCACCTTGATTCCGGCACGCCATACTGCACCGGTGAGCGGCACACCTGGGCGGTATGCCAGATGCGTCGCACTCGGAGCTTTAAGTAGCTGCAAGTCGGCTCGATTGCCTACAGCGATTGAGCCGACTGCACGCAGCCCGTCGCTATCTGCGCCTTGATGCCGTCCCAGCGCAAGTGCGCCGCCCCAGGTTGCGGCCCGGACCGCTTCGTGAACGCTCAAACCCATTTGAAGCACCGCCGTCGTGACGCAAAACGGCATCGAAGTGGTGAAAGACGTGCCTGGGTTACAGTTGGCAGCCAGGGCAATAGGAACTCCGGCGTCGAGGAGTTCCCTACCGGGTGCAAATGGTTGCTTGGTGGAAAGATCACAAGCCGGCAAACAAGTCGCTACCGTACCAGCTTTACCGCTGGCGCCGTCCCAGCTGCCGTTTTGCCAGCTTTCCGCGAGTAAGGCTATGTCCTGCGCATCGAGATAGTTGACGTGGTCCACGCTAGCCGCACCAAACTCGACGGCCAGACGCACCCCCGCCCCTGGGCCCAGCTGGTTTCCGTGCACTCGCAGGCCCAAACCAGCAGCTTGGCAAGCGGCGAGAACTCGTCGTGACTGTTGTTCGGTAAAGGCACCACGTTCGCAAAACAGATCCGCCCACTGCACCCACGGTTTGACGGCTTCGAGCATTGGCCCGCAAACCAAGTCGGTGTATTCGTCCGCATCTACGCCAGCTGGCACTAGATGTGCACCTAAATAGGTCACGGTATCTGCAACGGCTGCGGCGATGCGCGCACTTCGCGCCTCGTTGGCCACGTCCAAACCGTAGCCAGTTTTTGTTTCGACAAACGTTGTGCCCTGCGCCAGAGCTTCATCGACACGGCTCTTGGCCAGTTTTTGCAATTCCACGTCGGTGGCCGCCCGGGTAGCCGTAGTCGTTACCGCAATCCCGCCAGCTACATAGTTCTGGCCTGCCATCCGAGCCTCAAACTCGGCAGTTCGGTCGCCAGCAAATATCAAGTGGTTATGTGAATCCACCCAGCCCGGCAGCAGCGCGCTACCATCCGCGTCGAATGTGCTGTCTGCGCTTGGTGCAGCTTTTGCCTCACCGATCCAGGAGATCCGCTCACCTTCAAAGACTATTGCCGCGTCCTGGAGAACTCGATGCTCAGAATCTTGGGTCATGAGCTCACCAATATTGGTGATCAAAACGCTTGCGGAGGTTTCACTCATAATGTGCGTTCCAATTCGTCGATGGCCTTTGCTAACAGAATCGCGGGATCGCCAAGTTCGGCATGAACTCCGTCGGAGGCTACCTTACGTCCCGCAACTGAGACGCTACGCACATCGGCGGCGGTTGCACTCATGACGAGCTGGTCAGGACTCGATCCCGTGGTTCGCAGCGAACTCGCAGCGATCCCGACGACGTCGTCAATCTTGCCGAGCCCTAGACTTCTCGAACCGCCAGTCGAAGCGATGTCTAGCAGCCGATCGGGTGAGAATCGGCCTCGAATGCCGGAATTCAGCCGTTCACCATATTCCAAGGCACGCAGTTCCTGCCATGGGTCGATCACGGCGTGTTGATCACTGCCAATTGCCAAATGCGCGCCAGCCGCGGCTAGCTCATGAGGCGGGCCGATGCCATCGGCCAGATCAGCTTCGGTGGTTGGACACATCACGACGGTACATTCATGCTCGCCCAGTAGCTTGATGTCCGCATCCGTCAAATGCGTAGCGTGCACCGCAGAAGTTCTTGGACTGAGCAATCCACTTTCGGCAAGCAAGGCAGTCGGAGTCAAGCCTGTCGCGGCAAGCGAATCCGAGTTCTCTTTAGGCTGTTCGGACAAATGCACGTGCAGCACTAGTTCAGGGTCCAAACCCTCAGCGATGACTTTGAGTTGCTCCGGTGAAACAGCCCGAACCGAGTGCACTGCCGCACCAACTTGAACCAGCTGCGGGTCGAATTCATCAGAGATAACTTGTCGTAAAGACGCCAGCCGTTGTAACCACGATTCGGCAGTACCGTCGCTAAATCGTTGTTGAACTTCGTTGGGAGGCACGCGTGATCCGCTCGGCGAACCAATTTCCAGATCAAAGCCGCCGTCGAGGTAACAGGTGTCCAACAGAACCAGTCTGATCCCCGCGTTCCTTGCCGCACGAGCTAGCGCGAGTTCCATGTCATGGTGCGGGTACGGCGAGCCATCCGCCTGATGATGCAGATAGTGGAACTCCCCCACCGCGGTATAGCCGCTCACAACCATTTCCGCATAGACAGCGGTGGCAAGTTTCTCGTACAGCGCGGGTGTTAGCGCTTTGGCCGCCGAATACATTTGATCGCGCCAAGTCCAAAAACTGCCTTCGCCGCTATGCGTTCGACCGCGAAGCACTCGGTGGAAGGCATGTGAGTGTGCGTTGACCACCGAAGGAAGTATTACCGTCATAACAGACCTTCTAAGACGTCAGCGAGCGCTTTGGCCGAGAGATCAGCGTCTGCATCTTCGACAGCTTCCTCAGGTGAATGTGAGATTCCGCTTGGATTGCGGATAAATACCATTCCGGCGGGGACTAAGGACGAAAAGATTCCGGCATCATAGCCAGCTCCGGTATCTAGCACAGGTGAGCCGGGCAGAAGTTCCATCAGACGTCGCTGCAGACCTACATCAAAACCTACCGTTGGGCTAAGCGACTCCTCGGTCAGAAACACTGAGCAACCTTCATTTGCCGCAGCGATCTGCGCTTTGCCGTGGATCTTCTGGACAACCGCTGCGGTCACGGCGTCATCCGGGTGCCGAGCGTCAAGCCACAGCTCGACGCTGGATGCGATGACATTTGTACCGCCGGGGATTGGAACGATTCTGCCGACGGTTGCGCGCGCCTCAGGCTGTTCAGCAGCAACCTTTTGCGCGGCTAGTACGATCTGCGCGGCAGCCACCATCGGATCTGCTCGATCTGCCATCAGGGTTGTTCCAGCGTGATTGCCTTGGCCCCGAATCGCGAACTTCCACCGACCATGGCCAAGTACTGCACCGCCAATCGCGGTGGGCCAACTACTTCCAGCGCCGTCAAGGTCAATCAGTCCTTTGCCCTGCTCAACGTGCAGTTCAATGAACTGACCGATCCGCGCCAGCGCTTCAGGGTCGGTGCCGAGGAACTCCGGATTGATCCCATTTTGCGCTGAGAGTTCAGCGAACGAGTTCCCATCGGCATCACGCAAATTTCGTGCTTTGTCTGCGTCAATCGCTCCGCTGAGCAACCGCGAGCCAAGGCAAGCGATGCCAAAGCGGGATCCCTCTTCCTCGGGAAATACTGTGACGGCCAGGGAACGCGCACCATCGCCAGGAGTCACACCCCTGGTTTTGAGCTCGTCCACGGCTGCGAGAGCGGCGGCCACACCGAGCGGGCCGTCAAAAGCCCCACCGCCAGGAACCGAGTCCAGGTGACTTCCCGTCACCAAGGAATCATCTTGCTCCGGACCCCACCAAGCCCAAATGATGCCATTTCGGTCTGTCCGCACGTCCAAACCGCGCAACTGCGCTTCAGATACGAACCAGCTACGCAGATCGAGTTCTGCGGTGGAGTAGACCGGCCGACTGTAGCCGCCGCGGGTTTGGTCCCGCCCGATGCCAGAAATGCCTGCTAACAGCGACGATACCGAGGCCATCGCGTCAGCCTTGAACTGAACCGGCGGCGTTAGCAACCTCGTTCATCGGAATTCGCACGCCACGCTCTGCCGCAACCTCATCAGCCCGAGGATAGCCTGCATCAACGTGTCGGATGACGCCCATACCGGGATCGTTAGTCAGCAGACGCTCTAGCTTCTGCGCAGCTAATTCACTTCCGTCAGCTACCGAAACTTGACCCGCATGAATCGAACGACCAATACCTACGCCACCACCATGGTGAATCGACACCCAGGTAGCCCCCGAAGAGGTATTGAGCAGCGCATTGAGCAGCGGCCAGTCTGCGATTGCGTCGGAACCGTCGGCCATTGCTTCGGTTTCCCGATAAGGCGAGGCGACCGAGCCGGAGTCCAAGTGATCCCGTCCGATAACGATCGGTGCAGACACTTTGCCCTCCGCTACCAACTGGTTGAAAAGCAACCCCGCCTTGGCGCGATCGCCGTAGCCCAACCAGCAGATTCGAGCCGGCAGACCTTCAAATTCCACGTGCTGAGCGGCCGCGTCTAGCCAGCGGTGTAAGTGTTCATTTTGCGGGAACAGCTCTTTCAACGCGGCATCAGTCACGGCGATGTCAACCGGATCTCCGGAAAGCGCCACCCAACGGAACGGCCCCAAACCTTCGCAGAACAAGGGACGAATATACGCGGGAACAAACCCGGGGAAATCGAATGCGCGGTTATAGCCGCCCTTACGAGCTTCATCTCGGATCGAATTTCCGTAGTCAAAGACTTCTGCCCCGGCGTCTTGAAAACCAACCATTGCTTCTACTTGGCGCGCCATTGAGGCTTGCGCCTTCTTAGTGAAGCCCTCAGCATCTCCTTCTGCTTCGCGCTGCCATTCATCAACGGCAATACCTTCGGGCAAGTAGCTCAGCGGGTCATGCGCACTGGTTTGGTCGGTGACGATGTCGATGTGAAATTCGCCGGCTTTGTGCCGCTCCAGCAGCACGGAGAACACCTCTGCGGCGTTACCCACATAGCCGATAGAAAGAGCACGGCCTTCGGCTTTGGCAGCCAAAACCTTTACCAAAGCAGCCTCTAGGTCGGTTTCGACATCGTCCAAATAGCGCTTACCCAACCGACGCCGCATTCTGGACTCATCGACGTCGATAATCAAGCAGGCTCCGCCGTTGAGGGTCACTGCCAATGGTTGGGCACCGCCCATGCCGCCGCAGCCGCCGGTCAGAATCAACGTCCCGGCCAAGGTTGGCGTGGCGATTCGGCCTTCGGCATGCAGCTTCTTAGCAATAGCGGCAAAGGTTTCGAAAGTGCCCTGCAGGATACCCTGTGTACCAATGTAAATCCACGAGCCAGCAGTCATTTGGCCATACATCATGAGGCCTTCTGCCTCGAGCTTGCGGAACTCCGGCCAAGTCGCCCAGTCACCGACCAAGTTGGAATTGGCTAGCAATACTCGCGGCGCCCATTCGTTGGTCCGAAAAACGCCGACTGGTTTGCCTGATTGAACAAGCAGCGTTTCGTCTTTTTCCAACGTAGTAAGACTCTGCACGATCGCATCGTAGGCTTCCCAGCTGCGCGCCGCCCGTCCCGTTCCACCATAAACCACAAGGTCTTCCGGGCGTTCAGCAACCTCGGGGTCCAAGGTGTTCATCAACATCCGTAGCGGAGCTTCGGTCTGCCACGATTTGGCGCTGAGCTCAGTGCCACGAGCAGCTCGGATGCTTCGGCTCGGATCATGCTGGGTAAACGTTGCCATCATTGGCCTCTCTATTTCGGGTAACGCAAATTTCTCAATAGGAGCGGGTTCGGCATGCAAAATGGACTGCGCTTCGGCCGCGACGAGCTTGCCAATCCGCTCTGCTTCTTGCGAACTAATTCGGTAACTCGGTGCGACGACGCTCAGCGCAGCCACGGTCTTGCCGCCGACGATCACCGGTGCGGCCACCGCGGTAATATCTACCTCTACGCCGTCGTTGACCACGATGTAGTCAACAGGGCCAATATCACCGCGCAGTACCGCCCCAGCGGCGGTGCCCTGAAGCGGGATGCTCCGTCCGACCCAGCTTGAATGCCGGACGGAATGCGTTCCTTCCCGAACGGCAATGTAGATCCCATTTTCAGAGCCACGATCAGAGCGCACGTTGAGATAGGCTGACTCTCCCGTCGCGTCCACCAGTCGCTTCATAGACTCTTCCGCCAGCGAGACCAGTGATTCATTAGCCAAAGCCTGCGCACCCAGCTGGACGATCCGCATTCCGGGCCGGTAACCGTCGTCGTCTTTGCGAACAAAACCTTCGGTTTCCATCGTGCGCAGTAGCCGCAAAGCGGTAGATGCTGAAAGCCCGGTCTCACGCGCAGCCTCCGCCAAGCTCATACTTCCGGCATCACATACGGCAGCCAGGAGGTTCAGCGCTCGCTCAACCGTGCGAGTCGATGGATCAGCCATCTTGGTCTCCTAAAATCTGTTTAATTGCCGTCTTCGCTCTTGCATTCCGACGCGCAATGTATTTCACTTATTGAAACGCGTATTTCAACAATTGGCAAGAGCTAAGGCGAAGAGGACTCAAGTGATCAAGACTGAAGCGGAAATCGGAGTCGGCGCACTCTCCCTCGAGGATGTAGTGGCAGTGTCTCGGCACGACGCCACAGTGACCTTGAGTCAGGAGTCTTTGGCCGCTATGACAGAGTCTCGGGCCGTTATCGATGCGCTGGTAGATGACGAGCAGCCACACTATGGTGTCTCGACAGGATTTGGGGCCCTTGCTACAAAGCACATCCCTGTCGAGCTGCGCAGCCAGCTGCAACGTTCGCTGATCCGATCGCATGCTGCCTCCTCAGGCGCTGAGGTAGACAGAGAAGTCATTCGCGGCCTCATGCTCAACCGGATCGCAACTTTGGCCACGGGCCGGACCGGTGTCAGGCCGACTACGGCTCAGGCCTATATTGGTTTACTCAATGCCGGGATTACCCCCGTTGTCGGCGAATACGGTTCGCTTGGCTGTTCTGGTGACCTTGCGCCGCTGTCACATTGCGCTTTGGCTTTGATGGGCGAGGGTGAAGTCCGCGACAACGCTGGCGTGCTGATGCCTACCTCCGAAGCTCTTGCCGCAGCGGGACTGCAAGCCGTTGAGCTGCGGGAAAAAGAGGGTCTGGCCCTTATCAACGGCACTGACGGCATGCTCGGCATGCTGATCTTGGCTTCGCATGACCTACACCGACTTTTCACGCTCGCAGATATTTCCGCAGCAATGAGCGTCGAAGGACTACTCGGCACCGATTCAGTTTTCGCCGAAGATTTGCACGCACTGCGGCCGCACCCGGGCCAGCAGATCTCAGCAGCCAACATGCGCCGAGTCCTTGCCGGCTCCGCGCTCATCGCCGAAACGAGGGCGGAAGGCTCCTTCACCCGTGTCCAGGACGCCTATTCGCTCCGTTGCGCTCCACAAGTTCATGGCGCAGCCAGGGCAACACTGAGCCACGTCGAATCAGTAGCGGGTTATGAACTGGCCTCTGCGGTGGACAACCCCGTCGTCACCCTGGACGGCAGGGTTGAATCCAATGGAAACTTTCATGGGGCACCAGTTGGTTATGCCCTAGACTTCTTGGCTATCGCAGTCGCAGACGTTGCCTCAATGAGTGAACGCCGCACCGACCGATTCTTAGACAAAGCTCGAAGCCACGGCCTCAACGCCTTCTTGGCCGACGATCCCGGCGTTGATTCCGGCCACATGATTGCCCAGTACACGCAGGCTGGCATCGTTTCCGAGCTCAAGCGATTAGCTGCCCCTGCTTCCGTGGACTCGATTCCTTCCTCTGCAATGCAAGAAGATCACGTTTCAATGGGTTGGGCAGCGGGCCTGAAATTGCGGAGGTCTTTGGATGGACTCACCCGGGTGTTGGCAATTGAGATCCTCACCTCTGCCCGAGCAATGGACTTCCGCGATGGCGGAGTTGCAAGCTCTAAAGGTTCTGCCGCGACTACCGCGGTGCGGGCCGTGGTCAGGCAACATGTGGAGGGCCCTGGTACCGATCGATACCTGGCACCTGAGATCGAGGCGGTTCGCAAACTCGTTGACGACGGCTCGCTACTCGAGGCAGTAAACAGTGCTTTAGCTGAGCCACTGCTCTAAATTCCAGCCCTTGTTTTTAGCGCGAAATATCGCGTTAGAATCAGGGGTGACGCTCACCTTAACTTTTGGCTTTCCTTGGCCTATGCACCTTACTAGTCATTACTCCCGGGCCAGATACTTTCCTTGTGCTGCGCTACTCGCTGGGTAGTACAGCATCTGGTTTGGCTACCGCAGCCGGTTGCTCACTCTCAACATTGGTCTGGGCGCTACTGGCGGGATTCGGCATTGCAACAGTTCTTGAACAATCTGCAGAGCTGTACCGAGGAGTCAAATTACTTGGCGCTGCCTACTTGATCTACTTGGGAGTTTCTTCGTTCATCAAGTCGCGCAAAGCAGCGAAAAGTCCAGAATTGCCTGCGGCCCGAAAAATGAGCCTGTGGTCAGGTTTTTCTGCTGGTGCGCTATCGACAATTCTGAATCCGAAAGTCGGCCTCTTCTGCCTAGCTGTGGTGCCGCAGTTCTTGCCCCATGATGGAACCGCATTGCCTACCGCACTGCTTTTGGGCGCGATTAACTGCGCGGTGGGCATGGCATATTTATCAATCATTGCTTTTGCTTCGGCAAAAATGTTCAGCTGGCTCAAACAGCCAAAAGTTACCAAGGTCATTGATCGAAGTACCAGCGGAATCTTAGCCGCGTTGGGCCTCGGCATTGCGATCAGCACCGCGACCGAAGCCTAAACCCAACGCGGCCAGATCTGTCTGAAGTCAGCAGCTATCTCAGACTTACCGTTTGATTTCCGCCGATGCCGTGCTGAATTTTTTGAGCATAGCGTCAAGTGGTTCAACACCGACTCCTGGACCTTGTTGAATGCGGATTTGGCCGTCTTCGAGTTCAAAAGGCTCAGTGATGTCTTCGGCGTAAAAACGCTTAGAAGCGGAAATATCCCCTGGCAGTGTGAAGCCATTCATACCTGCTAGGGCAGCATTAGCCGCACGCCCCAGCCCAGTTTCTAGCATTCCGCCGCACCACACCGCCTTGCCGTGTGCCTGCGCTAAATCGTGAATCTTACGAGCTTCCAAATATCCGCCGACACGCGCCGGTTTGACGTTGATAACATCGACGGCGCCAAGGCTTATCGCATCGGCCGCACTTTTTGCGGAAACAATCGATTCGTCCAAACAGATTGGCGTGTTCATAGATTTTGCCAATTGAGCGTGCTGGACTAGATCATCTTCAGCCAACGGCTGTTCCAACAATAGCAAGTTAAACTCATCTAGCCTGCGCAACAGTGGCGCGTCCAGCAGTGAATAAGCAGCATTCGCGTCCACCTTAAGGCCCATTGAGTCGCCAATCAACTCTCGCACTGCCCGAACCGGTTCCAGATCCCAGCCAGGTTTGATTTTCAGCTTGATTCGAACGTAACCCTGGTCCTGATAATCAGCAACGGTTGCCAAGAGCTCCGGAATCGAGTCCATTATTCCTACCGAGACCCCCGATGGCACGGTAGCGCGCACAACACCCAGATAACTGGCTAAAGATTGCTTTTGGGCTCGGAGCTGCGCATCCAGCACCGCCATCTCAACTGCTGCTTTGGCGATCGGATGGCCAACAATATGGCGCAAATGCCAAGCCACGGTTTCAGCTGTGATCTGGCTACCCGATTCCTGCGCAGCGAATAACGCTGGCACCAGATAATTCTTAATCATCGCTGCACAGCCTTCCGTGTACTCGGCTGAGTAATAGGGATCCGCTAACGCTACGCACTCGCCCCAGCCAGTGACGGGAGCGGGAGCACCTGAGGCATCCGGAGCCTTCCCACGTACCGAAATCACTAAAGCTTTGCGTTCAGTCTGAGTGCCAAAAGAGGTGGTAAACGGAGCCACCAGAGGCAGAGTTAAAAATCTCATCTGTACTGAATCGATGCGCACTATTGTCCTATCGTCGTCTAAGCCGGAAATACTCTTCATCCCCGCGCCAAAAGGTAGCTACCTCGTTTGTCAAAGCCTGCGATCCGCCATCCCGATTGCAACCGGTCAGCCATCTCCTCACGTAACGCGTGCCGCCAAAGCCTTGCGGCTTCTGGACGCTCTCCACGCAAAGATTCAATATCTTGTGGAATGCCGATTGCCAGCCGCTGGACCGATGAATCTGCGCTTTCGTGCTGCGGCTGCCCTTCGCTGCCGAGTCTTAGCACCGGCAGGTACCCGGCCCCTGATGTTGCTCGGTCCGACAACGGTGCCAAGAGCGACCACCGCGCAATCATGCGGTCACTTGGCTGACCTTCGTTGACGCCGTCGTGCATATCGCCGTAAAAATCGATCACGTATTCCTGGGCGTCCGCACCCAGTTTGACCAAATTGAAGTAAGCGTTTCGGCTCGCTAAAGGATCAAAGGTCCAGGTAATCTCGGTCAGCTCACGTTCTAAAGCCCATTGCCGCTGATGCAGCTTGAGCGCGACGCCGATGCCTCGCCCGGCGTGATCGGCCCGCACGCCAGCGATATGCGAATCAAAACGTTGCCCGCAGGTGCGCCGAAAAACCCGACACAGGCCGCGATCATTTCTTCACCTTCGTAGACGCCAACTACGTAGTTACCAGCGTGCGCCATTGCCGTCAGCAAAGCTGGCTCAAAGTGCGGACGGTCTGGTCCGGTACGCCAAATCGAATCGAAGAGCGCATTTGCCTGATTGATCTGCTCCACACCGTGTAATTCGCGGAACTGCAAACCGGCCAAAATTGCGCTCACTGTGGCACCTCGGATTCGTCAAAATGGTGAAGCTGTCCTTCGAGAAGTCGTTGAATCAGTCCCGCCGCCAGGGCGGTGCGTTCCGGCATTGCCGAAAGGTCTACATGCTCATTCTGCGCGTGTGCGCCGCCGCCAACCGCACCAAGGCCGTCCAAGGTGGGGATGCCCAAGCCTGCCGTGAAGTTGCCATCTGAAGCGCCGCCTACTTCGGCGTACCCAGTCGGCGCGATGCCGAGTTCGATGGCGACCTGGCAACTGAGTTGATAAAGAGCGGCTGACGCCTTGGCTTCAAGTGGTGGGCGGTTGATCCCGCCGTGCAGTTGCAACAGGCTGCCGGGCAACGAGCCCTGTAGCGCACGCATTGCTCGATCAACTCGTTTCAATTCCGCCACGCTGCGTGCCCTGACATCAATACTCAATTCAGCCCGCGCGGGCACAGTATTACTGGTCTCTCCCGAAATCATCCGCGTGGGCGTGACGGTAGTGCCTAAAGCCGGATCCGCCAGTGCCGAAATCGCCAAAATTTGATGCGCAATTTCCACCGTGGCATTGACTCCTTTTTCTGGCTCTAGGCCGGCATGAGCGGCACGCCCTTCGATGACCAGTTGGTAGATCGAGGTACCTTTGCGACCGGTCTTCAACGCTCCGCCGTCGGAGGATGCTTCAAAGACCAAAACAGCGGCGCACTCTGCGGCGGCATACTCGATGAGCTCCCGCGAACTGCCTGAGCCAAGCTCTTCATCAGCGGTAATCAGCAACCGCACCATCTATCGACTGGCCCTTTTCGCGTAGCAGCTGCAGCGCTTGAACGCATTGCGCGGTGCCAGCTTTCATATCGAAAGCTCCTGGACCACGCAAAATTGGCCCGTCTCGACCGTTTCTCTCGAGCACAACAGGATGCTCGCCCCAGGACCCCAGTGGCCACACCGTGTCATAGTGACACAACAACAGCACCCGCTGACCGGCTGGGCTGGCCGCGTCAAATTCGAAACTTAGATGTTGCAATCCTGCGGTTTCGATCCGTCGAGCCGGCACGCCTAATAAGGACTCAATCTGCGTAGCAAGCAAGTCTGCATGCAGAGACAATGCCACCAGATCTGAGCTGGGCGACTCTGCCTCCACCCAGGCTTGTAACCGCTGACTCATCGCGGCCGCGGCACCTGCCGCTGCTGAGGAACTCACTGAAAGCTCAGTCATCGCTGACACCATCTCGCTGTGGATAGGCTCTGGTACCTAAGTGGACCAACCGTCCGCTGGCTACTGATTCGACGTAGCACTGGGTCCACGGACTATTCGGCGTCATTCGAGCACCAAAATGCCCCGAGCTATCTTCGCGCACTTCGAATTCGTGCTTTTCACCGTCGGTCACCATGCCCGAGGTGCCAGTTTGGAAAATTCGTATTCCTTGTTCAGATTCGCGGATCTCGACCCGACTGCCAGCTGCCTCGTATGAGCCAATCGCCGGCGCCAGGCTGTCCCCTTGACCATCCGGCGTAAATGGTTCCGGGAACTCAGCAGTCGCGAAGTGCGCAGCCGCCTCGGTAAACAACTCTTGGAAGGCTTCAGCCACTCGGCCACCATTGAGTGAAAGAAATAATGCCGCTCCAGCATCCGGAAAAATGTGCAGAAAACTACTTTGTCCGAAGGTACCTCCGTTGTGATTTAGGCAACGTTGACCGCCCCACTCCGGCAAGCACCAGCCAAGCGCCCAATGTTCCGCAATCGGGCAAGCGGCTGAAACATCAATCTGAGCCCGGAGCAGTTCAGACCATGAATCTGCCTGCAACAATGCTGGATCGGTTTGGATCACCGATCGGGCATATCGAAGCACATCAGCGCTGGAGGAGGTAATTAGCCCGGCTGGTCCGGCGCTACGCATGATGTCGAACTGCGGAGTGGTCTTTTGCTCTGCGCCCAGCCCGATGTGCCCGACGGCGTAGCGGTGCAAAGCGGTTTGCTCGGCCAAGGTAGTGCTCTCTTTAAGCCCCAGTGGTGCGAAAATTCGTTCTTCAAGCACTTTGTTCCAGATCTTGCCGCGCAATACCTCCACCACCCGACCGGCAATAACCAGTCCGGTATTGCAGTAGGACCAAGTCTCGCCGGGTGCGAAGAGCTGTTCCGCGTCGCCAAGCGATTCCACATACTTTTGTACGCAATCGTCGCCACGTCCGGTGTCCTGAAATATGTCGCCGTCAATGCCGCTGGTGTGCGTCAGTAGGTGTCGCATGGTCACCGTTTCCGAAGCCTGTTGGTCAGCAACTTTGAAGTCTGGCAGCACTTGGCGAATCGGTGCATCCAGGTCCAGTAGCCCCTCTTCGACGAGCTGCATGACTAGGGTCGCGGTATAGGTCTTACTAATTGAACCGATTTGCACCAAGGTGTCCGCGGTCGCTTCAATCTTGCTGTCGATCGAGGTCACGCCGCTGCCGGATGATTCCGGTTCAGCATCTCGGGCAAGTTGCAAAATGCCAAAGACCGCACCCGGGACCTCGTACTTCTGCCGGATCACATCGAGGCGGTGCTGCCAATATCCCCGGTCAAACTCCGGAATACCAACTCTCGAGTAGACAGCGGCAGGCTCACCCACATGTCGCTGCAACCAATCGATAATGCGGTTGCTGTAGTCAACCCGGTGACTCAACGGTCCCGTGAGCGGAAAAGCATGCGGCTGTCCTGGGTAGAGCACCAAAGCGGTTTCCACTTCACGGATGCGCAATTCGGCGAACCATTGTTCAGCCTGGTTTACCGGACAACGTTGGTCGCTTCCGCCATGCAGCACCAAAGTGGGTGTTTTGACGTTGTTAACCCGGCTGATGGGCGAGAGCTCAGCAGCACGGTCTTCAGAGTCAGAAGCCGCTAATTCGACCGAGCCTAAGAAATGTCCCAGATCCGAAGCGCCTGGGAAGTGCCGCAAATCGCAGACCAAACCGCAAGCAATCGCTGCAGAAAACCTGTCCGTTCTACTTGTTAGATCGCAAACCGCGAAGCCGCCGTAACTGTATCCAGTGACCGCAAGCTGGTTTTCATCGGCTAAACCTTCCGCGATCAAGGCATCCAACGGTTGCATAAAATCTTGGGCGTCACCTTCACCCCAGGCAGCACGCATAAACGCATCACCATAGCCATCGCTACCGCGCGGATTGAGAATCACGATATTCCAGCCAGCGGCCGCCAGGCTCTGGTGGTAGGGATGCATGGTATCCGCGACCCCGGTCCAGGCATTGTGTGGACCACCATGCACATCCAGCAGCGTCGGCGCAGCACCTTCAGTTTGTGCTGACCGAATAAGCCAACCGTGCACCGTTTGACCATCTGAAATGCTGAATTGACGCGGTTGCGGCGCAATAAGCTCCCGGTCAGGCAGGCTCAGCTCGGTGTGCTTCGTCAGTTTGTGCAATTCGCCATCCCGGACAACCGCAACATCACCAAAACTGTGCTGATCATTCAGCAGCACAGCACAGACGCCGTTGGCATAAGACAGCCCAGCAACTACCTGATGCGGCTCACCAAGTATCGTTTTGATGCCGCCATCGAGTTCGCGGCAAAGCAAGTTGGTATTGCCACCTTCTCGAACGCAAAAGTAGATTCGCCCAGCCTCGCCAAGCTGCGGCCGCCCACCGGGATAGCCAACCCCACCAATCATGACGTTTCGATCCAAACCCGCACTGAGTTCAACATCCAAGCTACCGTCCACCGACAGCCGCCACAAGCTCGCATTGCCAATCTCGGTGCGCTGTTGGCCAACAGCCAGCACGCTCTCGCCCTCCCATTGCAATGAACCATGGACTGAAGCGGCTTGACCGAGTTTGTGCAGCTTCAGCATCGGATCCGCCAGCTCCAGGTACCAAGCTTCACTACTAAGTTCCAAGTCTGCGCACTCACCCAGAGCCGCGGTGAAAGCAAGCTTGCTACCATCTGCAGAAACCACAGGCTCACCGGCGTGCCAATCGCCGTCGGTAAGTTGTCGCGCCACTCCGCTGGCAACATCAAACGCGAAGATGTGCTGGCGCAACGAACCAAAGTTGCCTGCGCCGTCGTACTTATAGGACAGCGACTTCGCGACCACTGGAGCAGTTGCTGAATAGCCTGCGTCAATTGACACCGGTGCGGCAAAATAGATCGTTTTGCCATCGGCGCTCAACACTGGCCGGCCCGCGCCAAAAGGAAAATCTGCCGCGTCAGTGAGCGGTTCGGCCTCGCCACCGGCAGCACCAATTCGATGCAACTGAGCCGGCTGGTCCTTCGAAGCACGTAAGAACGCGAGTGAGCGCCCACCAAGCTTGTTCACTATCTGCGGGCCCCGAGGTCAGCCGACGAGGCGAACTTTCGGCAGCTACGCTGACCAGCCAGAGTGCACTAATTGTTGAATCCGTTTCCGCATCGGCCCGCTGTAATTGATAAGCAACCTCCAGTCCATCTGGTCGAATGACCGGATTCGCGGCAACTTCCAGCCGGGACAGATCCTCTGCTCGGAAGGTGCTGTGAGCTGATGTCATAGTGATGTCCTTTCAACATTCGATGAGCCCGCGAACAGCGGCTCGCCAATTCCAGGTACGGCTGCAAGTAGTTGCCGGGTGTATTCCTCGCGCGGCGATTGAAGTACCTGGTCTGTTAGACCGGATTCAACAAGTTTGCCCTGACGAATCACGGCAACTTCATCGCAAAGATAACGCACCACCGCGAGGTTGTGGCTAATAAAAAGCAGACCAAATTGTTGCTCGGCTTGCAGCTCCACCAGCAGATTAAGTACTGAACCCTGGACCGAGACGTCCAGTGCCGAGGTGATTTCATCCGCCAAAATAAAGGCCGGATCTGCCGCGAGTGCCCGAGCCAGCGCCACGCGTTGCCGCTGACCGCAAGAAAGCGCACCGGGCAAATCATCGGCTCGGCTGCCAGGCAGCTGCACCGATTCCAACAGCTGACCAACACGGACGCGACGCTGGGTGGCGGACGATCTAACCTCCTGGGAGGTGCCAGCCTTAGCTTTACGGCGTTCGACGGCGCGCAAAGCCTCGGTGATTGACTGACCAACGGTCATTCTTGGGTCAAGACAAGAGGCTGGATCTTAAAAAATCATCTGAACCTGACGACGGGCCCGCAACGCTGCCCCGCGCGCATTCCCCAACTCGATATCAGCAGAATCTGATCGCCATCGGATAGAACCTGAGCTTGGTTCGCAGAGCCCCACCGCGGCGCGAGCCACCGTTGATTTGCCAGAGCCTGACTCCCCCACCAAGCCCACCACTTTGCCTGCCGGCACCACCAAGCTGAAATCTTCCACTGCGCTGAAGGCGCGCGAACCATGACCGAAACGTACGTTGACCCGATCAAAAACTAATTCGTTCATACGTAGTGTTCATCCGTCTCAACCGCTGAAGCTGCGCGGTCAGTCGTAAAATCTTGACCTTCAGAAATTTTGGCCATCGGAGCATCTCGATCGGTGTGCATCGTGGGTACTGCGGCAAGTAATGCTCGGGTATATGGATGTTTGGCGTTACCCGCAACTCGCTCAGCGCTGCTGATTTCTTCGACAATCTGGGCTTGGTACATCACGAGAACCCGGCTGCAGAAACCGGTGATCACCGCAATATCGCGCGAAATCATCAAGATCGCGGTGCCAGATTCTTCATGAACCTGATGAAGTAACGAGAGCACTTCGCGCTGCACCGTCACGTCAAGCGCCGTCGTCGGCTCATCGGCAATGATCAAGGCCGGCGTGCCCATCAGACCCATCGCGATCATGGCTCGTTGCCGCATCCCACCGGAAAGCTCATGCGGATGCTGCCGGGCACGTCTGGCCGGTTCGGAAATCTGTACTTTAGCTAACAGCTGTACCGCATTGCGTTTGGCCGCCGCGACGGACAGCCCACCGTGCAGAAACCCTGGCTCAGCCACTTGGCTGCCGACGGTCAGCGAGGGATTGAGTGAGGACATCGGATCTTGGAAGACCATCGCCATCTTGGTGCCCAGCAACTTGGCTATCTGTCGCGCAGAACCAACACGCTGCTCACCCGCCCAAATGGGCACACCGTCAAAACGGATGCTTTCCGCCGTGACCTTAAGCGGAGTAGTCGGTCAACTGAGCCACGGCCATGCAGCTGAGCGACTTTCCACCCACGATGCCGACAATCTCGCCGCGTCCGACGTCGAAACTAACTTGCTGCACCGGGTCAGTCCAGCCAGTTTTATGCGGCGCAGACACTCGGAGCCCGCGGACCCGCAAAACTGGTTCCTGAATCTGCCCGTTCTCGGCATCAGCTGCCTCGTTAGCCGCGAGCTGGCGTGTGCCTGCCGCCTTTAACCAGCGCGGCAGCCGGAAATTGAGCCCTTGATTGGCCCCGGTAGTTCTAGCGATGGTCTCGCCTAGCAAAGTAAAGACGATGCCAGAGAAGACCACGGCGATGCCCGGAGCCAACGCGGTCGCCGGGTTCACGAAGATCTTCAGTAGACCTTCGTTAAGCATCCGTCCCCAATCGAAGTCCGGTTGCTGCACGCCCAAGCCCAAATAAGACAACCCGGCAAAGGCAATCAGCGCGCCCCCGGCGGTCACCGAGGCATTGACTACCAGCGGTGCGGCAATATTTGGCACAATATGCCGTGTCAGCAAGCCAAACCTGCTGACACCGAGAACCTTGGCAGCTGCCACGAAATCACGTCCTTGCACGGAAGCAGACAGAGTGCTGGTCAGACGGGCATACGCCGGCACGATCGCCAGGCCAATCGCAAACACAGCACCAACCGCGCCCTGGCCGAAAATCACCGAAAGCACGATGGTGATCAACAAGCCCGGGAAGGCAATCGCGAAGTTAATCCCGGCCAGAATGAACCGGCCCAAAAATTTAGGCAACACGCTGGGCAGCACGCCGAGGACGGTACCGACCAGCACCCCCATTGCGCTCGCAATCAACGCCATCAATACGCTCAGCTGCGTGGCGGTCATGGTTCGAGTAAAGACATCACGGCCACCAGCGTCGGTCCCAAAAGGGTGCAGCGAGCTGGGTTTTTTAGAAAGCGCGCTGGGGTCTGCTGTGACACTCTGACCACCCCAAATCACCGGGCCAAAGATCACCAAAAAGAGCAGGACTGCAAGCCCCAGGACGGCGACGACGCCGGTTGGCGAGAGCAACGCAGAGCGCCAGCGTTGCTCTGAGACTGAGGCACTCATCAGGAATCCTTAATCGTCGAGCGCGAATCAAGAATGGCCAGCAAAATGTCCACGGCAAGATTGATCAGCAGCACAATACCGCCGTAAACCACCACCAGTGTTTGAGCCAGCGGGAAGTCTTTTTCTTTGATCGACTGCACAATCGTCATACCCAAGCCAGGCCAAGCAAAGATGCTTTCGACTAGCACCGTGCCAGCGATCAAAGAGCCCAGGAAAAGTCCGGCAATTGTCAGCGTCGACGTCATCAGATTCGGCAGTGCATGGCGTAAATGCAGCCTCAGCTGAGACATCCTTTTGCTGCGTGCAGTACGCAGGTATTCCGAGCCGAGCACCTCGATCGCTTCGGAGCGAATTATCCGAGATAACGCAGCAATGGAGCCGATCGACAGTGCCGCCACCGGCAGAATTTAGCTACTGGGTCCGGCCCGGCCAGCTACCGGCAGCCATTGCACATTGACCGAAAACAAATACACCAGCCCGACGCCAATCAAAAACTCTGGAATGACCGAAACTAAGCCGCTTACCGAGGTGAAGCCAAGTTCCAATCCGCGACGCCGGCCGCCCCTGGTCAGGGCCGCGGCAAGCAGTCCCAACGGAATCGCAACAACTAGCACCACAATCAAAGTGAATAAGGCAAGCTCCGCGGTGGCGGGGAATCTACTGGCGATTACTTCGGAAACCGGAATTCGCAAACTAATTGAATGCCCCGGATTGCCAGTAAGCAGACCCTGCCAAAAGCTGAAGTACTGCACAATGAGCGGCTGGTCCAAGCCCAGTTCATGCTGGCGATCAGCAACTTGCTCTTGGCTAGCCGTAGGTCCTAAGGATTGCCGCGCTGGATCACCGGGAATCAGATGCAGCATCAGAAATGCCACCGTGACCAGAATGACAATTGCGATCAGAAACCGTCCGGTTCGCCGGGCGGCAAACCGTGACCAGCTTCCCGGCGCAAACCAGGCGCTTTGCTGTGCTTCTGGCGAGAGCGTATTGACGGCCATAGCGTGCGTCAGCCTACTTCTGCAGCCGGACGGCAGGGCCCAAGCTTACCGTACCGAAGAGCGGTTTGACCTTGTTGAGGTAGGTATTACTCGGCGCGGAGGCAAAAGGTACGACGTCGGCTTTGCTGAACAGAGCTTTCTCGCCATCGCCCCAAACCGCGCAAGCTTCTGTGCCAACCAGACCGGCAGCCTTAGCTACCTCCGCCTCATAATCGGCATTCTTGATGACGCCGAAATTGGTTCCTTCTGGCGGAGCTGCACCAGAAATCAGCGGCACGATAGTGCTAGGCACACTGACGTTGATGGTCTCCCAGGAGATGTCCCAGCCAGCGTTTTTTTCCGCTGAGCAATTGGTCAACCATGAAGTTCTCATCACCGCCTTTCAGGGTGACAGTCACACCAACTTTGGCCCATTGCTGCTGTGCGTACTCGGCTGCAGCGTTCGAGGTATCTTGGCTGTTTTCGTAAATGAAATTCAGGGTAAGCGGCTGACCGTTCTTTGTAAGTTTCCCATCGCTGCCTAGGGCCCATCCGGCCGCAGTGAGCTTTTTGGCCGCGCCGTCCGCATCGAAGCTCGGCAGCGCAGAAGTGGTCTCCATCTGACAGCCCAACGGAGCAATACCGGAGAGCTGCTTGCTGATGCCGCCCTTCTCCGCCGTGATGATCTTGGCCAGACTGTTGAGGTCAATCGAGCTGGTCAGCGCTTCCCGAACAGCAGCGTCAGCCGTCGGCTTACCTTCGGCTTGATTGAAAAACATTTCGCCCACCGGACGGTTGGTGCTGATCGACTGCAACGAACCCAATCGATCCTCGTCAGCGCCAGTGACGTTTGCTGCGTTTAGTTCGCCAGAGAGCACCAGATTTGCCGCGGTGCTGGAATTCGAGACGATCTTGAAGTTCACGGTCTTTGGCACGCCAAGAGTGTCCGAGGTGGTTTGGTTATCCGGTCCCCAGCTGTAGCCGTCCCGCCTATCAAGCGAATAGTGATCATTCGGTACCGCCTGATTGAGCTTGAATAGGCCGGTTCCCACCGAGGCGGTAGCTAATGAATCTGGATTCTTGATGCCGCTTTGGCAGACGATGTTTAGGGCTGCGGTATTGGCGAGCAAAAATGGCGAAGGCTTAGACATCTTCAACAACACAGTGCTGCCATCGGCAGTGGCAACCAGATCTCCGGGCACAAACGCACCGCGCAACGGAGATTTATTCGCTTTGTCAGCGACGAAGTTAAAGTTGTCGGCCACGGTTTGCGGCGTCAAGGCACTGCCGTCAGAACAGGTGATGCCCGTCTTGAGCTTGTAGCTCACTTGGCTAGGTGATTCGGTCCAGGACTCAGCCAACCACGGTTTCACCTCACCCGAACTAGGATCGATAAAAACCATTCGGTCGTAGAGGTAGTTGATCACTGATCGAGCGGTGCTCGACGCCGTCATCAAAGGACTCAGCGTGCCGGGATCGCTACTCAAAGCCATACTGTAGCTGCCATCTTTGGCTAACTCTGCATTGCTATCGCCAGAGTTGCTACTGCTTGAACACGCAGTCATGGCCAAAGCTGATGTGGCTATCAGTGCACAAACTACGGTTATCTGCTTCTTCATGTTTCCTCCAAAGATCCCCAGGCGAGCGACCTTGACCTCAGCGAGGTTGAGCCTTGAAGAAATCTTGCCTCGGCACCAGCCATAAAGCATCAGGGAAAAATATGAAGAATTGCCTCAATTTTGTAGAATTCTATAAAGCCTCCGCGGTTCGGGCGGAACTGGTCAGCCGGAAAAGTCGAATCTGCATCATGAGTTCAAACCGCTGCTGCGGATCAGCTAGATCTATACCGGCCAGCTCTGACAGCTTGACCAATCGGTAGCGCAAGGTGTTTTGATGAATATGACATGCCTTTGCTGCGAGCGCAATATCGCCAAAAGCATCAAGCCAGGCGGCCAAAGTGAGTAAATATTCGCTCTGGTGCTGCTCATCCTTGGCCACAATCGTGGCCAAGGGCCCGGCCAAAGGCTCACGACCAACCGCCAATTGATCGCTCAACCGAATCATCAACGATTCGATCTGCACTTGCGGTGAGCTGACAATTCGCTCCGACAAGCCAGTCATTGAACCGGCATCGGGCCAGTCACGTTGTCTGAGCACGCGTAGCGCAGCATCTGCTTCAGCTCTAGAAACGTTGAGTAGCCCAGCTTGGAGCTGAGATCGGCCCAAGCCAACAAATACCGGCTCAATCCTGCCTAGGCGCGCCAGAAAGTCCCGGGCAAGCGTCCGCATGGTGGTTTCGATCTCACCGGGCGCAGCGCTCCCGTTAGCCGGCAGAACTCCATAGACCGTGCGGCCCACCACACCAACGATCGACAAGGGATGCGCGGCATGCAAGTGCAAAATCAGGGCACTGGCAATCCGGTCAAGTTCTGCTTCATCTGCCGCCGGTTTCGCCTGGCCCAGGGCTAGCACAGCCGCAGCTTCGCCAGCGAATCCGATTCTGGCGGCTGCTTCTTCGGCGGCTGCACCGCCTTCCAAAAGCATCATCAGCAAGCCGAGTCGGAGCCGTTGTGCAGCATCGTTAGCGGTTCGAGTACGCAGCATACTCAGCGCAACCATATCGGCGCCTTCCACCAAAGCATTGGCTCGATGTGGATCCAACGGTGCATCCACCACCACCCAGATTGAGCCCAGCAGCTCGTTCCCCGCTTTGATCCGTAACCCGACACATGGCCTGATTGACTCGCCCATGGATGGCATGAAGTATGGCGTCTCCGAAGCATACAGGCGCTTAAAGTCCCCGCGTTCTTCCAGCATCGAAGCGTAGCGGTCCGGCACTTGGTGCCCCAAGACTGAGTGTTTCCGTGCTTCATCTGCGTCAGCTTGATCCGCGGAAAAAGCTAAGATTCTTGAGGCCATGTTTTCAATCGTGACCGGCCCGCCGAGAATTCTGGCCAGCGAATTGGCCAGGTCAAAGAGGTCAGCATGCGCATCCGGCACCAACGGCGCATTCGGTACTTGAATCACGCCGTCGATCATTGATTGCACAATGGCCGCTACTTGCAACCACGACGCTTCTCGGGTTAAATTTGCCAGGGCCAGTTGCGAGGATCGGGTCAGATCTATCAGAGGTTCAGCGAGGACAGGCCTGCCGGCAACAACAGCAACGCAGCCTTAGCTTCTAGGCATTGCGCAAGCAAATCTGCCAGCTCAGTCGAGGTAATCGTGTTGGCAAGAACCATTGAGCCTTGGGCAGGTTCAGTTTCGTCAGCGACTAGGTACACACTGCTTACTAAGCCCGGTTCGGCCGGAAGTTCCAGATCGAAGTCGATAAGAATCGAGCCCAATCGCTGTTTCAACTCAGCAATGGCGATGCCTCGTTCTGCTGCTCTACTCATCTAGCCGATGCTACCTGGCTCAGCGCGTCAAATGACCTTCTAAGATCCGCTGTACTAATCCGGCAAGTAACGCCGTTCTTTCCGCAATCGAGGGAATGAGCACGTGCTCATCGGCAGAATGCGCACCACCGCCTACCGAGCCCAGCCCCTCTAAAGTGGGAATGCCTAGTCCTGCGGTGAAATTTCCGTCTGAGGTTCCGCCAACCGCAGCCGATCCGGGCGGTTTGATGCCTAGCTCGGAAGCCACTTCAGTGCTCAGCGAATATAGGCTCGCAGATGCTTCTGCGCTCAGTGGTGGCCGGTTAATCCCACCTTCCAACCGGAGCACGCTGCCAGGTAATGTCGGCAGCAAGGCCCGCAGCTGCGCATCAACTCGGTTTAGCTCGGTAACCGTCCAGGCACGCACATCGATCTGTAATTCTGCCCGAGCCGGAATGGTGTTCGACGTCGTGCCCGAGTGCAAGGCGGTTGGTGCCACAGAAGTTTCCAACGAGGCGTCGGCCAGCTGGGTAATGGCCAGCACCTGGTGCGCAGCCTCCACCGTGGCGTTAATGCCTTTGTGTGGCTCAAGGCCAGAATGCGAGGCAACGCCTTCGATCTCAAGGAGATTAGGTCGAAACGCCTTTTCTGGCCGTTTTGAGCGTGCCGCCGTCGGCCGAAGGTTCTAAAACCAGCACCGCCTCTGCCATTTTGGCTAGCTTCTCAATAGCACCACGAGAGGTATCCGAGCCAGCCTCGCCGTCTCCGGTGATCAACAGCTGCACGCCCTCCAGCGAAGCTCCCGCTTCACGGAGTAATCGTAAGGCTCGCAAACCTTGCAGCAATCCCGACTTCATGTCGAAGACGCCCGGACCCCGAATCGTATCTAACTCGCGCACGAACATCTCGCCGCACCAAGCGCCTTCTGTCCACACTGTGTCGTAATGGCACAGTAGCAAAACATTTCGACCTTCGGGGTGCGCACCAAAATCAAAATGTAGCCGAGGCACACCATGCTCAATCTCAATTTGTGCCGAGACGCCCAGGTGTAGTTCTGCGATCGCAGAGATCAAACCCGCGCAACGTTCCAATAGGATCCGGTCCCTACTTGGCGACTCAGCATGCACAAGCACTTTGAGCTCACTCAGCAGCGATTCAACTGAGCCTGCGGCGCGCGGTACGGAAATCAGCAGTTTCGGCAAGGACGGGCCTTCCTGAGGTCAATATCCCGGTACGCAGAACCCCGGCTTAGGGATCGCGCTTTGAACGCAATAAGCGCTCGGCCGGAATGCTATCAGCCTAAGCTGGAGCCAACCGCCGCACGGCTTGCAACGAAGGCCTGCACACAGGCTTCAACATCTTCAGCAGAATGCGAAGCTGAAAGCTGCACCCGGATCCTTGCCGCGCCACGTGGCACTACTGGAAAGCTGAACGCTGTGACGTAAACACCGTGCGTCAACATCGAATCAGCAACTTGATCAGCCAACGCAGCATCGCCAAACATTACCGGAATAATGGCATGTTCGCCGTCTAGTAGCTCAAAGCCTTCTTCGGTCATTCTGCGCCGGAACAAAGCAGCGTTGGCAAAGAGCTTTTCGCGCAATTCGCCACTGTTTTGCACCAGCTCAAGGGCTTTGAGCGTAGCCGCGACAATAGCCGGAGCCAAGGAGTTGGAGAACAAGTAAGGCCGCGCCTTTTGGCGCAACATAGCAACGATTTCCGAACGGGCTGCCACGTAGCCGCCGGATGCGCCGCCCAGAGCTTTACCGAACGTTCCGGTGTAAATATCGACTCGATCCGAGACTCCGGAATGTTCAGCGGTTCCGGCACCAGTGCCGCCCATAAAGCCAACGGCGTGCGAATCGTCCACCATCACTAAGGCGTCGTATTTATCGGCCAGATCGCAAATCGCCTCAAGCGGGGCCAAATATCCGTCCATCGAGAACACACCATCGGTCACGATGATCTTGCGGCGTGCGCCGATGATGGCGCCATCTGCGTTCTTTTGCTGCGAAGCCTCGATGAGCTTAGCTTCCAAGTCCGCCATATTCTGGTTCGCATAGCGGTAGCGAGCGGCCTTAGACAATCTGATGCCGTCAATAATCGAAGCGTGGTTGAGGGCGTCCGAGATGATCGCGTCTTCGGGACCGAACAAGGATTCAAAGACACCGCCATTGGCATCAAAGCAGGAGGAGAATAAGATCGTGTCTTCGGTGCCGAGGAAGGCGGAAAGCTTTTGTTCCAGCTCCAAATGCACATCCTGTGTGCCGCAGATGAATCGAACGCTCGCCATACCGAATCCACGATTATCCAGCGCATCTTTAGCCGCTGCGATCAACGCTGGATTATCCGCCAGACCAAGATAGTTGTTCGCACAGAAGTTGAGTACCTTTTTTACCGTGCCAGCTTGAACGCTGCCATCAAGCGGTCCGGCTTCGATGTGCGAGCTTTGCGCAGAGGCAATCTTGCGTTCGGTTTTGAACAATCCGGCATCCCGGATCTCAGCGAGCTCCGTGCCGAGCTGGTCTTTGATACTTGAATACATAATGTTCCTTCAGACGCTGGTGATCAGATGACAAGCGGAGTGGCTATCGAAGCCGTTACGGTTTTAGAAAACTGTCCAGTCAAGAACAACTTTGCCGCCAACGCCGGACTTCGCCGCGGCAAATCCAGTCTCCCACTCAGTCGCGGGCAATACATCCGTGATGATCGAGGAAATTCCGGCGCGAAGAACAGGATTTGAGCTCAACATAGCGCTCATGGCGTACCAGCTTTCATACATTTCTCGCCCATAGATGCCCTTAAGCGTGAGCATATGGGTCACGACCTTAGCCCAGTCAATATCGATTGAAGCCGCAGGTAAGCCCAGCATCGCAATCCGACCGCCATGATTCATGTTCTGGATCATTTCCGGCAAAGCAGTAGGGTGACCAGACATCTCTAGTCCGACGTCGAACCCTTCACGCATACCCAGCTCGGCTTGAGCATCTTTGACTCGCATCTTGGAAACATCAACGGCTAAATCCACGCCAAGTTTGCGGGCCAGCTCCAACCGGGGCTGCGAAATGTCAGTGATCGCAATCTTGCGTGCGCCAGCGTGCCGGGCGACGGTGATTGCCATCAAGCCAATCGGGCCAGCCCCCGTGATCAAGACGTCTTCGCCTAGTACCGGGAACGCCAATGCGGTATGCGTCGCGTTGCCAAAAGGATCGAAGACCGCGCCAAGTTCGGGCGTCATTGATTCGTCGTGGTGCACCCAGACGTTCGTCTCTGGAATAACCACATATTCCGCGAATGCACCATCACGCTGCACGCCAACGCTTTGGGTCCGAATACACATTTGTCGCCGGCCAGCGCGGCAATTACGGCAGGTGCCACAGACAATGTGACCCTCCCCAGAAACGCGATCGCCAACCTTGACGTCCTTGACTTCCGAGCCGACCTCTACGACCTCGCCGTAGAATTCATGCCCGGGCACCAACGGCGCGTTGATCGTCGAGGCAGCCCAAGCATCCCATGCCTGGATGTGCAGGTCTGTACCGCAAATACCCGCGGTCATGACCTTGATTTTGACGTCAAACTCGCCAGCTTGTGGTTCTGGCCGGTCAACGAGTTCGAAACCTGCCTGCGGACCAGGTTTGAACAGTGCTTTCATGATGTCTTTGACCTTCGCTGCTGATGCGCTGATTGCTGTCAGCTCCATTAGATGACGAACATCGCGTTAGCACAATCTCGAATACATGAAAGTTCCCTTTAGCATTTACTACATGGAAATACATCAGCTACAGCTGCTGCGCGAGCTTGGCGAACTAGGCAGCGTCACCGCCGTGGCCGAAACATTGTTTGTGACGCCGTCCGCAGTCTCTCAGCAACTCGCCCAGCTCCAACGTTCAGTTACGGTGCCACTGACGCGCAAAGAAGGTCGCATCTTGGTGCTTACTCATGCCGGACGAGTGCTCGCTGAGGCCGGTGGCAAAGTCGTGCAGGCCATGGCTCAAGCCGAAGCCGCTATCGGTGAGCATCTTGAGGAGCCAACGGGTACGGTACGAATTTGTGCCTTCCACAGCGCTGGGCAAACGCTCTTTGGTCAACTCATCGCCCGGATTGCCGCGCGTGGCGGCCCGGAAGTCATTGTGGCCGACGAAGACGTCGCCGAGCAGGACTTTCCCGCGTTGGCTGGACGTTACGACCTGGTGCTGGCGCACCGAATGTCACATAGCGGCGAATGGCAGTCACCCGGTATCACCGCAACTACCCTGGCCGAAGAGCCTTTCGACGTCGTGCTGCCGCCGGGTCATCCTTTTGCCTCCCGACCTTCGTTACGACCGCAGGACGTTGTTGGTGAGCGCTGGGCAACCTCTAGACCCGGTTACTCCCCCGCCGATGTGCTGAACGCGATTTCGGTGCTGACCAGCGAACAGCCTCGGGTGGTGCACCGGGTCAACGACTACAGCACCGTCGCCAGCGTCGTGGTAGCAGGTGGGGTCTTGGGCTTACTGCCGCGCTACTTGGCTACTGCTGCGCTGCCCGCGGGGGTCACGCTGAAGCCGCTCGAAGGAATTCGAACTCGACGGAAAATCGATTTGCTCAGCCGACCAGAAAACCTGGCCAGAAAATCCGTCCGGATTGTCGCGGAAACCTTGCAAGAAGTGGTTACCGAGTTGGTTGACGCTAAGACCGAGCTGGCTTTTCGCTCAGCTCCCCCGGTGTCTCAACGGCAGTTTTAGTTGCGGTTCCATTGCGCACGACAACGGCGATCCCAGCAACGCAGACCAGCAATCCGATGGTCTCAGCAAGGTTTGGCCAGGATCGGCCAAACCAGATAATTTCGGCAGCTCGCACGAGGAACGGCACGGCAAGCGAAACAGTTGCGGTGAATACTACGCCCTTTTCGTGAATCAGCCGATGCTGGATCACATACACCGGGACGTAAACCACCACGCCCAAAATCAGGAACCATAACCAATCAAGCGGGGCAATGCGGAAGAATCCCGCCAAAGTTCCGCTCGCGGCCATAACGCAAAACAGCAGCACCGTGCCAAAAAGGAAAATTCTTAAAAGAAGATCACTGGGGTTGTGTCCCCGCGATATCCGCGCATAGTGCTGGCCGTAGAGGGCAATCGAACACACCGCAATGACCGCGGCAACTACTCCCGCGATTCGCATCGCGCCGTCTGCACTGGAGTCCTGGAAAGAGCCCAGAACGTAAACCGCTGCGCCGGCAACCGCCAAGACCACGGCCATTACCGCCAACCAGCTGGTGCGTTGTTTGAAGAAAAGTACCCCGAACACCATTGATAATCCGGGCGCCATCGCAATCACCAGATTGGTCACCGAGGTGCCTACGATGGAGATGGCAAAAACCGAGAACAAAGCATAGATGGCAACACCCAGAAGACCCGATATCAAGAGCGGGATTGGTCGGTTAACAATCAAATACACAGATCGTTTGAGTGACCCTCTGCTGCGCAAAGCAATCAACAACAAGCCAATGCAGCTAAACAACGAGCGGCCAGCAGCAACCGTCTGAGCATCATTGTGTTCAACTAAAGCGCCAGAAAGAATCCATGTTGCGGCCAGTAACAATGCCAGCCCACCACACAGGGCTAGCACCAGTCCTCGCCGCAAACCGGGCCGCTGCACCTGGTCAATTGCCGGATGTTGACTCATGCTTCGCCCAAAACTCCTTCGACAAACCGGGACATCGCCAGATTTCCTGCCGTGAGCCAGCTGTCGGCCACTAATGACGCACCGTTCATGGCCTTGCCTTGTGCAGAGGCTAAAAACAGCACAATATCAGCGATATCTTCTGGTTCTGCAACGTCCCCGGAGGGGTACCACTGCCGCAGAATCTCAAACGTTTCCGGGTTGACCGCAACTTGCTCGGCCCAGGCCGGCGTTTTAATGGTTCCCGGCACAATCGCATTGCAGCGAATGCCCTTCGGCGCATATTGCACCGCAATACTGCGCGTCAGCGAGAGCAGCGCTGCTTTGGCCGCGCTGTAGGGCGGATGACCATAAAACCCCGCAGCGTTAACCGAAGAAAATATTAACGATGCTGCCTCGCCCGGCTAGCAGCATCTGCTGCAAAGCGGCCCGGCTACAACTGACGGCGCCCTCCACAATGATGGCGTAGTCGCTGCGCCATTGCGTCAGCTCAGTATCGATAAAACTGTGCGGGATAGCGCATGGCTTGATCGCGTTGTTGACCAAAATACTGCACGGGCCAAGCTCGGCGGCAGACCAGGCGAAAACCTGCTGAACAGCGGCTTCATCCGTAACATCCAACAACTGCCAGTGCACCAATCCAGGCTGGAATGCAGCCGTAATTTCTTGCGCTCGTGCGATGCCTTCAGCGGAAATGTCGGTGGCCACCACAGTTGCACCGTGCTCGGCCAACCTCTGCACAACGGGCAGTCCTAATCAGCCCGCAGCACCGGTTACCAGAGCGATCTCGGCACTCAAATCGAAGCCTCTCGCTTGAACCCCACTCGTTTGAACCCTACCGGTCTACCGGCATCGCGCAGCGACTCGGTAGCTCCGGCCCCTGCCCGGACCGCGGCGAGGGCCGAGCGACCGTTTCCGGCGCCCGGATCGCCTTCAGCCAGCGCTTGCAAGAAAGCCGCCACGATGCGTGGATCCGCGCCGGCGTGACTGCCAGAAGGATGATGCACATTGATTCGGATATCTGGTTCCTCCGAATAACCCATGATCCGCTGATTCCAGACTCTGATCTGAGCTCCCGGTCCGTCACCGAAATTCTCTAATCTGCCCCGGTCACCAATCACCGTGTAACTGCGCCAATAATCCGGTGTGTAATGGCACTGCTGATAGGTCGCCAAGACCCCGTTGCTCATCTGCAGGTTCACAATGCTGAGATCTTCGACATCAATTACCTCAGCCAGATCAGTACGATCCACCGGTGGCCAACTGCGTAAGTAGGCCTCCCAATCATGGTCGATCGAAGGTTCGGGCCGCGCACCAGGTACCGGGAAGTACACGGTGCGTTTACCAAAAGCACTCACCCGCTCAGGCTCAGAACCGGAGAGATAGTTAATCACGTCCAGATCATGGGCTCCTTTTTGCAGGAGCAACGAGTTCACCTTCTGCCGATCTGCATGCCAGTCTTTGAAGAAGAAGTCTCCACCATGACCAACAAAATGCCGGCACCAGATGGACTTCACTTCACCGATCAAGCCGTCGTCGATCGCTTTTTTGAGCGATTCAACCACTGGCATGAATCGCATATTGTGCCCAACAAAAAGCAGCTTTTGATTGCGCGTTGCTGCGGCCAGCACCGCTTCCGCCTGCTCGGCCGTTACGGCAAGCGGTTTCTCAACGTAAACGGCCTTGCCAGATTCCAAGACGTCGATCGCATGCTCGGCGTGCAGATAGTCCGGCGTCAGCACCACCACAGCGTCCAAATCGTGAATCGCCCCGGTGTGTCCGGAGACTTTCTTGTTTGAGAGGATCAGGACATGGCAGGGAAAACTACGACACGGTATCCGCAGGAGTTGAAGGATCGTACGGTGCGCATGGTGGCGGAGATGGAGGGTGCGTCTTCGGAGTGGGCGGCGATGCAAAAAGTTGCCCAGCTTTTGGGTGTGGGTGTGCCGGAAACGGTGCGTAAATGGGTCCGGCAAGCCGAGATCGATGTTGGTACTAGAACTGGAACAACGAGCACGGAATCGGCCGAGCTGAAACGGTTACGGCGTGAGAACGCTGAGCTGAAACGGGCGAACGCGATCCTTCGGAGTGCTTCAGCTTTTTTCGCGGTCGAACTCGACCGCCACAACACTGATCGTGAAATACATCAAGGACCATGCCGGTCACCGCGAGAATAATGGATTGCGGTGGGGTGTCGAGTCGATCTGCCAGGTGCTTACTGGGACGGGGTGAAGACCACCCCGTCCACGTACTACGAATGGGTGGATAAAACACGATCTCACCGAGAACAACGTGATGAGGTGCTCAAGCCCGTGATCCAGAAGGTGTATGCCGCTAATTACGGGGTTTACGGCACCAGGAAAGTCTGGTTGGCGATGAACCGTGAAGGTGTGCCGGTGGCCAGGTGCACGGTAGAACGGCTCATGGGGTTACTTGGCATACAGGGTGCGGTCCGTGGCAAGGTCAAACGCACCACGATCAAAGACTCGAAGGCGGCCCGAGCGAAGGACTTGGTCCGCCGTGATTTCACACCAACGGCACCGGATCGGCTATGGGTAGATGATTTCACCTATGTTTCGACCTGGTCCGGGTGGGTCTATGTTGCCTTCGTGATCGATGCCTACTCTCGGAGGATCCTGGGCTGGTCAGCGAGTGCTTCTATGAACACCGTGCTAGTGCTCAACGCAGTTAATCAGGCAATCTGGAGTCGTGAACGGGCCGGGGCTGAGATTTCCGGGGTGATTCATCATCACGATGCCGGGGCTCAATACGCCTCCTTGGCCTTCACCGAACGCCTGGCCCAGGCCGGTATCCGCCCCTCGATCGGTTCTGTGGGTGATAGTTACGACAACGCCTTGGCGGAAACCATCAACGGGCTTTATAAGACCGAGCTGATCAAACCCGGCAAGCCCTGGCGGACTCTAGAAGAAGTCGAAATCGGCACCGCTGAATGGGCCGATTGGTACAACCACCGAAGGCTCTACCAGTACTGCGGAGACATCCCACCAGTAGAGCTAGAAAACCACTACTACAATCACTACCAGAGCACGGCAGCCGCCGACAGGCTCATCGTCTGAGAAACCCTCCGGACACACCGGGGCGATTCAACAGGCCCGGGATCATGAGCAGCAACATTTGCCAATCCCGTTTGAACCTCAGACGCAATGGAATCTTCTTGGCCGTTGCGTTCTTACCGCCTCGACCTCTCTTACTCCCCCGGCCTTTTCGCCCGAGAGTATCGGTTGACACTCCGGATGAGGCCGACCCGGCATTGCTCTGCGGAGAATCGGAGCGTTGCAGCGTTGCTGAACCCATGGAGTCCCTCTCTCACCATGAACTGGATCAGTGACTCAGCTCAGATCTTGTTAATCGTTTAACAAACCATGAGAGTCAAATCGAAAACATGCAAGAAGATGATTGCAGAACCAAGTTTCGATCAGCTTGGACCATGATCGCGGTTGAGTGCGTCGAGCGTCTCGCTCGAAACTAACGGGCTCTTGCTGGTAAGAAAGCTGGGAAAAATTCGGCGATTTTACGATCAAACGAATGAGATAGATACCTTCGGAATTAATTCAAAATAAATCACAATTCTGCGAGCCTGAAAGAAAAATCCGAATTTACCGTCAAGTTTCTCACAATCTTCAATTTCCATTGATAATTCATGCGAATTTAGGGGATCGTGAAACTATCCACTGAATCTTCTGTGCAAAAAAAATGCGGAAGATTTGGCACATCGAGCAGTCTCAATAGAGGAAGTTCTTATGAAGCTGAATAAATTTCTCGTCGGCGCCGCACTGACGGTAATTGCGCTAAGCGGCGCATCTGCGTTGCCCAGTGCAGCAAATGCTGCGCCCGTGGCACCCCGAATTGTCGGCGGTGAAGCTGCTGATTTCTAATCGGTTCCCTTCACCGCAAAACTTCTCAAGAACGGTGCATTCAATTGCACCTCAGAAGTTATTTCTAGCACTTGGGTTCTGACGGCAAAGCACTGCGTGGGCGGCACAATCACTATCAAAGTAGGCAGCACCGACATCGATGGTGGCACTTAGCTAGACAGCAGCCAAGTTGTCACCTGGGATGACGGCGATTTGGCTCTCGTAGAGTTGGCGCAGCCAACAGACACACCAACTGCCACGCTCGGTTCCACGACGCCTTCAATTGGCGCGAAGGGCAACATTTACGGTTGGGGACGGGAAACTCCTACCGGCCCAGCTTCGCCCGTGCTGAAAACGGCCAGTGTGAAGGTTACCGGCTACGGTTCAGACAATGCTGGTGGACCGTCCGTTAGGTTCAATGGCATCAGCGGATCTTGCTGGAAGGGCGATTCCGGTGGTCCCTTGATCGTTGGCGGCAAAGTCGTTGGAGTTGCCTCGACTAGCTCCAATGGCGGCAGTAACCCACAGGGCGCTTGCGACTACGTTGATGTAGCCAAGGGCCTTTCCTGGATCAAGGACGTCGCCGGACTCTAAGCAACTCCCGCTTTTCCACTCCGTCGAGTGTCGACTTGTGGCTGGTTTTTGGTGTTCAAACCAGCCACAAATCGACACTCGACGGGGGTAGAGCGTTAGGGGTGGAGGGTGAGGATTGTGGCGTCGTCGGCCTTTTCACCAATAGCGGCCTGGTGCTGGCGCAGCTCGGTCTGTAACTCCAGGACGCCAATCGGGGTCGAGACCGCGTCAAGAAACTCCTCCGGGCTGGCAATCAGGCCAAGGTCGACGGCCCGCCAGGCACCATCGCTGACCAGAGTTAACAATTCCGGCGCGTTGCAAGGAACTACCAAGGCATGCTCAGCGGCTTCCGGCTCGCGTCGAGCCACCCAGAGACCCTCGGTAGTATTGCGACGGCGACGCGAAGCCGCCAAATCCTCAGAGCTCATCTTCGCGGCCTGAGGATCAGCGAGCGCAGCAACCACGTGCTTGATTGCGCCGCCGCGCTCTCGTACCACCACATGACAGTCCGCAAGCGAAAGTACTTCGACGCCGTCGCAGTCGCCTGCCCGATTAAAGGTCAGCTGCACCACTGATAAAGCTGCGGAGGGAAATCGCACCCGTTCCTCACCGACCAGCTGCGCACCGATTCGATCAATCTGAGCCAAGGCCGCCGCCAGCACCGCCCGAGTACCAGACAAGCTAGCGGCCAAAGCGAGTTCTTGGCCCAAAGCTGCGGAATACCAACCAGGATCGCTCGCGGCAGGCAAGCTCAAGGGCCCCAGGACTGAGGTAGCTCCATCAATGACCCAGGCAGTATTACCGGCAAAGCCACAAGCATCCTCATTGGGATGATTGTCGCCCTCAGAAAGTACCCGGGCAACAATCTGCCAAGACAAAGTTAGCCCTCCACGCCCAGAGTCTTCAGGATCAGTTCACGCACGCGACCGGCATCCGCCTGTCCGCGAGTAGTTTTCATCACGCCGCCAACAATCGCGCCAACGGCTTGCACCTTGCCGCCACTGATCTTGTCCGCGACATCGGGCTGAGCTGCCAGGGCTTCATCAATAGCAGCTTGCAGAGCGCCGTCGTCGGAAACCACAGCCAAGCCACGTGAGGCGACAACCTCGGTAGGCGAGCCTTCGCCAGCTAATACGCCGTCGAGCACATCACGGGCCAGCTTGTCATTGATCTTGCCAGCGTCGATTAGGCCCTGTAGCTCAACAACAACCGCGGGGCTCACGCCAAGCTCTACCGGTTCGACGTCGGCGATCTTGGCTCGACGAGCGATCTCACCCATCCACCACTTACGGGCGACCGCAGCAGTAGCACCCGCGGTGATGGTCGCTTCGATTTCATCCATGATACCGGCGTTGACAACATCCCGGAACTCAAGGTCCGTATAGCCCCAGTCGGCCTGCAGCCGCTTGCGTCGTTCAGCAGGAGGTTCGGGCAATTGCGCGCGCAGCTCTTCAACCCAAGCTGCGGTGGTGACCACCGGGACCAAATCTGGCTCTGGGAAATACCGGTAATCATCGGCATCAGACTTCGGTCGACCCGAGGTCGTCGTGCGGGTGTCTTCGTGCCAGTGTCGAGTCTCTTGGACTACCTTGCCGCCGGCATCCAGAATTCCGGCATGCCGTTCCATTTCAAAGCGAACGGTATGTTCGACGGCGCGCAGCGAGTTCACATTTTTGGTCTCGGACCGGGTGCCAAGAGTTGTGCTGCCCTTAGGCATCAGTGAAACGTTCGCATCACAGCGCACATTCCCGCGCTCCATCTTGGCATCGGAAACACCCAAGTTTTTGACGATTTCGCGGATCGCAGCAACGTAGGCTTTGGCCAGTTCCGGAGCGCGAGAACCAGCTCCGAGAATTGGTTTGGTCACGATTTCCACCAACGGAACGCCGGAACGGTTGTAATCAACCAAAGAGTAGTCGGCACCTTGGATTCGGCCCGTCGAGCCGCCCAAGTGGGTCAGCTTTCCAGCGTCTTCTTCCATATGCGCGCGCTCGATTTCAACGCGAAACACCGTGCCATCAGCCAGCTCAAGGTCCAGGTAGCCGTCATAAGCAATTGGCTCGTCGTACTGCGAGGTCTGGAAGTTCTTGGGTGTATCCGGGTAGAAGTAGTTCTTCCGCGAGAAGCGGCAGAACTCGGCAATCTTGCAGTTCAGCGCAAGTCCGATTTTGATCGAACTTTCCACCGCGGCTTTGTTCACCACTGGAAGAACCCCGGGCAGGCCCAAGTCAACTTCATTCACATTGGTGTTCGGTACATCGCCAAAAGCATTCGGAGCTGAGGAGAACATCTTCGTGGCGGTGTTCAATTCCACGTGTACTTCAAAGCCAAGCGCGGGCTCGTACCGTTCGAGCAATTCGTCGAAGGGAACCAAAGTTTCAGTCATTATTTCGTTCCTTCCACAGCTGTTGCATTCGAGGCAGCGCCCAATTCCGGGGCCCGGTCTAGGATGGGCCCGCCCCACTGCGCTTCATGTAATGCCTCCAACGCGGCACCTACGCGGTACATCAGCGCATCTTCGCGGGCCGGAGCCAACAGCTGAATGCCGGAAGGTAGCCCATCTTCATCAGCCAGGCCATTCGGTAATGACATACCAGGTACACCAGCGAGGTTTGCCGGAATGGTCGCAACGTCGTTGAGGTACATCGCCAGCGGATCAGCCATTTTCTCACCAAATTTGAACGCCGTGGTTGGCGCAGTGGGTGAAATGAGGACATCCGCTTGAGCGAATGCCGCCTCAAAATCACGCTGAATCAGCGTACGGAACTTTTGTGCTGAGCCGTAATAGGCGTCGTAATAGCCGGCTGAAAGCGCATAGGCGCCAAGGATGATTCGACGCTTCACTTCGTTGCCAAATCCGGCCGCACGGGTCGCAGACATGACTCGCTCAATCGTCATCGGGCCGTCTTCGGGGAGCTTGCGCAGACCAAAGCGAACGCCATCAAACTTTGCCAAGTTACTTGATGCCTCTGACGGCATGATCAAGTAGTACGCGCCCAAGGCGTAACCAAAACTAGGGCAGGAAACTTCTACGATCTCAGCACCTGCACCGCGTAACAACTCTAAAGACTCACGGAAGCGCACCTCAACGCCTTCTTGGTAACCTTCGCCACCGAGCTCCTTGACGACGCCGATGCGCACGCCAGTTAGGTCACCGTTGGCTCCCAGCCGGGCGGCATCCGCGAGGCCCGTGCAGCCAGTCTGCCCGTTAATCGGATCAACCAGGGACGTTGAGTCTTTGGGATCGTGGCCACCAATGACTTCTTGCAGCAGCGCAGCGTCGAGCACGGTACGACTAACCGGGCCGATTTGATCCAGCGAGGAGGCCATCGCAATTGCCCCATAGCGGGAGACGCCGCCATAGGTCGGCTTGACGCCGACAGTTCCAGTAACTGCACCCGGCTGACGAATCGAACCGCCGGTATCAGTACCCAATGCCAATGGCGCTTCAAAAGCAGCTACGGCAGCTGCCGAACCACCACCTGAGCCACCGGGGATCCGGGTCAAATCCCAAGGATTACGTGTGGGACCAAAAGCGGAGTGCTCAGTTGAGGAGCCCATCGCGAATTCGTCCAAGTTGGTTTTACCCAAAATTGGCATCTTCGCAGCCCGGATTTTTTCAATCACGGTGGCGTCGTAAGGGCTGATCCAGCCCTCCAGGATTTTAGAACCGGCCGTAGTCGGTTGCCCTTTAGTCACGATGAGATCTTTGATCGCAATCGGCACACCGGCCAATTCGTGCAGCTCTTTGCCTGCCGCACGGTCTGCATCAACCTCGGCAGCGACGCGTAGAGCTTCTTCAGCATTCAAATGCAAAAAGGCGTTCAACTCGCCATCTACCAGGGCGATTCGGTCCAAATATGCCTGCGTCACCTGGACGCTGGTCACTTCACCCGAGGCAAGCTTGGCCGCCAAAGCGGCCGCCGAAAGTTTAATCAGTTCCGTCATGAAATTAGTCCTCTTCCAGGATCGCGGGGACTTTGAAACGGCCGTCTTCAGCATCCGGAGCACCGGAGAGTACTTGTTCTTGGCTCAGCACGTGGCCCACGGTATCTTCCCGAAGCACATTGCTCAACGGGATAGGGTGCGAGGTTGCCGGCGCATCATCGCCAGCAATTTCACTAACAGACTTCACCGAATCGACGATGACGGCCAATTCTCCAGCCATCCGATCCAGTTCTGATTCGGACATGTCAATGTGCGCGAGCTGCGCCAGGTGCGCAACGTCATCACGATTGATTTCAGCCATGGGACTCCCTTGGAAGCTGTGTAAAGATTCCCCACTAGTCTATGCGTAGCCGTAGACCCAGCGAGAATCATTCCGTGCGGTGGGAATCGCTAGGGGAATCGCTACGGAAATTCGGGCAAAGACTCTTCGAGTTCCAGGCGGTAAACCCGCAGCCAGATTTCTACCTCAGGATCGGTATTTGGCCCGGTATTTGGCACCGTCCAGTCACGCCATTCTTGGCGGCTAAAGCCCATCGACTGGTACAGGGCATGGGCTGACACCCAGTTGTCCCCCGTGGTCAGACTCACCGCATCAACGCCGTCTAAACTCTGAGCGTGCGCAATGATGGCCTTCACCATAGCCTTGCCAATTCCGCTGCGCTGAAGTCTGGGGTCTACCACCAAAATTCGCATTTCGAGCTCGTCAGGCATGGCAATATCCGCATAGGGCTCACCGTGCCGAGCTAGCGTAACCGCACCAACCACCTGGGCACCGTTGCCACGATCCTGCTCGGCAACCCAAATTTGCGCAGCTTGGGCCCGCCGTTTCACGTCTTGGATTTGAACTAAATAGGGGTGTTCAGCTGAATCGAAGTAGCCAGCACCCAGGTAGGAATCTCTGGTGATTCGAGCGACGTCGTCAAAATCGCCAGGAACGGCAGGGCGGAAAGTAATCACTATCCCCACGATGACAGAGCCTAAGGGCACAATATCAACTCGATCACCTCGCAAAACCTGCTGATTGGAACCTGCACGCCCGCTAAGGCGTTGACATCGAGACAGTGATTGCGAATCGCTTCTCAAGAACTCTGGCCGCGCCCAGTTGCCAAGGAACGGTTGAGTGCCGCACCATATTACCGGCGGTTACACAGCCAATCCGCCAACTATTAAACTTCAATCCGAACGTGTGGAAAGGCCTCGACGTGAGCCGTGAATACCGCACGTTTTACCAAGTCTTGCAGTTAGCCGTGACAGCAGACCAGAAGCAGATCAAAGCCGCTTACCGGCGTGCTGCCCGCGAAGCTCACCCTGATCATGGTGGAAATGCCGAAGAATTCCGCATTGTCACTGAGGCGTATCAAACCCTCATTGATCCGACTAAGCGAGCCAGTTACGACCGCGCTTATGCCCCGGTTGGGCCAGAGCAAGCTAGGCAAAGTACGCAGAAAGCGCAATTTAGAACTAGCCGTACAGAACAGGAACAGGCAAACCGTAACGCCACGGGCCTCCCGGTGTTCGTGCCTGCGTTCGGCGGGCAGCAAGCCCCACTACTGCCGCTGGAGCAAGCTAGCCGACAGATTCACGGTGCACCTCGGAAACGAGGGCTCTTCGGTGCACAGGCTCGACTCATTTGCGAAGCCCGCAGTATCGAGCTGATCCAACAGCACATTCTGCACAAATATCCCTCAGCCCGGCTGGTCAATGGCTTGGTATCGCCCATTGACAAAAGTCATCTAGATCACGTGGTGCTGATGGGATATCGGCTGGCCGTAGTGTCCTCGATGATGGTGCCCGAGGGAGCCTACCGTTGGAATGGCAGCACCCTGGTGCATGGCCAACGCGGTATCGAGGCTCCTCGGCTCTTACCGGCAGTGCACGCGCTTTCCCAGCTTTTCCCTGAATGTACGGTGTCCGCGTGGATCATCGTGCACTCCCCCGGCGGGAATCCCTTTGAACCAGTAATTGACTACACTCGCCGCAACGAGACCGACGGCGGCCCGCACCTCAACGTGGTTGGCGCTGCTCGATTAGGGCGAGAACTCGGCTCATTTCTGGTCGCCGGGCGCACACCGCAGGTTGTCGATCTACAAGTACTTTCACGACTTTTGGGCGGCATGTACTAACTGCTTCACGCAAGCTAAATCACAAGGCCTGGCAAAGTTAAACCGCTACACTGATCCGGTGTTTCGCATCCTGTTTTATACCCCAGAAATCCCGGGCAATACCGGCAATGCCATTCGGCTTGCGGCAATTACCGGCTCCGAGCTGCACTTAGTAGAACCCTTTGGGTTCGAGCTAGAAGATTCCAAGCTACGCCGCGCAGGTCTTGATTATCATGATCTTGCCGTTTTGCACGTACACCCGGATTTGCCGAGCGCCTGGGCTGCGCTCGCTCCTGAACGAGTGCTCGCTTTCACCTCTGACGGGGAAGCTTCTTATACCGACATCGAATATCAAGCTGGCGATGTGCTGATGTTTGGTCCGGAATCTGTCGGCCTACCAGCAGAAGTCAAAACCGACCCGCACGTTACCTCTCGTGTTCGGCTGCCTATGCTGCCTGGACTGCGATCACTCAATCTGGCCAATGCTGCTTCAATCGCTGTCTATGAAGCCTGGCGGCAACACGGATTTCCCGGCGCACAACTCTGACCGGAACCGCCCCGCAACACCGGACTAAGCAAAGGAACGCCATGGACTCGAGCAGCAATAACAACGTCAGAACCTTTAGCCCCAGAAGCAGCCTGACGGCTCGGGATCCTGGCTTAGCCTTTACCGATGGTTCGATGCAGTTCGAGGCCTGGTCCGAAGCGCTCTGGGATCCGGCCGCGCGCACAATAGTGGCGGCTACTCAGCTCAAAGAAGGCGAACGAGTCTTGGACGCATGCTGCGGATCGGGGGCAGCAACGATTCCAGCGGCGCTCGCGGTAGGGGCCAGCGGGAGCGTTGACGGCGTTGACCTTTCGTCCGGGTTGCTCGCCTCGGCCGGTAAGAAGCTCGGTGCAGCTCACATTCTGAACACCACTTTGACGCACGCCGATGTGACTGCTTGGCGCGGCCATCGAACTTTCGATGCGGTGCTGTGTTCTTACTCGATTTTCTTCTTTCAAGACATGTCCGACGGCGTAGCCCATCTGCTTTCGATGCTTAGGCCTGACGGGCGAATTGTGCTCAATACCTGGGTCCGGGGCGCATTGTCACCGCTTGCTGAGTTGATTTTGCAAGCGGCCATTACTGAACGCCCGCGACTTGCTGAGGTCATTCCCTTGGCTAATCAAAATATGGACCTGATCTCCAATGCCGATTCGCTACATGACTGGCTCGCGAAACTCGGCCTCACCGCCATCGAGGTCGAAACGCACCCGCTCAAACTCAGTGTTGACGCGGAAATGGCCTGGGCTTTGGTTATGGGAAGTGGCTGGCGAACGCTTTTGCCACGCGATCCAGATGCCATTGCCCGGGTAAGCAAAGAGTTTTTGGGCTCGATCCGCGCGCTTGGTAGCCAAGTTGAGTTCAATTCCGACACGCTCGTCGCCAAAGCTAGCAAAGCCTGATTCGGCTCGAATAAGTCGGACTGGATGAGCGAACTTTGGGACCGGGCCGCGGACAGATTCGATCGATGGACCCAATCGCTCTGGGCCCCGCTGGCTATCCCCTTAGTGGACGCCGCCGCGTTGCAGCCTGGTGAAGCGGTTTTCGATGCCTGTTGCGGCACAGGTGCATCAGCCTTTCTCGCGGCGAAAGCCCTGGGTTCAGCCGGCGTCGTAACTGCCGTTGATCTGTCAACGCAGATGGTTAGCGCAGCCCAAAATACTGCTCGGCTACTGGACGTTCCGTAACTCTCCTTCAAAGTGGGCGACGCGCTCACTACCGAGTCAAACAATTACGACGCCGTACTCTGTGGTTTTGGCGTCTTCTTCCTCGGCGAGCCAGCGGTAGCTTGCGAGTCTTTGAGCTCTCGGCTACGACCAGGCGGCCAGCTAGTGCTGAGCGTCTGGCAAGGTAGGCCTTTTAGCTCGCTAACGAAGTTGGTGTTGGCCGCTTGCGAAGCGGAAGGCGGCCCCCGCCAAGTAGCCAGCGCATCTGCACGAAATCTTGGCAAAACCAATACCGAAGCAAAACTGATTGACATCCTCAGCACGGCAGGCCTATCGGATATTACGGTGAGTGCGATTCCTTTTTCCGTGCCTCTCACGCCAGAAAGCGCCTGGGACTTTGTGCTCTCGAGCCTGCTTATCGCTGCGCTGCCCACTGATCCGCGCGTTGTCGAACGCGTTCGACAACGTCTTATTGCGAATTGGTGTCCCCTAAATCTAGAAGCAGATGCCCTTATTGCCCGTGCCACAAAACCCTGGCCCATCCAACCCGCCCTGAGCTGCGAATATCAGGTGTCAGAGATTTGCAAGAGGGGGTGAACAGGTGGCCGCAACGATTCAGTTATCTCCATATACGGGCTTCGGATCAAGAACCCGCCTAAGCTTGTACCAAATGGATACACCGAAGACTACCGAAGCTGCCCCCGCAGCCCTGCCCAAGCCGGGCCAAGGACTTGATGTTTTGGTCGAGTTAATCAGAGCCACCGCCCAGGGCAACCATGAAGCATTTGCTGAGCTGTATCGACTCACCTCGCGTCGGGTCTATGGCATGGCACGGCGGGTGTTGATTGATGCCGAGCTGGCCGAGGATGCTACCCAAGAGGTTTATCTGCAGATTTGGCAGAACGCAGCGAAATTTGATTCCAGCGCAGGTTCGCCGCTTGCTTGGCTCATGACGATTGCGCATCGTCGAGCGGTAGACAAAGTGCGATCGACGCAAAGTTCCACTGACCGGGAAGCCCGTTATGGTGCAGCCAGTCAAGGCATCGAACACGATGAAGTTGCCGATGCCGTTAGTGACAAAATTGACGCAGAATCAGTGGTCAAGTGCTTGGCTACTTTGACTGATACCCAGCAAGAATCGGTCAAACTCGCCTATTACGGCGGATTGACTTACCGCGAAGTCGCGGAGAAATTGGGCGCTGCGGTGCCCACCGTGAAATCACGGATCAGAGACGGACTATTGAGACTGAAATCATGTTTGGAGGTGAGCTGAAATGAGCGAAAACTTTGCAGAGGATATCTACTCTGACTTGGCCGCCGGCCGAGTCCTGGAACTTACAGAACTCTATGCGATCAATGCGGTAGCTGAGGAAGAGCGCTTTGCTATTGAGGCGAACCTAGAACAACTAGATTCATCAGCCCAAGCGGAATTTAATAACCGTGTTCGCCAGGCTCGCGAGACTTTGGCTAGCGCCTACGGCACGATCGAGGAAGAGCCTCCGGCTGGGTTATTCGACCGAATTCAGGCTCAAATTGCCGCCGCGGCAGTACCAACTCCAGCAGTCGCTAGCCCTGTTATTGACGAACTCGCTGCCCGACGCGAGCAACGTGGTGCAGGAGCAAAACGCCGTCCCCTGCGGACTTGGGTGCTTACTACGGCCGCCGCTGCCGTTATCGCGGTTGCTGGAACCCTTGGGGTAAATGGCATCATTCAGGCGCAGGACCCGGTCAACCAGGTGATCTCTGCCTCGGACGTCTCTACGCTCGATGTTTCCGTGCAAGGTGGCGGCCAAGCGAAGGTCAGCATTTCCAGTAGCAAAAATGCGGCAGTAGTTCGGATGGAAAATGTTGCGGCTCCGGCTAGCGGCACCACCTATCAACTCTGGCTTATCCCACAAAATGCGGCTGCTCCGGTTTCATTGGGTTTGATGTCATCCAGCACAGCTTTGGGCAAACCAGCTTTGGTCGATGGCATTGATAAGGGTCAAGCCCTGGCAATTACCGTCGAACCGTCTGGCGGTTCCAAGACGCCTACCACCACGCCGGTGATGATCGCCCAACTGCACGCCTAGAAGTAGCGGCAGATTATTCTTGGCAGCTACTTGACCTTGACGTAACGTCAACTAATAACGTGGTTTTCGGCCGGGAAAGTCCTGGTCACCGCCAGTTGAGTCGAGGTCAACATGTCCACGCCGAGGATGCTTGGAAACGATCTGAGCCAAGACTCTTGGGGAATTTCTGAGGTTGCTAAGATCGCCGGAATCTCCTCCAGGACGCTTCGACATTACGATCAGCTAGGTCTGTTGCCTCCCGCTTGGACTGCGCCAAATGGCTACCGCCATTATGCGCAAGGCGAGCTGCATCGATTGCAACGCATCCTGCTATTGCGCGAGTTGGGCTTGGGGCTGGACGCAATTGCCGAGGTACTAGACGGACAGGCTGATGAACGTCAGGCGCTTGACACTCATTACCGTTGGCTCATTGCGGAACGGGACCGGTTGACGCGTCTGGCCAAGACAGTTGAAACGACGTTGGCGGCTTTGGGCAAAGGAGAAAATATGTCAGCCCGAGAAATGTTCGAAGGGTTTGGAAAAGGACCCGTATCAGGAAGAAGCCATCCAGCGTTGGGGCAAGGAAGCTGTTGAGAAGTCGAAAGCAACCTGGTCTGCGATGGGCAAAGAGGGCCGAATGGCGGCTGCAGATGAATTCACCGCAATCAACGAATCGCTCGTCCAATGCCAAGAAGAAAAGCTGCCGGCCGACGACGTAAAAGTCCAGGCCGCGGTGGACCGGCACTACCGTTGGATCCTCTTAAGCTGGACGCCAGATGCGACAAGCTATCAAAACCTTGGCCAGATGTACGTCGATGATGATCGCTTCCGAGCGACTTATGAAAAAGTTGGCGTAAGCCCCGAGTTTTTACTTGAAGGCATCAAAGTTTACGCGGTAAATAAGCTCTAAAGGCATTGAGCTGCGGCCGGGAAATATCCGCCCGGCCGCAGCTCAGTCGCACCTACCCGCAGTCCTGGCGGGCTGTCAACGTCGAATTCGCTGCTATTTGCTCGGCGATCCGCCCGGCATCAATCGGCGTTGGATCGAACCAATTTGCCCCCGATCCGAGCAAACCGGACGTGCGGAAATAATAAAGCCCCGGAATCTCGGTGGCACCGTCCAGATGCCGAATCTGACCGGCCTCGTCCAGCGCGGCAGAATCAACCCAGCTGCAGTCTTGCTTCAACCCGGTAGCCCAAATAACACTGGTAACTCCAGCGGCAGCAAAGTCCAGCAGTTCAGGTTCAGCAAGCGGTGCTCGAGCTACCGAGGGCGCTTCGCGCGGAGCATCAATATTTCGGTCCGCAACATAGGCATCCACCATCCCTTTGAAACCTCGGTTAAAGGCGTCCGCATTTTCCAGTGAGAAATTGACCGTTGGCTCGAAATAGACTGCCGCTGCTGAGATTTTGGCGATCCGACCGTAAAGTTGCATACCGCGATCGGCAAAGTCGTAAAGGTCGATGTCTCGGCCGCCATCGCGCCCGGTGACATAAGGCGAAGTCAACTTATCCCGCCCCAACGAGATTCCGGATATCCGACCGTCTCGGCCAAGTTCGTCGAGCCAATCCAACATGTCTTTGCCACGATAGAACCGTGAGTATCTGGGCGCCTTGCCAAGCGCAAGATGAACTTGGCGTCCTTCCAACATCAGATCCTCGGCAATTTGAGTACCTGATTGGCCAGAGCCAACTACCAACACGCCACCGGCAGGCAACTGCGCGGCATTGCGGTAGGCCATCGAATGAATCTGATGCAATGACTCGGGCAGATCTGCGGCCAGCTCCGGTGTGAACGGCACTTGGAATGCACCGCCAGTAGCCAACACCACATTGCGCGCTTCCAAGCACCCTTGGCTGGTTTGGAGGACGAATCCGCCAGCTTCAGCGGTTACCGATTCGACGTTCACGCCTTCACGAATTTCCGCGCCAACGACCCGAACCTACTCCTTCAACCAACCAAAGATCTCGTCTTTAGCCATGAAGCCGTGCGGGTCATCCCCCAGATAGGAATATCCGGGTAATTGACACATCCAGTTGGGCGTTACCAAAGTGAAGTTGTCCCAGCGATCGTCTCGCCAGGCATGCACTGCTGATGCACGTTCCAAAATTATTGGATGTTCGCCTCGTTGCTGCAGTTCCCAAGCCAAAGCCAAGCCGGATTGGCCAGCCCCAATGATGACCGTGCCAATTTTCTGACCGTTTTCGGACATGGCGCCTCCCTCACATGGTGAATAGTAAGGACAACCTTAGACACCAAAATGAGAGCCATTATTATAATGTGAAAAATGCCACAGATGCTTGCCAATCCGGGCCAGATGTAGCCTATGACTTACTGTCTGCGTCGGTTGATTTCCTCAACGGCTTGCGGCAAGACTTTGAATAGATCGCCAACAATGCCCAGGTCTGCAATTTCGAAAACTGGCGAATCCGCGTCCTTGTTAACCGCCACGATGAGTTTGGCGGTTTGCATACCAGCTTTTTGCTGAATCGCGCCCGAGATTCCGACTGAAATATAGAGTTGTGGCGATACCGTTTTGCCGGTCTGCCCGACTTGCGCCGCATGGTCAATCCAACCCGCATCAGTTGCTGCGCGCGAAGCGCCAACGGCCGCACCAAGGGCGTCCGCTAAAGCTTCAACCGGACCAAAATCGCCGTCGACCCCGCGACCACCTGCCACCACGATTCGAGCATCACTTAGTTCTGGTCGTCCGTTAGCTGGCCTGTCGGTGCGCTCAAGAACCTTGCTGCCCCATGCCGCCGTAGAAAAATCGACAGTCACGCTTTCTAGAACGGCTTGCTGAGGGTTTGGTGAAACTTCTGGCTCAGTACTATTCGATTTCAGCGCGATCACTGACACCGGACTGGTAGTTTTTGCTCGCACCGAATACGAACCTGCCAACACTGACTTTTCGGCCACCAGCTGCTCATCTAGTCCGACGGCATCAGAAATCACCCCTGCAGCTAGCGAAACGGCTACCCGAGCCGCAATGTCCTTTTGCTCCGAAGAGTTTCCGGTGAGAACCGCACGGGTGCCAACTTTGACCGCAATGGTGGCCAGAAATTCGGCTTTGGGTACTACTGAATAATTCGTCAGCTCAGCTTGTTCGCTGGAAAATACCTGCACGACTCCATAGCTGCCCAGCTCGGCCAATACTCCCGCTGGGACTACGCCGACGACGACGGCTACCGGAGTTCCGGCACGGTGCGCAAAGGTCAGTAATTCTCGGTGCGCTTTGCCAAGCGAATCGCCAGGCTGATCAATAAAGACAACAATGTCACTCATAGTAGATTTCCCCGCGCTCTCTTAAAGCAGTTTCTGTTCAACAAGGAAGTCCACCAGCTTGATGCCGGCATCTCCATTGTCCGTAATGATGTTTCCCGCGCTGCGTGGCGGCCGAGTCGAAGCCTCGGTGATAGTGGTCAAGGCCCCTTGGCTGCCCACTGAATTTGGGTCGATGCCTAAATCTGCCAGCGATACCACGGTGACTTTGCGCTTTTTGGCCGCCATCATGGCTTTGAAATTTGGATACCGCGGGTCATTGACCTGGTCTGTTACTGAGACCAGAGCTGGCAAGCTAGCTTCGAGCAATTCGGAGTATCCATCGCCGTCGTGTCGAGCCTGCACGGTGTCGCCGTCGACTTCAAGGGTTGAAGCAAAGGTAATCTGCGCAATGCCTAGCCTCGCCGCAAGCTGCGCTGGAACCATTGAGGTTTCGCCGTCGGTGGAAGCCATTCCGGTCAGCACCAAATCAACGCTGCCCAGCGAACCGATCAGCGCAGCCAGAGCAACAGACGTTCCTGTCACATCGGAGCCTGCCAGGGCCGGATCACTCAGATGTACGCCTTCGTAGGCGCCAATTTTAAGCGCCTTTTTGACGGCGGCTTGCGCCGACTCCGGACCCACCGTGATGGCAATGACTCGGTTCCCCGCCGATTCTCCGCCGCGCTCTTCAGAAAGCTTCAAGGCGGCTTCGATCGGATACTCGTCCAGCTCGGACAAGATGCTCTCAGATCGATCAACAGTATGCTGCGGACCAGCCAACTGCCTGTCAAACTGGGCATCAGGTACGTATTTGACCAGCACCGCAATCGTCAGCGGTGCTGATGAGTTGCCGTCTGTTCGGCTTGCTTTGGCCATGCTCGGAAAACCTCTCCTGGTGGGCGAACCTCTCCTTCGGAGCTTAGTGGATTCCCGCCGTCACGGACATTCCATGTGTCGAATCTGTCATCCCGAGGTATGGGTCAGCGCGCCGAATCTCCTGCTAGAGCCCGATGCCGCGACACCACAATGGAACGGATGCTAGAGCTATGAATTCAATCATCCTCAGCACTCGCAACCTACAGAAAAGCTATGGTTCGCAGAACAACACTATTGCGCTGGCCGGAATCGAGGTGAATCGCCCCGGTGTGTCCGGAGACTTTCTTGTTTGAGAGGATCAGGACATGGCAGGGAAAACTACGACACGGTATCCGCAGGAGTTGAAGGATCGTACGGTGCGCATGGTGGCGGAGATGGAGGGTGCATCTTCGGAGTGGGCGGCGATGCAAAAAGTTGCCCAGCTTTTGGGTGTGGGTGTGCCGGAAACGGTGCGTAAATGGGTCCGGCAAGCCGAGATCGATGTTGGTACTAGAACTGGAACAACGAGCACGGAATCGGCCGAGCTGAAACGGTTACGGCGTGAGAACGCTGAGCTGAAACGGGCGAACGCGATCCTTCGGAGTGCTTCAGCTTTTTTCGCGGTCGAACTCGACCGCCACAACACTGATCGTGAAATACATCAAGGACCATGCCGGTCACCGCGAGAATAATGGATTGCGGTGGGGTGTCGAGTCGATCTGCCAGGTGCTTACTGGGACGGGGTGAAGACCACCCCGTCCACGTACTACGAATGGGTGGATAAAACACGATCTCACCGAGAACAACGTGATGAGGTGCTCAAGCCCGTGATCCAGAAGGTGTATGCCGCTAATTACGGGGTTTACGGCACCAGGAAAGTCTGGTTGGCGATGAACCGTGAAGGTGTGCCGGTGGCCAGGTGCACGGTAGAACGGCTCATGGGGTTACTTGGCATACAGGGTGCGGTCCGTGGCAAGGTCAAACGCACCACGATCAAAGACTCGAAGGCAGCCCGAGCGAAGGACTTGGTCCGCCGTGATTTCACACCAACGGCACCGGATCGGCTATGGGTAGATGATTTCACCTATGTTTCGACCTGGTCCGGGTGGGTCTATGTTGCCTTCGTGATCGATGCTTACTCTCGGAGGATCCTGGGCTGGTCAGCGAGTGCTTCTATGAACACCGTGCTAGTGCTCAACGCAGTTAATCAGGCAATCTGGAGTCGTGAACGGGCCGGGGCTGAGATTTCCGGGGTGATTCATCATCACGATGCCGGGGCTCAATACGCCTCCTTGGCCTTCACCGAACGCCTGGCCCAGACCGGTATCCGCCCCTCGATCGGTTCTGTGGGTGATAGTTACGACAACGCCTTGGCGGAAACCATCAACGGGCTTTATAAGACCGAGCTGATCAAACCCGGCAAGCCCTGGCGGACTCTAGAAGAAGTCGAAATCGGCACCGCTGAATGGGTCGATTGGTACAACCACCGAAGGCTCTACCAGTACTGCGGAGACATCCCACCAGTAGAGCTAGAAAACCACTACTACAATCACTACCAGAGCACGGCAGCCGCCGACAGGCTCATCGTCTGAGAAACCCTCAGGACACACCGGAGCGATTCAATGTGGATTTGCTCAGTGGTGAATCCGTAGCCATCATGGGCGCTTCCGGTTCTGGAAAAACTACGCTGTTGCATTGTTTGGCCGGCATCATTACCCCTGATGCGGGTTCCGTGACGTTAACCACTGCCGCCGGCTTACAAACCATCAGCTCCTTACGTGAGACTGAGCGGTCAAGGCTCCGTCGCGAGTCCTTTGGTTTCGTCTTCCAGTAAGGATTGTTACTTCCTGAGCTGACCGCGCTGGAAAATGTTGCGCTAGCCCTGATGCTCAACGGCAGCAATCGAGAACTAGCCGAAGGTTACGCTGCGCGCTGGCTTACGGCTCTTGGCTTGGGTGGCATGGAGCAACGCCGAATTGGCGAGCTTTCCGGCGGACAGGCCCAACGTGTTGCCATTGCCCGCGCACAGGTAACCGGCGCCAATGTGATCTTTGCCGATGAGCCCACCGGTGCTCTCGACTCAAATACCTCCGCCGAGGTGATGGACGCATTATTGGACAGCACTGTGGGGATGGGAAAGACCTTGGTTGTTGTCACTGACCCCTCAGTTGCCGCGCGATGCGGCCGGCTGATCGAGCTTCGCGACGGCCGCGTTGTTCGCGACGGCCGCGTTGTTCGCGACACCGCTCAGGAGCAGTTTCCAGCCTCAGCTTCTGCCCCAAGTTCGACGGCGATTAGCACAAGTTGGTCGGTCCAATGAGCCTCGATTTGGCATTGCAGGCACCCGCTGCTGGTAAATCCCTGGGCTTCGTCACCGCCATTCGACTGAGTCGGCTCACGGCCCGTGGCGGCGCGGGGCGCAGTACACTCATTTTACCGGTCTTCGCGTTTACCTTGACTACGGCATTGCTGCTGACAGTGTTATCGTGGGCGTTGTCCTTCTTCCGCTGGAATGACGAAACTGGCGGTTTCTATCAAATACTCGCCGGAATCGCCGTCGCATTACTGGCGGTCCCGTTAATTGCCTTAGGTGGTTCTGCCGCTCGACTTTCCGCACGGCGTCGCGATGACAAGTTGTCCACGCTTCGGCTGCTCGGTGCTACGCCTGCACTCGTGGGCACCATGACGGTTTTGGAATCCAGTGCACTGGCGCTTATCGGGGCTTTTGCCGGCGTGGCTGGCTACTTTGTGCTGCTACCAGTCGTGGCATTGATTCCGTTCCGCGGCAATCCGCTGGGCTTCGACGCCTTGTTGCTCAACCCGCTAATCATTGCTGCCGTTGTCCTCTTCATCGCGATCCTGTCCGTGCTCAGCTCGGCGATTGGCTTACGCCGGGTGAACATTTCACCGTTGGGCGTGCGTACCCGTGCGAATCCGCCGAAGGTCGCTGCACTACGCATTGTATTGGGGGTTCTGGTCGTTGCCGGGGTCTACGCGGCGATGTCCAACTTGGCTTTAGCCCCGTCGATTCTTGCCATGGGAATCGTCTTGGTAGTCGGCTTTGGCGGCGTCCTGGGCTTACTGAACCTCATGGGCCCGGCAGTGATTCGCGGCATCGCAAAACGGCAGCTCCGCCGGGCCGTGAGGCCAGCAAAGCTCTTGTCCGCCCGGCAAATCTTGGACTCGCCTAAGGCAGCCTGGCGGCAAGTGTCTGGTGTGGCGATGACTAGTTTCATGGCGGTATTTACCGGCGTTGGATTAGCGGTCATCAGCACGGCCGAGTCTTCTGGTTCAAACAGTGGGGATGACCTCTATATTGATTGCAGATATCCGTACTGGAGTAATCATCACCGTGGTCGTTTCATTCCTGATGGTGGCCTGTTCGGTAGGCGTCAACCAGGCATCGCAAATCTTGGACCGCGCCGACGTTTTGGTCAGCTTGGACCGGTTTGGGGCACCTAGGCGGGTCCTTGAAGCTGCGCGCGCTCGTGCCGTCATGGTGCCGCTCTGTGTTGTTTCACTCGGCTCGGCCGTTATTGCAGCAGTGGTGCTTTTCCACTCACTGCACTTCCACTGTTGACTAATCCAGCCACTGTGCTCAGCTGTTTAGCAGCAGGAATCGCCCTGGTGTGGCTCAGCCTGAAATCTACCTCACCCGTAGTTTCGACTGTCTTACGCGCACCAGAGCGATTCTGATCTAAACCGAAACCGCTCCCGCGCTTCTTCGACCAGCTGGTCACTTACAGAAGCACGGGAGCGGATTCGTTAGTTTTTAGCCGTTGCTCTTCGCGTCGAGCGTGACGTCTACCGATTGCGATTGGCCACCACGAGTGAAGGTCACCTTGACCGTGGCCCCGGCTTGCTGCTCCATAACTGCGGCGGTGAGCGAGGACGCGTCGTCAATCACCCGGCTGCCGAAATTGGTGATGACATCACCTTGTTTGAGACCGGCTTTCGAGGCTGCCGAGCCATCGGTTACCGAGGCGACCAAGGCACCAACCGAGAACTGGCTGCTGGATTGCTGGTTACTGCTGCTGTCATCGCCAGGTGCTTTTGGCTGAACGCTGACGCCAAGCATTCCGTGCGTGGCGCTGCCGTTCTTGATGATCTGTTGCGAGACCCACTTAGCAGTATTGATCGGAATTGAGAAGCCAACACCAATGTTTCCGCTTGATCCTTCGCTCGATCCCGAACTGGCGCCGGCAATTGCTACGTTGACACCAATGACTTGACCGCTAGAGTTGACCAACGCGCCACCCGAGTTGCCGGGATTGATTGCCGCGTCAGTTTGGATCACGTTGAGATTGATCGAACCTTGAGCGCTGCTATTGGGAGTTGAACCGTCCGGTGGCGCAAAGTTGAACCCTCCGTTGCCCTTGCTGGAGCTACCATCGCTCGAAGTGTCACCCTGGCTCTTCGGCGCAGCCGAAGAAGCTACCGAAATAGTGCGATTATTCGAAGAAATGATGCCGTCGGTCACGGTATTACTCAAGGAAAGCTGCAATGGTGTGCCGATAGCGATGACAGTGTCCCCCACGTTGGTCTTCGACGAATCGCCGAGTTCAGCGGGTGTGAGATTTGGTGCATCAATTTTGACGACCGCCAAGTCATTGAGCGGATCGGTGCCAACGACCTTGGCATTGAACAGGCGTCCGTCATTGAGTTTGACCTGCAATGTTGGGTTAGCAACCTTGCCATCCAGCGTGACCACGTGGGTATTGGTCAAGATGTTGCCATCCGTATCCAAAATAATGCCCGAGCCACTGCCGGCCGAATTTCCGCTGCTCACCGCAATAGTCACTACGGAGGGGGATGCTTTTTGTGCGGCGACAGTCACGGCATTGACCTTGTCCGGGTTGTTCACCACAACCGGAGCGTTTTGGTTTTGTTGTTGTGAAACCGAGGAGGAGCGGTTGCCGTTCAAAAGGGCAGAACTTCCTGCGGCCGCCCCGCCGCCGATCAAAGCGGCAATCACCATGCCACTAATCAGAACCCCGGCACCGAAACGCTTTTTTTCCGTTTTGACGGGCGAGGCGCCTGGTGCCGGTGTGGGAGTGCCAAAAGCACCGTTGCACGCGCCAGCTTGCCCGTAGTGCGGCGTTGCGCCCGGTGTTTGGTTAGCCGTTGGCACCTCGTGACCGGGCTGAGTGCCATATGAAGCACCGCCCGCATATTGGCCGTGCCGCGGCTGGTGTACCGGCTGCGTCGGCAGCATCGGTTGCGGCTGCGTCGGCTGGGGGTCAGCTGGCTGTGCGCTGATCGGCTCGGTCGGTTGCGGCTCAGTTGGCTGGGAGTCAGCCCAGGACTGCGACGGGCTAGTGAATGAGCTCTGCGAAAGCCGCTCGGTCTGATGAGTCTCAGTTTGATTTGTCTCAAGCGGACTAGCCTCGGAAGGCTCGCTGTGCTGAGCGGCGCTACTTTCCGGGCTCACTGCTGCGCCGTCAGCGGCTTCACTCTTCGATTCATTACCGCCTTCGACTGAGTCCCACCAGCCGTGCTTCGGCTGTTTGTTCTCCTCGTTCGGCGTCGGACCGTTGATCTGATCAGACATTCTCTGTCCCCTGCTCTGCTCGTTGTGATCTTGGTTCAACTATCGAGGGCCGATATAAGTTGATTGCGAAAGTTCGCTGGACACTACCTGTGAGAAAGGTGAAAGTATGCGGGGCTTACTATTCTGTGGTTCCTCTGTGTTTTCGCCAGTATTCGCTAAGAATGCCTACCGCTGTCGTCTTTTTCGCCAGCGGCGTAGTCAGTAAGGGCCCTGACGATGGACTGGCCGGAACATACACCCATAGTATTGAAATAAGCGTTGAGAGCGGCGCGGCAAGGTCGGAATTCGATAGTAGCCACGTCCACATACTGAAGGAATGCCATGCGGATGCTCAGCAGAATTCTCGTTGCGACGGGGCTAGCCGTTGCGCTGGCTCTGCCTGCCGCCGGTGCGCAGGCAGCAATCGCGGTAGCGGAACCGCCCGTGAGCATCCCTGCTGGCCAAAACATCATCGACGATTCAAACGCACTTGGCAGCCGAAAAGGTGAGGTTCAAGCAGCAATCACGAAATTGCTGAATGAGAAGAAGTACAACCTCTACGTGGTGATTGTCAAGAACTTTGAAAACCCCAGCGATCCTTCGCAGTGGGCAGCGCAAGTTGCCAAGAATAAGTCGATGGGTGCTAATGACCTGATCCTGGCCATTGCCACGGAACAAGGCAAAGCCACTCTGCAAAAAAGCGATAAGAGCAAAATCACCACCGCTCAGCGCGCCAGTATCAATGAAAACGCGGTAACCGCGAATCTTGCTGGCGGCAAAAAGGATTATGCACAGGCGGCAATAGATACCGCAGCCGCCATTGGCGACGCGGTCGGCGGCGGCAAAGGCACCGTACCCAATCCAGCAGGGGGAATCGTGGGAACAGTCATCTTCTTAGTACTAGTGGCCGGCGCCGTAGTGGCCTTTGTCGTCGTTCGACGTCGTCGGAAAGAAAAAGCGGCAATTGCTACCGCTTCCGGATACAGCCCTAGCGGTGAACAGCTTGATCCGATGGCTGGCACCAGCGTCGAAGAGCTGCGCACCAAAGCCGGTTCAATGCTGATCGCTGCCGATGACGCCGTTAAATCGAGTGACCAAGAAATCAGCTTCGCCCAAGCCGCTTATGGCGATGAAGCAGTCAAACCGTTCCAGACTGCTTTGCTCGAGGCAAAAGGGCATCTTACTGAGTCCTTCAAGTTGCAACAGCAGCTCGACGACGAAATTCCAGACACCATTGAGCAGCAACGTTCTTGGTACGGTGAAATTATTCGCCGGTCGGAGGCAGCCAACCAAGCACTCGCGGAACAGAAGAAGAGCTTCGATTCGCTGCGCGAGTTAGAGAAGAATGCCCCGCAGGCGCTAGCAAATGTTTCCGCTAAATCGCAACAAGTCCGAGCAGGACTGCAGACCGCACAAGCTACGCTGAGCGATCTTCAGGGCCGCTATGCAGATTCAGCGACCGCGACAATCAAAGACAATATTGGCCAAGCTCAAGAACGGCTCACCTTCGTTGACACTGCTTCGCAGCAGGCCAGTCAACGGCTCAGCGCGCAAGATGCCTCCGGAGCTGCCGTGGCGGTGCGCGCTGCCGAAGAAGCTTTGCACCAAGCCAGCTTGCTTGAGGACGCTATTGGTAAGGTTTCTGCCGATTTACAAAGCGCAGCCACTAACTTGCCGGCAGCGATCGCAGAAGCTCAGACTGACCTGGCCAAAGCCAAGGCAATGGTTGCGGCAAGCCAGAATACGCAAGCCGCTGGCCAAGTTTCGGCAGCCGAGTCAGTGATCAATCAGGCTCAGGCCCAGCTGAATTCCGGCAAAATCGATCCCACTGCGCTTTTGCAACAGGTCGAAACTGCACACACGAATCTTGATCAGTTGCTCAGCGGCATCAGAGATCAACAACAACAAGCGCAACGCGCTCAAGCTTCGCTGCAACAGGCCATTATGAACGCGCAGGCTCAGATCTCGTCAGCACAGGATTACATTGCTGCTCGACGCGGCGGCGTCGGAGCTGAAGCACGCACCCGTATCGCTGAAGCGCAACGAAACCTCGATTATGCGCTGTCAATACAGAGATCTGATCCGGTCAGCGCGCTCACCTACGCCAACCAGGCAATCACGCTAGCGCAACAGGCCACTCAACTCGCACAATCAGATGTCGACGGTTTTGGTCTAGCCAATTCCGGCTATGGCGGCGGTTATGGCAACCGCGGCGAGGGCGGCGGTTTTGGTGGCGGCTTCGGCGGCGCGATTCTTGGTGGCATTCTTGGCGGCATGCTTTCTGGCGGCCACAACAACAATAACTTTGGTGGCGGCGGCTTTGGCAGCTGGAGTTCCGGAGATTCTAGCGGCGGCTTTGGCGGCGGAGATTCCGGCGGCGGTTGGGGTGGCGACTCTGGAGGCGACTCCAGCTTCTAAGCCCCGTGAGTAACGAACCCGGCACGTGAAGCAGTATCAGTAGCCAAGACCGTTTATTTTTGGCAGTCTACCTACAGAACAGCAGTACTCAGCTCGGCGAAATCTCCCACAATCGAAGTTCAACAATCGCAGAACGAAAGGTAACACGATGGCAAAGCAGTCAATCTTTGGCCGCATTGGACAGTTGGCTAAGGCTAATATCAACGCGCTGCTTGATCAGGCCGAAGACCCGCAGAAAATGCTCGATCAAATGGTGCGCGACTACACCAATAACATCGCTGAGGCGGAGTCAGCAGTAGCACAGACCATCGGTAACCTGCGGATGCTGCAGGACGACTACAACGAAGACATCAAAAACGCGCAGGACTGGGGCAATAAAGCTCTGGCGGCAAGCCGTAAGGCGGACGAATTCCGCACTGCTGGCAATGCCACTGATGCACAAAAGTTCGACGACCTTGCCAAGGTCGCGCTGCAGCGCCAGATCTCCTCGGAGAATGAAGCCAAAACGGCAGAGCCTAATATCCAGTCCCAAGAGGCTGTTGTTGAGCAGCTCAAGACCGGGCTGAACCAGATGAAGGGCAAGCTCAACGAGCTGGCTTCTAAGCGCAACGAACTGGTAGCTCGCGCTAAGACAGCTCAAGCTCAGACGCAGGTTAACGATGCGCTCGGCAGCATCAACATTTTGGACCCAACCAGCGAGGTTGGCCGCTTCGAAGATAAGATTCGCCGCGAAGAAGCCAAAGTCCGTGGTCAGCAAGAACTGGCGTCTTCTAGCTTGGATGCGCAGTTCAATAGCCTAGAAGATTTGGGCGAGCAGACCGAAGTTGAAGCACGCCTGGCCGCGCTGAAAGCTAGCGCTACGCCAGCTGCTATTAGCGCGACGCCGGCCGCTCCGGCTGCGAACCCGGTACAGGCCGCGCCAGCAGCTACTCCGGTAGTCAACGAAGACGACTTCAAAACGCTCTAAGCTTTGTGAAACCCGTCTTTAGCTGAATAAGCAAACAGGAGGGCTCGAACCTGAGAACAGGTTCGAGCCCTCCTGTTTCATCAGCTGTTCGCTGCCAGCACAGCAGATTCGGCAAATTTCCGGACATTCGGTGATCAGCAGCTGCTACCGTTGAATTATGCGCCATAAGAATCAGCAGCAAGAGCACCAGCTCGCTGTTGTGCGCCATTTCTTCGGCTTTTTCGCACTTTTGGGTGTCTTGGCTGCAATCGTTATTCCGTTGCTTGGGCAGCAGGACGTACTCACCGTGGCTTTGACTGCGGCAGCAGTTGCCACGCTTGCCGCCGGGCTAGCAATGCTCGTTACGCGATCTACGGCGCGCCCCGCTGCCGTTCGATTAGTGGACCGTGACTACCCCGGTCCAGAAAAGTTCCGCGTCGCGGATGATCCGCAGCTGTCAGGACGCCCCCAACCTCCCGCACCGAATACGTCCTGCTCCGCGTAGCAGGACGTCCCTTCAACAACTTTCACCCTCCTCGCTACGCTGCGCGGCATCTTTTTGGCTGCCGCGCTTTTTCCAGCACTGACATTGCTTTGGCTAGCGGCCAGGCAACCATTCTTCAGCGAGGACATCATGAATATTTACGCTTTTCCACCATTGGCTTGGGCTCTAGAAATCGGTTACCAATTTCTGCACTGGCTCGCCTCAGTTCTTGAACCTTTTGCCGGGGCCGCGAGCGCGGGACTGGCTATTATTGCTCTGACAATTCTGGTTCGCACGGTGCTTATTCCGGCGGGGCTTTCCCAGGTAAGCGGCGAAATTGGCCGGGCCAGAATTGCGCCCCAGCTCAAAGAAATTCAACGGAAGCACGCAAAGAATCCGCAGCTGCTCAGCGAGAAGACTATGGCGCTCTACAAGTCAGAAGGCGTCTCAATGTTCGCCGGAATTGGTCCGGCGCTTTTACAGGCACCCGTGCTCATGGTGGTCTATGGCTTGTTTATCCTGGCGCAAATTGGCGGTCATGCCAATACCTTGCTCGATCAGGTTTTTGGTGGCGCTCCCCTGGGTCAATCAGTCGTGCATCTCGTTTCGACCGGATCGATGCTACCTGCCGGCTGGGTTTATGCAGGCGTGGTAGCGGTGATTCTCGCGGTGGCCGAGTACAACCGAAGTCGGGCGCTCCGGCTCAATGCAGCAGGGCAAGATCCAAGCGCAACGCAACCGGCGGGTACCGGTACGCTGGCTCGGATCTTGCCCTGGCTTTCCTACATCACTGCGGTTACCGCTTTGTTTTTTCCGCTGGCCGCCGCACTGTACTTGATGACAACTACCGTGTGGACCGCCGTCGAGCGAGCGATCATGCGTCGCGCTTTAGGCGGCAGCCCGGCACCTCAATTGAGTCCAGCTTGAAGCTCAGCCCAGCTTGACCTTCGGCTCCCCCAATGAAGTCAATCCGGTTCCGGAGCTGCGGCAAGCACCGCCGGAACCGGATTGGATCGCCTGGCGCAGGCAACCTCTTAATGCCAGTTGGCCCCAGTAGTTCGGGTGTAGCGATTCTTGAATGTAGTAGTCGCTAAATGCGGTACTCACGGTACGGATCTCGTTGACCCATTCGCTCACATCAGAGGCACCTTGACTCTTCCAGTTAGTCAGCGAGGTGTCATTGAGTTTTTTGGTTCCGCTGGCACATAGCTCGTGCCCGGAGAACAATTTCGAGATGTCCAAAAGGCTGCCATTGCTCAAGCCAGCACCGGACAGCCCGGCTTTGACAGTGGAGTTGATGGTCGGGAGAGCTGTCTTTGCCGCCCAATCCAAATCTGCATTCCAGAACCCGCAGCCGTAGGTGCTTTGCCGCGAGAATCCGGATTGTGGGTAAGGCATCTTGTCACTGGTAGGCAACGGTTGCGGATAGTTCTGCATGATGATCCGGTAGTCGGAATCCGCGTAGCCCGCATTGGTCATTGCTTGACGAATGTTTTTCAACGACGCCGAAATTTTACTGGCCACAGCCGTCACGTTCGACTGCGTGCAGTTGGCCTTCACCGAGTCATCATCCTTGCATAATCCTGGCGAAGACGAGGAGGTGGTCAAAAACTTTGTGACGCAAGTAGCTACTACGCTGGCGAAGTTCAAATCATTACCGCCCGCGGAGACGGCGACGGTACTGACCTTATTTTTTGCCGCGAACTGCTGTAGTGCCAACGCTTGGCCGATGTTCCCTTTTCCGTCATCGAAGAAATCTAATCCAGGCTTGAAGTAGCCTTTCGAATTCGTAAAGGTTGAAGTCTTCGAACCTGAGCAGGCCAGGTTGAGCGAGCTACCGCCACCCACTTTGATTTCGGCTGAAGTGGAGCGGTGGCATCGCTCAATGGTTTCAGCATTCCCGCCATCAAGATATGCGCCGCTGCCAAGCGCATCGACCTGAGCAGCATCTGAAGAGTTTCCGGCCGAGCGACCGCCCTCCCCGAGATATATGAATCGCCGAGGCTTACCGCCCAGGCAGCGCCCGACGGCGGCGCAGCTTGAGCCGGTGCGGCCAGCGAAATAGCGCTCGCCGCGAGTAGCGAAGTTGCAATGATTGCTGCTGCAGTGCGGAAAGAGAAGTTGTTTTTCACGCGATACCTGTTCCGACCCCACGCGTCATTGCGAAAGGTCTGTTCGTCCTTGAACTGACAGTTACTATCCGAGCGTTCTCTGGCTAACCGGAGCCTACCGAGAAGTTACCTATGAGTAAACATCTGCAAGACATCGCTAGAGCCGGTAGGTTCGAAGGTATGAAAAGCATGGTTTGGCTTCGAGATAACCTTCGTTTAACGGACAACCCGGCGTTGGCCAAAGCCTGTGCAACTGGACCAACCGCTGTTCTCTACGTTCTCGATGAAGTCTCCGAAGGCATCCGGCCACTCGGCGGTGCCACCCGGTGGTGGCTGCATCATTCGCTCCAGAACTTGGCTGCTGAAATTGCTGAGTTGGGCGGCTCGCTCATTCTGCGGCGCGGGAATGCTGCTGAGATTGTGCCGGAAGTTGCCCAAAAAACCGGTGCTGAGGCGGTGTTTTGGAATCGACGTTATGGCGGTGCCGAGCGTGCGATTGATTCGGAACTCAAGAGCGCGCTCACAAAAGCCGATTTCACCGTGCAGAGCTTTCAAGCCAATCTGCTTTTTGAGCCCTGGACGATTCAGCCCAAGGGTGCTGGGCCAGCTGAAAGTTCTGCTCATTACAAGGTTTTCACCCCGTTTTGGCGAGCTTGCCAAGAGTCAGCTGAACCTCGTCAGCCGTTGACTCGCATTGAATCATTCGCAGGTTTAACGGCGCCGAGCGATGTCTTAGATGATTGGGGGCTCTTGCCGAGTAAACCGGATTGGTCGCACGGTTTGGCTGCGGAATGGACGCCCGGCGAATCTGGCGCGGAAATTTAGGCTCAGCGACTTTTAGACCGTCGGGCCGAAAGCTATGCCGTGGCGCGCGATAACCCCGCAATGGCGGCCACCAGCAAATTAAGCCCGCACTTGCGGTTTGGCGAGCTCAGCCCATTCCAAGTTTGGGCAGCGTTACGTCAATCCCCTGGTATTGCCGCAGAAGACGAACGAGTCTTCCGTAGCGAAGTCGGTTGGCGTGAGTTTTGCTGGCATCTGCTTTATCACCACCCTGATTTGGCTGACACTAACTACCGACGCGACTTTGACGCCTTTCGCTGGCAGCCAGCTTCTGACTCAGAGCTATCGGTATGGTAGCATGGCCACACCGGTTACCAAATAATCGATGCTGGCATGCGTCAACTCTGGCAAACAGGTTGGATGCACAATCGAGTGCGGATGGTGGTGGCCAGCTTCCTCGTCAAAAATCTTTTGATCGATTGGCGTGAGGGCGAAAAGTGGTTCTGGGATACTTTGGTCGACGCCGATCTGGCCAGTAACCCGGCAAACTGGCAGTGGGTGGCTGGCTCCGGCGCAGACGCGGCGCCCTACTTTCGGGTCTTCAATCCCGTGACGCAATCAAAGAAATTCGATTCTGACGGCGACTATTTACGAAAATTTGTGCCCGAGTTGGCTGCTTTGGGCAGCAAAGAAATCCATGAACCCTGGAAAATCAAGCCCACCCTTGATGACAAACCGCTGGAATATCCTGATCCGTTGGTAGACCTCGGCGTATCCCGAGAACGGGCGCTTGAGGCTTACGCAGAACTGCGCGCAAAAGTAGCTGGAAGGAGCTAGCTCATGTCCCCTCGAAAGAATCCATCACTTAAAGATGAAGAACTCTACGAAAAACTCCGCGATGATGGCGCGTCCAAACAAAAAGCAGCACGAATTTCAAACGCAGCTGCGGCAAAAGGGCGAAGTGCTATTGCGCAGAAGGGCGGCAAGTCTGGCGATTACCAAGACTGGACCGTGCCTCATCTCAAAGCTCGTGCCAAAGAGCTTGGCCTCAAAGGTTATTCATCCATGCGGAAGTCCGGGCTAATCGCAGCCCTTCGCAATTCCTAGGCTTGCAGCCTTAGCGCAATTTCAGCAGTCGCAGCTGATGCCAGTAGTGGCTAGCGGCGCGGTGAGCGGATCGGTCTGCCGCAAAACGGGTCCGTCGTCGTTGAGCACTGGGAAGCCTTCCCGCGCCCAATATTCAAAGCCGCCGATCATTTCCTTGACTTGGTAGCCTAGCCGAGCGAATTCCAGTGCAGCTTTAGCTGCCCCGTTGCAGCCCGGGCCCCAGCAGTAAACCACTACCAAGCTATCGCGCGGAATAAGTTCCGAAGCCTTTTCCGCGATCATCGCCGTCGGCAGGTGTACGGCGTTAGCCGCTCGGCCTTGCCGCCATGAATCTTCGCCCCGGCTGTCCACCAAGACAAGACCGCTGCCACTTTGCCAGGCCGCATAGACATCAGAGGGGTCCGTCTCAAAGCGAAGTTTGTGGCTAAAGTGCTCGATTGCGTGCTGGTTATTTATCATGAAGCTGAGATTATTCAAGTTTCAGGTGTATTTGAAGATAGATATTCCGGCGTTCTACTGGAATAGCAAGACTTTTCACGGTATAATCCGAAGATTACCGGAGAAATCACATTCGATGCAATTGACACCAAAATTCTCGCCGAACTGCAACGTGATGGCCGCCAATCGGTCGCCGAGCTTGCCCGCAAGATCAACATGTCTAGCAGCGCTGCCACCGAGCGCTTACGCAGACTCGAAGAGTGCGGTGCCATCGCTGGCTACGCCGCTGTGGTCAACCCAGAACAGCTCGGTTACCCGTTATTGGCGTACTTGTGGTTGCGCTATCCCAGCAGCAAATATGAACCATTGCATGATCTGCTTGCTAAAACACCGGAGGTGCTTGAGGCGCACCATGTCACCGGTGACGACTGTTTCATTATGAAAGTAGCGGCATCGTCGATGCAGCATCTTGAACGTATAAGTGGCCGGATCGGGCAGCTTGGCTCAGTGACAACATCGGTGGTCTATTCCTCGGTATTGACCGGTCGCGAACTGCTACCCCACGTAAAGTAAGCACATGCAACAAACCGGACGCCGATGGTTCTCGGTAATTCTTACCGCAGGCATCGTGTTGTTTTTGGCTTCGGTAGCGCTAGTCCTGCTCCGCTATCAACCCTTCGCGATTCCTAGTTCATCGATGGCCTCCACGTTGCAGATTGGTGACCGAGTGCTCGCTGACCGATGGGATACCGATGCGCAACGCGGCGATATTTTCGTGTTCAATGCAAGCTTATGGGGTGCCGGGGGCACTGAAATTAAACGAGTTTTAGGCATTGGCGGTGACAAAGTCTCTTGCAACGCCGGTGGTCCGCTGCTCGTTAATGGTGAACCGGTGCTGGAAACTTATCTTCCGCAAGGCGGTTCGGGCTCTACCGTCAGCTTCGACATCGTCGTGCCAGCAGGCCGGGTGTTTCTGCTAGGCGATAATCGAAACTCTTCGCTGGATTCACGAGCACATCTAGACCAATCCAGCGGGACAATCCCCATCGCCAGCATTCAAGCAAAATACTCCGCCACGATCTACCCGGCAGCACATGCTTCGATCTTTCCAACGAACGGATTCATCAAAGTATTGTTTGGTGGTGTAGCTGCTGGGTTGCTGCTGAGCGTCCTGGCCGGGTTCTTACTCATTGGCCAATGGCTTTTAGGAAAGCTAGCTAGGAAGCAATAATCTTCGTATCTTTCAGAGATTTGATGTCCAGTTTCATGAGCGCTTGATCCATCTGGACCTTAGTTGCGGAAAATACCGGAAACCAGATCGGTAACCAGCTGGGAATCGTGTCCGGGTTCAAGGTGATCGTGACCGGTATGCCCAGCAAACTGATCGTCGCCACAAGTTTGGTTACGTACACTTCCATGTTCTCGCCAGTGATGTCGCTGCTAAACGATAGATGTGGGCCGGCATCCGCCGTATCAATGGTGTAGGGATCACCGTGCACCCAGGATCCACCAAGCACTAGTACCCGAAGCGGGCCACTAGTCGTGCTGATCGTCTTAGACCCCTTGATGATGAAATTATTAGCGTCGAACTTGTCAATGGTGACTTTCACCTGAGTTGGATTAACAACTTCTGCCAGCGCGCCTGGGTCAGCCATTTGCGGTGCCGGTACGCGATCATTGTCATCATATTTCGAGCTGGCTACTGGCTTATCGGCTGAAGTCGACGGCGGCTGCGCCGGCGTTGCCGGGCTAGGATTTTGGCCCGGCACGCTCGGCAGTGGGGTCGGATTTTGGCTCGGGGTGGGCTTTGTTGAGGGGGTTGGCGATGACGTAGGTCTGGCTGGGCTTGTCAGCGTGGGGCGCGGAGTAAGTGGAGGAGTAGGGGTGGGAGATGGCTTGACCGGGCAGAATATCCAAAGCCAGCACCCGTCGTCTGCTTGCTGGGTTACCGCCGGCGCACCTGCGGAGGCAACCCCGGCTGGAACAGCGACGGCCCACATCATCGCCGTGGCAATCACCATTGGCAGCACCACGGACTTCATGCTTGCTCGGGTAGTAAATTCTTTGAGCTCCTGAATACTGATCGGTTGCGTCGTTCCGGTGCCTGCCGATTAATCTTCGATGTCCACTCGATCAGCTATTTCAGCAGCCGGTATCGGTTTTGCCGACCGCCGGAAAGCAGTACTTGCCCGACGTCGAGCAGACTGTCGCCGCCCCTCAGGAGTATTGGCTCCGGGCTGCCAGCCAAAGCACATGCTGGCACCGATCAGACCGAATATCATCCCGAAGCCAAAGCCACCCAAGTTCGAGGTAACAAAGGAAATAATGGCGCAAACCGCTGCGACGATCGCAATAAACATCCGTTGCTGCGGCGCGAACCACATGAACAACCCTGCGATGCCGATAATGAATCCGAGCGAAACGCCGGAAATCGAGGCGATGCCAACGGCCAGCATGATCGGCAATGGCGCTAGCGGAATAGCAATAATAATTGCACCGCTTATGAGCAGAAAGATCCCACCCCAGAACGGACGTGAGCGGCGCCATTTTCGGAATCCGTGCCGGAGGCCGGGGAAGGGCAGTACTCGATCAAACCATTCGCTGACTTGGCTTCTAGCATCTCTCACTTTGGAACTCATCGAACTCATCGGCATTCTGCTGGCCTTTCGAAAATCTAGAAAGCGAAAAGCCGGATCAGTAACACTCGACCTTGCCCTGATTCATCTGAACCTGCATGTCAGAAATTTTCATCGATCCACCGGCTGCTTGCCATGCGGTACCTTTCAAACCGGTCGCGTTCAGGCTGCTGGACTGAAACCCGAAGACGCCGGCGGGCCCCTTGAAGCCGGGAGTGGCACTAAGCGTCGAAGCATCGATCCCGGCCTGCATGCCATTGATTACACCGTCGCCAGTTAACAGACTGTCCGCATCAGCAGTTAGGTTAGTTGCGGTGATCGGTTGGTCCGGATTCGCGATGAATTTCAGCGAGATGGTGCCAAAAACTGGCACGTCCAGCACCGAAGAAGCGCAAATTCCATGCACCAGTGCGGTCTGAATTCCAGCAAGCATCACTGGCTTATCAGACGATGTGGTGCTCGTAGCAGTGCCCAAAAATGCTGAGACGTTTGAAGCCTCCACATCGCCAGTGGTGAATTTCAGACTATTACCGGATACGCCGAAAGAAGCAGCGATTGCGCCTTGCGCCATTCCGACGCCGAGTACTCCCACGACGACCAACGACGGTGCGAAGAGCAGCACAGCCTTGCGCCACCGAGTCCGTCCGCCACGCCGAACACTTGATTGCCCAGACTGCACGTTAAGCGCCATCGGTTCCTCCTTGAACCTGAGGACAGTGAGCAAGCTCACGGTCCAGACTGTTATGAAACATAGATACACGTTGTGTAGCTCAGTATCATTTGCTCAAGCGCCATTGGCAAGACTATCCGCAGAACTATCTGAAAAATCAGCGGCCTTAGCACCTTAGTCTGGCAAGATTCCGGTAACGTTGCGAAGATAATGAATGATGCTACCAACGACCAAAGCTTGGATCTCGCCGCAATGCCAGATTCATATCTTTCTGATGCTCAAGATCCAGTCGGACTGAGAATTCTTGCCGCTGCCGAAGCTCAGTTCCGCGACCTCGGCATCCGGCGTTCAAGTATGGAAGATATTGCGCAGCGGGCCGGAGTCTCACGAATCACCGTCTACCGCCGATTCGAAAACAAAGAACGCTTAGTGGAACATGTTTTCCTGCACGAGGCCGGCGTGTTGATGGAACATTACTTACACTCAGTGAGGAGCGTCGACACTCTCGAGGGTAGATTAGCGGAAGGCTTCGCCGCTACCCTCACCGCAGTGCACCGCCATCCGCTATTGAAGACGTTCCTGGTAACAGAACCCGAGCGGGTAAGGGCGCTCTTTGCCGCCTCCAACGATAATCCGATGTTCACTTTCCTGGTCAACGCGCTGCGCTATGAACAAGAGAACGGCGCCATCGCGCCTGACGTGGATATCGAGATCATGGCCGAGTTGTATTCGCGCATCACAGTTTCGTTCTTCATCACCCCAGTCAGCAAAATTGACCTCGAAAACGAAGATGAAATCCGCGCTTTTGCGCTGCGCTATCTCGTACCAATGCTGGGAATTGGCCGGGTGTAACTTCGGTAATTCCTCGAATTCGAGCCAAGTCGTTGACAACTCGTCAGCATAGATCTAACTTTACTGGAAGTAAATTACCGGACGGTAACTTACTAAGGTTCACCCCGGACAGTTTCGTTGGATTTCATTGCTCAAAGAGGTGCAGAAATGTCAGACACAGCTAAAAGTGCCAGTAATCGCGAGGCCAGACTCACCGCAAAACGCGAAGAAAACCAACAACAGCCGTTGGCCGATTGGGGATTTTTCGGTCCGGAATCGGTTGGCTATCAAGTTTGGCTATACCCTACCTCGGTATCCCTAGGTTTCCTTCGAGCGGTATCGGTAGAGTTCCTCGATCCGCACCTGACAGCGGCCGTGATGCAGACTGACCAAGTGCGCCAACGGACTCAACTCCGTTATGACCGCACGCTGCAGTACTTTGCCGCCGTGCTGTATGCCGACGCGGAGACCGTGTTGAAGTATTCGGATATGTTGATGAAGATCCATTCCCGAGCTCACGGTCATGACCCGGTCACTGGCAAGACGTTCGACGCGAACAATCCGGACTCGCAACTCTGGATTCATATGACCGCTTGGCACTCGATTCTTAAGATGTATGAGAAGTTTGGGCCCGGCAAGCTAAGCCGGCAAGACGAAGTGAAGTACTGGGAAGACTGCGCTAAAGCCGCCGAGTTCCAGACCATGGATCCAGACAAAGTACCTCGGTCTCGGGAGGCTGTTCGAGCATATTTCAGGGACTGGCGCCCGCGTAACACCGCAACCGAGGGTGGTCAGCAACACTACGATTTCTTAGTCAACGGCATTGGGAACATCTCTTCGCAATACGACGACCCGAAACGTCGATTTGCTGGAAAGATCCTCAATTTCGTTACCTCTCGCGCGATTCTTTCAACGCTGCCAGAATGGGCCAACACCATGGGTGGCCAGCGCGTCACCGCCTTTGATCAGGCGTTCATGACGGTGTTTGGCAATTTTTCGGTGCGGTTCGCACACAAGTTCCTCAGTGATAAACCCAAACTAGTCATGAAGGTCGTCGCGGATATTTCTCCATTGTCTTACCCGATCCTGGATCCAATCTTCATGAAGCAGCAACCGCTCGAAGATAAGGTCTACGACATCGCTGAAGCCCGGGAAAAGTTCGGCCACACCGTCTCACCGATCGAGCAGTTTGCGGCCTATCAAGAAGCACGCGCACAAGGTAAAGGGCCAAAGCCGTACATACCCCGTCACCATGACGCGATTCTAAGTTTCGACTAATCACGGGTTCGCGGAGGCTACCTTCGAGAGGCAGCCTCCGCGTCGAAAACGCGCTGTGACTGGGCCACTTCGGGTAGATATGCCTCCGACCAATCCGTAAGGGCAGTGAAAATTGGGCTCAGCGTATGTGCTAGCTCAGTAGCTTCGTACTCAACACGTGGTGGTACTTCAGCGTGATACGTTCGCTTGACCAATCCGTTGCGCTCCAATTGACGCAATCGCTCGGTAAGGATCTTAGGCGTAATTGCCTGCAGCTGAGCGCTCAATTCCGTGAATCTCAATCGACCCTTTTGGGTCAGCACCCACAAGACGTGCGAGGTCCAACGCCCAAAGATCAAACCAACCGCGGGGGCAATCGGACAAGGATCAATGCCCTGCAGGTCTTGACTAGACTTTGACATCGACGCCCCGCAGAATTTTTCGTATCTCACTCCGATACGCCCAGGCATTCATCGCTAGAATCCCGCTAAAAATTGCCCATTGCGGGCCCTTATTGTTTGCTGGCCGATCGCCGTCTGCGTCGAGCATCTTGGCACCCGGGTAAAGCAACGCTGACGCTTGGGTGAGCCAATAAAGTGAAGCCGACGCGGCAGCAACTTCTAATCGGCCCCGAGAAAAATCGCCCCTCTTCCAGAGCGCCAACAACGCAGCTGCACCAAGGGCGGCCCCGGTACCCATGGTTTGCCCATTGTGGAATTTTGCATGTGGAGTCCACTCAGGGTTGAAAACATGCGTCCGGTTAAAGTCAGCTAGATAGGGCGAAACCATGGTCACCACCGATGTCAGGGTCAAAATTGCTTTTCCGAAGCTAAGCTTTCCGCCACCGAGATGTGTTTTAGTGCCAATTACTGTGCGTGCTGAGTTGTTCACGAGTGGAGACCTCCCTTGGGTATCGAACGCCAAAGGCGCGCTTACCCCTCAGGATAGTTTCCTAAAGAAACTAGTTAACAAATAGATAGTGCCGTTATTCGTCATCTTTTTCACTATTTTGCCGAATTCAACGTTCCTCAGGCATATCCGCAGCTTTCCCGCAGGAACCGCTCATAGTTTCGAACTCGGCCCGGCAACTCCGCACGGAACTGCCCGGATTCATTTACTTACTACCCGTCCAAACAACTTTGCCGCTGGCAACTTGGCAGGCAACGATGCTCGCCAAGCGTTGGAATCAATTTGAAAGGATTGCACTGTGAAAAGTGTTATCAAATCTACGGTCATCTCATTAGCTGTTGCTTCGCTCGCCTTTGCGGGCACGAGTGCGGCCCCGGCAGCTTCTGGAAGCTTCACGCCAAGAATTATCGGCGGCAGCCAGGCTCCGAATACGCCGTGGGAAGTTCAGCTAGTGTTCGTCCAAGATGGCACCAGCTATGGTTGCACGGGCGAGGCCATTTCCTCAGAGTGGGTTTTAACCGCGAAGCACTGCGTCGACGGCATTTCCTCCATGAAAGTCTACTATTCGAACAGCACGTCCAACCGTGGCTCCGCAATCGCAGCCGATAACGTTTATGCCTCCTCGGCTGGAGACGTTGGTCTGGTACATTTTTCCCAGTCAAAGAGCCTTTCTTCCTATCCTGCGTTGGCTGACTCTTACCAGGCGAATGAGGGCGATTCCGGACTCATCATGGGTTAGGCGGACGCGCGAACGCGGTCCGTTCAGACGGCCTGTACCAGGCTACCGTCAAGGTCTTGGGCTCCGGCCAAGATGCTTACGGTGGAAACTCAGTTCAGGTTCAAGGCGTCTCGGGAACCTCAAATCACGGTGACTCTGGCGGACCGCTGATCATCAACAACAAGATCGTTGCAGTGGATTCGCGAGGCGATCTTGACGACAAGGGATCGGATACCCACGCAACAAGCCAATACGCGAACCTGACTGACTCTCGGAGCTGGATCACTCAGACCTCTGGTCTCTAAGCCCTGCTAGATGGTCTTGGCCAGAATATCTATTGGTCAAGACCATCTTTGGATGCTGTCGCCGCGCTCAACGAGTGCCAACTTTCCGACTGCGCTTATCCCTAAGGTTTATACAGCTTCCCCTTGGTCTTCTTTTGAACCGTGATCTACTTAAAGCAAAGTGGCCCTGCTCAGCATTTCTGCTGGTCAGGGCCACTTTATACGCACTATCCGTGCAACTTTCGTTGCGGGGGCAGGATTTGAACCTGCGACCTCCGGGTTATGAGCCCGGCGAGCTACCGAACTGCTCCACCCCGCTGCGCTTTACTAACTTTACCCGCTCAGGTGCTGGGAACCAAATCGGCGGCTTTTCATTGTGAAAATGCGAATCGCAGTGCCAATATCGTGAGGATATTAGCACTGCGATTCACGCTTATTTCAGCTTAGACCGCCTGGCTACGGCGTCGGCGATCCGGTTGAGCTACCAGCCGTCGGCGGAGTCGACGGCGGAGCGCTGCCGGTGGGTGCGCCGGTGCTGCCCGGCGCAGTCACGTCGAGCTTCCCTTCGGCTGCTAGAGCTGCCGTAATCGCATCATTGAGCTTCTTCTGCGCCGTGCCATAAGCGGTGAAGTCACCCTTAGACAATGCGTCCTGGCCATCTTTGATCGCCTGGTTTGCATCCTGCAGCGACTTCGCCAAAGCAGCCTTAGCGTCCGGGTTCTCCCCCGGCGTTCCGGTGTTTCCGCCGGTGCCGCCAGTGCCCGGCGTCGTTGGCTTGTCTTTATCCCCCGTCACCGCGCCAGAGTCGCCACCGAACAGCTGATCCAGTGCAGCGCTCAGCGTCGCAGCAAAGGCAATCTTGTCACCAAAAGCAACCAAGACCTTTTGCAATGTGGGATAACTTGAACCGCCAGTGGAAGACTGCACATAGACCGGCTGCACATAGAGCAAGCCATCGCCAACGGGCAGCGTGAGCAAGTTACCATTCACCACTTGCGATTGCCCTTGCTTCAACAAGTTCAACGAACTAGAGACGCTGGGATCGGAGACGAACTTATTAAACACCTGACCAGGCCCAGGTACCTGGGTATCAGTAGGCAATGACAATAGCCTGAGCTTGCCGTACGAGTCCGACTTCACGCCCTGAGTTGAGCCAGCGTCCGCATCGGCAGCTAGATAGCCGTAAAGCACGTTACGGGTATTAGCACCAACCTGTTGCGGAATCAAGTTAGAAGTCAGCGAGAATGCCGGCGCGTTCTGCCCTGGCATCTGTAGCGACATGTAATACGGCGGCTGCTTGGTGTTATCACCGGTAGTTGGATCATTCGGGACGCTCCAAGCATTGGTGTTGTTATAGAACTCAGTCGCATTGGTGACGTGGTAACGGCCAAGTAGCTCACGCTGAACCTTGAAAAGGTCCTCCGGGTAGCGAATATGGCTCAGCAATGCGCCAGACATTTCTGAGATCGGCTTGATCGTAGCCGGGAAGATATTCTGCCAAGTCTTCAGAATCGGATCTTTGTCATCCCAGGCATAGAGGTTGACCGAGCCGTCGAAGGCATCAACCGTAGCCTTGACCGAGTTACGAATGTAGTTAATCGAGCCGGCCAACGCGCCAGAACCACTGCGCTGCGTCAGCGAGTCTGAGGTAGCCGAATCCAAGGGCTGCTGCTGCGAATAAGGGTAGGCATTCGAGGTGGTGTAGCCATCTACGATCCATTTGACCTTGCCATCGACGATTGCCGGGTAAGGATTACCATCGATAGTCAGATACGGTGCGACCTTTTGCACACGCTGTACCGGAGTGCGGTCGTAGAGGATCTGTGACTTGCTATTCACGCCGTCAGAAAGCAACAGGTCAGTCGACTGGAATTTGATGGAGTACGCCAATCGGTTGAACCAATTGCCAACATCCGGGCCGCCATTACCGCTGAAAGTGTTCTTCGAGTCCGAGCTATTGTCGCCGCCTTGTGGGCGATCCAGCTCGACCGAAGCGGTACCTTCACCGGCACCGACGATCGAATAATCAGTAGTGCTCTGACCGAAGTAAATCCGCGGCTGATAAGAATTATCGTCGCCGAGCTTGCCATTGGTGGGCACACCGGACTGCATAAAGACCGGCTTGCCGTCTGCTGTTGCAGTGTTGCCGTAAGCAGCCACCACACCGTACCCGTGCGTGTAGACCAGCTTCTTGTTGTACCAAGTCTGTTGCTCGGCCGGAATGCCGCCAGAGTTCAACTCGCGAAGCGCGATCACGGTGTCTTGCGACTTGCCATCAACCGTGTACCGATCAACGTTGAGTGTCTTCTGGAAACCGTAGTAGGGCCGGTACTGCTCCAGCTGGCCAAAAGTCTGCGACATCAAGTTTGGGTCAAGCAGGCGAATATTTGCCGTCGTAGTAGCGTCTTGGCGAAGTGCACCGGGCGTCGCCGTCGTCGAAGCTTTATAAGGAATCACTTCGACGTCGTTGATGCCATAAGCAGACCGGGTCATATCAATATTGCGTTGGATATAGGGCTTCTCCACCGAAGCTTCAGAAGGGCCAACTTGGAACTGTTGGATGACCCAAGGGTAAATTCCGCCCGCCACAATTGAGGTGATAATGAGCATCGCGGCGCCGATTACTGGCAGACGCCAACGTCCGACGACGGCGGCCACGATAAATAGGATGGCAACGATGCCGGCGGCGACCGCAAGAATCGCCTTGGTCGGGATTACCGCATTGACGTCGGTGTACATGGCGCCAGAACGTAATGCGCCATTGTTCTGCAGAGTCGCAAACCGGTCCAAGAAGAAGTTGACACCGAGGATGATCAGGAACAGCGCAGCCATGACGGCAAGCTGAACGCGCGCCGCACGCGAGGTGAAGATTCCGCGTTCCTGCAAGCGAATCGCGCCATAAAGATAGTGCGTGAGCAAAGCTGCGATGCCGGAAATCAGCACCACTGCGATCAAAAAGCCGGACAAGAAGCCAAAGAACGGCAGGGTGTTCGTGTAGAACGAAATATCCATGCCGAACTGCGGATCAGTTTGGCCAAACGGAACTTGAAAAAGGAAAAGCAACACCTTTTGCCATTGACCCAGGGCTGCTGCACCAGCGAAAACACCAAAAACAATTGGCACGCCGATCATGACAACCTTGCGAACCGGTTCAAGCTGGGCCTGATAATGGTTTAGATTGTCCTGAACTTGGCTATCGGGTGCGTAGACCGGGCGGGCTCGGTACGCGATTCTGATCGAAAAATAAACCGCGATCGACATCACCAGGAACGCTGCGACGAAAATAATCGCCTTGGAAATGTTTTGCTGCCAGAAAATTCCACCAAAGCCCAGCTGGTTGAACCAGAGAACCTCGGTGTAAACATTGGCAAAAAAGACGAAGGCGATAATCGCCAACACCAAGATGATCAGGGTGGGAAGCAGTGCGCCGCGGCGGCGCCGTGGTGTCGAAGTGCTTTGTCCGGATGTCACAGTGATCCTCTGTCCTCAGTGGTAATGCTTTGTTCAAATGCTAAGCAAGTTTGCCGGGTTTCCAGTGCCCAGGCACAGGTTCCCCCAAATAGCCCACGAACGACGGTGTTTCGCAGTTCCATTTCCACTCGCTTTCTTTGTCTTTACTCTGACGCTTTCCACGTTCGCTTTGGTTAGCTCGTGGTACAGCTAGGCAACGCTGAGCTATCTTTTCCGCTGGCGATCAGGCTGACGGCGTCGTACGCGCTCTTGAGCGTGTCCACCCGCACTACTTGAAGACCTTCCGGAACATTGCCCACTACCTCATTGCAATTAACCGCAGGCGCAAGGAATACCGTTGCGCCGGCAGAGCGTGCGCCGTACATTTTCTGCACTATGCCGCCAATGGCACCAACATTTCCGGCGGCGTCAATAGTCCCGGTCCCAGCAAAATGCTTTCCACCGGTGAGATCACCTGGCGTCAGCGTGTCAATGATGCCCAGCGCAAACATCATTCCAGCACTCGGTCCGCCAACATTTTCCAAACTGATTTTCACGTCGAACGGAAAAACATATTTGTATTTGAGGACAACGCCGAGCAGATACCGACCTTCGCTATTCTTTTTCGGCTCGATACTCAGCTTCTGTGCTTGCCCCGAGCGCAAAACATCGATTGTCACTGCAGCGCCATTGCCAGCAGCGAGTTCGTCTTGGATCACAGTCAATCCGGTAATCGGCTTCCCATTGATACTTTTCAGCTGATCGCCCGGTTGGAGTTTGCCAGTAGAAGGCGATCCGTCGGCAACCGAATCAATCAGAATCTGGTCTTGATATTGAATGCCCAAATATCCCAGTGCCGCTGCCCGAGCGTTATCTTGCGAGTTGCTCATTTCCGCAGCATTTTGTGAATTAATCTGGTCTTTGGTCGCGCTGGGCGGATAAAGCAATTCGACCGGAATGACCGCTTGTTTGGGGTCTAACCACGCCCGATAAGCCTCAAATAAATTAACCGGATTCTGTGGCCCACCGTTAACGTAAACGGTGACCATATCTAGCTGCCCGCTCGCTGGGAAACTATCGTGACCACTTATAGAGATGATTTTGGACGTGTTTTCTTCGCCCAAGGTGTTGAGCGTCGGTCCAGGAGACTCCAGTACGTACGGTGCTGGCAAGACAATAACCAGGACGGCCAAGGCTAGCGCCAACACGCCTGAAACGATCATCGCTACCGAACGACCGTCCCGTGGTCGCTTAGGCGGCAGGTAGCCCGGCAACGGATAGCTCGGTGGAAACTGTGAAAATTGCGAATTCACTGCCGGATAACTGGGCAGCTGGTTATCGGGGATGTTGCTGTTGGGCACCGGATTCCCGGGGTGCGCCTGACTCAATTCGACCTCAATCCGACTCCCCGACAATTTTTACGCTGAGTGCACACTGGTGGGCGTCAAACTCCTAGCCTACGCGTTCTGCCTGTGCTGAGGCGATTGGCCGGAACAACAATTGCTCCCCCGAGCCTGTGAAATCTGCTGAGATCTTGGCCTAGAGCGAACTTAAAGCCCAGATACGCAGACAAAGAGCACCCCACGGCGGTACCTTGGCATGAAGGCCAGAGCACCGGTCTTTGGAATAGTCAGCCCAGCCGAGGATGCGCGATGAGCAACGAGCCAGCCAATAACAACGATGACGAGACGCCCCGCGACCCGCTGCAAGAAATGTTGGCGAACCTGATGGGTGGCAAGGGCCTGGAGGGTATCGATCCCGCCGAGCTAGCAAAAGCTGCCGGGCTGCCTTCCGATCCAAATGTGCTCCAGCAGATGTTCGCCCAGTTCCAGACGATGATGAATTCGCCCTCCGAAGGGCCCGTCAATTGGCAATTGGCGCACGACAATGCGCGGCAGGCGGCAGCTTGCGGCGACCCGTCCGTCTCCGAATTGCAATCACATGAAGTCGACGAGGCGTTGCGGTTAGCTGAGCTGTGGCTTGACCCGGTTACAGACCTGGCCAGCACTGGACTAATCGGTAAAGCTTGGTCGCGCGTTGAATGGGTCGAGGAAACCTTAGGAACCTGGAAGCGACTTACCGAACCAGTCGCGAATAGCGTGGCTTTGGCACTGTCCACCACGTTGCAAGAGCAAATGCCCGAAGAGATGAAGTCCATGATGGGCGGAGCCGCTTCGATGCTGCAAAACATGGGCGGCGCAATGTTCGGTATGCAATTGGGCCAGGCCGTCGGTGCGCTCGCCAAGGAAGTTGTTTCTTCCACCGACATCGGAATTCCGTTGGCGGATCTGCAGATGGCCCTACTGCCGGCTAATGTCACGGCTTTCGGCGAGGGGCTCGAGCTGCCAGAGCAAGATGTTCGGCTTTTCCTCGCATTGCGCGAAGCTGCGCATGCGCGCCTTTTCGTACAGGTGCCCTGGCTTCGAGGCCACCTTTTGGGTGCCATTGAGGCTTATGCCCGCGGGATTCACATTGACACCTCTCGGATGGAGGAGCTCGCTCGCGACTTGGACCCCTCGGACCCCGAGCGGATTCGTGAAGCTCTTTCGCAGGGCGTATTTATGCCACAGCGCACACCGGCACAGGATGCCGCTCTGACCAAGCTAGAAACGGCTTTAGCTCTGGTTGAAGGTTGGGTGGACGAACTAACTTTCGAAGCAGCGGCACAACTTCCTTCGGCAGCCGCGCTGCGTGAAACGGTTCGACGACGTCGGGCAACTGGTGGGCCGGCGGAGCACGCGTTTGGTTCGTTGGTCGGGCTGGAGTTGCGACCGCGACGCTTGCGTGAAGCCGCAGTTTTGTGGGCCGCATTGAAAGACGAGCGCGGAATTGCTGGCCGCGATGCAATCTGGAAACACCCGGATTTGTTGCCCACGGCCGAGGATTTGGATGATCCGAGCGGCTTTAGCGAGCGGCGCCAATTGGCCGAGGCTTCGGACTCAGCAGTTGATGAAGCTCTTGAGAAGCTCTTAGCTGGCGGATATGACACTCTAGAGGAGCCCTCTGAGGAGCAGGGTCCCGAGGACGGCGATGCTGGTCCGGCACTGCCTCCCGAAAAGAGTTAGTTAAGCCGATGTCCGAGGCCACGCATCTGACCACGACCAGAACGGCGTACAACACGGTTGCCGCGGACTACGAAAAACTTTTGCGTCACGAATTGGATAGCAAATTTTTAGACCGGGCGATCCTCGCCGGTTTTGCCGAATACGTTCTGACCTGTCCGGTGCTCGATATTGGTTGCGGGCCGGGACGAGTGACCGCTCATCTTCGCGCTTTAGGCGTTGATTCCAGCGGAATCGATCTGTCTCCGAGCATGATTGCGGTAGCCAAAGAACGGCATCCGAATATCCAGTTCGACGTCGGCTCGATGCTCGCCTTGGCACTGCCAGACGCATCATTAGCGGGCGTGCTGGCTTGGTATTCGATCATTCATTTGCCGCCAACCCTACTGCCAGAAGCTTTCGAGGAATTTGCTCGTGTACTGCGTCCGGGCGGCGAATTGTTACTAGCATGTCAGTCAGGGAATGAAGCCCGGCATATTGCCGATGCTTATGGGCACCAGATCGACCTCGGTGCTTTCCGTCTTCCGCCCGAAGAAATTTGCACCTTATTGGAGGCAGTAGGCTTCACTATCCGAGCCACTACGCTACGTGCTCCCGAAGACTACGAAAAGACACCACAGGCCTTTATTTTCGCGACCAAAAGATGAGGTAATTTCCCGGCTACTCGGGTGAATCCGCTTCTTGCTCTATCCCGCGTCCGATTGCAAATCCGACGCCGGCCAAGAATGCTTTAGCCTCAGCTGTCTTTGGATAGCTCTCGAGTAAAGCCCAAAAATCTTTGCTGTGCCCAGCAACAATTAAATGCGAAAGTTCGTGCAGCAGCACGTAGTCGACCACCCAGTCTGGCATCCCTCGAAGTTTGTCCGAGAGTCTGATGGTTTTCTCTGCTGGAGTTGCTGAACCCCACCGACCGTTTTGGTTGCTGACCCATCGCACCGAAGCCGGGGCCGCACGCCCGTCCAGATACCGCGCGGAAAGCATCACAGCATGCGCCATTAACGAATCATCGCTCTTGTGCTTGGGCGCTGCTCGACGACTAGTCGCCTCCAGTTTTAGCAACATTTTCTGCACCCATTCACGCTCTTGCCGACGGCTGAAACTCGCCGGAATCGCTACGACCGCGCGGCCGTCTTCCCAGAATGCGCTAACAGTTCGACGACGCCTGGCGGACCTGCGGATGATGACCGGCAATCCCTCCGAGGTGCGCAACTCGCTTTCGCCGTCCCAAACCTGCGCAGGCTTCGTTGCTTTCATCCGGCTTTTTCTACTTCCAACCGCAATAACTCGAGCACGGCATCGCCATACCGTTCCAATTTGCTCGGGCCAATGCCCACCACGGCGGATAAATCTTCCATTGAACTTGGTCGAGCCTCGGCAATCGCGACCAAGGTCGCATCTGTGAAAATCATGAAGGCTGGAAGCTGTGCCGTTCGTGCCTCTTCGAGCCGCCAGGAGCGCAGCGCTTCGAAAGTTGCTTCCTGATACGTGGCCGGGCACTCAGCACAGCGACCAATCTTCCGCTCAGCACCGCTGCTAAGCGGCTTGCCGCACACCCGACACAGCGCGGGCGGTTTCCGGGTCAACTTCGACTCAGCGCGGGCAGCAAAATTTCGCCCAGACACGGGCGCGGTTCCTTGACGGAGCCCGTCCAGGAAACGAGAGGGCTTTCGATGTGCTCTGCCGCCCGGAGTCCTCGATAACGACCAACTCAGGTTCAGGTGTTCGCGTGCCCGAGTGACACCGACATAAAAAAGCCTGCGCTCCTCGTCTACACCCTTGGCGGTATCGGCGAAGCTGATCGGCATCAGACCCTCGCTCAGGCCAACTAAAAACACCGCGTCCCACTCCAGACCCTTGGCAGAGTGCAACGAAGCCAAGGTGACGCCTTGGACGGTAGGCGCATGCTGCGAAAGTGAACGCTCTTGCAACTCGGCAACAAAATCAGTCAAAGCAAACTCTGGGCCGCCATCTACCGGGGCGCGGGCAACCGTCAGTTCATCGGCTAGCGCCACCAACGCGGCAAGGGACTCCCAGCGCTCACGGACGGCGCCGCCGCCAGCAGGTGCTTGCTCCGAATACCCCAAGCTAGTGAGCACATCACGTACTTGCTGCGGTAGCGGTGGGTTTTGGCCGTCGTCATAGCTTGTGTCAGCACGCGAGGCTGCCCGAAGAGACAGAATTGCATCGCGGACCTCTTTGCGCGCAAAGAACCGTTCGCCGCCGCGGAGCTGATAACCAATCCCCGCGGAGCTCAAGGCCTGCTCATAGGCCTCAGACTGACCGTTTGTTCGGAATAGCGCTGCGATTTGAGCTGCCTGCACGCCGGAAGTAATGAGCGCCTTAATTTTCGCCGCTACTGAAACCGCTTCTGCCTCATCGTCTGCACATTCTGTGAATGTTGGTGTTGGACCAGCCGCACGCTGAGCGATCAACTGCAATGGTTGTGCCCACGCGGCGTCAGCAACTCGACCGGCAGGCCGGCGTGCCGCCAACAGCGAGTTAGCCAGCTGCACAACCTGCGGGGTGGAACGGTAGTCTCGGACAAGTTTCACCAATTGCGCTTCCGGGTACCGTTGCCCAAACTCAAGCAAATGTTTTGAGTCAGCACCAGTGAACGAGTAGATAGTCTGGCTGGCATCACCGACTACACACAGTTCCTCACGCCCGCCCAGCCAAAGCTCAAGTAATCGCTGCTGGAGTGGCGAAACGTCCTGGTACTCGTCCACAACAAAATGCCGGTACTGCTCCCGAACCGTCGCGGCTACCCGTTGATCTTCCTGCAATATCCCTACGGTCAAAAGCAGCACGTCTTCAAAATCAATCAGATTTCGGTCGGTTTTGACGTCCTCATAAGACTGGAAAATCCTTGCCATCGTCGTGACGTCGAAGCCACCAGGAGTGCCTCGATCGGTGGCTTTCTGGGCATAGGTTTCCGGCGTAAGCATTGATACTTTGGCCCACTCAACCTCGGAGGCAAGATCTCGAACGGCAGCCCGATCCGTGCTGAGCCTTAATCGTCGTGCGGATTCCGCAATTAATGCAGCCTTGTGATCTAGCAATCCGGGCAATGCACCGCCAACCACCTGCGGCCAGAAAAACTGTAACTGCCGCAGTGCCGCGGCGTGAAAGGTCCTGGCTTGAACCGATCCAACACCTAAATCACGTAACCGAGTGCGCATCTCGGCAGCTGCCCGCGCGGTAAATGTCACGGCAAGTAGCCGTTGAGGATTATAGGAACCGCCAAGCACGCCATAGGCAATTCGGTGCGTGATTGCCCGAGTCTTACCAGTGCCGGCACCAGCAAGCACACATACTGGACCGCTCAGCGTAGTAGCTACTAGCAGCTGCTCCTCATCCAGGCCAGCCAGTACGCGCTCTTCAAGTGAATCAACCATCAGTTTTACTCAGTGGCTCCTGGATTAGCCCGCCATACCAATTTTCAATCAACGCGCGCGCAATTGACATCCGGTGCGAGATGACGATTTCGCCACTGAGTACGGCCGCTTGCAACTCGTCTCTACTGAACCAACGCGCACTGGCAACTTCGACGCCGTCGGGCTTTGCCTCAGTATCGTCAGTGATGGCATGGAACCCGAGCATCAATGACGCCGGAAACGGCCAAGGTTGTGAGCCCAAATAATCCACGGTGTGCACTCGGACGCCTACTTCTTCGCCGATTTCCCGCACCACGGCTTGCGCTAATGACTCCCCCGGCTCAACAAAGCCAGCCAAGGTAGAGAACCGATGCGGTTCCCAGGTGGCGCCGTTACCTGGCAACAACCGGTCATCACGATCCACCACCGTAACAATGATCGCCGGATCGGTGCGCGGATAGTGCTCAGAATTCTCATTCGGGCAGCGACGTACCCAACCTGCGGCTTCCAGCACTGTGACTGATCCGCATCGAGGACAGTGTGTGTGCACCCGATGCCAATTGAGAATGGCCAGCGCTTCAATAAAGTGCTGTGAACGATCAGCAGTTAAATCCATCCCAACCTGACGGAATCCGAGCCAACGGCTATTCTCAGGAGCGCCAAAAGCCTCAGCGTCAGAGAGCTCCTCAACGGATTGGTCTGCAGCCGGTAAATCCAACGCGACTAATTCAGTGCCATTTTCAGTACGGCCCAAATAAACCGCTAGCGCACCCGGTATGGCAGCGCTCGCGAGATAAATCTGGCCGTCGTGGACCAAAGTTTTGCCCTCTCGGACCAGCAAATAAGCTGTCCGCGGGTTTGCCGCAAGCCTGGCCAAAAAACCGTCTTCGATTCGCCGTTCGCTCCCTCTGTCGATTACAGAGTGCTGCCACGGCAATGCGTCCAAACGGGTCATAGTCCTACCGTACTGACTAGGCCCGACAATTCACACTCGATCAGCGACCCATAGCCGGACGTGAGCTGAAAACACGCTGTGATTTGGCCAGTTCGGACGACTCGCCGCCCCAGCTGCACAGGATCCGGATAAGCCGCCGTACGGTGGAAAGGTGAAACGTACACCTATGGAACTTGCTGCCATTGCCAGTGCGGCTGTGCCCGGCCTGAGTCCGACGGCAGTCGCCATTGAACCCGACGACGTCGTGGACTTTGATTCAGCGTTGCTCCTCGATGCCGACCGTAAGCGCTGGCGAGTTCGCGCGCCGAAACACCTTGAAGCGAGCACTCGACTCGAGACTGAACTTCTCGTATTGCGCGCCTTTAGCCCAGCGGTCCGCGCAGAACTGCCCTTTTTATTGCCAACAGTGGCCGGCACCGTTCGCGTTGGCGATTTAACCACTTTTGTTTACTCACACTTGGCTGGCCGAGCTACTCCTGTTGAAACTCTTGCCGCTGGCGGTGCCGCAGTTGCCAAAGAAATAGGCATTGCGATGGCGGCCATTCATGACCTTCCGGTAGCCATGGTGCACCAGGCAGATCTTCCTTCTTATACCGCCAACGAATTCCGCCAGCGCCGACTCAACGAGCTGGACCAGGCAGCTACCACCGGCAAGATCCCCTCTGTGCTCCTTCACCGCTGGGAGCATGCGCTGGAAGATGTGGCGCTGTGGCGCTTCAACCCGTGCGTAGTTCACGGCGATCTGCACGAAGATAATCTTCTGCTCGAAGGGTCAAGGCTGACCGCAATTACCGGCTGGACTGATTTGCGGATTGGTGACCCGGCAGATGATTTTGCGTGGCTTACGGCCATTGGCGATCAAGCATTTACCGACGCCGTTCAGGAAAGCTACTCGGCCGCTCGCCAAGAGGTACCAGACCGGCACGTTTTGCGGAGAGCAGCCCTTTCCGCTGAATTCGCACTAGCGCAATGGCTAGTCCGAGGTGTCGCCGCCGGTGATCCAGAGATGATTGCCGAAGCTGAAGATATGTTGCATTCGCTGGAACAGGACATTGCTGAGCACGGTGGTCAACCGATTAGCGTTGACGCCCCCGTTGTTGTGCCAGTCTCCACACCTGCGGTCACGATTGAAAGCACCACGGCTGAAGAGCCCACCGCTCCGACTGATTCCGCAGATGCTGCCAAAGTAGCGGTAGAACCTATCCCGGAATCAACGGTTGACACTCCATCGGACCAGCCTGAGCAATCGGCGGAGCCAGTTGCCAAATCTGCAGATAATACCGAAACCACTGCTTTGAAAGTGGTCCAGCAAAGCGCTTAGTCGGCTGTTAGGTTGCCGCCCTAGGCTTGGGAAATAATGCTTTCCAGCTCTTGCTCTCCTGCTAGGTCTAGTACGCGCTCGGTCTGATTCCGGGCGGCATAATAAAAGGCGGCCCGGACCTTCTCTACCGCAATCCCTTTGAGCCGCGCCCAACCTAGACGGTAAAGCGCCAGCTGCACTGAACGGTCGCCAAGTTCTTTACCCTTGGGTAACTGCCCAGTCTTCCAATCGACCAATTCCCATCCGCCATCGGCATCTTGGAACACGGCGTCTATTCGTCCGCGAACTACCACGCCCGCAATTTTCGTCTCAATCGGAACTTCAATTTCACTTGGCTGTTTGGCCGCCCATTCGGATGCTTCAAAATTCTCTCGAAGCTGCTCAAGCTGATAAGCATCTTCAACAAAATCATCAGCGGCGCCAGGAAACTCGCCCAAGTCAAGCTGGCCGGCGCGGCCGAAATAGCTTTCTACCCAGGCGTGGAAGGCTGTACCTTTGCGTGCCGCGAGACCTGGCTTTCGGGGAACCGGCCGCCGAATCTGGGCAACAACCGCCGCTGGATTGACGCGCAGCTCAACTAGCGTTGAAGCGGAAATATGCGTCGGTAGTTCGACGTCGATCACTTGCTTTCGCACGGTACGTTGCTCCAGAAGGCGCTTAGCTTCAATCCCCCACCGAGCACTGAGCTCGGGCAGCGAAAGCTCTGAGGGCCGTGCGGCTTGCACCCGCTGTGCCGCGGATAGCAACGCCGCCCGGCGGCTGCCCAATGGCTCTACCACTTTCTCGCCAATCTTCAGATATGGACCCGCCAAAGGATCGAATGGCCATTGCGCGCGAATTACTGCCTCACGCTCTGGATTTTCCTCTGGAAGATGCTGCTCTGCTGGCCAATGCCTAAATCCCAGACCATAGCTTGCCGCCGATTCTTGCTCCGCGACGTCCACCAGCTCAGTCAGGAAGGGTGAAATTTCCTTCGCACGTACCGAAGTGCCAGCAAACTTTGACGTGCTTACGGCCAGAAAGCTCCGGGCTCGGGTATAGGCAACATAGGCCAGTCGACGCTCTTCTTGTAGTGCATGATCTTTGACGGACTCCGTGAATTCAGCTAATTCACCAATCCAAGTTCGCTGGTCCTCCCCTTGGAGCTTCCATTCCGGCAAATCGGCTCGGTCCCCGCGTAAGGGCCAGGGCAAAGCGCGATTTCCAGTACCCCAATGATCGGCCCGATCGCTAGGAAAACTCTTCGTCGCCAACCCCGGAACATACACTTCGTCCCATTCAAGTCCCTTTGCCGCGTGCACGGTCAAAAGCTGCACCGCACCAGACTTAGGCTCTACGGGAAGCATTTCCAGTCCGCCTTCTTCACCGTCTGCGGCGGATAACCAAGCCAAGAACGCCAGCACATCAACGCGTTCAGCGCTTTGCAGGAAGGAGGACGCCGCATCTTGAAAGGCATCAAGATGATGCCGGGCGCGATGGTAGGAGATTCCGGGTTTGGCGGCGAGTTCAATGTCGAGCAGAATGGTCCGTTCTACTTCGCTAATCAAGCTGAGCAAGTCATCACCCACAAAACGGCGTAACGTTCGCAGTTCATCACGCAATGCCAGCAGGCGTTGCAGCCCCGTTGCGCTGAGCTCACGAGCGGAATCTGGCCAGTAATCAGCGTCCAAGGCATCGATTGCCTCGATCAAACTTGCAGCTTCAGCTACATCGTCAATAACTGTAGGACTTGCCTTGCGGGCTCGTTTCGCGCTGGCAACTAAAAACTTCGACCAGTCTGCCAAGGCCATCAGATCTTTGCTGCCGATTCGCCAACGCGCACCGGTCATCAATCGCATGAGTGCATCAGAGCGAGTTGGGTCTACTAGAACACGCAAGGTTGAGACCACATCAATAACCTCTGGAGTGGCCAATAGACCACTCAGACCAACGATTTCATAGTCGATATTTTGCGCTTCCAGGGCAGTTTGCAGGGCTTGAAACTGCGTTCTGCGGCGGCACAAAATCGCCACGCTGACGTCCTGGGACCGGACCGATCGCCGTGCCAAAATACGATCTGCCACAGCCTGGGCCTCTTCGTTTTCCGTGCCAAATCTGGAAAGTTCCACTTCGCCGCGCGGTGCTCCGGGCCGTGGCTGCAGCGGCGAGAGTTGCGTCGACGATTCCGCGTGCCCTTGTTCAGCTCGACGATTGAGCTCGCTAGACATTGCATTTGCGGATTCAAGAATCGACAGTGAGTTTCGCCAGGCAACGGTCAACGCCGCGGTTTCAGCTGGCTGCCCGTCCGCACGGCGAAAGATTCCGGGAAACCGGAAAAGCTGACCTGCCGATGCACCCCGGAATCCATAGATCGACTGGTGCGGATCCCCGACCGCGGTGACCGGATGACCAGCGCCGAAAAGCGCCGCGAATAAGGTCAGCTGGGCGTGCGAAGTGTCTTGAAACTCATCAAGTAGCACCACTCGGTGTTTTAGCCGTTCTTGTTCTGCCACTTCAGGCACGTTCAACGCGAGCTTGGCCGCAAGCGCCACTAAATCGCCGTAGTCCAGGGCATTCCGTTGAGACTTTGCGAGCTGGTATTGCTGAACCATTTGTGCCACATGTGCCCGGATGTCGAGCCGGTCAGCAAGCTCTAAAGCCTTGCCAGCCGGGCCACGGCCTTTTCCAGTGTTCAATGGCAGCGCTTCAAATTCATCACGTAACGCGGCTAGCCAAGTTTCAACGTCACGGGGATTTTGAAGATGTTCTGCGCATTCGGAGGCTAAGGAAATCACGGCCTGCACTAGCGTCGAGGACGCACCAGAATACCGAGACAAATCGCCGTCGTACGCCTCCACAATCTTGCTTGCCAATTGCCAACACTGCGCCTGCCCCAGCACCGTGGCATCCCGTTCTACCCCGATTCGAAGGCCATAGTCTGAAACAATCCCGCTGGCGTAGGAATGGTAAGTAGAAATTTCGGCTTCCAGAGAGTCCGGGCCCAGCACATCTGAGAGTTCCGGATTTTGCTGGCCGAGAATCCGCAGTTTGGCTCGAATTTTAGCTGCCAGTTCACCGGCAGCTTTTCGAGTGAATGTAACGCCAAGAATCTCTTCTGGCTTGGCTAATCGGTTGGCAACAAGGTGCACAACTCGATCTGCCATTGTGGTGGTCTTTCCAGATCCGGCACCGGCGATGACCAGCATCGGATCCAGGGACGCTTCGATAATCGCCCGCTGCTCGGCGGTGGGCTGCCGTGCGGTGCCGCTCAACGCCTCACTCATTGCGTAACCTGCTTTCCACGGCATAGTGGACAGACATCTGGCAATGGACAATTATTTCGGTTCGCGGAAGGGTCGTGCGCTGTGATAAAAGCCGCAGCGGACATCAGAACTGCTGCTTCCTGAACCAGCGGCGTCGCCCAATCATGCTCCGGATCCACCGGCGCCTGGAACTGCGGATCGTACTTATCCGTGCCGTCGCCTAGCTGCACCAAGGCTGCTCCGCCCACACTGGCAGTGGGAGCAATCTGTTCGAAAGCCCCATGTTTGGCCGCAACTTGATAAGCACCAAGTTGCGGATGCTGCTCCACTTGGGCTGCCGTCGGCTTGTTCTTACCCGTCTTGAGATCAACAACAATCAATGTGCCCTCGGCCGTTAATTCGAGCCGATCAACGATGCCTTTCAGCGCCGCAATCCGTGCACCAGGTACTTCAATACCAAAACCCTGTTCGACGCCGACCAGTTCATGCCCTTGCGCCGAAATGAGCCGTAAATAGCCTGCCAACTTACGCAGCATTCGTTCGGCTCGTCGAAGTTGAGCGGCGGTCTCCCAATTTTCTGGCAAGCCAAGCGCAGGCCACCGATTGGCCAATTCAGCTAACAGCTCCTCGGCATTGCCAGCAGGCAAATCCTGTGCAATCCCGTGAATTAGCGTGCCCAGGCTTCGGGCTAAGTCCAGTTGCGCTTCGCCGCCAGCAGCTTGTAGGAACCAGGACAAAGCAGACTCATGCACAGCTTCAATTTTCGACGGCGAGACCGGCACCACGGCGTCCACCGGCAAGATCGGATCAGTGGAGCTAAGCGGTGCTAAACCCCACCAGCTCGAAGGATCAGCCCCCGGTACCGCATTGCGGGCAAGCTCAGCCAGCACTCGAGCGGCTTCAGCGGCTGGCTGCTCAGCGCGATCGTCGGAATCTCGTTCGTTAGCGCCTCGTTCGTTAGCTTGACGCAACTCAGCAACCAATGCCCGCAGCGTCTTGGGCCGACGAACGTCGGTCAAAGGGCGCAGCCCATCGTTATCTTCGATCGGCCAGGGATCAACCAGGTCCAAAAATCCTGATGGTTGCTCGTCTTCAGACGAAACGCCAACGCAAATCAACCGCTCAGAGGCGCGAGAGATCGCGGTGGCAAAACTGCGCAATTCGTCATAGCGGATATCTCGCATCCGTTGTACTGCGGCTAACCTTCTAGCCGACGCTGCGCCAAGTTCCAATACTTCAACAAGATATTGGCTGCCCAATAATTCACCACGTAAGCGATTATTCGGCCAAACTCCTTCCTGCAAGCCAGCCACGATAACTACTGGCCATTGCCGGCCTGCTGCGCTGGCAGGAGTCATCACTTCAACAGCATCACCGCTTTCGGCCCGCGCGGCTAAGGTGTCCATGGGCAGTTCCTGATTGAGTAGATACTCAACGAAGGCTTCTGGGCTTGCTGCGGGCGACTGTTCAACATAGCGCTCGGCGGCTTGGAACAGCGCCATCATGGCATCCAGATCCCGATCTGCCCGCGAACCGTTAGCGTCTTCGCGTAATGCTGCCGTAGCCCACTCCGTGCTTAACCCAGTGGCATCCCAAAGGGCCCAAAGCACGGATTGTGGGTTGGCTCCGGGCTCAGTCATAGCTTGCGAGCCCGCAGCCAGGACAGTAGCCATTCTGGCAGCTGCCCGACCATCAACGCCAAGGGCAGCCAACTGCGCCGGCCTCTGTAGGCCCTCAACCAGCAGCTCATCGCTGCCACGCACGCCGCCGTTAGCGATCTCTTCGGCCCGAAGGAGTTTTCGGACTCGGCGGATCTGTACCGAGCTCAGTCCGCCTATCCTGGAGGTCAATAGGTCCACGGCAAGCTCGGCATCCAGAAGCTCTGGTGTTACCGCAACTCGGTATGCCAGCAGTAATGGCCGCACTGCGGGTTCATCACGAACTGGCGTTTCCGCTGCCGAAATTCGGACGGGGATGCCGTGTGAGACCAGGTACCGGCCAAAGGCTGCAACCTGCGCACCGGTGCGCACGATGACCGCCATATCGCGAAGCGGACGCTCGCGATCTACGTGGAAGTGCATAATTCGTTCTGCCACAAATCGACGCTGCTGCACATCAGAGCCAACGACGACGCCGGACACCACCTGCTCTGATTCTGGGCCTACAGTCGGCTCATCCGCTGGGAAATCTAGCTGGCGAGCCTTGTGCCCACCTTTGCTTTGCGCAATTCGCTCGGCAATTCTGAGCCAGGCCGCGGCCAGCGGTTGATTGAGCCGATGCGAGCTGCTGAGCACTGCCTCATTTGCACCGAGCTCATCACGGACCAAACCAACGCGGTCTGGTCTGGCACCACGAAAACCCTGGACTACGGTATCTGGGCAGGCCGTGGCCAGCATCTCTTGACCAGTACCAATTCTGCGTAATAGTCCGTGTACCGCTCGACCGGTCTCCTGCAGATCATCGACCAAGATCAGGCTGTGTCGTTCTCGTTCGCGCGCCAGCCAATCCGGGTTGGCATCGAATAGTTCGCTAGCTGCCCGGACGATGCCGGCCGGGTCATAACAACCCGGATTCTTCAATTCGATGAGATCTCGATATTCGCGATAAAGCTGGGCGGCGGCTTGCCAATCGGGTCGATTATTTTCCCTACCGAGCTCGACTAAATCGCTCGGCAACAGGCCGTTGTCGACAATACGATCAAAGAGCTGCCGTACTTCTTGCCGGAAGCCTCTGGTAAGCAACGCCTCGTGAAGTTCTTCTGGCCACTGCGGGCCCGGGGCCAGGCCCAAAGCGTGGCCAGCTAACAACTCACGAATAAACAGATCTTGTTCGGGCCCACTGATCAATTTAGGCACCCGATCTGCGTTCGGGACCAACCCCTCAGCTTGAGCCCTTCGCAAGATGTCAAAAGCATATGATGCCCAGCTGCGTGCTGGGGACGTGCTCACCGTCCGGTCTAATCGAGCACTGAGAGCATCCCGCAATCGAGCGGCTGCGACTCGGCTAGGAGCCAAAAGTAGAACTTTGGCCGGATCCACGTCATCGTGATTTACTCTGCGAACTGTTGACTCGATCAGCACCGTGGATTTCCCAGTACCGGGTGCGCCCCATATCAATAGCGGGCCGCTACCTTGTTTCCGTTCGACAATCTGAGCTTGGTCCCAACTTAGCTCGGGCGCGTCAGCAAGGCGGCTCGCTGAGGGGACGAGTCGCAGCACTGGGCTCTGCGGAAGGTTCAAGACCCCATCAAATCATCGGGTTCCGACAAAACACGTACCGCGGGCTCGAGTGAATCAGCGATTCGATCAATCTCTAGCCAAGATTGTTCATCCGGCTGCCATCGCGCCTGAACAATATCAACCCGCCAGGAGGAATCTTCACCGCTAGTTTTGCCACGTAACGGAGTCTGTTCTAGTCGATACTGTGCCAGGGCACGCTCGTCATGGCCTTCCGGCGGCCGACCACTGGCACGTAACACGCGCCACCACGGCACTTGATCACCGTAGTGAGACATGACGCTGCCTATTGGCCGAGGGCCGCCGTTGTTGATCATTTCAGCCACATCACCATATGCGAGCACTCGACCCGAGGGGATGAGAGCCGCAATTCTCAACACCGCATCGATGTACTCCGTCCGCATGGGATTTAGCCTATCCAATGCTGGCGTACGAAAACTGTCAATTCTATCGGTTAGCGTTATTTTATGAATACTTGGCTTGACGGAAACCGTGCAGCATTCGATGTGGAAACTACTGGTCGTGACCCGCGCCAAGCTCGATTAGTTAGTGCCTCGATCGTTTTAGTCGATGCCAATAATGACGTCGTTGAATCACACGAATGGCTCGCTGATCCCGGCGTCGAGATCCCTGAGGCCGTGACGCTAATCCACGGTATTAGTACCGCCCGCGCGCGAGCTGAGGGTGCCCCCATCGGTGCTGTGGTGACCGAAGTCGCCCAGGTTCTTCGTTCATATTTCGCTGCTGGAACTCCGGTTATGGCGTTCAACGCGCCTTATGATTTCACCGTATTAGCTGCCGAATGTGCTCGGATTGGTGTTTCTGCACCCACCGCTTTTCCGGTCATCGATCCTTTCGTCTTAGACAAACAAGTCGATGGGTTTCGCCGTGGAAAACGCACACTTGTCGCAATCTGCGAGCACTACAACATCCCACTGATCGATGCACATACTTCGGCAGCTGATGCACTGGCCACGATCAAGCTCGCCGAGGCGCTAGCTCGTCGCTTCCCAGAACTTTCAATTCCAGCTGAAGAGCTACACGCTCAACAAATAGTCTGGGCGGCCGAACAAGCCGCAAGCTTCCAGGAATACCTGCGCCGAACGCAAGCCGACGCCGTCGTCGATGGGCTTTGGCCGCAAGGTCAGCTCTAAAACACCATTGCGGGCAAACTCACACTCACCGGTTTTACCGTAATTGGCGAGTAATAGTTTCGCTCTGCGGCTATCGAGCATTAAAGGAAGCGCCTTGAATCGCCAAAGTTCGAATAATATTCGATGCTTAGCGGAATGTGGCGTTATAAGTTCGAAGAATCTTCACAGCTAGGATTCATGGAATACTTAAGTTCGCTTGCAACGACGTGCGCCATTGGCGACCCGCAGGCATTCCGATTCCCACAAGAGGTTCCATGATCACCATTACTGATCTCCGTAAGGTCTATCAGCAAGGCGGCCGCGAAGTGACAGCCCTCGACGGCGTCTCCTTGAGCGTGCCTAAAGGTTCGATTCACGGCATCATTGGCCACTCTGGTGCAGGGAAGTCGACGCTGGTTCGTTGCTTAACTTTACTGGACCGCCCCACATCTGGTCGGGTGGAAATCAACGGCGTGGACCTCAGCTCAGTAAGTAATAAAGAGATTCGGCAAGCACGCCGCAAAGTCGGCATGGTCTTCCAGCACGCGAATTTACTCGACTCCCGAACCGTGGCCGCTAATGTGGCTCACCCCTTAGAAATCGTCGGAACCAATAAAGCTCAGATCGATGAAAAGATTCGGCAGTTACTGCCATTGGTCGGTCTTGAAGGCTTCGAAAATGCCTATCCGGCACAACTTTCCGGTGGCCAACGCCAACGAGTTGGCATCGCCCGGGCATTGGCAGCAGACCCAGATGTGCTTCTGTGCGATGAGCCGACCTCGGCCCTAGACCCCGCCACCACCGAAGAAATCCTCGACTTAATCAAGAATCTGACCGTCCGGTTGGACCTCACCGTGGTGATCATCACGCACGAAATGCACGTAGTAAAACGGGCCTGCGATTCAGTATCTCTGCTTGAGCAAGGCAAAATCGTCGAGCACGGCTCCTTGCAGGAGATCTCCGAAAATGCTGATGGTCAACTCGCCCAGGCGCTTTTGCCGTTACCGGCGGTTGCCAACCCGGAAAACCAGATCTTGCTAGACATCGTTTTCAGCGCCCATAACGTTGGAACACCAGTGCTATCTGGACTTGCCAGAAAATTCGACATTGATGTCAATGTGATCTCCGGGAGCATCGAGCCAATTGGCGGACAACAATTCGGCCGGCTGCGCATCGGCCTATGGCCGGAAACCGATGTCGAGGCTGTTATCCGCTATTTGGAAGAGCTCGGCGTATCAGTGGGCCGACCAGGTCTAGCCCATCTCGGCGCAACCGATGAGGAGGCCTCGGCATGAGCGACTTCTTTTCCGAATTTTTCAACGATCCCGTGATCCAGAAGGCCTTACCCGAAGCCACCATCGAGACGCTGACCATGGTGGGTATCTCGGCTGTGGTGACCGTCGTCGTCGGCTTGCTTTTAGGCATTGTGCTGCATGTTTGCGCACCGGGCGGGCTTAGGCCGTTGCCAATTTTCCATCGCTTACTCTCCGAGATTATTGTCAACATCACCCGCTCGATCCCGTTTGCCATCTTGATGGTTGCGCTTATTCCGTTTACTCGGCTCATCACTGGCACCTCGCTAGGCCCCATTGCGGCTTCGGTGTCATTGTCTATCGGTACTATCCCGTTTTTCGCCCGGCTCGTTGAGACGGCGCTGCGCGATGTCAACAAGGGAAAAATCGATGCGGCCTTGGTAATGGGCTCAACAAATTATCAAGTGATCTCAAAGGTTATGGTGCGCGAAGCGATGCCTAGTTTGGTATCTGGCATCACGACGACGGTCGTGACCTTGGTCGGATATTCAGCTATGGCTGGGCTAGTAGGCGGCGGTGGCCTAGGCAAGCTTGCCTATAACTACGGATTCCAGCGTTTCCAGCCAAATGTCATGTGGGCGGTATTGGTCTTGATCGTCATTTTGGTCATTGCTATTCAGTTGATCGGCGACTTCATCGCCCGTCGTACTGATCACCGCTAATCAGCTTAGAACTACGAAAAGGGAGTACTACATGCGTAAGAAACTCGCACTTGCGGTAACGGGGATTGTGGCAGCGATTGCGCTGACGGCTTGTGGCGGCGCCGCCGCAACGTCAAGTTCGTCCGCAACTCTGGATCCAAAAAATCCAGTAACCCTCAAAGTGGGGGCAAGCCCCACCCCGCATGCCAAGATTTTGGAATTCGTCAATGAGAAGCTGGCTCCAGCAGCCGGGCTGAAGCTTGAGATCAAGGAAATCGAGGACTACCAGACCCCGAACACCGCCTTGAGTGATGGCTCCTTAGACGCAAACTTCTATCAACACCTGCCTTGGTTTAATGATCAGGTTCAAACTAAGGGCTATAAGTTCGATCACGGAGCAGGGGTGCACATTGAGCCTTATGCTGCGTTCTCCGAAAAGCACAAAGCCATTTCAGAGATCCCCGAGGGTGGCAAGATTGCCATCACTTCCGACCCTTCGAACCAGGTTCGAGCACTCAAGGTACTCCAAGTCGCCGGACTGTTGAAAGATATCGATGACAAATCGACGGCGATCACACTAACCGACGCGCAGAATCCGAAAAAGCTAAAGTTCTCCGAGAACCAGCCGGAGCTTTTGGTCAATGACCTCAAGGACCCCTCCGTGGACTTGGCACTGATCAACGGAAACTTCATCTTGGCAGCTGGTCTGTCCACTAAGAATGCGCTCGCCGTGGAGTCAATCAAAGACAATCCATATGCGAACTTCCTGGCCTGGCGCAGCGACTCCAAGGGCGATGCCCGAATCGCAAAATTGGATGAGCTGTTGCACTCCCCCGAGGTGAAGAAATACATCGAGGACACCTGGCCGAATGGCGATGTGACCCCCGCGTTCTAAACCATCTTTTCAAAAAACGCTGCACCACTTTTGGTCGCTAAAACCGTGTTTTAGCGACCAAAAGTGGTGCAGCGTTTTTCGTAGCGACCTTGAAACAACACCATTGAGCTTCAAGCGCTAGGCTGAGAAGCCAGCGAAGTTTTCCATTCTCAGGAGCGATCACCAACAGTCCGAGTGCTGAGTCAAAGCGGCCCAAGATTAAGATCGTCCATCTTGCCCCAGCTAGTTTGCACGCCTTAGCCGCTGGTGACCTGGCTGGAGCTCGCCGCAGTTCAGCTCTACCACTGAGCGAATACTTTGGCAGAGTCGAGAATCGTGGCATTTGGATTCGTCGTAGTAAGCAAGTGAGCGCAGATCCGGCCAGCGAGCCTTGGATCACCGGCATCATTCTGGATCTACAAAGTCAACAGACCGTTGGCCGCGCCGGTTACCACGGCCCTCCCGATGAGCGCGGCATGGTCGAAGTTGGTTACGAAATCGACCCTGAATTTCGTCGGAAGGGTTATGCGAAAGCGGCGCTAGAAATATTACTGGACCGTGCTTGGCGAACCCCAGAAGTAAAGGTTGTCAGGGCAAGCATCGCACCGCAAAACATCGCCTCAAACAAACCGCTTCAGCCCTATGGCTTCAGTAAAGTTGGCGAAGAAATAGATCCCGAAGGCGGACTGGAATATCAGTTCGAACTTCACCTCCACCCTTGATAACGTAAACGCTGCACCACTTTTGGTCGCTAAAACGTCGTTTTAGCGACCAAAAGTGGTGCAGCGTTGCGGAATTAGGCGTTTGGGAATTAGACGGTTGCGGCGGCAGCCGCTTTTGCCGCGGACGGCAGCGCGTCGAAGATTCGGTTCATCGCGGTATCATCGTGCGCGGCAGACAGGAACCAAGCTTCAAAAACTGACGGCGGCAAATAGACGCCAGAATCCAGCATCGAGTGGAAGAACGGCGCATACCGGAACGTTTCTTGGGCTTTCGCATCCGCATAATTGCGAACTTCAGATACCCCAAATGCAACCGAAAATAGGTTTCCAGCGCGCTGCACTGAATGCTGCACTCCCTCTGCTTCAAGCGCCCGCGACAACGCCGCTGAGAGCTCCAGCGACCGCGCATCAACTTGGTCATACACGTCAGCCGTTGCAGCTTTCAGCGTGGCGACGCCGGCAGCCATTGCCACCGGGTTCCCACTCAGCGTGCCTGCTTGATAGACCGGGCCAAATGGTGCCAAATACTCCATCACATCGGCCCGGCCGCCGAGTGCCGCCGTCGGCAATCCGCCCCCTACGACCTTGCCGAAGGTTAGCAAATCTGGCGTCCAGCCTTCAGATGCGCCCGTTAGGCCCCAATAGCCAGAAGGCCCAACCCGAAAACCTGTTAATACCTCGTCCAAAATCAACAAGGCGCCATGCTCTCGAGTGATCTGTGCCAAGCCAGCATTGAATCCGGGGGCGGGCTCAACCACACCCATATTTGCTGGTGCTGCCTCCGTGATAACTGCGGCAATCTGGCCACCGTGTACCGCAAAAACTTCGCGAACTGCTTCAAGGTCGTTGTACGGCAGCACCAAGGTTTCCGCCGCAGTAGCTTCAGTAACGCCAGCGGAACCTGGCATTGCTAGCGTCGCCAAACCAGAGCCCGCCGCGGCCAGCAAACTATCTACATGGCCGTGGTAACAACCAGCAAATTTCACGATCAGATTTCGTCCGGTGAACCCTCTAGCCAGGCGAACCGCGGTCATCGTCGCTTCGGTACCGGTGGAGACCATCCGTAGTCGCTCGACGGCGGAAACTCGTCCGAGCACGAGCTCGGCAAGCTCGGTTTCGGCCGGTGTTGACGCCCCGAAAGATAAGCCACGGTCGACGGCGGCATGCACCGCAGCGATTACCTCGGGGTGCGCGTGGCCCAAGAGCGCCGGTCCCCAGGAACAGACTAAGTCGACATAATCGCGGCCGTCCGCATCCGTAAGATAGGCACCCTGTGCTGAGGTGATGAAACGCGGCGTACCGCCCACCGAACCGAAGGCACGGACCGGTGAGTTAACTCCACCGGGCATCAGCTCGCGGGCGTGATCGAAAAGTTCTTGCGACGACGTCATGGCAGTCTCCTGGAGATCTCAAGTAGTTCGGTAACGCGCGGCTTCACGACTGAACCAAAGAGCTCAATCGAACGCATCATGGCCTCATGTGGAAGGGTTCCGTTGCTGTATTTCAGATCAAAGCGATCTACGCCAAGATTGTTTTTGAGCAGCACGATCTTTTGCGCCACCGTTTCTGGCGAACCAACGTAGAGCGCGCCTTCCGGTCCACACATCACGTCAAAGTCCTCACGACTGCCCGGGCCCCAACCACGTTCAGCGCCGATCTTATTCCGGCTAATAATCCAATGCGGAAACAATTCGTCGCGCGCTTGCTCGTCGGTTTCCGCAATGTGCCCCGGCGAGTGCGTGGCAATTTGCTGCATCGGATGGCCATACTTGACCATCGCTTCACGGTAAAGATCGACCAAAGGAGCGAATGAACGCGGCCGACCACCGATGATCGCAAAAATAATCGGATAACCGTACTGGGCACAGCGAAGTACTGATTCCGGTGTGCCACCAACTCCGATCCAGGCAGGCAATAGGTGATTTTCTAGCGGCGGATACGCCTTGAGCCCGCTAATTCCGGGCCGACTCCGGCCTTCCCAATGCATCGGTTTTTGCGATCGAGCCTGATCAAAGAGTTCCAGCTTTTCTTCGAAGAGCATTTCGTAGTCGTCGAGATCCAGCCCGAAAAGCGGAAAAGATTCGATGAACGAACCCCGGCCGAGCATGACTTCGGCACGCCAGTTTGATAAGGTGTCTACAGTGGCGAACCGCTGAAAAACACGAATCGGATCATCTGAGCTCAAAACCGTGACTGCGGAACCGAGTTTGATTTGCTCAGTCCGGGCGGCAGCAGCGGCCAAGAAAACCTCGGGAGCGGAGACCGCGAAGTCTCTGCGATGGTGCTCCCCCACCCCGAAGGAATGGAGCCCAAGCGAGTCCGCAAGCTCTGCTTGTTGCAGTAACTGGCGAAGCACCTTGGCTGGCGCCACCGCTGTGCCGTCAGCTTCCAAACCAATGTCGCCAAAGCTTATTAAGGCCTAGCAGGATCTGATCGGCCGCGACCGGATTCGTGGGGCCGCTTAAGGAGTTACTCATCGTTCTGCCAACCAATCAGCTAATTCTGTGGCCCAATAAGTCAAAATCGAATCTGCACCTGCGCGTTTGATACTCAATACCGATTCCTCAATAGCTGCTCGCCGATCGATCCAGCCGTTGGCAGCTGCCGCCTCGATCATCGCGTATTCGCCGGAGATTTGATATGCGGCAACCGGTACTGGCGAAATCGCCGCGACGTCGGCCAAAATGTCCAGGTAACTCATGGCCGGTTTCACCATCACCATATCTGCACCTTCTTGGAGGTCTAACTCAACTTCCAGCAGCGCCTCCCGGCGATTGGAAGCGTCCATCTGATACGTGCGCCGGTCGCCTTGCAACGCCGAATCAACTGCATCGCGGAACGGCCCATAAAATGCCGATCCATATTTCGCTGAATAGGCCAGCACCCCGGTCTCTTGATAACCGGCTTCGTCAAGGGCTTGCCGGATCACCGCAATTTGGCCGTCCATCATGCCAGACGGGCCGAGCAAATGCGCGCCCGCGTTAGCTTGAGCCACCGCCATCTGGGCGTAGATTTCCAGCGTGGCGTCGTTGTCCACCCGGCCCTGCTCGTCCAAGACGCCACAATGGCCATGATCGGTGAACTCGTCAAGGCAGAGATCGCTCATCACCACTAGTTCGTCGCCCACTTCGGCACGAACTTCACGGATTGATCGGTTCAGAATCCCCTGTTCAGCAATCGAACCACTGCCCATCGAATCTCGTTCGGCCGGGATGCCAAATAACATGATGCCGCCAAGGCCCTTTTCGGCAGCCTCGGCAGCAGCACGTCGTAACGAATCCGAGCTGTGTTGTACAACGCCGGGCATCGATGGAATAGGCTTCGGCTCGCGCAGGCTTTCTTTCACAAACACCGGCAAAATCAGATCAGCACGGTGCACTCGGTATTCTGCGACGAGACGACGCATTGCCGGCGTGCTGCGCAGCCTACGCGGCCGCTGGGTAGGAAAGCTCATGAGATATCCCTTTCAAAAACGCTATTCAGCACCGCTACGATGCCCTCAGGTGTCGGTTGCTCAGCGATCCCTGCCACCACAATCCCTTCGGCAGCAGCTTGTTCTGCTGTCGGTCTTCCGATGGCAATAAATTTGGTGTTCTGTAGTGGCCGCAAAGTTTCGGCGATCCGGCTTGCCGCACTGGCTGAAGCAGCCACCACAGCCTGCAGACTTCCATCAGCGATCTTCGCGCGGGCAGCGGCCAAGCTCAGCATGGGCGCAGCCACCGGTTCGACGCCGACGGCGAGCTCGGTCACCAAGCGGTTCGACGCCGGGTAATCAACCGTGCGATAGGCCGTCGTCACGCTCACCTGCGCACCAGCAGCGCGAAGCCCCTCGGCAAGTGCAGGACCTGCGACGTCGGACTGCGGCAGCCACACGGCGTTACCGTCTAATCTTGGCAAGATCGCAACAAGCCCGGCTGCGGACTGAATATCTTCCGGTGCCAAGTGCACGGTGAGACCTTCGTGTTCTAAAATTCTTCGCGAGGAAGGACCGATGGTGGCCATCCTCGTCTTCGGCGGCACCAGCTCGGCAAGCTGCAAGCCAATTTTCGCCGCTGCTGCCTTCAATGCGCGCACCGTGGTGATCGAGGAGACAACCAACCAGGAGTAATTTCCGGCCCGCAAATCTTCAACCGAGAAATCCACCGCTTCGAAGTCAATCAAGGGCAGCAACAACGGCTCCGCACCGACAGCCAAGAGCGCGGAAACCAATCCGCCAGCGCGGTCCGGGCTACGGGTGATCAACACCGAGATCCCGTGTAACGAACCCGCAAGAGGCAAAGACATCACAATAAGTCGGCAGCACCGTCGGCGAGCATTGACTCGGCCAGTTCGATACCTAATAAGGTTGCCGCGACCTCGGCGAGCCCGTCAGTAGCTTTAGCTTGCCGGATCACTCGGGAGCCGTCTAAAGAACAAATACAAGCTTCCAAACGAAGCATGCTGCCCTTGCGCTGGGCAAAGGCACCGACAGGGGCACTACAGCCAGCCTCAAGCCGGGCTAGCAATGCCCGCTCCGCGGTTACTGCTAGCCGACTGTCGGCATCGTCAATAGCGGCTAACGCTGCGGCTAATTCCGTGGGAACGTCCAGGGCGGTTTCCACGGCAAGCGCACCTTGGCCGGGGGCCGGAAGCATCACGGCGTCGTCGAAAAGCTCTGAAATTGCCGCTGAACGGCCGATCCGTCCCAGCCCGGCAGCTGCCAGCACTACCGCGTCTAGATCATTTTCCAAGCGCGCTAACCGAGTGTCTACATTCCCGCGGATATCAATAACCTCGATATCCGCACGGGCCGCTCGCAACTGGGCAGCACGTCGAGGCGAACCGGTACCAACTTTCGCACCGGTGGCCAGCTCTGCCAGTGATCGATTGGATCGCGAGCACAAAGCATCTCGCACTTCGGCGCGGGCCGGAATAGCCGCTATCTTCATGCCCGGCGCTGCCGCGGTGGGTAGGTCTTTGAGCGAGTGGACGGCAAAATCGACGCTGCCGTTAAGCACCGCTTCTCGAAGGGCGGTCACAAACACGCCAGTACCGCCCATTTGCGACAGCGGGCCGGTTAACACATCGCCATCGGTGCGAATCTGCACCAGCTCAACCTCAAAACCACCGATTGCGCTCAATTGATCGGCAATCAACTGAGATTGGGTGCGGGCCAATTTTGATCCACGCGTACCGAGCTTAAACGTTTCTACCGCCGGTCTGTTAGGCACTGGCTGCCGCCACCGTTCCGACCAAGGTGTCAGCACCAGCAATGGTGGGCTTCTCACCGCGGAAGTTCGTACAACAGCCAGGACGGCAAACGTCGTACCAGGGGCCCAGTGGCGTCATCGCTGGACGATCAGCAATGTTATTCGCCAGGGTACGTTCGCAGACCAAATCAACCAATCCGGCCACAAATTTCTGATGCGTTCCCGGCGTGGGTACTCGGTCAAAGGCCATATTCAGTTTCTCGGCGGTCTCTTTTGCCTCGGTGTCTAGATCCCAGACAACTTCCATATGGTCGCTGACGAAACCCAAGGGAACCACGACGACGCCGCGTACGCCCTGCTCAGCAAGCTCTTCCATTGCGTCGCTAATGTCGGGTTCCAACCACGGTACATGCGGTGCCCCAGAACGCGATTGATAGACAAGCGACCAATCCGTGGGCTCAGCCGATGCAGCATCTACTTGTGCCATCACCGCGGTAGCAGCGGCAAGATGCTGGGCAACATACGCGGAGCCTTCAGCGAACTCGCGAGGCTCCTCGGCGGAGTTGCCAGCTGCTTCTGCGTCGCGAGTAGGGATTGAGTGCGTTGCAAACAGAACGTGAATTTTTTCATCGGAAGATAACTCGGAGCGCACTTTGGCCAAGCCCGCGGTGGTGCCTTCGATGAAGGGTTCAACGAAACCAGGATGATCGAAGTATTGCCGGACTTTGTCCACTTCAAGTTTGCCGTCCAAGCCAGAGTCAACCAAGGCCATACCCAAGTCTTCTCGGTACTGTCGGCAGGACGAATAGCAAGAGTAGGCACTCGTGGTGACCGTGAGGATTCGGCGATGACCGGCGTCGTAGGCTTCTTGAAGCACCTCAGGAATGTAGGGATCCCAATTTCGGTTGCCCCAAAGCACCGGCAGTTCAATGCCGCGAGCAGCAAGCTCGGTCTCAAGCGCCAGTTTCAATGCACGGTTTTGCTCGTTGATTGGGCTGATCCCACCAAACGCCCGATAGTGGTGCGAAACCTCTTCAAGACGTTCGTCCGGGATGCCTCGACCTCTGGTGACATTACGCAGAAACGGAATGACGTCATCTTGACCTTCAGGACCGCCAAAAGACGCGAGCAAAATTGCGTCGTAGTCTTTGGCCGCCATTCGGCCGCGCTCGGTAATGGCATTTTTGCTCATAGGGCTGATGCTCATTGCAATACCTCAGCGATCTCAGCAGCGTTGATCCGCCGCCCGGTGTAAAACGGAACTTCTTCACGGACGTGCATTCTGGCATCGGTGGCCCGCAGGTGACGCATCAGATCCACAAGTTCCACGACGTCGTCCGCTTCCAATCCGAGCAGCCATTCCCAGTCGCCCAAGGCAAACGAAGAGACCGTGTTTGCCAGTACTCCTGGGAAGTCCCGGCCCAGCATGCCGTGTTCGCGAAGCATCCGTCCGCGATCTTCGTTCGGCAAAATGTACCACTCGTATGAGCGTACGAACGGGTAAACACAAACCCACTTCTTGGGTTCGATTCCGGCGCGCATGTAGGTAGGAATGTGGTTCTTCGCAAACTCAGCTTCACGGTGTACGCCCATCGCTGACCAAGTGATCTCGGTGTTGGCAAAAAGCTCGGTGCGCCGAATGTCGCGAACAGCCTGCTGCAGGCCTTCTGCGCTTGGCCCAACCAGCCAAATCATCACATCGGCATCATTGCGCATCGCCGAGACGTCGTAGGCACCACGCAAGGTAATCCCTTGGCTCGACAAGCGGTCAATCACCTCATCGAAAGCGCCAACCTTGCCGTTCCCAACGGTCGGCTGGCCTGTCCGCTTCACCACAGTCCACAACGTGAACGGGGTGTTCGAAGGATCGATCTCAACAGTTTTACTGACAGATTCTGCCAAAGTGTCGCTCATGGCTAACAGTCTGCTCCTCACCGGCTTTAATGTCTAAACGAAATGATTCTACAAGGCGTAGAAGTTACTAAAGTCACACCAGACGTAGCGCTTGCACCCTGGCGTCCGCGATCACTGAAACCAGGCCATTTCCTGCCAACCAAGCGCCAGTTACGCAAAGACCGTCAATGTTTTCAACGGCAGCCCGGAAAGCCTCAATCTTGCTTGCCCGACCTAGACCCGCGGCCGAAACTGAACTGGTCCACTCGATCAAGTCCCAGTCCAAAACGTCTTCTTCCTGAATTTCTAGGCCCAGCAAGGTCGAAGCATCGGTGAGCGCCTGAGCAAGATCAACAGGCGCCGCAGCAGAGTCCTCTGCCCCCGAACTAGCTACCGGGTAGGAAAGCCGCAGCACGTGCGTGCCCGGGCCCTCTTCATCAGCCAGCCACGGCCATTTCACCGTAGCGTGCGTGAGCGCCTTGGCGCGTACGCCAGGCACCAATGGCGAAACCAACACACCGGTACCACGCGGAGCAGCGTCCAATTCAGGCAGATCAACAACAACTGTGACGAGCGCCAACACCTTAGCTTCTGGCTGGCCAAATTCTTCCGCTTCCGGCACGATTTCGCGGATCAAATCCAAGGCAGCAGCAGCTTCGGTAGCCAGCACCACCTTGTCTACTTCCAGCTCCGCGTCCGGGATGCTGAGGTGCCAAGCGGTGCCGGTCGGTCGAATCGAGCCGACCTTGGTCTCGCACTTGATCTGTACGCCCAGTTCTTCGAGTTCGGTGCGCAGGGCGCGAGCGATTTGGAATACTCCGCCGCGCAAACCGCCCACAGCTGATCCTGGCTTGACTCGCCCGGCTGGTGTTTTGAGGGCTGCCACAGCAGCTGCGAGCGAACCGTGTTCACGCAACGCTGCGCGCAGGCCCGGCAGAGCTACATCCGGGTCCAGCTCTTCTGCAGAACTCGAATAGACGCCGCCAATAACCGGCGTAACTAGACGATCGAGCACGGTCTGGCCCATTCGGGCACGGACAAGATCCGCAACGGTCCTAGCTTTTGCACCCACTCCTCGTGGCAAATTCCCGTCTAATTTGGCGCGCAATAACCCGGTGCGCCCTAATACTTCACGCAGGATCGGGTCATCTAAATCGCCAGGAATTCCCAAAATTGCGACTTTCGGCAACGGAGTTGCTTTTGGCTGACCCTTGCCCTCTGCGTATTCGAGCCAAGCTCCCACCGGATTCGGATCAACAAGCTGGTCGGCCAAACCGAGTTGGGTGGCCAACTCAGCAAAGTCATTGCCTCGTTTGGCGTAGCTTTCTGCGCCGGCATCTAAAACCAGCCCGCCCACCTCATGCGCAGACACGGGGCCGCCTACTTCAACACCAGCTTCAAGCAGTGTCACCGCAAAATCAGCATTGGCCAACTCGCGCGCGGCGACCAATCCCGCCATTCCACCACCAATTACCGCAACCGTCTTGCGCGGTACGGAAAAGGTTTTGTCCGTACTAGATCCGTCTGTCATGGCGTTCAGCTCCCAGTTTCTCCGGCCAGCTTCTGCTGGCTAAGCGCTCTGATCGTCAGTGCGGACCGGATCAACGGAATGCACTAGTTCAACGATACGACTCAGCACCGACGGATCAGTCTCTGGCGGCACCCCATGGCCCAAATTAACGACGTTTCCGGGCGCAGATTCGCCGCGCCGCAACACATCCAAAATGTGCGCTTCGAGCACCGGCCACGGCGCGGGAAGCAATGCGGGGTCGATATTTCCTTGCAGCGGAGTCATACCCCCGAGGCGGCGATTCGCTTCATCCAGCGGCAGTCGGTAGTCAACGCCAATAACATCCACACCAACGTCCCGCATCGCCAACAAAAGTTCGGATGTGCCAGTGCCAAAATGAATAAGCGGTGCGCCCAGGTCGCGAACATGGTCCAAAGCCTGTTTCGACGCCGGCGCCACGTGAGTTTGGTAGTCGGAGAGCCCTAAAGATCCCGCCCAAGAATCAAAAAGCTGCGCCGCACTAGCGCCTGCTTCCAGCTGCGCACGCAAAAACATTCCCGAGGCATCGGCTGCCCAGGCGGCGAGCTCCTGCCACGCCTGTGGATCTGCATGCATCATGGTGCGTGGCCCTAAATGATCTCGGGAAGGCTTGCCCTCCACCATGTAGGCAGCGAGCGTGAACGGTGCGCCCGCGAAACCGATAAGGGGCGTGTTGCCCAATTCAGCAACCGTCAAAGCAACAGCCTGCCGGATCGGTTCAAGTGAATCTTCCGTGAGCTTTGGCAGTGCCCGAACATCAGCAAGGGTTCGAACCGGCTTTTCCAGCACCGGCCCCACTCCTGGCACGATGTCTACGCCGACGCCGGCCAGCTTCAGCGGAATAACAATGTCGGAGAAAAAGATCGCCGCATCAACATCGTGCCTGCGCACCGGCTGCAAAGTAATCTCGCTGGCCAGATCTGGCTTCAGGCACGAGTCCAACATCGAGATGCCTTCGCGGACTTTCCGGTATTCGGGCAGCGAACGGCCGGCTTGGCGCATGAACCACACCGGACGGCGACTCGGGGTCTTTCCCGAGTAGGCCATAATCAGTGGTGATTCAGTCGTACGTCCATCGATCAACGGATGGCTGGAATTCAGCGTCATGACTTCGATTCTGCCGGTGGTTTCGTCGCTAAGATAACGACACCCTGTCAATTTTCTGGTGAGGCAAGCCTTTCTATTCTACAAGGCTACGAAATCGTAGGATATGAACGTTGTGGTTCTCTTTTCTCTGGTAGCGACTCACGCTGACATCGACTTGGAAACCGTCGCCCGATTGAGCGCCGGCTCTGCAGCCGTATCCACTTCCACTGTGGTTTTAGCCACCTGCAATCGCTTCGAGATCTACTCAGCGGCAGAAAACCCCGCGACCGCCCGCGCCGAAATGGAAGCCGCACTGGCCCATGCAACCGGTTTTGCGCCGTCGTTAGTTTCATCTTCTTTCAAGCTTTTGACCGGGACCGACGTCGCTAAGCACCTTTTCGCGGTGGCTTCAGGTTTGGACTCTGCTGTGGTGGGCGAACGCGAAATTGCTGGCCAAGTTCGCCGCGCACTCATTGACGCGCAAACTGCGTTCCCCGTACCGGGGCCGCTGGTACGACTTTTCCAAACAGCTTCGCGGACCGCCAAAGATGTTGGTTCACAAACTGCTCTTGGCAGCCAGGGGCGCTCGATTGTCTCGGTCGCCTTGGACCTTGCTGGCGATTCATCGGCTACCGCCTGGGATCAGCGCAAGGCCGTCGTCTTCGGCACCGGCGCTTACGCTGGCGTGACCATGGCCTTACTTCGCGAACGCGGTGTGAGCGATCTCAGCGTCTATTCCTCATCAGGCCGAGCAGCAGATTTCGTCGCCTCAAGGGGCGGCACCGCAGCGGAGTCGCTTGAAGAAGCTTTGGGCTCAGCAGATTTAGTCATCGGCTGCAGTGGTTCTGATCAGCGGGTTAGCGCAGAGACTCTGGCAGATATTCGACGCCGCACCGGCACCGCCGGCGAACCGTTATCAGTGATTGACCTGGCTTTGAGCCGGGACTTTGATCCGGCGATTACCGAACTTCCCGGCGTTGAACTCTTGACGCTAGAAACTGTTCGCTTGGCAGCCCCTTCCGAGCAAGAATCAGCTTTGCTACAGACCCAAGTGATCGTTTCGCGGGCCGCCGCCGATTTTGAACTGTCAATTGCCACTCGAAGTGTAGATACCGCGATTGTCGCCCTGCGTAAGCACACCATGGCCGTGCTGGATGCCGAGATGGAACGCGTCCGCGCTCAGCATGGTTGCACCGCAGCCGCTGAAGAAGTCGAATTCGCGCTGCGTCGGATGGTCAAACAGCTTTTGCACGGTCCTACGGTTCGAGCACGGGAACTGGCCGCCGCCGGCCAACAGGCTGAATACATCGCAGCACTTCAATCTTTGTACGGCATTGAACTGGAGTCCCCCACTCCAGCAGCCCAGCCAGTCGAATCAATTCCAGCGGTTGAACCGGCATCCTGCCCGGTTAACCACAACGCTGTTGATCGTAGCCAATCAGCCTGAAGTTTCGACCTTCCGGCAACTAAGAAACCAGATGGATAGTTCTGCCCATAGGCAGATTCCTCACCGTTAGCTATTGTTTAACACAATCGATAGCTAATTCTGGGGGACGATATGACTGAGATGCTTGGAGCCAACCCAGCAGAGCTCCGCTTACTTGCAGCGGATATGGAAAAATCCGCAACCAGCTTCGATTCAGCAAGAACCCAGCTTGCCAGCACGTTCAATTCAATCCGTTGGCGTGGTCCCGATGCAGCGCACTCGATAGACGGCTTCCACAACCGACAGTTGCCACAACTGGTCAGCGCCGTAAGCCTGTTGCGGGACTGTGCCAAAAAACTTCGAAATAATGCCGATGAACAAGAAAAAAGCCAGTTCCGTTGACAGCCTGAGCAGCTCAAACGGCGCAGGCGGCAGTTCAACCTCAGGCAATAGTTCCGGGCGTCCGCCCTACGTCTGTTCCCCTTCCAATCGCGCCGCCATTCCCCGGCGGAAAACCTGATGGCAGCGTCTCGATCAAACACGGCAAAGATTCCGACAGTGTCACGGTAACCAATTCGAATTCGGTCGACGGAAAACAACCGCTGGCCAAAATCCCGGGGCTGGGCGGTCTGGATCCGGAAAAGTTTAAAGTTGGCGGCAGCATTAAAAACGTAGCCAGTGTTGGCGTGGAGATTGGACATACCGATACCACCACGAGCTTCAAAGTCACCAGCACGGTAGAGACAGAAGCCAAAGGCTCCATCGATCTCAAACGCTTCGGCCTCAGTGGTTCATTATCTGATGGTCAAAAGTTCGAATATAAAGGCACGGTGCCCAAGGGTACCGATCCCCTAAGTATCAATCCCAACGATTCGGCCACCTGGCCACCCGGGACCACCGTGCAGGTTGATAGCTCAGATTCTTCCACCCAAGGTATGGGCATCAAATACGGCGCTTTGGGCCTTGATAGCAATGTTTCTTCTTCAGACGGAACCTCGCAGATAATTGCCAAAAATCCGGACGGCAAAGTTTCGGTCATGACCGGGCCCACCAACAACATCACCAATAGCGCAACGCTTTCACTGGGCCTCGACGAAATCAAAGCTTCCATTGGTGCCAGCAAATCCCTCACAGATACCACGCTCAACTCCGCGACTTTTGACCCGAACACCCCTCAAGGTCAGGCCGCGATTAATGACTATATGAGCAGCGGCAAGATCCCCAGCAATGACGGTCCTGGCGTAAGAAATTTGGCTACGGTAACTAAAGTCACTTACACCTCAGGTACCGAAGCCGGCATCAAAATCGGCCCGCTTGAGCTTGGCGGCAAAGGAGAGGATTACACGTCCTCGATGGTCAGCACGAAATACGGCGATGGCTATTCGGACCAGTTGGTCAACGTACACAGTCCTGGCTCCCCGGACATGGCTATCACGTCAAAGTTCGACCAAGGCGGAAACTTGGTTCCGGGCTCCGGAAACTACAGCTACCAAATGAACAACATTTCAAATCTTGATGCCCAAATTCTCAACACCAAGTCCTACTCGGGGATCAACGGCGGCGGTTTCAAGCCTGGAGACAACATCACAGTGAACCTGACCGCACAACAGCTGGCTACTTTCCAGGACACGGCAAAAGCAGCACATCAAAATATCACCCAGTACACGGGCGATTCTTCAGTCCTGGGCTTGAGCTCGGATTACAAACCAGACCAGTTCGCCGTGCAAATCCAAACTGCTGGCGGGAACGGTCAAAGCTTGCTGCAATCGATCGCGGGGGCAAATCAGCAAGCCAACAACCTCGAACAAGGCAACCCGCGAGAGTTCCCCGGATCAGTCACCAAACGCTAAAGTTCCAAACCGCCAGCCACGCTGAAAACGGAGTGGAAACCTGCCTGACGCAAGGCAAGTGCTGCGACGGCGGAGCGCAATCCTGTCCGGCAAAACAACACCAAAGCAACGCCGTCGGGACGTTCAGGCAAAAGTGAATAGTCGCCCGAGTCAAGAAGCGTCTTCGGCAGCAAAATTGCGCCTGGCAGCACCGCGAGTGCAGTTTCCGCCGGAGTTCGGACGTCAATCATTTGATAACTATTCGGCGCAAGATCCGCAAGCCTGATTGCCACTGACTCTGGCATCGAGACTCCGCAAAACTCGTCGTAATCAATGAGCTCAGTAACCGCCGCGCGCTGCGGATCTGGACGCACCGTGATCGTACGCCACGAGCTCTCCAGCTGATCAAAAATCTGTAGCTTACCTAATAGTGACGTGCCGGCCCCGGTAATAAGTTTGATCGCTTCCCCGGCCATGACCGAGCCGATTACTCCGCAAAGCATGCCGAAAACGCCAGCCTCTGAACAGGACGGTACCGAATCCGGCGCGGGTGGCTCTGGAAAAATATCCCGATAAGTGGGCCCCTGCCCGGCCCAAAATACCGAGACTTGGCCGTCGAAGCGCAAAATTGAACCCCAGACAAGCGGTTTAGCCAAGATTTCGCAGGCATCTGAAACCAAATATCTGGTGGCAAAATTATCTGAACCATCAAGCACAAGGTCATACTCGGCAAAAATCTGCAAGGCGTTCTGAGCGGTCAATCGGCTCTGATAGGACTGCACCGAAACTAACGGGTTGAGAGCGGCCACCTGCTCAGCGGCCGAATCAACCTTTGCTTGGCCTAGCGCAGAAGTGCTGTGCAGAACTTGGCGTTGCAGATTGCTCACATCGACGACGTCGTCGTCAATGATCCCGATAGTGCCCACACCGGCCGCGGCTAGATACGCAATTGCTGGCGAGCCCAAGCCACCAGCACCAATCAGCAGAACTTTGGCGTTCTTCAGTTTTCGCTGACCCAGAACACCAACTTCTGGCAGCAAAAGGTGCCGTGAATAGCGGTGCATTTCTAAATCGGTAAGTTCAGCATCAGGTTGGACGAGAACAGGTAGATCCACATCAGTTGGCCAGGACATGGTTCAAATCTATCCGCATTTCCGCGACGGCGATGTTACCGCCCAGTAGGATGTACGGAGCACGTTAAGGAGATGCGATGACCGAAGATATCCGCACTAGACCAGCAAGGCTTCCCCGAGAAGAGCGCCGCGCCCAATTACTGCTGGCCGCCCAAGAAGTCTTTGTTGCTCACGGATTCCATGGTGCTGCGATGGACGAAATCGCGATTGCTGCCCAAGTTTCAAAACCGGTGCTCTACCAACACTTCCCGTCGAAGCGAGATCTGTATTTAGCGCTTTTGGATCAACAATTGGCTGAGCTAACCAAACGCATGCTCACCGCACTAGCTTCAACGGACGACAACAAGTATCGAGTACAGGCCACCATCAAGGCGTATTTCGAGTTCGTCTCCAAGGACGATCAGGCGCATCGACTGATCTTCGAAAATGATCTGGTCAACGATCCTGAAGTTGCCGCAAAAATTGAGCTGTTCAACGCAACGTACGCCAATGCGATCGCGGGCGTCTTTGTGCATGACACAGCGTTAGATGACAAAGAAGCTACTTTATTGGCCCGCGCGCTGGCGGGTTTGTCTAACGTAAGTGCCCGGTATCGGGTTGAAAACGACGGCGAAATTGAGCTGGATCGGGCCGTTCAATTGATTTACCGTTTAGCTTGGCGCGGAATCAGCCGATTCCCCAAGGAGCCCACGGCTGAAGGAAGCTAGACTGAAGGCCTAAGCTAGGAAACTAAGCGGTAGCAAACCCAGAAGGAGCATGCGCGGTGGAAGTCAAGATCGGTATTCAGAACGTTGCTAGAGAGATCGTCTTCGAATCCAATCAGGATGCTGACGCGGTTGCGCAGCTGGTTTCAGAAGCTATTAAATCTGGCACGGAACTCCGCCTAGCGGACGACAAGGGACGCACCGTGATTGTGCCCGGAAGTTCCATTGGCTATGTAGAGCTCGGTGCTGAAGAAGCCCGACGAGTCGGATTCGGATCACTCTGACATGGTAGATCTGGTGGTCATCGCGCTGATTTCAGTGGGCTTAGGCATGATTGTTTGGGCAGCTGACAAGCGGCATGAAAAGTATGGAGCAGTACTGGCTCCGGCTGCTGCCGTCATTGGTGCGATGCTTACTTGGATACTCACCGTCGCGGTAGGACTAGGCTACATTTCCGGCTGGATTTGGGTTCCTTGGATCGCTTCGCTGCTAGTCGGTGTGATCGTTTCGGTTATTGCGACGCAGGTAGTCGGCCGCAGCCGGAGCAACATTGACACCGCGCAGATGACCGCGATCCTGCTTCGCGGCTAAGCGAGCAACAACTAAACGTTCATAACTCGGCACGCCCTTGCATCTGCGAAGATGCCAGGGCGTGTTCGCGTCGTGGGATGCGACCAGCCCCGGCCGCCAAACGCCCGGCAATCACTGCATGTTTGAAGGCCTCAGCCATTCGGACCGGATCGCCAGCGCGGGTGACCGCTGTTGCCAAAAGCACGGCGTCGCAACCAAGTTCCATCGCGAGCGCAGCATCCGATGCAGTACCGATTCCGGCATCAAGCACAACTGGTACCGATGCCCGGGACACAATAAGTTCAATATTGTGCGGGTTGAGAATGCCCAGACCGGTGCCAATTGGCGCACCAAGGGGCATCACGGCTGCGGCGCCAAGCTGCTCCAGTCGAAGCGCCAGAACAGGGTCGTCGTTGCTATAGGCGAACACGGTAAAGCCGCGTTCAACAAGTTGCCCCGTGGCCTCAAGTAACTCCACCGAATCTGGCAGCAATGTCTCTTCGTCTGCGATGACTTCCAATTTCACCCAGTTGGTTTCCAAAGCTTCTCTGGTAATCTCGGCGGTAAGAATTGCTTCTCTGGCGGTAAAACAGCCCGCAGTATTTGGCAGCACCCGAATTGAATTGCTCAGCAGCAATTCAAAGAGCGAGTTATCTTGCCCCGGGGCGTAACGCCGTATCGCCACCGTAGTTAATTCGGTGCCCGAAGCCAGCAACGCCTCGCCCAACCCGCTCAGGCTCGGGGCGCCACCAGTGCCCATGATGAGTCTGGAACCTAGCGAAACCCCATCAATGACCAATTCATCGGCCAACAGATTCTTGGACATCTTTCAGCCTCCCTGAACTGCAGCAACGATTTCAAGCTGGTCGCCTTCGGTGAGAGCAAAGCTCGCCCACTGTGAGCGCGGCACCAGTTCCGCATTGCGGACGACGGCGATGCCTAGCCTGCCGCCGTCGGCCGGTTGCCCATTGGTCAAGAGTCCGCGACCGGTGTGCGCTGACACCAAATCGGCAACGTTCGACGTTGAATTCGTGTGGAATTCCTGTCCGTTGACGCTGATTCTCATCGTGGTTCCTTTGTGGATAATCCCTCTGTGCTGAACCGTGTTGCGGCAAACTGATCCCATTGCGGATCCGGCGCACCAGCCAAGATCTCGAGGCAGATTTTGGCAATCGCGGGAGTCAAAAGAACAGCGTGCCGGAACATTCCAGTGGCTACTATCAATCCGGCTGAGACTCGTCCGAGCAACGGCGAATTGTCCGGCGTACCGGGGCGCGCTCGAGCGGTGGATTCAAGCAGTTCTAGTTCTGCAACCGCTGGCACTAGCGCCTGCGCATCCCGCAGCAGTTGGTAGACACCACCTGCTGAGATTCCCGTTTGTTGATCTTCACGTTGCGTCGCACCGATCACCACGGTGCCGTCATCACGTGGCACCAAGTACACCGCCGAGCCATGTACCAGTCCGCGGACGGTGTGTGTCAGAAGCGGTCGAAGGGCCTGGGGAACCCCAAGTCGCAAAATATCACCGTGGACTGGTCGCAGTGGAAGCGGCACCGGTAACCCCAATAACGTGCCCGCAGCAAGCCCATTAGCCACAATCACCTCATCGGCAAAGAACTGGTTTCCGTCAGCAAGCTGAACCATGCCGGGGGCAACCGCCACCGCCGCCGTGCGCTGAATGTCGAGTCTTTCGATCAGGGCCTGCGCGAGCTTTCGCGGATCAACTTGGTGATCGCCGGAGGCAAAGTAACCAAAAGGGCCAACATGCGCCGCCAGTAGCGGCTCTTGGCGGCGTAGTTCAGCCAAGGAAAGCCGATCCACCGGCAAGCCTGCTAGTGATTGCGCCGCAACTCAGTCCGAAAGCGCAGCTCTATCTGCGGCATCCACACCAACTAACACGGTGCCGGTTTTTCGATAACCAATGTTGGCTGCTAATCCGGCTACGAATTGCGGCCATAATCCCGCCGCCGCAAGCATCAGCGACTGCAGCGGCCGTTCCTGATGGTGAAATTCAGTGACCGGCGCCAGCATCCCGGCAGCAGCGAAGGTGGCGCCAGAGGCTGGGTCTGGATCAACCACCAGCACACTACGTCCGCTGCATTGAACCTGCCAGGCAATGCCTAACCCGACGATGCCGCCGCCAACTATGACGACGTCATGGTGTTGCATTCATTGGTCCCTTCCCTACGCCGGCATGATCCGGTTCAGGTTCGTTGACGGTCGGCGCTATTGTCAGTTGCACCCTCTCAGCCCGTTGATCAAACGATGGGCTCCCGCGGTAGCTCTAGTCTAAGTGAGTTATTGCCCTGACCGGCAAGCCACGAATCGCCCGCTAGGCTGGAACTCGTGACGAATTTGCAGACAGCTCAGCTCTATTTATGCACCGAGGCCCGCGAGCGCGAAGGTTATTTCGAGGATTTCCTTGACTCGGCATTCAGCGGTGGTGTGGATATTATTCAGCTCCGAGACAAGCGCCTTGAGGCCGCCAAAGAATTGGAACTGCTGAGCGTGCTGCGCAGCGTTGCAGAACAGCACGGCAAGCTCTGGGCAGTCAATGATCGCGCAGACATTGCCCAGTTGAGCCAAGCACCGGTCTTCCATATTGGTAAAAAGGATCTGCCAGTTCCGGCGATGCGCGCGCTGTTACCCAACGTTAGCGCCGGACTGTCTAGCCATTCACCCGCGCAGGCTTCGGCAGCGGCAGCGAATCCCGGCGTCGACTATTTCTGCGTTGGGCCACTGTGGGCCAACGCCCACGAAACCCGGCCGAGCCGCGGTGGGCCTGGCCCACGAAACCCGGCCGAGCCGCGGTGGGCCTGGCCTTAGTGCGCTATGCCGCGACGCTGCAGGCGAGTAAACCGTGGTTCGGTATTGGCGGCATCGATTTGAGCAATATCGCTGAAGTAGTGGCTGCTGGCGCGCAACGCGTTGTGGTGGTTCGGGCGATCACTGAAGCTACCGACCCGGCGGCCGCGGCCACTGCGCTCAAAGCTGAGCTGCCTCAGCTCTGAACTGGCTCGCGACGCGACATCCCGGTAAAGATATTTACGCGGTAAGCCCCAACTGACTCATGCGGCGAGAGTGATTTCTGCTCAATCCGGCCAGCAGCTGTTGCCGCTCAGCTGTGCTGATCCCTGGTATGAATCCGTTTTCTTGGCTGATTCTTTGTACTTGTGTCAGTGCTTCGCCAACTAAACGTCGCCCCCAAAGCGCCAGTCGTGAAGCCAGCCGCGGATCGTCGTCAAGCATGCTGCGAAGTCGGCGTTGTAGAACCGATGACGTGTCATCTGCCGCCATGATTCGCTCGATCAGACTGTTTGTCGCCGGGTCAAGGAATTTCGCAATAGCTTGATAGAAGTCTGCGGAGACCGAGTCGATGACATAAGCCTTCATCATTGACTCGTACCAATCGGCAGGCCGGGTTCGTTCGTGGAAGGAATCAACCGAGCTCTGAAACGGCAGCATTGCAGACTCAACATCCTCGCCAAGCTCAATTAGCGCATCAGAAACCGATTCAAAGTGCCCAAACTCCAGCACGGCAATGCGACCGAGCGCGGCACGATCTTGCAGCGTTGGCGAAAATCTGGCATCTGAAGACAAGCGCTCAAAAGCAGAAAGCTCGCCATAGGCCATTGCGCCGAGCAAGCCAACAATAAACCGATCAGTCATGCTTGCAAGACTAAATCACAATGGACATACCTCTGGACCGAGACGCTAGGCTGAGCCTGTGCCTCATTCCCACATCTTTGTGCGTGACAGTGACCAGAGCTTAAGCGAAGCCCTGGCAGCCCTTCGGCTTGAGTTCGAACTGCCTCAAGACTTTAGCCCGGAGGTGATGGCTGAGCTCGAGCAATCGATCAAAGACTATGACGCTCCAACGGCGGATTTGAGCCAGCTGGGCTTCATCACGATTGATCCACCCAGTTCGATGGATCTGGACCAAGCGATGTTCTTGTGCCGCGAAGGTCAAGGTTATCGGGTCTACTATGCGATCGCTGACGTTCCGGCGTTTGTGCCCGCTGGCGGGACTTTAGATGCCGAAACCCGCAAGCGCGGGCAAACGATCTATCTACCAGACCAAGTGGTGCCCTTGCATCCGACTAAGCTCAGCGAAGCCGCCGCGAGCCTTTTAGCGCAACAACGTCGCGGCGCTTTCGTCTGGCAAATTGTGCTGGACGCCTCTGGCAAGACCGTGAGCGCCGTCGTCGGACGGGCTGTTATTTCTTCGATCGCAAAGCTTGGATATCAGCAAGCCCAAGATGAGCTAACCGCCCAGACTGAATCGGCTTATCTGGAAACTCTCAAACTTCTCGAAGAAATCGGGCTTAAACGGATTCAACTTGAACGCGAGCGCGGTGGCGCAAGTTTGAATTCTCCCCAGCAGGAAATAGTTCATGAAAACGGCGAATACAGCCTGATCTTCCGGCCGAATCTAGCGATTGAAGATTGGAATGCGCAGATCTCGCTGCTGACGGGCATGGCTGCTGCGCGAATAATGCTCGATGGCAAGATCGGCATCTTACGCACTATGCCGGCCCCGGACCCGGCTGCGATCGCTAAGTTTCGCCATCAAGCGGTGGCGCTGGGTAAACCCTGGCCTGCGGAGCTCGCTTACGGCGAGTTTCTGCGCTCACTTGATGCAGCTGACCCTAAGCAGCTGGCGCTATTACACGATGCCACGTCGCTTTTCCGCGGTGCCGGCTACACCAATTTCGACGGCGAGCTGCCGCCAAACCCCGGCCAGGCGGCGGTAGCTGCGCCTTATGCGCACACCACCGCTCCCCTGCGCAGGCTGGTTGATCGCTTCGTCCTGACAATTTGCGATGCGCTCAGCAACAATCAGCCGGCGCCGCAATGGGCTCGTGAAGCGCTGCCCAGCTTGCCTGCTCTGATGGCTGCCTCGGATCAGCTGGCGGGGAAGGTCGAGCGTGCTGCCCTCGACACGATTGAAGCGGCGCTCTTGAGTACCCGAGTTGGTCAAGATTTCGACGCCGTAGTGGTTGCAGGCGCGCGCAAATCCGGTGGCGAGAAAAACGGCGACACCCGCTGCGCTGTTCAGCTCCGGGAACCCGCAGTCAACGCCCCTTGCGAAGGTGATTTGGCCCCCGGCACCGAGGTTACGGTGCGCTTGCTCAGAGCAGATATCCACAGCCGAAAAGTGCTCTTCACGGTTTCACCTGCTAAAACGAACTCCGCTGGATAAACTGAGCCAGCCATGATCCATCGATGGGAGCAATAAATGTCAGGTGCAGACGAGTTCATCCTGGTCGAAGTATTTCTTGATGGCCAGGTTGCCGTATCTGGCCGTTCAATCAGCCCGGAAGGGCAGCAGGACGCCTACACCGCTGCAATTGCCTACATCGGAAACCAAGCCGCCCAACGTGGCACCCGGTTACTAGCCAAAGGCATCGACCATACCAATGGCGATGTGAGTTGGTTCTACGTGGACGAACGCGGCGAGGCCTACTCGGCATTTAACGCAGCCGCCACTGAACCTACTGCTGTCAACAATGCACCCATCGATCAACTTCCTAATTTCGACCCTTATCCGGTACATCCGGACGATGACGTGGCCGAAACTGTGTTGCGAGATCGGCCAATCCAGCAGCGCGCCGAAGCGTCAATGGCGCAAGCTTTTCGAGCCTCCGCGACTGCCGAGGCCGTGCCGACCCAGGTAACCACTGACATCGCTGACGCTGTGCAGCCTCTGACTCGACGGCAGTTCGTCAAACCGCCCAAGGAACGTCCAGCCACCGGCATTCGGCGCGCGGTGTATACCCTCAGTGGCGGTGCCGTGAATTTAGGCATGAGCGTCCGCGAGCGCGAAGAAGCCGAGCTGGAGCGCCGAATTGCCCGTCAGCTGCCGGGCAGCTACACCACTGCCGTGCTTTCGCTCAAAGGCGGCATCGGCAAAACCTCAACTACGGTCGGGGTGGGCATGATCTTGGCCGAGTACCGAGGAGACCCGCCCTGCGCAATTGACGCGAACCCAGATTCCGGCGATCTCGCCGAACGCGCCTTGGGCGAATTGCTATACCAGCCGGAAGGCTCCCGAACCATCAGCGATGTGATTCGGGACATTGACTCAATCACAACCTTGACCGAGCTCTCGCGCTATATGCATCGCGCCAACCGGCTACACCTCATCGCCGGTGAGCAGGATCCTGCGCTGTCAGATTCGCTCACTGCAGAAGAGTATTTGCGCATTCGAAATCTGATTTCTCAGTACTACTCGGTGATTTTGACCGACTGCGGCACCGGGGTATCGCACGCGGCAATGTCTGGCATCCTTCCCACCGCCACAAATCTGATTATCGCCGCCGGATACGCAGTCTCCGGTGCGAAGCGGGCGCGCAGCACGCTCGAATGGCTCTCTAGCCATGGCTACGAAACCCTGGCACGCAACGCGGTCGTGGTGATCACGGACAAAGACGAGGTGTCTAGTCGAGTGGACAAACACGCGATTGATGCCGAACTTGCTGGCCATTGCAAACAGTTGATCGCGGTGCCACATGATCGCGGAGTGGCCGATGGCGATCAGATTTCCCTCGACGCGCTGCGGCCTGCGACTCGGCGAGCGTATAAAGAAATCGCGGCAGCAATTGTGGGCGGTTATGTTTGAGTCTCGATAAACATTTAGATATTTGTATATATTGATGTGTACTGCTGAGTATGGACTTTCAAGAAATCTTCAAATGGATCGGTTCCACCTGGAATTGGATCACTAGCACAGTTGGCGTAATCATCAGTGGCATCAATAACGTGGTGACTACCGTGAGCGGCTGGGCCAGCACCGTGTCCTCTTGGTTCGGCGGCATTGGCGGTTAAGGAACAGCAGATCGACGCGGCTAAATCCACCTCGCCAGCGATTCCCGTTAGATCAGATAGACTGATTCGGTATAAAAGGATGCCCGGTCGTTCCTGCAATGACTTTTCACGATCGCTCCACTTATCGCCGCGATCTTTCCAGTGGCGCTGAATCTCTCGGCGTCACACGCAAATCCGCGATCGGCTTCCACTGGCTGTGCCAACCACCTTGGCTCCGTCCACCGCCCAATCGGGCGGCCGACGTCGAGCCTGAGATGGCACCTTAAAGGAAGTACACGCTCTTGACTATCGATAACGACTACCATTTGCATGCCGAAGGTTCCGACGACGAACTGACAGTCGAAGCCTCACCCACCACCACCGAAGATCCGCACGCAGAAGCGGCTGAAACCTTCGCCGACTTCAACGTTCGGGCGGATATTGTTGAGGCGCTTGCCGACGCCGGCATTGTGCACCCCTTCCCGATCCAGTCGATGACCTTGCCGGTCGCACTGGGCGGCCATGACATCATCGGTCAGGCTAAGACCGGCACCGGAAAGACTCTTGGCTTTGGCGTACCGGTGCTACAACGCGTTACCGCGCCAAAAGATGAGGGCTATGACGCTTTACCCGTGCCAGGAGCTCCGCAAGCACTTATTGTGGTGCCCACGCGTGAGCTTGCCGTGCAGGTAGCTAATGATTTACAGACCGCCGCTCGCAAGCGTGGCGCACGCATCACCACAATCTACGGTGGCCGTGCTTTCGAACCGCAGATCGAATCCCTCACCAAGGGCGTCGAAGTTGTTGTTGGTACCCCGGGCCGATTGATTGACCTCTTCAAACAGCGCCACTTGAACTTGAAGAACGTTCGCATGGTGGTTCTTGACGAGGCCGACGAAATGCTCGATCTGGGCTTCTTGCCGGACGTTGAAACGTTGATGGCGGCAACCCCCGCGGTGCGCCAGACAATGCTTTTCTCCGCGACCATGCCTGGCCCGATCGTCGCGATGGCTCGGCGCTACATGACTCAGCCGACGCACATCCGCGCCGCCGATCCGGATGATGAGGGTCTCACCAAGCGGGATATCCGCCAGCTCGTTTACCGCGCACACAGCATGGATAAGATCGAGGTTGTCGCTCGTATCCTGCAGGCACGCGGCCGCGGCCGGACCATCATCTTCACCAAGACCAAGCGCACCGCCGCCAAGGTGGCTGAAGAACTCGCAGAGCGCGGATTCGCTTCAGCCGCGATCCACGGCGACCTAGGCCAAGGCGCGCGTGAACAAGCGTTGCGCGCCTTCCGTAACAACAAGGTCGACGTCTTAGTCGCAACCGACGTCGCTGCTCGTGGCATTGACGTTGACGATGTGACGCACGTGATCAATTACCAGTGTGTGGAAGACGAAAAAATCTACCTGCACCGAGTGGGCCGCACGGGCCGCGCTGGCAATAAGGGCACTGCAGTGACCTTCGTGGACTGGGATGACATGCCAGGCTGGGGCTTAATCAACAAAACCCTGGGCCTGCCTTTCGATGAGCCAGTGGAGACTTACTCTTCCTCGCCGCACCTTTACAGCGATCTGGATATCCCGGAAGGCACCAAGGGCCGACTCCCCAAGAGCCAGCGTACGCATGCTGGTTTGAACGCTGAGGTCTTAGAGGATCTGGGCGAGACCGGCAAACGCCACGGTGGTCAAAGCACTGGATCGGGGCGCGGAAACGACAACCGAAACGGTGCCGGCGGAAATCGGGGCGGCCAGTCACGAGATGGCCAACGCCGTCGTTCCAATGACGAGCGCCCCGCGCGGAGCCGCAACAGCAACGGCCCGGCCGCGGACAATGCTGCGGATTCAACGCCGTCCACCGAGGCCAGTAAACCTGCCCGCGCTCGGCGCAGCCGGACTCGTCGTCGTAATGGCGAAGTTGTCACCGAAAGCAATTCGGCGACGGATCGCGGCACGGATTCAGCTACGGCCAGCGCGCCGTCGTCGGATTCCTGAACGCTTCGATGAGCGGGAACGCTTGGCGGCACGACGGACCTAATCTGGTGGTCGAGGCAGAAAATTCCAGTTATCTCTCGACCTTGCCAGATGGGGCGTTCTCGCTCATCTATTTGGATCCGCCCTTCAACACCGGGCGGACTCAAAAACGTCAATCCACCACTATGGTGCGTAGTCAAAGCGGCTCACGACTAGGCTTTTGCGGTCAAAATTATGAGACCGTCAAAGGCGCGCTACACCACTATGATGACGCTTTTACCGACTACTGGGCATTCTTAGAGCCCCGATTAGTAGAGGCTTGGCGCTTACTTTCCGAAGACGGCACGCTTTACCTGCACCTGGACTATCGAGAAGTCCATTACGCCAAGGTCATGCTGGACGCAATTTTTGGCCGGGAGAGCTTTCTCAACGAAATCATCTGGGCCTACGACTTTGGTGCGCGAGCAAATAAACGCTGGCCCACTAAGCACGACAATATTTTGGTTTACGTCAAGAACCCGAATAAGTATCACTTTGACAATGCTGCTGTGGACCGGGAGCCCTATATGGCGCCGGGTTTGGTCACCGCGGCGAAAGTGGCATTAGGTAAGTTGCCCACTGATGTCTGGTGGCACACCATTGTTTCTCCCACGGGTAAGGAAAAAACTGGTTATCCTACGCAGAAACCGGTGGGATTGCTGCGTCGAGTGGTAGCTGCCTCGTCACGACCAGGCGACTGGGTCTTGGACTTTTTTGCTGGTTCCGGCACCATTGGCGCAGTTTCGGTGGCACTGGACCGCAGATTCGTCTGTGTTGACCAGAATCCGGCCGCAATCGAGATCATGACGCAAAGGCTGAGTAACGTAGCTGAAATCGTCCGCGCCTGACACGATCTGAGCCGAGAGGTTCTGGGCTTCAGCGCACCACAGTGGTTCCGGTGGCCAGCGCTTCGATCCTTGCCAGCGAGTTGGGGCTGGTGAGGTTTTCGCCCAAACGATTTGGTTTGCCCGTGCCGTGATAATCCGAGGACCCAGTAACGATTAGCTCGTGTTTTGCCGCCAGTTTGTAAAGGAATTCCTTGCCCTCAGCAGGGTTATCTCGATGCTCAATTTCTAGGCCAGCAAGTCCGGCATCAATCATGTCCTGATACACGGCCTCCGAAACTACTCGGCCACGTTCCACCGCTACCGGGTGCGCGAAGACCGGCACGCCCCCTGCCGCTCTAACCAGTTCGACGGCCAGGATCGGGTCCGGAGCATAGTGCGAAACCCAGTATTTACTCCGCGAAGTAAGAATTGAAGCGAAGGCTTCGTTACGATCCGAGACTATGCCAGCGGCGACCAAAGCGTCGGTAATATGCGGCCGCCCTACCGTCGCCCCCGGGGCAACGTGCTGGCTAACATCGTCCCAATTTAGCGGGTAATCTTCCGCCAGTTTAGACACCATGCTTTCGGCCCGGCGGAGTCGAGCGTCTTTGGATTTACTGATTTCTGCTAAAAGACCTGAATGCTGCGGATCATGTAAGTAGCTCAGCAAATGCACGGTAATGCCCTCGCTGGTTCGGCAAGAAACTTCCATTCCTGGCACCAACGCAATGCCTAACTCCCGCGCAGCAACACTTGCAGCCGGCCAACCAGCAGTGGAATCGTGATCGGTAAGTGCCACCACATCCAGCCTCGCCGCAACGGCAGATTGGACTAAGTACGCTGGCAACTCCGTGCCGTCGGAAACATTTGAGTGCGTATGCAGGTCAATTCTCACCACCCCACCTTAGCCCCGAGCGATGGCGACTGGCGGCGTTGCGCGAGCGGTGGCAGGATTAGGGGCGTGACTGAGACCCCTGAAACCGAAAACACTGGCCAAGAGCAACCGCTCATCGATCGGGTAAACAACCGTTCGTTGCGACCGAATTCGGATGCGTTCCGAGAGTTCATGAGTTCTAGCTGGGCTCCGGTAAGCCAAGAGCTACCGGCCAAATCTGCCGTCGCCGACTTTGCCGCCCAACGGCGTCGGGCGATCAGCGCCGCCTTTAGCGGCGAACGCCTTGTGCTGCCTGCCGGGCCGCACAAAGTGCGCTCCAATGACACCGACTACATGTTCCGCCCGCATTCGGCCTTTGCGCACCTCACCGGCTTGGGCGTAGATCACGAACCCGACGCGGTATTAGTTTTGGAACCGGTGAATGAGGACGCCGGCGACGACGGCGGTAACCACCAGGCTACGCTGTACTTCCGTCCCTTGGCTGGCCGGGATACCAAGGAATTCTATTCTGATGCGCGTTCAGGCGAGTTCTGGATCGGTAAGCGCCCCGCCTTGGCTGAATTGAGTGCAGAGCTGGCACTGAATACTGCCGACCTTTCCGAGCTGGAAATTGCTTTGACTAAAAACATCGGTGAACAGAGCCTCGGTGGCATCCGGGTGCGCTTGGTTCGAGATGTTGATCTCAGCGTTGATGCACTGATCGACACGGCTCGGATCAATACCGCGTCAAATCCGGAAACCGTTGATCTTTCGCAAGCCGATGAATTAGATGCGAAACTCGCTGAAGCGCTTTCCGAACTCCGCCTGGTCAAAGATGACTGGGAAGTTGAACAGCTCAAAATTGCCGTTGCCGCCACGGCTGAAGGATTCGCGGAGGTGGTCAAGGCGCTGCCTCGTGCCATCACGCATCATCGCGGCGAGCGTGTGGTTGAAGGGGCCTTTGCGGCCCGAGCCCGTGAGGAAGGCAATGGCCTCGGATACGAGACCATCGCAGCATCCGGAGACCACACAACAACCTTGCACTGGATCACCAATAACGGCCAAGTGAATTCCGGCGAATTGCTTCTGCTGGATGCCGGCGTGGAGGCAGATTCGCTGTACACCGCGGATATTACTCGCACGCTGCCGGTGAATGGAAAGTTCAACGATACTCAGCGCAAGATCTACCAGGCTGTTCTCGATGCGGCTGATGCTAGCTTCGCGATTGCCAAGCCCGGCATCAAATTCCGCGAGCTGCATGGCGCTGCCATGAAGGTGCTTGCCGAGCGTCTGGTCGAGTGGGGACTACTGACCGTCCCGGTCGAAGAAGCACTCGCCCCCGAGGGCCAGCAGCATCGCCGCTGGATGCCACACGGCACCAGTCACCACTTGGGCCTTGACGTGCACGATTGTGCGCAGGCAAAAGCAGAGCTATACCTTGACGGCATCCTGGAGGAAGGTATGGTTTTCACGATCGAACCTGGCCTGTACTTCAAAGCCGACGATCTCGCAGTTCCTGAGGAATACCGCGGCATTGGCGTCCGGATTGAAGACGACGTTTTGGTCACCGCAGACGGAAATGTCAATCTTTCCGCAGCGCTGCCGCGCACGCCAGAAGACGTCGAATCCTGGATGGCTGGCATTTACGAGGATCAGGCTCGTTAGTTTCAGCTTCCACTTCGAAGAATAAACGTAAAGCGCCCGTCCGCAGATTGATCTGTAGACGGGCGCTTTACGTTTGTTAAAACATCTGCCGCGGGTTATCCGGCGGAGGGTTCATCTTTCGACTTTTCTGGATCTACCCGAACGCCATACTGCGGCCGACCGTCACACAAATCAGGGTATTTTCCTCGCGCCGTTTCAATCGCACCTTCGACAACTGGCGCGGCGGGCTCAGCTGCTTCAGCTTGACCGTCCTGCTTCGCAGCATAAGGATCGGTCCAGCCGCTTGGCCGCTGGGGCGCTTGGGAAGCATCCGGTAGGTGTTGCTCCCTGGGTTTGGCCTGCGGCAACACCGCAGTTTGCGCCATCGGCAGATTCTTTAGCAATCGCTGCGCCTCGGCGGAAGCTTCACGAGCCACGATGACGTCATAGCTAGATGCCAAAACCTGGGACGTTGAGGTGAAATCGCGTTTCCCGCGTTGCGCCCCATAGGTCACGATGCCAAAGAGCATCCAGAAGGCTGCGCCCAAAACCATGGCAATCGGGATGGAAAGAAACGACGTGCTCGCATTCGGGTTGAAGAAGGACAACAACACACCCACGAATAAACCAAACCATGCTCCGGTAAGAGCCCCATTGAGCGCCACTTTGGGATAGCTGAGTTTCCCGGTCACCCGTTCAACCATTTTCAGGTCGTTTCCTACAATCGAAACGAGCTGGACGGGAAACTGTTGGTCAGCCAAATAGTCCACAGCTTTTTGGGCATCCAGGTAAGAAGTGTAGGTTCCCACCGTGTCGCCGTCGGGAACACTGCGAGGATCTGCGAGTGTACGGGCATTTCCAAAAAGGTTTGACATGGATCTATTCTCGCCTATTCTCGCCTATTTCGCGGTGCAAGCGACAGCTGTATCGCTGCGAGTGAACCAGTGGAAACGCTGTGCACCTATATTTAGTGTCAGTATCGAGACGTTGTTTCACGGACAGCCGCTAAAACAGTAGCCTTGAGTGGTGAACACGAATGCTAGCTCGGCCCGCGTCTTCATTGCGCGTCTTATTGGACTCGACGTCTTCGACCCGCGAGGCGATCGCCTGGGGCGATTGCGCGACGTCGTCGTGCATTCACGTGGTCACCAGGCACCGCACGCGGTTGGCATCGTTGTTGAAGTCACCGGCAAAAGACGAGTATTTGTGCCCATGACCCGGTTGACCTCAATGGACCAAACGCAAATCATCTCTACGGGTTTGGTAAATCTGCGACGCTTTGAACAGCGTGGCGCCGAACAGTTAGTTGTTGGCGAGCTTTTTGACCGCAAACTGACTTTGACCGATGGTTCTGGTTCCGCAATCGTCGAAGATATTGCCCTTGATCAGCAGCGCAATGGCGACTGGTTGATCAGTAAACTCTTTGTGCGCCGAGGCAACTCAGCTTCCCGGCTCCGCCGCCTCAGCCGTGGTCACACGCTCTTGATTGACTGGAATGAAGCGATCCACGACTCAGATGACCCGCAGGGCGCGACGCAGCTCGTCGCGAGCTACGAGGACCTTAAACCTGCTGACTTCGCGGACGCACTGCAAGCAATGAGCGATAAGCGTCGGATCGAAGTCGCTTCAGAGCTTCAAGATGAACGCCTAGCCGATGTGCTGCAAGAAATGCCTGAAGAAGATCAGGTGCAGCTACTCTCTGCGCTGGACAATGAGCGCGCCGCTGATGTGCTCGAAGAGATGGACCCGGACGACGCCGCTGATCTACTCGCGGATTTGCCCAGCGCCAAAGCCGAAGAGCTTTTGCTTTTGATGGAGCCCGACGAAGCGGACGACGTTCGCCGTCTGTTGCAATATGACGAAGACACTGCCGGTGGCCTGATGACGCCGGTGCCAGTCATCTTGCCGCCGGAAGCTACCGTGGCAGAAGCCTTAGCCCATGTGCGCAGCGAAGAGCTCTCCCCCGCATTGGCATCGGCAATTTTCGTTTGCCGTCCGCCGCTAGAAACCCCTACTGGCAGATTCTTAGGCGTTGTACACGTGCAACAGTTGTTACGCAGTGCGCCGCCAGAACAACTCGGCATTTTGGTTGATAAGAATCTCGAACCGGTTTCAGATCTAGCCTCCATCAGCGAAGTCTCACACGTTATGGCCTCGTATAACTTGGTTTCCTTGCCGGTCGTCAACGACGCCGGTCGCCTGGTCGGGGCGGTGACGGTCGATGACCTCCTGGATCAGCTGCTACCAGATGACTGGCGTGCACATGAAGATGGCGAACCATTGAAGAAAATAGGAGGCAGAGTTGGCTGAAAAATACAGCGATAAGCGGCAGAACAGCGGGTTAGACACCCCGCTAGAACTTCGCTCGCGGCTCTTCCCTCGATTTTCTCCCGACCCAGATTCCTTCGGTCGGTTGACCGAGGGTTTCGCGCGATTCATGGGTACTCCGCAGTTCCTGCTTTACATGACGCTCTTCTGTGCGGCTTGGCTAGGCTGGAACACTCTAGCTCCGGAAGAATTGCAGTTCGATCCGCGGGCACTGAACTTCACACTGCTCACGCTCATCCTGTCGTTGCAGGCCTCCTACGCTGCGCCGCTGTTGTTGTTGGCCCAAAACCGTCAAGATGACCGGGACCGGGTAGCCATTGAGCAAGATCGGCAAACCGCAGCACGCAATTTGGCTGACACTGAGTACCTCACGCGAGAGCTCGCCTCATTGCGTATCGCATTGCGTGAAGTTGCTACCCGTGACTTTGTGAGATCTGAGCTGAAGTCACTTTTGGAAGACTTACTGAGCGCCAACGAATCTGAAGAAAGCGAACGCCCGCGGGAGAAATCTAGAGATTCAAAAGGCTCCCCTAAAACACAAGCGCTGCCCAAGGTCAAGAAAAAGACGGTAACCGAAAAGCCGCTGGATTCTTCAGAGCCGCCGGCAGCTCCGGCTTCGTAATGCGTCCCAGCAACGAGGACCTTCGCGTCGCGCTGACATCGGTGATCGACCCTGAACTGCGCCGTCCTATTACTGAGTTAGGCATGCTCGAAAGTGTCTCGGCCGACGACGACGGCCGAGTCACGGTACGGGTATTGCTAACCATCGCTGGTTGCCCGCTTCGAGACACCATCACGGCTGATTCCCGCGCAGCATTGGTTTCTGTACCGGGTGTCACCTCCGTTGAGGTTGAACTTGGCGTCATGAGTACGGAGCAACGCGCAGAGCTGAAATCGCTCTTGCGTCCAGAGAAAGATCGTACCGAAATACCGTTCAATCGCCCTGACTCACTCACCCGGATTTATGCCGTGGCTAGTGGCAAGGGCGGAGTTGGCAAATCTAGTGTGACCGTGAACTTAGCCTGCGCCATGGCGGCTCAGGGCCTGAAAGTCGGCATCATTGATGCGGATATCTACGGATTCTCAGTGCCAGGTCTGATGGGCCTGGGCCATGCCGGCAGCGTCAAGCAGCCTACCCGGGTTGACGAAATGATTCTGCCCCCGGTATCCCACGGCGTAAAAGTCATCTCGATCGGCATGTTCGTGGCCGGGAACCAACCGGTTGCTTGGCGCGGACCGATGTTGCACCGAGCACTAGAGCAATTCCTGACCGACGTCTACTTCGGTGATTTAGATGCGTTGTTCCTGGACCTACCCCCCGGTACGGGAGACATCGCCATCTCAGCCGCCCAGCTACTCCCGCATGCTGAGATTCTGGTGGTCACGACGCCGCAATCGGCAGCAGCCGAGGTTGCCGAACGAGCGGGAGCGATTGCGCTGCAAACACAGCAAAAAGTCATCGGCGTTGTGGAAAATATGTCCTGGATGGAGTTGCCAGACGGCGGCCGAATCGAGCTTTTCGGTCAGGGTGGCGGCGAGCAGCTTGCAAACAGGCTTACGCAAACAATTGGCAGTAAAATTCCGTTGCTGGGCCAAGTACCACTCGACATTGCCCTTCGAGAAGGCGGCGATTCTGGTCTGCCGATTGTTCTGAGTGACCCAGCATCAGCCGCGGGCTCGGCATTGATTGCGATTGCCGAGCAGCTGGCCGGACGACCGCGCGGATTGGCCGGCCGAAATTTGGGCGTCTCGCCGACTTAATCTGCCGGGCCTAATCTGTCTGTCTTGCCAATGTTGCCAATGTTGGCTTAGGTGGCTTCAGCGTCCCACGGCGCGCGTTGCCCCGTTGGCAGGCGCTCAACTTCGCGAACTGGTGCTGGCGGGGCCGATTCGATTGCCGCAGCCACCGGAGCACCTTCGGAAACCGGTTTGACGTCGTCATCAAGCAGCGCTTCGCGAATAATTCTGCGCGGATCATATTGCCGCGGGTCCAGCTTTTGCCAATCAATCGTGCTGAGATCGACGCCAGCCTCTTCTTTGATCTGATCGCGAGCCCCACTAGCCATTCGGCGAGCTTCTCGGACAAAATTACGGAACTTTTGCGTATATTCTGGCAGCCGCTTTGGACCGATGACCAGCACCGCAATGATGCCGATGATCAGGAATTCGAAGCCGTTGATGTTAAACATTTCTGAGCAAACATTACCCGCTTAGCGCGGGCCCCCACGACTCGGCTCGAAAAGATTAACGCGCATCATCACTCCATCGCTAGGATTCGTGCCAAGCCGCGCATGAGTCGACTCGAGAGGTCGTTGCTTGGCCCGGTGACTGCCAAGGTTGAATTCGACGTCGGCCCCGAGGTGAGCGCTGCTGTGGCTGGTTTGAGCGAGCTCGGCGGCATGTTACTCACCATTAAATAGCTGGTGTCTCCCGAGGCAAGCACCGCTTGCCAGGTAGGCCCTGGCTGAAGCCAGACTTTGCCACCGCCAAGGGGTTGAAAGCCATCTTGCGACGCTGGATGACCAGTCAAAGGATTCATCGGCGCTGTGCTACCGGAGCTGGTCGAATGCCGCTCGTATACGGTGACCGAATTTCCGCCGTCGCTAAGCTTCAGCTTGAGCGTGGGTGAGCCGTCCAGCACCGCGCCTTGGGCTTGATCAAGCTTGAAGCCCAACGCGTGCAAATCTGGGCAGGTCCAGCCAGATTGCCGCAGTTTGGCAATATCCTCATTACCGACTAACGCTAAACCGCCTGCCGGAGTTGCTGGCCATTGCGCAATGATCTCCTGGCTTGGGTCTGGTGCGCCAACTAAATAGATTGCACCACCAAATAGACCGGTGATTGCTACTAAGCAGGCGCCAAAGAACGCCGGCTTCTTCCACGGGCTGTGCCGGTACGGCAAGCGCAACTCTTCCGAGCAGGTGGTACTGATGTTTTGTGTTCGCTGCAGGATCTTTCTGGTCAGATCCTCGGAAATCGGCGAGTCAGAATTGAACGGTGAAGGGATCGGTGCCACCATCTTGATTTAGTGTGCGCTGACGATGCGCGGCAACTTCAGCTTCGGTAGCTTCTTGACCGCAGGTTGCTGCGTAGACAACGGCCGAGGGTCGCGGTGCGCCAAAGAGGCCCGGAGCATGATTCTGCCACGATGAATTCGCGAGCGGACAGTGCCAAGTTTCACATCGAGCGCCGCAGCAACCTCGTCGTAGGAAAGACCTTCAAGATCGCAGAGCACAACGGCAGCCCGGAAATCCGGTGGCAGCGCATCCAGAGCCTTCTGAATGTCTACGTCTAAGTTGTTAAATTCAAAACTACGCTCAGGACCAGGATCCCGGCCAGGCAACCGGGTCTCAGCATCTTCGGCGAGCGCGTCAAACCTGATTCGAGATTTGCGTCTGGCTTGGTCGAGAAACAGATTTGTTGTGATCCGGTGCAACCAGCCATCGAGAGTGCCGGGCGTGAAATTCGCTAGTGATCTGAATACGCGAACAAAAACCTCTTGAGTGAGATCTTCAGCGTCAAATTTATTTCCGGTAAGGCGATAAGCGAGCCGGAAAACTTTGGCTGAATGGTTGCGCACCACTTCTTCCCAGCTGGGCGCGACCCATTCTTCACCGGCAGCGTCAATGAAGGCGCTCCGCTCTAACGGAGCCGCGTCAACGGCCGGCACGGCTGCGGCTTTTGACGCAGAGTTCATTGCCGAATTTTCTATTGCCACGTTTAGTGCCAAAGGGCCCACCCCCGAGAATTCTGGAAGACTTATCATAACAGATTCGACTGGAAGTTTCCTGTGCCAAAGAGCTATTCCGCGCAGAGCTGAAGCAGAAGACATTCAAAGTGCCAATTCGCAGTAGGCTTGGCATCATGAGCACGGACAAAACCACAAGTTGGTCGTATACCGAAGGCCTCCCGGTGGAGGACGAAAGATTGCTGCGCGCCAGAGAGCGTTCACATGAGCTGGGATCCCCCACGGTCACGCCCGCAACCGGAGCGCTTCTGAGCGTTTTGGCCGCCTCTTCGAAGGCTCAGACCGCCGTCGAGATCGGCGCCGGTGCCGGCGTCTCAGGCGTCTACCTCTTGCGAGGCTTGCCTACGGCAGCTGTTTTGACCAGCATCGATGGCGATGTTGAAACCCTCAAAGCCGCCCGCGAAGCCTTCAGCGAAGCAGGATTTCCGGCGAACCGGACCCGGACCATTAGCGGTCGCGCCGCCGATGTGCTGCCTCGATTGACTGACGCGGCCTACGATCTGGTCTTCGTGAATGCTGATAAAGCCTCATACCCGATTTATGTTGACCAAGCAGTACGGCTACTCAAGGCTGGCGGCTTGCTGATTGTGAACGATGCACTCGACAAAGATCGGGTTGCCGAGCCCGCGGTCCGCGAGGCCAGCACAGTGGTGCTCCGAGAAGTAGGAAAAAACATTCGTGATGACGAACGGTTAGTTTCGACATTGTTACCCACTGGGGACGGCGTATTACTCGCAGTTAAGCGCTAGACCAGCTTGCTGCCCGCCCTCGCTGCAGTGCCTGCTTAGGTATCAGACTGCCCTGAAAGTTGGCAGTCCGCCCATAGCGGCAATCGCAGAAGAAGGCGGGCTGCGAGCTAGCTTTGTCCGGTCACACCAAGAAGGCAATCCTTAAGACGAGTTGCTTCGTCGAGATTAAGTTCGACCACTAGCCGTCCGCCGCCTTCAAGCGGAACACGCATAATCAGGCTGCGCCCTTCCTTCGTGACCTCCATTGGACCGTCACCGGTTCTGGGCTTCATAGCCGCCATCAGGTAAACCCCTTCACAGTTGCTCGAGCGAATGATCGCTTGGTCCATTATCTCGTAGATCACACTCTGGAGCCAATTGGTACTCACGCTTGACAAACCATCAAGGTGGGTAGTCGCCACCACCGGGCAATTGCGCCCACGCCCATAGCCAGACCACCCAGACGATTTGTAAGAGCAGAAAACTCACCAGTACCGCGCCACGGAACGCCTTGGATTTCGAGATAAATGCCGTTGCCAAAGCAAGCGGGAAAAGGGGCAGCAACAATCGAAAAGTACTAGTCTGCGGGTGCAAAACTGCCAAAAGATAAAAGATGTAGCAAGCGCACCAAAGCCGCAAATCAATTCCGATTTTGCGCACCGAGGCAGAGTTCAAATAGACAAAGCACGCTGCAATAAGCAGCAGTGGGGCCAACAATCCCAGCAGCGGACCGAGTAGCTGAACTCCAGAGTCGAACCAAGGCTTGAACAAGATCAAAGGCCCGCCGCGCCAGACAGTTTCGGTGTCGGTATAGGCATTCTGATCGCCGGTAACCCACCAGGCGATCATTGGCCACGCGAAAGCCGCAAGTCCACTAGCAACGAGCAGAACTGGCGCGCTGATTCTTTCTCTAACAGGGATCCGATGCCAGGCCTGTCGAATTGCAGCCCAGCTAATCTGCCCCACTGGCACTAATCGGAAGAGCAGATGCAAAAAGACGAATCCGGCAAAGGCCACGCCGATTGGTCGGGACAAGTCAGCCAAAACCATGACTGGAACCGCAAAGACGTAGCGATGTTTGATCACCAGGTACAGTGCCGCGGAAAGCAAAAACAGATTGAGAGACTCCGAATACGGCACCTGCAGAATCGGTGAAATCGGGAAGACGAGCAAGAATGCTATGGCCCAAGTCGCCGTCACTGTGCTGGCAAAAAGCCGGAACAGCTTGTAGACCATTAACGTCGCAGCCAAACCAGCTATGGTCGCCACCAACGGTGCCAACACAAGCCAGTCAAGACCCGTTACTAGCCACAGCCCTCGAACCAGCAGGGGAAACACCGGATAAAAGGCCCAAGCGTTCTCTTGCGGTGAGCCGTTGGCAGCTCGCGGAATAACTTGTGAATATAGATCTTGGAAAATCCGATGATACCACTCGCTGTCCCAAATACCGATGAACTGTAGGTAACCAGGGCTGGCTTGAATCCAAGGATTCGGGCCCTGATGCAGCGCTGCCGCAGAGAAGATGACAAACGTGACAAGCCGGGTGAGCAAATAAAGCACCGTGATCCGTAACCACCAAGGTGATCTGGCTACCGGACGAACGAGCTGGAGCACACTCTCCCAGATCATCTGGTTCACGCCGGGCCGGGTAGCCCTAGAGCTCATGGGCAACCCAGCAGCCAGGCTGATGGTCGTTGACTAATCCGACCGCTTGCATCATCGCGTAGGCGGTAGTCGGGCCCACAAACCGGAATCCGTGCTTTTTGAGCGTCTTCGCCAACGCTGCTGACTCCAACGTTGAAGCCGGAATTGGTTCACCCTTAGCTCGCGGGCCCGGACGATGCTCTTCCAGCAAAGACTGCAGCGTGGTGTCCGCCGGCAGCACCAGCATTGCCTGAGCATTGTTGATGACTGCTTTGATTTTGGCACCGTTACGGACAATGCCGGCGTCTGCCATGAGCCTTTGCACATCGGTCTCATTGAACTTTGCGATTTTTTCCGGATCAAAGCCGGCAAATGCTGCCCGAAAGGCTTCACGTTTGCGCAAGATGGTCAGCCAGCTGAGCCCAGACTGAAATGCTTCCAGGCTCAGTCGTTCAAAGAGGTTGATTTCGCCGCTGACTGGGCGGCCCCACTCTTGGTCGTGGTACCGCTCGTAAAGTTCATCGCCAAGCATGCCAAACCAATTGCAACGCGCTTTACCGTCATTGCCAACGATCAATTCACTCATCCTGCAGATCCTTTGCCCTCAAGGTCTTCGGCTGCCTTGTGTCGAGGTCGTTGAAAAATTGCCTCATCAATGAATGACGGCTCAGGTACCGTCTGAGCAACCGGATTCAGCTGGTTTTCCAGCACGTTAATCCGTTGGTCCTTCTGGTCTAGTTCAGCCCCCAGCTGGTCTAAGACTTGGTCCACCTGATCCATCCGGTAACCGCGCAGGCCAAGCGAGAAGCGCACCTTTTCGACGTCGGACGCCGTCGCAGCGTCCGGCAGGAGCACTGGCGGCAGGTTGGATACGGGCGCCGCCAGACCGTCGTCGAGCAAGTCATTGACCAGCTCCGAGCGGCCACTCGAGGCGCGCGTCTCACGGCGGCGGAGCCCCACTAAGAAAAGTGCGACTGCGCCGGCCAGGATCACGGCAAGAAAAATGAGGAAATAACTCACTGGTCTATTGTTTCAGATGACTCTTCGTCACCGCGGATCGCGGCGATTACGGTAGCAACCGCTTCTTCGGCACTATCAACAACTGAAATGATGTTGAGGTCTTTGGGCGAGACCAAACCGTCGGCCACGAGCGTCTCGCGAATCCACTCCACCATCGGGCCCCAGAACTTCGTGCCAATCAGCACGATGGGGAACGAGGTCACTTTGTGAGTTTGCACCAGAACCATGGCTTCGAACAGTTCATCCAAGGTGCCCAGCCCGCCCGGAAGCACGATGAATCCTTGCGCGTACTTGACGAACATCGTCTTTCGCGCGAAAAAGTATCGGAAGTTGGCCCCTAGATCAACCCATTGGTTCATCCCTTGCTCGAAGGGCAGCTCAAGGCCAAGGCCAATCGACAATCCCTTGCCTTCAACAGCGCCCCTATTCGCCGCTTCCATTGAGCCCGGGCCACCACCGGTAATCACCGCGAATCCAGACTGCGCAAGTTTGCGACCTACTTCGACTCCGGTCTCATAAAAATCGGTACCCGGTTTAGTGCGTGCGGAACCAAAGACACTCACGGCGGGCCCGACGTCGGCCAAGGCGCCAAAGCCTTCAACGAATTCAGCTTGGATTCGAAGTACAAGCCAAGGATCAGTGCTGGTGAATTCCGACGGCGATCGGGTATCCAACAAATGCTGATCCGCAGTGGATCCTTGGGCAAGACTCCGGCGAAGTTCCACCGGTCCACGATGCCTGGACGGAACTTCAGTCTTTTTCTCAGTCGGCGAACTCATAGTGCCAGGCTATGCCATGAGCCGGTCCCCAAAGGGTTACCCGCCCGGAGTGGCGCCAGTCACACCTTGGTTACGATCTTGAGTAATCTGCGACATATGGTGAATAACAAGAAAACTTTCGGTAAGTTCTAAGCATGAGTAGTAAAAATGCTGAATCGCTGGTGGAAGTCAAGGCGGTGAACAAGCATTACGGAGCACTTCACGTGCTGCAAAACATCAATTTGAACGTCGCTAAGGGCGAGGTCGTCGTAGTCATCGGACCGTCCGGTTCGGGTAAGTCAACCTTGTGCCGGACGATCAACCGGTTGGAAACCATTGACGACGGCGAAATTCGGGTCGATGGAAAGCTATTGCCGCAAGAAGGTAAAGAGTTGGCACATTTGCGTGCAGAGGTCGGCATGGTCTTCCAGGCCTTCAACCTCTTTGCGCACAAAACAATTCTGGAAAACGTCACGTTAGGCCCGATCAAAGTCAAAGGTCTTTCAAAGACTGAGGCTGAAAAGGACGCGATGGCTTTGCTCGAAAGGGTGGGGGTCGCCCAGCAGGCAGCGAAGTTACCGGCGCAGCTCTCCGGCGGTCAGCAGCAACGCGTTGCGATCGCTCGAGCTCTAGCGATGAAACCCAAGGTGATGCTTTTTGACGAGCCCACCTCGGCCTTGGACCCGGAAATGATCAATGAGGTCTTGGACGTCATGGTCGGTTTGGCAAAGGACGGCATGACCATGGTCGTGGTGACTCACGAGATGGGCTTCGCGCGCAACGCAGCAGACCGCGTGGTTTTCATGGCCGACGGTCAGATTATTGAAGATGCCACGCCAGAAGAGTTCTTCACGCACCCTAAGAGTGACCGGGCTAAGGACTTCCTGTCCAAGATTCTGACGCACTGACCCTTGACTGATATCAAGCAACTCACTCGCACCATCGAAAGGTAGAACATGCGATTCACTAAAAAGCCAGCATCTTCGGCGCCATTGGAGTCGCCGCAGCGCTGACCATGAGCGCTTGTGGTGGCGGTAGCACCCCCGGCAGTTCCGAGGGTGGTTCCGAGGCCGCATACAAGGTCGCGGACAACGTCTCCCTCTCCGGCAGCCCGACCTTTGACAAGATTAAGTCAAACGGCAAAATCACCATTGGGGTAAAGGAAGATCAGCCTGGTCTGGGCTTCAAAGATCCCGCAACCGGTGAATACTCCGGTTTCGACATTGAAATTGCCCGTTGGATGGCCGCTTCGCTGGGCTTGAGCGCGGATAAGATCCAGTTCCAAGCCATTGCCTCATCGAACCGAGAGCAGGCGCTCGCAAACGGTCAGGTTGACTTGTACGTGGGCACCTACTCGATTACAGACAAGCGCAAAGCCCTTGTTGACTTCGCTGGCCCGTACTTCGTTACCGGTCAGGGCCTACTGGTGAAGAAGGACAACACTTCGATCAACTCCGAAAAAGACTTGGCTGGCAAAACGGTCTGCTCGGCGACCGGATCGACACCGATCCAGAACATCAAGGCGAAGTTCCCGGATACTAAAACTACCGAATTCGATCTGTACTCAAAGTGCGTAGAACAAGTTAAGAACGGTTCAGCTGATGCGTTGACCACCGATCAGGCGATCCTGCTCGGCTACGCCGCCCAGGATCCGGACAATTTGAAGGTTGTTGGGCCGCCGTTTACTACGGAGAAGTACGGCATTGGCGTCAAAAAGGGTGATACCGCGCTGCGGACCTTCCTCAATGACACTCTGACCAAGGGCAAAGACGTCTGGACCAAAATCTACGACAGTACCTTGGGCAAATCGGGCACCAAGGTTGACCAGCCCGCCGTCGAAAACTACTAAGACTATCGGTGGTGCTCCGCGCAATGCGGAGTGCCACCGTCGTCTTGATCGACAGCGAATCACTCAGTGAACACACTGACAGACAATCTTGAACTCTTCGGTGAAGGCTTCAAGAACACCATCATCCTGTTCTTCTTCTCCGCAATTTTCGCCCTGATTCTGGGCGTCATTGTCGGGGCATTGCGCGTTTCACCAGTCACACCGATGCGCGCTCTGGGTACGTTTTACGTCAATGTCATCCGGAATACCCCGCTGACTCTGGTGTTCCTGTTTTTCTTCTTTGGCTACCCGAAGCTCGGCTTTCCAAATCCCGGTTTCGTGCCATTGGCGATCATCGCATTGTCGCTCTACACCGCGACCTATGTCTCTGAGGCCATTCGAGCCGGTATTAACACTGTGCCAGTAGGCCAGGCCGAGGCGTCTAGAGCAATTGGCTTGCCGTTTGGCCAGACCATGTCGCTAGTTATTCTGCCGCAAGCCTTCCGTGCGGTGGTGCCGCCAATGATGAGCGTATTTATCGCGCTTTTGAAGAACACCACGGTGGCAGCCGGCTTCTCGGTGCTGGAGGCTGGTGCGATCCGGTCGAACCTCTCCGAACGTGGCTATCCCGCGATGCAGAGCTTGCTTTGGGTGGCGTTGGGCTTCATTATTTTGGTCGCGGTACTGAGCCTCGTGCAGCGCAAGTTAGAAAATGAAGTGGAAAGTAGGCGGTGCCCGATGACTACGGTCTTGTTCGATGCCCCAGGCATCAAAGCCATTCGCCGCAACCGAGTATTGGGCATCATCACTGTTGTGATTGTTGCCGCAGTTCTGGCATTTATCATCTATAAATTCGCCGAAAGCGGCCAATTTAGCGCGAAAAAATGGAGTCTTTTCACTTTTCCACTAGTTCAGCAAAACATTCTGCAGGGTCTCGGCTCTACGCTCAGCGCCTTCGGCGTCGCTGCAGTTGGCTCACTGATCTTAGGTATGGTTCTTGCTGTCGGCAGGTTGTCTGACCGACGATGGATCTCGGTCCCGGTCGGTTGGTTTACCGAGCTATTCCGCGCAGTGCCGCTGCTGATCTTGATGGCGCTAATGTTCTACGGTCTGCCGTCAATTGGATTCCAAGGAATGACGCCGTTTATCGCGGTGGTTGTGGGCCTAATCCTGTACAACGGATCGGTACTTGCTGAAGTCATTCGAGCTGGCATTCTCGCGGTCCCGAAAGGACAAAGTGAAGCAGCTTATGCCATTGGACTGCGCAAGACCCGTGTGATGACGATGATCTTGCTGCCGCAAGCGGTGCGTACTATGTTGCCGGTGATCATTGCGCAATTGGTGGTAGCGCTCAAAGACACCGCGCTTGGCTTCATCATTACGTACCAAGAGTTGCTCTATAAGATCAACTACTACGGTGGTCAGACCTCATATGAAACCCCGATCATCCCGGCCGCAATAATCGGCGGCACGCTCTATGTGGGCTGTTGTTTGATCCTTGCTGGCCTCGCGAAGTTCGCAGAAAGCCGACTGCGTCGCAGCCCTAAAGCGTCAAATAAGAACCCTCCAGCTGTACCAGGAGCTGGCAACCTCGATATGGGCAACGCTGGTATCGGAGTTTCGTAAGCTAATCCTTTTAGCTCAACCAACGCGTCAACGCGGCCAGGCAATCACGGATTGCCTGGCCGCTGACATGTTCATCATCGCTATGCGCAAGTAACGGATCCCCCGGGCCAAAGTTCACGGCCGGGATGCCCAGTTGTCCAAGCCGGGCGACGTCGGTCCAACCAAACTTGGGTTTCGGGGTGCCACCTACCGCCGCGACAAAAGCCGCAGCCGCTGGCTGGTCCAAGCCCGGTCGCGCACCCGGAGCAGCGTCAGTACGGGTTATATCTAATCCGGCAAGCAACTCAAGCACCACGGCCTCAGCCTGTTCTATGGTCTTATTCGGCGCGAAGCGGTAATTGATCTCCACAACCGCTTCATCTGGGATGACGTTTCCAGCAATGCCGCCGCGAATTTTTACCGCGTTCAAGCTCTCCCGATAATCAAGACCCTCCACCGATACCGTTAACGGCGCGTAATCGCGCAGCCGGTTCAAAATCTCAGCAGCATCGTGAATTGCGTTATGCCCCATCCAAGCCCTGGCTGCGTGTGCTGCTTTGCCGTGCATCCGGGCTTCAAACCGCATCGTGCCGTTGCAGCCACCCTCCACTACGCCATCGGTAGGCTCCAACAGAATGCCGAAATCTGCGTTCAATAGCTCACGATGATTTTTAGCCAGCCGGCCCAGGCCGCTCAGATCCGCTTCAACCTCTTCATGGTCATAAAACACAAAGGTAAGATCCCGGTTTGGTTCGGTGAGCGCCGCAGCGAGCGCCAATTGCACGGCCACGCCGCCCTTCATATCGGTGGCACCCCGACCGTATAGCACCCCATCCGACCAGCTGGAAGGTACCGTCCCGCGTGCTCCCGGCGTCGTCGGCAATGGCACGGTATCTAAGTGCCCAGCCAAAATAACCCGCTCCGCCCGGCCAAGCTCGGTTCGCGCAATGATCGAATCACCGTCGCGCAACACTGTTAGATGCGGAAGCGCATGCAAGGCCTCCTCAACGAAATCAGCAATCTGTTTTTCGTTAGCTGAAACACTCTCAACATCGAGGAGGGCGGCAGCCAGCTCGGCAACGTCAGCGTGCAGGTCAAATCGCATCTTTTTAGCCTAATACTTTCGTTGGTATTCACAGCAACGCTTTTGGCATGCTTGCAGCGACTAAGCGAAGATGGAGTTATGAGCACAACAGCATCCGGGGCAGAGACCACTATTGACCGCGCGGCACACGGCTTCGGCCTGGCCACAATCGCCGCTGATGGCACCGTCTTGGAGGTCTGGTACCCCGCGCCAGCTCTCGGGTTAGCCACCGAGTCTCTAGGCAGTGCGCCGGAAGCTGATCCAGAACTGAGCGCGCTCGCTGAATCCGGCACCGACGCCGACCGTACTGTAAGCCAGCAAGTGATCTTTACCCAGATTAACCTCGACGCTGCTCCGGCAGATACTGCCGATGCTTATTTGCGTCTGCACCTTCTTTCACACCGATTGGTTGCCCCGAACAGCATTTCACTGGACGGCATCTTCGCAGTATTGCCAAACGTCGTGTGGACGAACTTTGGCCCCTGCTCCCCGGAGAACTTTGAACTCACAAGAGGCCGGCTCCGCAGCCGTGGCAATGTACAGGTCTTCGCGGTAGATAAGTTCCCTCGCATGGTTGATTATGTGCTCCCGGCGGGCGTGCGCATTGCCGACGCTGATCGGGTTCGTTTGGGTGCGCATTTGGCCGAGGGCACCACCGTCATGCACGAAGGATTCGTCAACTTCAACGCCGGCACTTTGGGTAACTCCATGGTTGAGGGCCGTATCTCGGCCGGAGTTGTAGTGGGTGAAGGCTCCGACGTCGGCGGCGGCGCATCCATCATGGGCACGCTTTCCGGCGGTGGCAAAGAGCGCATCACTATTGGTGACCGGGTGTTGCTCGGCGCCAATTCCGGCGTCGGAATCTCGGTGGGTGATGATTCGGTGATCGAAGCCGGGCTCTACGTTACCGCGGGCACCAGGGTGCGAGTGCCTGGCCCGAAGGACGCTGACGGTGAAGACACGTTCCAGATCGTCAAAGCCGCCGAGCTCTCCGGGCAGCCAAACTTGCTCTTCCGACGCAACTCGACTTCGGGCGGCGTTGAAGTTTTGCCCCGCCAAGGCCAAACAGTTGAGCTCAACGCGGCCCTGCATAGCAATTAGCCGCAATGAATATTAAGTTGAGTAGCCAATGAGTCGCAAGTCTAGAACTCGGGCTGCCTTAATCTGGCTACTGGCCATGGCTTTTACGATCGTGCTGATCGTTGCTGGTGGGCTGTGGGCGGTCAATTTCTTCGAACAGCCGCCAGCCAAGCTGTTAGTCGGTTGCTCAGCCGCAATTGAAAGCGGCAAGTTTATGCTGGCACCAGATCAAGCTGAAAACGCTGCCCTCATAGCCGCCGTTGCCACCCGACGTTCGCTGCCGCCACGTGCCGTGACCATCGCGATCGCCGTCGCAATGCAGGAATCCAAATTGCGGAACATATCGCATGGCGACCGGGACTCGGTGGGCATGTTTCAGCAGCGTCCCTCACAAGGCTGGGGCACGGTGGAACAGATTATGGACCCGGTTTATTCAATCAATGCTTTTTATGATGGCTTAGTCAAAATTGCCAACTATCAAAACCTGACTATTACCGAAGCTGGCGACGCCGTGCAACGCTCAGCCTTTCCTGAGGCCTACGGTCAGCATGAGTCAATGGCGCGAGCCTTCGCCTCCGCGCTTACTGGCTATTCCACTGCCGCGCTCATCTGCACCTTAGAAGCCCCCGATGCAGCAGTTCCGGGCCAGGCTATCTTGACCAAGCTGCAGTCGAGTTTCGGTTCCACACCGGCACGTATTGATGGCTCCGCGGTCAGAATCAGTGCAAGCGAGCCCGCTGGTTGGGCTTTTGCGCAATGGGCGGTGGCAAACGCGCTAGACCTTGGCATAGTCCAGGTGAGCTATGCCGGGGAAAGTTGGCAACGCTCAAATAACGACGCCGGCGCAAATCGCGGCTGGCAGCCTTCCGATCAGTCGAACAACCAGGAAGTCATAATCACTCTGAAATCGCCCTAACGGTAATCTTGAGACGATTCAGACCAGAATCTCGACTACTGGCTGCACGTAGCTTCGAAACGCTTCTGGGTCCCCCAGCAACTCTTGACTCATCACCATTCGATTCGGTTCCAAAAACCAGGCTCTGGGTTCTGCCAACGGAAGTTCTACAATTTTCAGGTTGAAATCCCGCGCATTCCGGCCCAGTTCAAGCTCTCGCTCTTGGACCAGTCGTGCCAAAATCTTGGGGTTCCCCAAAGTCTCGCGCTGGCTTGCGAGCAATTGATACTCGCTTAGTCGTTCGCGCGACCAATTCAATGCGGCGCCGAAATGGGCTTGCAGAAGACGTTGTAAGGCAGCGTTTCCATCAAAACCAGGAAAATCTGGCGGAGTCAGTTCTGGTGGCAGTCCAGGGAAAGTACCTAAAAGCTGCGACCACCATTGCTCCCATTCGAAGCGCAGCATCTCCATACCGCCAACGGCCTGGGTTAGTTGCCGGCTATCGGTCGCCTTGATCGCGGGGCTAGCAGCGCAGAGCGATGGAGTCCCGGCCGTCACCAAGCCTGAAACGTCTCGAAGATAGAGGGCGATCAGCAAAGGGCCGGAACTGTCCATGGTGATTCGCCATCCGGGGCCGCCGGTATGGTGCATGCCTCAAGATTAGCTCAGTTCCAGCCACAGTCTCGGTTTAATTTTCGCCATACCGGCAATTTCGCTTCGGCTGGCTAGCTTATTTGCCCGGTAGGCTGACGTTATGAAAGTGCTTGTAACAGGCGGAAGCGGTTATATCGGTTCCCACACGACATTGACCCTCCTCGAGGCCGGCCATGAGGTGCTGGTACTAGATAACCTAGTGAATTCTTCCGAAGAATCGCTACGACGTGTTGAAGAACTTACCGGAAAAGCTGCGGCTTTCCGTCAGATCGATTTGCTCGACGAAGTGGCGTTGACTGAGCTTTTCAGCCAGGAAAATATCGACTCGGTCATCCACTTCGCCGGGCTGAAAGCTGTTGGCGAATCCGTTCGCGAGCCATTGCGTTATTACCACAACAACGTCACTGGCACGATCAATCTGCTCCGAGCGATGGACGCGCATGGCGTCCGGAATATTGTGTTTTCTTCGTCAGCTACGGTTTACGGTGGCCTGAGTCCGTTCCCGTATATCGAAAAAATGGAAATCGGCTCTGACAACCCCTACGGCCGCACGAAAGAACACATTGAAGACATCTTGTCTGATATTTGCGCCGCAGATGACCGTTGGAAAATTGCTTTGCTGCGCTATTTCAACCCGGTAGGCGCACATCCTTCGGGCCGGATTGGCGAAGATCCGCTGGGCATTCCTAATAACTTAGTACCTTTTATCGCTCAGGTTGCCGTGGGCCGCAGAGATAAGCTGATGATTTTCGGTGGCGATTACGATACCCCGGACGGCACGGCACAGCGTGATTACATCCATGTGATGGACCTTGCCCAAGGTCACGTCGCCGCTTTGGACTTCATCACCGCAATGCCGGGTGTTTTTCGTTGGAACTTGGGCTCCGGCGTCGGCAGTTCGGTTCTTGAAGTCTTGCACTCGTTTGAGAAGGCAGTGGGTCACTCGCTGCCCTACGAAATTGCTGCTCGACGTGCAGGAGACCTGCCAGCGTTCTGGGCCGATCCTTCTTCGGCGCTAGCTGATTTAGGCTGGTCGACCAGAAAGTCGCTCGACGAAATGTGTGAAGACCACTGGCGTTGGCAAAAGAACAACCCCAACGGCTACACCGCTTAACCCCAAACGCTGCACCAGTTTTCGGCTTTAAAACCCTGGTTTAAGGCCGAAAAGTGGTGCAGCGTTTGTTGAAAGTTAGCGTGAGGGGTAAGCGCGCTCAGGCTCTCCCGTGTACAACTGGCGAGGGCGGCCAATCTTGGTGGCCGGATCCTTCATCATTTCGCGCCATTGCGCGATCCAACCGGGCAGACGGCCCAAGGCAAAGAGCACCGTGAACATTTTCTCCGGGAAACCCATCGCTTTGTAGATCACGCCGGTGTAGAAGTCTACGTTCGGGTACAACTTGCGATCGACGAAGTACTGATCAGTCAGCGCCTTCTCTTCAAGTTTCATCGCGATGTCTAGCAACTCGTCGTTACCGCCTAAACGCGAGAGCACGTCATCAGCTACTGATTTGACGATCTTGGCCCGCGGGTCGTAGTTTTTGTAGACCCGGTGCCCGAAGCCCATGAGCTTCACGCCGTCTTCTTTGTTCTTGACTCGCTCAATGAACTTCTCTACCGGATCGCCCGAGGCCTGGATCTGTCGAAGCATGTTCAGCACAGCTTCGTTCGCGCCACCGTGCAAAGGACCAAAAAGTGCATTGATACCCGCGGAAATCGAAGCGAACATGTTTGCATTCGAGCTACCGACCAAACGCACCGTCGACGTCGAACAGTTCTGCTCGTGATCGGCGTGCAGGATGAGCAACAAGTCGAGCGCCTTAGCCATTACCGGGTCCAGCTCGTATGGCTCGGCGGGCAGGCCGAAGCACATCCGCAGGAAGTTCTCCACCAGATTCATCGAGTTATCCGGGTAAAGCATCGGCTGGCCAATGGACTTTTTATGCGCATATGCCGCGATAACGGGCAGCTTTGCCATCAGTCGAATTGTGGACAGCTCCACCTGATCGTCGTCAAACGGATCAAGCGAATCCTGGTAAAACGTTGAAAGTGCCGAGACCGCGGACGACAGCACCGGCATGGGGTGTGCATCCCGAGGGAATCCGCCGAAGAACCCTTTCAGGTCCTCGTGCAGCAACGTGTGCCGACGAATCTTCTGATCAAACTCCGACAGCTCGTTTCCGGTCGGCAAGTTTCCGTAGATCAGCAAGTGCGAAACTTCAAGGAAGTTTGAGTGTTGCGCCAGCTCTTCAATCGGGTAACCCCGGTAACGCAAGATGCCGGCGTCACCATCGATGTAGGTGATTGCGGAGGTCGTGGCCGCAGTGTTCATGAAACCGGGGTCATAGGTGACCGCTCCGGTGTCTTTGAGAAGTTTGGATACGTCGTACCCGTCATTGCCTTCGGCAGCTTTGATTCGAGGCAACTCGAGCTCGCCGCCCGCATAGCGCAACGATGCCGATGTGGAATCAGTCATGGGGTCCCCTTCGATTTTCGCGGCTAATGGGATGTCTCCGCAGTTAAGAAACTACCGCCCAGTAGGGCTGTAGCGCTAATTTGAAGTGCTGAACTCAGGAATCTCTTGACTTAGCCGCTGCACTGCAGCTGTAATTCGCTCGTCGGTGCCGGTCAGCGATACTCGTACGAATCCCGTACCAGCCTCGCCATAAAACACCCCTGGCCCTACCAAAATGCCACGATCGGCAAACCTGCCCACGGTAGCCCAAGAGTCATCATTCGCATGCGCACCGACCGGCTTCGCCCAAAGATAGAGACCTGCTTCTGAACCGTGAATCTGCAATCCAAAACCTTCAAGAGCTGGCTTGAGCGCCGCACGTCGAGCTCGATACAGGTCTTTTTGTACCTGAACATGCGCATCATCACCCAAAGCCACTCGCATAGCTTCCTGAACCGGCCAAGGCACAATCATGCCCGCATGTTTGCGGCTATTGAGCAGGTTCTCAATCAAATCTGCATCACCCGCGGCAAAAGCAGCCCGGTACCCGGCAAGATTTGATTGTTTGGAGAGCGAGTAAATCGCTAACAAACCTTGGCTAGAACCAGCAGAGACCTCTTGCGACAGAATGCACGGCACACCGTCTTCCCACTCACCCCAACCGAGCTCGGCATAACATTCGTCAGAGGCGACCACAGCGCCGAGCTCGCGCGCTTGCGCGACCACTTCTGCCATCTGCGTAGTGGAAAGCACTTCGCCAGTAGGGTTGCCCGGCGAGTTTAGCCAGATAAGCCGCACCCGGCTTAGAGTGTCCGCATCCAACTCAGCCAGCGAATCTGCGGCAACCGGTGTTGCTCCGGCCAGCAAAGCCCCCATGTCATAGGTGGGGTAAGCAATCTTTGGCCGGACGACGACGTCGCCCTCGCCCAGGCCCAGCAGCAACGGCAGCCAGGCAACAAGTTCTTTTGAACCAATCGTTGGCAAGATCTGTTCTGGGCTTAGCCCCGCGACGCCACGCCGTCGAGCGAACCAACCGACCACGGCTTGGCGCAACGGTTCACGGCCTTGCGTGGTCGGATAACCATGCGCATCAGTCGCAGAACGTAGCGCGTCCTGTATCAGTTGTGGCGTCGGATCAACCGGCGTACCAATTGACAAGTCCACTATGCCGTCCGGGTGTTGCCGCGCACGCTCGGCGTAGGGCGCAACTGCTTCCCAGGGATATTCTGGAAGCTCTAGGCTAAACCCCCTTTTAGCGCCCGGCACTGGAGATGAGCCTTGATTCTGCGGCGGAAGTGCCGAAATGTAGGGGTGGTCGGTGCCGGTACTGCCAACTTTGGCCGCTCCACCAGGAGAACCGATTTCGTTGAAGAATTCGACGTTTGCCTTGTAATAATCGGCCCATTCTTCCGGCACATCGTCTTCGTAATAGATTGCTTCGACTGGGCACACTGGCTCGCAAGCGCCGCAGTCCACACATTCATCGGGGTGAATGTAAAGCGATCGTTCACCTTCGTAGATACAGTCAACAGGGCATTCTTCAATACATGCCTTGTCTTTAATATCCACGCACGGCTGCGCGATTACATACGTCACGTCCCAACCTTTCCTGCTGCCTTCAGCTCGATCTGGTTCGACTCGAGCCTTATTCATTATCCCCCACAAGACGGCCCGTGACGTGCCATCAAGTCTTACTATGAACAGGTGGTTGATCACATGGCGGCTCTCAAGGCTGGAATGCGCGTTATTGTGCGGCATCGGATTCCAGGACCGTTGCCGCTCACCGATGCCCTGGGCCAGCTTTTGACCCTCGACGATATCTCGGCCACGGTGCAGACCAAGCGTGGCGACGTCGTAATTCTTCGCGCAGACATCGTGGCGGCTAAAGAGGTACCACCCGCTCCGCTCCCTCGAACCCGACGCTTGGGCCCCGCACCGGTTTCAGATAGCTAGACAGCTTTGCGTTAGCTAGTTGACACGCCTTCTGGCTAACGCAAAGCTGTCAAGCTATCGCGAATACGCGATTTGGTGTGCATGCGCAATTTGATGTTTGGCGGCTCAGAAGAGCAGGATTGTTCTTATGACTTCTACCCAGAACAATCCCGCCATTGCTTTGACTATTGCTGGTTCCGAAGCAACCGGTGGCGCTGGCGCGCAAGCAGATCTGAAGACGTTTCAACAACTTGGCGTTTTTGGCATCGCGACTCTAACTTGCATCGTCTCGTTCGACCCGAAACAGAACTGGAACCACCGCTTCGTTCCGGTTGAAGCGCAGGTCATTGCTGACCAACTAGAAGCGATTACGACGGCGTACCAACCGGATCAGTTGGACACCGTCAAGATTGGCATGTTGGGCACGCCAGCAACGATCGAGACGGTGGCAAACGCGCTGGCTGGGCAGTCCTGGAAAAACATCGTGCTTGACCCGGTTCTCATCTGCAAAGGCCAAGAACCTGGCGCTGCTTTGGATACCGATCAAGCCTTGAAGCGCGAAATTTTGCCCAAGGTAACCTTCGTCACGCCAAACCACTTTGAGTCGCTCTCCTTGTCTGGCTTGGCCGAGATCAACACTGTGGCGCAGCTCAAAGAAGCCGCCCAACGGATCTTTGATGCCTCTGGTGCCACGGTCCTGGCCAAGGGCGGCGTCCGGCTCGCCGGAGCTGAGGCAGTGGACGTTTTCTATGACGGATCCACTCTTGAAGTACTGAGCGCGGCCAAGGTTGGTGAAGTCGCCGTCTCCGGCGCAGGCTGTTCACTCGCCGCAGCTGTGGCCGCCGAACTAGCTAAGGGCGCAACGCATTTGGCTGCGGCGCAGACTGCTAAGTCTTTTGTGACCGAGGCAATACAAGCCCGCGTCGCTTCACACGCACCCTTTGACGCCGTCTGGCAGGGAACTACGCGCTAGCTGGCCCTCACACTGAAGCTGCCGAGTAATCGACCGAATCCGGCAGTTTGCGCATCTGCCACAGCGGCGAGAAGACCACAGCGACCGGTGCCAGTAATCCGCCAAGGACACCGATCCAAATAGTTGGTAGCAATCCGAGCCAGCTGCCGAGCAAACCCGAGAGTATGCCGGCAATCGGCATCACACCGAAAATGACAAACCGGATCGACGCGTTCATCCTACCCAGTAACTTGGGTGGGCAGACTCGTTGCCGCATACTCACCTGCATCACGTTGTAAGCAAGAATGCCAAAACTTGAGATGAATTCACCAACGATCAAAACGCTCAGCTGTAAACCTCGACCAGACAATGTGGCACTCAACGGGACTAAAAGTAGCGCCAGCGAAAAGGCAATCGAGGAGATCGGAATCAGCGGGCCTTCACCCACCCAACCGGCTAAGCGAGGAACTGCGATTGCGCCCAAAAGCCCGCCAACAGCCCCGACGGAAAGCACTATGCCCAGTCCTGCGGCACCTAAATCTAAATGGCGTAGAACCAATATTGGCAATAAAGTGGCCGAGATATTGCCGAAGAAGTTCGACGACGCCGTGCAAATCACAATCCGGCGCAACAAAGCGTGTTTGGCGACAAAAACAAGCCCCTCTTTGATCTCGACGACTAATGGTCTGCGATCCGCCTTGGGCTGAGCTTGCTCAGAAACCTTTGTCCGCCAGAGAAATATTGCCGAAGCAAAGTAACCCAAGGCTTCGCCCACGAATAATACCGGCGCACTAATAATTGTCAGCAGACCGCCGCCAAGCGCTGGTCCACCAATACGGGAAATCTACGCCGTGCCCTCCAGCTTCGAATTAGCGTCAGCAACCTGTTCGCCGTGCACCAACAACGGCACAATGCTCTGGTAGGAAACATCAAAGAAGACCGTGGCTACGCCAACCACCGCAGCAATGAGATAGAGGTGCCAAACGTGCAGCGTGCCGGTCCACCAAAGCACTGGAACGGCTAGCATGCCAGCAACTCGGACCAGGTCCGCGGCAATCATCACGCGCCTTTTCACCCAGCGATCTACCCAAGCACCAGCAGGCAATCCCACCACGAGAAACGCGATGGTGCCGGCCGCAGCCAGTACGCCCACTTCAAATTCGCTGACATGCAGCAAGCCAACTGCCAGCACCGGCATCGCTAATAATCCCAGCTGAGAGCCGAGCTGGCTGATCGTCTGACCTGACCAGAACTTCAGAAAATTGCTGCTGCGGAGCAGGCTCATGGTGTTCACCATTCCAGTGTTCTGAAGTGATTGTTTTAAGTCAATCACTTATACTTGGAATATGTTCAGCCACGGAGCTAGAGTCTTAATGAAGCCAAGATCAAGGCGCTCTCATCGCCACTGAGATTGCGAATCCTTCGGCTCTGCTTACACCAAGCACGTACGAATAAGGAGATTGCAGAATTGCTCGAGGCTAATCCGGCGTCGATTCTGCACCACGTGAGAAAGCTTGTTGACACTGGATTCCTTGCACCGCAGGAATTGCGAAGAGGAACGCGAGGCGCACGTGAAGTGCCTTATCTAGCCACCCGACGGTCGTTCAGTCAGAGTGTCCCTGATGCATCGCCAATTCTCATTAACGCTTTTCTCGAGGAAATTAAAGGGCTACATCCTAGCCAGATTGAAACTTCTCGATTGGGCTTGCACCTGAATCAGGAACATCGTGAGGAGATGCTCTCCAGATTCAACGCCCTGCTCCGAGAATATGCTGAGATGCCCTCAGACCCAGACAGCGAACCAACTGGAATTATGTTCGCTCACCGCGTCGACCAGAATTCCGCCGACCCCGAGCAGCCTTTGAGCGCCCGGCCAGCACCATAGCAACAAGACAGTAAAGTACCGTCACCACGGCAACGCCATAAAGCCAGATATTTCCGGCTGAATTGGCAATAATCATGCCAATCCGACCATGCGGGATCGCCAAAACAACACAGCTCAGATAGGCCGCAGCACCGCTGAGTAAGCCCGTGGTTGGTGAACGTGCCCAGCTGCCCACCAGCGTCAGCACTGCAGCTACCAAAACCAAAGCAAGCGCAGCACCCCACGGCACCGAAGTATCGCCAATTTGCATCGTCTGCAAATGCAGGGCTGTACCAAGAAAAGCTGAAATGACGCCAGCGAGCAGTGCACCCAGCGTGTATCCCACACACTCAGAAATCGTCCGTCGTGGCGGCAATGACGGCTGCCGAGCGGCAGTATGAGCCCCGAGCCGGAACCCTTCTACCGCACTTATCGGTTTAAGCTCCAGATCACTCAGCGCATATTGATCTTGGTTAACAACAATCTGGGTCCGATGCGCCAGCATTGCGGCACGTTTGGCGTCATAAGATCCGTCAACGCAGAGTAATGGCGTATTTGTTGCCTCTGGCTCAAGTTCGCTTCTCGAAAGAATCTCGTAATCCAACGGCACTCGCCACGCTGGATTGACAGCATCTCCCTGCATCGAAGCCAGCTCCAGAGCTCGCACAGTCATCTCATGCGTCCGGACATGATCGGGGTGACCATAGCCCCCGTCGGAGGCGTAGCTGACCACGACGTCTGGCCGCAAGGCCCGGATGAGCACGGCAGTATGATTGGCAACTTCATCCAACGGTGCTCGAGAGAACGATCCCGGCAGCACGGTTTCTGAGGCAATCGCTCGACGGCGCTCCCCTGGCACATCTGGCGCCCACATCATGCCGGAATCACGGTAAATGACCGGCTCAGCACCGGGCGCAAGCGCCGGAGCTTCGCCCAGAAACATCCGCTGCGAAACGCCTAGCTCTGCCGCCGCTTGATTCAACTCGGCGGTGCGCATTCGCGCTAGGCCAGCGCCGCCGTCGTCAATGGATTGACCTGCCCGGCCTGGCTTTGGCAAGCCCTGTTCCAGGTAACGCAGGTCTGCCGGAATCACTTCGCCTAGCTCACCCCGGGTGGAGGTCAACAACGTGACCTGCGCACCGGAGCGGGCAAAATAAGCCATCGTGCCGCCCGTGGTGATGGATTCATCATCCGGGTGGGCATGCACAAACAGCAGACGGAATATTCCGTCTGCTGCCGTGGCTTTTTCAGGCAACAAAGACTGTTGCGACCTTAGTTGTGCGAGCGCGAGCGAGCAGCTTTAGCTCGCTCCGAGATGTTCAAGATCAACTTACGGATGCGGATTGATTCCGGAGTAACCTCAACGCACTCATCTTCACGGGCGAATTCGAGTGATTCTTCCAAAGTCAGATCCCGCGGCGGGGTCAGGTTCTCAAAGGTATCCGAGGACGCTGCACGCATATTGGTGAGTTGCTTTTCCCTGGTGATGTTCACATCCATGTCATCGGCTCGCGAGTTCTCGCCAACGATCATGCCTTCGTATACTTCCGAGGTTGGCTGAACGAAGAATGAACCGCGCTCCTGCAACTTGATCATCGCAAACGGAGTGACCACGCCAGCGCGGTCCGCGATCAATGACCCATTGGTGCGGTATTCAATCGGACCGGCCCACGGCTCATAGCCTTCAGCGATCGAGGAAGCGATACCAGCACCGCGGGTGTCAGTGAGGAACTTGGTCCGGAAGCCGATCAGGCCACGAGCCGGAACGAGGAATTCCATCCGGCACCAGCCGGTGCCGTGGTTGGCCATATTGGTCATCCGGCCCTTGCGCGCAGCCATCAGCTGAGTCACGGCACCGAGGTACTCTTCCGGCACGTCAATGGTCATGTGCTCCATTGGCTCGTTGACTTTACCGTCAACAATCCGGGTAACAACCTGCGGCTTACCAACGGTCAGCTCGAAGCCTTCACGACGCATCTGCTCTACCAAGATGGCCAGCGCAAGCTCGCCACGACCTTGAACCTCCCAAGCGTCAGGACGCTCGGTGGGCAGCACGCGCAGCGAAACGTTACCGACAAGTTCCTTGTCCAAACGGTCTTTCACCTGGCGCGCGGTGACCTTGGCGCCCTTTACCTTGCCGGCCAGCGGCGAGGTGTTGATACCAATGGTCATCGAGATCGCGGGATCATCGACAGTGATCAGCGGCAACGGCTGCGGGTTGTCTAAGTCGGTCAGCGTCTCACCGATGGTGATGTCTTCGATTCCGGCGACGGCGACGATTTCGCCCGGTCCAGCCGATTCGGTAGGAACGCGCTCGAGCGCCTTGGTGGCCAGCAGTTCGGTGATCTTAACGCTCTTCATGGTTCCGTCGTGACGGGCCCAGGCAACGGTCTGGCCCTTGCGAAGCGTGCCGTTGAAGATACGCAGCAAAGCCAAACGACCCAAGAACGGCGAAGCGTCCAAGTTGGTGACGTGAGCTTGCAGCACACCGTCCGGGTTGTAAGTCGGCGCCGGAATGTGGTCCAGGATGGTCTTGAACAAAGGCTCCAGATCCGGGTTCGACGGCGCACTGCCGTTTTCCGGCTGCTCCAGCGATGCGGCACCGACCTTGGCGGCCGCATAGACCACTGGTACGTTGAGAATGGCGTCCAAATCGAGATCTGGAACTTCGTCGGCCATATCGCTGGCCAGGCCAAGCAACAGGTCCATCGACTCGTGCACGACCTCGTCAATGCGAGCATCCGGACGGTCAGTCTTGTTTACCAGCAAGATCACCGGCAGCTTTGCGGCCAGCGCTTTACGCAGCACGAAGCGAGTTTGCGGCAGCGGGCCTTCTGAGGCATCAACCAGCAGCACGACGCCGTCGACCATGGACAAGCCGCGCTCCACCTCGCCACCGAAGTCAGCGTGGCCTGGAGTATCAATCACGTTGATCGTGACAGTCTCGCCGTTGGAAGCAGGACCGTTATAGGAAACAGTCGTGTTCTTCGCGAGGATCGTAATGCCCTTTTCGCGCTCCAAGTCACCTGAGTCCATGACCCGGTCGGCAACCTCGCCGTGCGAGGCAAAGGAGTGGGTCTGCTTCAGCATGGCATCGACCAACGTGGTCTTGCCGTGGTCAACGTGCGCCACAATGGCCACATTGCGCAGATCATTCCGCGAAGCGGTAGCCGGGGCAGTAGTGATATCGGACATGCGTGAAGACTCGTTTCAGTGTTTTCGGCGGGTGCGCTCCGGTGTCCCTCTCAGCGTCACAAAAGTTAGCTGTCAAGGGCTCGGCGCAGCTTCGCGCCGACATAGCACAACAATATTCTAGTCGCTACCGCAGCCGCAGCCTAAATGCGCTAAAACACGCATCATTACTGACTTGTTCACCACACTGCTCTAGTAAACCGCCGATAGATGCCTCATCATGAAGAGAAGATCAGATCGCTGACCGGGGAATTCATGAAAAGTGCAGAGCACAGTGTACCGAAAACCACACGGAACAGCCGGCCACGAACGTTATTGGCGGGTTGGAGCCGTAGTTTTTACCTGCGTCACGGCTTTGGGCGTCATCGCACCGTTTGAAGCAAACGCCACCTCACCAGTCGTCAAACCTGGTAAAGTAATTTTTAAGTCTTTCAGCACTAGTTTGGCACCCTTTAGCCAAACTGCCGTACTGATTGGCGACTCGCAGTCCGACGGCGCAGCCGGTGTTCCCGGCGCGGACACCTGGGTACAACAAGCCTTACGCTCGCTAAACTACCGCGTTGCCTTTTGCGGCCGAGGTGGTACCGGTTTCGTAGCTAGCAAGGCAAAGGCTTCGAATTATCCTGAGGCGCTGGAAACGGGTCAGTGGGCACTAAGTTTGCCGCCCAGCTTGCAATCTCCCTCCCTCGGGCGCGGCTTGGTAGTGATTCAGGGTGGTGGAAATGACGCACGCATTGGCGCCAGCGACGCACAAATTACCGCCAATGCGGACCGTTTGCTTGCCGATCTGAAAAAGCTCTACCCACAAGCACAAATAATTATGATCGGCACTCTGGGCCGAGGCCTGAACGACAATGGTGGTCGGCGGAGCCAGATTGATGCGCTCCTTGGCCGAGTTGCCGCTTCACGCCAGCTTCCTTTTATTAGCGTGGGTGATTGGCTGACCAAATACAAAGTCAGCAACAAACTTGTTGACGGCGTCCATCTGAACCCCTCAGGACACGGCATTTTGGCAATCGCCCTGCGCGAGCGGCTACTTGCACTTGTGGGCCCGAACGCAGAATAGCGTTCGAACCCACAAGCGGCGTGATATTTAGTTTTTAGCTCAAAACGCCCTGCTACTCGACGCCGGCGGCAAGCAGCTGTTCGCGCAGTTCTCTGCGTTCGCGCTGCTTCTGCGGATCCGGCAGCGGCACAGCAGCCAGCAATCGCTGAGTGTAAGCCTCTTTCGGGCTGCGTAGGATCTCGTCACGAGTGCCCTGCTCAACAATCTTGCCGCACTGCATCACCACAATGCGGTCAGCCAAATAATCAACGACGGCAAGGTCGTGGGTCACGAAGAGGCAGGCAAAGCCCATTTCCTTCTGCAAGTTCTGCAAAAGATCCAAGACGCGAGCCTGCACCGAAACATCCAATGCCGACGTCGGCTCATCGGCAACCATGAGCTTCGGTTTCAACGACAGGGCTCGGGCAATGCCCACGCGCTGCTTCTGGCCACCGGAAAGCTCATGCGGGTAGCGGTTACGGTAGCTTCTCGGGAGTTCCACCTGATCAAGCAGATCTTCAATTCGCTTTTGCAGCTCAGGGCCTTTGGCTTCTTTGGCCAAGAACATTGGCTCGCCGATGCTTTCACCGATCGGCAACCGCGGGTTGAGCGATGACGAGGGGTCTTGGAATACCATGCCGATGTTGCGTCGGGCCTCGTAAAGCTGCCGGCCGTTCTTTTTGGCCTTGGTAATGTCTTGGCCAACGACCTGAAGCGTGCCTTCGGCAACTGGCAAGAGACCAACCGCTGCCCGGCCAATCGTGGTCTTTCCCGAGCCCGACTCCCCTACCAGTCCAACAACTTGGCCTGGGTAGATGGTCAGATTTGCGCCTTCGACCGCCCTGAATGCTGGCACTCGACCCTGCTTCGGATACTCAATCGCAACGTCTCGCAACTCCAGTACCGGCTCACCGTGCTCAGCCTTGGCTTGCGCTTCGCTAACCGCACGAGCTGAGGCAAGAGCACTACTTTTTGCCGCTTCACGACGGGCTAGTTCCTCAGAATCAACTGCCGAAACTGACGATTGGGTTGCGTCAGCAAGTACCGCGGTGACATCTACCTCGGCCGCTTGATCGTTGCCTTGGCCAAGGTGCGGCACGGCGGCAAGTAGGGCTTGCGTGTATTCGTGTTGCGGATTGTAGAAGATTTCCTCTGCGGTACCCGTTTCCACGATGACGCCTTTTCGCATCACGGCGATTCGGTCGGAGAGGTCAGCAACCACACCCATGTCGTGCGTGATCAGGACGATCGCCGAATCCAACTTGTTGCGCAGGTTACGCATCAGGTCCAAGATTTCTGCTTGAACCGTCGCATCCAGCGCAGTAGTCGGCTCATCCGCAATCAGCAATTTCGGATCGCAAGACAAAGATTGCGCAATCATTGCGCGTTGCCGTTGGCCACCCGAAAGTTGGTGTGGATACGATTTGAACGCTTTTTCCGGATCTGGCAACTCGACCAATTCGAGCATCCGAATCGCACCTACTCTTGCCTCGTCCGGTGAGATCTCGTTGTGCAGACGCAAGGTCTCCACAATCTGAAACCCAATCGTGTAAACCGGGTTAAGCGCGGTCATCGGCTCCTGGAAGATCACTGCGACGTCACTGCCGCGGATCTTGCGCAGTTTGGAGGGCGATGCGTTGAGGATTTCTTCGCCGTTGAGTTTGACCGAGCCGGTCACCCGACTGTTGTCCGGCAGCAGACCCAAGATCGCCATCGAGCTTGCGCTCTTGCCCGAACCTGACTCGCCAACGATTGCTAGCACTTCGCCAGCCTTGACTTCGTAATTAAGCTCGATTGCCGCCGGCACCCATTGCTTGTCCACGCCAAAGTCCACCGAAAGGTTCTTGACCTGGAGCACTGCCTCGGCCGAACTACGGCGGCCCGAAGCGCGAGTCGCTGACGTTGGGCCGATGTTGTCGACTTCGGTGGGTTCCGATGGAGTGATGTTTTCTTCACTCATGCTGTGTGTTTCCTTCCGCTCAGGAACGCCACATAAGCGTTCGCTGATCTGCGAATTAGTCGGCTGCTCGGCTGTGCTGTCACGATAGGTGCATGACAACTGAGCGTTTCCGCCCCCGTACCGGCATTATTTTGGCCATCGTTCTTTACGCCTTGGCTGTGGCCGGACTGGCCGTCGCACTGTTGAGCGGGCTCAACGGACGCGAAATCTTGCTGACTCTTCCGGTTCTGGCATTTCTGGCTTACTGCGGATACTGGCTCTTCGGTTACCCCGAAGTGGTGGTCGATGACGACGGCATCACTCTGGTCAATCCCAGCCGAACGATCCGAGTGCCATGGGTAGCTTTGGTCACCGTCGAGACGAAATTCGCCTTGACCCTGATTACTGCCAACGGCCGATACAGCGCTTGGGCTGCACCGGCTCCCGGCGTCATCGGAACCTTCCGTGGAAAGCGCGAAGACGCTTTGAACCTGCCGGGTAGCAGCTACGGTGCGGCTGGATCCTTGCGACCTGGCGACCTCAAGCGAAGCGACTCCGGCGCGGCAGCCTATCTGGTCCGCGCGCGCTGGGCTGGCTTGGTTGACGCCGGCAAGATCGACGTCGAGCAAACTGAGTCTGCTCGCGCTGACATCAAGATTAACTGGCTGCGTATTGCAATCGCGGCGGTACTGCTCGCCGCGGTGGTAACGCTTGTTGCCGTGTTTGTCTGATTTAGCAGCCATCGCTTAGGCCTTGCCAGCCTTGGTCTCGGCCTTAGCGATAGCAGCATCTGCCTTGTTCTTGGCCCGCTTGGCGTTGAACTTCTTCTGCCGCGGATCGAAGGCATCGCGCAAGCCATCACCAATGAAGTTGATGCACAAGCAGATGATGATAATGAACAAGCCAGGGAACCAGAACAGCCACGGACGGGTGGAAAACGCTTCTTGGTTTTGCACAACAAGCGAGCCCAGTGAAATATCTGGCTGTTTCACGCCAAGCCCAATGAAGCTCAAACCCGCTTCAAGCAAGATTGCCGAGGACATCAACAGCGTGGTGTTCACAATGATCACGCCTACCGCGTTGGGCAGGATGTGCTTGAAGATAATTCGGCCGTTTGAAGCTCCCGCAATTCGTGCCGCGTCAACGAACTCACGCTCACGCAAGCTCAAGAAATCACCACGAACCAATCGAGCCAGCCCGACCCAGATCACTAAGGACAAGAAGATACCGAGCAGAACTACGCCCAGGTTATCTTGCAGCCATTTGAAGAGATCCGCTGTTAAGTCACGTTGGACAGCAGGCTGGCCGTCCGCGCCAATAACCGTATTACCCACACTTGCGTTGCCGACAATCTGACCGAGGACGGCTCCGGTGACAATCACCGGGATGATGATGATCGCGTCGGTGATACGCATAAGAACTGTTTCAACCCAACCGCGGAAGAAGCCGGAAAGCGCTCCAACAACAACACCGATGAAACAAGCAACAATACCGATCGTGAACATCACCATGATGGACAGCTGGGCTGCGCGCATAGTCATCGCGAACATATCCCGACCAACCCGGTCTTGACCGAAGGGATGGTCGCCTAGCGTGAACGGGAATTGATAAGTGGGAGCAGCGTTTTTGACTAGGTCCTGCACGTCAAGATAGCTGTACTTCCACCAGCCAGGAATATTAATCCAGCCCCAAAGCTTGATGCCGCTGGCGCTGAATACCAAGATCACCACGAGCAGAAAGACCACCAAAGCAACCATGGCAGCGGTGTGGCCAAAGAACCGTTTCCGGATAATTTGGCCTTGACTTAGACCCTTGGTTTCCTGGATGTCTTCGATGCCTACAGCCGGTGGTTGGGGCGTTATTTCAGGGTTTGTGAGTGTCGTCATGACTTCACCTTCACTCGGGGATCGAGAGCGGAATAGACCAGATCCGCCAAGAGATTGAATACCAACGCCGTAGCAGCCACGACCACGAAGAAGCCCATCACGGGATTCGGGTCGACGTTGAGCAGGCCTTGCGCGAACATTTGTCCCATACCTGTGAAGGAGAAGACCGATTCAGTGATCACCGCGCCACCTATCAAACCGCCAATATCGAAGGCGACCACAGTAGCTAGCGGAATCAGCGCGTTACGGAAAGCGTGCCGCATCACAACGGTACGTTCGGAGAGCCCTTTGGCCCGAGCGGTGCGGATGTAATCCATATTCATGATTTCCAACATCGAACCTCGCGAGTAGCGAGTGTAAGAAGCAATCGAGATCAAGATCAAGGCGATGGTCGGCAGGATCAAGTGCGTAAAACGGTCCAAGCCGCCGGTCCAGAAATCACCTTGGAAGTTCGGCGTCGACGCGCCGATCGTTGCAATTGGGCGACCACGAACTTGATCGTAGTACTGAGGCCAAGACTGCATAAAACGGTCAAGCAAGACTAGAGCGGCAACTAAAAAGGCCGTTAGCGCAGCAGCACGCATATTCTGAGCTCTGTCGTAACCGCCGAAGAAATAGCCAACCGCAACTCCAACCAGGATCGCGACGATCGCCAAGATAACAACCATCAAGAAGGTCGCATCGCTTAGCAACGGCTGAAGTGCGTAGTAGCAAATCAGACCGATAACCACCACGACTAGCGAAGAGTAAAGCGCCTTGCGATTCTTAAGTCCAGCGGTGAGCGCGGTGATACCAAAAGCAATTCCCACCCCGCTGGCCGCAATGACAACGGGCCCTAATCCGGGAGTCTTGAGCCAACCGGTCAGTGAAATGTAACCCAGTACCAGTGCGACGACGACGGCCGTCCCACCGAAGGCAATCCATCGTTTCTTCCATGCTCCTCGAGCAACCGCCATACCTATCAAACCGAAGATCACCGCGACGACCAGAATGACGCCTATTGGTATCTGTGGATCTTGGAGGAAGGTGTTGAAGCTGATCGCGCCAAACTCTTTCAGCAACACAGCAGCCCAGAAGATGGGCAGCGAGAAGAACAGGAACGTCATAAACGTTACGCCGTAATCCAATGCACTGTACTGGCGAAGAGCGGTAATGATACCGACCGTGACGCCGATGATGATCGCGAGCAAAGTAGCCGTGGTAACCAAAGACAATGTCTGGACAAGAGCTTGGCTAAGCTGCTCGGTAACTGGCTGGCCTTGTAGGTTTTTGCCTAGATCACAAGCATTCGCAAAGGGGACCAAGCAACCGGCCGCGCCTTTTAGCCAAACGAAATAGCGCAGAGGTGCCGGAACATCCAAGTGAAGCAAGTCGCTTCGGGCTTTGATCAAATCGGCTTTATTAGGGTTTTGACTGGTGCGAAGCGCTTCGAGTGGATCGCCCGACGCCGCTGTCAGAAGATACACCACGAAGGACACCCCGAGCAGAATTAGTGCGGCTGTGATGATTCGCCGCACGAGATAGCTGAGCATGTGGACCTCGAATTGTGGGGGGTGGGGATTACCCGATGCTGTTGAAGTCTACTTCAGCTTCCTGAGCCTCAGTGACTACGAGTCGCATGAACAAATTGCTGGAAAACCTGTAGGTATTAATCATCAGAAGGGTGCCAGAACCACAACGTGGTCCTGGCGCCCTTCTGATGATTACCGTAAAGGTTGGAAACTATTACTTAGAGGACCAGTTCCATACATTCCACCAAACGCCAGTCTGCGTCGGGTTGTAGGTAACTCCGGTGACCTTGTCGCTGTAAGCGTCAACACCGACGGTCTGGAACAACGGCAAACCGTAGCCCGTGCTCCAAACAATCTTGTCGATCTGAGAAATCAGGTCGTCCTGCTTAGCCTTATCCGGCGTGGTCATCAAGGTGTCCATCAGCTTGTCAGCGTCTGCGCTAGCGAAGCCGTTGTAGTTCGAGCCGTTACCGGAATTGAATACCTGAGGAACGTTGTTGACGCCAACGCCCGGGTTGATCCAGCCGAAGATCGAAGCATCGTAGGATCCGTTACCGAGCGCCTTGCCCCACTCAGACTTGCCCAAGCCACCGTCAACGACGGTGAATCCGGCTTTAGAAGCCGACTGGGAAATCAGAGTGAAGGAATCAAGACGGTTTGGATTGTCTTTGTTGTACATGATCCGAATGGTCGGGGTTGCACCGTTCAGCAGCTTCTTAGCTCCGTCGATATCTACGCTCGGGTACTTATCAGAGCCGTTGTTCTTGACGGAATCGTCGTACTTCGGCTGGCCCGGCAAGAAGAACTGCGAATCGAGCACCTTGGCGTCGGGATCGAGCGGCTTGATGATCTTGTTCAAGATATCTTGACGCGGGATCGTCTTCATGAATGCTTCACGAACGTTCTGATCAGCAAAGACACCCGAGTAGTTCAGGTCAACGTGGTCATAGGAGAGCTGCGGGCCCTTGTCCATGGTGACGCCCTGGCCCGCTAGAGCCTTGAGCTGGTCAACCGTGTCTGCGGAAGCCTGCGGTGCAACGATATCCGCTTCACCGTTCTTCAAAGCCTGGATCTGAGCAGATGCGCTACCGATGTAACGAACCGTAATCTGATCAAGCTTGCCCTTGTTGCCCCAGCTGAAGTCATTGTTCTTGACCAAAGTCATTGACTGGTCCGGCTCCATTGACTTCACGACGTACGGGCCGTTGGAGAGGAACAAGCTAGCGTCCGATGGCAACTGCTTGCTGTCGAAGCCCGTGTTCCAGAAGTCTGAGACCTTTTTGAGGGTTTCGTTAACAGCGGCTGGCTTGGCCGGATCACCCTTAGGCAAACCCTTCAGCAAGTCAGTCAGCGCAGCAGCATCTTTGAGGCCAGCTTTCTGTGCCAAAACGTGTGCCGGGCTGTCGATGGTTGGAATACCAAGCGCAATCGCCCAGTCAGCATAAGGCTTCGAGTACTTGATCGTCATTGAACGGCCATCGCTGCCAAGCTCCGGGAAGCTGGTGAGGTTCAAACCAGCGGTGTCTGCGGCAGTCTGGAAGTACGCGTTGCCGGTCTTCGCATCGGGGTTCGAATCGCTGTAGTAACCCGATCCGATCGCCCAAGCTAGGACCAAGTCATTTACGTCAACCGGTGCGTTGTCAGACCATTTGACGCCGTCGTTAACGGTGTACTTGACCGTCAACGGATCGTCAGAGACCTTTTCGATCTTGCCGAACTTATCGTTGTTGACAACGTTTAGCTTGTCGTCAACGTAGCCAAAACCGGAGTGCGTGGCGTACGCAATTTTTGAGTTGATCTCAACGTTTCCGGCTGGGGTGGTTGAGTTGAACGATGTGAAGCCGTTCACCTCAACCACTGTGGCTGAGCCACCCGTCTTGCCACTCGTCGAAGCGCTGGAATTGGTGTTCCCGGAGTTGCCGGCGCAAGCACTCAAAGCAAGTGCAGCTACTGCTGCAATGCCGGCTGCTTTGGAAATACGTCCGAAACGCATTCCGCCTCCTATATCTGAAGAGTGTGTTAACCAAGATGCTGTCATCCTGACCCGACAACCCTTGCCGATCCGGCAAGTTTCCTGTCTCACATTGTCAAGAGCGTAGACCGGATTTGTTGCCGAGTGGTAAAAAATTGACTCCCGTTACTGGGTTGTTACCGAGATGCAACCTGAAATTCACTGTCAACGTCCAGGACATTCCCAGATTCATTCGTCATTGTTGTACCTCTATGTGTGTCTAAACCACATCTAAATGCTTGGAAGTGCAACGAAATACGTTGCCAAGACTCAGGTTAACTGCGCAAAAACTCCTGATGTCCAGACTGCGTTAGCTATCTCTTGGCCAATATTCGAAATTCATTGCCATCTGGATCGGCCATGACGATAGACTCACGTTCATCGACGCCAACTCGGCTAGCGCCAAGTGCAATGGCACGCTCAATCTCAGCATCCTGACTAACGCCCTGAGCAGTCAAAATGAAGTCGATCCGTATGCGTCCTGGGCATGAGTGGCGGGCCACCCCAGGTAAGTTTTGCACCGCCACGTGGCGACTGAATAGCAGTTTCTTGATCTTCGTCCCAGACCAAAGGCCAGCCCAATACTTTGCTCCAGAAGTAACCAGCTTCCTGCGAACCGTCTCCAGCCAACGCGCCTAAGACCCCGCATCCGGCGAGAAAGTCGTTCCCTGGTTCAATCACGCAGAATTCGTTGCTCTCAGGGTCTGCGAGCACCACGTGCTCTTCCTCTGGCAGCTGCCCAACGTCAATGTGTTTAGCGCCAAGTTCCAGAGCTCGGGCCACGATTTGTTCTTGCTCTTCAAGGGAAGAACTGGTGAGGTCAAAATGGGCGCGATTCTGGCCCTGCTTTTGCTCCTGCGTCGGGAAGAACCGGATTGGAAATTCGCTTGCCGCACCTGGCAACAGCTCAACTTCATCCTCGGAGTAGACGCCAATTTTCCGCCCCAGTAGCTCAGACCAAAACCTCGCAAGCTGTGCAGGCCGGTGCGCATCAAAACAGAGCGCGGCAAGATCAGATGTCATAGCGCATGCTACCCCGAGGGTGTGCGGCACTACCAGGGTTTGAAGAGAATTCCAGCTGGGTTAGCAGTCGCGTCGAAGGCTTACGCCAGCTCCTCGGCAAGGCCCAGCAGAAGGCCCTCGGGTCCCCTAATGTAGCAAAGCTTATAAACGTCCTCGTAACGAACGATTTCGCTGCTTACAAGCTCTACATCGAACTTACTTAGCCTCGCCATCGTGTCTTCAATGTCGTCTACTGTGAACATCACTCGAAGATAACACCAGAGCGTTTACCGGGGCGTTTCGATGATCGGCGATGACTGCTGGGTAAAGAAAGCGCGAAAGTTCAAGCCGGTCATGTCCGTCAGGCATCCGCATCATGGCGATCTCGACGCGTTGGTTGCCTAAGCCAGTGACCTTGCCAGCCCACTCACCTTCGACCATCCCTCGGCCTTCGAGTTCAAGGCCAAGTGCAAGAAAAAACTCGACCGTAAGTTCAAGGTCCTCTACGACAATTCCCATGTTGTCAAACCTGAATGCCATGTCTTGACCCTACCAACGGAGGCGACCGAAAAGAAGGAAAAATCGTGGCAGATATCAGCCTCTGGCCTAGACGTTGAAGCGGAACTCCACCACGTCGCCGTCGGACATTACATACTCTTTGCCTTCGATCCGAACCTTGCCGCGCGACTTGGCTTCCGACATCGAACCGGCGTCGATCAGGTCGTAAAAGTGGACGACTTCAGCCTTGATAAAGCCACGTTGGAAGTCCGAGTGAATGACTCCAGCCGCCTGCGGTGCGGTGTCGCCTTGTCGAATGGTCCAGGCGCGCGTTTCCTTGGTTCCTGCGGTCAGATAGGTCTGCAGACCAAGGGTGTGGAAGCCGACGCGGGCAAGCTGGTCCAGGCCAGACTCTTCCTGCCCGTTCATTTCCAGCATCTCGCGAGCTTCTTCTTCATCCAGCTCGGCCAGGTCGGCTTCGAGCTTCGCGTCCAGGAAAATAGCGTCAGCCGGGGCCACCAGTTCACGCAGCTCGCCCTGGCGTTCGGTATTGTTCAGCACCGCTTCATCGACGTTAAACACGTAGATGAAGGGCTTAGCCGTGAGCAGTCCCAATTCTTTGAGATGTTCCATCTCCAGCTTGTCACTCTTGATCGAGGAGAAAATGGTGTCACCACGTTCGAGGACCTTCTGCGCAGTCAGAATCGCATTCAGCTCAGCGGCGTCTTTTTGCTTTAGCTTGACCGCCTTCTCGATGCGCGGAACAGCCTTTTCAATGGTCTGCAAGTCGGCAAGGATCAGCTCGGTGTTGATGGTCTCTATATCGGAGCTCGGATCGACTTTGCCGTCGACGTGAATAACATCGGGATCGTCGAAAACCCGGATTACTTGGGCAATTGCTTCTGCCTCGCGGATATTGGCCAGGAATTTATTGCCCAATCCTTCGCCCTCGGAAGCGCCTTTGACAATGCCGGCAATGTCCACGAATGACACGACGGCGGGCAGGATCCGCGCCGAACCAAACACCTCAGCGAGCTTGGCCAGCCTGGCATCAGGAAGATTTACCACACCCACGTTGGGCTCGATCGTAGCGAACGGGTAGTTCGCCGCGAGCACATTATTGCGGGTGAGCGCATTGAAAAGAGTTGATTTGCCGACGTTGGGCAGTCCGACGATGCCAATAGTAAGAGCCACGGGAACTAAGTTTAGCGGCAGGATCCTCGCAGTGAGGAACGAACTGCGGAGGCAGCCGCTAAACGATACCGGCGAGGGACCCAAACTGACGGAACGGTGTGCCGTCGTCAACGTTGCTGCCCACTCGAACCGCATGCTCGGTGGGCAGGAACCAGCTATCCCCACCAAGACTGCGGTTCGAGTGGGCAGCAACGTCCGTGCAAGAAGCGATAAGCCGCGTCACGATTTTGTCAGAGCCTCGTGACAGGCTTGCGCTATGGAGAGTTCCACATTGCTTATTGGTCTGCTGCTCGGTCTCATTCTCGGCGCGATCGTCAGCTACTTTGTCAGCCGACGTCGGCAAGCTAATTTAGCGTCCGATCTAAACGACATGTCAGATCGGCTTAGCGAAGCAAATGCCGCGCTGGCCGCGGCTGAAGCCGAATCCCGACTTTTGACGGCGCAAAGCGGTGAGAACTCTTCGATTTTGAAAGCTTTAGCCCCAGTATCGGAGCGCCTGGGTGATGTGCAACGTCAAGTGACACTGCTAGAACGGGACAGGGTGGAACAGTACGGTCAGCTATCTCAGCAGCTCAATGATGCAAAAGATGCGGACCGGCTTCTTCTGCAGACCACGCAAAATCTTGCGTCTTCATTGCGTTCTACCAGCGCTCGCGGTCGTTGGGGCGAAGTTCAGTTGCGCCGCGTCGTCGAGTCTGCAGGCATGGTGGCTCACGTGGATTTCAGTGAGCAGGTTCAACAGTCCGGTATCGACGGCGTGCAAAGGCCAGACATGATCGTTCGCTTGCCCGGTGGAAAGGAATTAATTCTGGATGCCAAAGTTCCGCTTAGCGCCTTTTTGCAGGCGCAGGAGGCCGGTAGCGAACGAGATGCCGCAATTTCCCTCAACCAGCATGCCAAGGCCGTTCGAAGCCATATTGACGCATTAGCCGCCAAGAAATATTGGCAGGGCTCGCCTACCTCCCCTGAACTAGTGATCTGTTTCTTGCCGGCCGAGTCCATCCTTTCGGCGGCACTGAGTGCTGACGCGCAATTACTCGACTATGCCTTGGGTAAAGGCGTAGTGCTGTCCTCGCCAATCAGTCTGCTCGCAGTACTCAAAGCTGTTGCCTATTCATGGCGCCAAGACGTCCTCACCGAAAGCGCGAAAGAGCTCTTCGAAGTTTCCAGCCAGCTTTACGAACGATTGGCAACCCTTGGCGAACACGTGGGAAAGCTTGGCGCATCGATTAGATCGTCGGTCGAAAAGTACAACACCATGGTTGGGTCATTGGAAGCTAGAGTGCTTCCGTCTGCTCGACGATTGAATTTATTAGACCCTGAATCGTTGGCTGCACCAGCCCAAGTCGACGTTCAGCCCAGACATCTCAGCGCGCCCGGATACACCGGCTGAGGTCTTAACGTTCGGGTCGCTGGCCCCGGCCGCCCAAAGCCCGCGATGAATCGCCAGCCTTTTTGAGTGTGCTGCGCAATTCCTTTGGCAGCGAGAACAGCAAGTCTTCTTCGGCAGTCACTACCTCTTCGACGTCGCCATAGCCGTAGTCAGCAAGCAAGCTCAAGACATCCCGCACCAAGACTTCAGGCACTGAAGCACCAGAAGTAACTCCGACAGTGGCGACACCCTCAAACCAAGACTCATCGACCTCATTTGCAAAATCGACTCGGTAGGAAGCTTTTGCGCCGTGCTCCAAAGCTACTTTAACTAGGCGTACCGAATTAGAGGAATTCGCTGAGCCAACAACAATCACGAGCTCCGCTTGCGGCGCAATCTTTTTGATGGCCACCTGTCGGTTGGTTGTCGCGTAACAAATATCGTCGCTGGGCGGATCTTGCAGAGTCGGAAAGCGTTCCTTGAGCATTCTGACGGTTTCCATCGTCTCGTCAACGCTCAAGGTCGTCTGAGAAAGCCAAATAACCTTCTCCGGATCGCGCACCTTTACTTTGTCGACTTCGTGCGGACCATTGATGATCTGAATATGCTCTGGGGCTTCGCCTGCTGTGCCTTCAACTTCTTCGTGGCCCTCGTGGCCGATCAGTAAAATATCAAAATCGTCGCGGGCAAAGCGCACTGCCTCGCGGTGCACCTTAGTCACCAACGGGCACGTTGCATCGATTGTGCGCAGGCCTCGATCTTCAGCGGACTGAATCACCGCTGGCGAAACGCCATGCGCTGAAAAAATCACCAAAGCTCTCTCGGGAACCTCTTCGTTTTCCTCAACGAAAATGGCACCTTGCGCCTCGAGCGAAGAAACTACGTGCACGTTGTGCACAATCTGCTTCCGAACATATACCGGCGGGCCGTAATGCTCCAGGGCCTTCTCTACCGCGATCACAGCGCGATCAACACCGGCGCAGTAGCCGCGCGGAGCCGCCAGCAGCACCTTCTTCGCAGCGGTTGCTGGTGAAGCCGCAGCGATCTCTTCCGGACTACGCCGCTTGCGCGGAATAGTTGGCATCGGCACGGAAACGGCGGTACTGGTCATACTTCTATTCTACGGTTTTCCGGCTGATACGGATTTCATCGGCTTTTCGTCCAGGTCAGACGGTACCGCGCCGCGCCATAACTCGCGCGAGCAGGCCAACCAAAATCAGCAATGCAGCGGCAAAAAGGGCGTAAATAATCCACATATCGAAATTGGCCGAGACCACGCTAACGTACTGTTGCTTGAAGAGATCGGCTACCGGATTGCCACCGGCCGAATCAAGCACATTCTTCGAGACAACTTCTAAAAGCAGTTTCCAAGCTCCGGCAATTATCGCGACTCCCAGGCCGATGAGCGCCAAGGTGGTCGAACGACGTCGGGCGATCACTAAAGCCAGCGCAAAAGCCAGCACCGCTCCCCCCGCAAGCCAGATACCCAACGGACTGAACTCGGCCAAACGCACGATTGCCATGCGCTGGCTAGAACTACCCAGGCTGATTAAAAGCTGCTGGGGCGCTTGGAGGGGTTGGCCAAGGCCGGCGCTGACTTTGTTGATCACCAGCTGCAGCATCGGTGCCACGTCCAAGTTCAGCGCACCCTGATCGTTGGCGTTCGAGGCCGGGTCCACAACGGTCAGCTCATGGCTTCGCCGAAGTGTCTCGGTCCAGGCGGTACCAAATCCCGGGTCGGTAGCGAGATTCTTCGTCGCGTCATTAATAATGGGCGCGATGATTTTCTGCAGACCCGGCATAGCATCAAGCTGACCTGTGACAGTTTTCGCTGTGGCACTAGCCAACGCTTGTTGAAACTGCGGATCGCTGCCCAAAGGCGCAGCCATTGCAACGAAACCCGCCTGGTTGACGACGGTCCGATCAGCCCAGATGGCCGGGATCGAAATAGCCGCCAACAAAAGTGCCGCTAATGCGACGATGGCGGAGAAAAAGCTGCGCATGAATCCCCTTCAAGTTGCTCGCCTCAACTTTATCGTTTTGTCCTGTGCACCAGCACAGAGCCGCGCGGGCAAACGAACAGAGAAGTTGACTGAAAAGAACCTATTCGAACAGGCTTGAGGGTTCCTGTGATTCGCTGTCGGTGGAAGTAGATAGGCTTAGACTCGGCCAGCAAACAAGACGCCGTAATTCAACTCAGCGCAATGGAGGGCAAGATGAACGAACCAGTCGAATCCAGCCCCGAACATCCAGTGCCGCAAAGTACGTTGCCGACGACGGCGGCAGAAACCACCGCGGACAGGCCTTGGCCCCTGCGCATGCTGTCTGAAAAACTGAAGGCGCACATCGACCGGGCTCCCGCCGCTTGGGTCGAAGGGCAAGTCATCGAGCTGAATCGCCGAGCTAACATAAGCTATCTGACCTTGCGAGATGTTGATGCCGAAATCTCTTTGAGTGTGACTCTTTTTGGCTCTGCACTGGACGCGATGGCGGTCCCGCTGGAACGCGGTGCCCGCGTGGTTGCGCAACTAAAACCCGACTTCTGGATGAAAACTGGCCGGTTGTCGATGCAGGGCCGGCAAATCAAAGCAGTCGGTTTAGGCGATCTACTTGCTCGAATTGAGGCGTTACGGCAGGCGTTGGCCGCCGAAGGAATTTTTGATGCGGAACGAAAAAAGAAACTTCCGCTGTTGCCGAACCGAATCGGCCTTATTACTGGCCGAGACTCGGACGCTATGAAGGATGTGCTGCGCAACGCGACCTTACGCTGGCCTGCTGTGCAGTTTGAGGTCCGCGAAGTAGCGGTCCAGGGCGTCAATTCGGTCAGCCAGGTCAGTGCCGCGTTGGCCGAGCTCGACGCCGATGATCGGGTAGACGTCATTGTGATTGCGCGCGGCGGCGGTTCCTTAGAGGACCTATTGGGATTCAGCAACGAGACGCTTATCCGTGCGGTGTCGGCGGCACACACGCCAGTGGTCAGCGCCATTGGCCATGAAGCGGATCGCCCCCTGCTTGATGAAGTTGCGGATTTGCGTGCTTCGACGCCAACCGACGCCGCTAAGCGAATCGTGCCCGACCTGGCTGAGGAGCTCGGCTTGGTCAACCAAGCTCGTTACCAACTCCAACGTTCGCTGACGCTATTCTTGCACCGCGAGCAAGACCGTTTGCAGCAATTGCGCTCCCGACCAGTGCTCGCTCAGCCTGATGGCATGATCGCGGTACGACGGGAAGACTTAGTCCGCCTTCAAGACCGCGCATTTGGCTCAATTTCAACTATGGTCGCCAGGCATCAAGATACTTTGGCCCATCTGCTGTCCCAGGTGCGTTCGCTGTCGCCGCAAAAGACCTTGGACCGCGGTTATGCAGTCCTGCAGCTATCCGACGGTGCCGTGGTGAGTTCCCCCGATCAGGCTCCGGACGGTACCTCGTTGCGCGTCAGACTCGCGCGTGGAATGATCGACGCCGTTTCCCAAGGCAAAGCCAGCCCCCAGAAAGGAACATCGTGAAAGAAAACGAAGTTTTAGAAACTCACGATTCAAGCACTGACAATTTAAGCTACGAACAGGCCCGCGAAGAGCTTGTTACTGTGGTTGCCAAATTAGAAGCGGGCGGAGCCAGCCTCGAAGAATCACTAGCGCTCTGGGAGCGTGGCGAAGCTTTGGCATTGCGTTGCGAGCATCGGCTCGAAGGCGTGCAAAAACGCCTCGATGCAGCTAAAGCGGCGACAGAAAAAGCCTAATCGCTGAATCCGCGAATTTATGAGGCGGCAACTCGTTTGCGCTCTAACGCAAGATCGTAGTCTCCCTCGGGCCAGCTCAAGTCAAGTGATTCAAAGGCGTCCAATAGCAGCTCCTGAACCGCAAGCCGTGCGTACCATTTCTTATCCGCCGGTACCACGTGCCAAGGCGCAATCTTGGTGCTGGTCTTTTCGAAGGCTAGTTGATACGCCTCCATATACTGCGGCCAAAATTCGCGCTCTGTGACATCAGTTGGGCTGTATTTCCAGTGTTTAGTTGGTTCAGCCAGACGCGCAGTCAAGCGCTCCTTTTGAGTCTCCGGGCTGATGTCCAACATCACTTTAACAATCTTGGTTCCATTCGAAGTGAGCTGCTCTTCAAAATCGTTGATGGCTTGGTACCGACGTTCCAACTCGGTTTCGTCTGCCCAGCCATGCACGCGATGAATGAGCACGTCTTCGTAGTGTGAGCGATCGAAGACGCCCAGCATTCCAGCCTTTGGTACTCCCTTCTCAATGCGCCAAAGAAAATCGTGCTGCTTCTCTTCATCGGTGGGCGCCTTGAACGCATGCAGCTGCATACCCTGCGGATCAACCGAGCCCACAACGTGAGAAACGATGCCGCCTTTTCCTGCCGTGTCCATGGCTTGCAAGACGAGTAATACTGAATGCTTACCACCAAATTTGCTCTGGGCAAAGAGCTGTTCCTGTAAGACCGAAAGTTTACGTTCTCCCTCGGCCAGGACTTGTTCTGCGTCGCGCTTTTTGCCGCTAAATCCGGGCGCCCCCGAGGTGTCCACCTGATCGAGGTTGAACTCTGGTCCAACAACAAGTAATTCAGCGGGCGATTTCTTAAACCCGTGCTTCGATGCCATAGCGGGCCTTCCCAGACTCAAGTTCTCTTCAGAACGCCTGAACAGATCAATTCCACCGTACTCGAAATCGAGGCAAATTCAGCTGCGCCACGAAACAACGGCGGTTTCCCTCAATTCAAGTCCCTCTGGTCAGTGAATCGCTCCGGTGTGTCCTGAGGGTTTCTCAGACGATGAGCCTGTCGGCGGCTGCCGTGCTCTGGTAGTGATTGTAGTAGTGGTTTTCTAGCTCTACTGGTGGGATGTCTCCGCAGTACTGGTAGAGCCTTCGGTGGTTGTACCAATCGACCCATTCAGCGGTGCCGATTTCGACTTCTTCTAGAGTCCGCCAGGGCTTGCCGGGTTTGATCAGCTCGGTCTTATAAAGCCCGTTGATGGTTTCCGCCAAGACGTTGTCGTAACTATCACCCACAGAACCGATCGAGGGGCGGATACCGGCCTGGGCCAGGCGTTCGGTGAAGGCCAAGGAGGCGTATTGAGCCCCGGCATCGTGATGATGAATCACCCCGGAAATCTCAGCCCCGGCCCGTTCACGACTCCAGATTGCCTGATTAACTGCGTTGAGCACTAGCACGGTGTTCATAGAAGCACTCGCTGACCAGCCCAGGATCCTCCGAGAGTAAGCATCGATCACGAAGGCAACATAGACCCACCCGGACCAGGTCGAAACATAGGTGAAATCAGCTACCCATAGCCGATCCGGTGCCGTTGGTGTGAAATCACGGCGGACCAAGTCCTTCGCTCGGGCCGCCTTCGAGTCTTTGATCGTGGTGCGTTTGACCTTGCCACGGACCGCACCCTGTATGCCAAGTAACCCCATGAGCCGTTCTACCGTGCACCTGGCCACCGGCACACCTTCACGGTTCATCGCCAACCAGACTTTCCTGGTGCCGTAAACCCCGTAATTAGCGGCATACACCTTCTGGATCACGGGCTTGAGCACCTCATCACGTTGTTCTCGGTGAGATCGTGTTTTATCCACCCATTCGTAGTACGTGGACGGGGCGGTCTTCACCCCGTCCCAGTAAGCACCTGGCAGATCGACTCGACACCCCACCGCAATCCATTATTCTCGCGGTGACCGGCATGGTCCTTGATGTATTTCACGATCAGTGTTGTGGCGGTCGAGTTCGACCGCGACAAAAGCTGAAGCACTCCGAAGGATCGCGTTCGCCCGTTTCAGCTCAGCGTTCTCACGCCGTAACCGTTTCAGCTCGGCCGATTCCGTGCTCGTTGTTCCAGTTCTAGTACCAACATCGATCTCGGCTTGCCGGACCCATTTACGCACCGTTTCCGGCACACCCACACCCAAAAGCTGGGCAACTTTTTGCATCGCCGCCCACTCCGAAGACGCACCCTCCATCTCCGCCACCATGCGCACCGCACGATCCTTCAACTCCTGCGGATACCGTGTCGTAGTCTTCCCTGCCATGTCCTGATCCTCTCAAACAAGAAAGTCTCCGGACACACCGGGGCGATTCACAGCCAGATGCTGCTCAGGGCTTGTAATGGCTTAAGAATTCAGCAATTCTTCCGATTGCATCAGTGAGATCCCTAATGTTCGGCAAAGTGACCAGCCGGAAGTGATCAGTATTGATCCAATTGAATCCGCTACCGTGCGTCACCAAAATCTTCTGTTCCTGCAACAGGTCAAGAACAAATTTCTCATCGTCTTTGATCGGGTACGCTTCTGGATCAAGTTTCGGGAAGAGGTAAAGCGCTCCCTGAGCCTGCCGAGTAGAGACACCGGGGATTTCATTGATCAGCTTGTAGGCAAGATCTCGTTGTTCACGGAATCGGCCACCGGGCAGTATCAAATCATTAATACTTTGGTAGCCACCTAACGCTGTTTGGATCGCGTGCTGTGCCGGCACATTGGCGCAAAGGCGCATATTAGAAAGTAGGTTGATTCCTTCCAAATAATCTGCAGCCGCCTTTTTAGGACCGGAAATAGTCATCCAGCCCGAGCGGTAGCCACAAACTCGGTAGGCTTTTGATAGTCCGCTGAAGGTCAGGCAGAGTACATCGTCGCGAGCAGCCAAGGCGGTGTTGTAGTGCACGGCATCTTCATAAAGGATCTTTTCGTAAATCTCATCCGAAAAAACGATCAAGCCGTGCTTGCGGACCAATTCGACCATAGCCTCGACGGTTTTTTGCGGGTAGACCGCTCCCGTCGGGTTGTTTGGATTGATGATGACTATTCCGCGCGTGCGGGGCGTTATTTTGGCTTCCAGATCTTCTAGATCGGGTTGCCAGTCCGCTTCTTCATCGCAAAGGTAATGAACGGGATGTCCACCCGACAAGCTCACGCAGGCGGTCCATAACGGATAGTCCGGAGCCGGAATCAAAATTTCGTCGCCGTCGTTCAAAAGAGCTTGCAGCGACATCGCGATTAACTCGCTCACCCCGTTGCCAAGGTAGACGTCATCTACATCAATATTCTGAATTCCTCGGGTCTGGTAGTACTTGACCACTGCGGTCCGAGCAGAGAAGATTCCCCGTGAATCGCTATAGCCCTGAGCGTGCGGCAGATGCCGAATCATATCGACAAAAATTGCATCCGGTGCTTCGAATCCGAACGGTGCCGGGTTGCCCAAGTTCAGTTTCAGAATCCGGTGCCCCTCGGCCTCCAGCTGCTGCGCTCTGGCCAAGATCGGGCCTCGGACGTCGTAACGAACGCTGGACAGCTTTGCGGATTGAGAGAATTTGGCCATCTGCCAAGAATGTCATATTCCCAAGGTTGTGGCACTGGCAAAGCGAAGCGGCGCGCAGGCCAATGGACAAAAAGTGGAGTCCTGGTTGCGCGCCGCTCGGTTCTTCGTTGCTAGTTAGCTACTACTTTGTGATGCCTTTGTCCTTGAGCCATTGTTGCCCGGCATCCTTGGGATTCTGCTTCTTGTCGCCTGAAACTGCACCGTTGAGCGAGATGAGATCGTCCGTGGTGAGCTGCTTGGAAACATTGTTCAATGCTTGCTTTGCAGCGTCCGAGAGCTTGCCTACCGCGTAAAGCGGAACAACTTGCTGGGCAAGCCAATTGTTCTTCGGGTCAGTCAGTACCGTCAATGAGTTCGTCGGGATTGCCGGTGAGGTAGTGAAGATATCCGCTACCTGAACGTCGTCATTGATCAGCGCTTTGACCGTCAGCGCTTCACCGGTAATTGGCGTGAATTTTGACGGAACGCAGTTGTACTTATCCTTCAAACCAGGCAGACCATATGGACGCGTCTCGAATTCCGGCGGACCAGCCAGGGTGAGCTTGTCGCAGACTTTCGCCAGGTCCTCAATCGACTTGAGCTCGTATTTTGCTGCGGTAGCTTTGGTCACCACCATGGCATCTTTGTCTTCCGCAGCAGCTGCATCCAGAATTGCCAACTTGGTTTTATTGGTTTGTTTGTCAGCAAAAGCCGCGAGCTTGTCTGGCAAGGCTTTAACAATATCGCCCTTGTCAGTCAAGGTATTTTGCGGATCAACGTAACCCAAAAGATTACCGGTGTAGTCCGGAATCAAATTGATTGATCCGTCGTCAAGAGCCTTGATATAGATTTCACGCGAGCCAATGCCGAGCTTGGTATTGACCGTGACCCCGGCAGCTTCCAAGGCGCCAGCATAAATCTGAGCGATGACCTGGCTCTCTGGGAAATCGGCAGAACCGACCGTCACAGTGCCAGCAGCACCGGACTTATCGGAGTTAGATCCGTTATTCAAAGGCCCGCTGTTGCCGCCACACGCCGTCAGTGCGACGGCAAGGGTCACGGCGGCCGCGGCAGGAATCAAAGTCGCGCGTGTCTTTGATCCGCCCAACCACGCTTTTCCGCTGAACTTCATAGTGTTCCTCCTTGTGAGACCGCCACACTGATGTCAGCGTCGCGATGATGGTTCTGTTGAAATCTTTTCAGAGCGCCGCCGCGTAAGCCAGCGGGCACAACCACCCGAGTGACTAAAGCCAAAACTCCGTCGAGCACAATCGCCAAAACAGCGATGACTACGGCTCCGCCGAAGACACTTCCGTAGTCATAGGACTTCAGCCCCGTGACAATGAAGCGGCCTAATCCGCCCTGCGGTAGATAGGCGACCACTGCCACAGTGGCAATAACCTGCAAGACACAGCCTCGGAATCCGCCAAGCATCACTTTGAGGCCGTTCGGCACTTCCACACGGAAAAGTACCTGCGCTTCAGACATGCCCATGGACCTAGCTGCGTCAACAATGTCTGGATCCACGGACGATATTCCGGCGTACACACCGGTCAAAATCGGCGGAATTGCCAAGAGGACTAGGGCCCAGATCGGCGGCATAAGCGCCAACGGGCTAGTTAGTAGGGCGAATAAAATCACTAAGCCAAGGGTTGGCAACGCACGCAACATGCCCGCTAGCGAAACGATGATGACCTTGCCGCGACCCGTATGGCCAACGTACAGCCCGATTGGAATGGCAATGATCAAAGCTAAACCGATTGTTAGCGCCGAATAGCCAAGGTGCTCGACCAACCTCAGCGGAATCCCATTGGCACCCTGCCAATTCTGCGCATCAAAAAGCCACTGGATGCCTTGGCCTACCGGATCATCGGTGGTGTATTTGGTTGTTCGGGGTAGAGCCGCCGGCACTATGCCGGGCAGGAAGGAAAGGCTCATGAGCTTGCTCCTTCCGTGTTCAGAACTTTCGGCGGGGTAAAACTCGACGGCGCCTCTTGGCTTGGCAACTTAGTGCGAAGCCACGGCGTTAGCAGCCGTTGCAGACCAACAAGAAGCAAATCCATTAGCAGAGCCAGGATCAGAATCATCACGATGCCGGTCAAGACCTCGCTGACATTATCGCTTGTGAGTCCGTCGGTAAATAATGTGCCTAAGCTCGGTACGCCGATAAGCGCACCCACGCTGACCAGCGAAATGTTGCTGACAGAGACCACGCGTAACCCGGAGAACAGCACCGGAATTGATAACGGCAAATCAACCGTGAAGAACCTGCGCACGGGTCGATACCCCATCGCCACGGCCGCTTGCCGGAGATCATTATCAATTGAGTTAAGCGCATCCAACGACGTACGAACCAAAAGCGCCACGGCGTAAATAGTCAACGCCACAATCACATTGGCCGGGTCTAAAATCTGCAGCCGCAAGAATGCCGGAAGCACAACCAAAAGCGCCAGCGAAGGAATCGTGAACAATAGTGAGCCCAGCGGCAAAATGATGGCCCGAGCAATGCCGCTTTTCTTAGCCAGTTGGGCGAGCGGAATAGTAATAATGATGCCAAAAACTAACGGCAAGACCGATTGATAGATGTGCAGAGCAGTACTTGTCAGGATCAAATCGACATTGTTAAGTACCCAGTTCATTGCCTCAGCCTCCGCTCACGCACCACGGGCAAGACGCGCTTGCTCGATCGCTGCCAAAACTTCAGCACCTTTGACCACGCCAGCAACCGCGCCGCCCTCGTCTACGACTACGCCAAGACCAGCCGGTGACGAGAGTGCGGCGTCAAGAGCGCGGCGCAGCGTCTCCCCGTGTTGGAACAGCGATCCGCCCGGTACCAGGTCTCCGGGACTGTTTGGTGAAAGCCAGCCCAAGGGGTGTCTATCCGCAGAGACCAAGAGCGTCCATTCGTTGACAGCTCCCGGTTCTTGGACCGTGGCCACCGGGTGGATTGGTACTGGGGATCCATCGTTGAAGGACAGGTGTCGAAATCCGCGATCTTTGCCAACAAAGCCAGCAACGAAGTCATCCACCGGTGCGCGCAAGATCTCCTCCGGCGTCGCGTATTGCGCCAATCTACCGCCTACTGCAAAGACGGCTACCTTGTCACCAAGAATGGTCGCTTCGTCGATGTCGTGCGTTACGAAAACAATTGTTTTCGCTAGATCTCGCTGTAGTCGAAGTAACTCCTCCTGAAGTTCTGCGCGAACGACTGGATCCACAGCGCTGAATGGCTCGTCCATCAACAGCACAGGCGGATCGGCAGCTAGCGCCCGGGCCACACCAACACGCTGCTGTTGGCCGCCGGAAAGTTGGCTGGGATAGCGCTTCGCGAAGGCTTGCGAAAGTCCCACGGTATCCAGAAGTTCGTGCGCCCGGGCATTTGCTTGTGCTTTGGGCACTCGATTCAGCCGCAAAACGGTAGTGACGTTATCGATGACCGTTCGGTGCGGTAGCAGCCCCGAAGACTGCATGACATAACCCATCGATCTGCGCAGTGCCGGAGCTGGAACACTTGAAATATCTTGGCCGTCGACCGTGATCGAACCACTGCTTGGATCTACCATTCGGTTGATCATTCGCAGCGAGGTGGTTTTTCCGCAGCCAGAAGGGCCCACGAAAACGGTAATCAATCCTTTGTTGATGGTCATCGAAAGATTGTCTACAGCGGCTAAGCCAGATTGACCGCCTTCGTATCGCTTCGTCACCGAGTCGAAGACAATCATTGGCTCCGGACCGGAGCCAACCTGGCCCGAGGCATGCGTCGTTGCGGACTGTACGGTTGCCATAGGTGTAGTTCCCTCACTGTTGGCGATCAAGATCAGTCAAGCGGAGCAGCCTCAGGCCGCGCGTTCTGTCGAGTCTAGCCAGCCGCACCGACAATATGAACCCCTTCCGCCCTTGGAGTTAAATCTGTACCCGCACCGTAATATTCCTCAGCCGACACAAACCATCCCCAGTTATTTCGGAGCTAACGGCGACCAGGTTGGGCCCGTTCACGAATTTTCTTGAAATTCTTATAGTCCCGTCCTTGATTCCTTATGCCAGCACGGGCAACCGCAGCCTCACGGGAATCCTTTCGCGCGGCAAGTCTGGTCATTTCCCGCTGCATCTTTTGGAAGCTCGACAAACGTCTTGGTTCCAGCTCGCCAGTGGATATCGCTTCCTGAATAGCGCACCCTGGTTCAGGAAGATGCTGGCAGTCGCCAAAGACCGCGCTTATGCCATCTTCTGCGTCGAATACCGCAAATCCACGAACACCCGGACTGTCCATGAGCACACCGCTGCCGGGCAAGGGAACCAGCTCTCGCGCGGTATGTGGCGTGTTTTCCTTTGTAATCGCCTTCGCGCACTTCTCTGGTGTCTTGAATATCGTCACCAATGAGGGCATTCACCAGACTGGACTTGCCGGCACCCGAGGGCCCAAGCAGCGTCAGCGTTGCACGGTAATCGAGGCCGCCATGGGCGCGAATACGTTCACGGAGAGCCTCGATGCCATCGCCTAGTTCGGAGCTCGTGGTGAATACCTCTGCCCCGGCGCTATACCGAACCACGTCGGCGACCACGTCTTGATTCCCATTGATCATGTTGCCAAGGTCGGCTTTCGTCAGCACAATCAAAGGCGTACCGCCGGAGTCCCATGCCGCGACTAGCATCCTTTCCATTCGGTTTGCAGACACTGGTCAATCAATTGGCACCACGATGCCAATCAGATCAATATTCGCGGCTAATAGCTGCGAATCGCTTGAGTTGTCGAAGGCAGCCTTGCGCACCAATTGCGAAATCCGCGGCAAAATCCGCGCCACCGCGAGCTCGCCTGGTCCATCAGAGGTCAATGCAAGCCAATCCCCGGTGGCAACGGGCCCGCCGTCGTGCGGATACGGCACCATAGTGATGCCGTTCTCGTTAACAAGTTGTAGAAAAAGGCGGTCTACCCGCACCACACGTGCGGGTAGTTCGTTTTCGTTGAGCTGTTCAGCAATAGCGTCGCTGAAGCCATAATTTTTCAGATTGTCCACAATGGACGAGGTCATGATGATTCCTTGGGGTAAAAGCCCCCTGGCGCGGCTAGTTAGCGGCGCGCTGCAGCGGAGGCGGATTGCTGAATGAAGGCAAGATTCATCTCAAAAACAGTCATAGCGGCCACCTCCTCTGAGTGCAGTTAGCTCAAATGTTAGTGCCTATCCGGCTCATTTTCCAGAGTTTTCAGCAGCAGTTTGTGCCAATAATTTGCCAGTCGCTGGCTGTTCTCGCCACAACCGGATGGCAATGTCGACCAACGAGACTCGGTTTAACGACTCGACGTCGGCCAACGGTATCCAGACCGCATGGGTTGTGGTCCCGTTGAGCTCTGCGGTGAGCTCGCCGCCAGTAATATGAGCTGCAAAGAGCATCCGCACGGACTGCAATGGACGCTGTTCACCATCATGACGGCGTTCTTCCGGCCAGTACGCCACGTCAACACCAAGCATTTGATCAACTTCCGCGTGATAGCCAGTTTCTTCGAAAACCTCTCGAACCGTGGCATCTACCGGGTGCTCGGCAAGGTCTAAACCGCCGCCAGGCATCGTCCAGCCCTCTTGCCCGTTCTCTACCCAATAGGCAAGCAGGATCTCTTCCTCGCGGACAATTACCGCGTAAGCGGCGGGACGAGTGTCGAATTCAAGAGGCATAAGCCCATCCTAAACAGCAGGTATCAGATCCCTGTCTTTAGACTTCAGTTATGAGCGATACCCAGGAAAACCCGTTGCCGACGCCGTGCCCCGCAAATCCAGCAGCTGCCCAATGCGTGCAATTGTGGCCTGCCCGAGATGTTCCGCTTGGCGGGGTACGCGGCGTGACGGTGTCCCGAACATTGCCACAACGCGGGATGCCAACCGTCGGCGCGTGGTGTTTCTTAGACAGTTTTGGCCCCGCAGAACCCCACATGTCGGTGCTTCCGCACCCGAATATTGGCTTGCAGACCGTGACCTGGCCGCTCGCCGGCGTCATCCGACATCGGGATTCTCTTGGCTCAGACGTGCTGCTGCGTGCCAGAGAGCTCAACCTCATGACAGCTGGCGACGGCGTTGCGCACAGTGAATTTTCTTGGCTCGGCGATGCGGACAGTGACTCCGAAGCAAAAAGCATGCGCGGGCTCCAACTTTGGGTCGCTCTTCCCGAGGATTCTCGGCACGGGCCAGCACTTTTCGAACAACATCGCGAACTGCCGCAGTTCAGTTGCGATTCACTGCGCGTCATCGTATTGTTCGGCGAACTCGCGGGGCACCGTTCGCCAGCAACCGTATTCACCCCGATTGTTGGTGCTGAGATCACCGCGAGCGCTGGAAAGTCTTCGCTGCCAATCAAGCCGGATGTCGAGCACGCAATTTTGTTGCTCGATGGCGAACTCCAAATTGACGGTGAAACACTGGTTCCTGGCCCACTTGCCTACTTAGGCGCCGGCCGGAGCGAGTTGGCTGTCCAGGTGAATGAGTTTGCAAGATTCGTGCTGATTGGTGGCGAACCATTCACCGAAGATCTGCTCATGTGGTGGAACTTTGTGACGCGTAGCCAAGAGGAAATTGAAACGGCTCGTGCGGATTGGCAGGCTCAATCCGCACGGTTTCCCACAGTTGCCGGTCACAGGCCGGATGCTGGCTCTGAAGCCGGCTGGATTCCCGCACCCCCGTTGCCGACGGTGAAACTAACGCCTCGCCGTCGAAATTCTTCCGCAAAGCCCAGCTAATTTTTGCTGACAGAAGCTTGTAAGGCCAAATCCAGCACGCCGAAGATCGGATCTTGATCTAGCACTCGAACTTCGTGGAAGCCCCGCGCAGCCAACTGATCTCGGAAGACCTTTTGCAACGGCGGTTGGTGCATGCCTAATCCTGAGCCGAGCACGATTGGCCCCGACAAGGCCAGTTGCTCGGCAACTTGAGCTGCTAATGCCGCCAGATCTGTGCCAGCTTGCTCAATCATCGCCAAGCTTTCCGGATGACCTTGTAACGCAGCGTTAAGAATCAGCGGTGACATTGATGCCCAGTAGCGTCGTGAGGTGCCGGAATGGAAATGCGCAATGAGTTCGCCGGACTCTTTGAGGCCACATTTTTCCAAGAGCGAGACGGTCAGCTGATCGGGTGACAGCCCTAAGTTCATTCGGTGCAAAGAATGTCGCACTGCTTCACGGCCAAACCAGTAGCCGCTGCCTTCATCGCCCAGCAAGTAGCCCCAGCCACCGGCGCGCGCCTGCGCTCCGGCGTCGTTGATGCCCCAGGCCGCGGAACCGGTTCCAGCAATCACCGCAACACCCACGCTGGCATGTCCAGCTGCCAACAGCAGCCGAGTGTCATGCACCACGGTTACCGGCACTCCGGGCACATGTGGCCGAATCAATGAAGCTAACGCCTCGGCATCCGCTTCGGTATCGATACCGCCAGAGCCAGCGAAGATTTGCTCGACGCCGTCGGTTGGTAGCAGCGAAAAAAGTTTCTGCAGATTCTGCCTGGCCTCGTCGATACTGACGTTTTGAACGTTGGCACTGCCAGTTTGCTCGTCGGCGATCACCACGCCGTCATGCCACAGAATGCCACGGGTTTTGCTGCCGCCGATGTCCAGGCCGATGATGGCTGTAGGCGGTATAGAAGTTGAACTCACGTCCCTAAGGATAGTTGGCAGGAGCCTCATGTTTTTATCACCGATAATCGTGGCGCCGATGGCAGGCGGCCCGAGCACCCCGGAACTCGTGATTGCTGCGGCACAGGCGGGCGCCTTGAGCTTCCTAGCTGCTGGTTACAAAACCGCGGCTACGCTGGCCGATCAGATTAGCGAAGTTCGGGCAAAAACCGAGCATTTTGGCGTCAATCTTTTTGTCTCAGATGGGCGTCATGCCGAGCCAGCCGCCTTGGCGGCGTATCGAGAAACTTTGCTGCCCGAAGCTGAGCGTTATGGCATTGAGTTACCAGCGCTGCGAGCAACCGCAGACGACGACGCATGGCAGTCGAAAGTCGAGCTGCTTTTAACAAGCCCAGTTCCGGTGGTGTCATTATGCCTTTGGCCTACCGCAAGCTGCAGAAATCCATGAATTGCGTTCACGGGGTACTACTACTGGTGCCACCGTAACCAGTGCTGAAGAGGCGCAGGCAGCAGTCGAGTGTGGGGTTGATTTCTTGGTTGTACAACATCCCAATGCCGGTGGTCACAGCGGCGCTTTCCTTGATTTGGCGCGCTTTGATCGCGAGCAACCCACCGGTTCTGGGTCAATGGCAGAGCTTCTGGGCTCGATTTCTCAGGCCAGCAAACTGCCGATGGTCGCGGCGGGCGGATTGGGCAGCAAGGCGGCTGTTGCCGATGCACTGCAGAACGGCGCCGTTTCAGCTCAGCTTGGCACCGCGTTTCTGTGTGCTGACGAAGCTGGCACAAAACCCGTGCACCGCGCCGCTTTGATTGGACAAGAGTTCACAAACACCGTGCGAACTCGGGTGTTTAGTGGCCGATGGGTGCGAGGGCTGGAGAATCGATTTATGCGGGATCATGCGGATGCGCCCGAAGGCTACCCGCAAATCCACCATCTGACGTCGGCATTACGCGCAGCTGCTGCAGCAGCCGGGGATCCGCAGGAAGTTAACCTTTGGGCCGGAACCGAGTTCTCCTCGGTACAATCTGGTTCGACGGCGAGCATCCTTGCCAGGCTTCTCGACTAAGATGGGTGACTACTATGGCGCAGAGCAATCAACCCAGACGTGAGTCAGCTTCCGGAGCAGATGTTTTGGATGAAATCGACCGAAAGATCGTTGACTTACTCATCGACGACGCCCGGATCACGAACCGAGACGTGGCCGATGCTGTCGGAATCGCGCCGTCTACCGCGTTGATGCGAACTCGAGCCCTTATCGAACGTGGCACCGTCACCGGATTTTCAGCGCAAGTTGATCTTTCCGCGATTGGACGATCAGTTCAAGCTTTGATTGCGGTTCAACTCCGTGCTCACGATCGAGTCGAAATAGATCGCTTCACGTCAACCGTGCCCAAGTTACCTGAGGTTTTGACCACTTTTCATACCTCAGGTTCGGTCGATTACTTGCTGCATATCGCGGTGCCAAGCGCTGGCGCGCTTCGGGATTGGGTGCTGGACAACCTGACGACTGATCCGGTAGTTGGAAACACCGAAACCACCTTGGTTTTCGAGCAGATGCCAGGTTATCCGGGCCCGCTCTAGACCCGAATAACCTGTTTTGGTTGTTAGCGCAGATTCTGAATATGCATCTGAGCTTGTAGCCGTTCCGAAGCAGTGTCTGCCTTTTCCCGGAAAACGGTCAAATCAATCGGCCGTTGATCGTGCCGATTAGCCCAGTCTTGAAGCGCGATGCCGGTGGAATCCATAATTGATGCGATGACGCTGCGCCTGCGACGTGGCAGCCGGTCCTTATTCATGATTGCTCCTTAAAGAAGTGTTTGATGGGGCCTGCTCTTCAGCAGGAAAAGTATCTAGCTGTGGATCCAAGATCGGGAACGCGTTGATATGAATCTGTACCGCTCGTTGGCCTTCAAGCTCACCATCGGCTTTGATCTGATCGATGAGCATTCGCGAGTATTCGTTGATTTTCTCGACGCACTTGGCCATTTGCGTCGCGTTCATTGGCAGTGTTGAAGTACCTATTGAGCTCACCTCAGCCCATTCAAGATTCAGCACATCGTCACCATGCGCCATAAAGTCAGCGAGCAACTCTGACCGATACGCTGCAACATTGTTGTTGATCAGCCGGGTAGCCTCGATCATCTCTGGATTGCTGAATGACTTCGATGACGGAACGTTGAAACCACCAGCACTTCGCTGCCACCAGCGCTCCCTAGCGGTTCCTTTACCTTCAATTTCCTGCACAAATCCGTGTTTGGCTAACTGACGCAAGTGGTAACTGGTGGAACCGCTGGATTCGTCGAGAATCTTCCCCAGGCTGCACGCCGTCTGCGGGCCGAAGCGAGACAAGGATTCCAGGATGTGCACACGCAAGGGGTGTGCGAGTGCTTTCAAAGATGCCATGTCTAGGTCTCTCGGTCGAGAAACCGAACTGTTTGGCAAGTTCCGGACAACAGCTGGAGTGCTCGTAGGAAGACTCTAGGCTTGCAAATAACTCTTTGCAACACTTACTTTGCAAAGAGTTCTTTGCGATTATTTTGCCCCTGTTAACTCGGGCGTGCAACACAATTCAGCACAACGCCAGCAAGCACCATGAGCGCCAATGAAATCAACATAACAAAGCCAATTATCGCCGTCGGTAGCCCCCACTGTGCCGCGGCAAAACCTAAGCCTAGAACGGGAACTGCGCTGCCAAGATAGGTCAGTACATACACCGCGCTCACAATCTGAGCGTGTTTCGCTGGCTCGACGGCAAGCGAGACTTGGTTGAAAACCACCCGGAAAGCGAGCCCCTGCCCCAGCCCGGCGGTAATGCTGGACGCAATCAGGAGCCAAGCAATACCGAAGGCGCCAGCAACACCCAAAAGTGCCACCGACACTGCCATGATGCCGAGACTCAGCGGAGCCAAGAGACGGCCGCCAACTCGAATCAGCTGGCTGAGCGCAGACGAAGCCAAGGTCATGCCGGCAAGCAAGCCAATCAACGGTCGGGAGTCAACACCGACAATCTGAGCGAAATAGCCGGGTGCTAGCGAAAGACAGAATCCGAAAACCGCAAAACTCAAAAATCCAACAGCCGACGCCGTCCAGAATTGGCTGCGGGCTGCCTTCGAAATCGCCGGACGTCGGGGCGCAAGCACTTTGAATGCCGAAATAGCATCCTCGCCATTACTCAATCGACTACCCAGCCCAATCGCTGGACGGGCCCGCAAAAGCACCAACGGCACCAACAGCAACACCAGCAGCACGGCATGCACCAGGAATGGCGTCTTTGTGGGCTCTGGAAGTAAGGAAAGCAAGCCGCCAATGACCGGACCAGCGGCCACGCCATCTGAGGATGCCAGCAGCGTGAAGCGCGAGGCCCATTCAGGTCGACTTGGCAATAATTCACGCAGCGCGACCGAACTCGCGCCGGTTGCCAAAGCAACGCCTAAGCCTTGTAACGCGCGGCCGGCCGAAAGCATCAGCAGGTCTTGAGCGTTCGCAAAGAGCAGCCCACCAGCAAGGCCCAGAAGCACAGCGAGTAACAGGGCTGCGCGGCGACCAATGTGATCTGACCAGTGCCCGGCAATGAGCAATCCGGCAATCAGCGCGAGGACGTAGCTGCTAAAGGCGACAGTCACACCAAAAGAGCCCAGACCCAGGGATGCTTGCAGCAACGGATACAGCGGCGTTGCCAAATTTGCGCCCACTAAAATCAGGAAAAGTGCGACGCCGGCCAGGGCTAGCCGAGCGGTTCTCGAAGCGTCCCAGCCTTTGCTGCCGGCCACGGCCGAACGCATTCTGAGTTCCGAAATAATGGTAATGTGTTCCCGATCACATTATGATGACAAAAAATTCAAGCATTTTTGGTGCTTTCAATCATTAGACTGTGGCCTAGCTGATTAGTGAGCGCTTCATTTACATTCAAATTGATGATTTTGATCAATTTGAGCTTTTCAACAGGGTGCATACTGAACATATGAATCAACTCGATGCCACGGACCTTGCGCTGCTGCTGGAATTGATCAATGATCCGCGAGCCCAGATCGGCGAATTGAGCGATCGGCTTGGTGTGGCGCGCAATACTGCAGAATCGCGCATCCGCCGCCTACTCAAGTCCGGCGCGATCCGCAGCGGCGGCCGGGAAGTTGACCTCGCCGTCGTCGGCTATGATGTGGTCGCCTTCGTGACCATTGAGGTCAGTCACCGCGAGCTCGACAGCGTGGTGACCGCGTTGCGCAAGCAGTCCCAGGTACTTGAAGTCCATGAGATCTCTGGCCGGGGCGATGTCTGGTGCCGGTTGGCCGCTCGCGATGTACAGCATCTGCAGAGCGCCCTGCGCGCGTTGTTGAGAATTCGCGGCGTGATCCGAACTGAAACCTCGCTGGCACTGCACGAACACATCCCCTATCGGGTTGAGCCGTTGCTGCATGGTTTGGCCGCGAAATAAGCAGATAATAGACCGTGACCATTATCGACAACGCCGTATATGTCCAGGGCCGGCGGACCGCAGATCCGGCGAGCTTGCAGCAAACCTACGAGACTCTTGCCGAGCGCGGCGGAATGGCCTGGATTGGGCTTTACCGTCCCACCGCCAAGGAAATGGCTTCGGTCGCCGACGAATTTGGCTTGCATGAGCTGGCGGTAGAAGACGCAATTTCGGCGCATCAGCGGCCCAAGATTGAGCGTTACGACAACAACCTTTTCACCGTCTTGCGACCAGCCAGGTACATCGATGCCGAAGAAGAAGTTGAATTCGGCGAGCTGCATATCTTCACCGGTAAGGATTTTGTCATCACCATCCGGCACGCTGAGACCTCCGGCGTCGCCCAAGTTCGACGGCGGCTGGAAGCTAGGCCCGAACTGCTGGCTTTGGGGCCAGAGGCGGTTTTGTACGCGATTCTGGACCAGGTCGTTGACGACTACGCGCCCGTGGTCGCTGGGTTGGAAAACGATATTGATGAGATTGAAGACCAGCTCTTTGCTGGCGATCCCAATGTTTCCCGCCGTATTTACAAGCTTTCTCGTGAAGTAATTCTTTTCCAACGCGCCTTGAACCCGTTGATTGGCATCATCGCGGCGTTGAAGTCAGGGTTTGAAAAATACGATATTGATATTGAATTGCAGCGCAGCCTTCGCGATGTTGAAGATCACGTGGTGGGACTGACCACCAAGGCGAACGGCTTCCGCGAATTGCTGCAAAACGCCTTGACCGTTGATGGCACCCTGACTGCGAATCGACTCAACGAAGCTGGCACGAAACAAAACGAAGAGGTCAAGAAAATCTCGTCCTGGGCGGCAATTTTCTTCGCGCCAACGTTTGTGGCCAGCGTCTATGGCATGAACTTCGACGTGATGCCCGAGCTCAAGTGGGAGTTCGGCTACCCCTATGCTATTGCCGTCATGATCTTGCTCTCTGGCGGAATGTATCTGATCTTTAAACGGAAGAAGTGGTTGTAGGCGGAATATCTCGCCAAACATGTCAGTTGCCGCTTTAAGTAAGCAACAATCAAGGAGATCTCTGTGACTGTGAACGTTCCCAACGTCACCCTAAATAACGGCGTCAGCATGCCTCAGCTCGGTTTGGGCGTCTGGCAAGTGCCGGATGATCAGGCAACCGCAGCCGTGCTGAGCGCGCTGAACTCGGGCTACCGCAGCAATTTACGGAAACGAAGCAGGTGTGGGCAAGGCGATCAGCCAGTTCCTCACCGAATCCGGTGTAGACCGCAGCGAGCTCTTCGTGACCACCAAATTGTGGAACGTGGAACAAGGCTACGAAAAGACTTTGGCCGCCTTTGAAGCGAGCCTTCAGAAGCTGGGCCTGGATTACGTAGACCTTTACCTGATCCACTGGCCAAAGCCGAAGCACGATCTGTACTTGGACACCTGGCGAGCCTTCGAGGAAATCTACGCCTCGGGCCAAGCCAAGGCTATTGGCGTATCAAACTTCAAAACGGACCAGTTGCAGAAGATCATCGATCTGGGTGGCACAGTTCCGGCGATTAACCAGATCGAACTACACTCGAACCTGCAACAGCGTGAGCTGCGCGCGTTCGGCAAAGAGCACGGCATTCACACTGAAGCCTGGAGCCCGCTTGCACAAGGTAGCTTGCTTGAAGACCCGGCAGTGGCTGCGATTGCTGAGGCACATGGCAAGTCCACAGCCCAGGTCATCATTCGTTGGCATATTCAGGTTGGCAACGTGGTGATCCCCAAGTCGGTCACTCCAGAGCGGATTGCCGCCAACATTGACGTTTTCAACTTCGAGTTGAGCGATGCTGAAATCGCCACCATCGACGCACTTGATAAAGACGGCCGAGTCGGCTCGCACCCGGACGAAGTTCACGTAGCGAAGTAATCTTTAGCCGTAAAACGTGGGCGCATCTTTCGAGGTGCGCCCACGTTTTACGTTTAGGGGGGGGCGACTTCGTCGCTCCGGCTGGCTTCGTTGCCACTTGTGCGCAGTTGAGTAGGGTATTTCACCGAGATACCCTACTCAACTGCGCACAAGTGGAAGAGCAAACTACTTATTCAGTACTGCCATGCCAGCTTCCGGGTAACGCTCCCCCGCCGCCGCTGGCAGCGAATCAAGATGCTCCAACTGTGCAGCGGAAAGCACCAGCTCATCCGCACCAACGTTGTCTTCTAAGTACTTAATTTGCCGAGTACCAGGAATCGGCGCGATGTCATCACCCTGCGCCAATAACCGAGCCAAGGCGACTTGTGCCGGCGTCGCACCAATCTCCGCCGCAACAGCATCGACCTGCTCAACCAAAGCGATATTTGCTTGCAAATTCTCACCGGCGAACCGAGGGTTCGCCCGCCGGAAGTCATCCTCATCTAGCTGGTCAAGGCTCCGAATTGCGCCAGTCAGGAAGCCCCTGCCAAGTGGTGAGTAAGGTACAAACCCCATGCCCGGCTCACGAACGGTCGGCAAGATTTCCGCCTCCGGATCCCGAGACCACAACGAGTGCTCGGTCTGCAAAGCAGTTACCGGGTGCACTGCATGCGCACGCCGAATGGTCGCCGGAGCCGCCTCAGAGAGCCCGTAGTAACGAATCTTCCCCTCGTCAACCAACTTGGCCAACTCACCAACGGTGTCTTCGATCGGCGTATTCGGGTCCATTCGGTGCTGGTAAAACAGATCGATGTAATCCGTACCCAACTGCTTAAGTGAACCCTCAACCGCTACGCGCACATTTTCCGGTTTGCCAGTCAACCCACGCACGCTGCCAGCTGCATGATCAATATTGCCGAACTTTGTGGCGATGACCACCTGATCGCGCCGGTCCGCCAACGCCGCACCCACCAACTCTTCGTTGGTGTACGGACCGTAGATCTCGGCGGTATCAAAAAAGTTACGCCGAGGTCAAAGGCCCGGTGAATCGTCTTAGTTGCGCCGGCGTCGTCCTTGCCCGCTCCGGTGTAAAACGCACTCATGCCCATGCAGCCCAATCCGAGCCGTGAAACTTCTAGGCCCTGTGAGCCTAATGCGATCTTCTTCATGGCGTTCCTTTCGCTGAAGTATCGATAGCTTCACGCTACGACTTGGAGTGCACTCCAACGCAAGCCCCTGCGATAAAGAACTAAAATTAAGGTCTGCTAAGCAGCCCGACGGCGGTCAGCACAGAAGCGCGCAGCGACTTGCGTTCGGCAGTTCCGTGGCCAGGCTGCAGTTGAAACACTGCTTGCGTCACCAAGGCACTGATCATCAGGTGCAGCGTCTGCGCAGTCAATTGGTCTGAGATCAATCCTTCAGCTTGTACCTGCTTCAGCGCAGCTTCTTTGCACGCACCCGCGGCCAGCACTTTCAGTACTGCGAATTCCCTTACCTTGGCGCTCTAACTGGTCCCAAAACACCAGACGCATCTTCTCCGATTTAGCCAGTGAAAAATCAAACAGCCTCCCCGCATAGCCAGAAAGATTCCGAAGGATCAATCGGCACCTCGTCAATCAACGCGATCACCATGGCGTCAAAAACTGCATCAAAAAGCCCGTCTTTGGAAGCAAAGGCTAGGTATAAATCTGTACCTTATTCGATACCGGCCACGGCCGCGATTCGATCCACCCTGGCGCCAGCAATGCCGTACTGGGAGAATTCTTGGACAGCAGCTTCTAACAGTCGTTGCTTCGTTGCCTGTGCATCTCTAGCCATAACAACATATTACTAACTGGTTAGTTGACAAACAAGTGAGACCGGACTTTACTAGATTATCAACCAACCAGTTTAGAAACTTTTGGAAAGGCTCGGAAATCATGTAGAATTTCCCAGATCAGAGCGGAAAGCTTGCGGTAATCACCGGAGCGAACTCCGGAACCGGCAAAGAAGCCACCAAGCGTCTCGCCGCAGCCGGGGCGATGATCATCATGGCAGTCCGCAGCCCAGAAAAAGGTGAGGCTGCCGCTGCTGAGATTCGACGCGCTAATCCGGGGGCCCAATTGCAAGTTCGACGAGTCGACCTTGCCGATCTAGCCAGCGTCGAAGATTTCGCGAGTGGATTGCTCGCCGATGACCGCCCAATTGACCTGCTGCTCAATAATGCAGGTGTGATGACTCCGCCGTCGAGGAACGAGACAAAAGACGGCTTTGAACTGCAATTCAGCAGTAACTTCCTGGGGCCGTTTGCGCTGACCAATCGGCTGCTTCCACTGATTCTGAAAGCCCAAGATCCTCGAATCACCACGATGAGCTCCGGGATGGCGAACATTGGCCGTATCAACTTCAATGACCTCAACTGGCAACGTCGCTACCGCAGCGTCCCGGCCTACTCACAATCTAAGCTGGCCGATTTGATGCTGGCTCGCCGCCTGGCCGACGTCGCACTGGCGCGGAACTGGAACCTCATGAGCAATGCCGCGCACCCCGAATACACCAACACCAACCTACAGACGGCTGGCGCCAGCTTGGGCCCCGAGAAGCCTGCTAACGCCTGGTTCACTCGGCTCAATATTCTGCCTTCACAAGATGTGGAACAAGGCGCAGAGCCAATGCTTTATGCGGCAACAAGCCCCGATGCAATCAACAAAGGCTATTACGGCCCCTCCGGAAAGTTTGGCTTGGTTGGCCCCACCGGAGTCGCCGGATTGAATCGCACCATGCGTAATGACGAGGTAGCCGCCAGACTTTGGAACGTTGCCGAAACTCTCACCCACACTAAGCTGCCTGCCTGAGTTCACCAGCAGTTCATCCCCGTCAGCTAGGCTCCGATTCATTGCATATTGAACAAAGACCATCGCTTGGGGAGGCGCTATGAAACACAGCAATATAGTTTCGCAGCAGAAGCACATCGAAGACTTTCGGACTAAGGACGGCCTGCTTACCAAGCTTCGGCCCGGTGACCGAATTCGGCTGGAATACCCCCATGGTGGCAGTTCAGTTGGCGTTGTCGACGAGCACACCGCAGATTTTTCGGTGGTCTGGATACATCTGGATCACGGTCAAGGCCGCACGATGCTCCTCGCCGATGACCAGATTCGAATCGTGAAGCAGCCAAGCGCCAGCTGAGGATTTCCTGAGCGACAAAGTTAACCCACCGGACGCGCTTTCTTAATGTAAGCCTGGTGCCGAATTCAGCGAAGCCCCCAATGGTTAGAAGCCTTGGGAGCTTCTTCTTTTTTCGGCCATATTCGGAGTGCCTCCATGTCTGTCGTGCGCATCATGATCGCCTCTTTCGGCAACGCCCAGGACCTTGTTTTACATAGCTGGCTTCGGCACCGAAACCGAGTGGTGCAAGGGCAGCTAATCGGTGGATTCGCCACAGCAGATGGCGTCAACGCAGAGACATCAAATCCAAACTGGCAGGTCGTTGAACCGCAGAACTTCATGGACAACTTAGATGTGGATCGCGTCTTTGCTTGGCGACTTCTCACCTCGAATAATCGGGAGCTGGCCCGGAGCGCCGGAATCTTCTTTCGATTCTCCGATGCGCAAGAAGATGCGATGCGGCTGCAACAGAATGTTTCGCTTTTGATGTTCGACGCCGTGGTGGACTGAATCGCTCCGGTGTGTCCTGAGGGTTTCTCAGACGATGAGCCTGTCGGCGGCTGCCGTGCTCTGGTAGTGATTGTAGTAGTGGTTTTCTAGCTCTACTGGTGGGATGTCTCCGCAGTACTGGTAGAGCCTTCGGTGGTTGTACCAATCGGCCCATTCAGCGGTGCCGATTTCGACTTCTTCTAGAGTCCGCCAGGGCTTGCCGGGTTTGATCAGCTCGGTCTTATAAAGCCCGTTGATGGTTTCCGCCAAGACGTTGTCGTAACTATCACCCACAGAACCGATCGAGGGGCGGATACCGGTCTGGGCCAGGCGTTCGGTGAAGGCCAAGGAGGCGTATTGAGCCCCGGCATCGTGATGATGAATCACCCCGGAAATCTCAGCCCCGGCCCGTTCACGACTCCAGATTGCCTGATTAACTGCGTTGAGCACTAGCACGGTGTTCATAGAAGCACTCGCTGACCAGCCCAGGATCCTCCGAGAGTAAGCATCGATCACGAAGGCAACATAGACCCACCCGGACCAGGTCGAAACATAGGTGAAATCATCTACCCATAGCCGATCCGGTGCCGTTGGTGTGAAATCACGGCGGACCAAGTCCTTCGCTCGGGCCGCCTTCGAGTCTTTGATCGTGGTGCGTTTGACCTTGCCACGGACCGCACCCTGTATGCCAAGTAACCCCATGAGCCGTTCTACCGTGCACCTGGCCACCGGCACACCTTCACGGTTCATCGCCAACCAGACTTTCCTGGTGCCGTAAACCCCGTAATTAGCGGCATACACCTTCTGGATCACGGGCTTGAGCACCTCATCACGTTGTTCTCGGTGAGATCGTGTTTTATCCACCCATTCGTAGTACGTGGACGGGGTGGTCTTCACCCCGTCCCAGTAAGCACCTGGCAGATCGACTCGACACCCCACCGCAATCCATTATTCTCGCGGTGACCGGCATGGTCCTTGATGTATTTCACGATCAGTGTTGTGGCGGTCGAGTTCGACCGCGACAAAAGCTGAAGCACTCCGAAGGATCGCGTTCGCCCGTTTCAGCTCAGCGTTCTCACGCCGTAACCGTTTCAGCTCGGCCGATTCCGTGCTCGTTGTTCCAGTTCTAGTACCAACATCGATCTCGGCTTGCCGGACCCATTTACGCACCGTTTCCGGCACACCCACACCCAAAAGCTGGGCAACTTTTTGCATCGCCGCCCACTCCGAAGACGCACCCTCCATCTCCGCCACCATGCGCACCGTACGATCCTTCAACTCCTGCGGATACCGTGTCGTAGTTTTCCCTGCCATGTCCTGATCCTCTCAAACAAGAAAGTCTCCGGACACACCGGGGCGATTCAGGGTCCTAACCGGGCAGGGGCGGCAATCGATATGACAACGGCGGCAGGGAAGCTTGTCTTCGGCATCTTTGCCGCACTTGCCGAGTTCGAACGTGAACTCATTTCCGAACGCACCAAAGCCGGCATGGCTTCAGCCAGGGCCCGGGGACGCAAGGGCGGACGGCCCTTCACGATGACGCCAGCGAAGATCCGACTCGCGATGTCTGCCATGGGCCAGCCCGAGACTCATATCGGGAATCTCGCCAAGGAAATCGGTGTTTCCCGCCAAACCCTCTACCGATACGTCTCACCCACCGGCGAGCTCCGCCCTCAAGGCCGACGAATAATCAAACAGAGCAATGGTTAGTCCTGGCCCGGAGAACGGACTCCAACGTGTCCCAGAACCACCGATGTCCGCTTCCTTACGACACAATAAAGTCCGTTTTCTGCAGCGACCCCTATAACTTCGTTGCAGTCTAACCAACTACAGAGACCAGCGGTAATTTTTTTTGTGGTTGAGGGCTAGTGGTGAAATACCCCATCAAACCTGCATCAGCCCCCTTAACTCGCTTCAAGGCTACAGCAGAGTTAACATTTTCGAACATGGTGGTTATTCTGCTTACTTCCAAGAATTCAAGCCTGATGGGAATCCCGACGCGGTCAAAGGACCTTCTTTTGTTTATAAAAAATATGGTCCTGCCAGGGAACGGACGTTCACATCGCGATAGAGGTTAAAGTCTCTACACCTAACGGTTCCGCAACAGCAACTGACAAATTTGAATACGTGGGTAGTGACCAACACCCAGATATCCATGCACCAGATGGAGCAACTCCGGTTACTGGTAAATGGTGTTCTGGGGGCTTGGCCCACGTTTGATGGAAAACACATCGCAGACCTCAAAACCGATCCTCCAGTGAATTCTCCAACAGTTTTCCAGCCTGCGCAGGCCCAGCAGACGGTTTGTGGCTTTCTTTAATAGTCGCCAAGCCGCCATGAAGACTAGTTTCTAGACTTCTTACAGAATGCATCCGGCGTTGCCGTCTTACCTGAATCAACACCTGTTACCTAAAAAGCCAACAACCTTTAACTAAGGTTTATTAAATCCTTAAATGAAAAAAGCCCATCCAGTGGATGGGCTTTTTTCATTTAAGGATTTAATAAACCTTAGTTAAAGGTAATATCTATTTTTCCGCTAAGGTCATTAGATAGTTTCCAAGCTCCGGAGGAGTGCTCAAAAACACCGAAACTCGTCTTACCCTCACCATTCCACTGACCAGTTACCGCAACATCCCCAGCATTACCAAAGACATGGGTTGAGGCAACAGTCTGGGCATCGTAACTAATCAAAATACTATTCTCACGATGTAACCCAACCTGGGTTTTTGCAGTCCCGATCCAGTTCCCAGTAATTGGGGCATCAGTAGAATTTCCGAATATGAAATGATAGGAAACAGGCGGATTGGCAGTGGTTAGATCTGATGTAATATACCACTCTAATCCATTAGCAGTAGACCGTGTCACACCAATCGATGTTTTACCTTTACCATCCCAGTCACCTGTGACAGGAGTATCACCGGGATTACCAAAAGCAACGATCGCTGTTACTTTACCAATAGAAGTTCCAGCATTCGATAGATACCATTGGCCGCCTCTCTCAACGCCAATACCAAATCGACCTTTACCATCCCAGTCACCTGTGACAGGAGTATCACCGGGATTACCAAAAGCAACTGAAACGGAACCAGCATTTGGCTTTTGCAGTACCCATTGGCCGTCCTTGAACCATCCACCATACGTGTTGTTGTCGCCAGACCACCATTTACCAGTAACCGGAGTTGCTCCATCTGGTGCATGGATATCTGGGTGTTGGTCACTACCCACGTATTCAAATTTGTCAGTTGCTGTTGCGGAACCGTTAGGTGTAGAGACTTTAACCTCTACCGGGCCAGCGGCATCTACTGCTGGTGTTTTTACAGTCAACGAGTTGCCATCCTGCGCGATGTGAATTTCCGTTGCCTCGTTGTCTCCGAAGGTAACTCTCGATACGTCGAATAGGTTGCCGCCATTCACCTTCACCACAGTACCGCCGTCACGAGGCCCAGTCTTAGGCTCGAGAGTTGCTGCTGTCGGGGCGCTTCCGAAGTAGTGGAAACTCTCGTACGTTACCGTCTCCCCACCGGGGTTAGTGACTGTAACCTTTACCGGGCCAGCGGCATCTACTGCTGGTGTTTTTACAGTCAACGAGTTACCATCCTGAGCGACGGCAATGTCCGTTCCCGGTTTGTCTCCAAAGGAGACTTGCGATGCGCCGAATAGGTTGCTGCCATCCACCTTCACCACAGTACCGCCGCCAAGAGGACCCGCCGGAGGCTGAAGTCCGGATGCAACAGGTTTATTTGCCGGGCCACATCCCATTGGGGATGGCGCATTATCGTTACACCCGAAACCTACGTTTAGAGTCGTCCCCCAGACTTTCAGTTCCTTGGCAGGACCATCTTTGTTATAAACAAAGGAGCTTCCTTTTTGCTCATTTCCAAAAACCGCGTTTACTACGGGAACAACAAGATCTCCGTCTTCGAAGCCCTTTTTACCTAAATCACCAGAACTATAAGAGCCACCAGCTGCAACTGGTCCTCCTGCGGCGCTGGAGGTCCCGTCAGGCCTTAACTCGTGAAAGAAAGCAGAATAACCACCCTGTTGAAAAATGTTAACACTGCTGAAGCCTTGTACTGTTGAAGTGGAAGAATTCCCTTCACCTTGCGAAGCTTGCGCAAGAGGAGCCACCCCAAAAAAAGTGACTGCAGTGACTGCAGTCAGCGCTAAAATTTTTTTTATTTTCATAGCTTTTATTTTACCACAGCGCACCAGCGAAAGCCATCCCGTTGTCGAAAACCGGGAACAAATCGGCTCGTTTGTGGCCGAGGTGGCCGGGATTGCTGCCGGATGAACGTAAATCTATTGCTGATCCGCGACTGGACGGGTTTGTGCCGGATTTCGTTCGGCATTTCACCTCCCAGCATGTGATTGATACGGAGCATGCTGTTCGGACTGGGTTGGCCGTGTTGGTGCAGGCGGAGGTTCGTGTCCATACGGGGGCCGCTTTTGTTCCGCCGGAGGGGTTGGATGCCGGGCAGAAACAAGCCTGTGCAGCGATCACGGGCGCGGCCCGGTTGGTGGTTGTTGAGGGTGCTGCCGGTTCGGGGAAAACCACGGTCCTAGCCGCTGCGAAGACCGGGTTGGAGGTCAAGGGCCGGTCCATGGTCGTGGTTGCTCCGACGTTGAAAGCGGCGCAGGAAGCTCAGGCCGCGACCGGCGCGGAGGCTTCTAGCGTGCATTACGTTGTTGTATGCCAATGGGTTCCGGTGGAACGCCAATGGCCGGTTCCACCGGCTGGGGGTTGGTTGAGGCCGATACGAGTACTGGTGAAATTTTTGAAGGCCCACACCAGGACAAACAACTCTCGGCTTCGACGGTGGTGGTCGTTGATGAGGCCGGGATGTTGGATCAGGACACTGCCAGAGCGGTGACCGAACTGGTCGAAGAACATGGTGCGTCGCTGGTGATGGTTGGTGACCGTGCGCAGTTGCCGGCGGTCGGTCGTGGCGGTGTGCTCGACACCGCTGTGCAGGCTGTCGGCGAGAATGTGGTGGACATGGCCACGGTCCACCGATTCGCCGATTCGCCGACCAAGAATACGCAGACCTGTCGATCCAGTTGCGGGACAGGGAGAATCCAGCTGAACTATTCGAAACTCTTCACGGGCGCGGAAACATTGTTTTGCACCCCGACGAGGAAGCAGCTTTTGCAGCGATAGCCGCTGATGCGGCACGGTCTGTTCGTGCTGGCGAATCGGTAGCGGTGGCGGCAGCGACGAACGAGCAAGCAAAAACACTGAACGAGGCCATCCAGGCCGAGATGGCAGCTACCGGCAGGACACGGGTCGCGAAGTACGAAGTGGCCGGAATGGACAAAATCCGCCTACGCCACGGCGATGTCATCCAAGTCCGCAAAAATGATGCCGACCTTGGCGTTGCCAACCGTGAACTCTACGAGGTAGCCAAAGTCCGCTCCGACGGCTCAGTGAACGTCCGGGAAGCCGGAAACAGTAAAGCCCAGAACAAGCGCCTGCCAGCTGAGTATGTGAACGAGAATACGCATCTTGGCTACGCCAGCACCGTGTACGGCGTTCAAGGCACGACAGTGGCTCATGGTTCCGTATATGCCGGTAACGGCATGGACGCCGCAGCGGCTTATGTTGGTCTGACTCGTGGCCGACAGGCAAACACGCTGCACATGGTCGCCACCGATGCCCAGGACGCGCAAAAACAATTTGTTCAGATGATGGCTACTGACCGTGCGGATCGTGGGCTGGAAAAAGCCGGTATCGCGGTGGAGCGAGAAATTGCTGGACTGGATTTGTACAGCTCCGGCCAGCAACATCTACCGGACCAGGCGGCAGTTGCGCCAGAGGAAACGATTCGTGAGCAACGCCGCGAAGCCGAATGGGCGCGCTACTACGCGGAGAAGGAAAAGTACGACCAGCACAAAGAACGGTGCGAGGCCTCCGGACTGCGCTCCGCCGGACGCTGGCTGGACGATCTCGAGGCCGCCCGGGCGCGCATCTATGCTGCGCGGGAAGAACTTCAGCAGACGATTAAGACCCTCCAGGAAACCAGTCGGGCTGAGGCGTTGGCGGAGTATGAGGCCGCTATTCTCCCGGTACGAGAAGCCAAGGCTCATGCGGAACAGGCTGGTGTTTTTAGTCGGAAGAAAGCAGCTGCCGCGTTCGAAACAGCGAAGAAAGATTTCCGCACCGAGATAGGCGAAGCCGTTCCGGTGCCACTCGATGAGAAGACCGTCCGGCATGTTGCTGAACGGTACGCGGAGCAAAATACGCCGATTCCACGGTTTCTGAAAGAGCACCCAGAGGTCGTGGAGGCGGAAGCCAACATCGTCGAGCTTGAGAAAGCCGAACAAGGCCAAACCGAAGCGCGCGAATATTACTCTCTTGGAGAGGAACCGAAAAAGCCCTAACTCGGCTCCGAGGACTCCGAATTATGGTCCGACAAGCAATTTGAATTATCGCAAGACCCTAAATGGGTGGCTGAGTAGGCGCGACAAGCACGCGCCCGCGCCAACACCCCAGCCATGTCATATAGCAAGCAGAACGCCGCCGAGCTCTAAGCGGTGGCGGCTGGATTGGCGGCCTGTTTTTTCCGCATTGATGGATACGGATTGTCGGTATGGTCTTCCGGGCTGCACCGGCGGAACACGCCGTAGGTATCGAACAAAGCTGACTTGTGTCTGTCCCAGTGCTCGAGCCACCACGCCGATAAAGAAATTTCTTTCTTTTGTACTTGCCCGGCTGCAAGGAATAAAGCATGGAAGCGTTGGACGGCTTCTGGATGTTCCTGCCACTGGTTGCACCATTTCGGCCATTCGCCGCATGCCGGAACAATTTGCCGAATCGCTTCCACAAAAACGTTGAGTTCTTTTTGCTTTGCCGGTGCATCGAAGATGTTTTCCGGTCGTTGTTCGGTAATTTCGCCGGTGGCGGTATCGATGCTGCTGTCTGCAAGGTCGGCTTCCATTACGTTGTTTCCTTTCGTTGTTTCAACTGTCTGTTTTTAAACCTATGGCGTGGTTTTCGCTAATACTGGCGGGCAGGCCGAGGAAATAACGACGATCCGGTCTGCCGGTAGCGCGGCAAGGTCGGAAACTTCGAGAATGTTTTCGGTATGTCGTTGGCTTCCGATAGACGTTCCGCCTGGGCGTCCTTGTCCACCGGAATTGTAGGAAACAGTACGTTCGTTGTACTGGTAGGTGCCGATTAAATCGGAGACTCGTTTAAGGAAATCGGTGGAGGTGATGCTTCCGCCGACGGTGGTCAGGTTCGCGGCGGAGAACAGTTTCGCCATACCGGCCCTCCCCCAGGCTTCTTCGCCTTGCTCGTACGATTGCAGGATCGTGATCGGCATGATCCCACGCGAGCCGTAGTGCGAATATTTGTCGGGCAGTTCTGGTATCCGGCAAATGTTCGCCGCCTCATCCAAAACCGCTACCAGTGGCACTGGTAGCCGTCCACCGTTGGTGGCTGCTTTCTTCTCCGCCGCCGACAAAACAGCCTTCACCAGTGCGGCAACAATTGGTCCGGCACTGCCGGTACCTTCTTGGGAAAGCAGAAACAACGAGTCGGTGGATCCTACGAACGCGACTGGATCGAACGGCTCTTTGGCTTGGCCCGGTTCGCACCAAGCCAACAACGATGGCGAAGCAGCGAAAGAAAGAACCTGCCGTGCTTTGGCGTAAACACCGTCCCTGGTTTTCTCTGTTAACGTCCGGTTACTTGCCAACCGCTTGCTTTGCGCTTCCATAGTTAAAGGTTTTGAGCGCTACTTCCGCCTCCTCAGCGGCTTCGAAACTGGTGAGCCAGCCGAAAACGGTGCCTAGGCCTTGGCCGGTTACGTTCGCGGCCAGGAACATATCGGATAAAAGATCTACCGCTGCGGCGGCGAAAAACGGGTCGTCGCCGCGCGAGCCTAGTTCTTGGCCGGTTTTGTTGAAGAATTCTGCCAACTCGTGCGCCGCCTCAGGTGTGTTGCAAGCTGCTAGCGGATTGTAGAATCAGGTAGGTTCCGTCGCGGTGTTGCGGAGGTTTTGCGGATCGAACAACCAGACCGTGCCGACCTTCGCCCGTGGCCCGGTGCAAGCGTCGGCGAGGTCGGTTTTATTCGAGGTTGCCACCACCGCGCCAGGAGCGCTCAGTACCGCCGGTATGGCCCTGGAGATTGTTTTAGAAGTTCTTGGTCCGCGAATATCCAGGCACGTATCTTCCCAGGACGAATGCAGTGGCAGGTTGCCGGTAACTGTCCGGGCGACTTCTAGGCCAGGATGCTTTTTCTGGTCCATGCCGAAGCGTTTCGCTTTCGCTGCTACCGCTGGCCGGAGTAAAGCCCGAATCCGGCCGCCACGACCCATATGGGTCGCTGCACGGTCTACCGGTACTGAACCGGAACGTTTGCGAACCTTGACCACTAACCAAAGCGTCAGGACAACGACCAGAGTCGCACCGATCAACACGGCGGCGGTTGAGGATTGCGGCAACCAGACACGTTTGCCTTGGAGGAGATCTACGGCCAGGTTAAACGGATTAACTGGAACGAATTTCTGTCCAGACCATATAGTTCCTAGCCAAACAAACAGGTATAAACCGGCGGAAGCGGCGGGGCGAACATGGCTAGATAAAGCACGGCCATGTTCGCCCCGCCGCCGGGATTTCTTCGTTTCGTGGTTGCGCTCACGATCCGCCGCCAGTAGGCGGCTGGTTGGTTGCCGATGGTGCCGCCGGTAGCGGGTATTTTGTTTTCAGCCGGGCCATGGCCCACTTATGTGCGTGCAGCAAAACTGCCGCCACAACAACCATGGCGAACAGGCACCAATACACCCCTGCCGGGAACCCGGCACCTTGGCCGTGCCTGGTAAACTGAACCGTTACCGGTTTTATGCCGCTTCCTTTTGAGTTTGGAAGGAAGTATTGATGGTTATGAATCGGAAGTTTTCGCGGGAGGTTCGGGACAGGTCGGTGCGGCTGGTTTTGGATCATCTCCAGGAGTATCCATCGTTGATGGCTGCTTGTGCTGCTGTGGGCGGCAAAGTCGGGGTTGGGAAGGAATCCCTACGTCGTTGGGTGAGGCAGGCCTAAATTGATGCCGGGACCAGGGTAGGGATGTCCACGACGGAATCGGAGCAGGTACGTGCGCTCAAACGTGAGAATCGTGAGCTGCGTGAGTCGTTAGAGATTGTGAAGGCTGCGTCGGTTTTCTTCGCGGGGGAACTCGACCCCCGCGAAGCATTGATCAGGGGATTCATCGATGAACAACGCTTCCTTGGCTGGGCAGTCGAGGTGATCTGCAAGGTCCTGCGTGGCCAGGGCTTAACGGTCACTGCCCGGACCTACCGTAGTTGGAAGGTCTCCACCGCTTCGGTCCGGGACATGGCAGAGGCTTCGGTTATGGATGCGTTGCTAGGAACGGTAGGGACACCGGAGGGAATGTACGGGAGGAGGAAAATGACGGCTTGGCTGCGTCGGAAAGGATTCGAGGTCTCTTACCGGCAGGTGAACCGGCTCATGAGCTTGTTGAGTTTGAAAGGCCGGGTACGGGGCAAAGGTGTGCGCACCACGGTGCCGGACCGAAACCATGACCGTGCCCCGGATTTATTGGATCGGTGCTTCACCGCAGCTGGCCCAAATCAGCGCTGGGTTGCGGACTTCACCTATGTGCGCACCTGGGCAGGTTTCGTCTATGTCGCGTTCATCATTGATTGTTTCTCCAAGTACATCGTGGGCTGGAACATCTCCACGATCAAGGACACCGCCCTGGTGAGCACAGCACTCAGGATGGGCTTATGGCAGCGGACACGCACCAGGCATCCGGTCGCAGAAGGGCTGATCCATCATTCCGCCGCCGGGTCCCAGTACACTTCCTTGCATTTCGGGGAAACCCTGACTCTGGAGGGCATCGCAGCATCAATCGGCTCTGTCGGGGACGCCTACGATAACGCCTTGGCCGAGTCCACCATCGGCCTGTTCAAGACTGAAGCCGTCCGAGAAGATTCTCCCTTCCGCAACGGGCCGTTGAAAACCATCGATGAGGTTGAATGGGCCAGCTTGGCCTGGATCGATTGGTACAACAACGACCGCCTACACACCAGCATCGGAGACATCCCACCGACAGAACACGAAGTAGTGTATTACGCTAAAGAAACCATCCCGGCCCAACCGGTGCAGGGACTCGCATAAAAGCGGCAAGAAACCGGTAACGGTTCAGTTCAACGGATCGCCACCAGCGAATCGGTGAACTATAGATACAGTTTTTTACTCAAGAAAGTTAAGGTGCATTCAAATGACTCCTAACTTACATTCCCCTCTCCCCGATGTACGGCCCGGACGTTATTCCTTTCCCGGCTCCGATCGGCTAAAGCCGTTCCGGCATAAAAAATGCGCCCTCCTGGTTGGGCGCATTTTTTATGCCCTCATCACCCATTTCTTGTTTGTATCGTTCAGGTCCGCTTCGACCTGGGTCAGATGCAGCTGGGTGGGGATCCCTGGCCTGCCACCGACTTTGATGAGGAACTTGCCCAGGCCTGGTCTGGCGGCTTTGCCGGTACCAGTCCACGACCCTGGGTCGGCCCAAGAGACGAGGCGGTCCTTTTCTGCTTTCGATAGTGGGACGGCGGCGGTGAGTTTGTCCATTTCCGCTCGTGGTAGTACACCGGCGAAAACCATGCCAGCCCGTTCAACGAAACCACGAGCTTTCATTCGCTCCTGCTCAGTCGGCAAGCTTCTCAGAAATTTGCACCGCCGTAGCCCACCAGCGCTTGTAATGGCCCGGATCAGCATTGCGCTGGACAGCATGCGCTGCCGCAGAAGGCTCCATCGCCTCCCAGCCCTCCAGCTTTGATAGCCGATCAAAGAAAAAACCAGCAGCCTTAAACGGATCCAAACGATCCGCCCGCGACCCCCACGAATCTCGTTGCTGAAACAAACCAACCGAATCCGGCCCAGCCGCATCCCCATGATCCACATTAACCAGCGACGACTCACCCAACGCCGTCATAACGCCAATTTCCTGTCCACGCAAAGACAACACCGGTTTATGTCCTGCACCAGCATTAAGGACCGCCGCCGCATTCAACAACTGCTCATGCCGATAGGTTCCGGTTGGTGTCTCCATCGAGGCCGGAATAGTGCCGGCATCGACCTTCACCGCAGGACCAGTACAATCAGCATTCGCCGCACCGGCACCACCAAAAAACACCACCAACGACAAGACCAAACCAATCGGCACAGCTACCGCCAACACGGCAACACCACCAGCAACCTTGCCAGCCATCTAGTGGCCGCCCGCATTAATGTACGAGGACAACGCGCCGAATCCATCAGCCAAAACCTTCGACCACCACGGAAACAACGCCACCGCCAACATGGAGAAACCGCCAACAGACCAAAGCAAAACAACCAGAGCAAACCAACGGCCAGCACCAGGTCGCCGCGCCCGCGATGCGGCCAACCGGACCGGCAACGAAGAAAACCGAACAACCAAAAAAATTAGACGAAGCATCAGGCCGCGCCAGCGGCTAGCACGGTACCCACGGCCACTACCGAGAAAACTCTGCTACGATTTTTAAACATTAAATGCGTCCTTCTTGTTCGAAGAAATGGTTCGTTTTGGTGTTGGTAAAGACTCCGCGACTGGTTCCGTTTTCGAGGCCGAAACAGTCGCGGGGTCTTCCTTTTTTCTCACACCCGGCGGGCTTCCCCGCCCCGCCGAGGAGCCTTCACAGGCCTTCCGGCCTGTGAAAACACTGTACCTATTTTCTGGGCCACTATTTTCCGTGCGCATCATCGTAAGAATCCTTTCCTTGGATTCTGGATATTTCAAACCGGTTTTCGACCGGAACCCACACCACAGAAGCTGATCCAGGTGCCACCGGAATCAGCTGGATAAGCAAACGCGACCACCGAACCGGCAAAACCGCCGTCCGCTTCCTTACGACACAATAAAGTCCGTTTTTTGCAGCGACCCCTCGATAGCCAACAAGTCCAACGCTTTTTGGTATTCCTGCCACGGCCTGGCCTGCCCAGATTCGGAAAAGAAGCTGGATCTGAGCCTGCCAAGAGCATCAATCGCGAAAGTGCCACGCTGGGCCATCCCGCGAACGGAATCGAATACCCTGAATTTTTGCGCTACGGCCCCGTGCGGCCAAAAATCGCTCAACAAGTCAAAGGAAATTTTCTGCGCCTGCGAGTACGCGCGCAGGCTGTACTTACTATCAACCGATACCGCCAACAGCACGGTATTCGCGCGGATCAACTCGGCAGATCGCTCTGCAAGCTCGTTCAGCTCCGTCGTACAGACACTAGAAAAGGCAAAAGGATAGAAGACCAGCAAGACATTTTTCCCGCGCTGCGCGGCAAGCTGTATTGGTTCGCCAAACTGATTCGGCAACTCGAAGTCAGGAACGAGTTCCCCTACTTCAAGTCCGCCATTGTCAGTTCGATTCGAACCCAGCATGGACAGCCGGGTCCTATTTATTCCGACGAGGTACCAGCCTGGTGGCTGCCCAATCTTCGGATACGCCCACGGTGCTGGTGACGTGCAAGCCAGCTGTTGGGGCAGCTTCCTGAATGTCTCCTGGCGGGAGATAGCCATCGCGACCTGACTTTGGACTCAAGACCCAGATGACTCCGCCTTCCTCTAACGAAGTAAGGGAATCCATCAAAACATCCACCAGATCGTCGTCGTCGGCCCGATGCCAAAGCACGATCGCGTCCACGACTTCATGTTCTTCTTCTTCGATCAGGTCTGAACCCGACAAATCTTCGATATCAGCGCGGAGGTCGAAGTCGACGTCCTCGTCATAACCGAATTCTTTGACAAGCTCACCTTCCTTAAATCCCAATCGCACCGCCACGTTATCGTCCGTTGTGCCGGTTTCGGCCTCACCCACGGTTATCCTCCTGAACCTTCCTGCTGTTATTTAGCCCAATGCTCGTCAACTCAAATCGAATCAACGCACTATGTGCATTATCACAAGACAACACCCTAACCCGCGTCGCTTCAAGCATCTGTATCCGTCATTACGCAAATGCTCAGAATTCGAGGCTTCACAGTAGGGCTTCGGCTACGCATCCTGCCCGGCATCGGTCTAGAGTAGTTATTGGATTCCTGCGCTCACATTACGCAGGTCCTATGACGATGCCGCCTATCAGGTGGTGCTGCACAAGAGAGGTTGGATGTGGCTGCTGGAGAAGAAAATTCTCAGATTCTGAGCGTACTGACTAATCAGTTGCCTGACCGTGATCCGGACGAGACCGCCGAGTGGATTGAATCCCTCGACTCGTTGATCAAAGAGCAGGGCACAGAACGCGCACAATTCATCATGCGATCGCTGCTTCAGCGCGCAGGAGCTCAGAGCGTTGGCGTACCCATGGTGACTACCACGGACTACGTCAACACCATTCCCGTTGACCAGGAACCTGAGTTCCCCGGCGACGAGGAAATTGAGCGTAAATACCGTGCTTGGTTACGTTGGAATGCCGCGATCATGGTTCATCGCGCCCAGCGGCCAGACATTGGAGTTGGCGGTCACATCTCAACGTATGCCGGTGCGGCGACCCTCTACGAAGTGGGCTTCAACCACTTCTTTCGAGGCAAAGACCACCCGGGGGGCGGAGACCAGATCTATTTCCAGGGTCACGCCTCCCCGGGCATGTACGCTCGCGCCTTCATGGAAGGCCGATTGAGCGAAGAGGACCTGGACGGGTTCCGGCAGGAGAAGTCCAAAGAAGGCCACGGTCTTTCGTCCTACCCGCACCCGCGGCTCATGCCAGATTTCTGGGAATTCCCAACGGTTTCCATGGGCATTGGCCCCATGAACGCGATCTACCAGGCCCAGTCCAACCGCTATCTTGAAAACCGCGGCATCAAAGACACCTCCGAGAGCCAGGTTTGGGCTTTCTTGGGCGACGGCGAGATGGACGAGCCGGAATCCCGTGGTTTGCTTCAACTCGCAGCCAACGACAAGCTGGACAACCTTAACTTCGTGATTAACTGCAACTTGCAGCGCTTGGATGGACCGGTACGCGGCAACGGCAAGATCATGCAGGAGCTTGAAGCCTTCTTCCGCGGCGCGGGCTGGAATGTGATCAAGGTCGTTTGGGGCCGCGAGTGGGATTCATTGCTTGAAAAAGACAATGATGGCGCACTGGTGGACATTATGAACACCACGGTCGACGGCGATTACCAGACCTACAAGGCCGAGTCGGGCGGATTCGTTCGCGAACACTTCTTCGGCCAGTCACCGCAGACCAAAGAGATGGTCGCGGACATGACCGACGAAGATATTTGGAACCTTAAGCGCGGCGGCCACGATTACCGCAAGGTTTATGCAGCGTACAAGGCTGCCGTCGAATTCAAGGGTAAACCGACAGTCATCCTGGCACACACGGTCAAGGGCTACGGCTTGGGCACGCACTTCGAAGGTCGCAACGCGACGCACCAGATGAAGAAGCTCACCCTGCAGGATCTCAAGGATTTCCGCGACCACTTGCGGATCCCGATCACTGACGAGCAGCTTGAGGCCAATCCTTACCACCCCCCGTACTACCACCCAGGTATGGATACTCCGGAGATCAAGTACCTCATGGAGCGACGCCTGGCTCTGGGCGGATTTGTTCCCGAGCGACGTCATAAGCACACCGAGCTAACTTTGCCCGGCGACAAAGCTTATGAGGTGGCAAACCGCGGTTCTGGAAAGCAGATGGCCGCAACGACCATGGCGTTTGTCCGGTTACTCAAAGACCTGATGCGAGACAAGGAATTCGGTAAGCGCGTAGTGCCGATCATTCCGGATGAAGCCCGTACTTTCGGTATGGACTCCTTCTTCCCGACGGCCAAGATCTATAACCCTAAGGGGCAGAACTACCTGTCCGTTGACCGGGACTTGGTCTTGGCTTATAAGGAATCTCCTTCCGGCCAAATTGTGCATGCCGGCATCAACGAGGCCGGTTCGGTTGCCGCCTTCACTGCCGCTGGTACCGCTTATGCGACGCACGGCGAGCCGTTGATCCCGATTTATGTCTTTTACTCGATGTTCGGCTTCCAACGCACTGGAGACGGACTGTGGGCAGCGGCAGATCAAATGAGCCGTGGGTTCGTTGTAGGAGCAACCGCTGGTAGAACCACACTGACTGGCGAAGGCTTGCAGCACGCCGATGGGCATTCCTTGATTCTTGCCTCGACCAACCCGGCTGTGATCAGCTACGACCCGGCATACGGCTACGAAATTGGCCATATTGTGCGAAGTGGCCTGGAGCGGATGTACGGGACAAATTCTTCATTCACCGAAGAAGAGCGCAACGTCATGTACTACCTTTTGGTGTACAACGAGCCGTTGCTTCAGCCTGCCGCACCGGAGGAGCTCGACGTCGAGGGCATCGTCAAGGGCATCTACCTTTTGGCACCAGCCAAGGTTGACGGTCCGCGCACTCAGCTACTCGCGAGTGGAGTCGCCGTACCGTGGGCACTCGAGGCCCAGAAGATTCTGGCCGATGAATGGGGAGTTTCCGCTGATGTTTGGTCGGTTACCTCTTGGACCGAGTTGCGTCGCGACGGTTTAGCGGCCGAGGAAGAGCAATTCCTCAACCCGGCTGCACCGGTACGGACGCCGTTTGTCACGGAACAACTCGCTGGAGCTACTGGTCCGATTGTTGCCGTAACGGACCATATGAAGGCTGTTCCAGATCAGATCCGTCAGTTTGTCCCGAACGAATTCGCTACCTTGGGTGCCGATGGCTTCGGATTCTCCGACACCCGTGCAGCAGCTCGTCGGTTCTTCAAGATCGACTCGCATTCAGTTGTGGTGCGTGCTCTTGAGATGCTGGCACGCCGTGGCGAGGTCGATGCACAGGCCCCGATTCAGGCAATTGAGAAGTACCGCTTGCTTGACGTCAATGCCGGCACCACCGGCAACGCAGGTGGCGACAGCTAAAAGCTCCACTCTAGTAAAGCGCTGCACCACTTTTGGTTGTTATGAACGCTTCATAACAACCAAAAGTGGTGCAGCGTTTAGCTTTAACGGGCTATTTCCAGCCGCGCTGAATTCGCAGCCCATTGCCCACTACGCTCGAGCTGTAGTCAGCTGAGCCGAGGCAATCGCCGTATTCGTGGGCGTTATAAGACTTTCCGGTCAACCCGGTCGAGGTGGTCGGCGCGCCGACCGAAACATCAGCCCTCGGCACCGTCGAACAACTCTGCGTGGTGTAGTTCTCGAGGAACCCTCCCTGCGAGGAACGCGGATTGCCACTATTTTACGGCAATACATAAGTTCCGATGTGCGTGCTGGTACCGGTCACGACGTCTTTCACCGTGCCCCTCCAGGTGTCCGTACCGGAACGGGCGACCGTCAAGGTATAGCCGTGGCTGTAGTCGGCAGCAAAATCAACGGCGCAGCTAACCCCAGAGCCGCCGTCGGCACCATCACTGCACTGTGAATCAGTGGAAGTGGTGCCAGCGAGAAAACTGGAGAAAGCGGCATGCAGAATTTGCTGGCCGTTCTGATTGGCGCGGGGTTGCAAACCCATGTAGTCGACGTCGTTTTGGTTTTGGAACTGGAACTGGTCCGCCACATAGTTTCCCGCTACATGGGCAGTGTCCGGGTTGAACTTGGTGCTGAAGATGATATCCGTCAGCCCCGCGGCTGGCGCGTTATCGATCTTCCAATCGAAGCCGACGTTTCCGCCGAATGTTTGCGCGGACGCTGAACTAGGGAATACAGCAAAAAGGAGAAACAGGGTAACGATCGCAGAAAGTGCTGCACGAGCTGTTTTTGGCATGGCATTCTCTTTCATTTTATGACGAAATATGATTGTAATAGACCTATTTCGATCAGGTTTATACGCCAGAGTATAGCCAGCGGAACTGGAAAATCTAGATCATCTACCAGCTCCTTTTGGCCCATCGCCCACGTCGCTCGACGCCAATATCTACTAGAGTTGTAGAACTTCACCAAGCAAATGGCTAAAATTCACCTAAAAGTGCCAGTGCGTTGTTTATTTCCTACAATATGCACCGTATGCTCAATTCATGCCATCTCCGAAAAACACCGTCGGCACGCCCGCTATTGCACCTAGCAACGAGCAAACCCTTGCCACGCTGCGCAAACGTATCGGCGCCCTTTCCACGGCGACCACACACCAATTTGACGTATCACTTCCCTGGTACCGCAGGCTTGGTGCGGAAGAACGAAGTGCCTTGGGATTATTGGCTCAGAATGGCATCGCATCCTTTGTGAGTTACTACCAGCGGCCATCTTCTCCTGGTTGGGTTTTGACCGATGTTTTTGGAAATGCCCCCACCGAGCTAACCAGTTCAGTCAGCTTGCAAAAGGCGCTTCAACTGATCCGGATAGTGGTCCAAGTCGTGGAAGATCAAGTACCCGAGCTTGCCGCACCTGGCGATGAAGCACCGTTGCGGGAAGCTGTTCTTCGGTACGCCCGCGAGGTCGCTTTCGCGGCAGCGGATGTTTATGCGCGGGCAGCGGAATCTCGTGGGGCCTGGGATACCCGATTGGAGTCGCTCATTGTGGACGCAATCTTACGCGGTGAGAACACCGATGCGCTCCGCTCCCGAATTGCTGCACTGGGCTGGAAATCAAACGACCGATTCACCGTAATGGTTGGCGCCTCACCAGCTGGCGCCGGCCAAGGATTCGTCAACGAGCTGCGCCGGATGGCAAGTCGGCACGCAGAAGACGCCCTGGTAGGCATTCAAGGTGATCGCCTCATTGTCGTGTTGGGTGGCGTGACTGACCAGGAATCCGCCTACACAAAAATCAGCGAACTCTTTGGCACTGGTCCTGTGGTTTATGGCCCCGAAGCATCATCGCTAGTCGAGGCAAGCAATTCGGCGCGCGCGGCTTTCGCTGGGCTCGCTGCTGTCCGGTCCTGGCCCCAGGCGCCACGTCCTGTTGCCGCAAACGATCTTTGGCCGGAGCGAGTTATGAATGGCGACGACGACGCAAAGCGCGCGCTAGTCCGCAATGTATATCGCCCACTTCTTTCTGCCTCTAACGGGCTAGTAGAGACCCTCAGCGCGTATCTCTCCTTGGGACATTCACTCGAAGCTACCGCCCGTGAGTTGTTTATCCATGCCAATACCGTTCGGTACCGACTTCGAAAGGTCATTGATGTCACTGGATGGGACCCGCTGTTGCCAAGAGAAGCCTTCGTTTTGCAGACAGCACTCGCCGTTGGGCGACTCGCAACTCCGCTAAAGACCGCGAATGATCGGAACTCCACTAAAAGCTAAGCTCATTTATTGCTGTAACCGCGCTAGTTTTGTAGATTTTCTACAATATGGCATCGTGAGCTTGGTGTTCCAAGACACCGATAAATCGACCAGAGTTTGGAAAGCTAGATAACGTGCTTGCAATAGTCTACCCTGGACAGGGCGCCCAGTCCCCCGGCTTCCTCAGCCCTTGGCTTGAATTACCCGGAGTTCAGGAGCAACTGGCCAACTTGAGCGACGCCGTCGGCATCGATTTAATCGCCCACGGCACCACCTCCGACGCCGAAACTATCAAGGACACCGCAGTAGCTCAGCCACTCATCGTAGCGGCCGGACTGATCGCGGCTCGAGCACTTCTTGGCAGCGACCAAGCCACCGCGCCTGCAGTTTTGGCTGGACACTCCGTTGGTGAAATTACTGCCGCTGCGCTAGCCGGTGTGCTTAGCCAAGGCGAGGCGATGACTTTTGTTCGCGAACGCGCCAACAACATGGCCATAGCTGCTGCCGCCACGCCAACCGGGATGAGCGCCGTCGTCGGCGGGGATCCTGCCGAAGTCCTTGAAGCAATTGCGGCTGCTGGCCTCACACCCGCCAATATGAATAGCACCGGTCAAACAGTTGCGGCCGGCACTCTTGAGCAGCTTGCAGCCTTGGCTGCCACTCCACCAGCTAAGGCACGGGTCATTGCCCTGAAGGTTGCCGGCGCTTTCCACACGATTCATATGCAATCCGCCGTTGGCGTTTTAGAGGAGCTCCAGCCTCGTCTGCATCCGCAAGATCCACTGGTAACGCTGCTATCTAACCACGACGGCGCCGCGCTCACCTCTGGTAAGCAAGCCGTGCAAAGTTTAATTGATCAAGTGTCTCGTCCGGTCCGCTGGGATCTGTGCATGCAGACCATGCTCGAGCTCGGCGTCGATACACTGATTGAGCTAACCCCCGCTGGCACGCTCACTGGATTAGCCAAGCGGGCAATGCCAGGTATTGCTACCGTTGCAGTAAAGACACCGGCGGACCTAGACGCTGCTCGCGAGTTGATCGCAATTTCCGAGAAATCGTCATCCGAAACGAACAAAGGATCGTAGTGGCAACTCCTGCGCTGAAACAATCAGCACTGCGCGCACATACTCGTATTCTGGGACTGGGCTCATACCGGTCTGAGATCGTCGTGACCAACGACGACGTCTGCCAATGGATCGATTCTTCTGACGAGTGGATCAGGCAACGTACGGGCATTGTGACTAGGCTCCGTGCACCGCGCGAAATTGGCGTGGTGGAAATGGCAGAGTCGGCCGCTCGCGAAGCCCTGAGTAATGCAGGGATCGAGGCATCGCAGCTTGGCGCCGTCATCGTATCTACCGTGACTCATCAGTACGCCACCCCCTCTGCAGCATCGCTGCTTGCTGAGCGGCTTGGCGCAACTCCTGCACCAGCTTTCGATATCTCGGCGGCCTGCGCTGGGTATTGCTACGGAATCGGCCAAGCCGACGCATTAGTTCGTTCTGGCGCAGCCGATTATGTTTTGGTCGTCGGCGTCGAAAAGCTCTCCGATGTGATCGAAAACCACGAACGCACCATCTCGTTCCTCCTTGGCGACGGCGCCGGTGCGGCAATCATTGGGCCCTCGGATCAGGCAGGAATCGGACCGACCATTTGGGGTTCAGACGGAAGTAAATGGGATGCCATTGGCATGACGCACTCATTACTCGAAGTCAGAGACGCAACACTCGCGGCGAAGAACGACGGTAAATTAGCTGCAGCGGCAATTGCTGAAACAGAAATCAGCCTTTGGCCGACCTTGCGTCAAGACGGTCAGACCGTTTTCCGTTGGGCCGTTTGGGAAATGGCCAAGGTTGCCAAACAGGCCCTAGAAGCCGCCGGGGTTACTGCAGCCGATTTGGCCGCGTTCGTCCCGCACCAGGCCAATATGCGGATCATCGACTCCTTGGTCAAGGAATTGGCGCTGCCAGAGCACGTTGTGGTTGCGCGTGACATTGAAGACACTGGAAACACTTCGGCCGCGTCAATCCCGCTGGCTTCCTGCCGACTTTTGAAAGAGAACCCGGAACTGAGCGGTGGACTATCGCTGCAGATTGGCTTTGGCGCTGGCCTAGTTTTCGGTGCTCAAGTAGTGGTTTTGCCGTAAATTCATGATTTTGACGGTCTTTTTGGCGCAACATGCACCGCAGAGGTCGCGTTTCAAGCCGCAACCGTGGTTTGATCAACACTGCCCGCCTACGATAGAGCGGGCAGACACCGAGAGAGGGAGCCACTAATGGCTAGCAACGAAGAAATCCTGGCCGGTTTGGCTGAAATCGTCAACGAAGAGACCGGCCTTGCGCCAGAAGCCGTCGAGTTGGACAAGTCCTTCACCGACGATTTGGACATCGACTCCATCTCGATGATGACCATTGTGGTCAACGCCGAGGAAAAGTTTGGCGTTCGCATCCCGGATGAGGAAGTCAAAAACCTCAAGACCGTGGGCGACGCAGTCAGCTACATCGCAAGTGCGCAGGCATAAGGCTTTCGCACTCCACACGATTTAGAGCAATTCGAAGCAATACTGCTCGGCGGCTGGCTTGCGGCGCGTCTCTAAGACGTTTGCCGCAAGCCCCACGAGTTTTTAGACACCCAAGAGAGTGAATCAGATGCCCCGCAAAGTAGTCATCACCGGACTCGGCGCCACCACGCCGATTGGCGGTGACGTCAAGACAACCTGGCAGAACGCCTTGATTGGCGTTTCCGGCGCGCGCACGCTGACTGACGATTGGGTAAGTCAATATGAGCTGCCAGTTACCTTTGCAGCCCGCGCATCCACTCCTGCCACCGAGGTTTTGGGCCGAGTCGAGGCGAAACGCCTTGACCCCTCGAGCCAATTCGCAGTAATCACTGCCCGCGAAGCTTGGGCGGATGCTGGTAATCCAGAAGTTGACCAGGATCGGTTTGCCGTTGCATTTGCTACCGGAATTGGCGGAGTTTGGACGCTTCTCGATGCCTGGGATACATTGCGTGACCGCGGACCTCGACGAGTACTGCCAATGACCGTGCCAATGTTGATGCCCAATGGTGCAGCCGCGGCAGTGAGCCTTGATCTCGGAGCTCGAGGCGGTGCACACACTCCAGTATCTGCCTGCGCTTCTGGCACAGAAGCTCTTCATCAAGCGCTTGAGTTGATTCGCTCAGGTAAGACCGACATCGTGGTGGCCGGTGGTACCGAGGCTGCGATTCACCCGATGACGCTCGCGGCATTTTCATCGATGCAAGCACTTTCGCGTCGAAATGACGATCCGGAACACGCGTCTCGTCCATACGACCTCAACCGTGACGGTTTCGTCATGGGTGAAGGTGCTGGCGCCCTGGTGCTTGAGGCCGAGGAACACGCTTTGGCACGCGGCGCTCGAATTTACGGCGAACTCGCTGGCACTTCGGTCACCGCAGACGCCTATCACATCACCGCGCCGGATCCGGAAGGCCTGGGAGCCACCAGAGCGCTCAAAGCCGCCCTGTTCGACGCCCGTGCGCTGCCGCAAGATGTAGTACACGTCAACGCACACGCCACCTCGACGCCGGTTGGAGATAAGCCCGAATACACCGCCCTGCGCGCGGCTTTCGGAGACCATGTGGACAACATCGCGGTTTCCGCGACGAAATCCCAGATGGGACACCTCCTGGGTGCATCCGGAGCGGTCGAAGCTGTTTTGACCGTGAAAGCAGTATTCGATCGCAAAGCGCCAGCGACGATTAACCTGGAGACGCAAGATCCAGAGATCCCGCTAGATGTGGTGACGACTTCTCGAGATTTGCCTAGCGGCGATATTGTCGCCCTGAGCAATTCCTTTGGCTTTGGCGGACATAACGCCGTGATCGTGGTCCGTAACTACTAAAAATTTACGGAAAACCTCGTTCGCGATAGTAAGACGACTTGGGGATAGCCAGAATGTAGTACTTCTGGCTATCCCCAAGTCGTCTTACTATCTAAAAGCGATGAGGGCGCTATCCAACTTGGTGGAGCCAGCGGACGGGCGCGCCTTCAGCTGCATGTCGGAAGGCTTCGAGCTCTTCATCCCAGGCTTCACCGAGGGCGAGCGAAAGCTCGTGATAAACCTGAGCTGGATCGCCCGCCCCAGATTCGTAGGCATAACGAATACGGTCCTCTGAGACCATGATGTTTCCGTGCACATCGGTTACCGCGTGAAAGATGCCCAGCTCAGGAGTGTGGGACCAGCGCCCACCATCTACGCCAGCACTAGGCTCCTCGGTGACCTCGTAGCGAAGGTGTGCCCAGCCACGTAAAGCTGAAGCAAGCAGCGAGCCAGTGCCTTGCGGGCCTACCCAAGAGAGCTCTGCGCGAAATGATCCGGGGGCGGCAGGTTGAGAGGTCCACTCAAGATCGGTGCGCTTATCCAGCACCGAACCAATGGCCCACTCGACATGTGGGCATAACGCAGTGGGGGCAGAGTGCACGAAAAGCACTCCACGTGCCATTACAACAGACATTCCATCCTCCATAGCTGTAGATGCGTCTTCCCCAACGACCTACCAGAATGAAACATCCTTGCATTGACAACGCTGTCTTAGACAGTTGCCCATGTTTGGATCTATTGCAATTGTGCCGCATCTAAGTCAATAACGCCAGCGAAATAACAATCACGAAATTTCTTCAATGAAATTCGATTTCGCCACGACTCAGGAACTTAGGCTCGCGGATGCGCTTGCTGATAGCTCGACCGAAGACGATCGACCGAGACATGAGTATAGATTTGAGTCGTTGCCAGCGACGAGTGGCCCAGAATCTCTTGTACCGCGCGCAAATCTGCGCCGCCGTCGAGCAAATGAGTTGCTGCAGTGTGTCGCAGGGCGTGCGGACTTGTCGCAGAAGTATCTCCCAAAGCCACAAAACGGCTTCCAACGACGGATCTGATCTGCCGTTGATCGATCCGACCGCCACGGGTGCCTAAAAAAAGTGCAGCGCCGCTTCCCTCACGATAAAACGCCGGTCGACCAGTTTGGAGCCAAGCCTGAAGCGCTCTAGCCGCGGGCTGACCAAAAGGCACGCTCCGCTCTTTATTTCCTTTACCAAGCACTACGACTGTTCGGCGTTCGAAATCGAGATCGTCAAGATCAAGTCCAGCCAATTCGCCCACACGCAATCCTGCCGCGTAAAGTAACTCGACAATGGCTAGGTCCCGCAATGCAGCTGCCGATCCTTCTTCAGCCGCTGATGCTAAATCAGCGAGCATACGAGCCATCTGATTCTGCTGCAAAACTCCCGGCAGCGTCTTCTGCCGCTTTGGCGCTTTGAGTCGTAGCGTGGGATCTACGGATATTAATTCCTCGCGAAGCGCCCAGGACATCAGCGTCCGAGTACTTGCTGCGCGACGTGCGAGAGTTGAACGGGCTAAGCCATCTGAACTTTGCTCGCCTAGCCACTCTCGGATAGTGGCTAAGTCGATCTCATCTATTGACCGAACGCCGGCGGCAATCGCGTAGTACATCAAGCTTTCTACATCTGCCGAATAGGCCCGGATTGTGTGCTCTGACCGAGCACGCTCGGCGCGCAAGTGCTGATTGAACGCAGAGAGAATTCGATTGAATTCAACGGGTAGTTCGGACTCGTTCACTCACATACTCTGCGCGCTGAAACGCATTCATTCAAGCCGCATCGCCGCAAGAGCTAAGCATGAGTTGTTCCGATTGTTAGCGCTGCGTTGGAAAATCCGCTTCGATGCGATATCTCGAAACCACACATTTCGGGGCAAAGGTGTCAACGCTCAACAAGCTCAGCGGGATCGGCTCGGATAGGTCAGCCAAGGGTCTTCCACTGCCGAGGAGTACCGGTCCGGTCAGTAGAAGAATCTCATCGATCAATTTGGCTTTGAGAAGCTCAGCGGTAATTGCGCCGCCAGCTAGCAGAACTACAGCACCGGACGTCCCTGCCTTAATTCGTTCGACTTCGGTGGCGATGTTAGCTCGAATCGCTGTTGTATCTGGTTCTTGCGGCTCGTAGGTTCTAGAAACTACGTATTTTCGAACGGGCAAAAGCAGCCTTGCAAAATCCAGATCGAACTCGCCTAACGGCGCGCCATGAGGCACACCGTTAATCGCGACGTCGGTCCAAAACGGAATGACCGTCTGATAGATTCCTCGACCATAAATAGCAGCTTCGACATCTGCATACAGCTCGTTGACCAAGCTCTGTGCTTCGGCAGGCCAACCGAAAGTCGGCCACATTTTCCCGTCCCCAGTTGCCACGAAGCCATCCGCGCTAGTGTGCATTGTCAAAATCAACTTACCCATGCGCAAACATTAGAACTCCTCGCCCTCTCGGACAAGATCCCGGTCGGCTCGGCTTTTTTCACGGCTCAGGTTGAACTCGGTCTGCGCCGCAACCAGCCGTTCTCCGACCGTTTGGCAAGCTCCAAAAGTTCGAGCCGGCCCAAGCCAGCTCGAACAGAAGCTTCATCAAGCCCGGCAACACCGGCAAGTTTTTCCACACTGCTCCCCCTGCGGACTGGCAAAGCATCTAAAAGCAGCAAATCCTCGGCGGGTAGCCCGTCGTGTTCAGCACGATCTGGAATATGCATCGGTGACAAAACACCGCTAGGTGAAATGAGCTCACAGATTTCAGCAGCATCCGAAACGCATACAGCCGCGCCTTCGCGCAACAATCGATGACAACCAGCCGAATTCGCTGAATAAACCGAACCCGGTACTGCGGCAACATGACGTCCCATCTCCGCGGCATGATGAGCAGTATTCAATGCGCCGGAACGCCATCGCGCTTCGACAACCACGGTAGCCGAGCTCAACGCCGCGATAAGTCGATTCCGCTGCAAAAAGCGATACCTCGTCGGATTACAGCCGGGCGGAACTTCGGCCAGAAGAAGCCCACTTTGCGATATTTCACGCAAAAGGAGCTCGTTCCCGGCCGGATAGAAGCGGTCAAGCCCACCGGCCATCACCGCAATCGTCGCGACGCTTTCGGCTGATTTCGCCGTAAGGGCAGCCCGGTTTGCGGCAGCATCGATGCCATAAGCACCGCCTGAAAGCACTGTTTTCCGCCTTACGGCTAGTCCATGTGCGATGTCTGCCACAACGGCATTCCCGTAGGCAGTACTGTCTCGCGAACCCACCACAGCCACACAATCCGATAATGCTGGCAGTCCCGATGTACCGCGAAACCACAAACCGATAGGTGCTGCCAGCCCGAGATCCTTCAATCCTGCCGGCCAAGCGGCATCTTCAGGGATTAGCAGGCCGCCCCCTATCGAGGCCATGGTAGTCAGATCACGTTCAGCGGCGACTTGCGGAAGCCTCGGACTCCAGCGTTTCAAGCAATCGTCGATGCCCTTCCAAACGGCACCGGACTCGGCGCTCAGGTTGAATCGCCCCGGCGTGTCCGGAGACTTTCTTGTTTGAGAGGATCAGGACATGGCAGGGAAAACTACGACACGGTATCCGCAGGAGTTGAAGGATCGTACGGTGCGCATGGTGGCGGAGATGGAGGGTGCGTCTTCGGAGTGGGCGGCGATGCAAAAAGTTGCCCAGCTTTTGGGTGTGGGTGTGCCGGAAACGGTGCGTAAATGGGTCCGGCAAGCCGAGATCGATGTTGGTACTAGAACTGGAACAACGAGCACGGAATCGGCCGAGCTGAAACGGTTACGGCGTGAGAACGCTGAGCTGAAACGGGCGAACGCGATCCTTCGGAGTGCTTCAGCTTTTTTCGCGGTCGAACTCGACCGCCACAACACTGATCGTGAAATACATCAAGGACCATGCCGGTCACCGCGAGAATAATGGATTGCGGTGGGGTGTCGAGTCGATCTGCCAGGTGCTTACTGGGACGGGGTGAAGACCACCCCGTCCACGTACTACGAATGGGTGGATAAAACACGATCTCACCGAGAACAACGTGATGAGGTGCTCAAGCCCGTGATCCAGAAGGTGTATGCCGCTAATTACGGGGTTTACGGCACCAGGAAAGTCTGGTTGGCGATGAACCGTGAAGGTGTGCCGGTGGCCAGGTGCACGGTAGAACGGCTCATGGGGTTACTTGGCATACAGGGTGCGGTCCGTGGCAAGGTCAAACGCACCACGATCAAAGACTCGAAGGCAGCCCGAGCGAAGGACTTGGTCCGCCGTGATTTCACACCAACGGCACCGGATCGGCTATGGGTAGATGATTTCACCTATGTTTCGACCTGGTCCGGGTGGGTCTATGTTGCCTTCGTGATCGATGCTTACTCTCGGAGGATCCTGGGCTGGTCAGCGAGTGCTTCTATGAACACCGTGCTAGTGCTCAACGCAGTTAATCAGGCAATCTGGAGTCGTGAACGGGCCGGGGCTGAGATTTCCGGGGTGATTCATCATCACGATGCCGGGGCTCAATACGCCTCCTTGGCCTTCACCGAACGCCTGGCCCAGGCCGGTATCCGCCCCTCGATCGGTTCTGTGGGTGATAGTTACGACAACGTCTTGGCGGAAACCATCAACGGGCTTTATAAGACCGAGCTGATCAAACCCGGCAAGCCCTGGCGGACTCTAGAAGAAGTCGAAATCGGCACCGCTGAATGGGCCGATTGGTACAACCACCGAAGGCTCTACCAGTACTGCGGAGACATCCCACCAGTAGAGCTAGAAAACCACTACTACAATCACTACCAGAGCACGGCAGCCGCCGACAGGCTCATCGTCTGAGAAACCCTCCGGACACACCGGAGCGATTCACTTCCTGCGCGGAGAGCAGCTGAGCATTTCCGCTGATGATGCGCATACTTTCCCAAGGACCAAGCACCCGAATGACTGCTAATCCGTGCAGATCAGACGGCTCCATAATGCGGCTCAGCGCTGCTCGTGCCAGTCGTGAATCAGCCCGGGTCATCGAGCTGCGCCTTGATTTCGCATCTCTAAAGCTTGGCCAATCTGATCTGTTCCCGGACGATCGAGGTCAGCCAGATCTGCCAAGGTCCACGAGATTCGAAGCACCCGGTCATAACCACGTGCCGTCAAGCTCCCTCGTTCAAGCGCAAAATCAATAGTTCGGGTGCTCGACTCAGTCAATCTCAGCGGGCCCCTTAGGATTCGGCCTGAGACCTCGGCATTGAACTTTAGCTCGAAGGCCGAAAGCCGCCGGATGGCTCGCTCCCGAGCAGCAAGCACCCTGCCCGCGGCCGCAGCACTTGGCTCTCCGCCGGTCTGTGAAGATAGTTGAGCCAGAGAAAGTCTGTTGACGTTCATTTGAATATCAACCCGGTCCAAAAGCGGCCCTGAGAGTCTGCCGAAATATCTTCGGCGAGCAATTGGTGTGCAGCTACACTCCAGACCCTTTCCGCTAGCATTCCCGCAAGGACAAGGATTAGCGGCAAGAACAAGCTGAAATCGTGCCGGGTAGGTTGCCACCCCGGCGGAACGGTGAATGACGAGCTCCCCGCTTTCTAACGGCTGACGCAACGCATCTAGGACCCGACGTTCGTATTCTGGCGCCTCGTCTAAAAAAGCACGCCCCGATGCGCTCGCGACGCCGCACCGGGGCGCGGCATGCCCGAGCCGCCGCCAATAATTGACGCAGTGCTCGCCGTATGGTGAGGGCATTCAAACGGAGGTCTGCGAATAAGTTCGGTTCGCCCACCCGCCAATCCATCAATCGAATGAATGGCAGTTACTTCCATCGCTTGGCCATCATCAAGATCTGGAAGTATGCCAGGTAGCCGTTCAGCCAGCATCGTCTTTCCAGCACCCGGCGGGCCGACAAGAAGCAGATGGTGCCTGCCAGCTGCCGCGACTTCGAGGCCTGCCCTCGCCCCCGGCTGCCCTGCTACATCAGCCAAATCTAGTTCCTTAGCACTCTCAATATTTGGCACTGTTTCGTCAAAACTTGGCCAATCTTGGAGGACTAATTCCGTGGCATTCGCCCCGAAGCTCAAGGCCACATGCGCCAAGGAATCGAATCCTTGGACACTTGCCCCAGGCACCAGCTGCGCTTCGCGCACATTGCCGGGCGCCACCACGAATTGCTCGTACCCTGCTTTGACCGCTGCAACCACGGAAGGAAGTATTCCGCGAACGGGGCGGAGCCGTCCGTCGAGACCTAGTTCAGCCAAAAACACCGTTCGACCCGGGTCACGCACATCGTTTGCCGCTCGCAGTGCGGCCATTACGATGGCCAGATCAAAAGTACTGCCTCTTTTGGGCAACGATGCCGGCAAAAGATTCACGGTGATTTTCCGCCGACTCAGAGGAATTCCGGAATTATGTGCCGCCGCACGAATTCGTTCCTTCGCCTCAACTAATGAGGCATCAGGCAAACCCAAAAGCTGGAAATTAGGCAACATCTGCCCGATATCTGCTTCGACCTCAACGATGTGACCTCGGAGTCCGACCAAAGCTACTGAAAACGAGCGCCCCAGCGTCATCCGAGACCTCTAAGATGCTCCAGACGAGGCTCTTCGCCTTGAGGGATCAGTACCGCAACAGCATCTATCCTGATGGGCGACGAGAAAAATCCGTGATGCCTAGCCCACAGCACTGCCAAAGTTCGCAACCGACGCAACTTCGCATCAGTAATCGCTTCAAAGGGATGCCCGTAACGCAAGCTCCGCCGCGCTTTGACCTCAGCTATCACCAAGAATTCGCCGTCGAATGCAACTAGGTCTATTTCGCCGCTGGGACAACGCCAGTTGGTATCAACAATTCGAAACCCTCTGCGTTCAAGGAAGTCCGCGGCAAGGTTCTCGCCAAGCTTACCAAGCTCTATTTTCGTTCTCATCTGCCAAGCATCCAAGACAAAACTACCGAGGAATGGCAAAAAGGAGCGTGGGCCAACGAATGTGGAAAACTGCAGCAGATTCACTACCTGTGGAGGGGAAGTTGCTTCGATTGCCGCAGCAACTGAAAGTTCAACAAATAATGGAAACAGTCTGTCGCATATGTTTAATTCCTGCTAGCCTGAAGATGCGTTGAACGCATCTTCAGAACCCCGGAGCTACGGCTTCGGGGTTCTCATTGGCGGGGATTTAGCTCAATTCCCTAGATCGTTGCCAAGATCGGAGGCTTTGAGCAATTCCAAATCATCGCTTTTGGCAAGCTCTTCAACGTTGACATCTTTGAAGGTAATGACTCGAACATTTTTGACGAATCGAGCCGATCGATAGACGTCCCAAACCCAGGCATCTTGCAAAGTTAGATCGAAATACACTTCACCGTCTGCAGATCTTGCCTGTAGATCGACGTGGTTCGCCAAGTAAAACCTTCGCTCCGTTTCGACCACATAGGTAAATAAACCAACTACATCGCGATACTCCCGATAGAGCTGTAATTCCATATCGGTTTCGTAGTTTTCAAGATCCTCGGCGCTCATTCAACCATCATGCCCTATCCGCTCGTACGGCGCTGCCTAGACGCCAACTCATCCGATGCCACTGGCTTGCACCGTGCAAATCAATGGCGTTGCGGTGCGATGCAGTCGCGTAACCTTTATTGATCTTCCAGCCAAATTGAGGGTTGGCTGCGTCTAACTCAATCAAAATCGCGTCTCGCTCTACCTTTGCCAATACACTCGCCGCCGCAACACTTAGGCAGCTGAGATCAGCTTTTATCTTGGTCTGAACCGGCACATCAACACCGAGCTCTTCATCCGCCGTCGGCGTATCGAAGATGCTCAGTTGCGCGCTGGCGAGCCAATTGTGATTTCCATCCAAAATGACAGTCTCAGCTCGAACTCCCGCCGCCAAAAGCTGATTCCAAGCTCTAGTGCCAGCCAACCGGAGGGCTGAGGTCAGTCCGCCCGCATCAATTTCAGCGGCAGAGGCATGACCCACCGCATGACCGACTGCCCAGTGTTTGATCAAGGGCACCAGACTCTCGCGTTCCTGAGCTGAGAGCAGTTTAGAATCCTTCACACCGGCCAACGGTTTTTGCGCCGAAGCATCAACAACAACCATGCCAACGCTCACTGGCCCCGCAAGCGCACCGCGGCCAACTTCATCGGCACCAGCAACAAACCTGATTCCCGCGGTCATCAGCGACCGCTCAAAGGCTAGCGTCGGAGCGATTGATTCAGATTTCGGTACCGGTTACTTCCCAGTCGGAACTGGATCCGGGCTGGAAACTGGCGTCGACGTCGGCGCCGGGACATCCCGGAAAGTATCTGGGTAGTTGCCCAACACCGTCCAACGATTCAGCGGCCAAGCTAACAGTCCAGCTGCACCCTCGACGTCGTTCTGGTCGATAAAGCCTTGACTGTTCAAACTCTGATGCCACCGTGAGTCGGCCGAGTTATTTCGGTTATCGCCCATGACCCAAATTTTTCCCGCCGGAACCGTGACGTCGAAAATTGCGTTAGGGCCGGCCATATTATCGGTTCCGGGGTAAAGATACGGTTCAACCAGGCCCTTACCGTTGACGGTGATTTGCCCTTGCGCATCGCAACAAATGACATGGTCCCCTGGCAGACCAATAACGCGTTTGACCAAATGCTGCTGCGATTCATCCGGCATTAATCCGATGAACGTCAGCGACTCTTTGACCCAGTTCACGGATTTTTCCGGCGCGGGCGGCAGCCAGCCTTGCGTGTCCTTGAACACCACAATGTCGCCACGTTGCAGCGCAAATGGGTGCGGCACAAGTAGGTTGACGAAGATCCGATCGTCTTTCAACAAAGTGTTGTTCATTGAATCTGACGGGATGTAGTAAGCGCGGAACAAGAATGTTTTGATCACAAATGACAAGATCAGCGCAATGACGATGACGATCGCGATCTCTTTAAACCAAGACCAGGCACCGTTACGTTTCGGATCGGCTTTTTTCGCGGCTGCTTCGCTGCGCTGTGCAGATTCCGCTGGGTCGAATCCTTCGTCAGGTTCAACTGAGGTGGGCACCGTAGCCTGCTCTTTTTCTAGATCGTTCTCGGCGTCAGCACGACGTCGGCCATGGCCAGTCTCCGGCGTAGGTTCTTGAGCCGTTTCCGGCGTGGGGTGCGACATCTACTGTGCGCCTTTCTGAACTTCAGGACCAATAAAAGTCCGCGGAACCGTTCCAAACCGATTGAACGGCCAAAGAATTTGGCTTGGGCGACCGATCACTTTATTTACCGAAACCAGTCCACCACCAGGCTTACCCAGCAAAGAACGAGAATCCGAAGACACTGATCGATGGTCACCCATCAGCCACAACTTACCCTGCGGCACCACAACATCAAAAGACATTGTGCTGGGATCCTCCCCCGGAAATACATAGGGTTCAACAAGAGTTTCGCCGTTGACTGTGAGTTTTCCATCAACAGTGCAACATTTTACCTCATCACCGGCAACGCCAATGACTCGTTTCACATACACAGTATCGCTACCGGCAACACCAAAAAACTCGCCAATTCCGGCAAGTGCATCCACGATGGGACCACGACCAGAATTCAGCGGATCGAACGAACCTCGGCCATCAAAAACCACGATGTCGCCGCGATTGATCGGACCAAAGGTGTAATCAGTACGCGAAACCGCAACTCGATCCCCCACTAATAATTGTGGGTCCATCGAATCAGAGGGGATGTAATAGACCTCTACCCAGAATGCGCGAATCAGCGCACTCAGAACAACCGCGATGGCGACGGCGAGCAAAACAAAGCGCCAACCCAGTTTCCTGGGTCGGCGCTCAGTGTTTGATGTCAAACGAAAATCCGCCGACTACTTCTTGGTAGGAGCGTTATCACGCTTCTCTTTGATCTTCGCAGCCTTGCCTCGCAGATCACGCATGTAGTACAGCTTCGCGCGACGAACGTCACCGCGGGTGACGACCTCGATCTTTTCGATGATCGGTGAGTGTACCGGGAAGGTACGCTCTACACCGACGCCGAAGGAGACCTTGCGAACGGTGAAGGTTTCACGCACGCCGTCGCCCTGGCGACCGAGCACGAAGCCCTGGAAAACCTGGACACGAGAGCGGTTACCTTCGATGATGTTCACGTGCACCTTGAGGTTATCTCCGGCGCGGAATTCGGGAACATCGCTACGCAGGCTGGCTGCGTCTAATGAATCTAGGATGTGCATTCTGCAACTCCTGGCGAACGCCACAGGTCATTCACTTTTGATGACGGCAGTCAAAGTCGAGACAAGTCAAAAACTTCGCTTCCGGAGCATTGTTTAGCCGGTCTGAGCACGGGACGGCCCGACCGGAGCGTTCGCTTTGTGGGCACTATCCCCCTGTGGTAGGAAGAACCCAGCAAACACAAGTACTAATTCTGCCACATGAACACTAGTGAGGACCAATTCAGCCCAGTTCGGAAGTCCTAGTCAAGACGCCGTCGACCGTTAAATAACCAGACTCGCGCAATACCGCCAGATCCGCTCGATCAAGAATTGCTGGATCCAGCTGCGTTAACAGGTCTGGCCTGCGCTGCGCGGTTCGGCGAAGTTGTTCGTCCCGGCGAAATCTGGCAATTTTGGCATGGTTTCCGCTCAACAACACGGCGGGGATATCAACACCACGCCAAGCTGAAGGTTTGGTGTAAACCGGGTATTCCAAGAGGCCATCTTGGTGGGACTCCTCTAGCAGCGAGTCGGGATTACCAACTACTCCCGGCAAAAGACGGGCGGTTGCTTCGACCATGGCCATAACCGCCACCTCGCCCCCATTGAGCACGTAATCGCCCAAACTCATGGGACGAACAGTAAACGACTCACGGGCCCAGTCCACCACCCGTTCATCAATGCCCTCATACCGCCCGCAAGCGAAGACCAGATGAGATTCGGCCGCGAGTTCTTCAGCGATCCGCTGGTTAAAAACTTCACCAGCAGGCGAGGGAACAATCAAGACCGGTTTACTTTTCGCCGCTGGCTCAACAACAGATGCCAGAGCTAGGGCCCAGGGTTCGGGCTTCATCACCATCCCGGCACCACCACCATAAGGAGTATCGTCCACCGTACGGTGCCGATCGGTCGTGAACGCTCGCAGATCGTGGACGTTTAGCTCCAACAATCCGTCTTGTCGCGCTTTTCCGATCAGTGACAGTTCAAGCGGTGCCAGATAGTCCGGAAAAATACTAATGACGTCAAGACGCATCTATTCTGCGTCCTTGCGGTTAATGTCGAATAGCCCACCTGGTGGTACTAACCGGATGAACCCAGCCGCAATATCCACCTCAGGAACAATCTCGGCAACAAATGGGACCAACACTTCTTCGCCGGCGGCTGTGGTGATTACTAAGAGATCTTGGGCCGGCATCGGGTTGAGCGCCGAGACCTTCCCGACCGTTTGATCGCCAACTCGGGCTTCCAAGCCAATCAATTCGTGTTCGTACCAAGAATCCGATTCGGATTCATCTGACGCTACCGAATCCGTTTCGAAAATCAGTCGAGTGCCACGGAGTGTCTCAGCGCGATTGCGGTCATTGACTTCTTCAAAACCCAACAACAAGATGTCTTTGTTCCAACGCGCGGTTTCTACCGTCAGCGGCCCTGCCGAAGTCGGTTCGGTGCTGAAAACGGCACCCGCGGAGAATCGCTCTTGCGGGGTATCAGTCAAGACCTCGACCGTGACTTCGCCGCGAATGCCGTGCGGTTTGCCGATGCGTCCAACGTGGACTTGCATGCTTCTCCTGATGCTGGGTTGAAGATGAAATTGGGTTGGAAATGAAAGTGCTCCGACACTTTTCAGTGCCGGAGCCACAATCTTAGCTGTTTACCGCGAGGCTACGCTGAGCTCAGCGCCGCCGGTCCGTGTCGACGACGTCGACTCGGACTTGGTCGCCACCGGAAAACGCGCCAACAACCGTTCGCAAGGCGCGAGCGGTTCGGCCTTGACGACCGATTACTCGACCAAGGTCATCCGGGTGAACCCGAACTTCCAAGGTCTCGCCACGCCGATTATTGCGAGCGGCAACGCTCACATCATCGGGGCTGTCTACGATACCGCGTACCAGGTGCTCCAAAGCCTCGGCCAACAAATTACTCAGCCTCGGTGGTTTCTGCCGCTTCAGTGGTTGCAGCAGCCGGCTCTTCAGCGGCTTCTGCAACCTTCTTCTTCGGGGTGATAGCTTCCTTGGTGATGACCGAGCTCTTCTCCGGCGCTACGAAAGCGTCTTTGGTGGCTTTGGTCTTCAGGCGGCCTTCAGAGCCGGTGAGGCCCTTGAATTTCTGCCAGTCACCGGTGATTTTCAGGATCTGTGCAACCTGCTCAGAAGGCTGTGCACCGACGGAAAGCCAGTACTGAGCGCGCTCTGAGTTAACCTCGATGTACGAGGGATCTTCGGTCGGGTGGTATTTGCCGATCTCTTCGATGGCACGGCCATCACGCTTGGTGCGTGAGTCCGCAACGACGATGCGGTAGTACGGGGCGCGCATTTTACCAAAGCGCTTAAGGCGAATCTTAACGGCCACTTTTGTGGTCACTCCTGTTTCTGAAACGAGTCGAACCCCGTGTCACGCTCCCGTGGGGCGGGCCGATCTGAGGGTTCTAAAGGACACAATGCGCACGCAGAGAGAGGGGCTGCGCGGATCGAGTACCTGTTCATTATGCCAGATGCTTCCGCAGCATGCGAACTTCAGCCGGGCAGTTCTTACGCTGTGATGTAATACAGCGTCAATCTGGCATCTTCATCCGCTGCGATAACCTGGGCGGCCAAGCCCGCGATGCTTCGTAAGAGTGGCTCAGCTACCTCGACGGTGCTGGCGAGTTCTTCAGTAGCCGCCCAAGCCGCCGCTAGCTCGGTAACTTCTTCCTGATCTTCCAAGGTGGGCAGCTCAGCGAAAACTTCCACTAGTGCATCAGGAAGCACCATAAGTTGGTCAAGATCAACATCAACCATTCCTAGCGCGGTCTCTGTGCCGGTTGCGTGGACGGTCTTTACCGCTAGCTCGCCAAGAACTTCAAGGTCAAGATCCGTGGCTTCACCCAAATCAATGAGATTTTTCGGTGCCGAGCCGTTTCCTCGGGCAAAACGGCTGGCTTCGTGGTGGGTAGCAATGAACAGCTGATTGGTGGACATGGCATGGCCTCCCATGGATCGTTTGAGGTCCGGTGTTCGGGCCTCCGTCGAGTCCACAGTATCTGGAGATTCGGAGCTTACGAACCTTTGCCTATCCTGCTATTGGTCGTGTTGCGCCGGGCATATCGTTTTCTTGTTATGCCAGCGCTAAATCTGTCATCATTGCAACCCGAACCCCCAGCCCGTCAAGACCGAGTTCGCGTTCGCGTTGACGCAGGGCTAACAACTGATTCGCAGGTTCTTCCAGCACTGCAAAGCCGCATCGCGCATAGAACGGCGCGTTGAAAGATACATCGCGGAAGGTACATAGCGTCATCTGCCGATAACCAGCATTCCGTGCCCAAGGTTTTGGCGGTTTCAACTAACGCCCGGCCAATCCCTTGACCTGAGTCGCTTGGGAGCACCGAAATCTGCTCCAAATGGGCTTGTCCGTCGACCTCATCAACTCTGGCTAGCCCGCAAAGCCTCCCGGATCTCTGCGCAACCGCAACAAACTTTCCTTGCCGATATTCTGCTAGGGAGCTTGCTTCAGGTAGCCCAACCATGTTAATCACGGCGTCTGCCGCAGTCTCGATCTCAGGAAGCTTCTCGTAGTCTTCTGCTCGCGCTGGCCGAATCTTGAACTCCATAGCACCAGCCTAGCCTTGCGGATCAGAGTTCTTGGTGTTCAGTCTGCTAACCTCGGAGCATCCACACGGGTGCCCTTGGCAAAGGGCTGAGATCGGGCTGATACCGCCTGCGACCGTTCGAACCTGTCCGGGTTATTCCGGCGAAGGAAGTAGGAAATACCTTCATTTCTGCTCAAAATCACCCTGCCCACTCCTTGGATTTTCTTAACGACGGTGAGCTGCGCGTTCCCGTCACACGAATCGCGCTCGATGATTCGCCAGAAGGCGCTAATCCGGACTTCATCACGTACCGCACGGCCGGTCCCGGCAGCGATCCTGTTCGTGGCCTGCCGCCGCTTCGCGCTGGCTGGGTCACTGAGCGCGGCGACGTCGAAATTTATCAGGGCCGGCGTCGAGATCTTTCCGACGACGGACGCTCAGCGGTGCGCCGAGGCGCGGCCTCTGCCGAATGGCAAGGTGCCAAACCGGAACCACGGCGCGCGTTGCCAGGCAAACGCGTGACCCAAATGCATTACGCTCGCGCCGGCGTCATCACCAAAGAAATGCGTTTTGTCGCGTTACGTGAGGACTGCGACGTCGAGCTGGTGCGTTCCGAACTGGCTGCCGGTCGAGCGATCATCCCTAACAACATCAATCACCCCGAGTCTGAGCCGATGATCATCGGCAAGGCCTTCTTGGTCAAAATCAACGCCCATATCGGCAACTCTGCGGTGACCTCTTCGATTGCTGAAGAAGTCGACAAAATGCAGTGGGCCACCCGCTGGGGTGCGGACACAGTCATTGACCTGTCTACCGGCGACGATATTCACACCACGCGCGAGTGGATTATCCGCAACTCCCCCGTGCCGATCGGCACTGTGTCGATCTACCAGGCGCTAGAAAAGGTCAATGGTGATGCCTCGGCGCTGACCTGGGAGATCTTCCGAGACACCGTGATTGAGCAATGCGAACAAGGCGTTGATTACATGACCATTCACGCCGGGGTGCTGCTGCGTTACGTGCCGCTGACGGCAAACCGCGTGACCGGCATCGTCTCCCGCGGCGGTTCGATTATGGCGGGCTGGTGTTTAGCTCACCATCAAGAGAATTTCCTCTATACGCACGATGACGAGCTCTGTGAGATTTTTGCTCAGTACGACGTCGCGTTTTCCCTAGGCGATGGCCTGAGGCCAGGTGCCACCGCAGACGCGAACGACGCCGCCCAGTTCGCGGAGTTGGATACCCTGGCCGAACTGACGGTGCGGGCTTGGGAATTCGATGTCCAGGTGATGGTCGAGGGGCCAGGCCATATTCCCTTCCACCTGGTGCGGGAAAACGTTGAACGGCAACAGGAACTCTGCAAGGGTGCCCCTTATCTACACACTGGGACCTTTGGTCACCGATATTGCACCGGGCTACGACCACATCGCCTCGGCTATCGGTGCCACCGAGATTGCTCGTTACGGCACTGCGATGCTTTGCTACGTGACGCCCAAGGAGCACTTGGGTTCGCCGAACAAAGACGATGTTAAGACCGGCGTTATCACCTACAAGATTGCTGCACACGCCGCAGATCTGGCGAAGGGACATCCTGGCGCACATCTGCGCGACGATGCGCTGTCCAAAGCACGATTCGAGTTCCGTTGGCGGGACCAGTTCTCGTTATCGCTGGATCCGGCCACGGCAGAAGCCTTCCACGACGAGACCTTGCCTGCTGAGCCGGCGAAAACCGTACACTTTTGTTCAATGTGCGAGCCAAAGTTCTGCTCAATGCGAATCTCTCAAGACATTCGCGCAGAATTTGGTGGCGCAGCAGCACAAGCAACGTTAGTGGCCTCGATCGAGGAAATGCAGGCTGGTCTCCGGGCAAAGTCCGAAGAGTTCGTCGCTGCCGGTAAGGAAATTTACTCGGAATCCCGGTCCTAATTTCACTTGTGCGCAGTTGAGTCGGATGTTTATCCACAGAACCCGGCTCAGCTGCGCACAAGTGACCGATAGCGTCGGGCTTCGGCGGTAAACTGTGGTGATGCGACGCCACCAGCTACCTCAAGAACTTCCCCGCCCCGCATTCACCTTGGCCCAAGCAAAAGAACTTGGCGTTTCGCGGTCTCGGAGCACCGCCGCTGATTTAGAGATCCCCAGCAGGGGGCTACGGATAGTCAAAGGCTCTGATGCGAAGTTGTCCGAGCTAGTCCAAAGCCATCTGGCGGCAACCCTGGAGCGTTCGCAAGCCACGTCACGGCCGCGATCCTCTGGCAGATTCCCCTGCCCTACTGGCTCGAAGCCAGAGCGGAATTGGATATCAGTCGTAGGCAGCCCGCTGCCCAACCGCGGCGAAAGGGCGTCCACGGTCATCGACTACGAATCGAGCGAAACGAAATTACCTTTCGCCGCGGAGTTTGGCTTACGACGCCGGAGCGAACGTGGCGCGATCTAGCAACCATTCTGACCGAGGAAGATCTTGTGGTCGCTGGCGATTTTCTAGTACGCGCACGCTCGCGGGATTTCGGCAAGCACCGCAAAGCGTTGTGTGGCGTGGCGGAACTCACCGAGCTGCTACCAGTACGGGCGAAAGCCAACGTACTACGTCGTGCTGCCGCAGCAAAGATACGTCCCGGTGTGGATTCACCACAGGAAAGTAGACTCAGGCTGCGCTTGATTGCGGCGGGCTTACCGGAGCCCACGGTAAATCATTCGCTCGACGACGAAATCGATGGCCGTCCACTCCGCTGGGCAGACCTGGCCTACATCAACTACAAAATTGTGATCCAGTACGAAGGCGATCATCACCGCAGCCGAAATCAGCTAGCAGCGGACATCGCAAGGGACGACGGCTGGCAGCACGCGGGTTGGACGATAGTTAGGTTGACTGCGGCAGATTTGCAAGCACAAGGAGCATACGCAGTGGCCAAAGTTCGAGCCGCACTCGTGCGATCTGGTTGCCCGCTGGACTAACTGTACGCCACTTGTGTGCAGATAAGCCGGGTATTGGATCGCTCCACCCCGCTTATCTGCGCACAAGTGAAGCGCTGAGCTCCCTGATGTGATGCAAATGACGCGGAGCACATGACGCGGCGGCTAAGCGGCTAAAAACTCTTTGATCGCTCGCTGACCGTTCTCGGTATCTTGCGGTCGGTGGCCGCCGCCCGCCACCAGATGCTGCGCCCCAGTGCTGGAGAGATATTCCGCAACTTCTTCATACATAGGCTCCCAGCCACCGGTGAGTACCAGAGTGGGTACGCCAGGCACAATATCGAGCGGGGCCGCCCATGCTGGCGCCTGCAAGCGAAGCCGATGCGCGGAACGTAAAGCCTCAGCGTCGTCCGGGTCTAAAACTCGAGCGGCCTCACCAAACGCAAGCTGAGCGAACTGACGGTGATAGCCGACGTCGTCCAGCGTGGCCCGCTGATCGAAGACTGGCTGCATAAGCTTCATATGCGCAGCGGTTGCCGGTAAGTCCTTGGTCAATGACAGACATGCCGGCTCACACAAGGTCAGCGAATGGACCAAGTCTGGACGCTGGACTGCCGCCATCATTGCCGAGATCGCACCTTGAGCATGCGCGACGACGTGACCGCCTTGTTGTCCATCGAGCTGCAGATTGTCAATGACTATTTGCGCATCGGCAACAAAATCGGTGGGCAACGGCTCCAGCACCGCATCGAAGCCCGACCTGCGTACAAAGAGGCAATCGAAGCTGCCTGCCAACACATGTTGTGCGGGCCAAGCCGCAGCACCGAAGAACCCACTGCCGTGGACAAAGACAACGCGCCTAGACGAGCTAGAAGTAACAGCCAATAGCCTGGTTCAGCCCGCTTCTATTTGCCGAGGAACTTGTCAAAACCCTTGGGCAAATTCATGGCCGTTGGGTCGAACTCTTGGTTTTGCGCGCCAAAGGCAGCACCAGTGGGTGCGCTGCTCTTCGCAGATCGCTTCTCCTCAGCGTCGCGCAACTGCTGGGCGGCCTTGGCTGGATTTCCTGACCGGGCTTTCTTTTTGGGCGCGTTTTTTGCTCCCTTACGCGCACCACCGGCACCAGGAATACCTGGCATGCCAGGCATACCGCCGCCAGAAGCCATCTTTTTCATCATCTTCTGCGCTTGGCCAAAACGTTCCAACAGACCGTTGACCTCGGAAACGTGCACACCTGAACCACGTGCGATGCGCGCCCGGCGTGAACCATTGATGATCTTGGGCGCAACACGCTCATGCGGCGTCATCGAACGAACAATTGCTTCGACCCGGTCAATCTCGCGCTCATCAAACTGCTCAAGCTGCTGGCGAATATTTTGCGCGCCCGGCATCATCATGAGCATCTTTTTCATCGAGCCCATATTGCGAATCTGGTTCATCTGAGCCAAGAAGTCTTCGAGTGTGAAATCCTCTTGGTCAGCGAATTTCTTCGCCATCCGAGCGGCTTCATCTTTGTCCCAGTTCTTCTCTGCCTGCTCGATGAGCGTCAGGACATCGCCCATATCAAGGATGCGCGAGGCCATCCGGTCAGGATGGAAGACTTCGAAGTCATCTAGCGACTCACCGGTCGAGGCGAACATTACCGGTTTGCCGGTGACCGTTGCCACCGAAAGTGCGGCACCACCGCGGGCGTCGCCGTCGAGCTTTGAGAGCACGATGCCGGTGAAATTCACACCTTCATCGAAGGCCTGCGCGGTAGCAACCGCATCTTGGCCGATCATCGCATCAATGACGAAGAGCACTTCGTCCGGCGAGATCGCTGCCCGAATATCTGCGGCCTGCTGCATCAATTCTGCGTCAACACCCAAGCGACCGGCGGTATCAACGATGACGACGTCGTGCAGCTTGCTGCGTGCCTCGGCCAAGCCTGCTTGTGCTACCGCAACCGGGTCACCAGTAGCAGACTCAAATTCGGAAGAAACACCAGGATGCGGGGCAAAGACCCGCACACCGGCCCGTTCGCCGTTGACCTGCAGCTGCTTGACCGCGTTAGGACGCTGTAGATCCGCTGCCACCAAAAGCGGTGAGTGCCCCTGGCCCTTAAGCCATTTAGAAAGCTTTCCAGCCAAAGTCGTTTTACCAGCACCCTGGAGACCAGCCAACATGATGACCGTCGGTGGGTTCTTTGCCAGACGAATCCGACGGGTCTGCCCACCAAGAATTGCCACAAGTTCTTCGTTAACAATCTTGACGATCTGCTGCGCCGGATTCAGTGCGGCGTTGACCTCCGCACCCATGGCACGTTCACGAACTTTGCCGGTGAATTCGCGCACCACAGGCACCGCGACGTCCACATCGAGCAAGGCGCGCCGAATCTCCCGGACTGTGGCATCGACGTCGGCTTCGGAAAGCCTGCCCTTGCCACGAAGATTCTTGAAGGTTGCGGCTAGCCGATCAGCAAGTGAATTGAACACCAGAGGTTATCTTTCGAAGAGGTCTAAGAAGTCTAAAGCTTTGAGTGGATCAACTATCAAGGATACCAAGGTCAACGGATCAAACTGCCAGATTGATCCCTGCCAATCTGGCAGCGAAAGTGACATGCTGGGTAGGTGGCTGAAACAAAGCGAAATTCTGAAACCGGCAGTATCCGAACTCTGCTCATCCTGGGTGCCTCTGGCGACCTGACCGGAAGGTTGCTACTGCCCGGCGTCGCGCGGTTGATCGCGGCAGGGCGAGCAAAAAACCTGACTGTGGTTGGTGCTGGCACCGGCGACGCACCCGCTGAGCCTTGGGACAAAAGAGTCAGCAGAGTCTTCGGCGATGCTGCCAAGGAGGCAAATGCAGCTGGTCGCACCGCGCTAGCAAAGGTCGAAAAGACCAGCGTCTACCACCAGATTGATGTCACGGCGCCGAGTGAATTGCCCGCGTTACTAGCAAAGTTGACCGGGCCAGTTGCAGTCTATTTCGCCTTACCGCCTGCGGTGAGCCAGCGTGCCTGCGAAATTTTGACCGCGGCAGACCTGCCGGCAGAAACTCGGCTAGTGATGGAGAAGCCATTTGGTTCCTCGGTCGAATCTGCGGATCGACTCAATGAGACGCTCGCTGCGCTGGTACCTGAAGACCATATTCATCGGGTGGATCATTTTCTTGGCAAATCCACGGTATTCAATATTCTGGGCCTTCGCTTTGCGAATCGACTTCTCGAACCACTCTGGAATGCGGATCACATCGAGAAAGTAGAGATCGTTTTCGACGAGGACCTCACGTTGGAAAACCGGGCTGGATATTACGACCGGGCTGGCGCGCTGCGCGACATGATCCAAAGCCATCTGCTCCAGATCATGGCAATCGTCGCCATGGAGCCACCGGCTACCCTCAGCGAGCAAGACGTGCGCGATGGCATTGCCACCGTACTGCGGGCCAGCACTGCGGAGCCAAAGAACAGTCGACGAGCCCGCTATTCTGCCGGGAAAATTGGCCGACGGAAGGTGCCTGATTACGTGAGCGAATCCGGCGTTGACCCGAAAAATAACACCGAGACGCTGGCTGAAGTTCAAGTTTCAATTGCTAACTGGCGTTGGGCTGGCGTGCCCTTCACGCTGCGCTCGGGTAAATCTTTAGGTAAAGCCCGTAAAGAAGCGATCATCACGTACAAGTCCGTGCCGCATTTGCCCACTGGATTCCTTGGCACCGACTCGCCTACCCGACTGCACATCGGTTTTGGACCCGACACGCTTCGACTAGACCTCGATGTCAATGGACCTGGCGATCTCTTCACCTTGAACCGGGTTCGGCTGGAAGCGGATCTAGCTGGCGATCCGTTGCTGCCCTATGGTGAAATGCTCGACGGCGTGCTCAAGGGCGATCCGTTACTCTCGGTCCGGGGTGATACTGCCGAGCTGTGCTGGCAAATCGTTGAACCAACGTTGAAAGCTTGGCAGGCAAACAAAATTCCGATGGATGACTACGCCGCCGGAAGTTCGGGGCCAGCGAGTTGGCCTACTAGTAGCGAACCTGCCTAGGCCCGGAACGCAATTGAGATAGCGAGACGACGTGGGGCTAGCTAGGAAACATGTTTTCTGGCTAGCCCCACGTCGTCTCGCTATCTCAAACCGAATGAGTACCGGTCAGACTGCAGCAGTACCCCGCTCACCGGTACGCACTCGGACAGCTTCATAAACATCAACGGTCCAGACTTTGCCATCGCCAGCCCGTCCGGTGTTCGAGCTCGAAATAATCACGTCGACTATGTCATCTACCTGATCATTTGTTGCAAGTACTTCTATCCGAATCTTGGGCAGCAAATCAACCACGTATTCGGCACCCCGATAGACCTCGGTGTGACCACGTTGACGCCCATAACCGTTAGCCGCACTGACCGTGAGGCCTTGCACACCATAGCTCTCTAAAGCGCCACGAACGTCGTCAAACTTCTCCGGACGAATGATCGCTGTGATGAGTTTCATGCTTCCACCCTAGTGTTCTCGTCCGTGCTCTTGGCAGGTGTTGGCACCACAGACTCGGACTCAGCCGGCCGTCGGCGGAGCGCCTCATCCAAGGGATGGAATGCGCTGCCCACTCTGCCACCAAATTCGTAGGCAGTCTCGGCATGAACTGAAACATCGATGCCATTGACTTCGTGCTCTTCCGAGACCCTGAACCCCATGGTTTTGTTGATAATCCAACCCACGATAAAGGCGACTACGAAAGAGTAGATCAACACGGCAAAGGAACCGATGGCTTGCTTACCCAATAGCTCAAGTCCACCGCAGTAGAACACCCCAGTGCCACCTGCCGGCGATCCGGGGTTTGCTGCAAAGCCGATAAACAGTGTGCCCAGCAAGCCACCAACTAGGTGCACCCCAACAACGTCAAGTGAGTCGTCATAACCCAGCTTGTATTTCAGACCAACAGCTAGGGCACAAACTACTCCGGCTAGCACGCCAAGAACGATTGACCAGACCGGAGTGATAGCAACTGCCGCTGGCGTAATAGCCACCAGACCAGCCGGCGCAGCCAAGGTATTAATCCAAGCAATACCGGCAACGCCGTTGGCGGCCAGAGCCGAGCCAGCATTGAAACCGAACCAGCCAAACCAGAGCAAACCGGCGCCGAGCATCACAAACGGCAAGTTATGCGGACGGTGGCTGGGATCCTTACCAAAGCCAAGGCGTTTGCCCAAGACCAATGCCAGCGCAAGCGCAGCAGCACCCGCGTTGATGTGAACGGCGGTACCACCGGCAAAGTCAATTGCGCCGAGGCCCTGACCGATCCAGCCACCAATCGGGTTCCCGTTCGCATCTTTATTGAAGTCAAAGACCCAGTGCGCCACCGGGAAGTAGACCACCGTGACCCAGATGCCAGCGAACAACATCCAGGCACCAAATTTCGCGCGGTCGGCGATTGCGCCGGAGATCAACGCCACCGTAATGATTGCGAACACCGCCTGGAAACCAACGAAGGCAATTTCCGGAATGGTGCCAACCAAAGGCATGCCGTCACCGGTTTCGAGAATGCCGTTCAGCCCAAACTTTTCGAATGGGTTGCCCAGCAGGCCACCAGCGACGTCGGTGCCGAAGGCCGCCGAGTAACCTTAGAGAACCCAGAGCACGCCGACTAAGGCGATTGCTCCGAAGCTCATCATCATCATGTTGAGTACACCCTTGGACCGCGTCATCCCCCCGTAGAAGAACGCCAGTCCGGGCGTCATGAGCAGAACCAGTGCTGCTGAAACCAACACCCAAGCGGTATCACCTTCATTCATGAATGCCGCGCCCCTTTCCCAATTATTTCTCATCTAGTGCGTCAGTGATTGAACACGCCGCGCGGAGGCGGCGTCACTGTTGCCTTTGAGTCTGGCGAAATCGTGTTTCACCTAAAAGGGATCTATATTGCAGCGAGGTTACAAGGGGCAACCGGGCGTAAATGCTGCGTCACGCTGATGTTTCGAACAGGTAAATTCGATGTCTAGAGCTGCCAAATAGGCTCAGTTCAGAATTGCGTCCACAAATTGCTCCGCATCAAACGGGGCAAGATCGTCAGCACCTTCGCCAAGGCCAACTAATTTGACCGGTACGCCCAAACTCTTTTGAATCGCCACGACGATGCCGCCCTTAGCAGTGCCGTCCAGTTTGGTCAGCACAATGCCGGTGATATCGACTACTTCAGAAAAGACCTTTGCCTGCGTCAAACCGTTCTGACCAGTGGTCGCATCCAGAACCAGCAACACTTCGCCAACATTGGCAAGTTTTTCAATGACGCGCTTGACCTTGCCAAGCTCGTCCATCAATCCGACCTTGTTTTGCAGGCGGCCAGCCGTATCAATCATCACCACATCGACTTCTTGCTCGATGCCAGACTTCACGGCTTCGAAAGCCACCGAAGCCGGGTCAGCACCGTCGACGTCGGACTTGACCGTTGGCACGCCTACTCGCGCACCCCAAGTAGCCAGCTGCTCGGCAGCCGCGGCGCGGAAAGTGTCTGCCGCGCCGAGCAGTACATCTTTATCCTCAGCGACCAACACGCGCGCGAGCTTACCTACCGTGGTGGTTTTGCCAACGCCATTGACGCCGACCACTAGCACGATGGCGGGAAGCTCACCTTGGCGGCTGACAGCCAACGAGCGATCCATGCCTGGGTCAACTAGTTTGATGAGTTCTTCACGCAGCATCGCCTGAACTTCTTGCGGGCTGCGGCTACCCATGATCTTGACGCGTTCGCGCAAAATCTCTACCAATTCAAGACTAGGTTGTGTGCCGATATCGGCAAGCAGCAGCGTTTCTTCGAGCTCTTCCCAAACGCCTTCATCAATCTTGTCGCTGGAAAGTAGTGCGAGAAGTCCCTTGCCTAGGGCATTGTTTGACTTTGACAGACGCGCGCGCAGACGTTGTAACCGACCCGCTGGCGGCTCCGGCGTCTCCACGATTGCCGTACCGTCGCCGGGAAAGACAACCAAACCTTCGTCTGATTCTTCGACCAAGACCGGCGGCACCGAGCTTTCGCCAGTGGCATCGCGATCTTCAGTAAGCGTTCCGCCGGGAGCAGGGTCGTTAGCGTCTCTGGTAGCACTATAGGAGTTCCTATTGCGCGAGGTCTTGAGGAAGACGGCCAGCAGGCTGCCAAGCACGGCAAGTCCGACGACGATGTACAGAATCAGAAGCCAAATGTCATTCACTCACCAAGCTTCTCATAACGCAGCCGCCGATAATCAGCGTGAATCGCTCCGGTGTGTCCGGAGGGTTTCTCAGACGATGAGCCTGTCGGCGGCTGCCGTGCTCTGGTAGTGATTGTAGTAGTGGTTTTCTAGCTCTACTGGTGGGATGTCTCCGCAGTACTGGTAGAGCCTTCGGTGGTTGTACCAATCGGCCCATTCAGCGGTGCCGATTTCGACTTCTTCTAGAGTCCGCCAGGGCTTGCCGGGTTTGATCAGCTCGGTCTTATAAAGCCCGTTGATGGTTTCCGCCAAGGCGTTGTCGTAACTATCACCCACAGAACCGATCGAGGGGCGGATACCGGTCTGGGCCAGGCGTTCGGTGAAGGCCAAGGAGGCGTATTGAGCCCCGGCATCGTGATGATGAATCACCCCGGAAATCTCAGCCCCGGCCCGTTCACGACTCCAGATTGCCTGATTAACTGCGTTGAGCACTAGCACGGTGTTCATAGAAGCACTCGCTGACCAGCCCAGGATCCTCCGAGAGTAAGCATCGATCACGAAGGCAACATAGACCCACCCGGACCAGGTCGAAACATAGGTGAAATCATCTACCCATAGCCGATCCGGTGCCGTTGGTGTGAAATCACGGCGGACCAAGTCCTTCGCTCGGGCCGCCTTCGAGTCTTTGATCGTGGTGCGTTTGACCTTGCCACGGACCGCACCCTGTATGCCAAGTAACCCCATGAGCCGTTCTACCGTGCACCTGGCCACCGGCACACCTTCACGGTTCATCGCCAACCAGACTTTCCTGGTGCCGTAAACCCCGTAATTAGCGGCATACACCTTCTGGATCACGGGCTTGAGCACCTCATCACGTTGTTCTCGGTGAGATCGTGTTTTATCCACCCATTCGTAGTACGTGGACGGGGTGGTCTTCACCCCGTCCCAGTAAGCACCTGGCAGATCGACTCGACACCCCACCGCAATCCATTATTCTCGCGGTGACCGGCATGGTCCTTGATGTATTTCACGATCAGTGTTGTGGCGGTCGAGTTCGACCGCGAAAAAAGCTGAAGCACTCCGAAGGATCGCGTTCGCCCGTTTCAGCTCAGCGTTCTCACGCCGTAACCGTTTCAGCTCGGCCGATTCCGTGCTCGTTGTTCCAGTTCTAGTACCAACATCGATCTCGGCTTGCCGGACCCATTTACGCACCGTTTCCGGCACACCCACACCCAAAAGCTGGGCAACTTTTTGCATCGCCGCCCACTCCGAAGACGCACCCTCCATCTCCGCCACCATGCGCACCGTATGATCCTTCAACTCCTGCGGATACCGTGTCGTAGTTTTCCCTGCCATGTCCTGATCCTCTCAAACAAGAAAGTCTCCGGACACACCGGGGCGATTCAGTATTGGCCCCGGAACGAAAGAAGAACCCAGTGTCAAAGAGAGCGTTCAAGAGCTTTACGATAAAGTTTTGGGGCCACGACCTGACGGGAAACGTAGCCTTGTAGCCGGTGTCCAACAGCTTTACGCAGGTGTCCTAGGCCCACGACCTGATGGGACCCCTAGTCTTCGCGACGGCGTAGCTCAGCTTCAGGCAGGCGTTGCAGGGCCAAGCACTCCCGGCAACCCCAGCCTGGTCGATGGCATCGCCCAGCTCAAGACCTGCGTTGTAGGTCCTCGTCCTGATGGCACCCCTGCTTTACAAGCTGGTGTGAACCAGCTTTACGCAGGCGTTATCCAAGGCACAGCCACAAAGCCCAGCCTAGTTGCCGGCGTCAACCAGCTCTACTCCGGAGTCATCGAAGGCACCTCCAGCAAGCCAAGCCTTGCCAGCGGCGTCGAACAGATAAAGTACGGCATCAACGGAGACAACGGCGGCCAGGAAAACCTGCTTAACGGTTCCGGACGCCTAGCCGATGGCACTGCCCAAGCACTTCAAGGCATGTAAACCGACCCGTTGAGCGAATCACCATACGGGCTCAAGGAAGGAACCCAAAAGCTTGCCGACGGCACCAACCAGCTACTCAGCGGCATGTACAAGGATCCTTCTGATCCGACGCAGCCAGGCTTAGCTCCAGGTTCCAAGAAGCTTGCTGACGGCACTGATCAGCTAGCGGATGGCATCACTAATCCTGACCAGAATAAGGGACTAATAGCCGGCGCGAAAGCGCTCGATGAGGGCGCTAACCAGCTCAAGACCCAGGCGACCTTTATCAGCCCAAGTGGTGCGGGCGGCCTAATCGGCATCATCATTTGCGCGATTATTTTGATCGGCTGCATCCTCTCCATCGTCATGCGAAGGCGAGGAAAAATCTCCTAGAAATCATCTGTCGCGTTGTGGCCGAACACGCCACAACACATAGCGCATCTCGGCTACTGGATAACAGCCTCAGCAGCCCTTCCAGTCACAACCGCGCCGCTATCTGTTGTGAAGTGTTCGCAGCAAATCAGAAACAACCCAGTCAGATCGTCAGAAACCAAATTCCAACCCACAAAAGAGGCTCCGTCGGAGCAAACCGGCGAAGCCTCCCTTGGGTAAATTATCGGCAGCGGATGATTTCGTACGACCAGCCCTGACCCGATGCACCCGAGTTCACACAGCTAAAGTCCGCTTTGGCCTGAGCGCTACTGGCTGTCACTACCGACAGTCCAGCCACCGCCGCGACAACAGCTAAAGTAGCAAATACCTTTTTCATGGCTTTTCCTCCCATAAGTCCACTGTTTAGTGGAAATATCATTTAAAATAGCCATTCTCAATCTCTAATTCAAGAGATCTGTAGTTATTAAGCGGAAATGGCAGCGAATAAGTTACTCGCCTAAAAGCCCAAGCAGCTCATCGAGACTCGTCATCTGCGGTCCATCCCGCTGCTCATCAATGCCGCCATCCCGATTGAGCCACACCGACGGCAAGCCTGCCGACGCAGCACCTAAGGCGTCAATCACCAGGTTGTCCCCCACATACAAAGTGAAGGCAGGCTCTAATCCAAGTTGCCGGGCACCCTCGTGGAAAATCGCTGGGTCCGGCTTGGGCACGCCCACCGTGTCGGTGCCAACCAAAACGGAAATTCGTTGCAAGCCAGCCAGGTCCAATTTCCGACGCTGATAATCGGCTACATTATTGCTCACAGCGCCGTACGGAATCCCTAAAGTATCCAAGGCATCTAGTAGCGGCAAAACATCAGCGTACGGTGCCCATCGGCTATTAATCTCCGCCTCCATAGGCAGAATTCCATTGCTCCGCCACTTCGTCTGGCAGCCGTCCGCCAACTTCAGCAAAGGCCAATTGAACCCGAGCGATTCGCTGCTCAACGAAACCCAATTTGCCGTCAAGATACGCCTGGTAGAACCCGGCCGAATCAACTCGGAAAATCACGTTGAATCTTCCCCAGTCCTCAGCTGAAAGGTCGGGAACAAACTCCGAGCTAATCGCTTGCACTGCCAGCTCCGTGGCTGAACGCCAGTCAACTAGCGTGTCATCAATATCAAAAAGTACTGCCCGAATGGGCGCACCAAATGTCATCGGTCTCGGAATCTGCGTAACCGAGCCAGCGAAGATTCCTTGCCCAAGATCACCATCGATTCAAACAGCGGCGGCGAAATCCGTCGGCCAGACATCGCGGTACGCACCGACCCAAAGGCCAATCGTGGTTTGAGGCCCAGATCATCAATCAAGGCAGTACGCAGCGCGTCCTGAATGGTCTCAGCGTTCCACTCAGTCAACGGCTCGACGGCGGTAATCGCCGCATCCAGCACCTCAACCAAATTCTCGGGCAGTCCCTTCAGCGCATCTTCGGCGGGTTCGACGTCGTCGTCCGCAACGAAAAGGAAACGCAAGATCGCCGGCGCTTCAGCCAACAGCTGTATCCGTTCCTGGACCAGCGGCGCAACTTCGGTCAAAACGGCAGACTGCCGTTCGGTGAGCTCCGCACTAACCAACTCAGCGGCCTGCAAGTACGGCACAAGTCGGCCTCGGAAATCCTCTGGCGCAAGCAACCGCACATGGGTTCCGTTGATTGACTCAGCCTTCTTTACGTCAAAGCGAGCCGGGTTGCCCAACACGTCGTGCACGTCAAAGGCCTTGACTAGTTCCTCAACCGTGAAAATGTCTTCATCCGCGCTAAGCGACCAGCCCAGCAGCGCCAAGTAATTCAGCAAACCCTCTTTGATAAAGCCCCATTCGAGCAACAGGAACAAGCTAGATTCCGGATCGCGTTTGGACAGCTTCTTGTTGCCCTGGCCCATGACATAGGGCAGGTGGCCGAATTCCGGCAGATAGTCAGCCACGCCCACGGCGTGTAGCGCCCGGTACAGGGCTATTTGCCGCGGTGTGGAGGATAAGATGTCCTCGCCACGCAAAACGTGGGTAATGCCCATCAATGCGTCGTCTACCGGGTTCGTCAGCGTGTACAGCGGCGCACCGTTTGGCCGCACTACGGCGAAGTCCGGCACTGAGCCAGCCTTGAAGGTGATTTCGCCGCGGACCAGGTCGGTGAAAGTGATGTCTTCATCGGGCATCCGCAGCCGCAAGGCAGCTTCACGGCCTTCTGCTTTGAACGCAGCAATCTGTTCTGCCGAAAGATCTCGATCAAAGCCGTCGTAGCCCAACTTTGGGTCACGCCCGGCAGCTTTGTGTCGCGCCTCAATCTCATCCGGTGTCGAATATGATTCGTAAACGAATCCACCGTCACGCAATTTCGCGATGACATCCTGGTAAATTTCGCTCCGCTGCGATTGACGGTACGGTTCGTGCGGGCCGCCTACCTCTACGCCCTCATCCCAGTCAATGCCCATCCAGTTCAGCGCATCGAGCAGTTGCTGGTAACTCTCTTCGCTATCGCGTGCAGCATCAGTATCTTCCACGCGGAAAACCAGCTTGCCACCGGTATGCCGAGCATAAGCCCAGTTGAACAACGCCGTGCGAATCAGGCCGACGTGCGGGGTTCCAGTAGGTGACGGGCAAAAACGGACGCGGACCGGAGTCGCCGCGTCAATAAGGGGAATAGTCATGATGCTCTCAGCTTTAGTCTGGGTATTATCGGCGGACGATGAGATTGGACAACGTACCGATCCCCTCAATTTCAACTTCGAAGCGGTCACCTTCAGTGACTAGGCCGACGCCGGCCGGCGTACCGGTCATGATGACGTCGCCCGGCAACAACGTGAATGCCTGCGAGACATACGAAACCAGCGCCTTGACGCCCCAAATCATCTGGTCGGTGCGACCGTCTTGGACCACTTTGCCGTTGAGCCTGCCTTGTACAGCCAAGTCTTCGACGTCGAGCTCGGTTTCAATCCACGGCCCTAGCGGAGCAGATCCATCAAAGCCCTTTGCTCGGGCCCACTGGTTGTCCTTGCGTTGCGCATCGCGCGCAGTCAAGTCATTGCCACAGGTGTAGCCAAAGATCACTTCGTCCACGCGGTCCTCAGGCACGTCCTTGCAAATGCGGCCAATCACGATGCAGAGCTCAGCCTCGTAGGAGACCTCTTCGGAGAATTCCGGCAGCGCAATCGGATCGTTGTGCCCAATCACCGAGGTATTTGGCTTGAGGAACATGAGTGGGCTGGCCGGTACTTCGTTGCCCAATTCCTTGGCATGCTCAGCATAATTCCGACCAATGCCAACAACTTTGGAGCGCGGAATGATGGGTGCCAACAACCGGACATCCTCTAACGGGTGGGTCTCCCCTGTTGGCTCTACGCCGTTGAAGAAGGGATCTCCCTTGATCACGGTCACAGTTTCACCGGCGGCATCAACTACGCCGTACATGGGATCAGCATCCAAAACAAAACGGGCTATACGCATGAGCCAACTATTTCACGGTTTCAGATAGCAAGACGACTCTGCGTTAGCAAGGAAGCTGGGCTTCTTGCTAACGCAGAGTCGTCTTGCTATCTGAAATGGGGTGGTGCGGTTCTGGAGGGGTGCGGTCAACGACCTAGACCAAGCGGCGCAACCAGCCGTGCTTGTCCTCAACAGCACCGGTCTGAATGCCAAGAAGTTCCGCACGGATGCTCAAAGTCACCTCGCCCGCCTTCGCGTCCGCAGAACCGATTTCTTCGTTCTCGTCCAGCAGACGGCCGATCGGCGTGATAACAGCTGCTGTGCCACAGGCAAAGACTTCAGCGATCTCGCCAGAATTGACGCCCTCGCGCCATTCATCCAGCGTGATGGTGCGCTCCTGAACGTCCAAGCCACGGTCGCGACCCAACTGCAACACCGAAGACCGCGTAACACCTTCCAAAATGCTGCCGGAAAGAGCCGGAGTAACCAGCGAACCGTCCTTCATCACAAAGAACACATTCATGCCACCCAATTCCTCGACGGCGTTGCTATTCTCCTGATCAAGGAACAGCACCTGCTGGCAGCCGTGCGCTTGAGCCTCAAGTTGCGGTAAAAGTGAAGCTGCGTAATTGCCGCCGCATTTGGCAGCGCCAGTGCCGCCGCGGCCAGCGCGAGCGTAGTTACGTGAAATCCAGATCGACACCGGCTTCAGCTCGCCGCCGAAGTAGTTACCAGCAGGCGAAGCGATGACCCGGAAGGAAACTTCGCGAGCAGCTCGCACGCCCAAAAAAGCTTCGGTGGCAATCATGAAGGGACGCAGGTAGAGGCTTTCACCATCACCTGACGGCACCCATTCCTGATCTGCCTGCACGACGCCAGCAATCGCGTCGAGGAAGACCTGCTCAGGCAGCTGCGGCAACGCCAAGCGCTGCGCAGAAGTATTCAGTCGCGCAGCGTTGCGCTCCGGGCGGAAGGTCCAAACCGAACCGTCAGCGTGTCGGTACGCCTTAAGCCCTTCGAAAATTTCTTGGCCATAGTGCAGCACGGATGCGGCCGGGTCTAGCGAGATCGGGCCATAGGGCTCAATCCGAGCGTTATGCCAGGATCCCTCACCCGGCGCGGTCGCGGTGTAATCGACGACGGCGGTATTGTCGGTGAAGTAGTCTCCGAATCCGGGTTTAGCAAGAATAGTTTCCCGTTCCTGAGCAGACTTCGGGTTCTCCGAGAGCTGCTGAGCGAAGGCTAATTCGGTCGCTGTTTGAGTCATGATTCCTCCACGGGATGTCGCATTGCGATGCTTCACGATGGCTTGTATCGGGTTATCAAGGATTAACTGTACTCCGCAAGTTGGCCCAAAAGTGCAGCAAAAATGGCGACATTGGACCTATCGATATTCCGATTCGGGCTTCAGCCCAATCTGGCGACGATCGCATCGCTAATCGCCGCAGTAGTCCTGCTGCCCAGCTCTGCTCGGGTGGCGACGTCGGCCTCGACCGCCGCATAGATCTTCGCTGACAGTTCCGGAAATTCCAAGTGATCAAGCAGCATGGCAGCGGACAGAATTGCCGCCGTCGGATCCTCCTTTTGCTGGCCAGCAATATCCGGCGCGGATCCGTGTACCGGTTCAAACATCGAAGGGGCAGTTCGATCCATATTGATATTGCCCGAGGCTGCCAGACCAATGCCGCCAGTAATTGCTGCGGAGAGATCCGTCAAAATATCGCCAAAGAGATTGTCGGTAACAATCACATCGAAACGCGAGGGATCAGTCACAAAGAAAATGGTGGCGGCGTCTACGTGCAGGTAATCCACCGAAACTTCCGGAAAATCAGTGGCAATCGATTCGACCGTCCGCTTCCACAAATGTCCGGCATGCACCAGAACGTTGTGTTTATGCACATAGGTGAGTTTTTTACGCTCGGTCTTGCTGGCCCGGCGAAAAGCGTCCCGGACCACTCGTTGTACACCAAAGGCGGTATTGACCGAAAGCTCATTGGCAACTTCTTGGTCGGTGCCCTTGCGCAGCGAACCACCGTTACCGACGTACGGCCCCTCGGTACCTTCCCTCACCACCACAAAGTCGATCTTTCCGGGCGTAGCCAGCGGACTTGGCACACCTGGATAAAGCTTAAATGGCCGCAAGTTGACGTAGTGATCTAAGGAAAAGCGAATCTTAAGCAGCATCTCGCGCTCAATGAGTCCTGATGGAATTCTGGTATCGCCAGGCGCTCCGCCAACCGCACCAAACAGAATCACATCGTGCTGGCGTAGCGACGCTAACGTCTCCTCGGAAAGCGTCTCCCCCGTCTCAAGCCAGTGCTGAGCACCAAGCGCGTATTCAGTCTGCTTGAGTTCAACGCCAGTAGGAACCACCACTGCCTGAAGAACTTTCAGGGCCTCAGTGACAACTTCCGGACCGATGCCGTCGCCAGGGATCACTGCCAAATCGATACTCATCGCTCTAGCTTAACCAAAGCATCCACATGCTGGTCAAAACGTCTCACCTTTCGGACACTGTGCTATTCGGTAGGACGCCAGCACGCCAAGCCGCGACTATTCAGGCAGCTAACCAGGTTTCAGACCGTGGCAGGATGCTTTGCCGGCACCTTGCGCCGTAAAGTCGTTAACCATGGTCATGCACAAAATCTACGAGTGGTTCCGGAGCCATCGCTTTGCGGTGGATTTCGCCGGCATTATTGTGCTTTGGGCATTTACTGCGCTTTCCGTACTTGGCAACAGTATTCCCTCGTTTATTGTTTCAACGTTCTTGGTTGTTCCGCTGGCCTGGCGACGTACCCGCCCAGTGGCCGCTGGAATTATCCTCGCCGCCGTCGCGCTAACGCAGTGAGCCCTTGGCGCCCCACCACTGTTCGCAGACGTCGCGGTGATCCTCGTAGTTTATTCGTTGGCCGCCTATGCGCCGCGATGGGCCAGTCTTGGCGGTCTTGGCTTGGCGTTGCTCGGCGCAATCCTGCTCATTACCCGCTTCTACGCCGCTGCCAGAGACACCAGCGGCAGCCCGTTCACCATTGCCAATTTGCCCTATCAAGTGATCTTGGTGCTCATGATTTGGTTCCATGGGTCTTGTTCAGCTGGACTCTCGGTGACTTGACCAGAACACGCAGACTCCGTGAACAAGCTTTAGAAAACCGGGCTAGGCGGCTGGAAATTGAACAACAGCAAGAGCGAGACCTTGCCGCGAGCGATGAGCGCGCCCATATTGCCCGCGAAATGCACGATATTGTGGCGCACTCACTGTCGGTGATTATTACCCAGGCCGACGGCGGGCGGTAAGCGGCCGAGCAAGACCCCACGGCGGCAACCCGAGTGCTACGAACCATCGCCGAAACTGGCCGTACCTCGCTCAGTGAAATGCGTCGTCTGCTCGGCGTGCTCCGCGGCGACGAAACGACGTCCTACCGACCGTTGCCGAGCCTTACCGATCTAGATGAGCTACTTCTGGGCTTCCGAGCCGCTGGACTTTCGGCCGAGTTCACTCCGTCTGGTCAGGCTCGGCGAGCGTTGCCCGGCGGCGCTGAGTTGACGGTCTACCGGATGGTCCAGGAGGGCCTTACCCACGTGCTAAAACACGCTGGGCCGCAAGTTCATACCGTAGTCAGTCTCGATTGGCAGTCCCGTGGATTAGCCGTGACATTGCAAGATGACGGTCGCGGCGCTGCCGCAGACCCACCTGCAGCTGGCGGTTGTAATGGCCTGCGCGGGATGAGCCAACGGGTCAAGCTTTACGATGGAAGCCTAGAAGCCAAAGCACAGCCCGGCGGCGGGTTCTGCATCAACGCATTCATTCCCTATACAGAGGCCTAACGTGAGCGATTCCGCACAAGAGCAAAGCAACCTGGACTCCTCGACTGATGAGCCCGAAGTCATCAAGGTGGCCCTCGTTGATGACCAGCAATTGGTCCGCTCTGGATTCACGATGCTGATCAACTCACAATCGGACCTCGACGTGGTGATACAAGCCGGAGACGGCCGCGAGGCGCTCTCCGCGCTCTCCGCGACCGTGGCCGACGTCGTGCTGATGAATGTTCGGATGCCCGGTATGGATGGCATCGAAACTACTCGGCGATTGATGGAACGCGTCCGCACCGCAACACCTGGATCACGGTTAGCGGCCCTGAAGGTAGTGGTGCTGACCACTTTTGACTTAGACGAATATGCTTTGGCCGCAATCCAGGCTGGCGCCAGCGGATTCCTACTCAAAGATGCGCCGCCGGAAGAGCTGCTAGACGCAATTCGCACCGTCTATCGCGGCGATGCAGTTATTGCACCCTCCACTACTCGCCGACTTTTGGACCATGTTGCACCAATGCTCTCTGCGCCGAGCCAGGCCAGGCCAAAGATGAGCATCAACAAGCGGTGCAGAGCTTGACCGCACGGGAACACGAGCTATTCCTGCTCATCGCGCAAGGTTATTCCAACCCGGAAATTGCCAGCAATCTATTCCTTTCTGAGGCGACCGTAAAAACGCATGTGGGGCACATCCTCAGCAAACTGGGTGCACGCGACCGAGTGCAGATTGTGGTCATTGCCTATGAAACCGGTGCCGTCACGCCAAACTAGTCATACCAGGGTCTGAGTCGTCGGCGCTGGCCCGCTCGTTGAATCACCCCGTAGCCCGATTCGCTTGCGCTCGGCGCTCCGTAGTTTTGATGTATGACGACTTTGACTGAACGCGAATACACTCACCAAGGCACGGCGGTCTCCGCCCGCGGCCTGCGCAAACACTACGGCAAAGGTGAGACTGCGGTCGTCGCCTTAAAAGATGTAGACATCGATTTTGACCGCTCTCGGTTCACTGCAATCATGGGCCCCTCCGGTAGCGGCAAGTCCACGCTGATGCATTGCCTCGCAGGATTGGATTCGGTCGACGGCGGCAGCATTCACCTTGGCGGCACCGACATCACTCAACTTGACGATGGCCAGCTAACGGCCCTGCGTCAGGACCGAATCGGCTTCATTTTTCAGGCCTTTAATTTGGTGCCTACCCTGACCGCTGAGCAGAACATCACCCTGCCGGTCGCGCTGGCGAACGGAAGCGTAGACAAGGATTGGTTCACCTTCATCACCTCAACGCTGGGCCTGACTGACCGGCTCAAGCACCGTCCGTATCAGCTATCTGGTGGTCAGCAGCAGCGCGTCGCCGTCGCCCGAGCATTGCTGACCCGGCCCGAGGTGATTTTTGCTGATGAGCCCACCGGCAACCTGGACTCACGCGTTGGCGCCGAGGTGCTCGGCATGTTGCGCCGTTCCTCACAGGAAATGGGCCAAAGCATCATCATGGTCACGCACGATCCGATTGCGGCTTCCTACACCGACCGCGTTGTGCTGCTCAGCGATGGTGAATTGGCTGGCGAACTGAGCAATCCAACTCCCGGAACCGTACTTGCCGCACTGGCAACTTTTGGGGCCTAAAATGCTGCAAATCGCATTCGCCCAAGTCCGATTGCACGCCAGACGCTTCGTCGCTATCGCCTTGGCTGTGTTGCTCGCCGTCGCTTTTTTGGTTGCCACTCTGTTGGTCAATTCCTCGACCCAAGCGACGCTAAAAGCCAGTGTTGGCCAGTCCTTTGCAAAAGCCGACGCCGTGGTGACTGGCGGCAAGAGCAAGCCGCTCGATACCGAAGCACTCAAGGCCACGGAGAAGATTCCGGGCGTTGCCGCAAGCTATGGCCAGATCAGTCTTTCCGTTCAAGCTAAAGCCGAATCAGGCAGTTTCAACGCGCTGCTCAAGAACTCTCCCGCTGACCAAGCTTTAGAGGCATCAACATTGCTTTCCGGCGCTTTTCCTACTGCGCCTGGCCAAGCAGTAATCGATGAAGAAACAGCAAAGCGCAATTCGCTCCAGCTCGGATCCGAACTGACAATAACTAGTTCCGACGGTCAATCTGCACCAGTCAAAATCACCGGAATTATGCAGCCCAGCGCGGACCCCATGTCATCTGGCTCCGCCCAGTTGCTTACTGCCTCACAAACAGTCGCTCCGCTAGCAAGCACACCAATGAGTTACGCCAACATCCAGCTCAAGCTCGACGGCGGCCTCTCCGATGCCAAACGCGCTGAAATTTCGCAAGCCCTGAACGGCGCGGGATATGCCGACGCTACCGTGCGAAGCGCGGATGAAGAGACCAACACCGTCATGAAGAGCTTTACCGGCGGGAATGACAGTCTGACGCTGGTTCTGCTCGCTTTCGCTGCCATCGCGATTATTTTCGCGGTGTTGGTCGTCTCAAACACCTTTTCAGTTTTGGTCGCGCAACGGACAAGAGAACTTGCTTTGTTGCGTTGTGTAGGAGCCAAAAAGAGCCAGATCCGAAACTCGATACTGGTCGAAGCAGTCGTTGTCGGGTTTATCGCCTCGGCGGCCGGAGTTACACTGGCGCTGGCCGGAATGGCGCTATTGATCAAATGGATCAGCAGCATGCCCCAGAACCATTTTGCCACTTTTGAAGCCAACTGGCAGGCCGTGGTTATTGGGCTCGTCGTCGGAATCCTCCTCACTATCGGTGCCGCTTTGATCCCAGCCCGCGCAGCTACTTCGGTCGCCCCGTTGGCAGCAATGCGACCGACCGAAGATGCTGCTCTGAGTAATCGCGGCGGCAAAGTCCGACTGACGATCGGCGGACTGCTGATTGGTTTGGGCGGCTTGCTCTTAGCAGCGGGCGCAATCTCAACGAATCTCGCATTTGCTCTGCCCGGTGGCGCAATGACCTTTTTCGGCGTCCTTCTGTGCGGTTCGCTCTTCATCCCGCGACTGGTTGCGACCTTTGGCAAGTTGGCTGCCCCAGCTGGCGTTCCGGGCAAGCTCGCCGCGCTCAATGCGGTGCGCAGTCCAGGACGGACAACCGCGACTGCTTCCGCTTTACTCATTGGCGTTACCCTGGTGTCAATTATGCTGACGGGTGCTTCAACGGCTCGGAGCGCTTTTAGTTCGACCTTGGACGATCGCTATCCAGTGGATGTCACTGCCGACGCCGGGCACTACACACCCGGCCAGATCGCTGCGTTGAAATCAGTCAACGGCGTCGCCGCAGTAGCACAACTGCCGATCGTCGGCACCATTGATAATCAAGGAGCGAACGTTCCCGTCCTTGGCATATCTTCGGCGGATGCTGCGGCAGTTATTAGCGCGGAGGGTAACCGTGTGCAGCCGGGCAAACTGCTCATGCCTAAGTCCACAACTGACACTTCGAAAAGCATCACCTTGCCTAATGGCAGCAAGGAACTTCCCGTTGCTGCCTCAAATTCTAGAACCTTTGGTTCGATGGTCAATTTAGCTACAATTCCAGCGCCTGCCGATGCCAAAGCTGAAGCCTGGATCAAGTTGGTGCCGGGGTTGAGCGGTGCCCAGATTCTGGATTTACGTGGACAAGTGGCCAAAACACTTGGCGTCCAAGATTCCGCCGTCAATGGCGGAGCATTGGAGAAAGCGTCTTTCAACCAGGTCATCGACATCTTGCTCCTGGTGGTGACAGCATTACTCGGAATCGCAGTATTGATTGCGCTGATCGGCGTGGCCAATACGCTCTCGCTGTCGGTCTTGGAACGGACTCGAGAGAATGCGCTACTTCGGGCACTTGGACTGACTAGACGGGGCCTACGCAGCATGCTCGCCTTGGAAGCCGTGTTGATTGCCGGGGTGGCAGCTCTGATCGGCGTCGCCCTCGGTACGTTGTACGGCTGGCTGGGTACCCAATCCGCACTAGGTAGCTTTGCCACTGTGCTACCCAATGTGCCGTGGTTAGAGCTGCTTGTTGTGGTGGGCATCGCAGCCGTGGCTGGCCTAGCTGCTTCTGTTGTACCCGCCCGGCGCGCAGCAAGACTTTCCCCCGTAGAAGGTCTAGCCACCGAATAACCCGCACCACTAACAAACGCTGCACCACTTTTGGTCGTTATGAGGAGCTCATAACGACCAAAAGTGGTGCAGCGTTTGTTAGTGTGTTTGGGGTTTGCCGTGGGCTGAGGCTTCGGCGGGCTCTTCGTAACGCGGGAAGATTGGCGACGGCGCTGGTAGCGCCGTGCCAGCGACCAGCGGAGTTTCGACGGCGGTGAAGTCTCGCGCGCCTTCAGCCGCCGACACTCCCAAAACGTCCAGCAATTTAGCTGCCGATCCTGGCATAACCGGCTGAATCAGCAAAGCTACAATCCGCAAAACTTCAAGCGTCACGTAGAGCACCGTAGCCATCCGCTCCGGATCGGTTTTCCGGAGCACCCAGGGAGCCTGGTCGGCAAAGTAGGCATTGGTATCACCCAGGACAGCCCAAATCGCTTCCAGCGCGCGGTGAAATTCCTGCACCTCGTAGCTGGCCCGATTGGCCGCTAACAATGCCTGCGCCTTGGCAAGAATAGCTTGGTCTGCCGAACTGAATTCGCCCGGTGTGGGCACTACGCCGTCGCAATTCTTGGCCACCATAGACAGCGAGCGCTGCGCGAGATTGCCTAAGTTATTTGCTAGATCTGAGTTCTTCCGGCTGATTATCGCTTCATGGCTGTAGTTGCCATCTTGGCCGTAGGAAACTTCGCGAAGGAAGAAAAACCGGACGGCGTCAACGCCATAAGCTGCGACCCAATCGGCTGGCGCAACAACATTGCCGAAGGACTTGGACATCTTGACGCCGTTATTGAACAAAAATCCGTGAATCATCACACGCTTCGGCAGCGGCAGGCCAGCGCTCATGAGGAATCCAGGCCAGAAGATCGCGTGGAACCGAGAGATGTCCTTACCAATAATGTGCACATCGGCCGGCCAATACTTCCACTGCGATGAGCTCTCATCGGGAAAGCCTGCCCCGGTCAAATAGTTAGTCAGTGCGTCGACCCACACGTACATGACGTGCTTATCGTTTCCGGGAACAGGCACTCCCCAGTTGAATGAGGTGCGGCTAATCGACAAGTCCTGCAGACCAGATTTCACAAAGCTGATCACTTCGTTGAACCGGTATTGCGGCGCAGCAAATTCGGGCTGGGCTTCGTAGAGGGCCAGAAGTTTCTCTTGATAATTCGAAAGCCGGAAGAAATAGGATTCTTCCTCGGTCCAGGTCACCTCGGTCTCAGTTTCGATGGCGTATCGGATGCCATCGGCCCGCAGTTCCGTCTGCTCATCGGTGTAATACGCTTCGTCACGTACCGAATACCAGCCAGTGTATTTATCTAGATAGATGTCGCCATTAGCTTCCATCCGGCGCCAGAGCTCTTGGGACGCTAAATAGTGTTCCGGTTCGGTGGTACGAATGAACCGGTCGTAGCTGCTTTCTACTAGATCGTGCACGGCACGAATCGCAGCGGAATTGCGGTCCACCAGCTCAAGCGGCGTTACGCCCTCTTTCTCCGCTGCCTGCTGAACCTTGATGCCGTGTTCATCGGTGCCGGACATGTAAAAGACATCGAATCCGTCTAAACGCTTGAATCGAGCCAGCGCATCAGCAGAAACATATTCGTAGGCATGGCCGATATGCGGCACGCCGTTGGGATAGGTGATGGCCGTAGTGAGGTAGTACGGGCGTTTATTAGAAGACTCAGTCACCTATTGAAAGTACCCGTAGCGCTAGCGCCTTGTCGAAAGATGACTTTGTGACGCGCCGGATTAGCCTGACCAGACGACGTCGAAATGCTGTTTGAGCGCTTTCACACCACTGTCAGTAACTTGCAAAGCCCTGCCCGTGTTTCTGCGCACGATCCAGTTCTCGGCAAGGAACCGATCAAAGATTCCGCGCCCCAACTGGCCTGCCACGTGATGGCGTTGCTCGGTCCAATCAATGCAGTAGCGAACTAGCGGCCGGCCAGAATTGGTTAGCTGCACACCCAATGTGGCAAAAAAATCAGCACCTGCCGACGTGATCTGATAATCGATGTCTCTACCAGGACTTGCCGGGCGATCTTCGCGGGCAGACTCAAACCGGTATCGCCCGTCGCCGCCTTGAAGAAAGCCGTGCCGCAAAATACTTTCCATCACCGCAACTCCGAGTTTGCCGGCAAAATGGTCGTAACAAGTTCGGGCTAACCGAAGTTTGGCAGCTTTAGTTTCTGCCCGTAACGAGGTAATTGGCTCGGCCGGTGCTAGCTCTAATAGCTTCTCAATTACTTCTGCAACTTGTTGATCAGCCAAGCGGTAGTAGCGATTTCGACCATGCACTGCGACCGCGAGCAGGCCGCCGTCGGAAAGCTTCTTCAGGTGGCTACTCGCCGTGGAACGAGTAACCCCGGCTTCGCTGGCTAAGACGCTTGCTGGAAGTTCCTTGCCCGACGCTAGTGCCATGAGCATTCGACTTCGAGTTCTGTCTGCAAACAGTTCACCTACTCGAGAAAGATCCGCTTCGCCCGTCATGAATCCGCCTTAGCCTCCGATTGCGTAGCTTGAAGTGTACTCAGCACGGCCATCGCGTAGCAGATCACCACAATGACCATAGCCAGCACCAATCCAGCGAATCCTGCGATACCAATCACCGCACCTAAAAAGGCGATGCCAATTGCGCCGCCAGTCTGACGAGAAGTATTGAGCACCCCGCTGGCTAGACCTCGATGTTCCGCCGGTGCCCAAAAAAGGGCTACTGAAGTCATAGCAGGCATGGCAAAAGAACACAGCCCTAAATAAGCCTAGGCCCACCATGATCAGAGAAACCGAGGAGACACCATCACCAATGGCGATGACGGTTGCGCCGACAGCTGCAGCACTAAAGCCCAACAACATCGGCACCTTAGCGCCTAGCTTGGAGGTGATAAATCCGCTCGCTGTAGCACCAAAACTAACCAATAGGGCAAGTGGTAGTACCGCAAGACCACTGCCTTAACGGCCCCAGTTGATACTTCGTCTGAAAGGTCAGGGCAACTCCAAACAGGCTGCCATATAGTGCGAAGTTGAAAAGGAACCCCGTACCAACTGCCCAGTTAAAACCATGGCTTCTAAAAAGTCCGGCGGGAATCATCGGTTCAATTTGCCGCCGCTCAACTAACGCGAACAGAATCCCGCTGAGCAGGGCAACCACAAGGAGCGCTGCACTGAGCCACACCGCGCTAGCGACCTCAATAATCGCTGCCGTTAACGATGCTAACGCCACGGTGCCAAGTAGCGCTCCTGGCAGATCTAGCCGTCGAGCTCGCCTCGGCGATTCCTCAGTTCTAAACCAAATTGCCGAACCGATGAGCAAACACAAGGGCAGATTGATCCAGAAAATGGCGGACCAATGCCAACTACTGATCAGCGCACCGCACAATAAAGGACCAGCCGCGAATCCCACGCTAGCCACGCCACCCCAAATACCTAAGGCGCGAGCACGAGCAGCCGAATCCGGGAACAAATCACTCACTAATGCAAGCGAAGACTGCGGCGCCCAAGCCATGTACGACCCGCCCTGCGATGAGCCAAGTTAGATCCGGGGCGAGGGTGCAGAGCACTGAGGCAGCGGCAAATAGCGCAAATCCGCCGACGCAAATCTTTCGATGTCCAAGCCGATCGCCCAGGGCTCCAGCGGTGAGCATAGCTGCGGCAAACGGTACGGTGTATCCGTCCAGAACCCATTGCGCAGCAGAGAGCCCGCCGCTAAAAGCCGCCCGAATGGTATTCAGCGCAACGGTCACAATCGAGGCATCTAGTTGCACCAGGCCAAAAGCCAAAGACAGCGCGATGAGACCAAACCAGGTCCGGCTAACTCCGACTGTTCTAGGCGCTGCAATGGTCATGAATCCATCCTGCACCCGAAATAGTTCGATCGCCGTCGAACTATTGGCTAGCTTTCCAGATCAACCTCGCGGGCGGTACTGGCATCGATGGAGTCGCGAACGGAATCGAGCACATCTTGCGGCACCGCGCTATCTACCGTGAGAAGGCAAAGCACTTGATTGCCATCATCAGCACGGGAAACCTGCATCCCAGCGATATTGATGCCCTTTTCGCCCAAGATTCCACCCACGGTACCCACAACACCCGGACGGTCCTGGTAAACCAGAACGATGAGGTGCTCACTCATCGGAATCTCGACGTCGTAGCCGTTTACCCCGACCAGCTTCTCGGTCTGCTTAGGGCCGGTGAGGGTTCCAGCTACCGAAATTTGCGAACCGTCAGAAAGGGCACCGCGTAGGGTGAGCACGTTCCGGTAGTCCTCGACCTCGTCTGTGGTGATGAGCCGGACGTTAATGCCGCGCTGTTCTGCCAGTACTGGCGCGTTGACATAGGAAACCTGCTCAGAGACGACGTCGGTAAAGATTCCTTTGAGTGCCGCGAGCTCCAACGCCTTCACGTCCTTACTGGCAATCTCGCCAGCTACTTCAACGTCGATTTGGGTAACTGAAGCGTGCGTCAACGCGGTAAAGACTCGACCCAGTTTTTCAATCAACGGGATTCCAGGCCGGACCTCGGAATCGATGACGCCACCGGCAACGTTGACTGCATCTGGCGCCAGCTCACCAGCCAGGGCAAGCCGCACAGATTTGGCAACAGAGATGCCGGCCTTTTCCTGCGCTTCATCTGTCGATGCGCCCAGGTGCGGGGTGACCACAACATTGTCTAAGCCAAAGAACGGCAGATCGGTGCTGGGTTCTTTGACAAAAACGTCAATGCCAGCACCGGCAATCTCGCCCGCCTGTAGCGCATCGTAAAGCGCCGATTCATCAATCAATCCGCCGCGGGCCACGTTGATTACGTAGGCGCTCTTCTTCATCTTTTTGAATGCTTCGGGGCCAATCATGCCAACAGTTTCCGGCGTCTTAGGCATGTGGATCGTGATGAAGTCCGACTGTGCCAATAGCTCGTCCAAAGTCACCAGCTGCACACCGAGTTGAGCGGCCCGGGCTGAAGTGATGTATGGATCGTAAGCAAGAATCTGAGTTTCGAAAGCCTGCAATCGTGCGGTAATTAGCGCACCGATTCGGCCAAGGCCAATGATGCCGACCTTCTTCTCGTACAACTCGGTTCCGGTGTACTTTGAGCGCTTCCACTCCCCTGCTTTGAGCGCTGCGCTAGCTGCTGGAATGTGCCGGGCCAAGCTAAGTATGTGGCCAACTGTTAGTTCAGCAGCAGAGACAATGTTTGACGTTGGCGCATTTACTACCATCACACCGGCCTGGGTGGCAGCCTTGATATCGACGTTATCCAGGCCAAAGCCAGCCCGAGCAATAACTTTAAGTTTCTTAGCGGCAACAATTGCCTCGGCGTCGACCTGGGTTGCGGAACGGACCAAGATTGCATCGACGTCGGCAATCGCCGAGAGCAGTTGAGATCGATCAGCACCATCGGTGTGCCGGATCTCAAAATCCGGGCCCAGGGCCTCGATAGTTGCGGGGGCAAGTTCTTCAGCGAGCAGGACTACAGGCTTGGCGGTCACAGGGGTTCCTCAGCAGTTAAGGCGGAATGGCTAGGACGAGTCTATTGATATGGCAAAGGCCGAGCCCACAGTGTTACGTGTAGACCCGGCCTCTTCGCCGTAAGGGAATAGCAAACGCGGGCAATCATGCCCACATTGCTAGCGGGCTACCGAGCCCTCGGTGTAATCATCGTCGTTCTGGATCCAGGAGAACAGCTTGCGCAGTTCGCGACCGGTCGTCTCGATAGGGTGCTGCTCGCCCTTGGCCCGCAGCGCCTTGAACTCGGGCGCGCCCGCGTCTTGGTCGTCGATGAATCGCTTCGCGAAGGTGCCATCCTGGATGTCCTTCAAAACAGCCTTCATATTGTCTTTGACGTGCGCATCGATCACCAGCGGGCCGGAAACGTAGTCACCGTATTCAGCCGTATCAGAAACGCTCCAGCGCTGCTTAGCAATGCCGCCTTCAACCATCAAGTCCACGATCAGCTTGAGCTCGTGCAAGACCTCGAAGTAAGCAACCTCCGGCTTATAGCCAGCTTCGGTTAAGGTCTCGAAGCCATACTGGATGAGCTGCGAAGCGCCGCCGCAAAGCACCGCTTGCTCACCGAACAGGTCGGTTTCGGTCTCTTCGGTGAAGGTGGTCTTGATAACCCCTGCTCGGGTGCCACCAATCGCCTTGGCGTAAGAAAGCGCCAGGGCCCAAGCGTTTCCGGAAGGATCCTGCTCGACGGCGATCAAGTCCGGCACACCTCGGCCAGCTTCGAATTCGCGGCGCACAATGTGCCCCGGCCCCTTCGGCGCAACCAGGGCGACGTCGACGTCGGCCGGCGGCTGGATGTAACCGTAGCGGATGTTGAAACCATGGCCGAAGAACAAGGCGTCACCGGCCTGCAAGTTAGCAGCGATCGACTCAGCGTAAACATGACGCTGCACTTGGTCGGGAGTAAGGACCATAATGACATCCGCCTCAGCGACAGCCTCAGCGACGTTGAGTACGCGCAGGCCCTCAGCTTCCGCTTTGGCACGCGATTGCGAACCTTCGGCAAGTCCTACTCGGACGTCCACGCCGGAGTCCCGCAGGCTCAAGGCGTGGGCGTGGCCCTGGCTGCCGTAGCCGATGACGGCAACGGTACGGCCCTGGATGATGGACAGATCGGCGTCGTCGTCATAAAACAGTTCAGTCACGGTGTAATGCTCCTCATTAGGTATTCCTGTGTGTTGTATATCATCAGGCGCTTCGCAGCGCCCGGTCGCTCATGGAACGGGATCCCCGTCCGATGGCCAAAGTGCCGGACTGCACGATCTCGCGCACTCCAAACGGTTCCAGCACGTTCAAAAGCGCGGTGAGCTTTTCCGGATGGCCAGTGGCTTCGATGATGAGTGAATCTTGCGAAACATCCACCACTGAAGCGCGGAATAGATCTGCAGCTTGGGTGACCTGCAATCTTGTTGCCGCGTCGGCGCGCACTTTGACCAGGATGTGGTCTCGTTGCACGGAAAATTCTTTAACCAGTTCAACGATCTTGATCACATTGATCAATTTATTGAGTTGCTTGGTTACTTGTTCAATCAAATCACCCGGCGCATCGACGACCACGGTCATCCGCGAAACTCCGGGTACTTCGGTCGGGCCGACGGCGAGCGAATTGATGTTGAAGGCCCTACGGGCGAACAAACTAGCTACCCGGGTTAGTACACCGGGCTTGTCCTCCACCAGGACTGAAAGTGTGTGCCGATCCATTTTCTAGTCCTCCTCTTCCCATTGCGGAGTCAAATTGTGAGCTACTTGAATTTGATCATTGCTCACGCCAGCTGGAACCATCGGCCAGACCATAGAATTTGGGCTAACCACAAAATCGATGATTACCGGTCGATCACTGATCGCCAGGGCTTTCTGAATGGTCGCATCGATATCTTCGTCGCGTTCGCAACGCAGACCCACGCAGTCGTAAGCCTCGGCAAGCTTTACGAAATCCGGCACCCGGATGGTGTTGTGACCCGTATTCAGATCAGTGTTTGAATAGCGACCCTCGTAAAACAAGGTCTGCCATTGCCGCACCATGCCCAAGGATGAATTATTGATAATGGCGACTTTGATAGGAATATTGTTGATCCGGCAAGTGGCAAGTTCCTGATTAGTCATCTGGAAACAACCATCGCCGTCGATCGCCCAAACCACCCGGTCGGGGTCACCAACTTTGGCGCCCATCGCGGCCGGCACCGAATAACCCATCGTGCCGGCACCACCGGAGTTGAGCCAAGAATGCGGTCGCTCATATTTGATGAATTGCGCAGCCCACATCTGATGCTGACCTACGCCAGAGGCATAGATCGCTTCGGGGCCGCTCAAGGCACCAATGCGCTGGATAACCTTCTGCGGCGAAATCAGGCCGTCTTCCGGTTCGGTCCATCCCAACGGATAGGTGCTGCGGAGGTTGTTGAGGAAGGCCCACCATTCAGTCAGATCCGGTGTGCCCACTTCGGCAAACTCGGCCGCAACGGCCTCGGCCAGATCAGGAATGATTTCCTTGACCGAGCCGACAATTGGCACATCTGCCGTGCGATTCTTGGAGATTTCAGCCGGGTCAATATCTGCGTGAATAACTTTTGCCCCGGGCGCGAAACTCGCCAAAATTCCCGTGACGCGGTCATCAAATCGAGCGCCCAAAGTGATCAGCAGATCCGATTGCTGCAGCGCCGTGACCGCGGAAACCGAGCCATGCATGCCCGGCATTCCGACGTGTTGCGGATGTGAGTCCGGAAAGGCACCACGCGCGGTCAACGTCGTAACAACTGGTGCGTTCGTCAGCTCTGCTAGCGCCTTCAGCTCCACCGAAGCATGGCCTTTGATAACGCCACCGCCCACATAGAGAACTGGTTTCTTCGCCTCAGCAATAAATCTCGCTGCTTCACGCAATTGCTTGGAGTGACCGCGAAAGACCGGGCGATACCCGGGCAAATCGATCGTCGGCGGCCAAGAAAAAGTCATCTGCGCCTGTTGTGCGTCCTTGGCAATGTCTACCAGCACCGGACCGGGTCGCCCGTTTCCGGCTAGGTGAAATGCCTCGGCAAGCACTCGCGGAATCTGTTCGGGGTCGGTGACCAGAAAGGAGTGTTTCGTGATGGGCATCGTGATGCCCATAATGTCAGATTCTTGGAAAGCATCAGTGCCAATGACCGCTGAGGCCACCTGCCCGGTGATCGCGACCATGGGCACTGAGTCCATATGCGCATCCATGATTGCCGTTACGAGGTTGGTTGCACCGGGCCCCGACGTCGCGATACAAACGCCTACCTTGCCAGTCACCATCGCATAGCCTTCGGCGGCGTGTCCGGCACCTTGCTCGTGTCGAACTAGCACGTGGTTCATATCCGATGCCATGAGCGGATCGTAAGTTGGCAGAATGGCTCCACCGGGGAGACCGAAAATATCGGTGACACCAAGCTCTTCAAGGGCACGCACAATGGCCTGAGACCCGCTCATCTGAATCGGTTCAATAACTCGGTTGAGTCCTTGAACCGGCGAGGCAGCAGCAGCCGCTTCGGCCTTAGCAGTATCTGCTTTGGCATTCGGGTCGTTCTTCGCCGCGGGGTGCGGCTTGCTGGCCATCAACGCCGGGCTGATGGTCGAACCATTACTCATGTGAGTCTTCCTTCGTTTTCGCTATTGCAGCAACCTGCACTAGCGATCCGGTATCGCACGGTAAATCTGACTTTCGATCAAGCCTTGTTCGGAAACGAAAAAACCCCTCCAGCCGGTGGGCTCTGCGAGGGGTTTGCGCGTGCTATGCAGCTCGGACTGTTACCAGCCGGACGGTTTGCCTTGTGGGCTAGGCCGTCACGCGCTTGGTAAGTACGACAAGAATTCCGATCTGCATACCTGTAGTTTTCCCGTCTCGCCGCCGAGTGTCAACCGGGCCACTACTGGTCTCATTATATGGACATGATATCCGGTTAATGGACACTCGCTGACCTTTCCCAGCGCGGACTTCACACACTTATGTCCCATCTCTAGCCCCTGGGCGGGGACATAAGTACTTATGTCCCCGCCCAGGGCGTTACGAGTGGGCATAACTTTGGTTTAGCCGCAGTATGCGCCTTCGGAAGCCGAGTGCACAAGCTTAGCGTACTTAGCCAACACGCCTTTAGTGAAGCGAGCAGGCAACGGCTCCCAACCGATTTTCCGAGCTTCCAGCTCTGCTTCGTCAACCAAGAGATCGAAACTCTTGTTGGGGATATCAACCCGGATTAGGTCGCCGTCTTGCACAAAGGCGATTGGCCCGGCGTCGACAGCTTCCGGCGCCACGTGCCCGATGCACAGACCCGTTGTACCTCCGGAGAACCGACCGTCGGTCAACAACAACACGTCTTTGCCCAGGCCAGCGCCCTTGATCGCGCCAGTGATGGCGAGCATTTCGCGCATACCCGGCCCACCTTTAGGGCCTTCATAGCGGATCACGACGACGTCGCCCGCTTTGATTTCGCCAGCCTTAAGCGCTTCGAGTGCGCCTTGTTCGCGTTCAAAAACCCGAGCCGGGCCTTCGAAAACCTCGGCGTCGAACCCGGCGGTCTTAACCACGGCGCCGCCAGGTGCAAGCGAGCCCTTGAGCACACTCAACCCACCAGTTTTGTGGATTGGATTATCCAACGCACGCAAAATCTTGCCATCCAGATCTGGCGGATTGATCGCTTCAAGATTTTCGGCCAGAGTCTTACCGGTCACGGTCAAGGCATCACCATGCAGTAGCCCGGCATCGAGCAGCGCGCGCATTATCACCGGCACGCCGCCCACCCGGTCGACGTCGTTCATCACGTATCGGCCAAAAGGCTTGAGGTCGCCGAGGTGCGGGATCTTGTCACCAATTCGGTTGAAGTCCTCAAGCTGCAGATCAACCTCGGCCTCACGAGCAATAGCAAGTAGGTGCAGCACTGCGTTCGTGGAGCCGCCAAAAGCCATCGTGACCGCAATCGCGTTCTCAAAGGCTTCCTTGGTCATGATGTCGCGCGAGCGAATGCCCCGGCGGAGCAACTCAACAACAGCCTCGCCAGAACGGTGCGCGAACATATCGCGACGGCGGTCCGCACTTGGCGGCGCAGCCGAGCCAGGCAAGGACATACCCAAGGCCTCGCCAATACAGGCCATAGTGTTCGCGGTGTACATACCACCGCAGGCACCTTCGCCCGGACAAATTGCCCGTTCGATTCGGTCTAGATCCCCCACCGACATTTTGCCGGCTGCGCAGGCACCGACAGCTTCAAAGGCGTCAATAAGCGTGACGTCTTTCTCTGTGCCGTCTTCAAGCTTGACCCAGCCGGGCATGATTGAGCCGGCGTAGAGGAAAACACTGGACACATTGAGCCGGGCTGCGGCCATCAACATGCCCGGCAATGACTTATCGCAGCCAGCAAGCAGCACCGAGCCATCGATGCGTTCTGCTTGCATAACAGTCTCTACCGAGTCAGCAATCACTTCGCGGGAGACAAGCGAGAAGTGCATACCTTCGTGCCCCATCGAAATGCCATCGGACACCGAAATTGTGCCAAAGATCATCGGGAAGCCGCCGCCGGCATGCACGCCCTCTTTGACGGCTTTGGCCAGCCGATCAAGGGAGAGATTGCAGGGGGTAATTTCGTTCCACGAACTCGCGACGCCAATCTGCGGCTTCGCAAAGTCCTCGTCGCCAAAGCCAACGGCTCGGAGCATTCCTCGAGCAGGCGCGGCGGCAATTCCGTCGGTGACAATGCGGCTTCTCGGTTTGATATCTGGTTTGTTGCCGGTTTCGCTACTGGTTTCCACACTCATGAGCAGAGTCTATGACTGTGCATCGCAGCATGCGAAAGCGTCCACAAAGCGGACCGTTCTATGACGCAGTTTTAGCTGGCTTATTCCTGATAAAAACCTGTTCGGACCAAATTTGCTGGCAGCTCTCCGAGCGCAAAAGAGTTCAATTGCTTCTGGAGAAACTCAGCAATTCTCCGCGGGAAAGCACTCGAATCTCCGCCCAAATGTGGCGTGATGAAAGCTTTTGGTGCGCGCCACAGTGGATGATTTGCCGGTATGGGTTCCGGATCGAAAACATCTAACGCGGCATGCAACCTTCCGGACAAAACCTCGACGGTCAACGCGTCTGAATCAACCACAGCACCACGACCAACGTTTACCACCAAGGCACCATTCGGAAGTTTTGCCAACAGCTCTTCGCCCACAAGACCGGTAGTTTCCTCCGTCAGAGGAACGACAGCGATGAGCACATCGTGTTGCGGCGCGAGTTCGAGCAGTTCTTGAAAGCTATGTACCGTGCCATGCTCATCTTCGCGACGAGTCCGGCCAACGCGTGTTATCGAGACTTCAAAAGGCCTTAGCCGATGCTCAATCTCCCGGCCAATGCCACCTACTCCGAGCAGCAAGACCTTTCGATCAGCAAGTGAAGTTCGACGCTCATGTCGCCAAAGCGCATGGGGCTGGTCTCGGGCCGCGACGTCTAGGCCCCGTAATGAGGCCAAAATTAGCCCAATGGCCAACTCTGCCGTTGAAGCGGCGTGCACGCCAGCTGCTGAGCAGATAGCAACCTGGGGACCACCTAGGTTGGCTACGCCGTCGAACCCAGTCGTCTGCGTTTGCACCAACTTCAAATTCGGAAAATCCGCGAGCCGCTTTTGATACGGCGCCAGAGCGCCCACGTAGGGAAGGACGACGGCGTCGACCTCCTCCGACGCGAAGGGCGCCGAGGCTTCATCGAGGTTCCAGACCGCGACATTCAGCCCGTCAGGCACGGGCTGAATCGATGTCAACAGTTCTTCGGACGGCAGCAGGACGTTTCGGATCAAGATATGATTTCTAACCAGCAGCACTTTAGTGGCTTCGAGCACAGCTGTCGCGGAATGCGAATCCTGATTTCACAGTGGTTCAAAAACCGTGTAGTATTATGTGTCGTTGCGGATCACAGAATGACTGCTAAAACAGTCTGAAAGTGGCCGCAATAGTATTGCACCTCTAGCTCAACTGGCAGAGCAATTGACTCTTAATCAATGGGTTCCGGGTTCGAGTCCCGGGGGGTGCACAGCGAGAAGGTCCCGATCACGAAAAAGTGATCGGGACCTTTGTTTTTGGTCACGATGATCAGATCGTTTAGAAGTTTCCTGGCGCAACTTGAAAAACTGTCAGGCCGAGCTCCCGCCACATATCAACAACCTGTTGCCGGTCATCAAAGACCGCCTTGACTCTAAACTGTCCGCGAATATGTTGCTCGAATAGCTCCCGTTTCACCACCGCATCCTGACGCCCGTCGCCGCCTGCGCGATGATGAATTGCCAGATTCTCAAGGCCGTGGCGTGCTAGCCACTGCGCAGTGTCTAAAGCGGAAGCGTCCGTCCTTCCGGTGATAAAGATCAGCTTCTCCCCGGTAGCCAGCAAAGATTTCAATACTTCCGCGACCGGTTCATTCAGCAAATCGGAGCTAACGCGGCTTTCGTAATAAGGGTTTCGACCGTTAAAAAGCGCCACCGTGCCGTCAATGTCGACAAGATAAACCGCTGGAAGTCCCGCATCCCGCTCCTGCATCCTCGACCCCTTCGTCTTTGGTTAAATCGTCGGCTAAATTTTTGGCTAAAAATGAGCTTCATCATCGAGGGATCGACGACGCCCTCCGCCCAGCTTATTCCGACTAATCCAAACCTAATAGGTATTGAAGCATCAGAAACTAGGCTCGCTTCCTGAAAGAACCCTGATTTTTACCTTGATATACGCCTGGAAGCCTTGACGCGAATTTCCGTTACTGATTGGGTTGAATTCACCCGAACATATTAATTAGATATTTGATTGCTATAGGCCATCTAATTGTTCGAGCGCCATTTCCATTTTGCACAAAATAGGTAATGGTTCTGTTATTGATTGCTCAGCTGAAAACAACCGTCCAATCAAGGAGAAACATGAAAATTCGCCAAACTATTGCCGTAACTGCGGTGGCAAGCATGGCGCTGTTAGCAGGATCAACTGCCGCAACAGCCGCACCGGTCAATGGAGACCAGACCCTCACCGCGCATCGTAGGCGGCAGCACTGCAGATTATTCGTCGGTTCCGTTCACCTCGCAGCTCTTGGCTAACAGCCAATTCAACTGCACGTCATCGGTCATTTCCGCAACCTGGGTACTGACCGCAAAGCACTGCGTAGGTGGCGGAACGATCAGCTTCCGCGTCGGAAGCGGCACTCTGGGACAAGGAACTGTCGTCACTTCAAAGCGCACTGTCACTTGGTCCGACGGCGATCTTGCGTTAGTGGAGCTCTCAAAGCCCTACAACACTACCTACGCGACGCTCGGGACGACGGAGCCCAGTGTTGGTAGCAATAGCGCTATCTATGGTTGGGGCCGCGAAACACTAAAATTGAAAACTGCTAACGTCCGGATCTCTGGATTCGGATCAGATAACGATGGTGGACGTTCGATTTACCACACTGGAATCAACGGACAAGCTTGGAAAGGTGATTCCGGTGGACCGTTGATTGTTGGTGGCAAACTTGTTGGCGTTGCTTCAACGAGCTATAGCCAAGGAAATAATCCGAATTCACGTTCGGACTACACCTCAGTGCCCAATGCAGCAAACTGGATTAAATCGGTAAGTGGCGTCATCGTAAAGTAGTTTTCATGCAAATATTCGGCAAAGATGCCGTTTCTGCATATTAATCATTCAATATTCGGGAGAAAGGCTTTCCATGAAATTCACTAAATTGATTGCAACGCTCGGAACTGTCGCTGTGCTTTCATTGACTGGTGCAACAGTTGCTTCCGCCAGCACTACTGTGGCACCTGCCCCGGCAGTAAAAGCTGCCAGTGGAATTAGCCCGCGGATTATTGCTGGCTCCACGGCAGATTTCTCCAAGGTTCCCTTCGCTACTCAGCAATACGTCACCGGTCGGTTCAATTGCTCGGCCTCGATCATCGCACCAACGTGGGTGCTACTTGCTAAGCACTGTGTTGAAGGCAAATCGGCCTCGCAGATGTCCGTGCGAGTCGGCAGTGCCAGCCTGGGTGGCGGTACGTCAATCGCGGCTAAGAGCGTTTCTTCGTGGAGCCAAGGTGATGTTGCCCTGATCGAGCTAAAGACCTCGTACCAGGGCAGCTATGCGCCGCTAGGTGCAAGCAATCCTTCCGCTGGCAACCCGGGCGATATCTACGGCTGGGGAGCGCAAGGCTCTGGCACGTCGTTGCCGTCGAAGTTGAAGACCGCTAGCGTCACGATCAACGGTTTGGATAGCAGCCACTGGCCTGGCCCGGCAATCTCACAAAAGGGCAACTCCGGTCAGGCTTACTACGGTGACTCTGGTGGACCGCTGATCGTCAATGGCAAGGTCGTAGGCGTCTGCTCTGGCCCGGTTAACGACAGCGATAGCGGAGATCCGCAAGGCAATGTGCTCTACGCCTCGGTTCCGGCATCCGCCTCGTGGATCAAGAGCGTAAGTGGCGTAGTCGCGAAGTAACTCCGCCGCGAGTCATCAGCACACAGTAGTTAGTAGGACTAAACAATACGAAGGGTGCCGTCTGCAAAGGCGGTACCCTTCGTAATATGACCTCGTCTTATGACCTCAGCACCGTCGCCCGCCCAGCAGCCCACTAGGCTAGAGAGGCAGCGGATCTCGACGACCACGTAGATCCTCCCCTCGGTTTCATAAGGATCGGTATGACTTCACACATCAACCCCGTAGACGAGCAAGCAACTGAAGCAACGTCAAAGTTGACACTGGGCGTTATTGGCCTTGGCGCGATGGGCAGCAAGCTCTTGGAAGCAACAATTGGACACGCAGACTTTGACGTTGCCGTCGCAGCAGATTCCAACGCCGCTTCCAGAGCCTCGGCATCGACACTCATCTCGGGGTTGCGCACCGTTGCCAGCGCCGACGAGGTGCTCACTGACCCCTCGATTGACGCCGTTTACATCGCTACGCCACCAGAATCACATGCCACGCTCACGCTAGCGGCGTTGGCTCAGGGAAAACATGTATTTTGCGAAAAGCCTCTGACGATTCAACTCGATCAAGGACAGGCTATGGTCGAGGCGGCTAAAGAGTCCGGGAAAATCTGCGCCGTCAACTTTGCGCTCTCAGACCGCAACTCGATCATCCACCTGGAACAAAGCATCCGGGCTGGCGAACTTGGCGAGCTGCGCGGCGCCGAAATCCGCCTGCAGTTTCCGCAGTGGCCCCGCGAATTCCAAAGTCACGCTGGCTGGCTCGCAGAGCGAGAGCAGGGCGGCTTTATCCGCGAGGTACTCTCCCATTTCATCTATTTGACACAACGCATGCTGGGCACTCTGGATGTTAAAGCCCACGACGTCCGCTTTCCCGACGATGGCGGATCCGAAATTTGGCTTTCGGCGTTGCTGACTGCCGACGACGTTCCGGTGCAGATTCATGCCTCGGCGGGTGCCGCAAGCCATGAGAATTACGAATGGTATCTATGGGGAACCGAGCGCTCGTATCTCCTCAAGGACTGCGGAAAGTTGTCTCAGCACCAAGGTAACGGCTGGCAACCAGTTGAGCTTCCCGCCAATCGAGGTGGCGAGGATACTCGACTCTCACTTTTCGCAGCTGCAATTCGGGGAGCTGAACGACCCAATCTAGCCAGCTTCGAAGAAGCATTTGGTGTACAGAAGGTTGTTGAGGCCCTTCTGAGCTAGCTGGCCGCTGGGTCAGCTAGCGAATTCTGGCTCATGAGCGAACTGAGTCGGCATTCGGTAGTTGAGATTTACCCAAATTGGTGATGATCTGACGCAACATATCTCGCAGGTCAGCATCGTCCATACCGGTGTCGTCCAGCAAGCCACATTCCATTTCTTGCGCTTGCCCCAGAACCTTTGACCCTCAGCAGTTAATGAAACCAATTGGCTCCGGCGGTCTTCGGTACTCCGAATTCGTTGGATATGGCCACGAAGTTCAAGCCGGCTTAAAGTTTTACCCATGGTCTGCGCTTGGACTCTTGCCCAAGAGGCAAGCTTTGCCTGCGACATTGGACCTCGGGAAGCGAGCACGTCAAGGGCAATTATCCCAGCATGGGTCACACCAATGCTGGCTAATCTCTCATTCCAATCGTGCTCTACAAGCCGCGCAGCCGTGGTCAGCAGTTGGCCACCGGTCCGTGTCTGGCATGAGGAAAGCATAGCCCTCAAATTGACAGTTGAAACCAACATAAGATAAGGCTACTTACTATCTTGTCTCACGATATGCTGAAGTTCAATCAACCGCTTCGCTCGAAGGAGTCTGTTATGACTACACCACGTCTCAATTCCGGAGATGCCGCTCCGGCTTTCAACCTCACCGATGCGAACGGACAGAGCCATTCGCTCAAGAGCTTCGCCGGCCACAAAACGGTGCTTTATTTTTACCCTGCTGCATCCACCCCGGGATGCACCAAAGAAGCCTGCGATTTCCGCGATAATCTGAGTTCACTTGCTGCAGCAGGATACGCCGTTGTAGGAATTTCACCTGATGAAGTTAGCGCCTTATCTAAGTTCACCGAAGCCGAGTCACTAAATTTCACCCTCCTCGCCGACCCGGATCATTCGGTGGCCGAGGCCTATGGGGTTTGGGGCGAAAAAAAGAACTATGGTCGCACCTATCAAGGTCTAATTCGGTCAACTTTCGTGCTTGACGAGGCTGGAATTGTGCTCTTGGCGCAATACAATGTTCGCACCACGGGGCATGTTGCAAAACTTCGACGCGATCTCGGGCTAGACTAGATGGCGGTCGGTTAGCCGACACTTACGGCGCGAGTGGTGAAATTGGTATACACGCCAGATTTAGGTTCTGGTGTCTTAGGACGTGCGGGTTCGAGTCCCGCCTCGCGCACAACCACTGCCTCACAAATTAGGCAAGGACCTCATGATTGACAGAAGCCTGCTTGTTGCTGGGGCGGCCAGAACACCCATCCGATTCGCGGTCAGCGATATTCATGGACATCTCAACGAGTTCCTCGAAGCACTCCACGAAGCCGGTCTGGTTGATTCCGCGGCGCGATGGAGTGGCGGGAACCAGCAGCTTTGGTGCCTAGGTGATTATTTCGATCGCGGTCCCGACGGCGTCGGCGTCGTCGATCTCCTGATGCGTCTCTCGGATGAAGCGCAAGCCAGCGGCGGCGAGGTCCAAGCGCTTCTTGGTAATCATGAAGTTCTTGCTTTGGGCATGCACCGTTTTGGCGCAACACCAATTCTCACTGCGCTCGGCGAGCGGTCCTTCGAGGCCTCCTGGGCGCGCAACCAGGGCCAGAGCTCCGATCAATCAATGGCAACTTTCCGATCACCATATCGATTGGCTAGTTAGACGGCCGGCTATGGCCTTAGTAGCTGAGCACCTCCTCCTGCACTCCGATGTCGTCGGATATCGCCAATGGGGCCAGACTGTAGCGCAAGTTAATCAACGTGTCGGCCAAGTTTTGCGGTCGAATGAGCCAACCGAGCTGTGGCAACTTTGGTCAGATCTGACTCGTCGATACGACTTCCGTGAAGATGCGGGGCCAGCTGCTGCCAACGGAATGTTGCAGCAATTTGGTGGTCGTCGGATCATGCACGGGCACAGTGTCATTGGCGAATCCGAAGGAAAAGAAGCTGCAGAAAACACCGGGGCCAAACATTATGCCGATGGCCTGGTCACCGTCATTGACGCCGGTTTGCCTGCTGGCGGACCGTGCCTGCTAGTCGAATTCTGAAATCTAGCCGTTTCACCCTACGGGTAAGCTCCACGATGGCGCGTCAGGGCACCGGCGCCGACAGATTGAGCATTGGCGCTACGATTGCCTCAAATTTTTGCGAAAGGTAGACATGGCCCTCAACACTGGGGGGTCTCCATCCGGGCCGATTAACTCATCGCGCTTGCCCATAATCCATTGATCGCTAATCGGATCGACGAACTCTACCGAAGCTTCTTGGGCGCCGCTTTGAATCTGATCGCGAATAGCCAGAAGTTCGGGATCTACTTCAGCGTCGTAGGAGGCCGGACCAACAAAAACCAGTTTTGCGTCCGGCGCTTGTTCCCGCAGGTTAGCGGCAGTCAACTGGACCTTGTCGCTGATCTTTGACAGGTCTTCGCCAATGTCATTTTCAGAGCCGTAAACCACAACAACCGCTGTTTCAGAGGTAACAGACGCTTTCGCTTGCTCGTCAAACGTCCTGCCTTCTGCGCCAGGAACCAAATACCCTGCACCGTTTTCGGCTGCGTTTATTACCGTGACGGGCTCACCAACCCGATCAAAATCTTGTACTAGTAGGTTGGGCCAAGAGTCTTCAACTGAGGTTTGGTATCCGGTACTGATTGATTCTCCGATAACCAAATATAGTTCTGCCGGCTGTAGCGCTCGTTGCCGGTCCGCCCAGCACGGTCCCTGCGTAGCCGCGCTGCTACTGGGTTTCAGGGTGATCGCAGTGCCTTCAGTACTGCTGCCCAATGCATCAACCCCACAGGCGGTCATTGCAGTTGTCAGAATCGTCAGCAGCACAATGGTCGGCGTAACGCGTTGGCGTACCAAGCGTTTTCCGACCATCTGCTTCAACTTCATCCTTCCACGCTAGCTCACTATTGGCTTACCTCAATAGTTCGTGCGTGCCCGCTGGATGGATACTGGCGATATTCTCAGCATCCATCCAGCAAGTTTTCCGCGAGATTTATCCGTAGGTGAATGAGTAGGCTTGGATTCCTTGCGGCAGATCCACCGTGAGATCGCCAGAACTTAGCGAGTCTTTCTGCTAAATCGGATACAACGTCGGTGTACCACTCACTTTGACCTGTTTGCTTGAACCGTTGTCCGTCACTGTGATGTTTCCCTCACCAGCGACCACAATGTAGACGTTCTTCGCGTGATAGTTAAACTTGATCTGCGCGCTTGCTCCGGTCGGTGTGATGTATTGTCCGGACAAGTTCCAATCACCCTTGAGCCATGAATCGCCCCGGTGTGTCCGGAGACTTTCTTGTTTGAGAGGATCAGGACATGGCAGGGAAAACTACGACACGGTATCCGCAGGAGTTGAAGGATCATACGGTGCGCATGGTGGCGGAGATGGAGGGTGCATCTTCGGAGTGGGCGGCGATGCAAAAAGTTGCCCAGCTTTTGGGTGTGGGTGTGCCGGAAACGGTGCGTAAATGGGTCCGGCAAGCCGAGATCGATGTTGGTACTAGAACTGGAACAACGAGCACGGAATCGGCCGAGCTGAAACGGTTACGGCGTGAGAACGCTGAGCTGAAACGGGCGAACGCGATCCTTCGGAGTGCTTCAGCTTTTTTCGCGGTCGAACTCGACCGCCACAACACTGATCGTGAAATACATCAAGGACCATGCCGGTCACCGCGAGAATAATGGATTGCGGTGGGGTGTCGAGTCGATCTGCCAGGTGCTTACTGGGACGGGGTGAAGACCACCCCGTCCACGTACTACGAATGGGTGGATAAAACACGATCTCACCGAGAACAACGTGATGAGGTGCTCAAGCCCGTGATCCAGAAGGTGTATGCCGCTAATTACGGGGTTTACGGCACCAGGAAAGTCTGGTTGGCGATGAACCGTGAAGGTGTGCCGGTGGCCAGGTGCACGGTAGAACGGCTCATGGGGTTACTTGGCATACAGGGTGCGGTCCGTGGCAAGGTCAAACGCACCACGATCAAAGACTCGAAGGCGGCCCGAGCGAAGGACTTGGTCCGCCGTGATTTCACACCAACGGCACCGGATCGGCTATGGGTAGATGATTTCACCTATGTTTCGACCTGGTCCGGGTGGGTCTATGTTGCCTTCGTGATCGATGCTTACTCTCGGAGGATCCTGGGCTGGTCAGCGAGTGCTTCTATGAACACCGTGCTAGTGCTCAACGCAGTTAATCAGGCAATCTGGAGTCGTGAACGGGCCGGGGCTGAGATTTCCGGGGTGATTCATCATCACGATGCCGGGGCTCAATACGCCTCCTTGGCCTTCACCTAACGCCTGGCCCAGGCCGGTATCCGCCCCTCGATCGGTTCTGTGGGTGATAGTTACGACAACGCCTTGGCGGAAACCATCAACGGGCTTTATAAGACCGAGCTGATCAAACCCGGCAAGCCCTGGCGGACTCTAGAAGAAGTCGAAATCGGCACCGCTGAATGGGCCGATTGGTACAACCACCGAAGGCTCTACCAGTACTGCGGAGACATCCCACCAGTAGAGCTAGAAAACCACTACTACAATCACTACCAGAGCACGGCAGCCGCCGACAGGCTCATCGTCTGAGAAACCCTCCGGACACACCGGAGCGATTAACTCTCCGTTGCCCAGCATCTGCCGCACAGTTCTGGGTAAGCTGAAAACATGACCCAGACGTACCGGATCATCACCGTGTGCACCGGAAACATCTGCCGTTCTCCGATGGCGGAGCTTATGTTGCGCCATGCCGTTGGCAGCACGGCAGACATCGTCGTCGACTCTGCCGGCACCACCTCCTGGGAACAGGGCAACCCAATTGATCCGAGGGCGGCCTCCGTGCTGATCAGCCATGGCCTCGCGGACGGCATCGACCACGGCGCAAGTTTTGACGACGGCAACAAGGTTCATCACGCACGGCAAATTAGCTCACACGATTTCGTGGAAAACGATTTGATTTTGGCCATGGATACCGATCATTTCGACTGGCTACGCGAGCATGCACCAAGTGCAGCAACCCGAGCGAAAGTCCGGTTATTACGCGAATTTGATCCGGCTGCCGAGCCGGGTGAACTGGGTATTGCCGACCCCTGGTATGGCGGCATCGAGGACTTTGAAGAAGCCTACCGACTCATTGACGCGGTAATTCCTGGGGTACTTGAGCATCTCGGTGCCGCCGATCCGCGGCACCATGTCTGAACCTGTACCAACGGAACCATCTCAACTAGGCAGTTCGCCGCGGCCGGTAATCATCGGTATTGATGGTCGATCTGGCAGCGGCAAGACGTCACTCGCCGGGGAACTCGCCTCATTGCTCCGTGAGCATCGAAAAGTCTCGCTCTTTCATTTAGAGGATATTTATCCAGGTTGGAATGGCCTGGCGACTGGCGTCGAGCGCTACTTGCAGACTGTGCTGACGCCGCTCGCAGCTGGCCGCGATGCACAGTGGACCAGCTGGGATTGGGCTGCCCATTTCGACGGCGAAACTAGGCTCACTAACGCCGCAGAAATCGTGATTGTGGAAGGAGTTGGTGCCGCGCAATCGGCCGCGCGAGCATTACTTGACGTGGCGATTTGGGTCGATGCCCCCGACGACGTTCGCAAGAAAAGAGCGCTGTCGCGCGACGGCGAAACCTACGCACCGTGTTGGGAGCTCTGGGCTGCCCAAGAAACCGAGATGCTCGCCATCGACCACCCGGCTGAACAGGCGGATATCGTGGCGAACTCGCCGGTTGCGCCCGCCGACCTGGTGAAAGCCTTGACCGCTTTGCCGCAGTTTTCGGCCTTACTGGCCCCGGAAATCCAGGCGGCCCGAGCGCAATCCACTCAAACCACCAACATGCCCTTCGACGGGGACCCACTTACGCTTTTCCACACACTTTACGGCGACTCCGAAAATGCGGCGTGGCTAGACAGCTCGGATGCGGCAGCCAAAGGAAGCCGCAATCGCTTTTCCATCATGGCCGACGACGGCGGCCCGGCCGGTCAATTTGCCTGGCATACCGAAGGCCTGACGCACCAGCGCTTCCGCGGAATCACGGCACACGTGCCGGGTGCGTACTTCCGCTGGCTCAACGCACAATGGTCCGGGTTTCAAGATTCGGACGATTCTGCCGAGATCCCCTTCACCCTAGGTTGGATTGGCTATTTGGGTTATGAGTTGAAGCGCGAAACTGGTGGCAGCAATCAGAACGCGACTAGCGCAGACGCCCATTTGATCTTCGCCGGTCGCGCGGTCGTTATTGATCATCAAGAGAAGCTGCTCTGGGCACTGAATCTCCCGGATGAAAATGAGCCCAGTTGGGCCGATCAGGTCGCGGCAGCGGTAGCCGCAAGTGCGAAAAGCGTCACGCTCGCGGCCGAACCGGTGAACGCAGCAGTTTCGGTCCGGGATTCCGCCAGCGCCTACAAAGCGAAAATTGCCCGGGCGCAGGCCGAAATTGTCGAGGGCAACAGCTATGAGATTTGCCTAACCACCGCGGTTAAGTTTCCGCTCAATGCTGACCCACTGGCGCTCTATGCATTGTTGCGTTCGGCGAGCCCGGCGCCGTTCGCTGCCTATTTGCGCTTCGGCAAGCTCGCCGTATTGAGCACATCCCCGGAACGGCTGCTGCAGATTACCCGAGCCGGCACTCTCACCGCCGAGCCCATCAAGGGCACTCGCCGTCGAGATGCAGATCCGCTGAAAGACGCAGCGCTTCGCGCCGAACTTGAAGCTTCCGAAAAAGACCGTGCGGAAAACATCATGATCGTGGACCTCATGCGCAATGATCTTTCCCATTTTGCGGTGCCAGGCAGCGTTCGAGTTGACCGGCTCTGCGCTATTGAGAGTTACGCGAGCATACATCATATGGTCAGTACGGTAACCGCGAAATTGCGTACCGGAGCATCCCGCGCAGAAGCTGTTGCAGTTGCCTTCCCCGCGGGATCAATGACCGGCGCACCCAAGATCAACACAATGCGGATCTTGGATGAGTTAGAAGGCCAGCCGCGGGGAATCTATTCCGGCGCAATCGGCTATTTTTCGCGCGACGGCGGCGTGGATCTTTCAGTGGTTATCCGGACTTTGGTGATTGACAACGGGCTGGCAACGCTCGGCGTTGGCGGTGCAATCACAGCAGATTCCGCTCCCGAAGAGGAATGGCAAGAAGCCCTCACCAAGGCCTTTGGCGTGCTCAACGCGCTGGGTCTAGAGTTTCCGCTCGGCTAAACCTGGAGCGCGGAATATTACATGCAAACGTATGGTTATAGTCGGCATGAAAGGTTTTGGCTTCTTATCATTTGGACACTACGGACCAGGTCGCGGCTCTCAAACCGTGACCGCGAAAGATTCACTGCACCAAGCGATTGACCTCGCCGTGGCTGCCGATCAAGTCGGCGTCAATGGCGCATATTTCCGCGTTCACCACTTCGCCACCCAGAAATCTGCACCGTTTCCGCTGTTGAGCGCCATCGCGGTACGTACCGAACGGATTGAAGTCGGTACCGGAGTCATTGACCTTCGTTACGAAAACCCGCTCTACCTTGCCGAGGAGACCGCCTCGCTCGATTTGATCAGCGACGGCCGGCTGGCGCTCGGCATGAGCCGCGGCTCACCAGAAACCGCGTTGCGGGGTTACGAAACTTTTGGCTACACCAGCAGCAAGGATCCTCGCGGTGGAGACATCGCTCGGGACAAGTTTGAGCTATTTCTCCGCGCTATTGACGGCGAAGGCATGGCGCCAGCCGATCCACGAACCACGAACCACCGGAGCTTCGCCCTTGGGCAGCAAACTCTTGCGCATTGAACCGCATTCTTCCGGCTTGCGAAATCGCATCTGGTGGGGTTCAGGAAAGCGCCGAATGGGTAGGCAAAATGGGTGTGAACCTGATGTCTTCAACGTTGCTCACCGAAGATGGCGGCATGGCGTTCCACGAGCTGCAGGCCGATCAGATCCGGCGATACCGGGCGTCTTGGGCAGAAGCTGGCCATCAGGGCACTCCGCGAGTCTCGGTAAGCCGGAGCGTCTTCCCGATCATGAACGATCTAGATCGGATGTACTTCGGCAGCAGCGACGTTGATCAAGTGGGCGTCATCGATGGTTTCCGCTCCACTTTCGGCAAGAGCTATGCGGGCGAACCAGACCAGCTAATTGAGGAATTGCTGCAGGATTCTGCGGTCCAGGAAGCCGACACCCTGATGCTGACAATCCCGACCCAGCTCGGCGTCGAATACAACATGCATGTGCTGGAATCTTTCGCTCAGCACATGGCACCTGAGCTCGGTTGTGCAGCCAAACACGGTAACCAACTAACCGCGACTCGCTATTGGGGGCGGAATGTTGGGCTCACCTCAGTGGGCTCAACATTCCCGCGTTTTATGTCCCAGCTTTGGGGCTTACTCGGGGACATAAGTTTGCAAGGAAGAAGTAATCTGATTCCATGCCTGATCACGCTCCGCAAACAGTTCTCGTCTTCATCGACTCCGGGTACTCCGCCGGTCGGCTGGCCGACGCCTCCGAGCCGCAGCTCTTCGCCACCGACCTCGGCGCAACTCGCGGCGACGGCATATTCGAGTCGTTGTTGGCGATAGACAACCAGCCGCGCAAGGTCCAGGCGCATTTGGCCAGGTTGGCATCCTCGGCAAAGTTGATGGAGCTCAACGCCCCCGACCCGGATCAGTGGCTCACCGCTATCAGCACTGGCTTGGCCGAGTTCAACCAGGCAGAAGCGATCGTCAAGCTCTTGGTTACCCGCGGCATTGAGGGAGCCACCCAGCCGACGGCGTGGGTTCAGGTTTCGCCGTTACCCGCCAGCAGCAAAGCGCAGCGTGAAAATGGGCTAGCTGTGTTGCTTCTAGATCGCGGCTACGATTCAGGTCTTGCCAATCGCGCACCCTGGTTGCTGCTTGGCGCCAAAACACTCTCTTATGCAGTGAATATGGCAGCCTTGCGTCATGCGCACCAGAACGGCGCCGACGACGTCATCTTCACGAGCGCTGACGGGCGCGTTTTGGAGGGGCCGACGTCGTCGGTCTTGATTGCGCATCGCGAAGGCGACACGAAGCGCCTTATCACCACCCAACTAGACTCTGGAATCCTTCCTGGCACTACCCAAGGCGCACTTTTTGCTGCCGCTAAAGAAGCTGGTTGGGAGCTAGGTTACGGGCCGCTCGTGCCAGAGGACCTTTTCGACGCAGATGCCGTCTGGCTCATTTCCAGCATTCGGCTGCTGGCACCCGTCAACACCATTGACGGCAAAAATATCGCTCAGGATGCAGCACTAACCACGGAGCTCAACGCTTTGTTAGCAACCGTGAACTGATCGCTCAGAAAGGCTAGCAACCATCGAATCAGTCCAGATTCCGGCCGACGACGGCGTGCTGCTTGGCGGCCATTGGTTCCACCCGTCTGGACCGGTGCGAAAACAGTCATCATCGTGCCAGCGATGGCTACTAAGTCGCGGTTTTATGCGCCATTGGCCGAATGGCTTAGCGAACAAGGTATTGCCACTTTGACGTTTGATTATCGCGGCTACGGCGTCTCTGGCGACGGCCAACTGCGCCAGGTAACGGCCGATGTAGTTCGTTGGGCTCAGGACGCAGCAAATGTGTTGGATTGGGTATCAGCACAGGCCAAAACTCCAGTTACCTGGATTGGACACAGTCTAGGCGGCCAAGTATTGCCATTCAGCGCATTTTCAGACTTGGAGCAGGCGATCACCATCGCCGCAGGCAGCGGGTATTGGCGAACTAATCCCGGCGCGTTGAAGTTCATTGCGCCGGTTCTGTGGAAAGCGCTGGCTCCAATCGCGATCAAATTTACTGGCTACTACCCTGGTAGTGCGCTACGCGTGCTTGGCGACTTACCGCCAAATATGATGCGGCAATGGTCCAGATGGTGCATGCACCCGGACTATCTGCTCGGCGAGCTGCCCGAGCTACGCACGCGATTCGCCGCTGTGCACATCCCACTGGTTTCGCTTTCATTCACCGACGATGAATTGCTTTCTGGTACTAGCATTACCGCGCTACATTCAGCCTATCCAGAGACTAATCGGCAGATGCTTCGGTTCACACCAGCTGAGCTAGCCGTGCAACGGATCGGTCACTTTGGCTTCTTCCGCGCAGATCGAAAACAGCTCTGGGAGCAGGTTCTCACCCCGCTGCTGAGCTAAAGTCGTCTCAACCAGCTGACTTGGCGGCGGTGCCCATTGACTTGCCGCGCGTCCAGTAACCACCACTTTTAAGCAGCTTCTTATCCGCGCCCTTGGCCAATATCTCCTTCCGGACCACGCGAACCATCGAGGTCTCGCCGGCCACGAAACAGGCATGCCCAGTCAGGTCCAGCCCGGCTCAGGCAGCCAGAGTATTTGCGCTTCCCGGCTGCTGGGGCACCCACTGCGCATCCGGTGAGGTGGTAGGGAAATCCTCATCACCAGGATTCGTGGCTTCGAGCAAAACAGTTGTTGGTAGCTGGGTTTTAGCCGCGATCTCGTTGATCGCCGGTAAGGAGGTCAAGTCGCCTACCAACAACACCGCGCTGGCGTTGCCGACGTCGAACTTTTCCTTGCCTCCATACAGCGACGCTTCGATTTCATCGCCGGGCTGCGCCGCTTGTGCCCAAGTATCAGCTACCCCGCCAGCACCGTGCAGGTAGAACTCAACACTGAAGGTGCCCGCTTCTTGATCGGCGTCGATTACGGTGTATCCGCGCTGATAGTTACCATCCGCCCCTGGCAGCCAGAGCCGCAACCAGAATCCCGGATGCGTCTGCACGGCACGCAACATCTCCGGTCTCTCGAAGTCCACTTTTAGCAACCGGGGCGCAATAAGCTCGCTCTGGCGGACCCGCAGGGTGAAATCTGGTGCACCAAAGACCTTCAGGATCGCCCGTTCGTATCGTTCCCCCACAGTAAACTCCTTTTGAGATTAGGTAATCCTAACCTAACCTACTGGAGTATGGTTCCGTCAAGCCGATAGCGGACGCCGTAGTTCGGCAGCAAGGTGGGTACATCGACTTGCAAGGCCTCCGGCCGGAATCCGTGAATTGGCACCACAACGCCCGGATGAATATCCATCACCATCTTGTGCAGAGATTCACCAGTCGCGTGCCCCGAAGAACCAGCGGCAACAAACAAGATGCCAAGTTTTTCCAACCACTCCAGCCAAGTAGCCCAATTGGCCATAAACGGGCCCAGCGGTTCACCTTGAGCGTGGATAAACGGCACAGAGGCTTCCGGTAAGTTTTGCAACGGCAGGTCCAGCAGCGAAGGTACGTCCTGCACATCGGGTTGCACAACAAAGTTCGACGGCGAAGCCCGCACCGAAGGCAAGCTCACCTGTTGCGGCATCCGCTCCGGCGCGACGACGGCAAGCCGAACCAGAGCTTCACGGTGCGCGGCGCGCTGCGGCCTAGATTTGTCCCAAGTGACCACGCCCGATACGCCAAAACTCGCCAGAAGCACTGCTTGTTGCCCCGGCCAGACCAGCACTCGGCCTTTTTGCCGGCAAAGATTGATGATCCGTTGCGCCCGCTCAACGTCGCGTTCATACATGCTCAAAAGCGCGATCCCGGGCGCTGACTCGATGGCGTCGCCAGCCACGGTGAGAACCTCAGTTTCGCTTCGTGGCGCCGCAAACGGCTGGTCTTCACTTGGCACAAAACTGAGCATTGTGGTTTCGGTAACCAACATATCCGCGTCGGAAACTGCTCGAACAAAAGCTTCAGAGCGCAAAGCGGAGTCACGGTGAAAATTCAGATCACCGGTATAGGCCAATGTTCCTTCTGGCGTGTGCACACAAGCACCGGGAATATCGTGATCGACCGGAATCGCCTCGACGCGAAGATCACCCACAGTGATCTCAGCCGGCATCGCTCGAACTTTGAACGCCACGCCGGTGCCGGCAAGCACAATAGCTTCCTCTAGCCGTGCGGTATCCGGGTGCGCGTAAATTGGTAACTCTGGGCGCACAAAACCCAGTGCGCCGTCGTGATCAATATGGGCATGGGAAAGAAAAATTGCCGTTTCGCGGCTATCCGAAAGGCCCAACGGTGAATCTTCTGGCAATTGCAGCGGATCGTAAATGCCAGGCACTTCCGGGGCGAATCCAACCGCCAACCGATCCCGGAGCCGATGTTCCGAACGCTCAAGCACCGGTGCACGGAACAGATCCACTTCGCCAGGGATGTCGAGACCGAAATCCAGCAGCACTCGCGCTGTGGGAGTACTCACCATAATTTTTGACGAGCCAATCACGCGTAATCCGCCGAAAAATTCGACTGAGACATTCATCCTCGAACACTCCCTTGGGTGCCATATGCACCGGTAACAAAATACTTCTGCAAAAACAAGAACAAGATAATGATCGGCAAAGAGGTAAAGGAAACTGCAGCACAGAGCCCAGTCCAGTCCGTGCCGTCCGAGCCATAGAACGCTTGCAACCCCACTTCGATCGGCCGCACTGAATCTGATTTGGTCATGATGTAAGGCCAAATGAAGGAATTCCAGGTGCCCATGAAGGAGTTCAAGCCGATGAGGACTAACGACGGCGCAGCCAGCGGAGCAGCTACTGAACACAGCATCCGAAGAGGCCCCGCGCCGTCGATCTCTGCAGCTTCAAAGAGTTCTTTGGGTAGCGTGCTGAAGAACTGCCGGAGCAGAAAGATACCAAATACTGAGGCACCCCACGGCAGAATCTGAATCAAGTAGGTGTCGTAGAGACCGGTGCTTTGCGCGATCAGGAAGTTCGGGATCAACAACACGGTTTGCGGCACCATCATCACCGACATAACCACAAGAAATAACGCTGTACGGCCTTTGAACCGCATCACCGCAAAGGCGAACCCGGCAAGCAGCGAGGTGAACAGCACCAAGACAATCACGCAGACCGCGATGAAAACCGTGTTGCCAAAATACTGTAGCCAGGGACTCTTGCCCCAAGCTCGTGCATAGTTCGACCAATCCCAGGCCGGCCAAAGCTTGGGCGGGAATTGGAAGACATCCGAGTCCAGCGATACCGAGGTGAGCAGCATCCAGAGCACCGGAAGCAAAAACAAAAAGCCAATCACGACGGCGGCCAGCACCCGCACGCCCCGACTCAACTTTTCGGCGGGCCGCCTGCGCCGTCGCCGATCCGCTTGCCGGTCCCGTTGAGGGGTCGCAAAATGACGCAATGCGGGAACAATAGCGTCATTTTGCGACCCCTCAACGGGATTAGGATGCATCTTTTTGTGCTTTCAGGGCAGCGTCTTGCGCCTTTTCCAAAGCTTGCTTGGAGTCGGTGCCGTTGTTTATCGCATCTTGAATCGCGAGCGTGAGCGGTCCCGAGGCTTTGTTGATCCAGGATTTCGCTGGTAGCGAGCTTGCCGAGTCAAGCTGTTTAGTCGCCTCAACAACACAGGCGTTCTTGGCCACGTAATCCTTAAACACCGGCTGATCCAAGGTGTCTTTGGAAACTGGAAGATAGCCGGTTGTGGAGGACCAGTACGCCATCTCTTCCGGCGAAGTCAGAAACTGCATGAACTTCCAAGCAGCGGCCTTTTGCGCATCAGTCGATTTATCAAAGAGCGCAATCTTGGTGCCAGCCAGCTGATTCGCGGTTCCGGCGGGGCCCGAAGGAAGTGCAGCCACGCCCATGGCAAACTTATCCCCCACCGCAGCTTTGTTGAATTGGTAGCTTGCCACAGAGGAGATATCGAAGGCTCCGGTTTGGCCGCCCAAAGCAGCTTGTCCCGGGTACTTGGTACCTAGCGCGAGCGAGCCGTCCTTCTTCATCTGCTTGAGGTAATCCAAAGCTTTGACCACACCGTCTTTGGTGAACTGCGGAGTGCCATCACTAGCGAAGACCGGATCGCCAAAAGACTGCGCCATGATTTCAAATAATGCGGTACCGCCGGCCGGGCCAGAAGAGTTTCCCGGGTCGATTGAAAGCGCCACCACGTTACCGGTAGATGCCTTCTTAGCGGCAGTAGCGAAATCGTCCCAGGTCTTGGGAGCCTCCGGAACCATCGTGGGGTTGTAGTACTGAACCACCACAGACTTATTAAACGGCCACATCCTGGTTTTGCCGTCAGTGAGTTTGAGATCCTTCTTGACGCCGTCGTAAAAGTTGCCGTAATCCTTACTCTGCGAAACATAGTCGTCCAGCGGCACAATAACTTTCGAGCTGGCAAACTCATCGGCCAAGTTGCTATAGACTTGGGCGATCATTGGCGGTGTTCCGGCTGCGGTCTGCGCATTGATTTTGGTTTGCAGGGTTGCGTAATCCGGCTGTTCCTGAAGATCCACGGTGATGTTGGGATTCTTGGCCATGAAGTCTTGGGTGATTTTGGTCAAGGAGGTCTTCAACGCCCCGGTGGACATCGCGTGCATGAAGCTGATGGTCACCGGATCCTTTGAATCGGTCGGCGGAGTGTTTGAAGAGGCCGCAGTAGATCCGCCACCGCAGGCTGTCACGAGCAGAGCGCTGGCTGCCAACACTGCGAAGGTGCCGACCGCCGTCGAACGCTTTTTTGCAAAAAACATGCTTCTCCCTAGTTTTTCTCAGTGCGAGTTTTCCGGTCGAGAGACCGGCTATTCATTGATCGAGTACTGCGTAATTGCAGGATGGACAAAAGTACAGTGATGGCAAAAAGGACGACGGCGAGCGCGGCAGCGTACCCCGTCTTCCGGAACACGAAGGCTTGTTGGTAGAGCTGGAAACCAAGCGTGGCTACGTCCGGGCCACCATTGGTCATCACGAAGAATTGGGTAAATGCCTGCAGCGAAGACACCGAAGAAATCACCACGACAAATACAATGAACGGCCGCAGCTGCGGGAAAGTCACGTACCAGAATTCTTGCCAACGGCTGCAGCCATCCAATTTGGCGGCTTCGGAAAGTTCTGGCGACATGGTGGTTAGACCACCCAAGAAAATTACGGTAATGAAGCCAATTTCGTGCCAGAGCGAGTAGATAATCACCGCTGGCATCGCGAAGGTCGAGTTGCCTAGCCAATCAATATTCGGAATGCCAAACCAGCTCAGCACCAGGTTCGCCAGCCCATAACGCGGGTTGAAGATCCACACCCAAACAATTGAGGTGGCAACCAGTGGCGTGACGTGAGCTAGAAAGACCGCAGTGCGGGCGGCCACAAAAACTCGGTTGGACCAGCTCCGGGCCGCAGTGCGCAGTAATTAAGGCAAGACCGAGCGAGAGCGCAGTGCCGCCGACCACCATGGCCAGCACAAAATATGCACTGACGCCGAGGGTCTGAAAGAACGGCGGATCGGCTGAACCGTCAAGCATGTCTTGATAGTTTCGCAGGCCGCTGAACTTGTTTTGCGATGCGTTGAGCCAGTTCCATTTGAACCCGCTCATCACAAAAGTGAAGACCGTTGGCCCGATCGCGAAAACCGCGAAAATCGCCAGCGCTGGCAACAAGAAGAAGTAGGCCAGCAGAGAACGCAGACCGGAGGACTTACGCATTTTGGGGATTCGAGCGTTCGCGGAGCCGTTTTTGGCTGCACCAGATCGGTCAGATCTGGTTTTGCTCAGCGCTATAGCCACGCGGCACTCCAAGGCAGTGAAATGAGGCTGTTCAAAATCGACAGCCCTCGGCCGTCGACCAAGATTTCAGTCTCTGTCCATCATCTTTCGGGCGCAAGGCTTCAGGGCGAATTCAAGGGAAACTTTGTCAGCAGTTCGCTAGGTAGCTCACGACGCAGTTGAAGACTAGCTTGTCGTCACTGCAGGATAGGCTCTGGACTATGAGCGGGATGCGAGCGGTAGGTGCCAGAGGACGGTTGAGCGGCGGCGACGAGGAAGCTCAGCGAGCGGCTAATGCGCAGGCACCAGTCATCGAGCATCTGTTTCGCCGGGTCTACAGTCTTTTTGCTCCGCATCGCCGCGCTTTGGTCATCACGGCGGTTCTGGTTTTGGTGGGGGCCGCCCTTTCGGTAGTACCCCCGCTGCTCACCCAACGCGCCTTCGATGACGGCCTTTTCCCTGGATCAGGCAAACCGGACTTGCCGGTCTTGAGCCTCATTGTTGGTGCGATGATCCTGGTTTACATCGGTTCGGCGCTCTTGGGTGTTTGGCAAACATATCTCACAGCTTCAGTGGGCAACCAGGTCATGGGCGCACTCCGCGTGCGACTTTTTGGGCACCTACAGGCGATGGATCTGAGCTTCTTTACTCGCACCAAAACCGGAGTCATTCAATCGCGGCTGCAAAACGACGTCGGCGGCGTGGCAAGCGTATTGACCAATACGGTTTCAGCGATTCTCGGCAATACCGTGACCGTAATCGCGGCATTCGTGGCTATGTTGCTGCTGAATTGGCAATTGACGGTAGTCGCCGTGGTCTTGATGCCAATCCTGGTCATCGCGCAACGGAAAGTGGGCCGGGTTCGTGCTCGGATAGCCACAAAAACCCAGGAATCACTCTCCGAGATGTCCGCCATCACCCAGGAAACTTTGAGCGTCTCTGGAATATTGCTCTCAAAGAGCTTCAATATGCAAGGGGCTGAAGTACAGCGTTATTCTGCCGAGAACAAGAACCAGATCCGGCTGCAAGTAAGCCAAGCAATGAGCGGTCAGTGGTTCTTTGCAATCGTCACGATCTTCTTGTCTTCGATTCCGGCAATCGTCTATTTCGTGGCTGGCTTACTGGTTGATGCTGGCGCGCAAGCAATCACCGCCGGAACGATTGTGGCGTTCACTACGGTCCAAGCGAGATTATTGTTTCCGCTGACGAGTCTGATGCGGGTGGCCCTTGATCTGCAGACGTCGGGCGCGTTGTTTTCCAGGATTTTCGAGTATCTCGATCTCAAACCGGCGATTGAAGATCGTCCGGACGCCCATCCGTTGCGGGAACTGAGCGAACTGGGCCGCATTGAATTTCAAGATGTCAGCTTCGCCTATCCAGATGCGCAGGCTGGTGAACGCCCCACCCTAGACGGCGTCAGCTTCAGTATTGAGCCGGGGCAGTTTTCCGCTTTTGTCGGATCCTCTGGGGCGGGCAAAACCACCATTTCTTATTTGATCCCCCGGCTCTACGAAGCTAGTTCCGGCCAGATCCGTTTTAGCGGCAGTGATGTGAAGGATCTCTTGCAGGACTCTTTGGTTGCCCGTATCGGCATTGTGAGCCAAGAAACCTATCTTTTCCACGCCACCATTGCCGAGAACCTCCGTTACGCCAAGCCCGAGGCTACTGATGCAGAACTTCACGAGGCGACGCAGCGCGCAAACATTTATCAAACCATCATGAGCTTTCCCGATGGCTTTGCCACCTTGGTTGGTGAGCGCGGTTACCGGCTTTCCGGCGGCGAGAAGCAGCGAATTGCGATCGCCAGAGTGCTGCTCAAAGATCCTGCAGTTTTGGTGCTCGATGAAGCTACCAGTGCACTAGATTCGATTTCGGAGCGCGTAGTGCAGGCAGCTTTGGAAACTGCCTCGCATGGGCGCACCACGGTTGCCATTGCGCACCGACTTTCCACTGTCGTCGGGGCAGATGTGATTTTCGTGGTGGAACAAGGACGAATTGTGGAGCGCGGGGCCCATCAAGAGCTGCTCGCACTCGCAGGGCGCTATGCCGCACTGTATTCGGAGCAAATCAACTCCGCTTCTGAGTAGCTACGAAACAAAGTCACATCTATGCCGGTTGCCGAGCGCATTTGTGCTAATTTTGCTCTCGAGTAACGAGCGCCAGCACGCTTCGGAATTTTCGTCGCATTGCCCTGAGTTGCTGTCCGGCAACCCTCTCTTCCGGTGGGGTGCCTCAGGTGACTACTCGGCAACGTTCACGGGTTGCAAGCGGATTCACTCCTTCTTGCACCCACTGCAAAAGGAGTCTTCAATGGCTGAATCCCGCCTAATCTACCGGTTATTAACCGGTCCGGATGATCATGCGTTCTGTCAGAGGGTGACTGACGCACTCGCCGAAGGCTATGTGCTCTACGGCAGTCCCGCTGTAACCTCAAATGATGGCACCGCGATCGCCGCGCAAGCTGTGATTTTGCCCGGTTTCAACGCGGCCCAGTCCAACGCACTGAGCGATGGCGCGCAATGAGCTACGCGGGAGACCTCACCCCGGAAGAGGCTTGGCAGAAAGTAGCCGACGGCGCCACCTTGGTCGATGTGCGCACCGAAGCCGAGTGGCAGATCATTGGCGTTCCGGACACTTCCTCAATCGCCGTCGAGCCGAAGTTTGTGCAGTGGAACTTGGCCGGAAATGTCTGGAATACCGCGTTCCTTGCTGAGCTAAAAGCAGCGGTGCCAGCTGATTCAGAGCTGGTCTTCCTCTGCCGTTCTGGTGCCCGCTCAATCTCGGCCGCTGAAACCGCTACCGAGGCTGGATTTATCTCATACAACGTGCTTGAAGGCTTTGAAGGCGTGCCAAATTCCTACGGTGATCGCACCGTGAACGGTTGGAAGAATCGCAAGCTGCCCTGGACCAGTGCGACTCATAACGAGGGTCAGAGCGAATGAGCTTCAATCCCGCAGCGGCTGAATGGTCCGCGGATACGCAGGCCGTGCGTGGCGGCCTAGATCGAACCGGTTTCTTTGAAACGTCGGAGCCGATTTTTACCAATTCTGGTTTTGTTTACGAATCCGCTGAAGCCGCCGAGCGTGCCTTTACTGGCGAGGACGAGCGCTTCGTCTATTCGCGCTATGGAAATCCCACCGTGGCAACGTTCCAAGAGCGGTTACGGCTGCTCGAAGGCACCGAAGACTGCTTCGCGACTGCCTCCGGAATGTCCGCGGTATTCGTCGCATTGGGTGCGCTGCTTGGCGCTGGCGATCGCGTGGTCGCTTCGCGATCGCTCTTCGGCTCTTGCTTCGTGATCTTAAATGAAATTCTGCCGCGCTGGGGCGTGGAGACGGTCTTCGTTGACGGGCTGGACCTGGACCAATGGCGTGAAGCGCTTTCGGTGCCGACTAATGCGGTGTTCTTCGAGTCGCCGTCAAACCCGATGCAAGAGATTGTAGACATCCGGGCGGTCTGCGATTTGGCTCACGCCGCTGGCGCAACTGTCGTTGCGGACAATGTCTTCGCCACCCCGCTGCTGCAACGCTGCACCGACCTAGTCGCCGACGTCGTGGTTTATTCCGGCACTAAACACATTGACGGCCAGGGCCGCGTGATGGGTGGGGCGATTCTGGGCAGCAAGGAATTCATCGATGGGCCGGTCAAACAGCTCATGCGGCACACCGGGCCTTCATTGTCTTCGTTCAATGCCTGGGTGTTGACCAAGGGCCTGGAAACGATGGCATTGCGCGTGAATCATTCATCCGCTTCGGCTTTAGCGCTGGCCGAGTTTTTGGAGCAGCAGCCAGCGGTCGAATGGGTCAAGTATCCGTTGCTCAAATCGCATCCGTAGTACGAGCTGGCTGCCACTCAAATGAAAGCCGGCGGCACTGTGCTGACCTTCGCGCTGCGTAGTACTAACGGGCGCGGGGCAACCGGCAGCAGCGGCAAGGACCAGGCGTTTTCGCTGCTCAACGCGCTGAAGATTATCGATATTTCGAACAACTTGGGCGATTCAAAATCGCTCATTACGCATCCGGCGACCACGACGCACCGAGCGATGGGTCCCGAGGGTCGCGCCGCCATCGGGCTGTCCGACGGCGTCGTCCGGCTTTCCGTGGGCCTGGAAGACCTCAACGACCTGCGCAACGACCTAGCGCAGGCCCTAGCCACCCTCTAACCGGTTTCGGATAGCCAGGACCAACGCGAGCCCAACCGCCAGGTGGCGGTAACTCGAGCAAAGACTGAGTTCCGACGGCGGTTCTCTCGCCGACGCACTGGGTGGCATGATGAGAATAACTCGTCTTGACCAAAGGATTTCACGTGTCTGATCTACGCTCTGAGCCAGCCGAGCTGTCTGCCAATGTCAGCAATCGACCACGCTACGATCGCGAGTTGGCCACATTATTACAAGCCAATCCAGAACTCACCATCCCACCATTTAGCGCGGAACTTGTTGCGCAAATTCGCACGACACACGGACCTTCCGAACTTGAAGCACTACTCGCTGACAGAGCTATTGAAACCTAGGAATACCAGGTGCCCGGCCCTGACGGTGCACCGGAAATCAAGCTGCTCGTCCTCCGCTCCACCGAGTTCAGCGGGCCTCGACCGGCGCTCTATTACATTCACGGCGGTGGCATGATCGTGGGCGATCGGCACGCCATCACACCGCAACAAGTGGACTGGGTGGAACAATATGGCGTAACGCTCATATCGGTGGAATACCGCTTAGCGCCGGAGCATCCACATCCAGCTCCGGTAGAAGATTGCTATGCCGGCTTGCTCTGGAGCGTAACACACGCGGCTGAATTAGGTATTGATGCGCAGCGTATTTTGCTTGGCGGAGTGAGCGCTGGCGGCGGACTCGCAGCCGCTACCGCGTTGATCGCCCGCGACCGAAAAGGCCCAACGCTAGTTGGACAATTGCTTGCCTGCCCAATGCTAGATGATCGGAACATTACCGTCTCCAGCCAGCAGTACGCCGGCTTCGGCCAGTGGGATCGAGAAAGCAATGAATTCGGCTGGGCCGCATTGCTTGGTGAAGGTCACCAGGACGCCGAGATTTCGCCGTACGCGTCACCTGCCAGGGCTACTGACCTCAGCGGCTTGCCGTCTGCCTATATTGATGACGGTTCGGCCGAAGTTTTCCGTGATGAGGGGGTCGACTACGCCAGCCGGTTATGGGCCGCTGGTGTGCAGGCCGAACTGCACATTTGGCGGGTGCTTTTCATGGATCGGAAAGGTTTAGCACCGCCTTGGTAAGTAAAACTGCTCAAACCGCCCGAGATTCCTGGTTACGCCGCATTTTGGACGTCTGAGTGCGCGTAAACTAACGGCGATGCACGAACTAACCGGCCGAATAGAGTCGCTTGACCCCCAGGCTAGCCAAAGCCTCAAAGTGATTAGTTACTTTGAGGCGCTCATCAATGGAAAAGTCAGCGTTGAGGCGCTATTGCGGGCAACCGTCACTTTGACCGGTTGTGCTTGCGGCTATCGACCTGCCGCTGGCAGATCAATTCGGCTGAGTCTTGATGGCCAACGAACCTCGCCGCACTTCGCGCCCGATCAGGGCGGCCAACGATTGACGCTCGATGACGGCGGTCAGCTGTGGTTAGAGCGCGACGGCGTCGAACACGCCAACGATGCTCTGGTGCTAGAACGGTTGGGCCTAGCAATAGCCATCGCCAAAGGCCGGATCGGTGAACCGCAACGGTATCTAGAGTTGGCCTTAGCTGAAGGTACGGCAGAATCTGATCGGGCTGCCGCTATTGCGGCATTGCAATTACCAAACGGGCAACGGGTCAAGGTGCTCGCTTGCCGGGTCGAATTCAGCTTGCCCGATGCGATTCACCAGGCTGTGCTGAGTACTCGACACGGGCTAGTCAGGGTCGGAATCAGCACTCAGCTTGACCGAGATTTCAACACAGTGCGCACTCCGTTAGGCATCGGCCGAGCTAGCTTTCCCTCGCGTCTGCGCGAATCATAGCAATCGGCGCTGGTGGCTCTGCTCATCGCTAGCCCGGACGAGCCAGTTGTCGATGCTACTGAGCTTGGTGCTGCAAGCCATTTGGGCACAGTACCAGCCTCGCAACTGGCCCTAGACCCAGATGTTGAAGCCCTCGCTGCCTTTGTCTCGCAGCACTCCTGGGCGTTGTCTACCGTTGATGCGCTATGCCGCAGCTCCAGTCTTCGAGCGGCGGCGGCCCGGCTAGGTCTGCACCACTCCACGGTTCAGCATCGAGTCGCAGAACTCCACGAAGCACTCGCCGTCGACCCGTTAAACCCTGCTGGCATATTTCGGTTGAACTGCGCCCGGATCGCGCTGCGACTCAGCTAAACTTGACCCGGTTTCGGATAGCCACCCAGTATTCAGATAACAAGAACCCACGTCAGGTTGCTATCGCAATGCTGGGTAGCTATCCGAAACGGGGCTGGCGAAAGACTCTAGTCCTGGAAGTACTCGATTTCGGCACCCAAGGTGTTGAGGCGCTCGGCGAGATCTTCATAGCCGCGCTCAATCACGTAGATGTTCCGCAGTTCCGAGGTCCCCCGAGCCGCAAGCATCGCAAGCAAAATACAGGCGGCGGGGCGCAGGGCTGGCGGACAACCAATTTCCGCAGCTCGCCAACGAATCGGGCCATCGACGTCGATCCGATGCGGATCGAGTAGCCGCACCCTGGCACCGAGCTTGTTCAACTCAGTCAAATAAATTGCGCGGTTTTCGTATACCCAGTCGTGAATCAGTGTGGTGCCTTCAGCACAAGAGGCAATCACCGCAAAAAACGGCAAGTTATCAATGTTCAGGCCAGGGAACGGCATCGGGTGAATCTTGTCCGGCGCTGCCTTCAGCTCAGATGGCCTCGTGGTGATATCAGCCAAACGTGTGCGCCCGTTTCGGGCCACATATTCTTCCGTCTTGCTGTACTTGAAACCCATTTGCTCAAGTACTGAAAGCTCAATTTCCATAAATTCAATTGGCACGCGACGGATCGTCACTTTCGATCCGGTGACAATACCAGCGGTAATCAGGCTCATTGCCTCGATTGGGTCTTCTGACGGCGCGTACTCAATATCGACGTCGATTTCCGCCTTGCCGCGAATTGTGAGCGTCGTTGAGCCAATACCCTCGACCGAAACACCCAAACCTTCGAGGTAAAAACACAAGTCTTGCACCATATAATTTGGGCTGGCATTGCGAATAACAGTTTTACCCTCGCGCAGCGCCGCAGCCATGATTGCGTTTTCGGTGACGGTATCACCGCGTTCGGTCAGGACAAAGGTTCGGTCCAGTTGGTCCGACGGCGGTGCTTGCACCGCATAAAAGCCGTTGTGCGCTTCAACTGAAAGGCCAAATTGGCGCAGTGCCTGCATATGCGGCTCCACGGTCCGGGTGCCAAGGTCACAACCGCCTGCATACGGCAGCCGGTACAAACCGCGTTCGTCCAGCAATGGCCCCAACAACATGATCACGCTGCGGGTTCGCCGAGCTGCCTCGACGTCCATCGAAGCCAGATCCAAAACCTCAGGACGGCGGATTTGCAGGTCATTGGCGTTAAGCCAAGTGCATTCAACGCCAATGCTGGTTAGTAACTCAACAATCCGGTTAACCTCTTCGATCCGCGAGAGTCGACGCAGCGTAGTGGTGCCCCGGTTGAGCAGCGAGGCGCAAAGCAATGCGACCCCGGCATTCTTCGAGGAATTGACATCAACGACGCCAGATAGCCGATGCCCACCAGTAACCCGAAGGTGCGTCATCTTCGATTTCACTGCGCCGCCGACATTGACGATGCTGTGCCCGAAAATAGTCTCCATCCGTTGGATCATCTTCAGGCTCAAATTTTGTTTGCCTTGCTCCATCCTGGCCACGGCACTTTGGCTCGTGCCCAGTTCGGCAGCAAGCTGGCCTTGCGTCCAGCCACGATCCAAGCGTGCATCACGAAGGATTTGAGCTACGGTCTCTGCGGTTTCCTGCACTTCAGTCGTCACAGACAAAAAATATCACAAATCGCATAAAATGGACAATTCTACACTCTAAGACTTGAAGTTCGACGTGATCTATTCGTTACATGCGATATTTTGGCATAAATTCAGTCACCAAAAAACAGGATTCCAGCTACCTAACATCACCGCGAGGCCAACCGATATGGCAATCATCGCCGTCGAGCCAGCTGCAACCCAGCTATCAACAGCAGTGAAGTGTGATTCCCGGGCCCAGCTGCGCGGTGCGGTACCAAATCCTTTGGCCTCCATAGTCACTGCCAATCTTCCCGCCCGGCGCAGAGCCTGAACTAACAAAGCCAGCCCCTGACCAAGTGAAGCCTTCAACCGACCGAAAATTCCAGCATTACTACCCACTCCGCGAGCACGTCGCGCCATGCCCAGCGTTTGCCATTCTTCGAGAAGTAGACCGACCAGCCGCATCGCCGCGAGTGCGCCCAAAACGAATCGTGCTGGCAACTTGGCCCGCTGAGCCAGGGAATCGGCCAGGTCGGTGGGATCAGTGCAAACCAGCAGGAGAATGCCCGGCAGCGCAATCGCCATACTGCGCAATACAACGGCGAGCGCCGACGTCAAAGAACCGGAGGTAAGTAGAAATGGCCCCCAGTCCAAGACCACCGCGCCGGTTTTCGCCGCGAGCAGTGCGGTGCCATAGCCGCCAGCTATCGCGGCCAGCAACACCGACCACCCTCGCACGAATAGTGTTCGGAGTCTAAGCCCGGCCAGCGGTAGAAGTGCCAGTTCCATTACTAAGGCTGCCGACGCCGAGACAACATCTAGGCTCAGGACCAAAGCGACAGCCAAGGCCAGTGCAGCCAGTAATTTGCTCAGCGGGTTGGCCCGGCTTAGTAGCGGTCCCCGAACTCCGGAGGCACTCATTGTTTCGACTCCGGCAAAGCTCATTGGCTAACCTGCAATTCCAAGCTGCTGCCACCAATTGCGGCACCGAAATCGGCGTCGTGAGTCACCGCAACCACGGAAACCCCTTCATCAAGCAATCCAATCAGCAGATCAGCTAGTTCTGCCCAAGTATTCGCATCCTGGCCAAAGGTCGGCTCGTCAAGGATCAATACCTGCGGACTCGCCGCAAGTACTGTTGCAACCGAAAGCCGTCGCTTTTCGCCGCCGGAAAGTGTGTAGGGGTTTGCTTCGCGTAGATGATTCAGCCGCAGCCGCTCAAGAATTTCATCCACCCGTTCAACGCCCCGACCCAAAAGCCGCGGTCCGAATGACAGCTCATCTGCCACGGTCCCGGTGACAAATTGGTGTTCAGGCTCCTGGAAGACTGTGCCGATTCGTTCAATGAGCTCCGCACTGTTCCAACGCAGCGGCTCAACGGCGCCGCCGCCCGCCAACTTCGCTGTTGCCTGAAGCACTCCGCCTGCTGGCGCCAATAGGCCACCCATGGTCAGGGCAAGGGTCGATTTCCCTGAACCGTTTGGGCCAAAGACCGTAAGCGCTTGACCGCCCTGAATCTGCAGATCAATTCCGCTCGCGACCGGTTCAACCTGGGCACTCGAACGACGACGGCGCCGCGCTTTGCGGGAGACGGCAAGTTCGGTTGCTCGCAGTAAAAGCGGAGCATTCGAGTTCGAATTGCGACGCGGTTTTGTGGCTGGAATTTCGTCAGGAAGCCACACTCCGGCTAAACGCAGCGATGCACGCGCGGGAGACTGCACATCAAGACTCTGGGCTGGGCTCCCATCGAACAGCACCCCTTGACCCGCTCCGCCCAAAACGATGATCCGATCGACAACTTCGAGCCAAACAGCAACTCGATGTTCGACGACGATTAACGTCGCACCGCTGTGCTCAACTGAGCGCAAAACAGCATCTCGAATTTCGATGACGCCAGCGGGATCAAGATTTGCCGTTGGCTCATCCAGTAGCAACAGCCCAGGCTGCATGGCGAGTAAACCGGCCAAACCCAGCCGTTGTTTCTGACCGCCGGAAAGCTTTCCGGTGGGATGGTCCAAAGGAAGATCGAGACCTACATCGGCTAGCGCGGAGCACACACGTGCCCAAATCTCATCGCGCGGCACGGCCAGATTCTCGGCGCCGAAAGCAACGTCGTCGCCAATTCGGGAGAGCACAACTTGAGCGTCGGGATCTTGCTGCATCAAGCCAACCCGGCCGCGTTGCAAAACTGGAGCAGCGCCAGAAAGGCGCAGCGAGCCAATTTCCTCCGCATCAAGATTATCGCCGAGCAGTCCAGCAGCCGCATGAAGAAATGTTGACTTTCCGGCACCTGATGGGCCCAGCAGCAACACTCGTTCCCCTGGTTCGATCCGGACGTCGAGGCCGGCTAGTGCCGGTTGCGGCCGATCGGCATGTTGCCAACCCCAAGCTGTCGCCTCAACGCTTAGCGGCGCGACCGTCGTCGCCGTACTGCCGAATCCTGGCATTCTCAGAACACTGGCTCCGCTGCAGCCTTACGTGAGGACAGATTTCCGAGCGCTCCGGTCCTTGCCAAGCCGCGTGTGGCTAACCAGGAAACCAGGCCAGCAATGAGCAGCCCGGAAATTACTGCAAAGACGAAATAAAGCACTTTCCAGCTAAATTCCCAAGCCACGTTGGAAATCAGGTTGTCGTTCAACCCCATCGCGGCGCCGGCCAGTGCTCCTGCGAGCAGCGCGGGCGGCAGCGTGAAACGTCGGTAGCGGAAAATAGCGAAGCCAATGTCTGCGCCAATGCCTTGCACCAGCCCTGAGAGCAACACCGTGAGGCCAAAGTGAGTGCCTAAAACGCCTTCGACCGCGGCCGCGATCAGCTCGCAGAACAATGCTGCGCCCGGTTTGCGAATTACTAGACCACCGATAACACCAGCAATAAGCCAACCGCCACCGTATAGGCCGCCAAGCGGCGGGAAGACGGTGAACACAGCTGATACGGGCCCGTAGAGCGCAGACCAAGCCCAAAAGACCCCGCCGACGGCTACGCCAAGCACCGCAGCGACCACGATGTCCACTACGCGCCACGAAGAACGCGCCGCTAAAGACTGATTTGTTGCCATGAGATCCTCCTTTCAGGAGGGGCGGCGTATTCGGTACGCCGAAGAGCACTCGACTCCCTTCGCCGGTACTAACCGGATCAGGTTCGAGGGTCTGCGGCTGTCCGCACTCTCAGCGCCCACCCTGCGGCGGCGCTCCCCTGTCGTTTGATTGCTGTGCAAGTTTACACCCACCACCCGACGTCGAGTGTCGACTTGTGGCGGTTAAACGACGTCAAAACCAACCACAAGTCGACACTCGACGGAAATGGTTAGGTCAGATCGCGTGATTTGTTGAATTTTGCCATCGCGCGCTGAGTGCCCCTGCTGGTCACGGTTTGAATCACTGCCGCAACAGTGGCCGAGACAATCGCAAAAGTCAGCGCAGATCGCAGGCTGTGTTCCAAGTTTTTACCGTCTTTTGGCGGCGCATTTCCGGTGGTTTTTGCCCAGACGGTGTCCACGATTTTATTCGCGGCAAAACCTGCACCGAGGCTAATTCCAGTGGCCAAAAGTTTGAAGAGCAGATTCATATTCCCAGCCTACTTCCCTCAACCTATTTCAGCTTGCCAAGCTGCGCAGGCGGAACGCAGCTTACGGTGTTTTTGTAGTCCAACTGCGCGGAGGCAGACCATGAATCGCCCCGGTGTGTCCGGAGACTTTCTTGTTTGAGAGGATCAGGACATGGCAGGGAAAACTACGACACGGTATCCGCAGGAGTTGAAGGATCATACGGTGCGCATGGTGGCGGAGATGGAGGGTGCGTCTTCGGCGTGGGCGGCGATGCAAAAAGTTGCCCAGCTTTTGGGTGTGGGTGTGCCGGAAACGGTGCGTAAATGGGTCCGGCAAGCCGAGATCGATGTTGGTACTAGAACTGGAACAACGAGCACGGAATCGGCCGAGCTGAAACGGTTACGGCGTGAGAACGCTGAGCTGAAACGGGCGAACGCGATCCTTCGGAGTGCTTCAGCTTTTTTCGCGGTCGAACTCGACCGCCACAAAACTGATCGTGAAATACATCAAGGACCATGCCGGTCACCGCGAGAATAATGGATTGCGGTGGGGTGTCGAGTCGATCTGCCAGGTGCTTACTGGGACGGGGTGAAGACCACCCCGTCCACGTACTACGAATGGGTGGATAAAACACGATCTCACCGAGAACAACGTGATGAGGTGCTCAAGCCCGTGATCCAGAAGGTGTATGCCGCTAATTACGGGGTTTACGGCACCAGGAAAGTCTGGTTGGCGATGAACCGTGAAGGTGTGCCGGTGGCCAGGTGCACGGTAGAACGGCTCATGGGGTTACTTGGCATACAGGGTGTGGTCCGTGGCAAGGTCAAACGCACCACGATCAAAGACTCGAAGGCGGCCCGAGCGAAGGACTTGGTCCGCCGTGATTTCACACCAACGGCACCGGATCGGCTATGGGTAGATGATTTCACCTATGTTTCGACCTGGTCCGGGTGGGTCTATGTTGCCTTCGTGATCGATGCTTACTCTCGGAGGATCCTGGGCTGGTCAGCGAGTGCTTCTATGAACACCGTGCTAGTGCTCAACGCAGTTAATCAGGCAATCTGGAGTCGTGAACGGGCCGGGGCTGAGATTTCCGGGGTGATTCATCATCACGATGCCGGGGCTCAATACGCCTCCTTGGCCTTCACCGAACGCCTGGCCCAGGCCGGTATCCGCCCCTCGATCGGTTCTGTGGGTGATAGTTACGACAACGCCTTGGCGGAAACCATCAACGGGCTTTATAAGACCGAGCTGATCAAACCCGGCAAGCCCTGGCGGACTCTAGAAGAAGTCGAAATCGGCACCGCTGAATGGGCCGATTGGTACAACCACCGAAGGCTCTACCAGTACTGCGGAGACATCCCACCAGTAGAGCTAGAAAACCACTACTACAATCACTACCAGAGCACGGCAGCCGCCGACAGGCTCATCGTCTGAGAAACCCTCCGGACACACCGGAGCGATTCACCAGGGCGATTCACCGGGGCGATTAAATTTGCCACTTCTGACCTTGTTACCGCTGGGAATTGCGATCCTGGTCGAGAAGAAGATTCCTGGCATTACCTTTTTCCGGACGTCGTTCTACCTGCCGGTGATCGCGAGCGCCGTCGTCGTCGCCTTGCTCTGGAATCTTGTTTTAGACGACGGCGGTGTGGTGAACAACATTGCGCAATCGCTGAAGTGGGTACGGGGCCCAATTCCCTTTCTGACTGATCGCTGGCTGGTTGTTTTTAGCTCAATCAGCCTCACGGTATGGAAGGGACTGGGCTACTACATGGTGATTTACATCGCCGCCCTGGGCAACGTCTCCAAAGATCTGCACGAGGCTGCCGCACTGGATGGTGCGGGAGCTTGGCGGCGGTTTTGGTCAGTTACGGTGCCGGGCGTGCGCGGCGCCATGATCTTGGTTGCGATCATGATCTGCGTATCGGCCCTGCGAATCTTTACCGAGCCGTACTTCCTCACCAACACCACCGGTGGGCCAGGCGGCTACGCGTCAAGCTTTGTGATGATCATTCAACAATACGCGCGCGGACTACTCGGTAATTTGGGCTACGCCTCCGCGCTGTCCGTGGTCTTGTTCTTCGTCTGCCTTATCCCGATGCTCATTCTGGCCCGGCAGAACCGGAAGGAAAGCTAATCATGGTAAATATCGCTGAACAGGATTCCCGCCGGGCGGCCTTGGCCGCTGAATCGATCACCAACAGGCCAAAGCGGCCACGCAGTCGTGGGTTTAATAGTTCCTCGCCGCGTGAGCTGGTCATTCGTTACGTCCTGCTGTTTATTGTGTTGGCGATCAGTATTGGTCTCTTCCTGTGGCAACTGTCCACGGCCCTCAAATCACCTTCGGAGGACATCTACGGCGCGGCGAGCGGACTCATTCCGCAAAACCCAACCGTGGAAAACTTCGGTGCCGTCAACAATGCCATTCCAGTGATGAAGTACATCGGCAATTCGGTCATCGTGGCCATTTTGGTAGTGGCCGGAAATGTTATTGGCTGCACTATGGCCGGATTTGCGCTGGCTCGCCTTAAATTTCGGGGACGCAATCTGGTTATTGGGCTCATCCTGGTGACCATGGTGCTCCCGGGCGAGGCGACCATCATTGCGCAGTTCGTCACGGTGAAAGAAATTGGCTTGGCGGACACTCTGCTCGGCGTCGCCCTGCCAGGCATGCTCAGCATGATCAACGTTCTGTTGATGTGGAATGCCTTCCGGGGCGTACCGGAAGAAATCGATCAAGCCGCAATCGTCGACGGCGCCAATGTCTGGCAGCGGATTCGTTACATCGGGTTCCCCGCAGTTAAGGGCACGCTGGCCATTGTGCTGATTTTCGCCTTTATTGGCACTTGGGACGATTTCCTCTGGCCGCTAATCGTTTTGAACACACCAGATAACTTCACGCTCACCATGGGTTTGCAATATCTCAAAGGCACTTTCAGCAACGATCCTCGTCTGATCGCGGCAGGTGCCATGATCGCCTTCATTCCCATCGCCATCGTCTTTGTGCTCGCACAACGCTGGTTCTTCCGCGGTGTTGGTGAGGGTGCGGTCAAAGGCTAATTCACCAAAGCTCGGCTACGTTCCAGCGTCGGGGCGTATCATCCATCGTCAAGGAGAGTGTCCTGCCAAAGGAAAAGTCAGGTCATTCCACAGCGCCGAATACTGGTATCAGCCGGGCAATGTTTATTCGCTACGGAACTCTAGGCGCGGCAGCGGCCATCGCGGCACCCAGTATGCTCAGCATGGGTGCCAGCCCGGCCTTTGCCGCCGATGTGCCGCAACCGACCGATCCGAACGCTCCCGGCCCGGTACTGCCGGACGGCCGGGGTGGAGGTATCCCGGCGGGGCCGGCGTCGTACGGGTTCTGGGCCAGCGACATCACGGGCTGGAGTCCCGATCTTGACCCGAATGCCAAGCACTTTGTCTGCCACATCCCACGCGCCGCTCGAATCGCGCCGTTCGCCGCTACCCAAGCGCACCCGACCCTCGATCCCGGTACGCAAGTACTTACGATCGATGGCGACTACCGTGGCAGTATCTACGACGAACGTGCTCGCGCCATCGGCGATGAATCCTACGTCTACACTTTCCGTTACTGGCAGTATTTGGATGTTTTCTCCAGCTGGCACGGTCAACTCACACCGAATGTCCCCGCGGACAAGGTGGCGGACAAGAACGCTTCCGGCCGCACTTACGGTGTCCTCGAAGTGCCCAATACCGGTTGGACCGAGGCCGCACATAAGAACGGTGCACTGTCGATTGGTTGCTGGTTCTGGCCTCGGGATGGCGCTAGCTTCAGTGATTTCGTCAAAAAGATCCCGGATGGCAGTTACCCCGTCGCGGACAAGATGATCGAGATCCGCAAGTACTTTGGCTTTGACGGCTACTTTTTGAATCAGGAAGCGACGGTCTCCGGTACGGACGCCAAGGCTTTCAAGGCCATGGTCGCCTATTTAAAATCTAAAGATCCGCAGTGCTACTTGCAGTATTACGATGCGATGCTGGAAAGCGGCTCGTTGTCCTACCAAAACATGATCAATTCGAAGAACGTCGGCTGGCTCGGTACCCCGCAAAAACCTCTGATGGATTCGATTTTCATGAACTACGGCTGGCTGCGCGGATGGGGTGTTAGCGGCACTGGTGGGCCGGATCCGGATCTGACCAAGAGCGCAAAAACGTTCATGGACAAGGGCTTTGATGCGAAGAAAGTGGCTTACGGCACTACCGAGTTCCAGCAAGGCGGCTTCAACCCCTCCGAGATTTTTGGTGGTTTAGCTACGCCGAGCAAGAACCCGCCGGTCAGTTGGGGCATGTTTGTGCCTAGCGAATTCTGGAATCGCGGCTGCAGCGACGGCACAACGCGGACTGTTTTGGGCCGTTCGCTGTTCCGCGATCTGGAACAAAAATTCTGGTCTGGGCCCAAGGGTGATCCGGCGCAGAGCGGACGGATTAGCGAACCAACCCAGCCATATCGGCAGAACACCTGGGACACCAATCGCTTCGACGGCGTCGCGCATTCGGTCGTGGAAAAGTCGCCCTATTCATCGCTACCGATCAATACCAACTTCAACATCGGCGTCGGCTCCTATTTCAATCTGCAAGGCGCGAGTGCCGCAATCAAGCCCTGGAAAAACGCAGGGCTTGCCGATCCGGTACTCAGCTGGCAGTTCTGGTCCAGCGATAAGGCCGGAACCACAAGCAAAGTCACCCTGGACGAGACGGCGGCGTGGGAAGGTTCGCATTCGCTAAGGGTGCAAAGCACCGCTGGCAATAAGCCAGAGACCACGCTGCATCTGTTCAAAACTGACCTCGCAATCGCACCTTCGGCGACGGTGACAGTTATGGCTAAGACCGCGTCGACCGTTGCCCTGTCACTGATCCTGGTACCAAAAGCCAGCCCGACGACGGTCAGCCCCGTGGCGCTTTCGGCTAGCGGTCCGGCGGTCAATGGGTGGACAGCATACACCGCCGCGCTGCCTAGTTCACTTGGCCAAGTAGCGAAAATCAGCCTTAAGTTCACCGCGACTGGTGCTCTTGACCTCAACCTTGGCCAAGTCCGGATTGGCGGCAGCGGCTCGGCCCCAGCTGCGCCGAAGAATTTCACCGCGCCTTCGGCTAGCACCACGAGTCAGGGCGCCGACGTCTTTTTCAGCTGGAACAAGAGCTCGGACGCCTACGCCTACGACGTCTTCGTCGTCGATGGCCAAACCCGAAGCTGGCTTGGCCGCTGCCACCGAGACTGTTTCTTTGCCACGGGGGTAGCTATTCCAAGCAACAGAACACTTAACTTCGCACTAGAGGCCATCTCCAAAGGCGGAACCCGCTCGAGCGTCACAACGACCACTTTCCAGCTCTAGCGTCGAGTGTCGACTTATGGCTGGTAAATCCCTCGCAAACCAGCCATAAGTCGACACTCGACGAGGTTGAGCAGCACAAAGAAAAGCCCCGAACTCGCATCGCGAGTTCGGGGCTTTTCTTGAATCAGGCGTTGAGTTACTTGAGGGTAACGGTTGCGCCAGCTTCTTCGAGCTGAGCTTTTGCCTTCTCGGCAGCTTCCTTGGTGGCGCCTTCGAGAACAGCCTTCGGAGCGGCGTCGACAACGTCCTTTGCTTCTTTCAAGCCCAAGGAGGTCAGCGCGCGCACCTCCTTGATGACTGCAATCTTCTTTTCGCCAGCGGATTCGAGGATAACGTCGAAGGAATCCTTCTCTTCCTCTGCAGCAGCTTCGCCGCTGCAGCCTGCGGGGCCAGCAACTGCAACAGCAGCAGCGGTGACCTCGAAGGTCTCCTCGAACTGCTTCACGAACTCGGAGAGCTCGATGATGGTCAGTTCCTTGAAAGCTTCAATGAGCTCGTCGTTGGTGAGCTTTGCCATGGTTGGCGCTCCTTCTCTTCTTCTTTGACCGCGTGGGCCGGGTCTGAATCCTGATTCCGTTGCGGACCAGGTTGGTTCCAGGGCTTGCGCCCGCGGAGACTAAGCCTCGGTAGGAGTCTCGGTCTCAGCAGCAGCTTCGGCCGGGGCCGCTACTGCTGCTTCTTCGACTACTACCTCTTCGGCTGCCGGAGCAGCTTCAGCGGGAGCTTCCTCAGCGGCCGGAGCCTCTACAGGAGCAGCCTCTTCGACCGGAGCAGCCGGAGCGCCCTCGGCAAGCTTGATGCGCAGCGCGTCAATGGAGCGCGCAGCTGCTGCAATCGGAGCCTTGAGGATGCTGGCAACCTTGGTCAGCTGCAGTTCACGGGATTCGAGTGCTGCCAGTGCGGCAACCTCGCTGGCGTTCAATGCCTTGCCCTCGAAGATACCGGTCTTGATAACCAGTTCCTTGTTGGTCTTAGCAAAATCCGTCATGCTCTTTGCTGCGGCGACAGCGTCGCCCTTGATGAACGCGATTGCGGTCGGGCCGGCGAGCTGACCTTCGAAAGCGTCAACACCAGCTTCCTTCGCAGCAATAGCGGTCAACGTATTCTTGACGACCGAGAACTTGGTCTCGGCGCCCAGGGATACGCGCAGCTCTTTGAGCTTCGCAACGGTGAGCCCACGGTATTCGGTCAGGACTGCTGCGGTGGATTCTTTGAAATCGGTGGTGATTTCCTCCACGGCTGCCACCTTGTTCGGCGTTGCCATAACCCTCCTTCCGGGATTTCAATGCCGGTGGAGCGGGTCCTTCAACAACAATGCCCCGCGCAGATGCACGGGGCTAAGCTCGATCCGACGTGCATTCAGCATTTCGGAGAACATTGCTTCGTTCACCTGCGCAGGCCATTCTCAGAAGAGAACTTTCGGATCGATGTATTTACCGAGGATTCAGCGCACACAACTAATCAACCGGCGGTCTTTGGTAGCTCAAGCTTACGGCATCATCGCGAAGTGCACCAAATCACCCTATCTGGCAGCGAAAGATCGGTCTCAGAGCCTCAGATCTAGACAAAGCACGGTCTTATCTTTTGTGAAACCCATTGCGTGGTTGATTCGGAGCATTGGCTCGTTTTCCTTTAGCATTGTCAGCGTGTATCAGCCCCAGCTCCTGCCAACGTTTCCGAGCTGCCCGCAAACCTGCTTCCCAACTATCGTTCGCCCCGCAGTAGTAGTTCTTCGTTTCGCCTCGGTAACCAGAGCAAAGGTCAACGCAGCACCTTCTGCCACGCGCCGTCGTAACCAGCGGGTGTGAAACCCAGGTCTATGTTGATCGCCAACATGTAGTCGTTCTCAGCAGCATTCCAGGTAATTACCTTACGAGTTTGCGGCAGTTCCTCAGCCAGGTATTCCAGCATCGCGGCTTTGACCAACATGCCAAGGCGCTTTCCCCGATGGTTGCCAAAAACGAAGGTGTCCTCCTGCGAGAGGATTTCCGGATTCTTGGCATCTTAGTGAATATAGGTATACGCCGCCACCTCACCGGTAGGTGCATGCATTGCGGCAAGGCCAAAGGATTGCTGGCCCGAAGCCAAACTATCTTTCTCCGATTTGCGGAGCCGGGCAACGTCCCAACGCTCTACCTCAAACTCCAGCCCAGCGCTGGGCATGTCGATGGTCATCTGAGTCAACGCTTTAGCGAGTTCTTCCGCAATTTCTTCCGGCACTCGGTCATGCCAATACACAATCTGATAGTCGGACCCGGCCTTGGCCTGAGATGCGATACGGAACTCAGCCAGTCTCTCAGCTGAAACTGGCACGGACAGCTCGCTGAACCGCTCAACCATTTCCAACTCGAAACCATATTTTTGCGCGAAAAGCACACCTGCCGAATCCGCAGGTAAGGCTCCGCTACCTGGCTTGGGCACCAAAGCCCCTTCAAACGGGAACCCAGACGGATGCTCAGTGTTGGACTGCACTACGGTTCGACCATTTTCGGCCGCAAATTGTTCGGCTTTGGCTAACAATTGCCTACCGAAACCCCGATGGCGGTGCTCGGGCAATACCGCAGCGTAGAGATAAGCGGTATTGAGGTTATCTTTCAAAGAGAAATGCACAGAGGCATAGCCAGCAAGTTTGCCATCCAGGCGACCTAGGAACATTTGATTCTGGGAATATTCATTGTCCCGCCAATTGGTTAAACGCGCCTCCGGCGTAGAAATTCGGTCGCGATTTCCCCAAATTTCCAATTTGACCTCATCGATCGCCGCGCTCGCCTCGTGAAAGTCAGTAGCATCTGCCGAATCAAGAGCGTCCGGCAACTGCAACGGCGTAATAATCAATTCGAAAGTCATGTAACGAGCCTACTAGCCGGACGATTCTGGCAACATAGCCATTTCGCTACAGATCCCACGAATTTTTTCTAATGGCCCGGCTGTACAAATAACACGGCATCGAATGGTTCGTCTGTCCAAGTTGGTTTAGTTCTGCCGACTTCGCGCCAACCAAGTTTTCGGTAGAGGGCCATTGCAGACTGGGCGATCGAGGCAGTGTCTAGCACGCCGATTAAACCAGAGGCTGCTAGCTCCGTCATCGCAGTCTCCATCAGCAAACTAGCGGCGCCACGACCTTGTGCTTTCGGATGCACGCAAAGTCTTTTGATCAGCGCGTGCCGCTCAATTGGCTGGGCAGTTGCCGCCAACCAAAAGGGCAGATATTCCGGGTCTTCGTTCAGCGCGAGCGGCATGATCGAAATTTGGCCAATAACTTCGCCGTCGATGCTAGCAACCCAGGATCCGGTGAACCTCGGATCATCGAGAGATTCCAACGCGTGCGGTACCAATTGACCGTCGTCGTCCGCAAAGTAGCCTGAGTCGCCGGCACACACGGCCAGTACGGTCAAAATCGGCGCTAAGTCTTGATCTGTCCTCAGACGTATCTCCACGGCTCCGGTCACAAGACCACCTCTAGGACATCATCGCGTTCTTGTTCGCCGCCAAACATGAAATATTTCTTCCCAACTGATCTAAAGCCCTGTTTTTGATAAAAACGCTTGGCCCGCTCATTGACGCTACTGACGCCCAGCCAAACCGTAGCCGCACCTTCAGCCTTGGCGATCTCCAGGTTTCGCACCATAAGCCGCGCCGCCAGGCCTGAACCGTGCTCTTCTGGATGCACGTAGCATTTGCTCAATTCGGCCGTTGGGTTAGCCAATACTGCTTTGCGCACATCGGGATCTTGCGGTTGCTGCACTAGGAGCAAGCTGTAGCCGCGCAATGCTCCATCTATTTCGGCCAGCGACAAATGTGCAGATTCTTGCGCGATGTACTCAGCGAATCTTTCCGCATTTAAGAAGTTCGCAATATGAAAATTGATGTTGGCTGGATCGGAACCAGCTGGCGCCGAATAGGGGAAGGTTAAAGCAGCAAGTTCGACGACGGCGGCCAGGTCTGCCGTACTCGCGGCACGAAAGACTTCAAGAGAGTCAGGCATGAAATCGAGTGTATCCAATTCGGAATGACGAAGGGCCGGGAAGCTTCCACTTCCCGGCCCTTCGTGAATAAATTTTGTAGCTTATGCGTCTGCAAGAACCTTGGTCACGTTCGGGTCCACGGAGATGCCGGGGCCGAAGGTGGTGGTCACGGTTGCCTTCTGCAAGTAACGTCCCTTCGAAGTGGACGGCTTCAAACGAAGAACTTCGTCAAGAGCAGCGGCGTAGTTCTCTACGAGCTGCTGGGCGCCGAAGGACACCTTGCCAATGATGAAGTGCAGGTTTGAGTGCTTGTCAACGCGGAAGTCGATCTTGCCACCCTTGATCTCGTTGACAGCCTTAGCAACATCAACGGTCACGGTGCCAGTCTTCGGGTTCGGCATCAAGTTACGCGGGCCAAGAACCTTACCCAAGCGGCCAACTTTACCCATCAAGTCCGGCGTCGCAACTGCGGCGTCGAAGTCGGTCCAGCCACCGGCGATCTTTTCGATCAGATCGTCAGAACCGACGAAGTCAGCGCCTGCAGCAATAGCTGCTTCTGCGCGGTCACCGGTTGCGAAAACCAGGACGCGGGCGGTCTTACCGGTGCCGTGCGGCAAGATAACGGTGCCGCGGACCATCTGGTCGGCCTTACGGGGGTCAACACCCAAGCGGAACGCGACCTCAATGGTAGCGTCGAACTTGGACGGGTTAGTGTCTTGGGCCAGCGTAACCGCATCGGCGGGGGCGTAGAACTTGCCCTCTTCGATCTTGGCTACTGCTGCCTCATATGCTTTGCTGCGCTTTGCCATGCTGCTCTTTCTCCTTGTGCAGTTGTGGTCTGTCGGACCGCGCTGGGCCCTGCCACAGCCACCGATACAGGTGGCTTCAATATGTTTTTAGTCCGTGGAGGGATTAGCCCTCTACGGTGATACCCATCGAGCGGGCGGTACCAGCGATGATCTTGGCCGCAGCCTCGACGTCGTTCGCGTTCAGATCAACGAGCTTCTGAGTTGCGATTTCATTTACCTTTGCCTTGGTCAGCTTGGCAACCTTGACGGTGTGCGGGGTAGCTGAACCCTTGGCAACGCCTGCAGCCTTTTTGATGAGCTCGGCAGCCGGCGGGGTCTTGGTGATGAAGGTGAATGAACGGTCTTCATAGACCGTGATTTCCACCGGGATGACGTTTCCACGCTGGGATTCGGTCGCAGCGTTGTACGCCTTGCAGAATTCCATGATGTTAACACCGTGCTGACCAAGTGCAGGACCGATAGGCGGTGCCGGGTTAGCGGCGCCTGCCTGGATCTGCAACTTGATGAGGCCGGTGACTTTCTTTTTGGGAGCCACTTCAGGTCCTTCTCTCAATTGCTGTCCTCAGCTGCCGGAGCGCATCTGAGGGGGGGGTCGTCATGGCAAGACGACCGACGTCGTCCCCCGCCTAAAGCATGGCGAGTGACGACTAAGTCTTTTCGAATCTATTAAGTCTACTAGATCTTGGTGACTTGGCTGAACGAAAGCGTAACCGGAGTCTCGCGCTCGAACAGGGAAACCAAAACAACCAGCGTTTGCGACTCGGGTTTGATCTCGGAAATCGTCGCTGGAAGCGTCTCGAACGGACCTTCCTTAACAATGACAGATTCGCCAATTTCGAAGTCCACCGCGATCGGTGCCTGCGCAGCTTTGGTAGCAGATCCCTTACCGGATTCTGCTGCCTGCTCGTCTTCAAAGACCGGCGCTAGCATCGAGAAAACTTCGTCTAGACGCAAGGGAACGGGGTTGTGCGCGTTGCCGACGAAACCGGTGACACCGGGAGTGTGGCGAACAACACCCCACGAAGCATCCGTCAGCTCCATCCGGACTAGCACGTAGCCGGGAATGCGTACGCGGTTAACTACCTTGCGTTGCGCGTTCTTGATCTCGACGACTTCTTCCATCGGGACCTGAATTTCGAAGATGTGCTCTTCCATATTCAATGACTGCGCACGGGTTTCCAGGTTTGCTTTTACCCGGTTTTCATAGCCAGCGTAAGAGTGAATGACGTACCAGTCACCCTCTTGGCGGCGAAGTTTGGATTTAAATTCTTCGACCGGATCGACGGCTTCAGCCGCTTCAGATTCCTCGGCGTCTTCGGCTTCTTCCGCCTCTGACTCTTCGTCAGCTTCGGTTGAATCAACGTCAGCCTGGTCGACTTCAGCAGAATCGACGTCCTCAACCTGGGCAGCATTCTGCTCGGCGCTGGGCTCTTCGCTCTGTTCAGTCATATCGAGCTCCTGCTCAGACAAGGTGCTTCCTGCTTTCTTAGTGCTTACTACCCAAGGTTTCTAGCCCCGAGTTTCGGGACATCCGCAAAAGGAAGTTATTTTTCAACCGGACCGGCGCCGCCGAATAACCAACCTGCGCCAAAACCGAACGCAAAATCGAGAACCCAAATGATCGCCATCATGATGATCACGAATACCAGGACCACGATTGTGTAGTTGATTAGTTCTTTACGGGTCGGGGTGACCACTTTGCGCAACTCGCCGATCACTTGCCGGACAAAGAGCGCGATGCACCCGAAGAACCCTGGCTTGCCGGACTTGGCACCCTCGCCAGTCTTGCCAGATTTCTTAGCAGGACGGCCTTGGGAGCTGCTGGCAGCTGTTTCAGTCAACTGTGCCTCACTCGATTTGAAGTTCGGATTCTACGGGTTGTGCATATTGCGCAGGGTAGACAGGACTCGAACCTGCAACCTGCGGTTTTGGAGACCGCTGCGCTACCAATTGCGCCACTACCCTAGGTTGGTGCGTTGATTTCAACCCACATTCGTGAGAGCCATGAGGGCGCAAACCATCATGGTAATTTCAACACCGAGGTATAAGTCTACGCAATCTGAGCGTCGACGTCGAACTCGGGATCAATAGCGCCTAAAGTTGGCTGTATCACCCGCCGAAACGAAGGACTCCAGGTACCGTCATGACTTCCAGCCGTGTCTCGCAGCGCATCGGATCAATTGCCGAATCAGCAACTCTCGCCGTCGATGGCAAAGCCAAAGCACTCAAAGCGGCAGGGCGACCAGTAATTAGTTTCGGTGCTGGTGAACCAGACTTCCCCACGCCTGATTACATTGTGGAAGCTGCCATCCAAGCTGCTCGAGATCCGAAGAATCATCGCTATTCGCCCGCGGCCGGCTTGCCTGAACTGCGCGAAGCAATTGCCGCCCAGACGCTACGGGACTCCGGTTACGCCGTCGAACCGTCCCAGGTTCTGGTGACCAACGGCGGTAAACAAGCTGTTTATGAAGCCTTTGCAACGCTACTTGATCCAGGAGACGAGGTTCTGGCTCCAGGCCCATTCTGGACCACCTACCCAGAAGCTATCCGGTTGGCCGATGGCGTCCCGGTAGAAGTTTTCGCTGGCGCGGATCAAGGCTATTTGGTCACGATCGAACAACTTGAGGCTGCGCTGACGCCAAAGACCAAGGTGTTGCTTTTCGTCTCGCCCTCCAACCCAACCGGAGCGGTCTACTCGCCAGAACAGACACGAGCGATTGGCCAATGGGCTGCGTCAAAGGGACTGTGGGTAGTCAGTGATGAGATTTATCAACACCTGACCTACGACGGCGTACCCTTCACTTCAATCGCTGCAGCCGCGCCTGAGCTTGGCGACAAGGTGATCTTGGTTAACGGCGTAGCAAAGACCTATGCCATGACCGGCTGGCGCGTTGGCTGGATGGTAGGGCCGTTGGACGTCATCAAAGCTGCGACCAACTTGCAGTCGCACGCCACGTCGAACGTCGCCAATCTATCGCAGCGGGCTGCGTTAGCCGCGGTATCTGGCCCGCTGGACGCGGTGCGTAATATGGGCGTGGCCTTCGACCGCCGTCGCAAAGCGATTGTCGCCGGACTAAACCAAATTCAAGGGCTTGAGTGCCCTACTCCGTACGGGGCCTTTTACGTTTATGCCGATGTGCGTGGGTTGTTGGAGCGAATGAACGTTGCCAGCTCAGCCGAGCTTGCCAACCTCATTCTGGAGAAAACCGAGGTTGCGGTAGTGCCTGGTGAAGCTTTTGGGCCTAGCGGCTACCTGCGCTTGTCGTACGCGCTGGGCGACGACGATCTGGCTGAGGGTGTACGTAGATTGCAAGAGTTCTTGGCCTAGCTTTCCGAACACTCCACAACTGATAGCCAGCTTGAGCGGTCAGAATTTGCCCCAGCAGCAAGTTCTGTCACTCTGGTACCACTATCTGAATCGCCCCGGTGTGTCCTGAGGGTTTCTCAGACGATGAGCCTGTCGGCGGCTGCCGTGCTCTGGTAGTGATTGTAGTAGTGGTTTTCTAGCTCTACTGGTGGGATGTCTCCGCAGTACTGGTAGAGCCTTCGGTGGTTGTACCAATCGGCCCATTCAGCGGTGCCGATTTCGACTTCTTCTAGAGTCCGCCAGGGCTTGCCGGGTTTGATCAGCTCGGTCTTATAAAGCCCGTTGATGGTTTCCGCCAAGGCGTTGTCGTAACTATCACCCACAGAACCGATCGAGGGGCGGATACCGGCCTGGGCCAGGCGTTCGGTGAAGGCCAAGGAGGCGTATTGAGCCCCGGCATCGTGATGATGAATCACCCCGGAAATCTCAGCCCCGGCCCGTTCACGACTCCAGATTGCCTGATTAACTGCGTTGAGCACTAGCACGGTGTTCATAGAAGCACTCGCTGACCAGCCCAGGATCCTCCGAGAGTAGGCATCGATCACGAAGGCAACATAGACCCACCCGGACCAGGTCGAAACATAGGTGAAATCAGCTACCCATAGCCGATCCGGTGCCGTTGGTGTGAAATCACGGCGGACCAAGTCCTTCGCTCGGGCTGCCTTCGAGTCTTTGATCGTGGTGCGTTTGACCTTGCCACGGACCGCACCCTGTATGCCAAGTAACCCCATGAGCCGTTCTACCGTGCACCTGGCCACCGGCACACCTTCACGGTTCATCGCCAACCAGACTTTCCTGGTGCCGTGCACCCCGTAATTAGCGGCATACACCTTCTGGATCACGGGCTTGAGCACCTCATCACGTTGTTCTCGGTGAGATCGTGTTTTATCCACCCATTCGTAGTACGTGGACGGGGTGGTCTTCACCCCGTCCCAGTAAGCACCTGGCAGATCGACTCGACACCCCACCGCAATCCATTATTCTCGCGGTGACCGGCATGGTCCTGTGAACCGTTACCGGTTTCTTGCCGCTTTTATGCGAGTCCCTGCACCGGTTGGGCCGGGATGGTTTCTTTAGCGTAATACACTACTTCGTGTTCTGTCGGTGGGATGTCTCCGATGCTGGTGTGTAGGCGGTCGTTGTTGTACCAATCGATCCAGGCCAAGCTGGCCCATTCAACCTCATCGATGGTTTTCAACGGCCCGTTGCGGAAGGGAGAATCTTCTCGGACGGCTTCAGTCTTGAACAGGCCGATGGTGGACTCGGCCAAGGCGTTATCGTAGGCGTCCCCGACAGAGCCGATTGATGCTGCGATGCCCTCCAGAGTCAGGGTTTCCCCGAAATGCAAGGAAGTGTACTGGGACCCGGCGGCGGAATGATGGATCAGCCCTTCTGCGACCGGATGCCTGGTGCGTGTCCGCTGCCATAAGCCCATCCTGAGTGCTGTGCTCACCAGGGCGGTGTCCTTGATCGTGGAGATGTTCCAGCCCACGATGTACTTGGAGAAACAATCAATGATGAACGCGACATAGACGAAACCTGCCCAGGTGCGCACATAGGTGAAGTCCGCAACCCAGCGCTGATTTGGGCCAGCTGCGGTGAAGCACCGATCCAATAAATCCGGGGCACGGTCATGGTTTCGGTCCGGCACCGTGGTGCGCACACCTTTGCCCCGTACCCGGCCTTTCAAACTCAACAAGCTCATGAGCCGGTTCACCTGCCGGTAAGAGACCTCGAATCCTTTCCGACGCAGCCAAGCCGTCATTTTCCTCCTCCCGTACATTCCCTCCGGTGTCCCTACCGTTCCTAGCAACGCATCCATAACCGAAGCCTCTGCCATGTCCCGGACCGAAGCGGTGGAGACCTTCCAACTACGGTAGGTCCGGGCAGTGACCGTTAAGCCCTGGCCACGCAGGACCTTGCAGATCACCTCGACTGCCCAGCCAAGGAAGCGTTGTTCATCGATGAATCCCCTGATCAATGCTTCGCGGGGGTCGAGTTCCCCCGCGAAGAAAACCGACGCAGCCTTCACAATCTCTAACGACTCACGCAGCTCACGATTCTCACGTTTGAGCGCACGTACCTGCTCCGATTCCGTCGTGGACATCCCTACCCTGGTCCCGGCATCAATTTAGGCCTGCCTCACCCAACGACGTAGGGATTCCTTCCCAACCCCGACTTTGCCGCCCACAGCAGCACAAGCAGCCATCAACGATGGATACTCCTGGAGATGATCCAAAACCAGCCGCACCGACCTGTCCCGAACCTCCCGCGAAAACTTCCGATTCATAACCATCAATGCTTCCTTCCAAACTCAAAAGGAAGCGGCATAAAACCGGTAACGGTTCACCTTGATGTATTTCACGATCAGTGTTGTGGCGGTCGAGTTCGACCGCGAAAAAAGCTGAAGCACTCCGAAGGATCGCGTTCGCCCGTTTCAGCTCAGCGTTCTCACGCCGTAACCGTTTCAGCTCGGCCGATTCCGTGCTCGTTGTTCCAGTTCTAGTACCAACATCGATCTCGGCTTGCCGGACCCATTTACGCACCGTTTCCGGCACACCCACACCCAAAAGCTGGGCAACTTTTTGCATCGCCGCCCACTCCGAAGACGCACCCTCCATCTCCGCCACCATGCGCACCGCACGATCCTTCAACTCCTGCGGATACCGTGTCGTAGTTTTCCCTGCCATGTCCTGATCCTCTCAAACAAGAAAGTCTCCGGACACACCGGGGCGATTCACACAGGGCACTGCCGGAGGCACCTCGAGCCGGCCGAAGGATCTGTTTTGACAGAACGGCTGCAACCAAGGCTTTCCGTGCCACTCCCGCCGTCCGCAGTTGGGACCACCGAGCCGATCCACCAAATTTTTCCAGTACTTTGCACGGGTCCATAAGATTGTTTTACCCAGAAAACTCAGCGTAAATAAGGGCTAGCCACCAGCTGTGGATAACTCCGCAGAACATTCCACAACAGATTGAGCCAATTTCAGTCGATTTGGGTTGCGCAACAGCCACAATGATCACTCCAGCACCACAATCTGTTGTGGCGTGTTCTGAGTCGTGGTGTGTTCTGAGACGCTAGAGCAACCTACGGTTCGCCGCCCAGCGAGTTAGTTCGTGCCGTGATGAGAGCTGCAGCTTTCGAAGCACCGCTGAAACATGGGTTTCGACGGTCTTCACAGAGATGAAGAGCTCTTTAGCCGTCTCTTTGTAGCTGTACCCTCTGGCGATAAGCCGCATTACCTCACGTTCGCGCGCAGAGAGCCGGTCTAACTCATCATCTACCGGCACCGCACCACCGAAGGCGTCTAAGACGAAACCGGCCAGCCTTGGCGAGAATACAGCGTCCCCGCTAGCCGCTGTCCGCACCGCGGCAGAAATCTCGGCTCCCGAAGCAGCTTTCGTGACGTATCCGCGCGCACCGGCCCGAATCACCGAAACAACATCTTCGGCCGCATCAGAGACACTCAGCGCTAAAAATCTCACCTCCGGGTTGCCGCAGCGTTCAATCACTTCACGCCCACCGCCACCATTGCCTCCCGGCAGATGCACATCGAGCAAAACCACTTCGGGATGATGCGTTGAAATCAGGGCCACAGCCTCATCTACGGTCGCGGCCTCAGCCAAAACAGAGACATCTTGATCAAGATCTGCGCGTAATCCGGACCGGAAAATTGCGTGGTCATCTACCACCACAACGTTGATCATGATTCCTCCTGGTGGTTGGCGTCTTTCAAGGGCAAGCTCAGTTGGACTTCGGTGCCGGAGCTGGACGAGCTGATTCGCGCTTTGCCATTGTGCCGACTCATTCTGCCCACGATGGATTCTTTGACCCCTAATCGGTCCTCAGGAACATTCGTTAGATCGAAGCCATTTCCTCGATCTCGGACGAAAACTTCGACCGTTTCCGCATCAGCTTCAACGTAGACCGAGACCGTGGCGCACGGCGTTGAGCATCGCCTCTCTGCTCGCTTGCACTAGGGCGTCCACCCTGTTGTCCATTGCGGCATCACCAACGGCGATAAGTTCAATGCTCACGGCGTGCGCATCCTCGAGCTCGGCCGCAATTGCGCGTAATCTAGCGACTAAGTCTCCCGGATGCCGGCTAGCGTCCTGATAAATCCACTCCCGCAGTTCTCGTTCTTGTGCCCGCGCCAGCGTCAACACATCCTGTTCTGAGCCAGCTCGGCGCTGGATTAAAGCAAGGGTCTGAAGCACCGAATCGTGCAGGTGTGCGGCGATCTCTGCTCGCTCGGTTTCGCGGACTCGGGCGGCTCGCTCATCCTGGAGGTCGCGCCAGACCCTAATTGCCCAAGGTGCCATCACTAAGCCGACGCCGGCAAGCACGGCAAATGCCGCTCCCACCGCGGGAAGCACTCGATCCCAGCCGCCACCCAGGACCAGCACAATGACCCCGAGTACTACCAGCAACAGTCCAGCGGCCAGCCGTAAAGCACCGAGCGCGGTATTAGCTTGCGCCCGGTCCAAAAGCAGCGCCCGCCGCGATGCATCCAATTGCAACCAAACTAGAACCGCGCCAGCAGCGATCACGATCAAGGGCACGAAAATTCCGAGTTGTAGATCGATACCGACAATCTGCGCAACCAACAGCCCTGCAAGGATGAGCAAGCCAGCGCCGATAAGAACTTCTTTTACACCCCGACGGCGCCATAACAACGCCGGATTCGCCGCAAGTTTCTTTGCGGTCGCGGCTAGGTCAGGCACTGGTTGGTTTGTCGGTGATCCTGATTCGTCCGGCACCATGATCCACAACCAGGCGTAAAGCAAAGCACCGAATCCGAAAAACAAGGTGCTCAACACGAATACCCAGCGCAGCACGGCAACTCTCCAGCCAAGATGTTGCGCCAAACCCGCGCATACGCCCGCGAGAACGCGAGCTTTGCTGCGATACATCCGTGCTTCCATATCTCGATTCAAGTATGCCTGGTCGCCAACCTTAGGTCTTCCGGGGTCGATTCAGGGTTCAATCAGGGGGATCACCGATGGTTTGCGCGCTTTGGAACGCCCAAGATTGGATTATGAGTGAAAACATCGGCGGTCCTAGCGGGCCCGCCACACCAAATCAGCAACAAACTCCCCAACCTTCGCAGTACGCCACTCAGGCAAAAAACTTCTTTGACTGGATTCGCACGCTGAAAATTGTTCGCGGGCAAGATCGTTGGCTTGGCGGTGTTGCCAGTGGCATTGCGCACCGGCTCGGCATTGATCCTGTTATTGTGCGTGGCATTGTGGTAGTTTCAATTATCTTCTTCGGAATTGGCCTGTTTGCTTACGGAGTTACTTGGGCGCTACTTCCGGAGCCAGACGGTCGGATTCACGTCCAAGAAGTTGCTAAGGGGCGTTGGAGCGCTGGAATGACTGGCGCAGCGATCTTCGTAGGTTTAGCGATCGTTCCCGCGTGGCGAGGCCTGCTGTTCTTCAGCTTCGGCACCGGTGGCTGGTTCCCCTGGCCGCTGCTCTGGTTGGCGGGCATTGCCGGGCTGATCATCTGGGCGGTGAATTCAAATAAATCGAGCCGCTCGCATCAGCCCACTCCCCCGACTGGCAACGCCCAAGCCGATAGCGGAACTGAAGCCGCGCAAATGACCACGCCGTACCCGACTCCGTATCGACCGGCCGCTGAACAACGATTCTCAGCACCGACGCAGGCGTATCAGGGATTCACTCCGGCCACGCCAGCCCAGCCAAGCAACTTCACGATGCCAACCTTTCAGCCAAGGCCTGTTCGCCGTAGCTACGGACCGGGCGCTGCAACAGTTGGCGCAACCTTAGGCCTTGCTGCCTTGGTTGCAGGAGGTGTTCTTCTTGCGGAGCTTATGGGCTTTTTGAACGGCCCTGTAGCACCAATCGCTTGGGCTTCGGCAGCCGCAGTGTGTGGGGTTGGTATTGTCGTTGCTGCCCTGCGTGGACGCAGCTCTGGAGCATTAGGTTTCTTTGCCCTAGTTGCGCTCCTGGTATCTGCCTTCTTCGCAGTGATCCCCAGCAATAGCAATTGGGTCTTTGCCCGCACAGCCGATTGGACCACGCAATCAATAGCAGATACCGGCAGCGGCTATAGCGTTGCAGCCGCAACGGGAAACATCAACTTGCAAGGGCTTAACTCGATCGGTAATGACCTATCGGTACCAGTTGTGGTCAATGCCGGGTCGGCGAATATCAAAGTTCCGGACAACATTCGGGTGGTGGTCAAAAATCAGATGTGGCTGCCTAACACCTGGATCAACGGACAGAAAGCAAGTAATTCACAGCGTGATTTGGTGCTGAATCCGAACGCAAATGGCCCGGCCTTGACCTTGCAGTTGCAGGGCTCGGTTGGCGATGTGCGAATCAGCTCTAACGGGTCGAACTGAAAGGTCGCTACCGATGACTACTGAGACGAACGCAATAAAAGCTCCAGAAGTACGCCCAGTGCGGATTGGCACCTTGGGCTGGGGCCTGCTGCTTATCGCCTTAGCCGCGCTGATCGTGGTGGCCCGCTACACCGCCGTCGAACTCGACCCCAGGCTTGTTGCCATTGTCACCCTGCTGGTGGCTGGTCTGCTGCTGTTGTTGGGCGGCGCATTCAGCGCGCTCTCAAAACGGCGCCGAAAAGTTCCCACCGATGCAGTCGAGAACGATACGGCCGTTGACGATGCGCTTCTCAACGACCGGAATGAGTAGGCTGAATCGATGAATTCAATCTACAAAGCGCTGCGAAATCAGCCATTACGTCGAGGTCCGCAACGTTGGATTGGCGGCGTCCTTGGCGGAGTCGCGGCTTTGACCAAAATTGATGTTGCCTGGATGCGCATTGGCTTCCTGCTGCTTTGCTTACTGCCTGGCCCCGCATTCGTGCTGTATGCCGCGCTGTGGCTCCTGGTACCGGATCAGAACCAGACAATCGTGACGGAGCAGTTGCTCAACAAACGGCGCGCCTGAAAATCCAGGCGCGCCGTCCGCGAGCGAATCGTTGTATTTAGTTGGACTACTTTTTGACCGATTCAAAGAACGCTTTGAAAGTGAATCCCGCCAACAAAGCACCAACAATAGGTGCCACGATGAATACCCAAAGCTGAGACAGTGGCACGCTGCCGCCGAAAATTGCAGTTGCTAGGGAACGAGCCGGATTCACCGAGGTGTTATCCACCGGAATACTGATCAAGTGGATGAGCGTCAACGTCAGTCCGATTGCCAATGGCGCAAACCCGGTTGCGGCACGGGCGCTGGTGACGCCCAGGATGACGTAGACAAAGACCGCCGTCAAAATGACCTCGATCAGGATCACCGAAAGCATCGAGAACCCGTTGGGCGAGCCTTCAGCGAATCCGTTTGAAGCTCCAGCGAAGGAAGACGATTGCAAGCCCTCTTTCGATCCGGCCAGAATCGCGGCCAAAAGAGCCGAGGCAATCACACCGCCAACTAGCTGGGCAACAATGTAGCCCAGCACCTCTTTCCAGGGGAAGCGACCGGATGCGGCCAGGCCCAGGGTCACGGCAGGGTTGAAGTGACCACCAGAAATCGGCCCCACCGCATAGGCTCCCGCCAAAACAGTCAGCCCGAAAGCCAACGCCACACCTAGAAATCCAACGCCAAGCGGATTTCCATCACCGCCAAATTTTGCGGCGAATATTGCGGTACCAGCACCGCCAAAGACCAGGAGAAAGGTGCCGAAAATTTCGGCTCCCCATCGTGCGCTCAAGGTACTGAGAACGGTGGGCCCGGGGCTTGTCACCGCAATTTCAGCTTCTTCATGCTTAGCCATTGAAGTTTCCTTCTGCTAGGGATTGTAAATCCCCCACTTTCGAAGATAGCCGAAAGTTCTAGCGATTCCAGGCAATTAGATCGGAAATGCGCAACAAAAGTAGCCTAGGTCACACCTAGCGTAGAGAATTGTCTAGAATCATCAACAGAGCTCAATGGGGCGCTCAGCCCTTACCCACGACTTACTTGAGGATTGAGCCTGCATGAAGATTGGAATCCTGACCAGCGGTGGCGATTGCCCCGGGCTGAACGCCGTTATCCGCGGCGCGGTGCTCAAAGGCATCAAAGTACACGGCCAGGAGTTCGTTGGATTCCGCGATGGCTGGCGTGGCGTCGTCGAAGGCGACATCATGGAACTACCACGGCAGAGCGTGCGCGGCATTTCGAAACAAGGCGGCACCATTCTTGGCACCTCTAGGACTAATCCGTTCGACGGCGGCGGCCCAGAAGCCGTCAAAACTCATATGCAACGGCTGGGTATCTATGCGATCATCGCGATCGGCGGCGAGGGCACCCTGGCAGCGGCAAAGCGGCTGACCGACGTCGGCCTCAAAATAGTTGGCGTTCCGAAAACTGTTGATAACGACCTTGACGCAACCGACTACACCTTCGGCTTCGATACCGCGGTCCAAATTGCCACCGAGGCGATTGACCGGCTGCGTACCACCGGCGAATCGCACCACCGCTGCATGATTGCTGAGGTCATGGGCCGGCACGTCGGCTGGATTGCCTTACACGCTGGAATGGCTTCCGGCGCGCATGCGATCTTGATTCCTGAGCAAAAGGTCAGCGTCGAGCAGATCTCTGGCTGGGTCACTGAAGCACACGAACGTGGCCGAGCACCCTTGGTGGTGGTTACCGAAGGCTTCGTACCGGATCACTTGGAATCCCCGCATTCAGTGCGTGGGCTGGACACTTTTGGCCGGCCGCGGTTAGGTGGCATTGCCGATCAACTGGCACCGGAGCTAGAAGCCCGCACAGGCATCGAAACTCGGGCCACCATTTTGGGGCACATTCAACGCGGCGGCGTGCCGAGCGCCTTTGACCGCGTGCTGGCCACCCGTTTGGGTATGGCCGCGATCGATTCAGTTGTTGAGGGACGTTGGGACACTATGGTGTCTTTGACTGGAACCGAAATTCAGCACGTTGGCTTTGAGGCGGCGCTTGGCAATCTCAAAACTGTGCCGCAAAGCCGCTACGACGAAGCATCCATTCTTTTCGGCTAGCACCCACATCTACATCTACATCTACATCTCAACGCTGCACCACTTTTGGTCGTTATGGGACGCTCATAACGACCAAAAGTGGTGCAGCGTTGAAGAGCATCGTCAAAGGAAAACATGGCATTCGAAACTGCCTCGGCCGCAATAGTTAAACTGGCTTGGGAAAGACTCTTAGGGTTCGACGACGGCGCATTTCAGCCGGGCGGCAGGCTCACCAAGGTGACCGATTCTGGCACCGGATCCTTTGTCCAACTATTCGACTGTAAGGCCCTGCTTGGACCGCAATGGTTCCTCGACCGAGCAGCAGGGCTCAGCGACGAAGAATTAGTACAACACTCCACGCTGTTGAGTTTGGGTGCAGATCACGGCGCTCGCGGTCTAGGCGCCGCTGAACTGATGTTTGCGGACGACCTGGAGATTATCGATCCCAGCACGGAAACTACCGTCTCTTTGGCAGCGGCGGACAAGGCTTTGCTTTCTACCCTCTGCCCTGTGGACGACGTCAACGAATCTGGAATTGCCGAGACCACGCACCAATTCACGATCGTTTCCGAGCAAGAGGCATTTGCTAGCGCCGGGTACCAGGAATGGCAAGGGCTTTTGGCGCACTTGAGCTTGCTAGTACGGCCAGATATGCGCAGAAATGGATTCGGCCTGACCGTAGCAGGTATTGCAGCCCAGGAGGCCCTCGGCGCCGGACTCATTCCGCAATGGCGAGTCTCGATTTCAAACCAAGCCTCACAGGCATTGGCCACCAAGTTGGGCTTCGTCGCCGCCGGATTGCAAACCTCGGTACTACTTCAGCCCTAACATTCCGCCCCAGCTACAAACGCTGCACCACTTTTGGGCCTTAAAACCCTGTTTTAAGGCCCAAAAGTGGTGCAGCGTTTGGAAAATAGGTTGGTTGGAGATTAGCGAACGGGTTTGAGAAAACTAGTCTGCCTGCCAACAACTTGGCCAGCATCTGTTGCCACCACAATTTCCTGCGCAGCAACATAGGCTTCGCCGTCGTCAAGTACGGTCAACTCGGCGTTGGCATCGGTATTGCGCTTAATAACTGCCAGGCCAATCGGGCCCATCTCGTAATGTTGCGCCACTGAGGTCAGTAGACCCACTTGGCGTTCGCCGTTCTGAATCGCCGAGCCAACCACGGGCAATGTGTGCTGCGACCCGTCGAGCTGCAAAAAGACCAATCGGCGCGGCGGGTGGCCTAGATTGTGCACTCGAGCCACAGTCTCTTGGCCCTTGTAACAACCCTTAGAAAGATGCACCGCAGTGCGCATTAGATCAAGCTCGTGCGGAATGGTTTTCTCATCCGTCTCGGCACCCCACCGCGGCCGCCAGGCAGCAATTCTCAGGGCTTCGGCCGCCAAACTCCCGGCAAGAGGAAGCTCAGCAATCAGTTCGGTCAGCTTCTCGATTGGTACCAAATACTCGAACCATGGCCGATCCACACCTGGGTGACCCTCTTGACTCGAGTAGGCAAAGCCGCCGGGCACAACGCCGGGCCACGGATCTTGCCATACCGGCTGGCCGTCAAGTAGCGCCGCGGTCGAGGCAAGCACGCCCCACTCCTCCGAGACCTCGTTAACCTCCACTCGAAGCATGAACTTCATTGAGTTGAGCCATGCCGCTAGCGGCGAAGCCTCAGCAGCTTCGACCAGCAACCAAGCAGTTTCGCCGTCGTCAAGCACATGAATGTCATACTCAATGCGTCCCTGCACACTCAGCAGCAGTAACTCCGCGGAATCTCCGGCTTTGAGCCTCGACACATCTTGTGAGGACAAGGTGGTCAGCCAGGTCAGCCTGTCCTGTCCGGACACGGTGACTACACCGCGCTGAGATTGATCGACAAGAGCTTTGCCTTCAGCGAGTGCACGTTGTTCGCGGAACGGATCGCCGTAATGCGCGGCTACGCCGGAATCTAGGCCAGCGGCCGCGACAGCACCGGGTCGTGAGAGCACTACGGAACGATAGGTCATAGCGTTGGCAACCAAGAATTTGGCCGCACTATTCCGAAGGTCGCTGTTCGGCTGACTCGGGGGCTGCAGTTTTCTTCAAGATTGCGGAGGCGTGCGCCTCGAGCGAGTTGCCCTCGGCAGCAACATCCCAGCGCCAGAACAGGTCTCCGTTGACTAAACCGAAAATTCTTGTTGCCGCGCTGTAGTCTTTTGCGCCAGCACCGCGCATTACCGCATCGGTGGACAATTCGATCTGCGGACCTTTGATGGTGCCGTAATACAACTCAGATATGCCGCCGGGGTGCACGATAGTCGCGGTGATGTCGAAGCCACTGGTATCGTTGCGCAATTTTTCGACGTCGTCTGCCGTGGTCAGCGCGGGCACGATATCTGCCGGGATTAACCCTGGCCCGCCGTCGGCTTCACCGAGTTTTCGGTCAAGCGCCCAGAAGCCCATTTCCACACTCAACGGGCGTAACTTCATGCCCTCTTCGTCGGTGAGCCAGCTTTCAGCAACGTATTCCAAATACGGTAGCCCGTTGGAGCTAAAGGTCACACGCTGGAAGAAGTGTTCTGATTCTGCTTCTCCGGTGCCTAAGCGCCCCTGCCCCTCCCACTGACCTAGAAGCCAGGAAAGCGGCACCAGCTCCGGAGTCAGGTCCCTAGGGATCTCAACCGGCATGTGGTTACTTCTGGCCTTTGAACAACCGCCAGACAACGAGCCCGGCGAACCAAGCCATCGACAGGCTAGCGATCACCAACAGGACAATGAAGAAAATTTCCAAACCAAGGGTCGACATGGCTTCATCTTATCGTGAGATTTGACCAGCGCTGGCACGTAGCAATTCAGGCCGATAAGAGTTTGTCGATGAAGTAAACCATCGCGCCCAAAGACAGCACCGGGGCTAGTCCCATGGCGATGCTCCCGGCGACGTTTCCTAATGGCGAGGCAATACTCGCCAGTCGTCGGAAGCTCAGTAATACCGCGGCAATAACTAGGCCAATCACCGCGGCAGGCAAAATATGTACATCGGAAAATAACAGCGCGGCTAACGGACCAGCCAGGCCGCCCAGTACCAAGCCAAGTGGCGCAATGATTCGATCCGGCCACCGGATCATACCCAAAAGCAGTACGACGACGGCGCTTAGCCCCGCAATCCAGGTCATCGCGCTTTCGCCGGTAAAGCGATGCGCCGCAATCCAGCCCGCACCAACCGTAACTATCAGTACGCCAGCTACACAGCCGAAAGTGGACTCTAAACGGTGGCTCTGCCCGGTTCCTCGAATGAGTTGAATGACAAACACCGCACCAACGCCCAGCGCTATCACGGCCGGCAACCAGGCCAAATAACCAGGACCCGGTGAGAATCTAGCAATGAACACGGCAAGCGCACCACAAATCGCGATGACCGCGCCGAGTGTCTTTTTTGCCGGAATTGCCAAGTAATGCGGCCAGCCGTAGCCAAAGAGTGCCGAAAAGACAATGCCCACTGTGAGCGCAAGCCCTGAAGGCCCATAAGAGGCAGCAATAATCGCGACCAGGCTCAGCACACCGGTCAGGCCAACACTCCAACTTTTCACATACTCATCCTGCCCTATTCGGCGAAGATCTGCCCTGCCGAATAGGCGCGCGTCTCCAGTCACACAGCAGAAGCGCCCATGAGCTAGCGCTATACTCGTATCCAATACGGAACCGAACCTTGGCGTCTTAAGCCTTGGCCGGAGGCCGAAGACGCCCGAAGATGCGCGCCTGAGCACATTGGAGGAACGAATGTCCCACATCCTAATACTGACCAATAGCATCGGGTCCTCGGTGGACATCTTGCCTGCTTTAGAGCTGCTCAATCATCGAGTACACATCTTGCCGGCCGAGCCGTCAGCGTTACTAGATGCTGAACCGGCAGACATTATCTTGCTAGATGCTCGTAAAGATCTTGTTGGTGCCCGCTCACTCACTCAACTTCTCCGAGCCACCGGCCCCGGCGCTCCCCTGCTGTTAGTGCTGACCGAAGGCGGCATGGCGGTGATTTCTGCCAATTGGGCCGCCGACGACATTGTGCTTGATTCGGCTGGTCCGGCCGAAGTTGAGGCGCGTTTCCGCTTAGCTATTGCTCGGACGCAAGAAGTCACCGAAGATACCAGCAACGAGATTCGGGCTGCCGGCGTAGTCATCGATGAGTCTTCCTACACAGCGCGAGTCAACGGCAATGCCTTGAATCTGACCTATATATAGAGTTTGAACTGCTCAAGTATTTAGCGAAGTACCCGGGGCGGGTCTTCACTAGAGCCCAGTTACTTCATGAAGTTTGGGGCTATGACTACTACGGCGGCACCAGGACCGTAGACGTGCATGTTCGACGACTGCGCGCAAAATTGGGCTCAGATCACGAGAATCTGATCAGCACAGTGCGAAATGTTGGTTACCGATTGACGCTAATGCGCGTGCCAGATGAGGAACTTTCAGAAGCTTAGGCACCCATTGGTGGAGGACATACGGGTCGAACGTATCGCGGCACCCCACTGGCGCATCCCCCTTGCGGTCTTGATGACCGTCCGACAACTATACCTGAATTTCAGCCACGGCTAGGCTCTAGGAATGACGACTGGGCCAGCAACACCTCCGCAAACAAATCACGCTGAAGATCGCACCGAATGGCCGATTCAGGTCTTACGGGCTGCTCCGGAGACTTACCTGCTGCAAGAGATCCTCAAGCTGGCCGAAGTTGCCATCGATACTGACGGACATCCGCCGTTTTCAGACCAGACTTTGATTCAATTACGCAGTGCTAACGCCCCGCTATTGATCCTGCTGAGCTATGTTCCCGCCGCGCCAGAGGTGCCAGCAGCACTCGCCGGCGTCGCCGTGGTGCTGGAACATGATGGGCAGCCGGCGAGCGGAACCTTGGAGCTGGTTGTTCACCCGACGTATCGGAATCAAGGCGTTGGCCAAGTCCTGTTGAAAAGTTTGCAATCAGCACGTGGCTTCGAGTCGCTCAATGCCTGGTCACATGGTAGCCATGCTGCAGCGCAACAACTTGCCGATCAGTTTGGCTTCGAAGCAGTCCGCGCCCTGCGGCGATTGCGACTGGCTCTTGATGCCGGTCATCAGCTGCCCGCCGCTAGTTTGCCTACGAATATTTCATTGCGCAGTTTTGTACCAGATCAAGATGAAGCTGCTTGGTTAGCGGTCAACGCCGCTGCTTTTGCTCATCACCCCGAACAAGGCGAAACATCGCTGGCCGATCTGAAGTCGTTGATGGAGGAACAGTGGTTTGACGCCGCTGGATTCTTGCTTGCCGTTGACGAAACAGACCAAATCATGGGGTTTCACTGGACTAAAATCCATGCTGCGCCGGCCGGTCATCAGGCTATTGGTGAGGTCTACGTCGTCGGCATCGCTCCGGCAGCACAGGGCAAGGGCTTAGGCAAAGCTTTGACTCTTGCTGGAATCGACTACTTACAGAAAAAGGGCTTGAGCTCAATCATGTTGTACGTCGATGCCGACAACACGGCAGCAGTCAGCCTGTACCAAAGCCTCGGATTCGCCCGTTGGGACGCTGACACTATGTATTCCTACCCTTCTGCAACAAATAGCAATAACAAGTTCCAGTAGCTGAACGCATCGAATGAACAACTCCGGCCCGCCGCTTGTAGGCTTGTACTGAGCATCAGGGAAGTAGGGAATCATGCAGGCCGAATCAACGGGAGCAGCAATCACCATTCGTAGCGGATCCGATCGATTCGGTAGTTCAGAGGTGCCCGCAGCGCGCGCCACCCAAGACCGCATCGACATTCCAGAATTCGCACCAAGTCTGATTCCGGACGGCGAAATTAGCGCTGACCGCTTCCTAGACCGCGAGTTGAGCTGGTTGGCATTCAATGCGCGGGTGCTGCAGTTGGCAGAAGACCCGGATCTGCAGCTACTCGAACGAATCAATTTCTTATCCATCTTTGCTTCTAACTTGGATGAGTTTTTCATGGTTCGCGTCGCCGGGCTTAAGCGTCGCATCGCGACCGGCCTTGCAGTGCCTTCGCCTGCTGGCCTCAGCCCGATCGAAGTTTTGGAACAGATCAGCGAAGAAGCTCACCGCTTACAAGCGCGGCATGCGCACATTTTTGCCGATCAGATTCGACCGGCTCTTGCCTACGAACATTTCCATTTAGTTCGTTGGGATGAACTCGACGATGCAGCCAAGACCCGCCTGAGCAGCATGTTTGCGGAAAAGGTCTTTCCTATTCTGACGCCGCTCGCGGTGGACCCAGCGCACCCATTCCCTTACATTTCTGGACTATCGCTGAACCTTGCCGTCGTCGTGCGCAATCCGGTGAGCGATAAGGAACTCTTTGCCAGAGTCAAAGTTCCAGACCAGCTGCCACGGATGGTCGCCGTGGACGGGCCGCGCGCAGGGACTGTACCCGGCCGGGTGGCGCGCTTCATTCCGCTCGAAGAAGTTATTGCGGTCCACTTGGATCAGCTTTTCCCGGGTATGGAAGTTTTGGAACACCACACCTTCCGCGTGACGCGAAACGAAGACCTCGAGGTAGAAGAGGACGACGCCGAGAATCTGCTGCAGGCGCTCGAAAAGGAGCTTTTGCGACGCCGCTTTGGCCCGCCAGTCCGGCTCGAGGTCACGACCGATATCAACCCAAACATCCGCGCACTGTTGGTTCGCGAGCTCGACGTCGAAGAATCGGAAGTTTATGCCGTGCCAGCGCCGCTGGATTTGCGCGGTCTGAGTGTCATCGCCGCCGTCGACCGTGCTGACTTGCACTACCCCAAACAGGTTCCGCACACCTCGCGATACCTCAACGAATCGGAGACATCCAAGGACGCCAACGTCTTTGCCGCGATGCGCCGTCGAGATATCTTGCTACATCATCCCTACGATTCGTTCTCTACCTCAGTGCAAGCATTTTTGGAACAAGCTGCCGCAGACCCTAAGGTCCAGGCGATCAAGCAGACATTGTACCGCACCAGTGGCGATTCGCCGATTGTTGATGCACTAGTCGACGCAGCGGAGGCTGGCAAGCAGGTTCTGGCTCTGGTAGAGATCAAAGCGCGCTTCGACGAGCAAGCTAATATTTCCTGGGCTCGCAAGCTTGAGCAGGCTGGCGTGCATGTGGTTTATGGCATTGTTGGCCTGAAAACACACTGCAAACTTTCGCTCGTTGTCCGGCAAGAGCAAGACGGCCTGCGTCGCTACTGCCACATTGGCACCGGAAATTACCACCCTCGCACTGCGCGTTACTACGAAGATTTGGGCCTGCTTACCGCGGATAACCAAGTGGGTGAGGACCTGACTCGGTTGTTCAACCAGCTTTCCGGCTACGCACCAAAGTCCGCCTTCAAGCGGCTACTGGTGGCACCCCGCTCGGTACGGTCCGGCCTCATTGATCGAATCGAGAAGGAAATAAGCAACGCCCGGGCAGGGCTGCCCGGCAAAGTGCAGATCAAAGTCAACTCCATGGTTGATGAGGCCATCATTGACTCGCTGTACCGGGCTTCGCAGGCAGGCGTCCGCGTTGATGTCATTGTTCGCGGCATCTGCTCGCTGCGGCCAGGCGTTCCTGGTCTCAGCGAAAACATTACGGTGCGCTCGGTATTGGGCCGGTTCCTAGAGCACTCCAGGGTCTTCGCATTCGGAAATGGTGGAAATCCGGTAGTTTTGATCGGCTCCGCTGACATGATGCACCGGAATCTTGATCGTCGAGTTGAGGCCTTAGTTCAGCTGTCCAATCAGGACGACGTGGCGGAGATGGTTTCACTTCTAGACCGTTACGTAGACATTGGCACCTCTAGCTGGCACCTTGATCAGAACGGGATATGGACCAGGCACCATCTCAATGCGGAGGGCGGCACGTTGATTGATGTTCAGTCCTGGCTTTTGGCTAGCCGTTCCCGTCAGCGATCGGCCGTTCGCCGGTAATGGAAGATCCCGCTCTCTCGTCAGCTCCCGCGCAATCGTTTGCGGTATTGGCCGCTGGCACACTGTGTTGGCGAGTCCAAAAGAAACAACTCTGGGTGCTACTGATCCACCGGCCACGATACGACGATTGGTCTTGGCCGAAAGGCAAGCAAGATCCCGGCGAGACACTTCCAGAGACTGCGATTCGCGAAGTCGACGAGGAAATTGGCGTAAAGGTCAGCTTAGGCATTCCGCTGCCGCATACCGATTATCCGGTTTCCTCTGGTCTCAAACTGGTCTATTACTGGGCGTGCGAACTCGTTGATCAAAAACCGGCTCCTGATCGCAAAGAAGTCGACGACGTGCTCTGGTGCACACCTGATCGGGCCCGGCAGTTATTGAGCAACTCGACTGATATCAAGCCGCTAGATGCTTTAGAAGAAGCGCACCGACGTAAAGAATTGCGCACTTGGCCGCTGATTATTTTGCGCCATGCCAAAGCCAAACCGCGCTCGTCCTGGACGCGAGCCGAAGGCGATCGGCCATTGGCGGCAACTGGTCAACGGCAAGCTGCTGCGGTGAAAAGGCTAATGTTTGCTTGGCGTCCGGACCGGATAGTGAGCAGCCCCTGGGTCCGTTGTATTGCGACAATTTCGCCCTATGCCAAGGCGAGCGAAGCTAAGGTCAAGCTGGTCGATGCGTTGACCGAAGCCAACCATCAGCGCAAGCCAGCGAAAACCGCAGCAGTGGTAGACACGCTGTTCGATAAGGAACGAGCGGTACTGCTGTGCACGCATCGGCCCGCACTACCTAGCGTTTTCAAACAGCTGGCGCGGTACATGAGCCCGAAATTGCGAGCACTGTTACCGGTGGACGATCCGTATCTGGCCCCGGGTGAATTGGTCGTTTGCCAAATTGCCGGCAATCGCGTGGTGTCTTTGGAGCAACACAAACCGTTTGAGGACTAAGCCTGAGCTTACCGGGCTTAGTCCGAAGTCGCACTCATGTACGTGCACACCCGTCCACCTCAGCATGTCGGTGGGTAGAAACTTTCCTGCCCAGAAATCTGCACCATTGGACGGGCGTGCACGTCCGGGATGGAGCGGCTGACTGCATTGCAAAATTTTGCTATTCGCTTGACGAAATTCGCTTTGTATCAAATGACTGACACATTGACACAAAGGAGTCTCGATGTTCAACATCAATGGCTTAGAGTTCGGCCTAGTCATTGGAGTTGGCCTGTTGGTCTACGGCGTCGTCCACTGGATTCGCTGGCGGCCAGCTGACACCGATCCGGTAAATGCTGCCCACGGCCACGCGCTTTGGACTGGAGTTCTGGCATACCTTGCAAGCCTGGCCACCGTCAACACTCCTCTTGGCCAGATCGGCTCTTTGGCTGATGGGAACTACCAGCCAAAGGTCTGGGACCCTTCGCGCTACCCCGATCAAACCTGGCACAACTTGTTTGTTGTACTTTTACCAATTGTGCTATCAGTTGGTCTCTACGTGCTAAGCTAATTTACTTTCCCCAAGCCGCAGGGGCAGGTCCGCCAGGCCGATCTCAGCAGACGCCGGGTTCACAATTTCCTCCCGCGCAGACTAGCGCTCGTGAGCACGGTGATCTGGTGCGGATCTGGCATAGTCATCGCCGGAATCTTCTGGCTGCCCGGCTTCAGTCCGGTGGATCGATCAATTTACCTTGCGAATCCAAGCAACCCGTCAACCTTCTCCAGCTCGTTTGTACCTGGCCGAATCGACGGTTGGGCACTCGCATTTGTTCTCTGGGCAGCTTTGTTGGTCTTGGCCCTGGGCATGATCTTGACCTTGTCCGTGATCTCCCGACGTCGCCCGCTTCAGGGACTTAGTAACAGCAACAACGTCCTGCTGCGCACAATTGCCATGAACCGCGCGTTGCGAATTGGCGCACTCCTAAGCTGCGGAGTGGCATCGTTTGCCGTGCAATTTGCCACTCGGCGATCTGGGCTGGAGACCCCTGGCGGCTCGGACTCCCTCAGTATCTGGTCAGTTCCGCAGGGGATTTACGGAATCGTTGGTCTTTTGATCGTCGTTGTGGTGATCGCGAGTCAACCACCAAAACTTGATCCGCTCAATGGCCGCGATACCGCTGAAGAGATCTTAGATTCCCTGCTACGGCGCCAGCACAAAGCCGAATTCGACGCGATTGAATCTAGTAATGCTGCTCGGATCTGAGTTATTATGGGCGTCAGTTTAAGCGCGCTCTTGGCTCTGAGGACCGTGACTGCAACTGGCAATTACCTCAGCCAGCTTTCAATGTCAGTGGGCTGGCTCTTCCTAGGCTTGGCAGCACAACTCTTCTTACTCATTGGCGACTCCGCCAATGAGTATCTGCGTCGGCGGGGCGGCTGGCTGCCGGCTAAGCAGTGCAATTGGAAGCTTGTTCCTTGGTGGATTTTGCTGGCGCTCGTTATCTCGCTCAGCATCTTTAGTCAGTTGCGGTATCTTCGCCAAAAACAATATGGAATATTTCAATGGTAAAGAACTCCCGTGGCTCGCTGCCGCGCTGGGCGCCTTTGATGCTTTTGCTTATGTGCGCGATAGTCATCACGGTGGCGAGATTGCGGCCAACGACAAGGAATATCTCAGCTTCGCTGGACGATACATGGCGTAAGGTATCGGCGTTTCGGTCCATCCGGCTAACTGCGGCGACACTATGTGCGTCCGCAGCTCAGTTGCTGAGCCTCGCTGAATCAGTTCTTCCAGGTGCAGGGCAGAATTATCCGCTTGGGCTTGCTGCGCTTACGTTGTTGGCGATCTTCCTTGCCATCTTCCCTGGTCCTACTCGACGCGCAGTTTCGCCGGGATCTACTCCCATAACCGTTGAGAACCAGCGAGCGGAAGGATGAGCCCCCGGCTAGCTGTAGATCTGTCCTCCCCCACTCCGCCCTACGAACAAATTAGGTCCCAGATCACCTCGCTCATTGCTTTGGGCGAATTATCTGCCGAGTCGCGCCTGCCAACGGTGCGTGCACTAGCTTCTGACTTGGGCGTGGCCGCAGGAACTGTAGCCCGGGCATATAAGGAGTTAGAATCTCAAGGCCTCATTGAGAGCCGACGACGGTCAGGCACCGTTGTTGCAGCCCAGGTGCCGGCCGCTCAACTCAGCATGCTCAGCTCGGCGCACCGTGATTCCGTGCTGGCGGCTATCGAGCAGCTTATCCTGAGCAGCCAGGCAGCCGGTCTTGGTCAGGAGATCACCGTCGACTTACTGCGCAGCAGATTACAAAAAGGCTAGGTTGAGAGCATGCCAGCACAAATTAGTAGAGCCAACAGACCGGCATGGGCGCTCCTTGCCGTCGCGCTCTTGATCATGATTGTGGCGACCGTGCATGGCGCATTGCGTTACCCGAGCCTGCCAGAACGCTTCGCAGTCCATTGGAACGGCGCTGGTACAGCAAACGGCTTCGCTGACAAGAGCATCGCGTCCGCATTTTCAGCGGTATTCATTGGCTACGGAATCTTGGTGCTATTTACGCTGATCAGTATGGTCATGCCTCGAATTCGCCGGGCGCCCAACCCGGTAACAGATTTCGCACTGGCAGCCACCCAAACCTTTCTTGGCGTGACAGCAATCGGACTTTCTTTGGTTTTCTGGCTAGTCAGCATGCAAATTTGGGCCGGCACCGGCAACACCGTCAATGGCCTCTTGATTCTGCTACTCGTTCTGCTGACCCTGATCATTGCCGTGATCTTCGCAAACCGAAGGCACAAAGCTGAACGGCTAAAACATCCGCAGCCAGATAACGCTGATAAAAACAACTCAGAATCATACGATGACGAGAGATTTTGGGCTGCCGGCTTGATCTACAACAATCCCGCCGACACAAAAGTTTTTGTGCCCAAACGCTCTGGCTTGGGTACAACAGTGAATTGGGCCCGGCCAGGCGGCAAAGCCATTCTGCTCGGTATCTGCGCAATTCCGGTGGTGGTGATCGGGCTTTCAATTTGGGCAAGCACTACCTTAGTGAACCCATATTGTCAGCAGCCGAGGATAGGATCAGAACATGACGGTTCAGACTCCCTACGAAGACTTGCTACGCGACGTACTGGCCAACGGCACCACCAAATCGGACCGTACCGGCACCGGTACTCGCAGTGTATTCGGCCGCCAGATCCGCTTTGATTTGGCCCAGTCATTTCCGCTGATCACCACCAAGCGCGTGCACTTCAAATCGGTGGCCATGGAGCTGCTTTGGTTCCTACGTGGTGATTCCAATGTCCACTGGTTACAGGAAAACGGCGTCAAGATTTGGAACGAATGGGCGGACGACGACGGCGAGCTTGGTCCGGTCTATGGCGTCCAGTGGCGCTCGTGGCCCACACCAGACGGCCAACATATTGACCAGATTGCTAGTCTGATCGAGGCGTTGAAAGCCAATCCGGATTCTCGCCGGCACATAGTCTCGGCCTGGAATGTCGCGGAACTGTCCAAGATGGCTCTTCCACCTTGCCATGCTTTTTTCCAGTTCTACGTTGCGGATGGCAAACTCTCCTGCCAGCTTTACCAGCGCAGCGCTGACATGTTCTTAGGCGTTCCCTTCAACATTGCCTCATATGCGCTCCTCGCCTTGATGGTTGCCCAGCAAGTCGGCCTAGAACCAGGTGAATTCATCTGGACCGGTGGCGATACCCATATTTACGATGACCACCTGGCTCAGGTTGAAGAGCAACTCAGCCGGGAACCATTCCCCTACCCATCGCTCCGGATCAACCGGAAGCCCACGTCAATCTTCGACTACAACTTTGAAGACTTTGAAGTGTTGAACTATCAGCACCACGCCACGATCAAGGCACCGATCGCAGTATGACAATTGGCGTTATCTGGGCGCAAACTCCGAGTGGTGTCATTGGCTCTGATGGCAACATGCCCTGGCGCGTGCCGGAGGACATGACCTATTTTCGTGAGATGACTTCCGGGTATCCGGTCATCATGGGTCGACGGACCTGGCTATCTTTCCCAGCCAAATTCCGTCCGCTCCCGGATCGAACCAATATTGTGCTGACGTCTGACTCTGAGTGGGCAGCAACGCCCGAAGCCGCAGGGTCGCAAGCCGTTTCATCATTGGATGAGGCCCTTGCTTTGGCCCGGGACGCACCGGGTTCGGAGAAGATCTGGGTTATTGGTGGTGGCCAGGTTTACGAACAAACCTTGGAGCTTGCCGAAGTTGCGAGCATCACGATCATTGATTCGCAGGTCGCCGGAGATACTTTCGCTCCGCAGCTTGCTGGCAGCTGGACGCTTGACCGGATGGATCCAGCTTCAGGTTGGCATCAGTCAACAAAAGGTGAACGCTACCGTTTCACGATCTGGCGCCGGCAAAAATCTTAGCTAGCCATGCTGATGTGCCACTTCATCTACTTCGCTCGGTAGCCCAGTCCCCCGTACCATTGAAGGATGAGTCAACGTGTTGGCTACGTCGGATGGCGTGGCATGGTCGGATCAGTCTTGATGCAGCGGATGCGGCAGGAAGGCGATTTCGCACGCATTGAACCAACATTCTTTTCCACCTCGAATACCGGTGGCGCGGCCCCTTCGTTCGCCGAGGGAGACAGCGGAACGCTGCAAGATGCCTTTGACATAGACGCACTTGCGGCCTTGCCAATCATCGTGACTGCGCAAGGCGGGGACTACACCGCAGCAGTGCATCCGCAGTTACGCGCTCGAGGCTGGAACGGCCTCTGGATCGACGCGGCTTCGACGCTAAGAATGAACGACGACTCCATCATTGTGCTGGATCCAGTCAATCGCGATGTCATCGATGCGGGGTTGGCTAACGGTACAAGAGATTTCGTTGGCGGCAATTGCACCGTCTCCTGCATGTTGATGGGACTCGGCGGGCTCTTCCGCAACGGCCTGATCGAGTGGGCGACCTCGATGACATACCAGGCTGCCTCCGGTGGCGGCGCTAAACACATGCGCGAGTTGCTCAATCAATTTGGCGAGATCCATGGTGCGGTCGCTACCAAACTGGCAGATCCGGCGTCGGCTATTTTAGAGATTGACCGAGCGGTAATCGCGAGCCAGCACACCGTCGATTCAAGTCAGTTTGGTGCCACCCTGGCAGGTTCGCTGATCCCCTGGATCGATGGTGATCTGGGCAATGGCCAGTCTAAAGAAGAGTGGAAGAACGACGCCGAGACGAATAAAATCTTGGGCCTGACGGGCGCTGATCGAGTGGTGATGGACGGACTCTGCGTGCGGATTGGCGCGATGCGCACACACTCACAGGCCCTGATGATCAAGCTACGCGAAGATATTTCCGTCGAAGAGATCGAGCGGATCTTGGCCGCTGATAACGACTGGGCGACTGTGGTACCAAATACCAAGGAGGCAACGATGAAATCGCTGACCCCCGTGGCGACTTCCGGCACCTTGAATATCCCTGTTGGCAGAATTCGAAAGCTAGAAATGGGCCCCCAATACATCAGTGCTTTCACTGTGGGTGATCAATTGCTCTGGGGTGCCGCGGAGCCGCTGCGTCGAATGGTCAATATTGCAACCGGCGCACTCTAAGCTGCGTGCGCTACATTTTTGCCTAGCGGGTGCGGAACTGCGCCGTTAGCGGGCAATCAAAGGGATCGCGCTGCCCCAGGCCTACCCGGTTGAGATAACGAACCACAATCCCGTATGAATCAACCAAGGTGGTCTCCGTGTAGGTAATCTGCTTTCCCGCGCAGAACTCACGAACCATCGGCTGAACTTTTGCAAGATTCCTCGACGACATGGTGGGGAACAAGTGATGCTCGATCTGGTAGTTCAAGCCACCCATACCTACCGAAACCAACCAACCGCCTGAGATATTACGGCTCATCAAGACCTGGCGGCGGAGGAAATCAATCTTCAGGTCCTTCGGAACCAAAGGCATACCTTTGTGGTTTGGCGCAAATACTCCGCCAAAGTAGAGTCCGAAAGTGGCAATGTGCACGGCCAAAACTACCGCACCAATACCCCAGCCGCAGACGGCAAACACTGCTACCGGAACGCCGATCAATCGGACGGCGAGCATAGCTGCTTCCCAGCCCCGCTTCGGTACGATCTCCTGGCGGTTCAAGACTCGTTTGGTCGCGTTAATGTGCAAATCCAAGGTGACTAAAGTCAACAACGGAAAGAAAAACCAACCCTGATGTGCGGCAAACCAGCGAGCAAAGCCAGTTCGTTGTGCGGCTGACTCAGGATCAAAGACCACAACGCCGGCAGAAATATCCAGGTCAGAACCAATTTTGTTTGGGTTGGCGTGGTGCTTACCGTGTTTGTTCATCCACCAGCCGTAGCTCAGACCCACAAATAGATTACCGACTACGCGCCCGGTCCACTCGTTAGCCTTCGAGCTGGAAAAAATCTGTCGATGCGCTGCGTCGTGCGCCAAGAAGCCTGCCATTCCGCACATCACGCTGAAGGCGACTGCGGTCAACAACTGCCACCACGACTGTCCCAACAGCACAAACATCACACCGACGGCAGCAAATCCTAGGCCAAGTCGAATCATCCGCCATATGTACCAGGCAACATCACGTTCCATCAGCCCGGTTGCCCGAACTTTTTCGGCGAGCTCAATAAACTCCGCCGTCTGCCGGTTGGTGGCAGGACTTACACGTGGTGCGGTCGGTGCGAGGGTCACAGCGCGGCCTTTCCGTTGAAACTTCGAAAACTTTGTCTGAATATCAGACTCTACGGAAACCATTCGTACGGGCACATCCCCCTGGCGAACTATCCACCCCCGTACCGGGGTAGGGGCCCGATCAGCTAGCTAAGAGTTGCCTGATTTCTAGAGAAGATTCAACTGTGCAGAAACTGCAAATATGCTGTGCTTGCGCGCCGGGCAGCTGCCAGAACTCTTGGCGGCAACTCTGCAAATGGCTCCAGTTCGACGTCGGCGCGGGCGCCACTTACTGAACTCGGCTTACGCCAGGTGCCGATCACTGAGCCACCATAAACGTATGGTCGGCATGAACATCCCGTTATTCCCGGGAACAATCCGAACAGCGAGTTCAGCAGCGAGCGCTGCGGAACGGTCAGCGTAGCCTAAGAGATTTTCGTCAAAGCCAGGAAGCAGTAAGACCGAACGACTGCCGACGCCGCTCGGTAATTGCGCAAGAAGCTCCTCTGCGACAAAATACTCAGTTCCGGCATGCTCAAGCATCACAATTGATTGGTCCATCGCGGCCAAAGCTCGTCGAGCGTCAGTCAGCGTTAGTTTGGACCACCAAGCAAAGTCTGCGAGCGTGGCTGGTCCATGCGAACGGAAGTACCTGGTCGCAATTTCGGCAAGCGCCTCGTCACGTTCAAGTTGACGGGGCTGTTTAATCCATTCAGAACTGACCATAAAGAGCTGCTTATTGCCCCGAAACGGACCTTGGACAAGCTGGCCTTGAATACAGAGCACGTTGATCAGGTGAATTCCGCGTTGTGCACCGGTATCTTGGCCGATCATTTCGAAAGCGCTGAACAGTTCATCGCGGCTAGCACCGCTCCCGGCGGTAACGTCAATGGCTGTTTCCCGAACTGCGGCAATATCAGTTGCCGAGATGTTGAGCTGGCGTTGCCTGCCAAGCATTGAGGCAAGTGTTCGCTCGGCAGTGAGCGAGAGTATCCAGGGCAAGTCCTTAGCAAGACACACATGCAACGTTCCACGCATTGGCCAGGAACTAACCAGCTGTCCCGAGTCGAATGCTTCTCGAACTTCGGACAATGCTTTGCCCCGGGTACGCAGAACAAGTGAGTACAGCACGCCAGTTAAATCTTGCCCCTGCATGGCCAACATTTTTTTCTGCGACCTCGCGTGGACTAGCTACCCCGGCGCCGAGTAGAAGCTGCGCATGCTGTCGCATATTCGCTATACCCGCACGAGAAACCCGCATCTGTTCATCAAACCATCTGGATACCAAGACGGCTACTACCTTGCGGAAAATCTCCACTCAAGCACCTTTGCGCCTCGGGAGTTAAACACAAATTCAATAGTTTGTCCCTTAATAGTTGACGATTCGTCAAAGACTAATTAGAGTCACCGAGAGGTCTTCGACAATCGAAGATATACCGGAGCGTTTCACTGACTTTTGGGCACCTGGACTATCGGATTCAGGTGCCCATTCCTGCGCAGTCCCGGTCAAAGAATCGAACAAGGAGAAACATGGATCAGCTAGCAACGCCGCAAACCGTCTCGGATGTTCCCGAGATTCTTTCCATCCAGCATCTCGAACTCGCGGACACCACACCCGGAACGGTTATGCCCGAAGTACTCAAAGAACTTGAATTTGAGTTCAGTGGATCAGTTTCCCGCACGATCACCATGGACGGCGGCCTGACACTGTGCAGCTCGACTTCCTGTTCCTCATCTGGCAGCACCCCTCCGACGAAAGGACTGATCTTCCGATGCAAGCCACCTACGCAACTGAATCGCCCCGGTGTGTCCGGAGACTTTCTTGTTTGAGAGGATCAGGACATGGCAGGGAAAACTACGACACGGTATCCGCAGGAGTTGAAGGATCGTACGGTGCGCATGGTGGCGGAGATGGAGGGTGCATCTTCGGAGTGGGCGGCGATGCAAAAAGTTGCCCAGCTTTTGGGTGTGGGTGTGCCGGAAACGGTGCGTAAATGGGTCCGGCAAGCCGAGATCGATGTTGGTACTAGAACTGGAACAACGAGCACGGAATCGGCCGAGCTGAAACGGTTACGGCGTGAGAACGCTGAGCTGAAACGGGCGAACGCGATCCTTCGGAGTGCTTCAGCTTTTTTCGCGGTCGAACTCGACCGCCACAACACTGATCGTGAAATACATCAAGGACCATGCCGGTCACCGCGAGAATAATGGATTGCGGTGGGGTGTCGAGTCGATCTGCCAGGTGCTTACTGGGACGGGGTGAAGACCACCCCGTCCACGTACTACGAATGGGTGGATAAAACACGATCTCACCGAGAACAACGTGATGAGGTGCTCAAGCCCGTGATCCAGAAGGTGTATGCCGCTAATTACGGGGTTTACGGCACCAGGAAAGTCTGGTTGGCGATGAACCGTGAAGGTGTGCCGGTGGCCAGGTGCACGGTAGAACGGCTCATGGGGTTACTTGGCATACAGGGTGCGGTCCGTGGCAAGGTCAAACGCACCACGATCAAAGACTCGAAGGCAGCCCGAGCGAAGGACTTGGTCCGCCGTGATTTCACACCAACGGCACCGGATCGGCTATGGGTAGATGATTTCACCTATGTTTCGACCTGGTCCGGGTGGGTCTATGTTGCCTTCGTGATCGATGCCTACTCTCGGAGGATCCTGGGCTGGTCAGCGAGTGCTTCTATGAACACCGTGCTAGTGCTCAACGCAGTTAATCAGGCAATCTGGAGTCGTGAACGGGCCGGGGCTGAGATTTCCGGGGTGATTCATCATCACGATGCCGGGGCTCAATACGCCTCCTTGGCCTTCACCGAACGCCTGGCCCAGGCCGGTATCCGCCCCTCGATCGGTTCTGTGGGTGATAGTTACGACAACGCCTTGGCGGAAACCATCAACGGGCTTTATAAGACCGAGCTGATCAAACCCGGCAAGCCCTGGCGGACTCTAGAAGAAGTCGAAATCGGCACCGCTGAATGGGCCGATTGGTACAACCACCGAAGGCTCTACCAGTACTGCGGAGACATCCCACCAGTAGAGCTAGAAAACCACTACTACAATCACTACCAGAGCACGGCAGCCGCCGACAGGCTCATCGTCTGAGAAACCCTCCGGACACACCGGAGCGATTCAGTGCCGCCAACTTCGGTACTAGCCGGCAGCGATCACATTGCCTTGCCAGAAGTAAAACGCCCGACGCCGGTCGGTGAGGTATTGCGCACCAGGCGGTCAGCTCAGCGCTTCCAATCGCAAGAAGTCTCATTCCATGACTTGGCCAAGATTTTGTCTGAAGCCGCTTGCGTTAGCAGCGAACACGGTCGTGGCGCACCATCAGCGGGTGCCCTGTATCCCATCGACATTTACCTTTGTGTTGTTGACGTAGCCGGGCTAGCCCCTGGATTCTATGGATTGGATCCGTTCACAGCTCGGCTAAATAAGCTGCGAATTTCTACCGATCCCCGGGCATTCCTGAAAGAGACTTTGGTCTTTCAAAACCTTGCCAAAGACTCCGCTTTTCATGTCTTCTTCATCGCATCATTCACCCGACAACGGGTCAAATATGGCCAGCGCGCCTACCATTTTGCCCTCTTGGAAGCAGGGCACTTAGCCCAAGCGATGTTCATGGTTGCTCAAGAGTTAGGCGTCGCGAGCTGCCCGGTGGGCGGTTTCATCGACGACGCAGTGGACGAATTGCTTTGTTTAGACGGCGTCGAACAGTCGGTGCTCTACAGCGCGGCTTTCGGCTACGAAGATACCTCATCTCTGAGCGGATTGGGCCAAGCTTCATGAGTAAAGAACCAATGGTTGCTTGGCTTCACGTCAGCAAGTCGTATCGAAACAAAAGCGCATTAGAGAATTTCTCCCTCGATCTTGGTCCCGGAATCCACTGTCTCTTGGGCTCTAATGGGGCTGGAAAATCAACTGCGCTCAGCATCCTCACCGAAGTTCGAGCAGCGAGCCGTGGAGAAGTCAGAGTCATGGGACAAGCGGTTGTTCGCGGCGGCCGGCAAACGACCTTGATTGGCAGCGTTCCACAGTCGCTGTCTTTTCCACCAACGCTCAAAGTGGCCGAAGTGCTCAGGTTTGTAGCAATGCATTACCCAAACCCTCTTGAGCTCGATTCATTAGATGAACACTTGCAACTCAGCAAAATCTTGGCCAAACAGTGCGGCAGTTTATCTGGTGGGCAACGACGTCGGCTTGGAATCGCAGCGGCTCTGATCGGAAACGCACCAGTTCTCATTTTGGACGAGCCACTTGCCGGTCTAGACATTGATGGTCGCGCGGCTGTGCGACGGATCATTCTGGAACAACAGGCCGCAGGCCGTTGCGTCATCATGGCATCGCATGACTACGCCGAGGTGGAAGCGGCTGCGGATACTGTCACGTTGATAAAAGACGAACGTCGATTGGCGAATGGCAGCACTGAATCTATTCGCAGCACCTTGGACTTGAGTCACCTCAGTTTCACCGCTGAGAAGCCGCCCGCTGGAATCGAGACATTCGGAACGCTAACCAATCTCGGTACTGGACGATTTCGGCTGACCACCCATCAACCAGACCAAGCGGCGCGGTTGCTTCTGGCCGAGATCCGCGCGCCAAAACTACAAATTACGCCGTCCTCACTTGAGGACGCGGTCAGCGAACTGCTGGCAAAGGAGCAGGTGTGAAATATCTCGTCGAATATGTCCGGCTACAAGTGCTTGAGCTAGTCCGGCTACCTTCATTTTTGCTGCCAATGGCAAGATTCCCCGTGCTTTTCTATTTGACGGTTGGGCTCCGTACCGAACAGCCGGCAATCAACACGCTCTACAATTACGCGGCTTTTGCCATGTTAGGCACCGCGATGTTTCAATTCGGCGTTGGCATCGCCGCCAACCGAAACGATCCTTGGAACGCTTACTTGCTTTCGCTGCCTGCCAGCCCACGGCAACGTATCGCGGCTTAGCTGCTTGCCGGAATTGTCTTTGCAGCTCTTTTCGCCTTGCCGTTCGCCGTGATCGGATTGCTTTTCGGCGCATTTGCCACGGCAACGCCAACCGCGCTGTCACTTGGCCTGCTTGCCCTAATAGGTGGGGCACTAGTCCATGGCTGCCTTGGGTTGGCCCTAGGTTATTGGTTGCCCGCGCGCGGCGCGCTACCAATAGCTAATTTGATCTACTTTCCGTTGTCGTTTTTGGGCGGACTATTCGGTCCAGTCGATTTCGGCGTTCTGCAACCATTGCACACCTGGAGCCCCACGGGTGCATGGTCGGATCTGATCGCCTCGGGACTAGGTAGCAACATTTCCTGGCTTGCCCTGGGAATATTGGCTGGCTACTTTGTGATTTGCACGACGGCGGCAATCATCGGATATCGCCGAGTTCAAGAAACGATCTACCGGTAGCAGCTAGCTGGCGCAGTTGGCCTTAAATACGCTCAGTTTTTCCGAGCGTGTACCAGATAACTACGCATTGTCTTTTTGAATTGATCCGGGTTACCGCTAGCAGCCAAACGTCCAAAATTCGCGCCGGCCGATCCAACCTCAGAACAAGACGCTGCCCAACCGTGCGCGGCAAAGAACTCACCGGGTTCATCGCTACTGAAAGGCAATGGCTCGCCTTGTTGCTTCCTCGCAGTTATATAGCTTTGCATCCCATCAAGTTCCAAAACCCCGCTGCCGAAAACATCGGCAGCAAACTCTGATCCTTCGGCAGACGATTGCGCAGCAACTTCCAACACGCCCTGCACCAAGTCACTTGGCAAGTAAAAGAAAGGTCCCTCAGCGAGCCATAACGTCGGCAAAGTCGGGTCGAATCCGGCGGCCAGCAGCGTAGCCAGCCATTCTGCACGGATATCCACCGGAACAATTCGCCGATCAGCCAGTGCACGCCCTTTCGCAAGAATGGGCTCTTTGACTTCAAAGGTCTCCGGAAGATCGAGCTCGAACACAATCTTTGGCGTGCTCAGCCGGTACGCCCTCGCGTCCATCCCGGCACCCAAGATGACCATCTGAGTCGCAGTTGATGCAACCACGACGTCGTCAAACCAGCGGGTGCGCACTGGCAGGAAAGGATTCGGCCCGCCCGAAGCTGACTCGCTGGCGGCCAAAGCCGCACGGCCCAGATCACCCGCCAGCTCGGCGGCCCAAGGGTCGTCGAACAAGGCATCCGGTCGCGCAGCCTCAGCAGCTCGTGCCGCAGCCGTCCAGCGGCCGGTCGCCGCAGAACTCATAGCGAGCAGCCAATAAGTACTGGCTCAGGTTCCAGCTCAATACCGAAGCGGCTAAAAACACCGGCTCGGACGGCCCTCGCCACGGCCAAGACGTCAGCGGTAGTTGCCCCGCCACGATTACTGATCGCCAGCGAGTGTTTGGTAGATAATGTGGCGCGGCCACCAGTTAGTTCTGCGCCAAAACCACGGTCGAAGCCTGATTGCGAAATAAGCCAGGCGGCACTCAGTTTAACCAGCCCAACAGTCTCAACAGGAAATTGCGGCGCCTCAGCTGGCAGACCAGCGGCCAGATCCTGCGCAACGATCGGGTTTGTGAAAAATGATCCAGTGGAAAAGCTGTCTCGGTCGGCGGCATCGCTGACCATGCCTTTGGAACGACGCAAGGCCAAAACAGCTTCGCGAACCTCCAGCGCGTAGGCCCGCTCGCCCACTTCGATACCTAGAGTGGCGGCAAGCTGTGCGTACCGGATCGGTTGACTCATTCGGCCTAATGCCAACCGGAACTCCACAGTTAGCACTACGTAGCGAGGCGAGCCATCTATCATCGATCGCTTGAGCATTGAATTTCGGTAACCGAATTTCAATTCAGAATTAGTAAAGGTTTTAACCGCGGCAACTTCGCGATCCCAAGTTCGAATCAGCGCAATACTCTGCGAGACATCTGCACCATAGGCACCGACATTTTGCACCGGCGTTGCCCCGGTACTTCCCGGGATACCGGACAATGTTTCTAGGCAGCTCCATGCGTGCAGTACCGACTCATGAACAAAGTCATCCCATGGATGCCCGGCCTGCACTTGAACTGAAGCCCCACCAGAGCTGTCCTGCGCTGAAGTTTGATATCCGGTGGATGCGATCTGAAGCACCGTGCCGTCAAAGCCAGCATCAGCTACCACCAAATTCGAGCCGCCGCCAACTATCAATAGTGCGGATTTGGCTGCGTCGGCAGCCTGCACTGCAGCAATAATTTCGGCCTCTGATTCAGCGCGCACAAAAGTTCCCGCAGCACCGCCGGCTTCCAGCGTTGTCAGTTCAGAAAGCAGCATTTAGGAAAGCCGAACAATCGCCTGCGCCTTAACCAGCGCCTTTTCACCATTGAACAACACCGTGAGATCAACGCGCGCGGTGCCCGCCGCTACATCGAGTGCGCCGATCACCCCTCTGACTTCAATAACTGAACCGGCTTCGACGTCCGGCACCAACACTGGTTTGGTGAAACGAGTTTGGTAGTCCAGCACCGCACCCGGATTGCCAACCCAGTCGACGGCGAGCTGCACCGCAGCACCCATGGTCAGCATGCCATGGGCAATCACGCCAGGAAGTTCAACTTCCTGGGCAAACCGCTCGTTCCAATGAATTGGGTTGAAATCGCCAGATGCGCCAGCGTAGCGAACTAAATCTGCCCGGCTGAAAGAAATGTTCTGCGTACCAATTGAATCTCCGACGGACAGCGTCGAAATATCTGGTTTACTCATTACTCATCTCCCCTGACCACAATCTTGGACACCGTGGTGGCAACAGCCTCGCCCGCCGTCGTGCTGATTTCGGCGCGAGTGGTGATCATAATGCCGCCACCCATTGCGCGTACCGAATCCACGTGCAGGGCCGCCTGCAAAGCGTCCCCAGCGACGATTGGTCGATGGTGGGTAAAACGCTGCTCGCCATGCACAACCCTGGAAAAATCGATGCCCGAATCGGCGTCCTCAATGAGCTGGGCATCGGCACGCTGCGCAACGATGATCGCGAATGTCGGCGGGGCCAAGAGGTCAGCGTAGCCCAAGGCTCTTGCTGCTTCCAGCTCAAAGTGCGCCGGGTTAGTCGCTTTGACCGCGTGCGCGAATTCGCGAATTTTCTCGCGGCCGACGTCGTAGATCGCGGCGGCGGGATAAACCCGTCCGGGTAGATCGGGATTGACAGGCATGTCTCTCGTAGGCTTAGTGATTCTTGACCAAGCCTATCCGTTCAGCACAGCTCATTGCGCCAGCTTCGCCAAGGAGCTCGCTTGCGCCTGGACGAGCGAGGTCCACTGCGCCAAAACCTCAGCGCTCGGGTTCAAAGTATTGCTGGTCTCCATCACGGTGATGATCACGTTCTGTGAGCGTAAATGACAAATGAGCTCATTACTTGCCGTACTGCGGCCCGGAAGTTCTTTGATTTGGAGATTTTAGCACAAGGACTGCACACCGGGAGTTTCAACGGTCTGTGGCAGCAATGTCTGAGCTCCTTGCACCCCCGCGGTTGTCACCGAAAAATCACTACCACAGGCTGGCATGGCAGCAGCAAATTCCTGCATCTTGGCATCAGACGAAGTAACGTCAGCATATTCGGTGATTGTCCCGGAGGCCGCCCGAGTTTTGTCATCCGCCAGTCCAGGACCCTTGACCAGATAGAGGGCCTGGCCAAGTGAACCAGCAATGCGGAAAATACGCTGATTTACCGGTAACAACGGTAAACATCCCGTTGGCGTCACGGTGAGTGATTTGGCGTCGCTGTCAACCTGCGCTTGATCTTGCGCACTCAAAGTACCCGGGCCAGTCAGGCTCAGCCCATCCGGCATTGGCTTGGCTGGCAAGATCGCGATCATTGCCGCGCTCTGACTGGCTTCTTCAGTAGGTGTTGGTCCAATCTGCGCGGTATTCGATTCCGAGCTTGCCGACGACGATTCAGCCGCTGGCTTTCCAGCTCCACCAGTGCCCGATAAAAAGAAGGCCGCCATCAAAGCAACCAAGACCAGCAGCGCGACGACAATCGCTACCCATCTCCAGACTGGATTTCGGCTCGCAGAGAGCATTCAGTCAACCTACTTTCGCAATCGATTGACTACATTCTGCAACGCGGCAAGGTTCTGTTCATAGGTTGTCCCAGGTATTCCCAGGTAACTGCCGTGTAAGGAGGCGTTGTAATACATGCCATCCCCCATCAGCATGATCGCCTGCGCAACTTCCAGATCGTTAATTTCAGCTTGGATGGCGTCGAACCAGCCTTTCTGCAGCTCAGCAAAAGCGGCCTTCGCGTCTTCCATCTGGCCTTGCGGCAGTCGCAAGGCCGCAATAAGCACCTTGTCGAAGGAAGCATCGCTTTGCCCGGACGTTCGCAAATAGTAACTTGCCGCGCCTTCTGGTGCGTTTTTGATTGCTACTAAGTCTTCAGCACCAAGCTGAAGAAACTTTTCAATAAGACCCTCGCCAAGCGCTTCTTTGCTACCGAAATGGTAGAGCAGCCCACCTTTAGACACGCCAGCCGCTGCCGCGACCGACTCCAAAGTGGCAGCGCGTTCGCCGTCGCTCAGGAGGAGATTCTCAAAGGCTTGCAGTATGCGATCCCGAGCAGAAGAAGTGCGAGTCATGATCCAATCATCCCTTGTCAGTGCGGTTTGCTGATCCTACTTGATCATATACCGTCCAGACGGTACAGTTAATTTCTCAAGCCGATGATGAAGAGGAATAGCAAAAATGTCAACAACTTCGCCAGTTTCCACGAACGGTCAGGCGCCCGTGCGCGCGACTGCCAGGAATTGGCTCGCCTTGGCCGTACTCATGCTTCCAGTGCTTCTGGTGGCAGTGGACAATACTGTTTTGTCCTTCGCCATTCCAGAAATTTCCAGCACGCTCTCACCAAGCGGGCCAGAATTGCTCTGGATCGTTGACGTTTACCCTTTGGTATTAGCGGGCTTGCTGGTGTCGATGGGTTCGTTCTCTGACCGAGTTGGCCGCCGTCGGCTGCTACTGATTGGTGGCGCGGGCTTCACCGTAGTCTCTGCGTTGGCCGCCTTTGCACCCAATGCCGCATGGCTTATTGCCGCCCGTGCGCTCTTAGGCTTCTTCGGTGCGATGCTCATGCCCTCGACGCTTTCGCTGATCCGAAACATTTTCTTGGACCCCCGGCAACGCCGAACCGCAATTGCCATTTGGGCAGCAGCATTTTCCGGCGGTGCCGCACTCGGTCCGATTGTGGGCGGCTTTTTACTAGAGCACTTCTGGTGGGGTTCAGTGTTTCTGCTCGCCGTGCCCGTTTTGATTCCGTTGCTGATCTTCGGCCCGATCTTCATCACTGAATCCCGGGATCCGAAACCGGCTCCGATTGATCCCCTCAGTATTGTGCTTTCGTTTGCCGCAATGGTGCCGCTGGTCTACGGCATTAAAACTTTCGCATCGGAAGGACTGAGCGCTACCGCGGTGCTGGCTGCCGCCGTCGGCCTGTTTTGCATGTGGTTGTTTATTCGTCGCCAGCTGCGGCAGCGAACACCAATGCTTGAGGTGCAGTTATTCCGGAATCCGGTCTTCACCGGCGGTGTGCTGGCGAATTTGCTCAGCGTGTTCTCGCTCGTAGGATTCTTATTCTTCATCTCACAACACTTGCAATTAGTCGCAGGGCTGGGACCCACACAAGCTGGAATAGCACTATTGCCCGGGTTGATCCTCGCCGTGGTGGCTGGCCTGGTTGTGGTGCCGATCGCCCGTTTTGTGCAACCGGTTTGGCTAGTCACCGGCGGGCTGTTACTCAACGCCGTTGGTTATGCCCTCACGGCCTTCCTCAATCCACCGCCTATTGCACTGCTGGTTATCGCTTTTATGGTGCTGGGGGCGGGCGTTGGTGTTGCTGAAACAATTTCTAACGACCTCATCCTGTCCTCTGCCCCGGTAGAAAAATCCGGCGCTGCTTCAGCAATATCGGAGACGGCGTATGAACTCGGATCAGTGCTCGGCACCGCCGTGCTCGGTTCCATTTTGGCCTCGGTCTATCGCACGCACTTGCAACTGCCTGTGGGGCTCGACGCCGCAGCGACCGAAAAGGCTGAAGGCACGCTTGGCGGCGCGCTTGAAGTGGCCAAAAATCAAGGAGCCGATGCGGCGAGCGCACTCCGCGATTCGGCCATGCACGCTTTCGACAACGGGGCAGTAGTCATTGCCGTTGTGGGGTTTGTCTTGATGCTGGCGGCAGTGTCAGTGTCAGTATTGACGCTGAGGACGGCGAAAGCCTCGTAGCATGTCAGGGCTTTTTGGCGGCTTCGCGGAGTCTGCGGCGTACTTCTTGGCCGCGGGCCGCGATGCCCGCTACGTGCAGGATTGTGCCGAGCCCTAGAAAAGGCATTCCGGTCCACATCAGGCCATTATTTCCAGTATTCGCGCCAATAATCGTCAAGATCAGCCCTAGCGCGATGAATCCCATCGCGCTAAATACGATGATGCGGTAAGCCATTCCTGAGGTCTGCCAATATTCGTTGAGCACGCTCCAACTTTACTCGCCTTAGCGCAGGCCTTGAGTGCACGGGAGCTCAGAACAACGAATCCTGCAGGGCTGGAAGCTCAGATTCAAATTGGCCTAGCTCAATGATTCGTCCTTTGAGCGCACCCAGATCTAACAGAAAATCCTGATCTTCCACGCATCCCCAGGCGAAGCTGCCCAACAAACCCTTGAGCTGGATTCCATGGCTGCCTTCGTTCGAAGGCAATGGATAGGCAATTCTTGGCCCAGCGGTTAGCAATGATCTGCCGTGTTCCGGCAATTCCCACTGCTCGTCAGAAAGCTGAAAACCTGGCAACCCGATACCGGCTAAATGCTCACGGGCAGCAGCAGCCACTTCAGCGTTAGCCTGCAGGATTTGCGCCAAAGGATCGGGCGTAAGTAAGCCACTGAACTTGCTCGCTGAGCGGATCTGCTGCGGAATTCCTAAGCCAGAACTGATCGAATCTTCCAATAATCGAACCGTCCGGCCGTCGTCGGCAAGCGCAATGTACTGCGCCGCGATCGCGCCCTGCTCGGCCAACCTAGCCCATTTGCGCAATTGCGAAGCGGTGCCCACTTTGCTGGCTTCGCGCGCAAAGGTGGCAATGTACAACCAATGCGGCTGAGCGACATAAGCTTTGAGCCCTGCCGATGCCTGGCCGCCCCGATGAATGTCATGAATCGCCCGGAACTCATCCCGAGCGAAACACGGCCCACATTGATAGCCGCGTTCGGCGAGCGAATCGTCCGGGCACGGCACGGACTTACTGCCAGCCTCGCCAAGCATCTGGCTAAATCCCAGACAGTGCTTCCTACCATCGAGCACCCGGAAGCCCAAAAAACTTCCGGGCGCCAGAAGCTCGGACGTAGGCTCTGCAACGACGTTTAGCCTGACTCCGCGCTCGGACCAATCCAGCCCACGGACTAGCACCTCAGCTGGCCGGCTGAACGCCAAAAGCGAGTGCGAGCTTCAAGATCTTCTCGGCTCGACCCAACCGAGGAAGGTCCGAACCGTCCCGAATCACGCCGCCGCGAGCGTTGAAGTCCGCCATGAAGTCAGTGGCCCAAACAACGTCTGAAGGTGCTGGCGAAATGACTTCGTTGATCACCGTAGTCTGGTCACTTTGCAGGCAAAGTTTGCCGGTCATACCCATCGATACCGTGATCGCAGATTGTTCGCGCAGAATCGGGTGGTTGGTGCCTACCGTTGGGCCGTCAATCGGTCCCGGCAGGTTTCCCACCCGGCTAGCAACTACGAGCTTGGCACGCGGGTAGGCCATTGCTTCGCGATCCGCCGCCATACCGGTATCGCGTCGGAAATCTCCGGAGCCGAAAGCAAGCCGGAAAGCGCCCTCCGCGCGGGCAATATTATTAGCTTCTTCAATGCCGACGGCGGATTCCACGAGTGCGAGCACTCGAGTTTTACCATCGAGCCGGTGATACGTTTCTTTGACCTGCTCGGCACTTTCGGTCTTCGCCAACATCACGCCTTGCAATCCGGGCGTGCCACGCAAGCCGGCGACGTCGTCCGCCCAAAAGTCACTGCTCGCATCGTTGATGCGAACCCAAGCTTCGCCGCCGTTCTGAAGCCACTGGATGACATCGCTGCGCGCCGACGACTTGTGCGAGGGGTCAACGGCATCTTCGATATCAAGCACGACGGCGTCCGCGCGGGAAGCAACTGCGGCATCGAATGTCGCTGGTTGAGTTGCCGGAACGAGCAGCCAAGATCGGGCGATTTCGGCCGGAACATTGCGGATTCTAGGCAGCGGAGAAGTCAAAGGTTTACTCTGATTGGCCAGGCCGGTATCGCCATAAGCCTCGGTGGGGGAAGACATGTATCTACCGTAACGCTGTAAGCGGCTGAGCTGCGATTTCCGTGATCCAGATGACGTGCTGAAAGGACGAAAAGGCGTTGCCGCAAAAAAGATTTTCATGAGGTCAGAAACTGACCGCTACTGCTTCTAAGCTGATCTCATCACTCCAAGAACGGACAGTTCACATGTCATCCACCATGAAAATCGAAGTCGTCCCGATTCCCGTCACTGACATTGAACATTGACATTGACCGAGCCCAAGCTTTTTACGTCGACAAAGTCGGATTCAATTCCGGTCATGACCATCGCGTTGATGAAAATATCCGGTTCGTCCAGCTCACCCCGCCAGGCTCTGCCTGCTCGATTGTTCTAGGCCAAGGCGTGGTGGAAATGGCTCCCGGAACGCAAAAAGGCGTCATGATGGTGATCGAGAACGCCGACGAAACTTTTGCCGAGCTGCGCGGTCGCGGCGTAGAAACAAGCGAGGTCACTGATATGGCTTGGGGACGCTTCATCTACTTCGCCGATCCAGACGGCAATACCTGGGCGCTTCAAGAACTACCGGATTACAGCAAAACGCAGTAACCCGCACAGGAAGTGGCAGTGGGGTGCTAGAACTGGTTTATGCGCGCCCCACTGCTTATTGACGTCGATACCGGTATTGACGACTCACTTGCCCTGCTCTATTTGCTTGCCCACGACGACGCCGAAATCCTTGGCATCAGTTGCACCGCGGGCAATGTGCCGGCCCAGCAAGTTGCCATAAATAATTTGGCCTGGCTTGAGCTCTGTGGCCGCACTGGCATTGAGGTGGCGCTTGGCGCCGAGGTGCCACTGCTCGCTCCCCTGATGACAACCGAAGAAACGCACGGACCGCAGGGCATTGGATACGCCGAGCTCCCGGCGCCAGTTACCCCGCTTTCACCGAGGCATGCGACTCAGCTGTGGATCGATACCGTGCGCTCCCGGCCAGGCGAAGTAATCGGCTTAGTCACCGGACCGCTGACAAATCTGGCGCTGGCGATCAAGTTGGAGCCGGAGCTGCCACTGCTGCTTAAACGTCTTGTGGTGATGGGCGGTGCGTTCAATTATCCGGGGAACACCACGCCCTGTAGTGAGTGGAATGTCGCGGTAGATCCAGAATCGGCAAAGCTCGTCTTCGACGCTTTTTCGGTATTACCACCCGAGCGGCAGCCCATTATTTGCCCGCTTGATGTGACTGAAACGGTCATTATGACGCCGCAGCATCTTGCCGAGTTGGCGGTGGCAGCGGGTAGCACTCCAGTTGAAACCCCAGATCAGGACGACCCTGCTGGAACTCGTTCCCAAGCTTCGAATCCTTTAGTTCGGCATTTTAGCGATGCTATTCGCTTCTATTTCGAGTTCCACGCGGCGGAGGGGCAGGGCTATATCAGCCATATGCACGACCCGTTCGCGGCAGCAGTCGCCTTGGACCCTTCGTTGGCAACATTGCGCCAGGCGACCGTCGACGTCGAACTTGGTGGCACATTGTCTCGAGGAGCAACTATTGCTGATTGGCGGGGCCAATGGGGCCGTCCCAAAAACGCTTGGGTTGCTGTCAAAACTGAACCGAAAGTGTTTTTCGATGACCTCATTCGCCGGGTTGCCGAGCTAGCCCGGAGCATATGACTCGGCGCCGAACCCCGAGGTAATGGGAGTTCGACGCCGAGTCAAAGGTAAAAAGCTAGGGCAGTAATAACTACGGCGCTAGAACTTCCGGAGCCAAGGAGTTACCAGCTGCGATGCTTGCGCAGTTATTCGGAGCTGTCTTTCCGGCAAACCGGTCATTGATCCAGGACAGTGCGCCCGGGTACCAGGCCAAAGTGGTACCAACATGGCCGAGCAAATAGTGCTCGGTGTACTGAACTTGAGTACCGCTGGCGCAGAAATGCTTGGCAATTGCTCGAACGTCACCGGCAATCATCACACCGTCGCCCACACCAACACCCGGGGTGCCTTCCAGCACGCCGGTAGCTCCCTGAGCGATCTGCAACGGGATGGTTGGTGAACCATACTGGCCCATATTCACTTTGTTGACAGTGTCGACAAAGATCTGAATCCGGTTGGGATTCGCGTATTCGGGCTTTGCAATGTCTTCCCATTTCACGCCGGAACCCATAATGAAGCCTTCGGTAATTGAGGCCGCATCGATCTTTTTGAACAGCTCGACGCCCTTAGCGTTCAAGTACGGTGTGAAATCAAGGTTCAGCGCACGAGCCACACCCTTGATCGCCATTGCAGCTACGCCGGCCCAAATCGGGGTTCCGGAGATGTAGTTCAAGTTGTGTGCCAGGGCTACCAGCACACCGCCCTCAGTGGCACCAACCAGATTCTTGTTGACGTCCGGGGCGTAGGTAGGAGCTAATTGCGCGGCCCAGTTGGTAGCAATCGCACCACCAGAGTAGCCAAGCATTGCGGTCTTGGTGTTCTTGTTCAAGCCGGCCTTTGGTGAGTTATATGCGGCCCGCAAAGAATCCAAGGTGTACTGGCCGTAGGCCGGTCCTGCCGCAAATTCTGCAGTCTGGCCTTCGACGTCGGGCAGGTTCACGGTGTAACCCTGCAACAGCAAAGGCGCAATAATCGCGGTCTCAGCAGTGGGAATTATGGCGCCATCGTTGGACTTGCCAGCGACCAGGCTACCGAGGCTGAAATCGCCAGAAATCGCGCGCGAGGGTCCGTCTTCCGGATTGAGCGAATCATAGAAGGACTGATAGGAAACGAGCTTCCCACGGCCTTCAAGGGACTCAGCCACTCAAGCGGACCCGGGGCGGCGGGCTTCACAATTGAGGTGACGTTAGCTACCGCTTGCCCCAACATGTTTGTGGAGCGGTAAAGCACCTGCTCAACGCTCACCGGAATGGGAAATCCGGCCACGTGATAGGCGATGGTGCGGCTTTTGAGCACATCACCTGGAGCATAATCTGTCAGCGGCTTTGCGCCGTCGTACTTGAAGAAGGAAGCTGAGCTGCTAGCTGCGTTGCTAGCTGGTTGAGTTGATGCTGCCTGAGCAGCAGGCGTGGCCGCGAGCATGCACCCGGCGGCTACGAACAAAGTGGTGGCAGTCGCGATGGAGCGAGATTTGAGCGTCATTGGCAAGTCTCCGTTGTACTCCTGTCATGTGACCTAGTTAACACGACACTTCCTTCGAAGTTACTCACCAGTAGCAAAAGAGACAATAGGTTTACGGAAAGTAAAGTTAATGCGACTAAAAATGGCCAAAACTCACTCCTGGGCGTGCTCTATTGTTGTTCGACCCGGAAATAATGCCCCTGCTCAAGATCTTCGAGCAATTTCGGACCAGTCGGATTCCAACCGAGCCAATCCCGGGTTAGTGCACTGCTCGCAGGCTTATCAAACATCAAAAACCTACCCACCCAGCCAAAGCGCTCAACAGCTTCCTCTGCGGTCAAACTCAGCAACGGCAGATTCAGATGGCGCCCAATCACCTCGGCAATATCCCTAAACGGCACCGCTTCGTCATCGATCGCATGCAAGACCGAACCTGCCGGAGCATTTTCGAGTGCCAGGCAGAAGAGGTGCGCCGCGCCTAAGCGATGCACCGCCGGCCAGACGTTACTCCCGTCGCCCACATAGACCGAGCTACCGCTTTCCCGATTCCCCTTGATCACAATCGGCAAGAACCCTATAGTCGCCGTCGCCATGAACTGTAGGAGCCAAGCGCACCACTGCTGATCGAATACCGCGATTCGCAAAATCCAGCACAACCTTTTCGGTGAGCTGACGGGGCGACTGAAAAGACGTTGAATCAGGGATATCGGTTTCACGCGACCCGGCGCCAAGCATTCCTGAGGCGATAACCAGCGGACGGTCAGTGCCTTCAAGCAGATCCCCGAAAAGTTGGACAGCTGCCAGGTCGACGGCCGCAGCTGCCTCGTGTAGGGTGAAGTCATGAATGAAGGCCGTGTGGATGATGCCGTCGGCTCCTTCCGCACCAGCTCGCAAGCTGGCCAAATCAGTGAGATCGCCGCGCTGCACTTCGGCGTCGGCTGCCGTGATCGCAGCAGCCGACTCGTCGGATCGAGCCAAGCCAACCACCTGATGGCCCGCAGCCAGAAGGTCAGCAGTGATTGCTGAACCGATCCAGACAGAAGCACCAGTAACAAATACCCGCATAAGAAGCCTCCTACTGACCGAGCATCGCCTCACGCTGAATGCGCGAAAGTTCATCAATGTCAGTCATTGACATCAACCATACAACTAATGTCGGTGACTGTCATGATGTAATATCGAGGCATGAACAGATGGGAACCTGACGCCGGCGGGAGACTGTACCTGGCCGCGATGGATCTCTACGCCGAGCAGGGATTTGAGCAAACCACGGTGACGGAAATTGCCGAGCGTGCGGGCGTTACCGAACGGACTTTTTTCCGTTATTTCGCTGATAAACGTGAAGTTTTCTTTCGTGGTCAAGACGAATTTCGGGCTCTATTTGTGTCGCCCATCCAGAGCTCGCCGCCGGAGGCGAATCCATTTGATGCCGTTTTGGCATCGCTTCAAGCGGTAGCGCAATATCTTGAGCCGCGGCGGCCATCCTCGCAGAAACGACAGAGCGTTCTTGACGCGACGGCGGCATTGCAAGAACGTGAATTGACCAAGTTTGATCAGCTGTCGTCGGCAATGTCTGACGCACTGCGCGAGCGCGGCCTAGCGGAGCCCGTTGCGAGCCTTGCTGCCGGCTGGGGTATGTCCTTGTTTCGAGTAGCGTTCCTGCGCTGGGTTAGCGCTGAAAACTCCATGACATTCGAGCAGATCATCGCGGAGCTGCGCGATGCCTTAAAGGCCCAGCTAAACGCCAGCTAGGGCGTATGAACCAGCTGAGTTATACAAGCTGAATCATCAACTAGTTTTTATCGACGCGGACCAGCGTGGAGTTTGGCGGTACTGCGGCGCGTAAATCGGATAATGCCCGCTCGTCGTACTTATCGCGCTCTAGCTCGATTGTGCTGGTAACGCCGTCGCCGTCTTGGATCGTTCCAATAGATCTTCATATTTCCAGGTTATCTTGCTCCGGCTGTGGTGGGTTGTGACGGCGAATTTTTGAACGGTTCAGGCCCGTTCGGGCATAAAAAATCGGCGCAGTTCCGGGCCAAAACCAGGAACTGCGCGGATTTCCGTCGGTAGCGGTGGGGAGACTCGATCTCCCGACCTCACGATTATGAGTCGTGCGCTCTAACCAACTGAGCTACACCGCCATAAATGGGATTGGCCCGTGTCTTCGCCGGTCAAAAACCGTCTTGACACGAGCCTACCCATTGCGAGCCCCCCACCGGAATCGATCCGGTGACCTCGTTCTTACCAAGAACGCGCTCTACCACTGAGCTAGGGGGGCAACAGATGAATACTTTACCAGTGGATTTCGCCTGGGGGAAATCGGCCAAATGCTACTTCCAGAAAAGCGATTCCACAAGCAGCAACGCAGGATCCCCACGCCATCTACTAGCCCCTTGAACGGGCCTTTTGGCGAGGAATCCTGCGTTGCTATTTGCGCGAAAAACCTACGGAAGCGTCAAAACCTGGCCCGGGAAAATCAGGTCCGGGTTCTCGATGCCGTTGGTGCTGATCAGAGCCTGCAGGTCCACGCCGTTAGCTTCAGCGATAGCGGAAAGGCTATCTCCTTCAGCAACAGTCACCTGACGGGCCACAGGAGCCTCTTCAGTGACCGGAGAGGCTTCAACCGGTGCAACTTCTTCAGCCACGGGTGCGACCTCAACCGGAGCGTCTACAGCAACCGGCTCAGCAGCGACGTCGTCGTTGGCTGCTGCCGGGGATTCCTGCTCGGCCGGAGCCTGCTCGGACTGGTTCTGGTCGTGGTTCGGGTTGAACACGTCCCCCACTGCATCGCCCACATTCTTGGCTACATCTTCGACATTCTTCTTGATGTCATCGAAAAGTCCCATAAGAAATACTTTCCAACCGTCTGAGCTCGACGAACTAAAGCTTCGTCGTCGTCGAACTTGTTACGTCATACAGTCCGCATGACAACCCGATGCTATGGGCCAAAATTGCGAGTTCCAAGAGATTTCGTCATACAAATGGATTTTCACCGGGAACATCCCGCCAACGTTAATGAAGCGTTCAGATCGAGTTCACGGTTTGGGCCCGAAGCGCAAAAACGAAAGGCCGGTTGTTTCAACGAAATCGTCGAAACAACCGGCCTTCCATCAAATGCTAATTACCACTTGCCCTTGCGGTTGAAATCTTTACCGCCGTCGGTCTTGCCATGGCGAGGCTTGCGGTCCCCTGCGCCGTGACCGGTGTGGCCACCGCCAGTGGAACACGCACCAAAGCTACGCTCGCCACCTTCACGCTTGCCCTTGTAGCCACCGCCACCACCGCCGCTGAAGCCTTCGCCTTCACGCTCGGAACGCGGCTTGCGGCCGGAATCCAACTCCAAACGAATCAGCTCGCCGCCAATCCGAGTCTTGGACAGTGCACGCCACTGATCCTTGCTCAGCTCAGCCGGCAGTTCAACCAGAGTGTGGTCGGCACGTATATCGATGCCGCCGATCTGCGAAGAGGACAAGCCACCTTCGTTGGCAATAGCGCCAACGATCGAGCCGGGCATAACCCGCTGACGACGGCCGACGGCGATCCGGTAGGTCGCGTTGCCTTCAGTGAGGGTGCGGGTCGGACCACGCGAGCCGAAGCCGTCCTTAGCGCGTTCACGCTTCTGGTATTCCGGCGCCGCAGGCAGATCCTTGACCAACAAGGATTCGCCACCCTGCGCCATGTAGGCCAGCGCAGCAGCAATCTCTGCCGCCGTAACGTCGTGCTCTTGCTCATAGGTGCTGATCAATTCACGGAAAACTGAAAGTTCTTGTGAACCCAAGGTCTCAGTGATTTGATCGGCAAACTTGCTCAAACGCAGGTTGTTAATGGTGTCCGCACTAGGCAAGTGCATCTGCTCAACCGGCTGACGAGTAGCCTTCTCAATCGCGCGCAGCAAGTACTTCTCCCGCGGGGTCATGAACAGGATTGCGTCGCCTGAACGGCCAGCACGGCCGGTACGGCCAATACGGTGCACGTAGGACTCCGTATCATGCGGAATGTCGTAGTTGACTACCAAGCTGATGCGCTCAACGTCCAAACCACGAGCGGCAACGTCAGTAGCAACCAGCACGTCAATGCTGCCTGAACGAAGTGCCTCAACGGTGCGCTCGCGCTGTTGCTGCGGGATGTCACCGTTGATTGCTGCCGCACGGTAGCCGCGTGACTTCAACTTATCGGCAAGCTCTTCGGTTGCCATTTTGGTGCGCACGAAGGCGATAACGCCGTCGTAGTCTTCAACTTCAAGAATCCGGGTCATCGCGTCGAGCTTGTGCGGGCCCATCACCTGAAGGTAACGCTGACGAGTGTTTTCGCCAGTGGTGGTCTTCGCTTTGACCGAGATTTCGGCCGGGTTGTTCAAGTATTTCTTGGCGATTCGGCGGATCTGGCCCGGCATAGTCGCGGAGAACAGCGCAACTTGCTTGTCCTCCGGCGTCTCAGCCAGGATCTGCTCGACGTCGTCAGCGAAGCCCATCCGCAACATCTCATCGGCTTCATCCAAGACCAAGTACTGCAGGTTGGACAAGTCCAACGAACCCTTGGAAAGGTGGTCGATAACGCGACCAGGGGTTCCCACCACGACCTGCGCACCACGGCGCAAACCGGCCAGCTGCGGGCCATAAGCCGAGCCACCGTAGACGGGCAGCACACTGAAGTTGTCCATGTGCGCGGCGTAGGAAGAAAATGCTTCGGCAACCTGCAGCGCGAGTTCGCGGGTCGGTGCGAGCACCAGGATCTGAGTGTCTTTGGTGGCCGGAAGGTTTGCCATCCGCGATAGCGCCGGCAGCGCGAAGGCCGCGGTCTTACCGGTACCGGTCTGAGCCAGGCCGACGACGTCGCGCCCTTCCAACAGCACCGGAATGGTTGCGGCCTGGATCGGGGACGGCTTCTCGTAGCCAACATCTTTCAGAGCAGCAAGCACTCGGCCATCAAGGCCAAAGTCGGTGAAGAGTACATCTTGTTCTTCGGTCTCAGCCGGTGCCGAGTTTTCAATTTCTGCAGAGCTATTTTGGGTGTTTTCGGACATGGGGATATTCCTCATTTGCACTAGGGCCGGACAGCGTTGTGTCACGCTTCCAGTCATTCACCTCACGGCTATCCCTAGGCACAAGCCCGCATGAAGCGGGGCCCAACACGAACACTCCTGCCTCAAGAATTGGGCAGGAAGAAACTGATAAGAATAAGGGATTCCGTAAGAAGGTGTCTATTCAATTGTAAGGTATCAGCCGCACCTGGCAGCACAATCTGGTGAAGCTGACCAGGTGAGATGGCGCACACCACTAATTTTCACGCGAAACACCTTGTCGAAGTATGGCTCAAGACCCACGGCAAAGTCGAGGTCTGGCTCCGCCAATACCGCCTCGACCATCCCCGCCGTCGTCGAGCTGCCTCGAGCAGTGGGTCCCACTAAGTTGGGACTCCCAGTGGGACAAACGGGTTTATCCCACTGAATAGGCGCGCTCAGCGGGACCAACTCCCGGCCATGTCTTGCGAGATGTCCATTAGGCTGCAATTTATGCAACCCGTCACCGTGGAAGAGTTCAGTGTCAACACTGCCTCTGGCACCCTGAATGCCTTGATCCACACCCCTGACTTGCCCGGACCGCTCCCCTGGTTGGTATTGGTTGATGGCTCGGGCGAGGGTACCGCAGACGGTTGGGGTGAGGCTCCGCAGCGGCTCGCGGCTGCTAGCGCCGTTGTGCTCAGCATGGATAAACCCGGATGCGGCAAATCCCCCGGAGACTGGCGGCTGCAAACGTTCCCCGACGGCGCTGAAGAATCGCTAGCCGCACTGAAAGCGCTCAAGGCGCATCCGTTGCTGGACGGCAGTCAAACAGGTTTCTATGGTGTGAGCCAGGGTGGCTGGATCAGCTTATTGGCCGCTGCCATGAGCGACGACGTCGACTTCCTGATCTCAGTCTCGGGCCCCGGCGTGAGCCCTGCCGAACAAGAGCGGTACCGGATCGAAACTGACCTGCGCTCGAGCGAGCTAAACGCTGCCGATATCGCCGCCGGCCTCAGCTGGCTCGACGAACGTACGCAACTCCTGCTAGCCAATAAATCAGCCGAACAGGTCTTAGATCTGCAACGCAAATTCATCGACCAGCCTGGGTACCAGCTCACAACCCGATACTTCGACGACGTCGAAATGCTTAGCTTTCTGGCCCGAAACTTAGGTTTCGATCCGGAAGCGGTGTTACCAAAGGTCCACTGCCCGGTGCTTGCGACCTTCGGCGCGGACGACAAGCTAGTTCCCATTCCGCAAAGCGTGGTCGCGTTTTCTCAGCTGCTGAATCCGCTTGCAGGAAATCCGCATGGCTTAGCCGTTTTTCCTGGCGCCGATCACGGTCTGTACCTGGATGAACTGAAGCCCGGAGTGTCCAGAAGCTCACAATTGGCACCCGGATTCATGCCCATGGTGCAAGGGTTTTTAGCTCGCTTTGCCTGAGTCTGTCCGTTATCCCGAAGGTTATTCTGCCAATCACTCCGCCAGCGGAGCCCAAAAGTAGTCGTAGTTATCTACTGGGGTGGCCATCGCCCGCTGGCTCATCACGACTCCGATCAACTCACGTGCTGGGTCGACCGCTGCGCTACAACCACTACCGCCCGTCCAGCCATAGCTACCAACCGACATGGAATGCTGCCCCGGCGCAATATTGACACCAATTTGCCAACCCCAACTTTCCGCAGAATCAAGGATCGGGAACGCGCCTGCACGCTGCTCGGGTTTCAACTGATCCGAGAGCATTTGGCTCTTCAGCGCCTCCGGCAGCAGACTACCGTAAGCCAAAGCGGTCAGGAAAGCGAAATAGTCCGGGACCGTGGAGACCAACCCCCGGCCAAAGTCTCAAATTTTGGTTGTTTACTGAATCGGCCGTCCGGCTGATCAACAGCGGTCAGGCCATCTGCGTCAGGGTAGTACTGGGTGGCAAGGTCAGCCGCATTGCCGAAAAACCAGTCGAATTCATCTCTAGCGGTCCGGTGATCTTCTCGCGCAGCAACTCCCCCAGCGACTTTTTCGCAGCCCTAGCCACCAACGCTGAAAAAACATCACCGCTGGTGTTGTACATCCAACGCTCACCTGGTTGATGCGCCAACGGCAACGCGGACAACTTCGCCAGATACTCATCCCCGGTCATATCGGGCGGAAAGATGCTGGCACCGATTCCTGCGCTCCGCACTGCCTCGCTCAACGGCGTCGGCTCGAAAATCACGCCGATGCCCATGGTGAAGGTGAAAAGCTGTTGCACCGTGATTGGCCGAACCGCTGGCACGGTGCTGTCTAACGGCCCTGCCGGGTCAATGAGGACTCGTGGTTCGGAGAATTCTGGCAACCATTTTGACACCGGATCGTCAAGAGCTATCAAGCCTTCATCCAACACCAGTGCGCCCAATGCGCCGGCAATTAGCTTGCTCAAGGAGGCAATGCGGAACTGCGTGTTTTCCTGCATTGGCTCGTCGGATCCAAAGGCCTTGAACCCGGCGGCGTGGAATTCAGTCACCCCATTGCGGCGAACGCCAGCTACCGCGCCAGGCATATGACCAGCAGCCACCGCGCTGTCAATCGAGTTCCAGACGGCGTCAAAATCGGACATTTTTGCCTACTTCCCGGACTGTTTACTTTCCGCCTAGTACTTTCCGAGCCATGTAAAAGCCTGAACGGTCTAGAGCGTAGACCTTGGAACCGACTTCGGCTAGAGCTGCGTGGCCGAACCAGTGACCGTAATTCCACCATGCTCTGGGATGTCTACTTCAAGAATACTGGGCCTGCCAACATGTCTGCCCTGCTGGATTTGTACTTGCGTGGGCGTCTGCACCAAGCCAAGGGCGCGCAGATAGGCACCAACCGATGCCGCCGCCGAGCCGGTTGCTGGGTCCTCCGTGATCACTCCCACCGGGAAAAGATTTCGCGCTTCAAACGTCTGCGCGTTGAGCAGACGGAGCACCGTAATAGTGCCTGGCCAACCCTGCTGGTCCATGAGCTGCCGAATCAATGCCGGATCAAATTCAAAACTGTCAAAGATTAGATCTTCCGAAATTACCAGGACTGGATGCGGGTTCCCGGCGTAGGCAATCCGAGGCGGATAGTCTACGCGCAGATCGGCAGCCGTCAGCCCTAGTAGCTCAAGTAGCGTTGCCAATACTTCAGCGGAAATCTCCGTCCCCTTAGGCTCAACGCTGGTGAAGGACGCTGTGATCGAGTCACCGTGCTGCGACGTTTCCAACTTGATCTCGCCCGACTTGGTGTCAAAAAGATAGCTGCCGACGCCGTACCGCTCGGCGAGCGCTACCGCCGTCGCCACCGTTGCATGCCCGCAAAAAGGTACCCCGGCGTAGGGGCTGAAGTACCTGATGCCGACACTGCCTGGTGTGAGCTCCGTTGGTGGCTGAGGTATCTGGGTGACGAATGCTGATTCTGCGTAGCCGAGCTGTTTTGCCATCGCCTGCATTTGATCAGCGGATAACTGGCTTGCGTCCAAGACGACTCCAGCAGGATTGCCTCCGCCAGCACTTGCGGCAAAGGCATTCAACCGCAAGACCTCGACGTCGTAGTTCACAATATTCTCCATTGCTGGCCGCCTTTCTGAGTACCAAGTTCTGCTGTCCTTTGCAACATCGCGGCAATGGCAGATCATTCCCATAGCGCCGTAATCCGCCAGCAGTATTTCGCGCTCGCGTTGCCGCAGCGCTTTGCGAAGCCGGTCGGCCGCTTTGTTGTTAGACGTGTCGTTGCTGCGAACTGCCAATCCCACGCTGCGAAGTTGCGCGTCACACGGTGCCAAGAAATAGATCAACACTGCACCAACAAGAGTGCCGGCAATCAAAACCAGCCAAAGCCAGCCCGTTCCGATGCCAATTAATACCGTGATGATAAATGGCGCTACGGCTTTGCCGAAGCCGGCCGAAAGCTGCCAGCGAGCCAAGGCTCGGCCCAGCAGGTGCGGCGGAGCGACGTCAATAACCAATGCGGAATTGACCCCGGTATACATAATTTCACCCAAGGTGTAGAGCACAGAGACCGCAGCCAAACCGGCCGCGCCAGCATTTCCGCCCAATGACCCGGCCGCAAAGAATCCCAGATACGAAACACTCAAGACCAAACCAGCCAGGGCGAAAACCGTTTTTCGTTGGCGCCTGGCCATCCAAATCACTACGGGCAGCTGCAGCACAATCACTAGCACGGTATTTCCCACAAAAATCCCAGACGCCCAGGACGCCGAGGCAAGTAATTGGGTCACCAAAATCGCTGGCAACGCGACCTCTAGGATGTCGAAGCACAAAGCGTAGGGAAGATTTGCCACATTCAGGAGGTTTAATTGCCGCATTGCCGGCTTGTCTGCCTCGTCCAAAGGACCCAAATGCCGACGGCGCGAGCTGGCTGCCAGATCGACGGCCGGGATTGCTACGGTCGAGATCAACAAAAGCGAAATCAGATACGCCACTCCGGTTGCCGCCGCGAGCCACTGCATACCCAGTCCGCCAGCGGCCGCTGCCACGGTTGCGAGCAGGGCCCCAGCACCTAGCCCAGCATTGCCCAATGAACGAATCGAAGCGAGCACCGCATCCCGTTCAAAACCACGGCTCAAGCTGCTCACCACGGCCCCCTGTGTCACTGGACCCGCTTGATTGCCAATGCCCTGCAACACACAAGTAATCACAAAACCAGCCGGGCCCGGGATGAGCAACAAAGATGCCATGCCCAGCGCTCTAATGAGCAGGGTCGCCATCATCGGCCGAGTTCTAGCGCCGGTGTCCACCCAGCGCCCAGCCCGCGGCACAACCGCAAGACCCACAATAAAGCCGGCAGATCGCGCCAGCCCGGCGACTTCAATCGACAGTTGGCTGATGCCCGCCGCGTAAAGCAAGAGGAATGGTCGCAATAGACCGCTGCCAAGTGCGGACCCCAAAATCGCGACGGCGTAGCGCCAGCCGCGCGCAGCAACCCTAACGGAGACAACTTGGCTGATTCTGGCTTGGAAACTGGTGCCATGGGGCTGGTTTAGGTTTGCATGAGATCAACCATCGTGTTGGCAGCAGTACAAAGCACATGGATTAGCAAAAGTTGTCAATTGACGTGCTTATCGGTTGCAGCGGGACCAGAATGATCACATGAGCGTAACCATCGACGTCGCCGGCGTCGCCAATGAAGGCTTCCTCTTCGCCCCCTCACCGTTGGCCGAACTCGGATCAGCCCTACATTTGTTAGTAGAACCGGCTCACCATGCCCCGCAACAGGATTGGATTCGGCGCAGCATTGAGCTGATCGAACCGGATCTGATGGATCGGATGCTGACTGCCGATTTCTTATGGCGAACGTCGCGAGCGGACATGCTCTTGCCCTCGAATCCCGGCGCATCGCTAGCTGATGAACTCGATGCGTTGGACTGCTTGAGCGATGAAACGTGGGTCAATGCGGCCCTGATCACCAGCAGCAGCGGGGTGGTTCCCTTGCTAGAAAACTTGAAGTCGCCGCTGGTAGATGAAAATGCCAGGAGGATCGCTCGGGAGCGGGCAACCGTTCGCGGTCAGCGACAACTCGAATTTGTCGATTTTGTGCTCGCGAACCCCGCAGCCGTTCTGCCTTGGGTGCGTCAATTGCTGGAAGATTGCGAAGCGTCTTTTTCGCCGATGCCTGGCAACAAGTGGTGGGCAGCCTGCATCAAGACGCTCGGCATAAGCATGATCTTCTGGTCAACAACGGACTATCTAGTGCGCTCGGAGCTATTTCGGACGCTGTGACACTGGACAGTTCGGGCCAACGCATTGTGGTGGATAAGCTGCAAGACAAAGGCACTTCGGCGGTCGGCAAAGGGGTGACATTTTTACCTAGCGCCTTCGGACACCCGCATTTATTGGTGGTGCACGCACCCGGTTGGCGGCCGGTCATTCAATACCCGGCAGAAGGGCTAGCAAGTCCTAACGCCAAAGGTCTCGATTCGCTCCAAGACAAAATCCACGCCCTAGATCACCCCGTGCGGCTCCGCCTTATCCGCAGCTTACTGCGCAGTCCGCTAACCACCATTGAGCTGGCCGAAACCTGGCGGCTCAGTGCACCGGAGGTTTCCCGGCAATTGGCAGTTCTGAAAGATGCCGGTTTGGTGTTCACAAAGCGGGAAGGCCGTTACGTAAAATATCAGGTTGATGTGCTGGTCACTGCCCGGTTAGGCTCCGATATTATCGACGCGCTGCTCCGCTAGCAACCAGGCAAACTGGCAACCAGGCAGGCATCGGCTTTCGGATGCATTTTCAGCTTTGGGTTGGCCCACCAACACGTTAGAAGACCAACCTAAAGCTGAAAATGCATCCGGGGCGACTCAGAACGGGCTACGGCTCGAAGCGATACCCCATACCGGCTTCGGCGATCAGGTGCCGCGGGTTAGCCGGGTCCGGCTCCAACTTTCGTCGCAGCTGACCCATGTAGACCCTGAGGTATTGAGTTTCTTTTGCATAGGCCGGTCCCCAAACCTGAGTGAGCAGTTGTTGTTGAGACACCAATCGACCGGAGTTTCGCGCCAATAATTCCAGAATCGACCACTCGGTCGGCGTCAGCCGCACCCGTTGGCCAGCACGAAGCACTTTCTTCGCCTGCAAATCCACCACAAAATCTTCGGTCGCCACGGTTGGTGAGGCACCGGCGTCGGTATCCTGTTCTGCCCGACGCTGCGCGGCCCGCAGGCGGGCCAAGAATTCGTCCAAGCCAAAGGGCTTGGTCACATAGTCGTCTGCACCGGCGTCCAGCGCTGCTACCTTTTCCTCGGAAGCATGCCGAGCAGAAAGCACAATAATCGGCACCGCGGTCCAACCACGAAGCCCAGCGATCACCTCAAGCCCATCAATATCCGGCAAGCCAAAATCAAGGACGACGACGTCCGGCGGGTGCGCGGCGGCGCTGGCCAAGGCATCAGTGCCATTTGCGGAGGTGTGCACCGTGTACCCGTGTGCATGCAGGTTGATTTGCAGTGCACGCAGGATCTGCGGTTCATCATCTACTACGAGCACGGTGGTCATTTGACGCTTCTTTCTACCTGAGTGGCCCTGACGGCCTCTGCTGCGCCGGAACTCAACGGTAACCGCATCACCATGGTGAGTCCGCCACCGGGGGTTTGTTCCGCCGTCAGCACACCGCCCATTGCCTCGGTAAATCCTTTGGCCACCGCTAGCCCTAAGCCGACGCCGGAACCGTCCGGCACGTCGTCGAGCCTTTGAAATGGCCGGAACATTGCCACCACATCTTTGGCTGCGACGCCGCGGCCATGGTCCACAATTCGTAATTCACTTGCCGGCTGCCCGGCAATTGTCGGTGTGCCGGAAACCGTTCCGAGCAATACCAAATCCGAGTTTGGCGCATACTTCAGCGCGTTCTCCACCACATTGGCAATTACCCGCTCCAACATGCCCGGATCCGCTTCTATGGCAGGCATATTGGCCGGCAGCTCAAGCCGAAGTTGCTCTTCAGGCAAGCCTTGCAGCGCGGCGTCGATCGCATCGGTCCAGCGAACCGGCCCCAGCAACGGGTTAACCGCATCGGAGGAAATTCGGGACATATCCAGTAAGTTGCCCACTAAGGCATCTAAACGATCTGCCGAGGTCTCGACCGATGCCAGCAGCTCAGCTTCATCCTCGGGCGGAAAGCGCACCCCGTCTTGACGCAAGCTACTCACGGAAAGTTTAATCGCGGCAAGTGGCGTGCGCAGATCGTGCGAAACAGCTCGCAAAATTGAGGTGCGCATGGTGTTGCCCTCGGCCAAACGAACATTATCGCGCCGGCTCGCGTCGAGCTGAATGCGCTGCCGTAACGCCAATAGATGCGCACCAAAGGCCGCAAGTAGGCGTCGGTCAGAGACGTTCAGCACCCGACCGTTCAACGCCAGAACTAGCTCGTTTTGGACCTCTTCGATGTTGTCTGAAGTTTCCGGATTGTCCGGCGGGTTCAAGCCGGAAGCTGCTTCGAAGCGCCAGACCGGGGTGCTGGTGGTCATCGGGTCCTTGAGCAGTAAACTCACCGAATCAACACGAAAAGCCTCGCGCCCTTGGTCCAAAAACGTCTGTAATGAGTCCTCACCCGCTACCGCACCGCGCGCAAGTTCGCTTAGCGTGGCAGCTTCTGCACCTGCCCGCAAGGCATCCCTGGTCCGCCTAGTAGCCAAGTCAACCACTACCGCGACCACGGCTGAAACGATCAAGAAAATAATGAGCGCCAAAAGGTTTTCTGGATCGGCAATGGTCAGTGTGCCTATCGGGGCAGCAGTGAAGAAATTCAGCAGTAGCGAGCTAAAAACCGCGGCTAATAGCGCGGGCCACAGTCCGCCGATCACGGCCACCACGACGCAACCGGTCAGCTGGATCAATGTTTCGGTGGTGAAACTATCCGGCACCCATTGCACTAAGGCCCATTCGAGGATCACCGGAATCACAATCGCCAGCGCGAAGCCAAGCATCAACCGACGTCGGCCTAGCGCACCGGCTTTGCGGAAGACAACGCCTCGTCCGCCCAGTGGGTGCGAGACCATATGCACGTCAATATCGCCCGAGCCGCGTACCACTTTGCTGCCTACGCCAGCACCCCGGACCAGCCTGGCGAGCGGCCGACGTCGAGAAGTTCCCACCACCAGCTGGGTCGCGTTGACTCTGCGCGCAAAGTCAAGCAATGCCTGTGCTTGGTCTTCGCCAGTGACGCTGTGATAGCTGCCGCCTAGATCCTTGAGCAGCTGTCGCTGTGTCTCAAGTTCGCGCGGCGACTCCGCCAGCACGCCGTCGGACGCTCTGACATGCACGCCCAACAATTCACCGCCGGAAACTCTGGCCAGAATCCGGGCCGCCCGCCGAATGAGCACTTCGCCCTCCGGCCCACCCGTGAGCCCGACTACTACCCGCTCTCTGGTGGGCCAGCTCGCTTCAATGCTGTGGTCAGCTCGGTAGGCGGAGAGCCCATCTTCAACTTGATCAGCGAGCCAAAGCAAAGCGAGTTCGCGCAGCGCTGAGAGATTGCCCATCCGGAAATAGCTGGCCAGGGCAGCGTCAACTTTGTCCGCCGAATAAATGTTGCCAGCGCTGAGTCGCTGACGAAGCAGTTCCGGCGAGATGTCGATGAGTTCGATCTGATCTGCGCGACGAACAATGTCGTCGGGGACGGTTTCACCCTGTTTTGTTTCAGTAATCTGGCTCACGACGTCGCCAAGCGAAGCTAAGTGTTGAATGTTCAGTGTGGAGATGACGTCAATTCCGGCGTCCAAAAGCAGCTCGACGTCTTCCCAACGTTTCCTGGAAGCTTTGGTTCCGTGCTCGCTCACCACGGTGTGCGCATACTCGTCCACTAAGGCCAGCTGCGGAGCTCGCTCTAATACGGCGTCGACGTCCATTTCTTCGAAGTGTGAACCTCGGTACTCGACTTGTTTGGTGGGGATAACTTCTAGCCCGGCCAACAATGCCTGGGTGTCTTTCCTGCCGTGGTGCAATGCGATGGCGACCACGGTATCCACGCCTTGGCCAATCTTGAGATGGGCCTCTTCGAGCATCGCGAAAGTCTTGCCCACTCCCGGTGCCGCGCCGAGAAGAATCCGCAGTGTGCCTCTTGCCATGATCCCATCTTCACCTATTCCCGCCTTTTCCGCCGTCGTTATGCCCCGCCACCCTCCGTCGAGTGTCGAGTTGTGGCTGGTTTGAACGGTGCAAATTAGCCACAACTCGACACTCGACGGGGAGGGGCGAAAGGACGTGGGCTATTTTTTGACGGCTGCGGCTAGGTCGATGTTCAGTTTTGTCACGTTGACTGATTGCTGACCGAGTAATGATTCCAGCTCAGAAGTCGTGTTCTTGCTGACCAAATCTTGCAAGGCAGTCTCCGAAAGCCCGGTCTTGTCAGCAATTCGCGGAATCTGTAATTGTGCATAAGCCAGCGAAATCTGCGGATCGAGCCCGGAACCGGAAGCGGTTAGCGCATCCATCGGCACCTTCGATTCCGAAACGTTCTCATCCTCGGCAATTTGCGCGCGCAATGTCTCAATTGATTCGGCCAATTTCGGATCGTTTGGACCCAAGTTGCTAGCTCTGGACGACGCCGGGTCCCAATTCACTGCTGAAGGCCGCGGGTGAAACCATTCCGGCCCTAAACCATCTTTTGGCGACTGGGCGATCAACGAGCTCGCCGCTTGTTGGCCATTGACCGAGACGATGGAACCGTTTGCTTGATTGGGGAATGCCAGTTGGCCAATCCCCCAAACCACAGCCGGATAGCCCAATCCCAGGACCACCGTGGCAGCAATTAACAGCCGAAATGCGGTACCGAATTGGCGCAAATAAGAGGTGAAGGTATTCATATTAATTCAGCCCCGGAATGAGTGAGATGAGCAGATCGATGATTTTGATGCCAATAAACGGTGCGCAAGCCGCCGACGCCGTAAATCAGCAGGTTCCGAGCCAGCGCTTGGCCAGCGGTCACCGCGCGGTACTTGACGCCTTTCAAGGCCAGCGGCACCAAGATGATGATCAAAGCATTGAAAATCACTGCGGAAAGAATCGCCGAGTTCGGGGAGGACAGGCCCATGATGTTCAGCAGGCCCAGCCCAGGGAACGCGGCGGCAAACAAAGCCGGCACAATCGCAAAGTACTTGGCCACATCATTTTCCACCGAGAAGGTTGTCAGCGAACCACGAGTGATGAGCAGCTGCTTACCAATGCCAACGATGTCGATCAACTTAGTTGGATCCGAATCCAAGTCCACCATATTGGCTGCCTCTTTGGCAGCCGGAGTACCGGAGTTCATTGCCACGCCGACGTCGGCCGCCGCGAGGGCATGGGCATCATTCGTGCCGTCCCCCGTCATTGCCACCAAGTGCCCGGCTTCTTGCTCACGCTTGATCACCGCGAGCTTGTCCTCCGGAGTCGCCTCAGCCACAAAGTCGTCAACGCCAGCTTCGGCAGCAATTGCCGCAGCAGTCACCTTATTGTCGCCGGTGATCATGATGGTCCGAATGCCCATGGTGCGTAGCTGTTCGAAGCGTTCGCGCATGCCGCATTTTACCACATCAGCCAGTTCAATGACGCCCAGCGCCTTGCCATTATCCGCCACAATCAGCGGCGTGCCGCCAGATTCAGCGATCCGCTGCACTTGCGCCGCAGCAGCTTCGGGCAGTTTATTGCCAGCTTCGGCAACGTACCGTTCGACGGCGGAGGCGGCGCCCTTGCGGATCTCGCGGCGGTTTCCGTCTTCCACCAAATCGAGACCACTCATCCGGGTACTCGCAGTGAATTCAACCGCCAGCAAGTCCAAGCTACCCACCCTGGCCCGCGACTCTAGGAATTCCAGCGTTGGCTCGTTGACGCCACGTTGTGCGGCCAGCTCAACGATCGAGCGACCTTCCGGAGTCTCATCGGCAAGCGAGGAGAGCCGTACTGCGCTCACCAGCTCTTCGGCACTCACACCCGGTACGGGGTAGAAACCCACGGCCCGACGATTACCAAAGGTAATGGTGTCGGTCTTATCAAGCAGCAAAGTATCCACGTCACCAGCGGTTTCTACCGCACGGCCCGAGGTAGCCAACACATTGTGCTGCACCAAACGATCCATTCCAGCGATGCCAATGGCTGGCACCAGGGCGCCAATCGTGGTGGGAATGAGACAAACCAGCAACGCGACCAAAATGATCGGTGATGGCACAGCGTTGGCCAGCGAAGCCATCGGTGCCAGTGCCATCACCACGATCACAAACACGATGGTCAATGAAACCAGCAACACATTCAGCGCGATTTAATTCGGCGTCTTTTGCCGGGTTGTGCCCTCGACCAACCGGATCATCCGGTCGATGAAGGTTTGGCCGGGAGAGGCGGTGATCTTGATCAGGATCTGGTCGGAGAGCACCTTCGTACCGCCGGTGACCGAGCTACGGTCGCCACCGGATTCGCGGATAACTGGTGCGGATTCACCAGTGATCGTGGACTCGTCCACACTGGCCACCCCAGCGATAATCTCGCCGTCTGACGGGATAGTGTCCCCAGCAGAACAGACGACGACGTCGCCCACGGTCAGGTCGGTCGCTGCCACCTGCACGAACTCGGCTCGCGCCAAGTCGGCCATTGTGGCCGGAGCCCGACCGGCTTCAAGTTTAACTTGCCGCGCCATCACAGACGTTCGGCCAGCACGCAAACTCGCGGCCTGCGCCTTTCCGCGGCCTTCGGCAATCGCTTCTGACAAGGTGCCAAAGAGCACTGTGAGCCAAAGCCAGATGGTCACCGCGATACTAAAATCACTGGGTGCCAGCACCGCAACTACGGTACATACCGCAGCGCCGAGCAGCACCGTGAACATCACCGGTGAGTGCACCATTTGGCGCAGTGACAGCTTCTTGAATGCCAGCGGTAACGCCGATTTCACGGCGCTTGCTGAAAGTTTCGCAGGTGCCTTCACACGATGAGGAGCAGCAGATTCAGACGCTTCTGCTGGGGTAAGAGTTGTTGTCATTTCACAGTTTTCATTTCACTAGGCCTTCGGCAAGCGGGCCCAAAGCGAGGGCCGGGAAGTAGGTCAAAGCGGTGAGCACCACGGAGATACCCAGCAAGAGCGTGGCGAAAAGCGGCCCATGGGTTGGCGCGGTTCCGGAGGACGCCGGCACCACTTTTTGCTTTGCTAAGGAGCCGGCGAGCGCCAGTACCAGGACGATCGGAATGAATCGCCCCAAAAACATTGCTAGGCCTAACAGCGTGGCAAAGTAAGGCCCGGAACTGGTAATGCCACCGAAGGCGGAACCATTGTTATTGGCCGCCGAGGTGAAGGCGTACAGCACTTCGGAGAACTGGTGCGGACCGCTAGCCGGCGCATTCGCCAGCTGATCTGGAATCAGCATGGTGATACCGGTGAATACCAGCACCAGAGTTGGCGTCACCAGAATGTACATCGCGGCAAGTTTCATCTGCTTTGGCAGTGATTTTTTTGCCCATGAACTCCGGCGTACGGCCAACCATGAGCCCGGCGATAAAAACCGAGATGATGGCCAGTACGAGCATGCCGTAAAGCCCAGATCCCACACCGCCAGGTGCAATTTCGCCCAGCATCATGTTCAGCAGCGCCATGCCGCCAGCTAGTGGCGGCAAGGAATCATGCGCAACGTCAACCGCGCCGGTGGAAGTCAGCGTAGTTGCTGAGGCGAAAAGTGAACTGGCTGCCGGGCCAAACCGCTGTTCGAAGCCCTCACCCAGGGAGCCCAAAGCGCTGGCCGCCGCCATCGCCCAGGCCATCAGCCCGGTGCTGATCGCCCAAAGGCCGCCCATCACAGTCAAGATCGTGTAGCCCTGGCGTTACTGCCCGACCATCCGACCGTAGGTATACGGCAGGGAGAACGGGATGACCAGGATCAGGAAGACCGAGAAAAGATTGGAATAGGCGTTCGGATTCTCAAACGGGTGCGCTGAGTTGGCGTTGAAGTAGCCACCACCGTTTGTGCCCAGCAGCTTGATTGCCTCTTGTGAGGCGACCGGGCCACCGGGGATTTGCTGTTGCACGCCAAGGGCCGCGTTAGTTACCGAGGTACCGCTGAAGTTCTGCACAATTCCAGTGGCGATGAAGACTATCGCGCCAATAATGGCAATTGGTAGCAAGATTCGGAATGCCGCCCGGGACAGGTCAACCCAGAAGTTGCCAATTTCATCGGTCTTACTGCGCTTGATCCCCCGAACAAGCGCAATCGCCACGACAATACCAACAGCGTCTGATAGGAAATTCTGCACCGCTAGCAGCAGCATCTGGACCAGGATGCCAACCGTAGTTTCCGGTGCATAGGTTTGCCAGTTGGTGTTGGTGACAAAGGAAATTGCGGTATTCATGGCAACCCATGGGTCTACCGGATCGCCTTGACCCGCACCCCATCCTTGCAACCGCTGCAAGAGAAAGACAAATGAGGATGCCGACCACGGAAAAGGCGAGCACGCTGCGTAGGTAAGTTGACCACTTCTGGTCCGTACCGGCGTCGACCCCTGCGATCCGGTAAAAGATCCGTTCTGGCAGATAGTTCTTTTTGCTCTCAAAAACCCTGGCCATATAAAGACCCAAGGGCTTGTGCGTCACGGCGAGCAGCAGCAACAGGATTGCCGCTTGAGTCAGAAAAGATGCGAGTGAAAAGGTCATCGGGCTACCACTTCTCCGGTCGAATCAGGGCAGCAATGAGGTAACCACACAGAGCTAATCCAAGGATTGCTAGTGGCACCCAAACAAACAATGCGGATACGGCGGGCATTAGAGCTTGGCCACCCCTTTCGCCAGCCACATCACGGCGGCGGCAGCAGCAAGGAAAATCACGACGACGATTACGTCAGACATGTCCTGTCCTTTCACGGAAAACGTGCGCCGCCCAATGGGGCGGCAGTTCTATGCAACGCCTTGTTTCCGCGATAAGACCCGGTCTTTACAAGACCTTTACGCTTCGCTGTGAACCCTTTACGCAATCCTTATCGCGTGCAAGCCTCCAAGGTCTTTCGGTGCCTCGAACCCATGCCTTTACCGTCGCACAGCAACCATCTTTATTAGGTACTAGTGGGCTGATCTGATAGCGCCCCACGACCGCTGGCACAATGAACGTCTCCGCATAATGCACCTCAAACGGTGCAAGGCCCCACTAGGGCTTTCCACCAAGGCCGACTCGCCCTCAACCAGATTCAGCACGTGCACAGTCCCCCGAGTGTCGTGCTGTACGGGGGCGCTGAACCAATGACGAACTACCTCAATAAATTCCAGTTCCGCCAGGCCAGTCCTTTCAGCTGCCCAGCCAGCACCAGAACCCACAGCTTGGACCTGGTTGACCAAATGTTGCTGAGTCCACTCCGAGCGCCGATCCCACTGCAGATTGGCCAATGCGTGGTCCAGGTGGATCGGATGGGGAAGCCCGTCCAGGCCAAGGCGGCCCCAATCCCACATTTTGAAGGTGAAGATGTACGGGGTCGCAGAAATCTCAAGCACCATTGAACCGGCGCCGGAGCAGTGCACCGTGCCGGCCGGAATCGAAAAATGGTCGTGTTTGCGAGCCGGAAAAGTATTCACATGTTTTGCCGCGGGAAACTCCGCTTCCCCGGCTTGAGCCGCGCGCAAATCGGTAGCCATAGCCGCCGGGATACTGGAGTCGGTTAGGCCCAAATAGACGACGGCGTCCGGTTCCGCGTCGAGCAAGTAGTAACTTTCATCCTGGGTATATCTCATACCGAAACGGGAATTGATGTACTCCGTGAGCGGATGCACTTGAAGGGAAAGATTGCCACCGCCCATAGTGTCCAGCATGTCGAAGCGGATCGGGAACTCGGCACCAAAGCGGCTGCGCGTCAGCGCCCCCAATAGTTCACTGGGATGTTGCAAAACCAGATTCTGGGCCGGAATTTCGATCTTCGCCACCGCGCCATCCAGGCTGTGCACTTCCAAAAGCAGGCTGTTTTCCTCGGGCACACAGTCAAAGCACCAGGCATAGTTTTCAGCATCTGAAGCTAGACCAAAGGTGTCTTTCATCCATTGGCCGCCCCAAACTCCCGGGTCAAAAAATGGCACCACTCGGAAGGGCCGATGCACTGCTGCCTGCAACCCTGCTCGCAGGGCGGCTCCGCTGGTCAATAACGCATTACTTACACCACGCACGGTATCTAGTAGGAAATCAGCGGCCGGTATCACTGTTTCGTTTTTGTGCCGATCGGCAATGCGCCATTCAATGAAATAGCCGCGCTTGAATTTCTTGAGATTGTCCGGCTCCGCAGCCGCCCGCCAATTGCTCGCACCCCGACGCTGTCGCTGTTGAATTTCCCAACGGGGCAGATCGGCTAGAACTAGCACCGCCGCGGCATCGGCACACAGCGCCGCGCCCCAACCAACGACGACGGTTGGTCGAACCCGACTGGCCAGCTTGCTTTGGAGTTGCGTCAGTGCGGACCTTAGGTACACGGATTCGATACTGAAATGGCCCATCACGCCGAAGACACGATCATCGGTCAGAAAGGGCGCAAAGCGCTCAGCGAGCTCATGTTCCGAGCGGGCTGCGGAACTTTCAAGGTCAATGACTTCGTACTCCGGCAGCTGTGCGGAACCCCAGGGCAACAGCTCATCGAGCTCAACGCCAGGGTAGCTATCGATGATAAGCAGCGGCTGCATGTCGTTAGCGCTAGAGGTACTAGTACTTAGCGCCTTGGCCCGCGCGGCAGCATCGAGTGCCTTAGCAATCTCGGCACCATCGGCCACGAGATGCTCACCGGGCACCCGGATCGAAGGGAATCTGTCGTAATTTGGGACTCGGCTCATGCTATTTTCAACTCCGCTAGGACATTTAGGCCGCGTAGCACCGAAAATTCTGGCTGCTTCGCAACTCGGATCTCAGGCATTTTCAGGCTGGGCCACAACCGCGGCGCAATCTGTTCCTGAAGCGCTGGCAGAATTCGATCAGCAGCCCGCAACATGCCACCACTGACGACCAGAACCGCTGGATCAAAACTCTGAATCAGTCCGACCGCGGCCAGCGCCCATGCCGATACCAGCCGGTCCCAATAGCGCCCGGCCAGCAGATCGCCGTCGTCCATGAGCTGGAGCAAACTAATCAAGTCAAGTGGCGCTGCCGGATGCGGCCAGGACGCTAAATCCCAGCCACTTCCTGCCGATTCGGCGCAGCCGTACGAACCGCAACGGCAAGGCTCACCCCGAGCGTCAACGGGCAGATGACCGCCCAGCACCCCGGCATGGCCCGAACTGCCTTGAAGCACCACGCCGTCGAGCATCACCGCGGCGCCAATCCCCGTGCCAAGAACCAATAACGCAGCGTCCTTTTCGCCGCGGAGTGCGCCATATTCCAGCTCACCGACAAGTGCGGCACGGGAATCCAACTCGATCGCGACCGGAGCGCAAAATTGCTGTTCGGCCCAATCTCGCAGGCTAAAATTCGCGGCAAAGTCGTACTTTCCAGCGGCGCTAAGTAACAGCCCGCTGTTTCGTTCGACGATGCCGGGCAGCGCCATTCCGAGGGCGGCAACCCGGTCCAGCTGCACGCTGCGGAGCAAATCATCGGCAAGCTTAGCGACCACAGTGAGTTCGGCGATTTCGCGCACCGCACCAATTTCAGTGCTGGCCAATAGCTCGCCATTGCGCGCGAGGGCCACTTTGATCGTGGTGCCGCCAAAGTCGAGACAAAGCACCGACCAAGCTAATGCGGCGCTGACCGTTTCCGAGCTGCTCATGGTTTTCCAAACCATTTCAGGGACACCGGCACCTCATCTGCACCAGCTTCAGGTGAAGGCTGCTCGGAGGCTTCCGGCTTAGTCGGCGCCAACGCTTCGAAGAGTTTCACCGCGGAGCGCCGGCCCAATTCACGGCCATCGTGCTCAGCCAATAGCAATGGCACTGGGCTCAACTCGGCCAAAGCGAGGGCATCGAAGCCACCAAGCATCCGCGGCGCTCGGCCGGCGTTTTTCTGCTCGGCATTTCGATGGATCGCCAGTAAAGCCGCGGAAGTGAATACGTTGTTTGCACAAAACAAGGCCTGCGGCGGCTCCGGCGATGCCATCAGAGCTTGCAGGGCCGCAATCGTTTCTTCGATCGGCTGAGCTGCGTTGCCGTCAAGCAATTGATGCTCGGCGCGCGCGACTAGACCGCGCTCAGCCAACGCTTGCAGGTATCCGCTGTGCCGGCGTCGGCCCGTAAACATTGAGGTTGAGCCGACAAAGCCAACGCTGCGGCAACCCGCGTCGATCAGTCCAGTGACCACCTGGCGAGCGCCGCCGACGTCGTCAACCAAAACAGCGCTTTCGTTCCCGCCCGCCCGAGTTCGCGACGCTAATACCCGTGGCGCCGAAAGCGGCCCAGGGCTTGGCGCTTGATCGGTGGGAACCAAGATCAACCCTTCAACTTGGCGGCCTTCAAAATCTGCGAGCAGTTGCTTTTCCCGTTCCGGCTCACCCCGGCTACTGCCGAGCAAAATCCTTCTACCGTGCTCATTGGCCACGCTTTCGGCCCCTAGGACGAAATCCGCATAGTAGGCATTGGCGATATTTGTGATGGCAATGCCGATCAGGCCGGAGCTCTGGCCCGGGCGCAGCGCTCTAGCTTGCTCATTCCGGCGATAGCCCAGTTGTTCCGCGGCTGCAAGCACTTTCTGGGCGGCCGCTGGACTCACGGTAGCACTGCCAGAAATCACCCGAGAGGCGGTCATCGGGCTCACGCCAGCGAGCGTGGCAACCGATTTGATCGTGGGGCTTGTCTTTCTGTTCACGAATGGTAACGTTACCACAAAGTCAATCGGACACAGCTTAGTTTTCATCGAACGCTCCAGGGAGATCTACATGCGCGCTCACGCTTTGGTCGCGGACCAGGTTTGGGACATCTCAACCCAACGACAGAAAATTGTCGAACTTTCGACCACGGCAACGGTGACAATCGCCGGCCGCGCGCTTGGTGTCATCTGTGAGCCAATGCTGCGCACCGACGACGGCGTACTCCGCCAGTCCGTTCGGTTGCAGTGGTTGGACATTGCCCGAGGGCAATGACACGAACCAGTTCGACGACGCATACGACACCTTCAGCGACTCGGCCGTGGCGACTTTGCCGAACACTCGCGTAATAATCAGCGGCGAAGAACTAACCCCGCGCTGGGCTGCTGCACCAGAAGGCTCCTGGCGAGTCTTGGTACCTGCCGTCACCGCAAGTGCTGAGGCCGAGCTCAGATTCGATCTCGACGGCGTTCCGGTCACTATTCCCTTCACTTTGGTACCGCAGCGCCGCTGGTCAGTGCACCTAATCCACCATTCGCATTACGACATTGGCTACACCGATCCACAACACATCGTCCGGGCAAACCACCTGGAATACCTGGATTCGGTATTGGCACAGATGCGCGCCACCGACGACCTGCCCGATGAGGCGAAGTTTCGCTGGAACGAATGAGGCGCTGTACGCCGTCGAAGCTTGGTTGGCGCACCGCACGCCCGAACAAGCGGAAGAGCTGATCCGCCGCGTCAAAGAAGGCCGGCTGGGGTTTTCCGCAATGCCGTTCAACCTGCACACCGAAGCCTGTTCTACTGACGAATTGCATGAACTGCTCCGCCCAGCTTCGCAGCTCCGAAGCAAGTACGGCCTGAAAATCGAAGCTGCAATGCAAACCGATGTACCCGGCCACGTCGTCGGATTCCCGGACGCACTGGGCGCCAATGGCGTCAAGTACCTTTCCGTGGCGCATAACTGGGCGGGTCGATCACACCCGAACGGATTTGGCGAGCTCAAGGTGCCCCGGATCTTCCGCTGGTTGGGCCCAGCAGGAAATTCCGTCCTGGTGTGGCGCACTGACAGCCCGCACGGTGGTTCCTATATGGAAGGCAACACGGTTGGTCTGAGTGAAAACCTGATGGCGGCCTCGGATGTGCTGCCTTGCTACCTGAGCAACCTCGCAACAAAGCCATTTCCCTTGGTGGCCGAGACTGTTTTTGGGTGGCTGCCGGAAGTGGCTGAAGCGGAAAAGCTCCGTACCCGCTGGATGTCTTACATTTGCGACTTCAGGGCCGCTGGGCGGACAACGCTCCGCCGAACGGGCGGATCAGTGAGCTGGTTACGGCTTGGAACGACGCTTGGGATTACCCGAAAATCCGGCTGTCCACCAATGAAATGTTCTTCGAAGAAGTTCAAGAACGTCACGGCGAGCAGATCGAAGATATTGCCGGTGACTGGAATGACTGGTGGGGCCACGGCATCGGTTCCGCGGCCTCGGAAATGGCGCTAAGCCGCCAAGCGCAGAGCCAGCTCGCGCAGGCACACACGCTCACAAGCTTTGGTCAACTCCTTGGCGCTGAGGCCAACCAGACTGCCACGGTCAATACCGAGCGCGGCTATCGGCAGCTCGCGCTCTGGGATGAGCACACTTGGGGCGCTGCCGATTCGTGGCTGCACAAGGATCACGGCCCATCAGCCGGGGAACGCCAGTGGCATTGGAAAGCCGCCCGAGCCTATGAAGCGCTTGACGAATCCCAGCTCGCCCTGGCGCAGTCACGCGAAATCCTTGCGGCACAACTGGACCCCGCGGATCCATTGGAGTTCACGGTATTCAATACGGCGAACCAAAACCGCAATGGCGTAGTCGATTTTTTCCTCTCGGACAGCGTCCTCCCAGTGCAACTGCCCCTTGCGGTGCGTGACCTCCGCGATGAGAATTTGCTCCCCGTCGAATACCTCGTAGAGCAAGAAAACTTTAGGTCCTTAGGCCGTACTGTCCGCGTTGCGCTGCAAAATATCCCGGCCCTCGGCAGCGTCTCGATCCGGGTGGAACCGGCACAAAATTCCCCGGCTACGCCAGTTGAAATTCAACACTCCGACGGCGCAAACCCGTACCTGCTAGCTAACGAATTCTTTGCAGTGCGGATCGATGCTCGCGCCGGAACCGTGAGCTCGATATTCGATAAGCGCGCGGAAAAAGAGCTGGTCAATCAGGATGCCGTATTCGGCTTCAACGGATATGTCTACGACACCTATGCCAGTGCTGGCGCACAGAATCACAATAGCTCCAAACAATACGAAACACCCGGAAAGCTCACCTTGCTCGCCGGCCGCTCAATCAGCACTGCTGCCGCACTGATTACCTCCAGCTCGGAAGCGCTGGGCCGCCACCTCACCGTCCGTTCGATTGCACCAGGGGCCAACTGGGTTGAAAGCACCTACACGCTTCCGCACGGCGCGGCTCGATTGGAAATCCGCAATCGGGTCTCTAAGGAATCGACTTACACCAAAGAAAGCGCCTTCTTTGCCTTCCCCTTTGCCATCGAAAACGCGCGCGTTTTGCTTGAAAGTGCTGGCGGCCTCGCCGAGCCCGGCGCCGCATCGATTCCCGGTAGCGCCGAATATATGCACGGAATCCGGCATTGGGCGAGAATCCAGGGCGCAGAGTGCTCGATCGGTTGGGCTACTGCGGAGGCGCCACTCGTCGAAGTTGGCACCATCAGCCTGCCCTATATCCCGTTCCCGAACTCGCTCCCCGTTACCGAGCCCGGCACTATCTACTCATGGATCCATAACAATATCTGGGACACCAATTTCCCAGTGCAACAAGCCTTCGAAATGGATTTCCGCTACTGCATCAGTGCTGGTGAACCGCTCAGCACGGTAGCGGCTCTGCATGCAGCAGCCGACTTTGCCCAGCCCTTGATTGCGCTGCCCGGCAAGGCCGCCGCTACCTCGGCAGAGCTGCTCACAATTGAAAGCGAGCAGGTCCAACTCATTGACGTCCTGCCCGGGAATGGTTCGGTTGTTGCCCGGCTACTGTGGAGCAATCCAGATGGTGGCAGCTGCGAAATCGGCCTACCTGGCCTGGTATCCGCCTTCCGGACCAACTTCCTAGGCGAGCGATTGGCTGAGTTGGAGGTGCTGGCGGGCAAAGCCCGAATTAGTTCATCCGGTGCGGGCGTTCTCGCGGTGGAGTTGCGGACGGAGTAGGTTGGGAGAACATCTGCAAAGTGCCAACCAGAGAGGTCCATCGTGCCCACGAAGCCCACCAAGTCCAGTTCAACTCTTGCGATTTTTAATGCGCATATCGTCCCGGTCACCGGAGAAGCGTTCGACGGCGGCGTGATCGTCAAAGCGGGAAAGATTACCGACATTGGCCTTTCTCTGAAAGCACCGCGCGGTGCCGAAGTCATTGATGCGGAGGGGCAGTGGCTGGTGCCCGGTTTCATCGACGCGCATACCCATTTGGGCGTGCACGAAGAGGCTGAAGGCGCGATGGGCAATGACACCAACGAGATGACCGACCCGATCATGGCCGCGGTCCGGGCCTTAGACGCCATCAACCCGCGTGAAATGGGTTTTGGTGATGCCTTGGCCGGCGGCATCACCACGGTCAATGTGAATCCTGGCTCCGGAAACCCGGTGGGTGGTTTGGCAGTCGCGCTGCACACACACGGCGGCTATGTAGACGAGATGGTGCTGCGTAGCCCTAGTGGCTTGAAAGCAGCCTTGGGTGAGAATCCCAAGCGGGTCTACGGGGAAAAGAAGCAGACGCCGTCCACCCGCTTGGGCGCCGCACTGGTTATCCGTAAGGCCTTTCAAGAAGCTCGCGACTATTTGGATACTCCGGCCAAGGACCGCAAAGGTAAGGATTTGAAGCTCGAAGCACTCGGCATGGTGCTACGTCGCGAAATCCCTTGGCGCCAGCACGCGCACCGTGCCGATGACATTGCCACTGCAGTGCGCATCGCCGAAGAATTTGGCTACGAGCTGGTTATTGATCACGGCACCGAGGCTCATTTGCTGGCACCGATGCTCGCGGAAAAGAAGATTCCGGTGCTGATTGGGCCACTGTTCACCTCGCGCTCCAAGATGGAACTGCGTAACCGCTCACTGGCTAATCCTGGCAAACTTGCGGCGGCCGGCGTCGAAATTTCCATCATCACTGATCATCCCGTGGTGCCGATTCATTTCTTGGTGCACCAAGCAACGCTGGCCATCAAAGAAGGCCTGGACCGGGACACCGCGCTACGTTCAATCACGATCAACCCGGCGAAAGTACTAGGCCTGGCGGACCGAATTGGCTCGCTGGAAACGGGCAAGGACGCCGATTTTGTGCTCTGGAGCGGCGATCCGCTGGACGTGATGCAGCGCGCGCAGCAAGTCTTCATTGCTGGTAAGTCCGTGTATCACTATGATGCGGAGACTCGGCAAGGCGTGGTGGCTTCGCGCGAAATGACCGGTCTGTGAGCGAGAATATTCGCGGCAAGCACGATGTGCTGAATCTCGATGCGCTACTCAGCGACGCCGAGCTGGCTCAACGCGATAAGGTCCGCGAATTTACCGATCGTCGGATTAAACCGAACATTGCGCGCTGGTTCGATAACGCCCATTTTCCGCTTGAACTGGTGCCCGAGCTTGGTGCCCTAGGCGTCCTGGGTATGCACTTAGACGGCTACGGTTGCGCGGGCGCCTCCGCCGTCGAATACGGCCTGACTGCCATGGAAATCGAGGCAGGCGACTCCGGCATCCGAACCTTCGTCTCGGTCCAGGGTTCACTCGCCATGACCGCAATCCATAAATGGGGAAGTGAAGCGCAGAAGGAAAAGTATCTGCAGCCAATGGCTCGTGGTGAGCTGATTGGCTGCTTCGCTTTGACCGAGCCGGAGGCCGGTAGCGATCCCGGCGCAATGCGCACGACGGCGGTACGCACCGCTGAGGGGTGGCGGCTCAATGGCGCAAAACGCTGGATTGGGCTGGCCTCAATAGCCGACGTCGCGATTATCTGGGCTGCGGTGCCAGAGGAGGGCGTACGAGGCTTTTTGGTACCGACTTCGACCCCGGGATTTAGCGCGGAACCAATCACTGGCAAGCTTTCAATGCGGGCCTCTATCCAATGCGATGTCCAGTTCAACGAGGTCGAGCTGCCTGAAGACGCAATCTTGCCGTTGGCCAAAGGCCTCCGCGGGCCGTTCTCGTGTTTGAACGAAGCCCGGTACGGCATCATGTGGGGCTCGATGGGTGCGGCACGAGATGCTTTCGAGGTGGCCTTGGCGTACGCGGCCGAGCGGCAACCATTTGGTTCGCCGCTCGGCTCCTACCAGTTGACTCAAGCAAAGCTGGTGGACATGATGCTCGAGTTGCAAAAAGGCCAGCTACTCGCGCTACACACTGGCAGGCTCAAAGATGCAGGCACATTGCGACCGGAACAGATCTCAGTAGGCAAACTCAATAATGTCCGCGAGGCATTGGAGATTTGCCACCAAGCACGGAGCATTCTGGGCGGCAACGGCATCACGCTGGATTACTCGCCTTTGCGGCATGCCAACAATTTAGAATCTGTACGCACCTATGAGGGCACAGACGAGGTGCATACACTCATCTTGGGCCAATACCTCACTTGTTATTCGGCGTTCCACTCGGCTTAAACCACGCTGCCTAGCAGTTGCCAGCACAAACGCGTTGTGGCTTGGCAACTGCTACGCAGTCGGGATTACTGGAATCAGATACCGGTAGTGTTCTGGATCCAGTCGCGAGCGTCACTCACGCTCGCGTAGTTGCTCTTGCCGGTGGTGCTTGCACCAGGCCCGGAATCAACCGTGGAGGCAACGCCAACGATCTTGTTACCAATGATCAGCGGGCCACCGGAATCGCCGTGGTTTGCGCCGCCGTTAATGCCTTGAAGATGGATCGCGGGGCCACCAGCGGTGTCGCTGCTGGCGCCGGGTACCCTCATCTTGGCTTGGTACAGACCATCTGAGTTAACGCTGTTAGCCCGACGTCCGTAACCCATGATGAGTGCAGCATCGTTGGTGTTGATCTGGTACCCATCAGTCATCGTCGGGTACGCGCTCAGCTCTTTGGCCTGAGACAAGTGCACAAGTGCGTCGTCGTTGTCTGGCTGAGAGTAGAAGTCGTCAACCGCAATACCGACGCCACGATCGCTCGTGCTATTGGAGAAGTACACCTTCATGCCGGTATCGCCCTTGACGCAGTGTCCTGCGGTCAGGATCCACTCGGACGAAATGGCTTCGCCGGTGCAGCCAAAGCTGCCAGATTCGCCGGGCTGCTGGAAGATCAGTTGAACAGCCCACGGGGTGGGAGCCGACTTGGTGCCGCCAACAATATCCGGGCTAGCGCTACCGCTACCCACTGGAGCTGCAGTAGCCGCACCCGCGCCAACAAGAGCCAATGAAGCGGCCGCGGCACCAATGAGAACAGATTTAAGAACCTTTTTCATGATATTCCCTTTATCTTGAAAAACTTGGTGGGAAGAAACCAACGCTTGGACTAGACGCCCGCGGTGTCAGAGATCCACTGACGTGAATCGGTCAGGTTTGCGTAGTTGCTGCCTGCATGGATGTCAGCACCCGGATCGCTGCTGTCACCAGTGGAGCAAACGCCAACAATCTGGTTGCCAATGAGTAAGGGGCCGCCGGAATCGCCGTGGTTGGATGCGCCATTGACGCCCTTGATGTGCACTGCAGTGCCGTTGTACGCGTCAGTGCTGGAACCAAGAACCTGAACATTTGCCTGGTACAGGCCGTCAGACTGGGCAGCATTTGCGCGTCGTCCGTAACCCATCACGATGCCCTTATCACCAGCATTTGCGGAGTAGCTGTCTGCAACCGTCGGGTAGGAACCGAGGTTCTTGGACTGGGAAAGGTGAACCAGCGCAACGTCACCGTTGTCCGAACCAACCCAGTTGTCAGCCTTGATTGCGGTGCCCCGGTTGGTGGTGCTGTTGCTGTAGTAAACGTTCATCGAAGAGGTCCTGTCAATGCAGTGCTGAGCGGTCAAGATCCACTCGGACGAGATGGCTTCACCGGTGCAGCCGTAGGTGTTGCCGTTCTGCACGAAGATCAGCTGAACTTCCCACGGCGTGGCCGCAGACTTAGTACCGCCAACAATATCCGGGCTAGCAGCACCGCCGCCCACTGGAGCAGCCGAGGCAACACCGGTGCCGAGGAACGCCATCGAAGCTGCAGCAGCACCGACCAAAACTGACTTGATTACCTTGTTCATGAGAATCCTTTTTTGTTTGTTCAGATAGTTGATAAAAAGGCACAGCAATTAGAGTGCGATATGTAATGACCGCGTGAAATTTTGGAAAATTGTCAAGCTGAATGAAATGGCTCAACCGTCGTACCAAGAAACGAATGGTTTCAGATCAATATTGGCGGGAGCTCACTCCTGGTGCCGTTGGTTGGCCTTGCTTTTTCAGTAAGGCCAACCAACGTGTTACTTCTAAAGGATCAGACGCCCGAGGTGGACTTGATCCAGCTACGCGAAGCCGTGAGGTTCGCATAGCTACTGCCTGCGTGGATGTCAGCACCCGGATCGCTGCTGTCGCCAGTGGAGCAAACGCCAACGATCTTGCCACCAATGATCAAGGGGCCGCCGGAATCGCTGTGGTTAGCAGCGCCATCGCCACCCTTGATGTGTACTGCGGTGCCGTTGTAGGCATCTCTGCTAGCGCCTAGGACGCTAACGTTGGCCTGGTACAAGCCGTCCGGGCGAACCTGGTTTGCACGCAATCCGTAGCCCATGATCTTGCCCGCGTCACCGGACTTGGCGGTGTAGCTGTCAGCCAGTGCGGGGTAAGAACCAAGGTCCTTCGAGGCGGACAGGTGCACCAGGGCAACGTCGCCCTTGCCCGAAGTCGTCCACTTATCCGCCTTGATCGCGGTTCCGCGGTTTGCGGTGCTGTTGCTGTTGCTGTAGTAGACGTTCATCGAAGAGATGCCGTCGATGCAGTGATTGGCAGTCAGGATGTAATCCTTGGAAATTGCCTCACCGGTGCAGCCATAGCTGCTACCGTTCTGGACGAATACCAGCTGTACGGCCCACGGAGTTGCAGGAGCCTTGGTGCCACCCACAATGTCGGGGGTGGCACTGCCGTTGCCGACCGGAGCGGCTGATGCTACGCCCGTGCCGAGGAATGCCATCGATGCTGCAGCAGCCCCAACCAGGACTGACTTGAAGATCTTGTTCATTCTTATCCTTGACTTAGTCATTTTTTGGATGATCAGTTCCGGCAAACCTCTTTGTTGGCCGGAAGGTTTTCCAACACGAGAAAGCAACAAGCGTTAACTCTTGCCCCACGGCTTGAACGCTACCCCGTAATTTCATGACCAGAAACGATTTTCAGGTAACTCAAAACCAATAAGGATGGGCTACGCAGTCAAGCCCTCTCAGGCTGACAACGAGCTGTGAGTTGACTCACACTTCGCCACATTTATTACCGATATTTGGGCACAAAGCAGGGCGCAGTCTTTTCAAAAAACACTGTGCCCTGCTTGATAGCTTGATGAGGTCGAGAAAAGAGTTTAGCCAGTGACGGCGGTCAAAGCCTGATCGAGATCCGCTACCAGATCTTCAGCTTCTTCGATTCCTACTGAAAGTCGGATGAGATTTTCTGGCACTGCCAGTTCGGTGCCTTTCACTGAAGCGTGCGTCATCTCCGAGGGATAGTTCATCAATGATTCGATGCCGCCCAGCGACTCAGCTAGCGTGAATAACTTGGTGGATTCGGCCACGGCGCGTGCAACCGCCGCGCCGCCGGAGAACTGCACCGAGATCATGCCGCCAAAGCTACGCATCTGACGCGCGGCAAGTTCATGACCAGGATGATCCTGCAGCCCTGGATAAAGCACACGTTCTACACCTGGCCTGCCCTGCAACCATTCGGCGATCTGCAAGGCATTCGACGAATGCCGATCCATCCGGATACCTAGAGTTTTCAGGCCGCGCGTGGTCAAGAACGCATCCATTGGCCCAGAAACTGCGCCTACCGCGAACTGCACAAACCCGGTTTTCTCCGCGAGCTCGTCATCGTTCACGATCACGGCACCGCCAATAACGTCCGCGTGCCCACCGATGTATTTAGTCGTGGAGTGCACCACGATATCTGCGCCAAGGGTTAGCGGGTTCTGCAAGTACGGCGAGGCGAAGGTGTTGTCGACCAAAAGCAGAGCGCCTTGAGCGTGAGCCACTTCCGCCAAAGCAGCAATGTCGGTGATTTTCATCATCGGGTTTGACGGAGTCTCTACCCAAAACAACTTCGTGGCACTGGTGGTTGCGGCAGCCACGCTTTCCGGGTCAGCCATATTCGCCGTCGAATGTTGCACTCCCCACGGCCCAAGCACACGATTGATTAGCCGGTAGCTACCACCGTATGCGTCATTGCCCAAGACAATGTGGTCCCCTGGCCGCAGTACTGCTCGAATAAGTGAGTCTTCTGCCGCCAGACCCGAGGAGAAAGAAAAGGCATGCTTTCCCTTTTCGACGGCGGCAAGCTGCTGCTGCAGGGAATCACGCGTCGGGTTGGTGCCGCGTCCGTACTCGTAACCGTTGCGCAACTGGCCAATGCCGTCCTGGGCGAAAGTTGAAGACTGGATGATTCCGCCGACGACGGCGCCGGTAACCGGGTCAGGTTCCTGCCCAGCGTGAACCGCCCGGGTGTTGAAGCCAAGATTACTGGTATCCATGAAAATCATTTCTCTTTCTGCCAACGCTGCACCACTTTTGGGCCTTAAGGCCCAAAAGTGGTGCAGCGTTTGAAATAGGGGGGCGCTTAGTCTTGTAAATAGAACAGCAAATCTTGCCGCGTCAGAATTCCCACTGGCGCGCCAACAAATGTCACCAGTAACGCATCAACGTCCTGAAGCTTTGATCGAGCAGCCGAAATCGGTTCCAACGAACCGATCATCGGCAAAGTGGCAGTCATATGTTCGGTGATTTTGTCCGTCATCTTTACTTCACCGCGGAACAACTTAGCAGTCAAATCACGCTCGTCGACCGAGCCAATAACCTCGCCCATCACCACGGGCGGCTCTGCCGTCAACACTGGAATCTGCGACACGCCGTATTCGTTCATCAACCGGATGACATCGCGGACGGTCTCGTTCGGATGCATGTGTACTAAGTCTGGAAGTTGACCGGTTTTAGTGCGCAAAACTTCGCCAACCGCGGGCTCATCAGTGGTCTTGAGGAAGCCATAAGACTGCATCCAGTCATCATCAAATATCTTGGCCAAATAGCCTCGACCAGAGTCCGGCAATAGCACCACGACGACGTCGTCCTCGCCCAGATCTCGAGCCGCCCGCAAAGCAGCCACCACGGCCATGCCGCTGGAACCGCCAACCAAAAGACCTTCTTCTTTGGCTAGCCGTCGGGTCATCGCAAAGCTTTCAGCGTCTGAAACGGCAATGACCTCGTGCGGCACCGCAGGATCATATGAACCGGGCCAAATGTCTTCGCCGACGCCCTCGACCAAGTACGGTCGCCCAGTTCCGCCGGAATATACCGAGCCTTCCGGGTCTGCACCAATAATTTGCACCTCGCCGCTTGCCCTATCTGCGGAGACTTCACGCAAATAGCGCCCAGTTCCGGTAATAGTGCCACCCGTGCCAACGCCGGCTACGAAATGGGTAACTTTCCCGTCTGTGTCTTGCCAGATTTCCGGCCCGGTAGTTTCATAGTGGCTCAGCGGTCCGTTTTGATTCGAGAACTGATCCGGCTTATAGGCACCCGGAATTTCAGCGGCCAAACGGTCTGAGACGCCGTAATAAGACTGCGGCGAATCGGCGGCAACAGCGGTTGGCGTGACCACAACCTCTGAGCCATAGGCACGAATGGTTGCACGTTTGTCTTCGGCGACCTTGTCTGGCACCACAAAGACGCAGTTGTAGCCACGTTGCTGCGCAACTAGCGCCATCGCAACCCCGGTATTCCCCGAGGTAGGTTCGACGACGGTGCCACCGGGGCCAATCAGCCCAGCTTTTGCCGCTTCGTCCAGCATTTTGACCGCGATGCGATCTTTCGCAGACCCACCCGGATTGAGGTATTCGACTTTGGCCAGAACCGTGGCTTTGATGCCGTCGGTGACCTTATTGAGTTTGACCAGTGGCGTCTTGCCGATCAGGTCAAGCACCGAGTTGGCGTATTTCATAACACCAACGCTAGCTGGCCCGGGCGCAACGCAGCAAAAACTTTCTGCCGTGGAGTCATCTTGAGAAACACCAAAGAAATCAGCTTAAACACCATAATCCGAATCTAACGTTCCTTAATGCTCAATTTGGCGAATCTTTCGGCGTTAGGCCACTTGATATTAGTCGCCCAACCGAACTTCTCGAAGATCCAGATGGTTCTGGCAGAAATATCAATCTGCCCTCGCCGGACGCCGTGCCTGGCGCAGGTTGGATCCGCATGGTGCGAGTTATGCCATGACTCACCGAACGAGACGATCGCTAACGGCCAGAAATTCGCCGCTTTGTCTCGCGATGCGTACGGCCGCTCGCCGATCATGTGGCAAATCGAGTTCACCGACCACGTGACGTGGTGCAGCACTGCAACACGTACCAAACCAGCCCAAAAGAACGCGCTCAAGAACCCCCACCAGCTCTGGCTGATAATCCCACCTAGAGTCGCGGGTAAGAACAGCGTTATGGCAACCCACAACGGGAAAAGCTTGTCGATCTGAACTATCATCGGATCCTTCAACAGGTCCGGGGCAAACCGGCTGCGGTTAGTCACATCTCGCTCAAAAAGCCAGCCCATATGCGCATGCCAGAAGCCCTTAGTCAAAGCCCACGGCGAGGTGCCAAAAGCCCACGGCGAATGCGGATCGCCGTCGGTATCTGAAAAGGCATGATGGCGACGGTGATCCGCAACCCAGGTAATAATCGAGCCTTGCACCGAGAGCGAGCCGGCGATCGCGAGCGCCGCCCGGAGTGTCCGGTTGGCTTTAAAGGAGCCATGCGTGAAATAGCGATGGAAGCCGATCGTCACGCCCAATCCGCTGATCAGATAAAAGACCAGCGCCAGGCCGACGTCGACCCAGTCCAGCCCATGGCCCCATAACAGCGGGATGGCCGCGATCAAGGCGATGAGCGGTAACAAGACTCCGGCATAAACACTCAGTTGGGCTGTGAGGGTACGCGGGCCATGAATAATCGGCCGCGGCCCGGTCTGCTCTGGCGCATCGACCGCATGGCTAACCAAATCAACTGCTGACTCTGCTTTGGCTGGTCGAAAGCCGGGCTTAGTCACCGTCTTCGACTCAGTGTTTCGATGGCGCATTTGTTCCTCCACGGCTCACGGAAAGGCCTGAGCAGCATCGCTCAGTTCACCGAAGCCATTCGAAACTGCTGGCCGTTCAGATGGGCCTGCCTACACCTGCACTTCGACCGGTGTTTTACGGCTGGGCAACCGGAGTCGTCCCTGGCTCACCAAAATCCCGAGCACCACCACCACACCACCTACCGGTTCGTTCCAATGCAATGTTTCGTGCAGAATCAACACGCCTAAAAGAACTCCCACAACCGGCACTAGATAGGTCACCGTGGAGGCGGCGTTCGCACCCCAGCGCGAGATCACCAAAGTGTTCCAAATGTAAGCGATTCCGGTACCAAAAATACCCAAGGCAGCAATACTCAGAACTACTGGACAGCTCAGCTCGATCGGCGTCAGCATCGTAAACGGCGTTATGAGCAGTACGACGGCGAACGCCAAGACCATTTGCACCGAGGCAATGGTGGGCGCATCGTAAGGATGCTTTCCAGAGATGAACTTGCGCAGATAACAGAGTGAAAATCCGTAACAAGCTGTAGCACCCAAACAAGCCAACTGCGCGGGCACCGATTGGTAAAACGCAGGGTCCAAAAGCAGTTCCCACGGTCCGACGATGAGGAGCACACCCAAAATTCCCAGGCCAAGCCCGGCAATCTGTAACCGACTCAACCGCTCTGCGGGCAACATGATTGCCGCGATAACTAAGGTCATAATCGGCGTGGTCGCATTGAGAATGCTGGAAAGCCCCGACGGCAAACTTTCACCCGCCCAGGAAAACAACATGAACGGCAACAAGCAAAAGCTCACCGCGACAACCAACATATGCGCCCAGATCCAGCCTTCTCTGGGCCAGCGCCGCCTGGAAATCACCATGATCGCGGTTAAGGTGAGTGCCCCGAAGCCAATCCGACCGAAGACAACTTGCGGCGCGGAAAGACCTTGCAGGCCAACTTTGATAAACAAAAAGCTGCCGCCCCAAACGATGGCGAGGCCTAAAAATGCGAACAGTGTGTACGATTTTCGATCTGCTGCCACCGGGTTTCCAGCCATTGTGTGCTCCTTAGTTTCAGGACTATTATCGAACCCCAAGAGGCATGAATCAAATAGCTAATACTGATGCAGGTATGAGGAGAACTCATGGCAGTGACCATCGCTCAACTTCGCGCTTTCACGGCTGTGCTCAAACACAATAGTTTCTCGATCGCCGCGAATACTCTAGGCATTAGTCAGTCTGCGGTTTCGCACGCTGTTTCAAGTCTGGAACGCGAAGTAGGCGGGCAGGTTTTTGACCGAGCGAACGGCGTTATCCCTACCGTACTGGGCAGCTTACTGATTGTTCGCGCCCGGACCGTGCTCGCCGCCGTCGACGCTTTGGAGGCTAGCGTTCGGGACCATTCCGGCGTGCACTCCGGAATGGTCCGACTTGCTGCCGTTCCCACCGCCTGCCAGGGGCTACTCCCTGGATTGCTGCAACTTTGGGCGGCGAGGTTGCCCGAGGTAGACGTGCAAGTTTACGAAGGCGACGACGAAGAGCTCTCCGATTGGCTGGAAACCGGCCTGGTCGATGCCGCGATTCTTGTTGATCCGAGTGAGAGCCACAAAGCATCCCGACTGCTCGCTACTGATGACTTTCAAGCTTTGATCCGTAAAGATCACCCGCTGGCGCAGGAAGCCAGGATTACTTTGGCTGAGCTGCTTGAGGATGGGCTCATTTCCTCCACTGGAGGTTGTGAAATGCAGGTGCGCAGAATCCACGAACTTGCCGGGATTCATTATACCGCTACTCAGCGAGTGCGCGAATTGGCAACGTTTTAAGTTTGGTGCGGCAGGGCATCGGCGTTGGTGTGATGCCCAGCCTGGGTCAAGGCATGCTTTCGGCGGACCTGACGTTAGTGCCGTTGCTACCCAGATTAACGCGCGACCTCGTGTTGACCCGGCCAGTCAACCGGCCATGGCACCCACTTACCGAAGCGCTCATTAACGCAACCAATGGTTTGGACGTGCCCGCACTGGCCTCGGCCGAGCTAGTTCCTGCCTAGGTTTTTTGGCGACTCTTTCCAATCAGGCCCAGATGCGTATGTTCGAAGGCATCGTCGTGCTTTAGTCCATAGCCAAGGGCTCGGTCTGCCGCGACCTGGAACATCCAACACCCGGAAGCGAATGCCAGCAGCCAAAGATCGTGGCCAGTCATTCGGAGCACCGCGTAGATTCCAGCCAACAACACCGGCGCCGCATAACTATGCACCAGGTTGTAAGCGAATGCACCGATCCGAGGTCCACGAAGGTAGCCGAGCGCCGAAAGGTCAAAGACGAGAAAAAATACTAGGAGCCACCACCAGCCAAAGCCGAGCGCGATGAACACCACAACGGTGACGGCAGCAACGAGCAGCGCCTCAAGGCGCAGAATTTTCGCCATTTTCGTCATCCGACTACCACCCCGGTCATTTCATCTGCGTAACTTTGTAGACCACGCCGTCTTTGTCATAGGTAGTCCACTCACCGCTTTGCTCGCCCGCAGTGAAGTAGCCAGAACGCTTAATCACTCCGTCTGGCCGGAACCATTCCCAGTAGCCCTCCGGAACGCCGTCGACCGTCTGTCCACGCGCATGAATGGTGCCACCTTTGTGATATTCGAGGTGCTCCTCCGCAGCGGTCATGTTTAGCTTCGATTGATTCGGCGCACAGCAAGTTCCGCGAGTAAGGCGGCACCGTCCGCGAGCACGACGTCGTTGAACGCGGCCCGCGGTGAGTGGTTGCCATCGGCATCCTGAGGGTAATCGAAGGCGCAAGCGCTCAAGAAGACGTAAGTTCCAGGAACCTCTTCGAGCACATACGAGAAGTCTTCGCCGCCCGGATCCGGATTTTCCATCAGGTGAAAGCGCTCGACGCCAAAGAGTTCTTCGATCACGCCACGGGTGAAGGCGAATTCCGCCTCATCGTTCACGGTAACCGGGTAGATGTGTTCGAAGACGACCTCCGATTTCAGTCCGTGTGCGGCCGCAATACCTTCGAGCAACTGAACACTTAGCTGCTCGGCCTTTGCCCGAGTCTCCGCACTGAATGAGCGAACTGTCGCATTGAATTGCGCACTATCCGGGATGATGTTTTCTTTGCTGCCACCAGCAATGTGCCCCACGGTCACTACAACCGGATCAAAGATGTCGAAGTGCCTGGTGACCATGGTCTGTAGCGCAGTTACCGCTTCGCAGAGCGCAGGAATCGGATCGTTTGCCCGGAAGGCCGTAGAACCGTGCCCACCCTGACCAATGTATTTGACGTGCAAAGTATCTGGCGCGGCCATAAGTGTTTTGGGCCGGCCGGTCCAGACTCCGAGCGGCGCATGATCCGCCATCACGTGCAAACCATAGGCGGCATCGGCTCGTTTACCAGCAATGTCGAGAAGGCCTTCATCGATCATCGGCTTTGCGCCGCCGGGGCCTTCCTCACCGGGCTGGAACATGAAGATAACGTCGCCAGCAAGTTCATCGCGTATCGCGTGCAAAATCTTCGCGGCACCGACCAAACCAGCAACGTGCAGATCGTGACCGCAGGCGTGCATCGCGCCGTTCGTGGATTTGAAGGGAACGTCAACAAGTTCATCGACCGGAAGGCCATCCATATCGCCACGCAGCAGCGCTACTGGGCGATCTCCCGTAGAAGTTGCACCGCCACGAAGCACTGCCGTGACTGAGCTCAACCCTTTACCGAGCGTGATCTCTAGGTCAAGGGGTTCCAACGCCGCTAAAATCCGTCGCTGAGTCTCCGGCAGGTCCAACCCGATTTCCGGATTCTGGTGCAATTCACGTCGTAGGGCAACGATTTCTTCGGAAAATCCAGCAGCAAGATCCTGAGTGCGGGTAGTCATGCGTAGTGCTCCTTCGCAGAGATTTGGCTTCAGTGGCAACCCCCTCAGCCTATGCCACCCAAACCGGAAACGCTGCACCACTTTTCGGGGTTAAAAGGGTGTTTTAACCCCGAAAAGTGGTGCAGCGTTTCCGGTTTGGGTGGCGCAACGGCTAGTCACCCTTGACGTTAATGATCTGCCGCAGGGTGTGCTTGATTTCCACCAGATCTGTAGCATCCGCCATCACGGTGTCGATCGGCTTATATGCCTGCGGAATTTCATCAATAAACGCGTCAGTATCCCGGTATTCAATGCCAACCATCGCAGCGCGCAGCTGGTCATGGGTAAAGCTCTTCCGAGTCCGGGACCGAGAGTATTCCCGGGCAGCACCGTGCGGCGAGGAGTCCATGCCCATCGCGTTGCCCTTGCCAACCACTACGTACGACGCCGTGCCCATAGAACCCGGGATCAGCCCAGGGGTGCCCGGGCTGGCCTTAATCGCACCCTTCCGGGAAAGCCATACTGACTTTCCAAAATACGTTTCCTTTTCGGTGAAATTGTGATGACAGTTGATCCGATCCTGCTCAATAACCGCAGCACCTACCCAATCGGAGAACTGCCGGATCACCCGGTCCATCATTTCTTCCCGATTCAACAAAGCGAACTGCTGTGCCCACTTCAGCTGCCGAATATAGGCCGCAAATTCCAGCGTCCCTTCTACCAAATAGGCCAGATCTGGATCAGGAAGTTCAATCCAATACTGCTTGGCAAGTCGCTGTGCTTCCTTAATGTGCTTCTGCGCAATCCGGTTGCCCACTCCCCTTGAGCCGGAGTGCAAAAACAACCACACGCCGTCGTCCTCGTCTAGGGAGACTTCAATGAAGTGGTTCCCGCTGCCCAGCGTGCCCAGCTGCAGCTCCCAATTCCCGGCGTAACTTCCCGGATCGAAATCGGCCTTCGCAGCCAATTCCTTCAACGATTCAATCCGCCGCGCCGCGGTGGCAACAACCTTGCGGTTGTAACTGCCTGCGGAAAGCGGCACAGCTCGTTCAATCTGTTCCCGCAAAATCTTCTGGTCCTCGGGCAGTTCGCTGGCCTGAAACTGCGTTTTGACTGCGATCATGCCGCAGCCAATATCTACCCCGACGGCGGCCGGAATAATCGCGCCAAGGGTAGGGATCACCGAGCCAACGGTTGCCCCCATTACCCAAGTGCGCATCCGGCATCAACGCCAGGTGTGGGTAGATGAACGGCATTGTTGAGGCCGTTTCGGCCTGCCCCAGCGTCGCATCATCAATGATGGACGCCCAACTGTAGAGCTTTGAATTGATCTTCTTCATGGTCCTTATTCTCTCTAGATTTTTCTGAGTGAAAAGGTACGAGGCCGCTGGCCAGCATCTGCCCAACCAGTTCTGTTGACCTGCAGCGAGCAGCATTCAAAAATGAAAAATGCCCCGTACCTTCAATTGGTTACGGGGCTACTGGTCTGTTGTGTCTAGACCGTGGCCGATAACCCGGATGCGTCGAAGCGAACGCCGTTGAACGATTGCTCTCGCAACTGTTCCGCTTGTTTTTTGGCGCCTAGGGGCGATCCGGTGAGGTTGTTCATGCAGTTCATTGGAGGCTCCTTTCGTTTCATCATTCGGGTTCCGCCTACCGACGGAGTTATTACCGTACCAGTAACTGCACAAGCTGTGAAGCCCGCGCTAGTTCTCTAGCTGTCTGCGCTCCATGGCAAGATGTCGCTGGTGAAGGTTGGATTGCGATCGTGGGCGGTACGGGGGTGGTGCTGCTACTTGGCCTTGTTTGCCTCCTCACCGGATTACTGCCAACTGCAGATGCTTTGCTGCTGGCGCAGCGCACCGTACCCATTTTGCTGTTCGTGATCGCCATGACGTTAGTGACCGAAATGGCCAACGACGCCGGGGTGTTCCGGACATTGACCGGCTGGTTGGCAGCCAAAACAGCTGGCCGCTCTGGGCGTGGCCGCATCATCGTGCTCTGGCTCTTCGTCGTTGCCTTATCTACCGTGAGCACGATCTTTTTATCCCTGGACACTACTGCGGTGCTCATCACTCCGGTCGTGGTTCTTCTGGCTATGCACGCTGGGATTCGCCCGTTGCCCTTCGCCTTGACCACGGTATGGCTGGCTAACACCGCCTCATTACTGTTGCCGGTTTCCAATCTCACGAATCTACTGGCGCAACATCAGCTAGCCATGACACCGTGGCAGTTCGCTAATCTGCTGTGGGCGCCGGCCCTTATCGGCATCGCGATTCCGGTCGCGGCACTTTGGCTTCTGTTTCGGAAGGACTTCACGGGAAGCTACCGGCCGGACCCCGTCAGCAAACCGGCGGATCGACCGCTTTTGATCGTATGCGCCGTCGTCCTGCTGTTGTTGCTCCCAGCCCTGATCAGCGGCATTCCTGTTGAGTACCCCGCATTAGTGGCCGCCGTCGTGCTCTTGTTGGTGTTCCTCTTTCGTCGTCGCGCGGCGCTGTCTTGGCAAATGTTGCCTTGGCGACCGGTTGTTTTGACGATTGGCCTATTTCTGATCGTCGCTACGCTGCACGCGCGTGGTTTACCTGCGCTACTCTCCCATTCGGCCGGCGAAGGCAACGGCTTTTTAGCCTTGTTGCAACTCGCCGGATTGGCCGCCACTTCGGCAAACATAGTAAATAATTTGCCAGCATATTTGGCCTTGGAACCTGTCGCCGGCTCGCCATTGCGACTAGCTGCGGTGCTGATTGGCGTCAATCTTGGTCCGCTCATCACCCCCTGGGCGTCATTGGCGACGCTGCTATGGCATGAACGACTCAAAAGCATTGGCGTTCGAATCTCCTGGCCTCGCTTCGCGATCCTTGGTTTGCTGATGGCTCTGGTGATGTTGCCTTTGGCCGTTTAGGTGTTGTGGGCTAGCGCAGGCGCGCCGCGATGACGATTCGGGAAATGCTCTGGAATCCACAGGGCAGTTACGACCTCAATTCCACCGTTGGGGCTATTAGCAGAGGTCCTTCCGATCCCTGCGCGGTATTCCATCACGGCGCCTGGTGGTTCGCATTCCACACCGCAGATGGGCCTACGACTTTGCGGATGCAGCAGAACACGCTGGGGTGCAGGTCACAGCTTTTGGCCCTGGCGCTGATGCCGCATTGGCCTTGGCACCCTCGATGGCTGGCGCTGATGATGATTGGTCAGAGTTCGACTCCGCCTCGTTCCAGGCATTGCTACCGGAACACGTCCAACTTGCCCGACGGCGGCATCCGGGCCTGCGCCTGCCGCGCAGCCGCCGCATCATGGATACTTTGATTCCAGCGATTTTGGAACAAAAAGTTACTGGTAAAGAGGCATTCAGCGGCTACCGAAGGCTGATTTTCAAATATGGTTCCATCCCACCGGGAGCGGACAGTACAGGTTTTCCGGCCCAGTTGCGGTTGGCCCCGCGCCCGGAGGAATGGGCTTTAATCCCTTCCTGGGAATGGCATCGGGCTGGTGTAGGGCCGCAACGATCGGACACCATAATGCGCGCCTTGAAGCGCGCCCCCGGTTTGGCACGACTTGGCGAGCTCAACGCGATCGATGCCGCAAAGGGTCTGATGAGCATCTCCGGAATTGGTCCGTGGACCGCAGCAGAGGTTACCCAGTCAAGTCACGGTGATCCAGATTCGGTCTCGGTGGGCGACTACCATCTGGCCGGGTTTGTTGGTATTGCGCTGACCGGCAATCCGGTTGATGACAGCGCCATGATGGAGCTGCTGGAGCCCTGGCGCGGGCACCGTCAACGAGTGGTTCGGATGTTGTATCTGTCCGGAATCATCAAAGAGCGCCATGGTCCACGAATGTCGGTTCGCGACTATCGAAATATCTGACCCTTCCCGGCATGGGTCGAGGCTTTTCTAGCCCTAGAGCTAGGCTTTCGTCATGACGTCGATATTGCATCTTGCCCGGCTACACGACTGGACCGCCGCTCTGACCAACCCGCTGGGCTATCAAATCTCCACCCGTGGCGCGACACTGAATGAAACTGGATTTATCCATGGCTCTACCGCAGCTCAGTTGCCGGTCGTGGCGGAATTTCTTTACACCGGCGATCCGGCAGAGCTCGTCGTGCTGGTGGTAGATCTAACCGCGGTTGATGCAGCCGGCACCGAAGTGAAATGGGAAGACGGCGGCGCTGGAGAGCTCTACCCACATATCTACGGCCCCATCACAGCCGCCATGGTGAAAGCTGCCCTGCCTGCCGGTTTTGACGGCGCACATTTCCAAATGCCGGACCTTACCGGGCTCGGAGTGCTGAACAATCCGCCACAACAGCTAGGCTAAGTTCATGAGCGACATGGTGAATCTCCAAGCAACTTTCGTCCCTAACGATGGCGAGCAATTCCGCGTCCGATTAGCGCTGGATATTGCCATTGAACAGGTTCTCCTTGAACCAGGCTGCATCCAATATGAGGTCACCGAAGACACGCCTGAACGCATTGTGCTGACCGAGCAATGGGCCTCGGAAGAAGCGCTATCGGCGCATGGAAAGGGCGCGGCCGTGCAAGACTTGAACGAATCGCTCTCTGCCTTGCTAGCCGCGCCTGTGAAGCTCGAACGCCTCTAGGTTTTTTAGCTTTCCTGGTTAGCTTTCTTGAGCCTCAGCGGCCTGAGCCGCAACATGCTCGTGGACCTCTTTCATGTCCAGAGCTTTGACCGCGGTGATAACTTCTTCAAGCTGCGTTGGGTTCAAGGCACCTGGCTGCGCAAATACCAGAACTTTTTCGCGGAACGCCATCAGCCTCGGGATCGAGGTGATATTTGCCTCGGCAGCTAGCTGCTGCTCAGCCTCGGTATCCACCTTGCCGAACACGACGTCGTCGTGCTTTTGCGAAGCAGCATCGTAGGTGGGCGCGAAGCGTTTACACGGCTGGCACCAATCTGCCCAGAAGTCCACGAGCACGATGTCGTTGCCTTCTACCGTAGAGCCGAAAGTTTCACCGGTGATATCAATAGTCGCCATGGTTACAACGTATCCTTTCCTATGCCCAGCTGAACAGTTGGCGGCGATTCGATATTCCCCAAAACACCGCCACCCCTCTCCCTCAGCCTTGCGCCGAGTGTCGAGTTGTGGCTGGTTTCGGGACTCGAAACCAGCCACAACTCGACACTCGGCGCAAGGCTGAGGGCGGGATGCCAGCACGGGAGGCTTCAGATTAGTCCAGTACGGCGGGCTCGGCGATGGTCCAGCGCACCGATGTGACCCTTGGCTCCAAGCTGAGCCGACTCACTGCCGCTTCCAACTGCCGGTCATCACGCTCGTGCGCGGTGAGTTCCGCAGCGATCCGAACTTCGCCGGGAGTTGCGGTATCCGACGATTGCACCGAACGTAGCCTGAATTCCGGCAGGGTTACCGCGTGCACAATCAGGGTGCGCAGGTGCGCTTCAGCATCCTCAGCGCATCGAACTTCAAAGAGATAGTCAACCGATTGGGGCTCGCGGCCACCCTCTGGACCTTTGTCCATAAACCGACCGAGCGGGCGCAGCAACATATTGGCGATCATGATCGCCACCGTGCCCGCTGCCGCAATTGCGTACTCGCCCGCACCAGCCAAAGCGCCGACGGCGGCAGTGGCCCAGAGCGTCGCTGCCGTATTGAGGCCGGTGACATTTGCGCCTTGTTTCATAATGACGCCTGCGCCGAGGAAGCCAATTCCGGAGACGATTTGCGCAGCCACCCTGGTGGGATCGGCGCCAGGACCGGTAAAGGTGTAGCCGCCAAAAATCACGAAAAGCGCGGCGCCTAAGCTGACTAACGCATTGGTACGAAGGCCGGCCAGACGTGCTCGCCATTGCCGTTCGAAGCCCACCAACGCGCCAAAGCCCAAGCCAGCCAAAATCCGCAGAACCACGTCGAAGAATTCCATGGCGTCCACCTCCGTATCGATCGTTTATGCACGACAGCGCGGGAGACTTGGGCGCACACCTGATGCGTCCATGAAAAATTGAGAGTCACCCCCACGTAGAGCTTCGGCGCTGCGCGACGTATCTGGGCTGGCAATATTTACTGGCACCGGAAGCCACTTGGGACCGCCCCTTAAGCCGAGGCGGCCTGTCCTGATCTTGGGCATCTCTCGATGTCGTCAGATCAGTGGCCTGTGTTCGCGCAGGAGCCTCGCCTAACGAGGTGCTGCATATCCAGGGTGACAGAGAAATCCATGTTGCGTCAAATGATCCCGCATCAAGGATTCGTAAAGGGGTATTGCGCGTAGCTGAACACGCGTTTAGCATATTAAACATGCGTTCAACATATACACCCCGACCGCCGGGCGAGGACCTCAATACGCCGGCGAAAATTCGCGATGCGGCCATTCACCTCTTCGTGCAAGGCGGATTCCGGAAAACTAGCGTGCGCGGCATCGCTAGCGCGGCCGGAGTCAGCCCAGGACTGGTCATTCACCATTTCGGCAGTAAGGACAAACTCCGAGCCATCTGCGATGACTACGTTTTGTCCGCGCTCCTGGCCCGCGCCAATGCCAAGACCAACCCGGCGGGCCTGCAAGGGCTCATCCGGGAGTACCTCGCAGATCCAGCCGAATACAACGACAGCGTCGGATACCTTGGCAAAGCAATTGCGGAAGACTCCCCTGCGGGCCGCAAGTTCATGGACATCATGACCGATGAAACCGAAGCAATTCTCAAAGCCGGCATGGCCGACGGCACCATGAGGGAAATCTCTGATGTTCGGGTAACCGCCGCAATGCTCGTCATGACCAGTATGTCGATGCTGACTATGCCCGCCTACCTTGGCCGAGCCCTTGGTTTCGACGAATTTTCCCCAGACATGATGAAACGAATGTCCCGGCCGATGCTGGAGCTCTACACCTACGGCCTTTACACCAACGACGTCTTCCTCCAGGCAGTCGATCAAGCTCTTGGGGATCAGCCCAGCACGCGAAAGGACTCTGCATCATGAGCCACACCGCAACTGTCACTACCGATACTCCGGCTGCAATGAGCCAAGATCATGCGATCGAAGCCCACGAACTGACGAAGAAATACGGCAATAATTTGGCTCTCAAAGGAGTCAGCTTCAGCATGCCCCGGGGAAGCGTCTTCGGCGTCATCGGGCCAAATGGAGCTGGCAAGACCACCACAATGCGCACTTTGCTGGACATCATTCGGCCCAGCTCAGGACACGCCGTGGTACTAGGCGAAGACCCTCGCGAAGCCGGCCCCGCACTCCGACGACGGATCGGCTTCTTGCCCGGCGAACTCATTCTGGACGGACGCAGTACGGGCCGAAAACTACTCCAGCATTACGCGGATATCTCCGGAACCGTGCGCAAGGGAAAAATTGAGGAACTTGCTGAACGCCTTGGCGTTGATCTCAATCGACCCGTGCGCAAGCTCTCCAAGGGCAATAAGCAAAAACTTGGCATTGTTCAGGCCTTCATGCACCAACCGGATCTGCTGGTTTTGGATGAGCCGACCTCTGGCCTGGATCCACTCATGCAGCAAGTCTTTCTGGACCTAGTATGTGAAGCTCGCGAGGCCGGACAAAGTGTCTTCCTCTCCAGCCACGTCATTAGCGAGATTCAGCAAGCTGCAGACAACGTTGCAATTTTGCGGGACGGCAAGATCGTCACGATTGCCGGCGTTGAGCAACTTCGCGCCTCAGCCATCAGACATCTGAGATTGGTCGCCAGCGGGATATCCATCACCGAACTTTAGGCCCGGCTCGCTGGGCTCGACGGCGTCAATAATCTCAGCGTGAAACCTTTCGACTCAACCCCAGATTCAGTCGAAGCAAATGCCACGCTCGAAGGCGAAATCCCGCCCCTGATCCAGGCACTCTCGACGCTGGCCTTGACCGACCTGGTACTCGAAGAGCCTGACCTGGAGGAATCCGTTTTGAAGCTGTACACCTCAGATCCGGCGAAGAATTCAGCAGAAAAGGAGAGTGCAAAATGAGCACTACCGCTTCAGTTCGCCGCGCACCGTTGCCGCTTTTTGGTAAAGCGTTCCGGGACACTTGGCGCTCGCTTATCGGCTGGATCGTTGGCCTCAGTGCGGCAATGTTCTTGTACTTGCCGCTCTACCCTTCGATGGCGGGCACAAATTCGCAGATGCAGCAATTGCTGAACTCGCTCCCGGCGCAGCTGACAAAAACAATCGGTTACGACGACATATCCTCCGGCACGGGCTGGGTGCAAGCCACGGTCTTTGGCCTGATTGGCTTTTTACTCTCGTGCATCGCAGCGATTAGTTGGGGAGCAGCTGCGATTGGTGGCGACGAAGAAGCCGGTCAACTGGAGCTGACGCTGGCGCACGGCGTGACGCGCTTGCAGATCGTCTTTGAACGGTACGCCGCGATGCTAGCGAAGATTTTGCTTTTGGGCGTTTGGGTATTTTTGGTGATTTCCGCACTAAATAATTCAGCACAGTTGAACCTAAACCTGGGCAATCTGGCCGTAGGAAGCGCGCTATGCGCTGGCTTGGCCTTACTCGCTGGTTCAGCGGCCTTCATGGCTGGCGCACTCAGCGGCCGCCGAATCTGGGGCGTCGGGGCCGGAGCTTTTGTTGCCGTCGTCGGCTATATTTTCAACGCACTGGGCAACCAGTCGAAGGATCTCGACTGGTTGCACGCGGTGTCGCCTTATAGCTGGGCCTACGCAGCTAAACCGTTGGCTAACGGATTTGAAGGTTGGCCGTTCCTGGGCCTCTACGGGCTCTCGTTGCTGTTCTTGATTGTGTCCGCCTTCGCACTGCGCAAGCGCGACGTCGGCGTCTAACCTTCAACGAGTTCAGTGATGGGCCATCAGTGCGAAACCGTAAGATGCTTACGGCCCATCACCACAACGCCAATGCCGATCACGATCGCGACGCCGGCGGCAAAGAATGGAACTTGCTCACCGAAGTGCTCCCCTAGTTGCGCAGCGATAAACGGTGCCAAGGCGCCACCCATCCAGCGAACAAAGTTATAACCAGCGCTCGCTACTGGCCTAGGCGCATCGGAAACTCCCATCGCAAGCTCGGTGTATAACGTGTTATTGACACCTAGCAACGCCCCGGAGAGCACCACCATCACTACCACCAGCGGCACCGAATGCCCCGCCGCCAAACCCATCAAAGCAAGCACAATGGCCAGGCCAATAAGCGTGGCAATAACTACGTTTACCGTGCCGAATCGCCGCTGCAAAACCGGTACCAAGAAGACTGAAGTGATGGCCAAACAAATGCCCCAGCCAAAGAACACCGCCCCGATGCCATAAGCATCCATGCCCAAGATAAATGGCGTGAAGGCCAGGATCGTGAAGAATCCGTAGTTGTAAAACAATGCGCTGCCAGCGGTAAACCGAAGCCCTTTATGGCCTAAAGCGAGCAATGGGTCGCGGAGCCGAGTTTTTACCGCGGGCCGAGGCATCTTAGGCAGCAGGACCATCAGGGCTATGAAAGAAATTGCCATCGCTGTGGCGGTGCCAAAGAACGGTGCACGCCATTGCCAGCCGCCTAATAAAGCTCCTAGCAACGGCCCGAGCGAAATGCCTAAGCCTAGGGCAGCTTCATAAAGAATGATCGCGGTAGCAGTTCCTCCGCTAGCAACACCCACGATCACCGCAAGGGCGGTCGCAACAAACAGTGCGTTGCCCAGCCCCCAACCAGCGCGGAACCCAACAAGTTGAGAAACACTGCCGGACAGACCCGCCAACGAAGCGAAGATTACAATGAGCCCCAAGCCAATGAGCAGGGTCTTTTTACCGCCAATCCGGGACGATACCCAGCCAGTGATCAGCATGGCAATTGCGGTGACTAAGAAATAACTGGTGAAGAGCAGCGAAACTTCGGAGGTGCTTGCTTGCAGGTTCTTAGCGATCGCGGGCAGGATCGGGTCAACTAGACCAATACCCATAAAGGCGAAGACCGCGGCGATTGCGGTAGCCCAAACCGCCACAGGCTGCCTCAGCATAGAGACTTTTTCCTCGTGAAGGGTTTCCTCAGCTTCTTGAAGTGATGAATGTTCTACGGACAAAATGACTGCCTAGTTTCTTGAATCGTCGAAGTAAGTCTTGAGCTTGGCAAAGACTGGTAGCGCGGCACGGAGGAGCTCTTGTTCTTGAGTTTCTAAGCGACCGAGAATCGCCGCCATCAATTCATTGCGACGGCGATTGGACGCTTCGGTTGCTGCACTACCTTTTGAGGTAAGACGCACTACAACAGCGCGAGAATCCGTGGGATCCGATTCACGCGTCAGCATCCCGGCCGCCTCAAGTCGGATGATTTGTTCGGTGGCACTGGGCACCCGAACTCCCATATTCGCGGCAATGAGACTAACTCGCATGCCACCGTCAGCAACCATATCCAGCACTGAAAGCTGGGCGGCGGTAAGATCCGCGTCAAGGTCGAGCTTGCGAGTTAAGAACACTGTCTGCCGCAGGGCACTGCGAAAGGCGGAAGCTAGTTCTACGTCTACTGGCTCTTTTGCGTTCATACTTAGGTATCCTAACAGTTTGGTTGCCTAACTACAATAGCTGAACCTCAAAGCGACTCCGGCGTGTACCGCATACCGAGTATTTCAGTCGTGATATGTTTCCGGAATGAACGGGATTCCTTCGACCGCTCGGGTTCAGCATGACCTGGCCACAGCAACCGTCGACCTCGGAATCATTGAATCAAACGTACGTTTCCTGAAATCGCTGCCGGATGCCGAGCGCGAATTGATTGCAATCGTGAAAGCCGACGCTTTTGGTCATGGCATGATCCCCATCAGCCATGCAATGCTGCGCGCCGGAGCTGATTGGCTGGGAGTCGCCCATCTCAGCGAAGCGATGGAACTTCGCGAAGCTGGCATCACGGCACCGATTTTTGCTTGGCTGGCCACCCTAGACACTGACTACCACCCAGGCATCGAAGCCAACATTGACCTTTCGATCTCCTCGCGGTTAGACGCAGTCCGGATTGCCGAGGCGGCTAGTTCAGTAGGCATGAGTGCGAAAGTCCACCTAAAAATCGATACCGGCTTGCACCGCGCAGGCAGCCCAGTGGAGTTATGGCCCCAGCTGCTAGCCGAGATCAGCAGCGCCGATTGGGCAAAGAGCCTGCATGTTGCCGGGATTTGGTCGCATCTTTCTGACCCCGGCGAAGCTGAGGGAAAGGCAAATGGAATCCAATACCAGGCCTTTACCGAAGCAGTTGCCGTTGCCGCCAGCTTCGGCATCAAGCCGGAGTACTTGCATTTGTCCAGCTCCGCCTCGGTCGGTCGATTCGGCAAAGCTAGCCCAGGCACAGCACAACTCAACTTATCCCGCGCGGGTGCCGGGCTGTATGGCATTGATGATCGCGGCGTCGGCGTGAAACCTGCCATGACGCTGGAATCAAGAATTATGCAGTTCCGTCGGGTGCCCGCGGGTTCCGCAGTCTCCTACGGCGGAGATTGGGTTTCCGACCGCGCCACAAATCTTGCCCTGGTACCGCTAGGGTATGCCGATGGTATTCCGCGCTGTATCAAGGGCGCCTCAGTGTTCTGCCGCGGCCAGCGGCTGCCCATTGTGGGCCGCATTGCGATGGACCAGTTTGTAGTTGATACCGGTGACCTGCAGTTAGAGGTGGGTGACCAAGTGCTAATATTTGGCACCGGGGAGCTCGGTGAGCCGACGGCGCTTGAATGGGCGCAGTGGGCCGGAACTATTGAGCATGAGATTTACACTGGTTTAGGTCCGCGCGTCGCCCGACGCTATCTCAACGACAAGAATTGACCAGCTCAATCGCCTGAAGCAGGGGAACCGCAACGCAATGATCGACTCGAACATGGTATGTCCGCAGGTTGAAGACGAGGCCGCAACCGCGGCAATAGTGCAGCAAGTAGCAGCTAATGCCAGAAAACTACCAGCCAAAACCATTGCGGTCATTGGCGGCGGTGTCAGCTCTGAGCACGACGTCTCGCTGGCCAGCTCCGAAGGCACTCGGGCGGCAGCAGCCGCACTAGGTCACCGCGTGCACTTCTTCTTGATCGATAGCGACGGCGAATGGTCGGTGGACGGCGTCCCTGGCACCACCGCGGCTTGGGAAAAATTACGCAGCTGCGATTTGGCCATCCCGATGGTGCACGGGGCCGGCGGCGAAGACGGCGTGCTGCAGGGCTTCCTAGAAACCGTAGGAGTGTCTTACTTTGGCAGCGGCGTACTTTCAAGTGCCGTCGGTCTGGACAAACAAGTCACTAAATTGGTTGCGCATACCGTGGGCGTGCGCACCGCACCTGGCCTGACTATTGACGCCACGTTGCGCGATCAACTCGCAGAGACTCCGGACCAGGCTGAAAACCTGCTGAAGTCGGCAAAAATTGAGTTGCCAGTTTTCGTGAAGCCTTTGCGTGGCGGTTCCAGTTTTGGCATCAGCAAAGTCACCGAACAGCTCAATCTCGCAGATGCCGTAAAACTAGCCGCACACGGACCGGTTGAGCAAGACGTTTTGATCGAACCCGAGGTTCGGGGCAAGGAAGTTGACGTCGGAGTCCTTGAGCTACCCGATTGCAGCGTCATCGTGGGGCCATGCCTGCAAGTGCTTGCAGACAGTAAGGAAGAGTTTTTCTCCACCGAGGCCAAGTACTCCTCCACCGAAACTCGGTTCTTGGTCCCGGCGCCAATCGGCGACGAAGCCAGTGCCGCAATCCGTGCCCAGGCTAAGGCCGTTTTTACCGCTCTTGGCTGCCGAGGCCTGGCCCGAGTGGACTTCTTTGTCGATGATGACGGCACGGCCACGCTGAATGAAATCAATACGCTGCCAGGCTTTACTTCGCACTCACAAGTTCCACGCATCTGGGCTGCAGCAGGGGTTAATTATGAAGGCTTAGTGGCCATCATAATCGAAACAGCACTGGCCAGAACGCACTGATAGGCTGACTAATTCAGCGCTGGCTGCTGCTGGGTAATGCAATGGATGCCGCAGCCACGGGCAAATATTTCGCGGGCGTCAACGCCGATGATCTGCCTGCCCGGATACGCCTCGGCCAGAATATCTAGCGCAGATTGATCGTTCGGATCGTTGAAAGTGCAAGCGATAACCGCACCGTTGATCACTAAATGGTTGATATAGCTGAAGTCAACGAAGCCAAATTCGTCTTCGAGAACCTGCGGCGCCGGCACTGCGACAATGTTCCATTTCCGTCCGGCGGCATCGGTGCTGGCGTCAAAAACGGCGCGGATTTGCGCACAAATCTCAAAATCTGGATGCGCAGGATTCTGTTGATCGTGCAACAAAACCGTACCCGGCGCTGGAATCGAGGCAACGATATCTACATGGCCTTTGGTGCCTAGCGCTTGCGTGTCGCGAGCTAAACTTCGCGGCAGCCATACTGCATGCCGGGTGTCTAAAAGCTCATGGACTTCAGACTCAATTTCGGCTTTGCTCGCGCCGGGGTTACGCGACGGATCCAGCTGTACCGTTTCGGTCAACAGCACTGTACCCTCGCCGTCCAGCTGGAAGCCACCGCCTTCATCGACGATTCGTGCCGGCACTGGAACAGCCCCGGCAAGCCTGGCAACTTCGGCATTGATCAACGAATCTTTGCCCCATTGCGCCCAGCCCTGCTGCCCCCAGCCGTTGAAATGCCACAGCACGGCACCCAGCTGACCGGCGTCGTTCTTGACAAAGCTGGGGCCAATATCTCGCATCCAAGCATCATCGAGCGGCGCTGGGTGAATCTCGATTCTCGGGTCCAGATACTCCGTTGAAAGCTCGACGTCGGCCGGGTCAACGATCATACTCACTGGCTGGAATGGCAGAATCGCGTGCGCTACAGCGGCCCAGGCACTGCGTGCTGAGTGCTCCTCCGCCGGGGTTTCGCCGGTATTCGGACCCGACGGCGGGAAGGCCAGCCAAATCCGTTCTTGCGGGCCAGTCTCGGCAGGCATCAGCCAGCTCATGCTTGCACGCTCGTTGCGTGAGTGGCCGTTGCGTGGGCAACCGTGTGCTTCGGCGCTGGATCTAGGAGCGAACCGTAGGTGTCTGGACGCCGAGTCTCATGGAAAGGAAAGAGCGTCAACCAATCTTTCCGTTGGTTAAGGTCCAACTCTGCAACGAGCACGGCAGATTCATTTCTGGGTGCCTGCAGTACAACTCGACCATAAGGATCAGAGATAAACGACGAACCATAGAAATTCACTGAGCCTTCGTCTCCCCACCGATTCGGTACCGCCATAAACAACCCGTTCGCAATGCCATTGCCCACGATGACCTGTTGCCAAAGTGGCTGAGTATCGAAATCAGGATACGTCGGTTCGGATCCAATCGCCGTTGGATAAACCAGCAAATCTGCGCCAGCGAGTGAATAAACTCGGGCTAATTCGGGGAACCACTCGTCCCAGCAGGTAGGCATGCCTAGCTGAGCTACGCCGGCCACTTCGTAGAGTGGAAAGGGATTACCAGCCGCCGGGCCGGGCCGGAAATAGTGGTCTTCGTAATATCCGGCAGAGACCGGGATATGCAGCTTGTGCGTAGCACCGGTCAACTCGCCGCTCGAATTCAGCAAAATTGCGGTGTTCAAGCCCAGGCCGTCGCCGGTATCAACCCGCTGATACAGCGAAGCGTGTACGGAAACACCGTGTTCGCGCGCCTGTTCTGCAGCAAAAGTAAAAGTTGGTCCGGTAAGTAAATCCTCGGCTTGATCAACCGGGGTTTCAGTATTTGGGTAGCTGTCCGCCGGGTAACGGGACAAAGTGAGCTCCGGGAGGAACACTACCAAGGCTCCATGTGCAGCCGCACGGGCTATCCCCTCGGCTAACTCTGACTTGAGTAGTTGAGCTTCCGGGTTCCAACGGTGTTGCACCACGCCAACCCGCAATCTTCGGCGCTGCTCGTGCGCAACTGGACTGAGCGATGGCAACGGGTCCAATCGGGTGAATTCAAGCATGGCCGCTCCTTTGAGGTCAGATCATAATAAACGAATATCGTTCGTTTATTATGATCTGACCGAGCAGAAAAGCGCAATACTTTGGGCAATTCTCGCTAAACTAAGCAAATCCACCAGGAGGTACAGATGGCGCGGCCTCTCAGCCCGAAGCTTTCCCCGGCGATCATTGCCAAGGCAGCCCTTGACGCTGTTGATCACGACGGCGAGTTCACGATTCAAGGAATTGCCAAAAAGCTCAAAGTGAGCGCTTCTTCGCTGTACAACCACATTGGTTCCAAAGCGGACGTCGTCGAGCTGATGCGCGGGCGAGTCATGAGCCGCATGGACCTCAGTACGGTCAACTCGTCCTCGGCCGATTGGGCCGGAACCCTGCACGCGATTGCGCTCGAATATCGCAACGCTTACGCGCTCAATCCCCGATTATTGCCGCTGGTCACCGCGTACTCCGTGCGCGACGAGACCACAATCGCCATGTACAACCTGATGGCTGAAGCTTTGCAAAGTGCCGGCTTTGCCAGTCAACGTCAACTGGAGATCATTACCGTTATTGACAATTTTGTGCTCGGCTCCGCGCTGGACGCCGGCGCTCCTGCCGACGTTTGGGCGCCAGGCGATCTAGCTGGCGCCGCGCTCCAATCTGCCCTGGACGCCGGATTTGGCGACCCTGATCGGGCGATGAAATCCTTCAGTTTTGGCCTGGGCCTAATCTTGGCTGGCTTGAAACACGAATCGCTCTAATCGTCCTAATCGCTACTCGAACGAAGCGAACTGGTCCAGCAAACCTTGTGGCGAATTCGGCTCGAAACACACCTCCAGGTTTTCTGCCGATTCCGCGGCAGCCGCAGCACTTCGCGGGAACAAGGCCTTTTCGTATTCTGTCAGGGCGCGCTCGACGTCGTCCGGGTGCGCTAACAAAGCTTGAGCAAGTTCTGCGCCGTCAAGCATCGCCAAATTCGCCCCCTCGCCAGCGAAGGGCGACATAACGTGCGCGGCATCGCCTAATAGCGTCACGCCCGGCACTCGCCCCCAAGAATGTCCCACCGGAAGCGCAAAAATAGGCCGCGGAGTCAATCCGCCGTCCGCGTCAGTAATGAGCGCCCGCAAATCCGGATGCCAGTCCTGATAAAACCCTAGAACCGCAGCCTTAGCAACCTCGATATCGGTAAAATCGATACCAGCTGACCAGTCCTCCGGAACCCTAAGCGCAGCATAAATATGCAGACTCTCATCACTTTCGCGATGCGCCAGGAATCCTTTCTCATCCCCCAAGGCGAACAGCATGCAGCCACCGACAATTCGGGCGCTCACTGGATGCCGTTCATCCGCCTCGAACAGATCAACCTCCACGGCCGTCATGCCGGAATAGCTCGGCACCGCCGTAGAAACCAATGCACGGACTTTAGACCATGCACCGTCTGCGCCAATAACAAGATCTGCCATAGGTACGGAGCCGTCAGCAAAGATTATTTCGTGACCGCCAGCGACTAACGGACGAACCTCCTGCAGCTTCATGCCCCAACGAACCATGCCCGCTGGCAGCGAACCAAGCAAAAGCTGCCGTAGTTGACCACGATCAACTTCCGGGCGACAGCCCTCACCGTTGTCATCTTCCGCCAACTGCACGACGGCGTACCGGTCCAGGACGCGCATCGCTTCGCCGCCTGGGTGCACCAATTTACGGAAATCCTCATAGTAGCCCGGCCGCGCGCAAGGCAGCTTGACCAGACTCTTCATGCATATCCAGCATGCCGCCTTGATTGCGCGCCGACACTGACGTTTCAAGATCGTACACAACGGCTTCGACGCCGTTGACGTGCAAGACTCGGGCGAGCATCAGCCCACCCAGACCTGCGCCAATAATCGCAATGTGATGCTGATTGGTCATAGTTTTCCTCCAGAGTGCGCTGAGATGATGCCTTCAATCAGCACGTCAAGTGCCCAATCGAATCGGCCCATACCAGTACCGGTAAAAAGCTCACCAGCCAGCGCTGAGATGTTTGGATAGTCTTCAGGATCAGCCGTTTCGATCCGCGCCGCTTGCGCCGCCGGTCCCTGAGAGTCAGCGCCCGGAGCATGCTCGACGGCGATCGCCGTGGGGTAGAGCAGAAGCAAATCGATGCCCCAGGCGGCAGCCTTCCGGGATGCACCACCGGCAAGAAGTAAGCCGACGAGCCCGTCCACTAACGCCAAGTAGTTGGGCCCGCTAGGCCGAGTAACGAGTGCCATTTTGGAAATTTCTGGATACTCATTGAGCACCTCAAGGTAGCGATTAAGCGTCAGCTTGAGAGCCGAGCGCCAATCGGCACTGTCCGGGAAGGCAATTTTGGCCAATTGACCGTCTAGCAATTGCGCATGCAGGTCAGCGGTATTCCGAATATAGACGTAAAGCGAGGCATGGCCGGTATCCAGAACTTTGGCGACGCTGCGCAGGGTAACTTTGCCCAGACCTTCGGACGCTAGAATTCCAGCGGCAGCTGCCACTATTCCAGCTCTGGTCAAAGGTTCCTTGGCTGGCCTAGTCCGCCTGCTAACCGCTGCTGCATCGTTCATAAGTTGAGCATATCACGACCATGGTCGCTACTTTATTTTACCCAAACCCTTGCTTTTGCGATTCCGGTAGCCAATTATTAAACGAAACTCATTCATTTTGTGATCTGCGTCTCTCGCACCGATGCACCTCGCAGTCCTTTCGAGAGGTACTTTGATGAGCAAAAACGCTACGGCTCCGGTCGGCCTGCATCGGCTCACGCTGAAGTTTGGCATTGCAACCTTCGGCATCGCTACATTATCGATGTTGACGGCAAATCTGGTTCCCGTGATGATTATTGCGCTCGAAGCGACCGGTTTCAGTCTGAGCGCCGCCGGGATTTTGATGACTGCTTCACTGCTCGCCACGGCATTCTCTTGCATCGTGACCTCAAGGCTGAGCCTAGGCGCAAAGCGACGACCGGTGGCGGCGCTCGGCTTGCTAATCGGCGGATTGGGTTTTCTGCTGGTCGCGCTGAATCCGGTCAGCTGGCTTGTAGGGTTCGGGCTCATTGTCGGCGGAATCGGCACCGGAGCCGCCAGCGGTGCGGCACTAGCAGCCTTACGGGATCTAGAACGAGCCGCGGGACTAAGTTCGCTCACTAATCGGATCCTGGCCGCGGCAATCCTCGCAGTAATTCCACTCGTTGGCATTCAGATGCTCACCGCTTTCGGATTCCTCAGCGCACTCTGTTTTCTAGGCATCTTTGCCGCTTGTTGGTTACCAGTTGCCCGGATCGAAACCGCTGGAGACCATCTGACTCGACGAGGGTGATCGGCGTCGTGCTTTTGATCTCTTTTGCTCTTTTTTTGGGGTGGGTGAGCGAGGATTCTCTCTGGGCCGTTCTGGGCACCATGGGAGCAAGCCAAGCCGGACTCAATGACGCACAAATTGGCTTGGTGCTGAGTGGCTCAACGGCAGGTGGAGTCCTTGCCTCGCTTTTTATGACTGCCATTGGCAATAGGTTGGGGCGAACTGAGCCGCTGATCGTTTTGGTCCTGCTCGGTAGCGCACTGAAATTTGTTATCCCACACCTTGGCGACAGCGCTGGCTTCATGGTCACGGTAATTATTTGGAACACCATCTACGCCTTAGTTTTCGCCTATGTCAGCGTGGTCGCTGCCGCCCTGGATCGCAGTGGCCGATGGTCGGCACCATTGACCGGGGTGTATCTCGTGGGCTCTGCGCTGGCCCCGTTTGCTGGCACCTTCATCACCGAGCAGTTTGGTTTTGTGCTTTTCGGCACCGTGATCAGCCTGACGAGTTCACTTGTGATCATTCCGTTTTCGATCGCTGCCCGTCGCAGCGCGCAACAGTTTCAGCCGATCATACAAGGCGCTGAAAGCCTTGTCGCCAAGGAGGTAGTATGACCACGATCTATCGCAATGGACAGATTCTGACCGGCTCGGATGGCTCCGCATGGGCCGTAGCAGAAGCCTTCGCAGTACAGGAAGGTCGATTCTGCGCCGTTGGCTCCGTTGCGGACGTATTGCAGACAACACACGGGGCCGGTGATTTGGTTGAAGTGGACTTAGCCGGGAATACGGTGATTCCTGGCATCGTCGACTCGCACAGTCATCTGCGGATGTTCGGAGAATCGCTTGAGCATTTGGATCTATCCGGATGCCGCACGCTCGATGCAATCCAGTCCGCGGTAAAGGCTTTAACTGAGGCAGAGCCAACGCGCGCCAGAATCATTGGCAAAAGCTGGCTATTTTCGGCGGTATCTGGGCGTCCTACTGCCGCAATGCTCGACGCGGCGAGTCCACGAATCCCGGTTTACCTGTTTGCCAATGACTTTCATTCAGCCTGGCTGAATAGCGCGGCATTAGCCGAAATTGGTATAAACGCTGCGACTCAGGATCCTGTGGGCGGCAAGATTGAACGCGATGCTGAGGGCAACGCCAGCGGGATGCTGTTAGAAAGTGCCTTTCTGGAATTGTGTCTAGGCAGCCTGGAAAGGTTCAAGGATACCGAGGCAAATGCTGAATCGCTGAGGGTTGCTTTTGCCGCTTATGCCGCCTCCGGAGTGACCGCGGCCATGGACATGTCGCTTGACGAAACCGATCTCAGTGCGCTTGAGCTCCTGTTAGCTCAGGGGAATGGCACGCTGCCGTTGCGCGTGCGCGGTTACTGGCTAATTCCGGCAGCCGAGGATCATGCAGTTCACGCTCGGCAGGTGCAACGCGCCGCTGAGCTCGCCGCAACAAGCGGCTCACCCTGGTTTTCCGTCGTTGGGGTGAAATTCATTGTCGACGGCGTGATCGATGCCTGCACCGCAGCAATGATCGAACCGTTCGCAAACGGCGCGCGGCCAGATGCCATCTGGAGCGCAGAATATCTCACGCCCGCAGTGACTCTAGCCGACAAGGCTGGTCTAAGTATTGCGTTACACACAATTGGTGACGAGGCCTCAGAGATAGCCCTCAATTCCTTGGAGTCAGCCATTCAAAGCAATGGCGAGCTGCCGCGTCGGCATCGTTTAGAACATCTAGAAACGGTCACACCAGAGAACATCCAACGCTTGGTCCGGCTCGGCGTAGTGGCCAGTATGCAGCCAGCCCATTCGGATCCCGCGATCCAAGAAAACTGGCGAAAAATGCTCGGCGATGATCGAATCCACCGAGGTTATCCACTGGCTGAAATCCAGGCGGGTGGGGCCAAACTCGCGCTCAGTACCGACGCGCCGACAGCCGCGCATCTGCCGTTCGATAATCTCTACACTGCGATTACCCGGAAATCCCCCGGGCACCCTAAGTTGGCTGCGAATTTGCCGGAAATGGCAATCAGTGCGGAACAAGCACTTGCTTATGTCACCTACGGCGGAGCATACTCCTGCGGCGAGGAAGATAGCTTCGGTTCTATAAAAGCTGGGCAATATGCAGACTTCGTCGTGCTGGATCGCAATCCGCTCACGGTGAGTCCCACGGAGTTGCTGCAGAGCACGGTGTTAGTCACCGTCGTCGGCGGCGAGACTAGTTTCCGGGCTGCTTCGCAGCTGGACGCCAGAAAAGCGTGACCACTAGGGCAACCACGGCCAAAATAACCATCATGACGATCAGCCTCCCCCAAGCACCTCGATCAACGCCGGGCCCGAAGAAGATACCGATCAGCACCGTCGAGGTGATTGCGCCAAGATATCGGCAGGTCTGCAAGATTCCGGAGGCAATCCCGGCGTCTCCCGGCGCAGTTGCATACATTCCCTGGCTAGTGGCAATACTGACCGCGCTATACGGGATGCCAAGCGCCGCGGCTAAGAGCACAATCAACCAAGGCTGGAAGCTCATCGTCAGTAAGCCGAGCAGCGCGGCGCCAACTAACAACGCGGCCATGCCGCAAATCAAAATCTTTCGAACACCGAACCAATCAATGGCTCGTGCGGCAAAAGGGGTCACGATCACTGAGACGGCGGCAAGCGGTAACATCAACAATCCGACGACGTTTGCCGGGAATCCGCCAGCTTGCTCCAGAAACTGCGGCAAACCAAAGAAAGCGATGTAATACACCCCGTTAAACACCGCGAAAGCTAGATAGATCAAGAGCAGGGGCCTATTTCTACCCAACAGACGCAGGTCCAAGAATGGTTTGGTCACCACAAGTTCTCGCCAGGCGAAGAGCGCGGCCGCGATAGGTGCCGCACCTAGGAGCAACCAGCTTAAGCCCGGCAGCGCATCCAAAAGACCCATGAGCAACAGCACTAGCGTCAAGGTGAAGGCAGCAATTCCTGGTAGGTCGGAGGCTTTCACTAGCTCGTTCAACTTTTGTCTGGCCCTGGGCGGGTCCTTTGGTGCGAAGAGCTGCACGCCAATAACCGAGAGCAAAGCCAAGGGGATATTGATATAGAACAGGGCTTGCCAGCCGACTGAACTCACCAGGACGCCGCCCACTACCGGACCAACGGCCGCACCAGCAGTATTCGCCATTTGAATCCGGGACAATAACCTGGTTGAACTGATAGTTGAACCGGCAGTCAACGAACGAACCATCACCACCGAGCTGGGGAACGCTGCCGCCGTGCCAATCGCCATAAAAACCCGCGCAACGCAAAGCAGGAAGAAGTTGCTTGCAAACGGCGCGGCAATGCAGGCGAAAGCCACCAGAATCATGCCAAAGCTGAACAATCGTTTGGGGCCGAAGCGATCCGCTAACCGACCCATCAGCGGCTGGCCCGCGGCCGAGGCCAGGTAGAACGCGGTGATCACCCAGGTGACGGTTGCGACGTCGAGACCAAAGTCTTTCCGCAAAATCACCAAAGCGACGGCGATCATCGAAGAGTTAAGCGGATTGAGCACAGTACCCAAACTCAACGCTGCGGTGCTCAGCCCAACTGACGTATTTTTCTCTTGATTGCTTCCGGCCACAGATACAGTCTGCTGCATTTTCCGCGATGCCCACCGTTTATCAGCTGGCTAAGCCAGGTTTGATCAACACCAGGCTGAGAGTTTCCCGGCAATCTCTTGGCAAGCATTGAACCTGCCTTGGCTCTCTGCCTACCATCGCTCGGCGTCGAAGTCATCGCGCCATTGATCACTTCGCACTCCCAAGGAGCAATAGTGTTTTCCTCTCTGCGATTTCATCCACGAATTCTTACCTTCTTCTTAGCGTTCCTCATTGCGGTGCCGACCGTTGGACTCTTGCCCGGACTACCAAGCGCTTCGGCCGCACCCGCTGCTGTCTCCTCGCTCTACGACAGCTCGTGTCCCAACCTGATTGAGAAGGGACAGAACAGCGGCTGTGTTACTCGGTTACAGCAACTGCTAAACAACAACGGCGCCAAGCGGACCGTCGACGGCGGCTTCGGTGATGGCACCTTTACAGCGGTGAAGTCCTACCAGAGCGCGCATGGACTTTCCGCGGACGGCATCGTGGGACCAAACACCAAAGGCGCCCTCGAAGGCGGTCCAGCGCCCAGCGACAGCGCTTTTTTAGCAAGGTCGTTGATTACGCAAATCAAGCAGTGCAGGGCAAAGCGCTCAGCGGTTGGGGCGGCGGCGCCATTCCTTATAGCTGGGGCGGTGGGCGCGGTTCTAAGCCAGGGCCTTCCTTAGGTACCTGCAGTGGTTATACCGGCAGCATCAAACCGTGCCCGGCAGATAGCACCAAGGGTTTGGATTGCTCAGGCTTCAGTCGCTGGATCTACTCACTTGCTGGCGGTTCTGATCTTTTGGGCGCCGGAAACACCGATAACCAGCTCGCCAAAATGAAGAAGACTTCTTCGCCCAAACCCGGCGATTTAGCGTTCTTTGGCAAACTCAGCGATACGCATCACGTCGGCATCTACCTCGGCAATGACAAAATGGCCAATGCGCCATATACCGGGGTCAACGTCCGCATTGGCACCGTGAGCTCGCACTCGGATCTGGTGGGGTACTACACACTGGGCAAGTAAATTTCCGGCAGTTGGCCCGCCCAACTGCACCAAGTTGAGAGAATTCAGACCATGCTAGAAAACGTATTTGCCCCCTTCGGGCTGTAGGTTATTACACCCGAGCTGACGCTTGCCGTGGCTACTGATGAGCATCTGGCACAACTCGCTGCCCATGTGCACGCTGGTCATGCAATGTCGTCACCATTGCCTTACGACGATCCAATGTCCTTCTACGAAGATGATCCAGACATTCGAGTGCGGAAATGGTTGGAAGCTGCCTGGCGGAATCGCGGAAGTTTCAGCTCCGAATCTTGGCGGCTGTCTTTCGCGGTGATCGTTGATGGCAAGCCGATTGGCATGCAGGATGTCATTAGCAGCCGATTCAGCACTTTGGGCACGCTGGCAAGCTTTTCCTGGCTATCTGCAGTGGAACGCCGGAAAGGCCTCGGCCGGGAAATGCGTTCGGCAATACTCCAGTTAGCTTTTGCCGGACTCAATGCTACCGAGGCGCACAGTGACGCCTTCGTAGACAACCTGGGCTCCAACCGAGTATCTGAATCGCTTGGTTACGAGCGCAATGGCGTGGACTGGGACACCCGGCGCGGCACCCCGGCGCAATTACAGCGCTGGCGGATTGATCGTGCGCAATGGGAGAAAGTTTGTCGCGACGATATTCAGATCGTGGGACTGGAACCGGTGAAAGCTGCGCTGCAGCTCAACTAGATACTTGAAAACGAAGAAGGCCCGGAATCTTGACGATTCCGGGCCTTCTTACTCGGTGGCAGATGAGGGATTCGAACCCCCGTAGGCGTTGCCAGCTGATTTACAGTCAGCCCCCTTTGGCCGCTCGGGTAATCTGCCTTGAGCGACTCCCAAAGTGGAAGCAAGATAACTTTACAGAACTACTCGCCAAGAATCGAATCGGCGTTTTTTCGCCGGAATTCCGCGGACATTCCACAACAGATTGTGTGACTAACGGGTCGTAAGTTGCTGATGTTACAAGCTGCCAGTCAGGGCAACAGCTATCTGTTGTGGAGTGTTCCAGTTGTGGAAAGTTCTACGCCCCGCCGGTGATCTGCTTCGAGATTCGGTCCTAGAACCGCTTAGCCTGCTCCGGAGTTACCTGGCCCAAGGCCACCGCGCGGGCCAAGTCTTGCTGCGCTCCGGCGACCCTCGTCGTCGTACTTGCTTGAGCGGGCAACGGCGCGAAGGCGTCATCGCTGCCACAGTTGCCGCGGCGAGCATGGTGCCCGCAGCCGCTTTCGCACTTCGCACCACATATCTGCGTACCTTCTGCGTTTTCATATCTCCACTCTTCCAAACCTTTTTAGGTCCTGCCTCTAGTTAAGCTTGGGGAGTACTAAGAAGGCATCCACTTCTGGGGCTTAACTGGACTAGGCTAGAGGCCAGTCAAAAGTAGTAACCCCAGCCCGTGCAGGAGGAATCATGGCCGGCGATTCGACATTCGACGTTGTCAGCAAAGTCGACAAACAAGAAGTAGCTAACGCGCTCAACCAGGCGCAGAAGGAAATCGCGCAGCGATACGACTTCAAAGGCGTTGGCGCGGAGATCGACTTCAGCGGTGAGAACATCCTGCTCAAAGCCAACTCCGAAGAGCGCGTGATGGCGGTGATGGACGTTTTTGAATCGAAACTGATCAAGCGCGGAATTTCACTCAAATCGCTCGACGCCGGGGAGCCGTTCGCTTCGGGCAAGGAATACCGCCTAGAAGCATCGATCAAAGAAGGCATCGAGCAAGATATTGCAAAGAAAATCACCAAGCTGATCCGTGACGAAGGCCCCAAAGGTGTCAAAGCACAGATCCAGGGTGACGAGCTGCGAGTTAGCTCCAAATCTCGCGACGATTTACAGGCCACGATGACTTTGTTGAAAGGCTTCGACGAGGCTGATCTACAGTTTGTGAACCTGCGCTAAATCTCAGACCTCCCGTTGAGGGGTCGCAGAATGCCGCTAAATTGCTTCTATAGCGGCATTCTGCGACCCCTCAACGGGTTAAAAACGTTGTAGCGCCGGGAAACGATTCGCACTGACTTCGTGTTCCCCGGCCACGCGCCCATAACACCCAGCGATGTGGCGAGCGCAGCGGTTGCTAGCAACCAGCTACTCGGGTTAGCACCCGCAGCCAAAACCAGTACGACGGCGGCCACTGCCAGGAGCGTTGCTGGCACCACCTTGCGGCCCAATGCGGCAGAGAACGCGCCAACACTAGCCTTTTCGAATCGGCTCAACATTGCAGCAACCGGAATCACCGCAAGCAGCAGCACCGTCAACCAGAGCGGCCCGGTGGCCCACCAGGCCGGACTCAGCGGCTCGGGCATTGGCGTGCCACAAGCAAGCAGCACGCCTAAGAGCGCGGACATCACTGAAGCGTGCCAAAGGTAGACCGTCAAAGAAGTTGAATTAGCGAATTCGGTTGCCTTCTTGATCCGCGGCTTCACCGAGATCCGTTCCAACTGCGGCCGCAGCAACTCCATAATGGCCCGCTGCGCCATGCCCAACAGAATCAGCGCGAACCGGGGAGGGTTGAGGTTTTGCAGCATATCTAGCGACCACCAGCCGCCCATTGCCCCCAGCAACAGCAGCGTCAAAGACAGCGAGAACATCAACCGGAGTCTGGAGTTGACCGGCCGACGTCGGCTCGCTGCGAAAAATCCCAATTGCTGCATGAGTAACCAGACAAAAGCCAAGCTGGCCAGCCCTACGGCGTCTAGACCCGTCAGCTGCCGCAGTCCGTCAACCGCGAGCACGGCTAGCGCAAGCGCCGCCAGCGTGATTCGTGGGGCCCTTTCATGCAGTTTGGCCATCAACGGCACCATCGCAGAGCAGCCGATGTAAACCGCCAAGAACCACATAGGCTGCGAAATTCGGAATCCTATCTGCCCCAGCAAGTCCGCTGGCACACCGGCAAAGGACAAGATGGCGAGTGTGCCGCCAACCGCGGCGAAGACCATAACTGCTGGCCTGGCGAGGCGCAGAAGCCGTTCCCGGATGAAGCTACCGGCAGTAGCGCCAGCGCGTGCTCTGCGTTGCCAAGCGCCGTAGATGGAGAATCCGCCAAGAATAAAGAACAACGGCATGACTTGTAGAAAAAGCGACAAAACCGGGAAAAACCATTGACCGTCAAAAGCATTGGTAATTTGCAATCCAGTGGGGCCGGGCTGCAACCCCATCATGATGCCGTGAAAAAGTACCACGACAAAAAGGCAGATTGCCCGGGCGACGTCGACGACGACGTCGCGCTTGACACCCTTAGGCTGACTCATCCGACTGCTGCTGGCTGTTCTGCTGCTGACTGTTCTGGCACTCATCTGGATTGCCATCTCCAACTCCTTCGACCCGGTCCTGTGCACTACACACCTGTGCTCTTTCCAGAAGGTTATGGAGCTGGTTCTTGGCTAAACATCACCATTACGGGTTGTTTTGAACCGGTACCCTGGTAGCAGCGCAAAGCCATACCTACATCTCAGGTCTGGGGCATTGAAACCGGCAGCGCCTCGTCGTATGGTCAAGAGGACCTCGCAGCATCGCAATCAACAAGGAGAAAACATGTCTACACCGAGCATTCCGGCGGGCGCGCCCTGTTGGATCGATTTGATGACTTCAAACCCGGAAAAATCCCAAGACTTCTACGCCAAGCTTTTTGGCTGGACTTACGAAACCGGCGATGAAGAAAAATACGGCGGCTACACCATGGCTTTCAAGGACGGTAACCGCTCTGGCCGGCCTCATGAAGAACGACGGCCAGAGCGGTTACCCCGACCTTTGGACCACCTATTTGCGCTCCGAAGACATTGATAAAACGGCTGAGCTGACGACGGCGAACGGCGGCCAGGTTATCTACCCACCGATGGACGTGCCGGAGCAAGGCAAAATGATGTTGATCAGCGCGCCCGACGGCTCCGCCGTGGGAGTTTGGGAGTTCGGCGGTCACACTGGTTTCCAAGCGCACGGCGAGACCGGCACTTCGTCTTGGCACGAATTGCACAGCCGCGACTACAATGCAGCATTGCCGTTTTACCAGGCAGTATTCGGCTGGGATTACACCACGATGGGCGACAGCGACGAGTTCCGTTACAGCACAGTAGGTGAAGGCGATGCTGCCGTCGCCGGGCTGATGGACTCATCATCCTTCCTACCTGAAGGCACGCCGTCAAATTGGGAAGTCTACTTCTCCGTAGAGAACGCAGACCAAACCCTTGCAGAAGCCTTAGCACTGGGAGCTCAAGTCGTGCAGCCGCTCGAAGACACACCATTTGGCCGGCTTGGATCACTGACTGACCCGACGGGTGCCCTTTTCAAGCTCATCCAAAACCTGGGCTGATTTTCCGCACTACGTTCAGCCGCAACGCAAAACTGCGCCCCGTCTTCTGTTCAGTGGAATACGGGGCGCAGTTTTGCGTTGCGGTAAATTACCGGCGGCTAATTAGTTGGCCGGCTCAACCAGACCAGTGTCATAGGCCAGCACTACCGCCTGCACCCGATCCCGTAGATCAAGTTTGGTCAGTACCTTAGAAACGTGAGTTTTGACCGTCTGTTCCGCGATAAAAAGCGCGGCAGCAATTTCCTGGTTTGATAGCCCACGGCCAACAAGCGTGAGTACCTCGCGTTCACGATCAGTGAGGTTGTTCAAACGGGTTTTGTTTGCCGCAGATCGCGGGCGGCTTTTTGCAAAATTTTCAATAAGTCGCTTGGTGACACTCGGCGCCAGCAAGGCCTCCCCCGATGCCACAATCCGCACCGCAGAAACTAGCTCATCTGCGAGCGCGTCTTTGAGTAGGAAGCCACTTGCACCCAGCGATAATGCGTCGTAAACGTAATCGTCAATATCAAAAGTGGTGAGCATCAGGATTTTCGTATAATACCAACCAGCCAAAATCAGTTTCGCGGCCTCTAAGCCATTGAGTTCCGGCATGCGCACGTCCAGAAGCGCGACGTCGGGATGCAGTTTGGCGCACAGCGACACAGCCTCGGCGCCGTTTCCTGCCTGTCCAAGAACTTCAATATCCGTTTGTGAATTCAGCAGTGCGGCAAAGCCGGCCCGCACCATCGCCTGGTCATCGGCCAACACTACGCTGATCGTCACTTGCCTAGTCCTGTCTTAGTTCGCTTGCCCGTTGCGGTCTCTTGAGCGCGTGGCAGTGAAGCCACTACGCGGAATCCGCCACCGGCCATAGGGCCGTAGTCGAGCTTACCGCCCACAGCTTGGACGCGTTCGCGCATGCCAATCAGACCGTGCCCGCCCCGGCTAACAGCGGCAGCCGTAGTCGCCAATCCGTTCTCCACCATTAAGGTGATCAAACTCGGCGTCGTTTCAATTTCCACCACCGCTTGTGATCCTGGCGCGTGCCGAACGACGTTACTCAAGGCTTCTTGCACCGCCCGATAAATGATCAGCTCATTCACCGGCCCAGCATCGAGATCCGGCTGCACCGTCAGTTCGATTTCAATGCCAGCCTTCCGGATAGAGCTAATCAAACTTGGCAAATCAGCTACTCCTGGCTGCGGCATAGTCTCTCGACCAGTTCCTTCGGAGCGCAGCACGCCGAGCATTTGGCGCATTTCAGCCATCGCCCGTCGGGAATGGCCGGCAATCTCGTCAAATTCGGCAATGATTCGCTCGTCTAACCCCGGATGCCGGTAGCGGGCAGTAGTTGCTTGAACGGTCACCAAAGACATACCGTGTGCCACCACGTCGTGCAGCTCGCGAGCAATTCCGGCGCGCTCTTCGATCAGTTCACGACGAGCAGACTCGGCAGCACTGACATTCCGCTCCACCGTGAGCTGCTTGCGGATCAGTTGCCATTGTTGGGCAAGAATCGCGATCACCAGCAAGCCAAACGAAATGGATGTGAAAGCCACCATATTGGTTACCGCACCGGGGTCAGCTTGCCGCAGGCCAAAGTGCGAGTTGGCTAAGAATGCCGCAATAACCATCACGACCCAGCCCGCTGAAGCCAAATACCAAGGTGAGCGCAACCCAGCCACCACCATAACCGCCAACTGCGTAATCAACCCGACTACGGTAAATGGCCGCGGCAGCATCGATCCGGGGTCAATCATCCAGGCAATCACTACCAGGCAGAACACCGAAAGCAGCATGCCTTTCCAGGGCTGCATATAGGTCAGTAACACGCTGCCAGAGTGCGCCGCGGCAAGCAATAAGCCAACGACGACGTTCATATCGTAAAGCGCAACGTTGAGTGGCGCTGAGACTGCGAGCAGTGCCAGTGTCACACCAAGTAGTGCCACTCGCTCCCAGCGGGTACGTGGCGCGCCGCCACCCAAGCCCTGCTGACTTACCGTCTCCCAAGCGTGGGAGACGCGCTCAGCGAGATTCTGCTGTCCAAGATCCAACATTTGGCCCATCGTGCAAGGGATCAGCTAATTGGGCGCCGCCAGCAGGTTCGCCTGCCCAGCTGGTCACCGTCCATGGCCGCTCCGGATCTCCGGTGCCGTCTTCCAAAACGACGACGCCGGTATTACTCAAGTCATATTTCTCAGGTGTGCGCTGATCGATGTTGACCGCCCGGCATGCCGTCCAGGTTCGAATCATCGCCCCGTGGCTGACAATCGCCGCGCTATTGTGGCCCGCTTCGAGCGCTTCTTGCACCACGGCGTCGAACCTGCTCAACACTTCAGTTCCGGTGTCCGCCCCCGCCATCCGGACTTCGCGATCACCTTGCAACCAGGCCGAAACCACTTTCAGGTAGGCCATTACCGAGGCCATTTCGGCCGACATCTCTAGGTCTCCGGCGGCGATCTCGCGCGCGCCCTCCCGAATAATCGGCACCAATTCACGATTGGCGGCCAGCGGAGCTGCTGTTTGCTGCGCTCGGGTGGCAATCGAGCTGTAGATCGCGTCCAAAGGTTGCTCGGCGAGCGCCGAGACTAAGCCTGCAGCCTGTTGCTGCCCTAACTCAGTTAGCCCTGGTCCAGGCATCGCCGTATCGAGTAAACGGTGGACGTTGGACTCGGTCTGACCGTGCCGGATGAGAATGAGACGCATAATTCTATTCTGTCACTTTGGCCCGCGCTGTCATCCCTCTGCGGAGCTGTTTGCTATCCCTCTGTGGAGCTAGGCGTGGCATCAGCTCGCAGCGTCAGCAGGCGATTTTTCGTCGGACTGATCGGCATCGGGCTGGTCGGCATCGGCTTGATCGGCAAGGCCGCGAGTGCGGAGGAAGCCCAGCGTGACCAGAACGGCAGCGACTAGGGTGATGGTGCTAGCGGCAATAGTGACGCCTTCTCGGAACTGCACGGCTTGCTGCGCGGTCCAGTTCATCACCGTGATACTGCCGGTGAACATGGCCGCGAGGATCGTGCCGGTGGCAGCAATGCCAACACCGGTGGCGACTTCACTGGATGTATCCACCAGTGCCACACCAATCGTGGTGCGATTTTCAGGTAAACCTTTGAGCACATTGGTGGCTGCGACTACGCCGTTGACGCGCAGTCCGGCAGCCACGAGTACCAGTGCGACGGCGATCCACAGGTAGCTGAATCCGCCTAGCAAAGCGTAAACAGCAAGGCCGACGACGACCGAGGTGACGCTGAGCCACGCGGCCCGGTTGAGGCCGGCCCAGCGGACGAACGGGCTGACGAAAGTTCCGCCGGCAATGAGTACTACGACTTGCGGGAGCATGCCGAGGGCAGCGGCGGCTGGTGGCCAGCCCCATTCGAGCTGCAACTGCAAGGTGACTAGGTAGCTCAGACCAGACATGGCCAGGCCGGTTGCTGCTTTGAAGGCAAGACCACTCGATACCAGCGGCCGGGCGATGAGTTTCAGGTCCAGTAGCGGGTAGCGTGCTGATCGCTCGCGTAAGACGAAGAGGCAGGCTGCGCAAAGCGCTGCGGCTGTTGTGGTCCAGGGGATCCAGGAGCCGGTGCCTTCGTTGACGAACATTGTGGGCGCGATCAGGGCAAGCACGATTGTCAGGGTACCGAGCAAGGCGCCGGCAACATCTACCGGATCTCGGTGCAACTCTGCGGGCTCGTCGGCTGCGATACCTGCGCGGACGCCGATGATAGCTAGTAGCGCTATCGGAACGTTGATCAGCAGCAGTACTTGCCAGGGTGCGACGGCCAGCACAAGGCCGCCCGCCGTCGGCCCGATAGCGAGTCCGATCAATCCGACTGTCGAGATGAGCGTCAAGGAACGAACGCGCAGATCGTCGTTCTTGAAGAGTCTGAAGGCTAAAGCCATCGAACCGGGTGTGGTCATTGCGGCGGCGATGCCCATCAGTACTCGCACCGCGATAAGTTGCTCGGAAGTACTCACGAACGCGGTGGCCAAGCTGGATAAGCCCAGCAAGACCAGGACGATCAACATAATGCGTCGCCGACCGAACCGATCAGCGATGGCGCCAAAGGCCAGCATAAGGCCGCCAAACACGACTGAGTAAGAGCCAGTTACCCACTGCAAGGCCGTGGTCGAAGCATTCAGTTCGCGGCCAATGGTGGGTAGGGCAACATTCAAAATCGAGTTGTCTAACATTTCGAACAAGAACACGGTGGACAGTCCGGCTAGGGCCAACCAGGCTTGGCCTAACGACTGTGGAGCGCCCTTGGTGGGCTGCTCGGTAGTTTGGGTGCGCATTGCGCTCCTCCATCTGAGTGTAGTACGAAGTGAAGTTTAGATTCACGAACGAACACTGTTCGTCTTTACGAACATAGTTCTATTAATGGAACACCGTTCGCGTCAAGGTATAGTGAAAAGCATGACAGCAGATCCAAGGCAACGCCGGGCGGCGAGAAACGCTCAAGCGTCCGCAGCTTCACCAAGGCCAAAGACCAGCAAAGAGCCCATTACCGTCGAACGGATCACCGCCGCGGCGCTTGAGTTAATCAGCACCAAGGGTTACGAAGCGATGACCATGCGTAGCGTTGCGAGCGCACTAAATACCGGGCCGGCCTCGCTCTACGCGCACGTGGTGAATAAGGCGGATATCGATGAATTGATCATTGGGCATCTCTGCACCGAGCTGAGGCTGCCGGAGCCGAATGTCGAGACGTGGCGAGCGCAAATTACCAACGTTTGCCAGCAGCTCCGCGATCAGTATTTGAGGTATCCCGGCGTCTCGCGCGCTGCCATGTCTATGGTGGTGACCAATCTCGACGTCTTGCGGGTCAATGAAGGCATGCTCGCGATCCTCGTCGCTGGCGGAATCGATCCCCAAAGAGCGGCTTGGGCGATTGATGCACTTTTCCTCTACGTCACGGCGTACACCCTGGAAATCGCACTGACCACGCAACGCAGCGGCCAAACGGATCCGGACGACAACTGGGCACCAAGCCGCGAAGAAGCAGATGAGGTCCAACGTCGCTTCAGCGCACTCCCCGCTGACCAGTTCCCGCAAACCCGACGCTACGCCGTCGAACTAACCTCCGGAGCAGGCCGCCAAAGGTTCGACTTCACCCTGGGATTGATGCTGGACCACCTCTAAGGCTCTGGCGTGCGGGAGTCGTAACGTAAGAATTTTGGTTGCAGCCACAATAACAACCAGAGCGCGGCAATGCACAGCACGCCACCGACCACGGCCGCCATAGCTTCGCCAAGCAGCTGACCCGCGCTGCCGGTAAACAGGTCGCCAAGCCGTGGCCCACCGGCAACCACAAAAATACCTTGTAACCGACCGCGCAAATGGTCTGGCGTGGCCGATTGCAAGATCGTGGAGCGGAATACACCACTGATCGAATCAGCTATTCAAGAGAGCACCAACAAGCCAAACACCACGCTGAGCCAAGCAGAGACACCAGCGCCGTCGTGCTTACCAGCAGCAAGCAATGCCAAGCCAACTCCCGCGATTGAACCGCCCCAGATCGTAATGCAAACTCCCACGGCAAGTCCTTGCTTTCGCACCCGGCCCAGCGGCCCGGAAAACAATGCCGCAAGCAGGGATCCAATTGCTATGGCCTCCAGCAACAGTCCAGAAGTCGCCTCACCACCACCGCGCCAGACGGCACCAAGTGCCGGTAAGAGCGCCCTGGGCATCGCGAAGACCATTGCGCAAAGGTCCACCAAGAAAGTCATCCGAATGTTTGGCCGCACCGCAACGAAGCGCAAGCCTTCGACCACCGAACGTAAGCCAGCTTTGTGCACCTCGCCTTCTGGCGGGATCGACGGCAATTTGAAAACCGCCCACAGCACTGTAGTAAAGGTCAGCACATCAATTGAGTACGTCCAGCCTTACCCAACACTGGCGACTAGAAACCCAGCCAAAAGCGGGCCGATGCTCATCCCGGCACCGAAGACGATCATGCTCAAAGCGTTCGACGCCGACAGTAACTCGGGGCGGACTAGGCGCGGAATAATCGCACTCCGGGCGGCCTGGTTGATCCCCATCGCCGCGCTCTGGATTGCTGCGAAAACATAAAGTAGCCAGGTCTGGTCAAGCTGAAGCCACGCCTGAGCCGCAACACCAATTGTCACAGCCCAGAGCACTATCGAGGCCAGAATCGCTATTTTGCGTCGATCATGCGCATCGACAATTGAGCCGCCGTATAGCCCGGCAACAATCAACGGCACTAACGAAAATACGCCGATCATACCCACTGCAAAGGTTGATTGGGTCAAGGCGTAAACCTGCAGGGACATCGCCACAAGCGTCAACGGCGCGCCAATTGCAGAGAGCGCCATGCCCGTCCATAGCCTTCGGTACGGTGGACTTTCCCGCAATGGGGTGATGTCCACCAAAAGTTTTCGCACCGACCAAGACTAGTCCGTCCTAGACTCCTGAGTAAGGGACCCAGCCAAGAAGGAGGCGCCACAGTGCAAGTTCGACGTCGAACGGTGCACCCTGGTGCACTTTGGTCCGTTCTGCGCCCCCTTGCGCCACTAACCCCTGCACACCTACTGATTCGGCTCAATGATCCATCGACCGAGTTCAACGAAACCTCGGCTACGGACTGGTTATTAAACTTTCAGCTGACCACGCGCGCATTGACCCAGGCTTTTGATACCACTGGTTGCGAGCTCTACTTCGCCTATCAATGGCTGCCCGTTGATGACTGCCTCGGCGAGCCTTCGCCAGAGATTTCCACACCGACAATGCACATCTTTGGCCGCCTGGATCAGTTGAGGTATCCAAGCCACTCGCTGAAGTCGATCCTGCTCACGCCAGCACATCAACGCAGCACGGTTTCCGCCGCCGAGTTAGAAGCTGCCGACTTAAAACTGCGGCAAGCTTTTTCAGATATTCCGGAGCACGAACTCGGCCCACTGGAGCCAAGCACGCCGAGGGAATTCCCCGCCAGCACCGGGAATGCGGGCTCGCTGGAGTTGACGATCCAACCTCGACCTGCCGCCGGCAGCCTGGGCGAGCTAACCCCACACGACTTACTCAGTCTGGGAGCGCAGCTCGGCCAGCAGCATGCCGCGATGAGGGTGGCTGGCGGTGCTGGATTAAGTTGCTGGACCACTGATGCAGCGGTCACACCGGACGGCAGCGCGGCATTGCAGATTCGACTCTTCGGCCGGTCCAGGAAAGAGATAGTTCAACCGCTCGCACAGTGGTTAGACAGCTGGGCAATGTGAGCGCTGGAACTTAGGTTCACCTTATTACGACTTACTCAGAATAAGTGTTTGACTGGGGTTATGACGGTGACGCGGGACACTGTTGCCAGCTCTTCGGACTGGGAACAGACACAACAAGACTGGGAGACCAGTCTGCGCGCACATGGCCGCCGCGTCACCAAACAGCGGCTCGCGGTTTTAGCAGCAGCTCATATGGCCCCGCACCAAGATGCCGAACACATTTGGCGTGAAGCGTGCACGGAGCTACCAGAGTTGACCTTGCAAAGCGTGTACACCGTTTTGGCAGATCTAACCGGACTGGGGTTGCTACGCAAGATTGAACCAACCTCCGGCCCAGCTCGTTATGAAACACGTGTTGGCGACAATCACCACCATGCTGTGTGTAGCGTCTGCGGTCGCATCGAAGACATCGATTGCGCCGTTGGCCATGCACCATGCCTTGAACCAACATCTTCCAGCATGGCTATCTATCGCGCCGAAGTCACTTTTCACGGCATCTGCGCTGATTGCGCATCGCTTGAGTCCACAGATTTCACTCCACCGCAAAGAACCACAACCCATAGGAGAGTCATGACCGTCAATTCAACGACCCAGTCCGGCGCCCCCGTTCAGTCCGACGCGCATTCACAGAGCGTCGGCCAGGATGGCGCCATCGCGCTGACCGACCACTATTTGGTCGAGAAGCTAGCCCAGTTCAACCGTGAGCGAGTCCCGGAGCGCGTAGTGCACGCCAAGGGTGGCGGCGCATTCGGTACTTTCGTTACCAAAGAGGACGTCTCAAAATACACCAAGGCTGCGCTCTTCCAGCCCGGTGCTGAGACTGAAATGCTGATCCGTTTCTCCTCGGTTGCCGGCGAGCAGGGCTCCCCTGACACCTGGCGTGACCCGCGTGGCTTCGCGATCAAGTTCTACACCAGCGAAGGCAACTACGACCTAGTCGGAAATAACACCCCGGTGTTCTTCATCCGCGACGGCATCAAGTTCCCCGACTTCATCCACTCGCAGAAGCGCTTGCCTGGCTCAAACCTGCGCGATGCCGATATGCAGTGGGACTTCTGGACGCTCTCTCCCGAGTCCGCACACCAGGTGACCTGGTTGATGGGCGATCGCGGTTTGCCGTTGTCCTGGCGCAAGATGCAGGGCTACTCCTCGCACACCTACCAGTGGATCAATGCCGAGGGCGAGCGTTTCTGGGTCAAGTACCACTTCCACACGAACCAGGGTGTTGAGGGCATGTCCAACGAGCAGGCAGCTGAGTTGGCTGGCTCGGATGGCGATCACCACATTCGCGACCTTTACGAGTCAATCGACACCGGCGACTTCCCGTCCTGGGAACTGCACGTGCAGGTTATGCCTTACGAGGATGCCAAAGACTACCGGTTCAACCCCTTCGACCTGACCAAGGTCTGGCCCAAGGCTGATTACCCGTTGATTCACGTTGGCACCATGACGTTGAACAAGAACCCGGAAAACTACTTTGCGCAGATCGAGCAGGCCACCTTTGCGCCGTCGAACTTTGTGCCGGGTATTGCTGCTTCGCCGGACAAGATGCTGCAGGCCCGCATCTTCTCCTACGCGGATGCACACCGTTACCGGGTGGGAACCAACCACGCGCAGATTCCGGTGAACGCCCCGAAGAACGAGGTGCACAACTACTCGCAAAATGGTGCGGGCCGTTACACCTTCAACTCGGCCGCTACGCCGAATTACGCGCCCAACTCCAAGAATGGTGCGGCAGCTGATGAGACTCAGTTCCAGGCTGGCGGCTGGGAGAACGACGGCGCGCTAACCATTGCTGCGGCACGCCTACACTCCGAAGACAGTGACTTCGGCCAGGCCGGCACTTTATACCGCGAGGTTTACGACGACGGCGCAAAGGCCCGCTTCTTGGAGACCATCACCGGCGCAGTCGGCGGCGTGCAGGATGCTGACATCAAGGAACGCGCTATCCAGTACTGGACCAACGTTGACTCTGACTTAGGTGCCAAGTTGCGCGCGAACTTGGGTGCTGGCGACAAAGGCTCGGCCGACGGCGCAGTCCAGCAGGGCGGCCTCACGGGCGAGCACGACGGCGCCCAGTAAGCTCCACCTCCCCCGTTTCAGATAGCAAGACGGCTTGGCGTTAGATAGAACTTAGTAGTTCTATCTAACGCCAAGCCGTCTTGCTATCTTGGATCGATTTTTGGCTTAGATGACTTCTCGAAGCGCCTCGGTAAGTCGGCGCATCCGCTCTTCGAGCACTGGTAGCGGCGAAGGATTGAGCACCATGCGCTGGCTAACGTAACCGAAGCCAATACCGCTTTCCGGATGCGCAAAGCCCAGCCGCCCACCCATGCCGGCATGGCCGAATGAGCCGGGTCCCAGCATCGGGCTTGCGACGTCGTCCAGGTGGAAGCCAATGCCCCAGCGCGGCTTGGACTGAACGGTGCCATCTGGCAGCGGAGCCTTATCAATGTCGTCGGTCGCATAGGTTCGCGCCGCTTCCACAGTCTCTGCTGACAGCAAGCGAATACCGTCAACTTCGCCAATCACTGCGGCATACATCCTGGCTAGAGCCCGACCATTAGTGACGCCGCTGGCACCAGCGAGTTGCGCTGAACGGAACTGCACTGAATTGGCTACGCTCTCGCGGCTATCGGCAGGAATCAATTCATAGAGCTGCTCCGCAGTCCGAACTGCGGCCACGGTAGCCGGCGGCAATTGGGCCAGCAGCTCGGCTGATACTTTCGCTGGAAGGGTCAGCGGCGGGTAGCTTGATCGGCGAAACTGGCCTTCGACCGATGTTGGTTGGCCAATCCAGAATTCAAGTCCCAGCGGCGTTGCAATTTCATCAGCAAAGAACTCCCCTACGGGCTTGCCCGAGACGCGATGAACGATTTCGCCTACCAGCGTCCCAAACGTAATCGCATGGTAGTTGAAAAAAGAATTCACTGCATAGGCCGGAGCCTGCGCGGCAATCTCCTGCTCAGCTTTGCCAGGTGTGAAAAAATCTTCCACCGGCGCATCTAAATACGGCAAAGCGCTGCGGTGCTGCGAGACCTGACGCACCGTAATACCGGCTTTTCCTGCGGCCGTAAACTCTGGCCAATAGGTAGCAACGGGTGCGTCGAGATCGATCAAACCACGTTCTACCAAGCGCAGTAAGCAAATCGTTGCTGCCGCCTTTGTGGTGGAAAAGCCCGAGCTTACGCTGTCCTTTAACCACGGTGAGCCATCGTGCGGATCTTCTCCTCCCCAAAGATCCAGGACAGCTTTTCCGTCCCGATAGACGGCCAGCGAGGCTCCATCGTCGAGCCCGTCAGTGAAAAGCGAATCGAAAGCGTCAGCAAGTGGCTGATATCCGTCAGTAACGAATCCTTGAGTCATAACCGAAGCCTACTTACCTGCGGCAACTTTTTCACTGGATTGTTTCTCTTGACGACCAAGTCTAGAATTCCACTGCCCGTAGCTGAAGTAGATGACCAATCCGATAACCACCCAAATACCAAAGAAAATCCAGGTTTCAGTGGCCAAGTTGAACATCAAGTAAATGCACAACACTGCGGAAATGATCGGGATCACCGGACCAAGCGGAACTCGGAACGCCGGCTTGAGGTCTGGACGCTTACGGCGCAAAACGATAATTCCCAAGCTGACCATGACGAAAGCGGACAAGGTGCCAATGTTGATCATTTCACCGAGTAGCTCAATGGGCGTAAAACCGGCAAGAGCGGCGACAATGGCTCCGCAGATGATCTGGGTACGTGCCGGGGTTGAGCGCTTCTCTGAAGTACGAGAAAGAGCCCGCGGCAGTAAGCCGTCTCGACTCATCGCCATCGAGACTCGTGCAAGGCCCATCAAAAGCACCATAATCACCGTGGTGAGACCGATCAGCGAGCCCAAGGCAATCACCACAACTGCCCAGTCCGCACCAACTAACTGGAATGCAGAAGCCAGCGAGGGGTCCTTAGCTTTAGCCAGATCGGTGTACGGCACCATACCGGTGACGGTCAGCGTGACCAAAATATACAAGACGGTCACCACGGCTAAGCCGACAAAAATGCCACGCGGCAAGGTTTTCTTGGGGTTCTTGACCTCTTCGGCACTGGTGGCGACGACGTCGAAGCCAATGAATGAGAGGAAGACTAATGCGGCACCGGAGATCACCCCGGTGAAGCCGTACATTTCCGGCGTTGAACCGGAAAGGAAGGAGAGGAAGGGCTGCGTTACCCAGCTTGTCCCGCTGTCCGGAGCTGGCTGGCTTGGCGGCACAAACGGCGTGTAGTTCTGAGCTTTGACGTAGAAAAGTCCAACAACAATGACGAAAAGCACGATCGCAATTTTGATCACGGTCACCACGTTGTTGACGCGGGCCGAGAGCTTAGTGCCCAACACCAAAACCACGGTGAAAATTGCCACCACGACGAGCGGGCCCCAATAAAGCGGTAGCCCGAATATTGAGACCTCTGCGGGCAGCGGAAGGTTGATCGCGGTCAGGAAGTTCGATAGATAGACGCCCCAATATTTAGCAATCACCGCGCCAGCCATCAACAACTCAAGGATCAGGTTCCAGCCGATGATCCAGGCCAAAAGCTCACCCATCGTGGCGTAAGTGAAGACGTAAGCACTACCGGTCACCGGCATCGCGGTGGCAAATTCGGCGTAACACATAATGGCCAGGGCACAAGTAACTGCTGCCAAGACAAATGAAACCGTTACCGCGGGGCCAGCATTGTGCGCAGCCGCCTTGGCGCCCACCGAGAAAATACCCGCACCAACGGCCACTGCTACGCCCATGATCATCAGATCCCAGGTGCTAAGTGACCGTTTGAGGGTCCGGCCCGGTTCTGTTGAGTCCGCGATGGACTGCTCCACCGACTTGGTGCGCATCAATCTCATTGATTCTGCCTTTGCATTCATACCGCGCTTAGTTGCCCGGCCAGGGTAACCAAATTACCCTAACTAAACTGATTGTCTTGCTCCCAAAATGCTCGCCGCGTCTCACATCTTGAGACAATTCGAACAAAATGCGCCAAGAGAAAAGGGTGAGCTGTTGGCAGCTCACCCTTTTCTCTCTAGCTATTTTGACGTGTCTTTTGAGCCTTACGACTCACTACGACGACGGCGCAGTCCAAGACCCAGCAACAAGAACAGGCCGAGCAGGAACACTCCACCAGCCCCGTACAGAATCGGCAACAGGCCCTGAACGCCGGTGTCCGGCAGGCTAGGATCCGTTGGTACGACCGGAGTTGGCGTGACTGGGTTGTTAGTGCACTTATCGCTTCCAGGAACGCACGTCGTTGGCGGCGTCTCACCCGGGTTCAGCAAGAAGTGACCCAACAGGTTATCGCCACGCTGACCATCCGGCTTCACCGTCACCTTGTAGGTAACAGTCACCGTCTTGCCTGCATCGAGAGTTCCCGTGATGTCAATCTTGCCGTTGCTGCCATCAGTGACAGTCAGCGCGCCATCCGAAGATGAGGGCTTTGCACTGATCGTTGCGTCGTCCAAAACTCCGGTCAGGTTGTCAACGCGATTGATCTCTCCCGCGCCAGCACCCTTGTTCTCGAAAGTCAGCGTGTAGGTCAGCTCCTGACCAGCCTTGACCGTCGTACCTGACTTGGGATCCACACTCTTTGAATCTTCAAGCTGAGGCACCGGGTTAGTCGTGCAATCCGGATTGCCCGGCTCACAAGTCGTCGGCGGAGTCTCGCCCGGGTTGACCAGGAAGTTACCCAACACGTTATCGCCACGCTGACCATCAGGCTTCACCATCACCTTGTAGCTGACCGTGACAGTTTTGCCTGCTTCAAGCGAGCCCTTGATGGTGATCTTGCCATCAGTGCCGTCAGAAACTACTAGGGCAGCATCCGACGACGTCGGCGTCGAAGTAATCGTCGCGTCATCAAGAACCTTAGAAAGGTCATCAACACGGTCAACATCACCAGCAGCAGCACCCTTATTGGTGAACGTCAAGGTGTAGGTCAGCTCCTGACCAGCGACCACGGTGCTGCCGGACTTGGGATCCATACTCTTTGAATCTTCAAGCTGAGGCACTGGGTTAGTCGTGCAATCCGGATTACCCGGCTCACAAGTCGTCGGCGGAGTCTCGCCCGGGTTGACCAGAAAGTTACCCAACACGTTATCGCCAGGCTGACTATCAGGCTTCACCATCACCTGTAGCTGACCGTGACAGTTTTGCCTGCTTCAAGCGAGCCCTTGATGGTGATCTTGCCATCAGCGCCGTCAGAAACTACTAGGGCAGCATCCGACGACGTCGGCGCAGAGGTGATCTTCGCGTCATCAAGAACCTTAGAAAGGTCATCAACACGATTCACATCACCAGCAGCAGCACCCTTATTGGTGAACGTCAAGGTGTAGGTCAGTTCCTGACCAGCTTTAACCGTCGTGCCAGAAGCCGGATCAACCGACTTCTTATCCTCTCTACCTGAGGAACCGCGGTTGTCGTGGTGCAAGTAGCGTCGGTTGAGCCTGGCACGCAGTTACTTCCGCCGGTGACAACGTTAGTCAGGAGGTTATCTCCGCGCTGACCATCCGCTTTGACCGTCGCACTGTACTTGATGGTCATAGACGCATCTACCGCCAGCGGCCCAGCCCAGCTCAGAGTCGGGGCCGAGTAGCTCGGCGCCGGTCCAGCAGTAGCGACTGCGTCGTTGTTGTAAGTGGCGTCGTCAATGACTTTGCTGAGGTTGTCCGAGATCCGAGCAGGATTTCCCGTGGTGTAATCAACCGCACCGGTGTTCTTCAAGGTCAGCGTGTAATTGACCTTGTCGCCTGGTTTGGCATCGGCTTTGTCCGACGTTTTAGCAACCGTAAAGGACTGAGGTTTTGCCGTGTTGGTAAACGTACATTTCACATTGGCGCCATCAGCGCTAGCCGGGACCAGGTAAGTGAAAGTTGCGGTAGTGCCTGAGCCGCTGGCGACCACTGCATTGTTGTTATTGACGTTGACACATTGATACGTACTCACATAGTTTGCGAGGTTTGTTGTGCCAGATGCAGTTTCGGAAACCGTGTAGGAACGGTCCTGCAAAGCAAGAACCGGTCCGGCAACCTGAACCGTTACCGGTTTCTTGCCGCTTTTATGCGAGTCCCTGCACCGGTTGGGCCGGGATGGTTTCTTTAGCGTAATACGCTACTTCGTGTTCTGTCGGTGGGTTGAATCGCCCCGGTGAATCGCTCCGGTGTGTCCGGAGGGTTTCTCAGACGATGAGCCTGTCGGCGGCTGCCGTGCTCTGGTAGTGATTGTAGTAGTGGTTTTCTAGCTCTACTGGTGGGATGTCTCCGCAGTACTGGTAGAGCCTTCGGTGGTTGTACCAATCGGCCCATTCAGCGGTGCCGATTTCGACTTCTTCTAGAGTCCGCCAGGGCTTGCCGGGTTTGATCAGCTCGGTCTTATAAAGCCCGTTGATGGTTTCCGCCAAGACGTTGTCGTAACTATCACCCACAGAACCGATCGAGGGGCGGATACCGGCCTGGGCCAGGCGTTCGGTGAAGGCCAAGGAGGCGTATTGAGCCCCGGCATCGTGATGATGAATCACCCCGGAAATCTCAGCCCCGGCCCGTTCACGACTCCAGATTGCCTGATTAACTGCGTTGAGCACTAGCACGGTGTTCATAGAAGCACTCGCTGACCAGCCCAGGATCCTCCGAGAGTAAGCATCGATCACGAAGGCAACATAGACCCACCCGGACCAGGTCGAAACATAGGTGAAATCATCTACCCATAGCCGATCCGGTGCCGTTGGTGTGAAATCACGGCGGACCAAGTCCTTCGCTCGGGCCGCCTTCGAGTCTTTGATCGTGGTGCGTTTGACCTTGCCACGGACCACACCCTGTATGCCAAGTAACCCCATGAGCCGTTCTACCGTGCACCTGGCCACCGGCACACCTTCACGGTTCATCGCCAACCAGACTTTCCTGGTGCCGTAAACCCCGTAATTAGCGGCATACACCTTCTGGATCACGGGCTTGAGCACCTCATCACGTTGTTCTCGGTGAGATCGTGTTTTATCCACCCATTCGTAGTACGTGGACGGGGTGGTCTTCACCCCGTCCCAGTAAGCACCTGGCAGATCGACTCGACACCCCACCGCAATCCATTATTCTCGCGGTGACCGGCATGGTCCTTGATGTATTTCACGATCAGTGTTGTGGCGGTCGAGTTCGACCGCGACAAAAGCTGAAGCACTCCGAAGGATCGCGTTCGCCCGTTTCAGCTCAGCGTTCTCACGCCGTAACCGTTTCAGCTCGGCCGATTCCGTGCTCGTTGTTCCAGTTCTAGTACCAACATCGATCTCGGCTTGCCGGACCCATTTACGCACCGTTTCCGGCACACCCACACCCAAAAGCTGGGCAACTTTTTGCATCGCCGCCCACTCCGAAGACGCACCCTCCATCTCCGCACGATCCTTCAACTCCTGCGGATACCGTGTCGTAGTTTTCCCTGCCATGTCCTGATCCTCTCAAACAAGAAAGTCTCCGGACACACCGGGGCGATTCACTTACGTTTGCGTCTTTTGCGGAAAAACTGGGCAATTATCGCGCTTTTCGTGAGCAGCTTGCCGATCCCGCTCAGCCAAAACAACCGAGACGTGAAGTCGGGCAACATGAAGTTGATTAGGCCTTAGCTCGTTTGCGCACGCCGACTGCCGAGGTGCTGCCCAAGGGGCTCTCCCCCGATACCCTGGCCGCCGTCGTCGGTCTGCTCCGCGACGCCAGCGGACCAGTTTCTGCTCAAGAAGTCACCGAAGCGCTAGGGATTTCGCGGGTAACGGCTCGGCGCTATTTGGAATACCGAGCTGACCGCGGGTCAGCTCGGCGCACACCACGCTACGGCACCCCTGGTCGGCCCGAGAATGAGTACTCCTGGGTCTAGGCCAACCTCGCGGCAGCTTAGACGAACTGATAAAGCAGAATTGCCATGCCAAAGCCGACGACGGACAGTACCGTTTCCAACACGGTCCAGGTTTTGAGGGTGTCTTTGACCGAAAGGTTGAAGTATTTCGAAATGATCCAAAAACCGCCGTCGTTGACGTGGCTGGCGATAATCGAGCCGGAAGCAATTGAGATAACGATGAGCGCCAACTGAGGCTGGGAGAAACCACTTGCCAGGGTCGGCGCCAGGATGCCGCCCGTGGTCACAATTGCCACCGTCGCCGAGCCTTGGGCAGTCCCCACTGAGCCAGCGATCCGGCAACTGCTTGACCTACACCGGTGGCAGACAAAACTGAGCCGAAGAAGGCGCCTGAGCCAACTACCAGCAGAATCATGCCAACCGGGCGTAAGGACGCGGTGGAAAGTTCAGAAAGCTCCTGGGCCGTGATGCCGCGCCGAATGCCCAACAGCCAGATTGCCAGCAATACGGCTACGGTCAGCGCAATGGCCGGAGTGCCAAAAAATTGCAGTGCAGCACGGAAGCCACCCACGGGTAAAAGAACATTGCCAAAGGTTCCGCCCAGAATCAAGAGCATCGGTAAGCCGATGGTCAGCAAAACGAGGCCAATATGCGGCTCGTTGCGCGCGCCCTTATCGGATTCAGCTACTACTCGGTCCGCGGGAACTTCAACCATCATCCGCTTGCCTATCCAGGTACCCCAGAGGATGCCTGAGGCGAACCAGGCTGGGATTCCGCAGGCCAAACCCATCACAATAATCCAGCCCAGCTCAACATGGAACAGACCCGCAGCGGCAACGGGTCCAGGGTGCAGCGGCAAGAAGGCGTGCGTTACGGATAGACCGGCTAAAAGTGGCAGTGCGTAGAGCAGCAACGACTTGCCACCACGAATTGCCGCGACGTACACCAGCGGGGCAAGCACAAAGATGCCAATGTCGAAAAACACCGGAATCCCCAGCACAAAGCCAGTAATACCCATTGCCAACGGGGTGCCTTTTTCACCGAAGACTCGAACCAAACGACTCAGCAGCACCTCGGCTCCGCCAGAGCGCTCCAATATTGCGCCAAGTACGGTACCCAAACCAATGATGACGGTGATGTGACCGAGAATCCCGGCAAAGCCCTTTTCTAGGAGCGCATCACCGCTTTTAGTTGCTGTTCCCGCCAAAGCATCGATCGAAATTCCGCCCGCGAGCGCCACCAAGACACCAACACCGAGGAGCGCGATAAACGGCTCGAGTTTGACCTTGATAATCAGGAAAAGTAGTAGCGCTATGCCAGCGGAAGCTAGCAGTAACAGCCCAACGGTGTCATGGCGTAGCCAGTCCAGGAACTCAACCACTACCGTGCTCCCAAGCTGGCGACGAAGTTCTGCGCAAGGCTGCCGATGTGGGCCCAGTCTCCAGCTTCAATAGCCGATGGCGGCACGACCGAGGTGCCACAGCCCACCGCGAGTGCACCTGCCCGCAAATAGTCGGCCGCATTGCTCGCGTCGATGCCACCAGAGGGCAGCAGCTTGATGCCGGGGAAGGGTCCTAGCAGGTCTTTGAGGTACCCGGGGCCCCATTGCCGGGCAGGGAAGATCTTGATCGCCGTTGAACCTAAGTCCAAGGCCTCAGCTACTTCGCTAGGGGTCAGGACTCCTAAGGCAAACGGAATCCCGGCGTTGCTGGCGACGCGGGCAACGTCCCGGCGTAGGCCAGGGGTGACCAAAAATTGTGCTCCGGCATCGATAGCGGCTCGGGCCTGCTCACCAGTAAGTACCGTGCCAACACCAACTGTTGCACCGTGCTGAGCCGCGGTGTTCACTGCTTCCTTGATCAAATCCAACACACCGGGAATGGTGAAAGTCAGCTCAACGCTGCGGATACCGCCGTTGACCAGAGCCTGGCATAATGCCGCTGGATCGGGCACGGCAGCGGCCCGGACCACCGCAACGGTGCGGTCCTGGGCCAAAACTTCTAGGAAGTTTTCTACGGACATGATTTCTCCTTATGACCTGGCTTGGCTGGCTTAACTGGCTGGCAGTTGATTTCACGACGTTGCCGCAGTGCGGCCGTCTCCTTGTCTGCGCAGCGTCCGGCCAGCCCTGATTCCGGTAGGGCTTCCTGCTGAGATCGCGGCACGGCCGTTGACGTACACGGCGTGGATTCCGACCGCGGGCTGCCGGGGTTGAGCAAACGTCGCCCGATCGGCAATCGCCGCCGAATCAAAAAGCACTAGATCGGCCGCATAGCCTTCTTTGACTAGGCCTCGTCGATCCAGCCTGAGCCGCCTTGCGGGCCGACCGCTGAGATGGTGCACAGTTTCTTCTAGATTCATGATGCCCAGGTCCCGGCTGTAATGACCAAAATACCGCGGGAAGGTTCCCCAAGCGCGCGGGCGTGGTTTGTTGCCGTTGAGAATCCCGTCGCTGCCACCGGTATGCGCCCGGTGTTGCATGATGCTACGAACGTTGGCTTCATCGCCCACATGTTGCAAGATGCCAGTGGCCAATTGATCGCGTTGCAAGATGTCCACGAAAACCTCAAAAGCGTCTACTTCGCGCTCGTGCGCTATTTGCGCGATGCTGCTACCTGCGTACTGGCGTAACTCCGGATTTTCTACCCCACTGATTTCGATGCTTTGCCAATCTGTGACCACACCATGGCAACCATCCGAGCCGTAGATTTCGACCGCTTCCCTGATCTGGGCGCTACTGACCGGATCGATGAGTCGTTGGAGCGTTTCTGCAGTACCGCCAGAGGTTGCCCAACTGGGCAGAATTGCCGAAAGCGTTGTGGCGCCGGGCAGATACGGATAGCTGTCCAGGGTCACATCGACGCCTTCGTTGAGCGCAGCATCGATAAGCGCCAGTAGCTCGGCAGCCCGGCCTATATTTTCGGGAAAATTCATCGTCGCGTGTGCCAAGTGCAAGGCACAGCCAGTTTGCTGGCTGAGACCGATCATTTCACCATATGCTTCCAAAGCGCCCTTGCCGTAGGAGCGATGATGTGGAGCGTAAAAGCCGCCTAGTTCCGCCACAACCCGGCAAAGCGCAGCCAGTTCCTGTTTACCCGCATACATCCCGGGGTATAGGTCAGCCCTGACGACATTCCTAGTGCACCTTGCCGCATTCCTTCTCGGACAAGCTCACACATTTGTTCGAGTTGTTCCACATTGGGTTTGGCCTCAGCAAAGCCCAGCACCATGGCTCGCACACTGCCCTGCGGGACTAGGTAGGCAGCATTGGTGGCAATTTGGGCCTCGTCCAGCCGATCCAAGTATTCGCCCACGCTTCGCCAGCTGAAGTCAAAGCTCGCCGGATTACCGTTCCAACCAGCAATTTTTTGCCGAATGCCAGCCAGGCTGGCATCGTCCACTGGTGCGTAGGAAAGCCCGTCTTGGCCCAAAAGCTCTGTGGTCACCCCTTGGCTGAGCTTGGCGTAGTGCCCGGGTTCGGTCAGCAGGTGCAAATCAGAATGGGCGTGCATGTCGATGAATCCCGGGGCGAGGGCCAGCCCGTCAGCTTTGATCACCGTTGCACCGCGCAAACTGCCGGGTTGGGCAATCTGCCGGATCACGCCGTCTTCAATCAAAACGTCTGCGGTCCTGCGCGGCGCTCCAGTGCCGTCAATAACTGAAACGCCTTGGAAAAGCAGGCGTTCTGGGCTAGGGATTGAGCTTTCAGTCAACGGGACGCTCCTAGAAAAAGGTGTGCACAAGGTCAACGACAATGCCTTCGTCAAGTACCGGGATAAGCGTCCATTTATCAAAGGCTGTGCAGGGGTGCGAGAGGCCAAGTTTGATCACTTGACCAATACGAATCTCGGCAAGTTCCGGGTTGTAGCGCAAATAACTGTGTTGATCGTTCACCGCACTGATCGAAGCGGCCACAAGTGGGCGAACCTCCTGGCCTAGCTCCTCCGCAATACCCAGCGGTTGCGGAAGTCCTTCGTCAAACGGTAAGTCGCGTTTTCCGGCGTCAAGAATCGCCAGCCTCGGCTCGGGTTGTGAAGCTACCCGCGCCCAGCCGTGCATGCCGGCAAGCAACGCCTGACCATCGGCGGCACGCGAGAACGGTGAAATCGCACGATAAAAGCCGTCGTCGTGCACTAAGTAGGCGCCACTGCGCAAAATCAGCTCGACTTCGGCAAGCTGCTTGTTGCCTAAAACCTCGACTACCAAATCAAAATAGGCGCTACCGCCAGCGCTGAGGATCACTCGGGTATCCGGCGCGTAAAGCTTCGCTGCGAGCAGACGCTCGTGCAAAATTTTCAGATCCGCTAGATACGCGCGGACTACCCTAAGCCCTGACGCAGAGGCATCATGCGCAAGTGAGCCTTCATATCCGGCCACACCAACAAGCCTGAGATGGCGCGAATTCTGCACGGCTTGCGCCATCTCGAATGTTGATTCGATTCCGCGCGCACCTGTCCGGCCACCGGGCGCACCCAGTTCTACCAAAACCTCAAGGAGGGTCTCAGTCCCAGAAAGTACCGAGTCAATTCGACGCACGGTCTGAATACTGTCAACCCACGAGAGAATTCGAGTGCCGTCGGACACCTCGTTGGCAACCCAGCGAATCGCTTCCGGATCGGCGAGCACGTTAGCCAACATCAGCTGACGGAAGCCGAATTCTTTCGCTACGCGCAGCTGAGCAAGGTTGGCTAACGACATTCCCCAAGCGCCGCGGTCAAGCTGTCGCTTCCACAATTGTGGTGCCATCGTGGTTTTTCCATGCGGAGCCAATGCAACGCTGTGCTCTTGGCACCATTGCGCCATCCGTTCTAAATTGGCGTCCAACGCAGCTCCGTCCAGGGTCAGCAACGGCGTGGAAAATTCAGCCAACCTGGGACTGCGCGCGAGAAACTGCCGAATCTGCTGGCCCTCGGCAGCTACTGGGCTGGCCTTAAAACGCCATTCCAGAACCCGTTCGCTCAGACGCTCAATGGCATCATTGGCTGGAAAATTCATCACGTTCCTCAAGGAATTGCGTTTTTTGCAAGGCTTGTTGCAAAAAAGTGTGAGACATGGCTCACATTGGCCGTCAAGGCTGCGCCGATTGCGGTACCGAAGATGACCAGACCTGGAGGAATCGTTGATGCGAGCAGCCGTTTGCCTGGGCGAAACTATGGCAGTTCTGAGCCCGGATCCGGCCATTCCAGTGAAAACAGCCAACAATTTCCGTTGCGGCGTGGGCGGTGCCGAATCGAACGTTGCGATGGGACTGGCTGCGCTCGGCATGGAGACCGCCTGGGTCAGCCGAGTGGGCGACGACGGCTTTGGTCACAAAATCCTGGACACACTAGCCGACCATCAGGTCAATATTGCGTCCGTGCAGATTGATCCGCACCGCCCCACCGGCCTGTATTTCAAAGGCGAAGCTGCCGGGCCGCATGCCACACCAGTGCTTTATCACCGCCGCGGCTCAGCAGCAGCAGCGATGTCTGCTGAGCTACTAGCGGAACCTGCGGTTGCAGAACTGCTCGCAGGTGCAGACTTGATTCATCTCAGCGGCATTACGCCCGCTTTGTCGAGCAGTTGCCGCGAACTCTGTGCAAGCTTGCTCAGTGCGCCGCGCAACGGTCGAATCGTCAGTTTCGATCTGAATTGGCATGCGCAACTTTGGCGAGACCAGGACCCCAGTGTGCTGCGCGATCTCGCCAACCTGGCCGACGTCGTGCTGCTTGGCGAAGACGAAGCTCAGCTCGCCTTCGGCACGGGCCTCGAATCTGAACTTCGTCAGCTGCTACCAAAGCCCAGAACTTTAGTCATCAAAAAGGGTGCGGAATCCGCAGTTTCGCTACATCGAACCGCCGACGGCAGCACCCGATACGAAGTTTCCGCACTCAGAGTAGAGCTACTGGAACTGGTTGGAGCTGGCGATTCGTCTGCGGCCGGATATTTGAGCGGCCTGATGAACGGCCTTGACGAGCGCAGCCGACTACGCCGCGGGCACCTCGCGGCAGCCTGCACGCTCACCGTGCCAGGTGACCGCGGCCCGTTACCGAGCGAACCGCTACTATCTGCCTTACTTGCCTGCAGCGAAAGCGAAGAGGACTGGACCGCCACCTTGGTGCATCCAGACGGTATCACCTCCCCCGTGGCAGAGCGGCTAGTTAAGTCGGGGCAGCAATGAGTCAAAGCCTGCAACGCGGACTAGATTTGCTGGCGCAACTGGCCGGCCAGCCCGCCACCTTGGACGAGCTCGCTTCCCGAGCCGCGGTGCACAAAACCACCATTATGCGGTTGCTCCACGATTTAGAAGCTCAACGCTTTGTTTTTCGAGATGGTCAGCAGCGTTACCGACTGGGCGCTAAGTTGTTCGAGCTCTCCTCCCGGGCACTTGAAGAACGCGACGTGCGCGCTTTTCCCGGCCGCACCTCGCCGCGCTCAACGAAATCACTGGGCACACAGTGCATTTGGCCGCGTTCGAAGGCCGAGACGTGGTCTACATTGACAAGTTTGAGTCGAGACACCCGGTTCGAATGTACTCACGAATCGGGCTTACCGCGTCCCTGCACTCGGCCGCCGTCGCCAAGGTATTACTGGCCGACCTGCCCACCGAGCGCCGCGAAGCGATTGCCACCAGCATCGACTATGTCAAAGCCACCGAGAACACGATCATGAGCCCACGGGCTCTGTTGGCCGAACTGAGCACCGTGCGGCAACAAGGTTGGGCCCAGGATAATTGCGAGCATGAACCGCTGGTGCACCGCATCGCGGTTCCAATTCGAGATGCGAGCGGCGCCGTCGTTGCTGCCGCTTCTACCTCGGTGCCAACAATGCTCCTCGACGCCGCCGGGTTACTTGACCTACTCCCGGGTTTGGCTACCACTGCCGAAGCGATTTCCCGCGAACTCGGCTACCTACCGAAAGGAACTGCTCCATGAGCACCAAGACCGTAGTCCGAACAGACAACGCACCCGCGCCAGCGCATGTTTTTTCACAAGGGCTAATAAAAGGCGGCATGTTTCAGGTCTCCGGCCAGGGACCCATGGATCCAGTCACCAATCAGTACATTGGCGCTGGCGACGTCCGAACTCAAACCCGCCGGACGCTCGAGAACGTCAAAGCGATCCTCGAAGCCGGCGGCGCATCTGTTGAGGACGTGTTAATGTTCCGGGTTTATCTGACCACTCGAGATGATTTTGCCGCGATGAACGAGGTTTACGGCGAATTCATCAGCGAAAACGTCCCCTCTGGAGCACTACCCAGCCGAACCACGGTGTTCGTGGAATTGCCGCACGAGGTCATGTTGGTTGAAATTGACGCGCTAGCAGTCCTGGCATAGCCATGGTTCTTCTCAACTTATGTCCCCGCGCAGAGCTGCTGGCGGGGACAAAAGTGTTTATATCCCCGAGTAGCGCCCTAGGCGGGGACAAAACACGCGCAACGCCGCCAAGCGCGTTTTTGGCAGAATGTATACACAAGATAGTCAAAGCTGCCAGTATCTGCCGATATTACGAATTTATGTATACACTGTAGCTATGCGCGCCAGCGAGAAAGCTTACCAGACGTTGCACAGCGACATTGTGCAATGGCGACTCACACCGGGCACAGTTCTGGCCGAAGTCGAGCTTTCCGAGCGCCTTGGCGTCAGCCGGACCCCGATCCGCGAAGCATTGTCCCGCCTCACCGCAGAAGGATTGACGACGGCGAAAGGCGGCCGCGGCGTCGTCGTCACCGACGTCTCACTGGCAACGGTTCGTGAGCTATATGAACTCCGTGAAACATTGGAAACTAAAGCGGCAAGTCTGGCCGCCGAACGTACCGACGATGATTCCTTCAAGGTGCTACGCCAACGTTTCGATGCAGCGAGAAGCGGCCTAGCTCAGAGCGGCTTCACCGACGACTATTATCAACTTTCCGCCGATTTGGACACCGCTCTCGACACACACTGCGGTAATCCATTTCTGGTCAACGCCTTGAAAAACCTACGCCCACTCTTAGCTCGGGCGCGGCGAATGGCACAAGAACACCCGGAGCGGTTACAAGCCACCGCGGCCGAGCACGCGGCAATTTGTGCCGCCATTTCGCTACGGAATCCTGGTTTAGCCGCAGCCGCAACCACCGTCCATCTGAACAATTCCCTTCAACATATTCTCCAGAGCAAGCCGAACAATTCGAGAGGCACATCCCAGTGAAAAATCAGCACGTCCGCGTTTATAAGAGTGAAGAAAACCTTTCCCGCGAAGATCAACTCGCGCACAAAATCGCCCAGGTTGCCGTGGACCCGGTTGAGGTGAATGCCGAAGTAACCGAGATGATCATCAACCGGATTATCGACAATGCTTCGGTAGCCATCGCCTCGCTCAATCGCGCACCCATCGTGGCAGCCCGCGACCAAGCGCTCAGCCATGAACCATCCAAGAACGGTAATGGCGCTGGCCTCTTCGGCATCGCGGCGAAGTCGAGCCCTGAATGGGCTACCTTCGCCAATGGTGTGGCCGTGCGCGAACTCGATTACCACGACACTTTTCTGGCTGCGGAGTACTCGCACCCTGGCGATAACATTCCGCCGATCTTGGCCGTGGCCCAGCACACTGGCAAGAGCGGCAAAGACCTGATTCGCGGCATAGCCACCGGTTACGAAATCCAGGTAGACCTAGTCAAAGCGATCAGCTTGCACAAGCACAAAATCGATCACGTAGCGCACCTCGGCCCCTCGGCAGTTGCCGGCATTGGCGCTTTGCTCGGTCTCGACGCAGAAACAATTTTCCAAGCGGTCGGCCAGGCGCTGCATACCACCACGGCTACCCGGCAGTCCCGCAAAGGCCAGATCTCCACCTGGAAAGCCTACGCACCAGCATTCGCTGGCAAGATGGCGATCGAAGCTGTTGACCGCACGCTGCGCGGCCAAACTTCCCCAGAGCCAATTTACGAAGGTGAAGACGGCGTTATCGCCTGGCTACTCGATGGACCGGATGCTTCCTACGAAGTGCCGTTGCCTGAAGCTGGTGAGGCCAAGCGCGCCATTTTGGACACTTACACCAAGGAACACTCCGCCGAATACCAAGCCCAAGCTTGGATCGACCTGGCGCGCAAACTCCACAACGAGCACCCCGAGTTAATCGACCCGGCAAACGTCAAATCTACGGTACTGCACACGAGCCATCACACGCACTACGTCATTGGCTCTGGCGCCAACGATCCGCAAAAGTACGATCCCACGGCCTCCCGCGAGACCTTGGATCACTCGATTCCCTACATCTTCGCGGTTGCCTTGCAGGACGGCTCCTGGCACCACGTCGATTCCTACACGCCAGAACGCGCTCAGCGTGCCGATACCGTTGAGTTGTGGAACAAGATCACCACGGCAGAAGACGCCGAGTGGACACGCCGCTACCACTCCTTGGACCCAGCAGAAAAGGCCTTCGGCGGTCGCGTTGAGATCGAGCTGACAGACGGCAGCAAGATTATCGACGAAATCGCCGTCGCCGATGCGCACCCGCTCGGAGCCCGGCCGTTTGCTCGGGAAAACTACATCAATAAATTGCGCACGCTGGCTGCCCAAGCCATCGAGCCGGCCGAGCTGGACCGGTTCTTGGCCGCCGTCGAGCGTTTGCCTGAACTTCAGGAAGGCGAACTGGATCAGCTCACCATCCAGGCCAAAGACGGCTTCGTGAGCATCTACGCAACGAAGGGACTGTTCTAAATGCTGTACGCCAAGACCACTGCCGCGCAGAAGCGGATTGACCTGCGCAACAAACTAAATTCCGGGAAATTGCAACAGTTTCCTGGTGCGTTCAACCCGCTCTCGGCCAAGCTCATCCAAGACAAAGATTTCGACGGCGTCTACATCTCTGGTGCGGTACTCTCGGCAGATTTGGGTTTACCAGACATCGGGCTGACCACGCTAACCGAAGTGGCTACCCGAGCCCGGCAAATCGCTCGAATGACTGATCTTCCGGCGATTATCGACGCAGATACCGGTTTCGGAGAGCCGATGAACGTTGCCCGCAGCGTCCAAGAGTTTGAAGATGCTGGGCTAGCCGGATTACACATTGAGGACCAGATCAATCCGAAGCGATGTGGCCACCTCGACGGCAAGGCGGTTGTCGATCTGGAAACCGCGCTCAAACGCATTCGGGCTGCCGCAGACGCACGACGCGACGACAATTTCCTCATCATGGCCCGCACTGATGTAGCGGCAGTGGAAGGAACCCCGGCTGCGGTAAACCGGGCCAAGGCACTGGTCGACGCCGGTGCGGACGCCATTTTCCCGGAAGCAATGCACACGCTGGCGGATTTCGAAGCGATCCGCAAAGCGGTGGACGTGCCGATTCTGGCGAATATGACCGAGTTTGGTAAGAGCGAACTTTTCACCGCAGAACAGCTTGCCAGCGTGGGCATCAATATGGTGATTTACCCGGTCACCTTATTGCGCAGCGCAATGGGTGAGGCCGAGCGTACGCTTGACGCGATTCGTGCGGACGGCACTCAACAGGCCGCGGTGGAACGGATACAGACCCGCGCACGCTTATACGAACTCGTAGACTACGAGGGATACAACCATTTCGATTCTGCGGTATTCAATTTCTCAGTGCCGCAGCAATTCAGCTCGCAAGCTGAATCAACCTCAAAGGAGAGCGACAGCAATGGCTGATGAAACTCAGGACATCCAGAAAGGTTTGGCCGGCGTCGTTGTCGATTACACGGCAGTCTCCAAGGTCAATCCGGGGAGCAATTCGCTGCTCTACCGCGGATACCCCGTGCAAGAACTCTCGGCAAAGAAGAGCTTCGAAGAGGTAGCTTTGCTGCTCTGGAATGGCGAGCTGCCCTCCGAAGCAGAGCTGACTACTTTCGAAGCTCTGGAACGAGCAAATCGTGCGCTCGACGGCAACGTCAAAGCCGCAATCGATTTGCTGCCAACCAGCTGCCATCCGATGGATGTTTGCCGAACGGCTACCTCCGTTATCGGCGCTAACCATGCGCTGGCAGAAGACTCCTCTCCCGAGGCGAATCTGCAAAAGGCCAAAGAATTGTTCGCGGCAATGCCCGCTGTAGTCGCTTACGACCAACGACGTCGGCACGGTTTGGACCCGGTCGAACCCCGGGAAGACTTGGGCTACTCGGCAAACTTTTTGTGGATGACTTTCGGTGAAGAAACTGCACCTGAAGTGGTTGAAGCGTTTAACGTTTCGATGATTCTGTACGCGGAGCACTCCTTCAACGCGTCAACCTTTACCACCCGCGTAATTACCTCGACGCTCGCTGACTTGCACTCCGCAGTGACCGGAGCGATCGGCGCGTTGAAAGGCCCGCTGCACGGCGGGGCCAATGAGGCTGTGATGCATACCTTCGAGGAGATTCAGTCCACCGGTGTGGATGCGAAGACTTGGTTGACTGATGCGTTGGCGCAAAAGAAAAAGATCATGGGCTTTGGCCACCGGGTTTACAAGAACGGTGATTCCAGGGTGCCCACCATGAAGGCTGCGCTCGAGAAGATGTCTGCGCACTATCAGCGTGAAGACATGCTGGATCTGTATTCTGCGTTGGAATCCGCCATGGGTGAGGCGAAGAACATCAAACCAAACCTGGATTATCCGGCCGGCCCGACGTATCACTTGATGGGCTTCGATACCCCGACCTTCACTCCGCTGTTTGTGGCAAGCCGAATCACCGGTTGGACCGCGCACATCATGGAGCAGGCGGCGTCGAACTCATTGATCCGCCCCTTGAGCGCATACAACGGCGTCGACGAACGTCACCTCTAAGCCACCCACGACAAACGCTGCACCACTTTTGGTTGCTATGGGGCGTCCATAGCAACCAAAAGTGGTGCAGCGTTTGTCGTTTTGCTGACAAGTACCGATCTAAAAGGTTGATGAACTTCCAGATCCGGAGAAACTTCCGCCGCTGCTGCCATAACCGGTAGTCGGCTGCGCAGCCGCTGTCGCAGCGGCCAGGTTCTTTGCCAACTCATTTTGCGCAGCCTGGAATGCTTGATTGAACCCGACTATCGTGGCCAATTGCGCCGCGGGGTAGGCGGCGTCGACAATGCTCCGAGAAGTCCTCCGAAAATTCGCCTGTTCGCGCTGAACTGCAGACATTCGCTCTTTCATGAGCTCGGCCTCGCGCGTTGTCCGGGCGATCGCCGCCGTTACCGCTTCAATGTGTGCAGTGAGCGCCGAGGATAACCGGTCACGCAATATCTTCAAACCATCCAGCGCCTGTTCGGGCGTCACGCTGCGACCTGCCAACGAGGCGCCCCACTGTTCTATTGCCTGAGGAATCTCAGTGACGACGGTTCGCAAAACCGCAGCAGTTTCCGGCGAACCTACTGTGACCGGGCGCGCTAACATTTCAGGGATGCCTTGTAGCTCCGCTAGCAACAGCCCTGACTGTCTGTGCCAAGCTTCTGACCAACCCGAATTCATCGTGAGTAAGGCATTAGTGTCGGCAATCAAGTCGTCTACGCTGTCTAAGTCAGTTGCCTCGGCCCGGAACTGCCGGGCTAAATCAATACTAGTTTTCTTGGCTTGCTGAGCCTTACTCAGTGCATCGAGAGTTGCTTTCTTCTCGGTGAGGGCGCGGTACCGAGCTGCGAACTCATCCCAGTAATGCAGCACTTTTCCGCCATATCTCGACGAACTCGGAATGGTTTTGGCATTGAGCTCAGTCACTTGTAGATCCATCGTCACCGAGGTGTAGGCAGCGTTGGCTTGCGTCATTTCAGCGCCATACTTCTTTCGCCCGCTCGCCCGTCTGCCATAAAATATTGCCGCGCCAATCGCACCGAGACCCACTGCGCCGCCAACAACAGCCCCCGGCGAGGCGGCCGCGGCCGGAGCTGCGCTACCCTTATCGCCCGGTAACGGGACCGGAGCAGGAGTGGGCTGCGGATTTACTGGCGCAGGTTTCGCGATCAACGTTGCGGCGTTTTTGACCGCCAAAATTGCACCATCGGTCCATTGCGCGTCCCGAAGTAAACTCTTGATCGAATCTTGAAGTTGCCCTTGTTGACTGGTCGAAATCTTAACGTTTTCGCCAAAATATGTGCCGATTTTCCGAGCATCTGGATCAAGGACAAAGACAAAGAGGCCATCAGCCCATTTTTGCCCGTCGGCAGAGATTCACTCTGGGTGCTCCACCCGCGCGTACTGCAAAGTCTTCTCATTGAGATTGTCGTTTTTGTCGCCGCGGCGGGTATAAATCGCAACCTTTACCGGCACGATAAAATCGACTTTGCTGATCTCTTGTTGTAACTGAGGCAGATAAATCACTCCCGCAGTATCCGCCACGACCAGTTCTGTGGCCGGTACCGCATTAGCTATGGGCGCGGCTGTCATTATCAGTGCAAAAGCCATTCCGATCACGACCATCAAGCGTTTCACAATCCGCATTCGCGCTTCCTTATCTACTTCCAACTGCGACTAAAAACTTATGAAACGCCCAGGACCAGAAAAGCCCGCACCGTTAGTCCCCTATCCAGTACGTCATGCTCCCAACCATCATTTGTTGAGAACTGCGCTCTGCCCCGAGTTGAAACCCGTGCTATAAGGCCAGGATTGAAAAGTACGGCAGATTTGGGTAGCTCACATCAATGATGCTCCCCGAACGACGGCGAGCCACCGCAGCATTTCGCCGGCTAACTTCAATCTTCCCGCGCATGAGCTCAGCGTCCTTGAGCGATTTAGTGTTTAGCCGCACCACAGCCTCGACATGATTGTCTAACAGTGCCGCCATGGTCTCACGTCCCAGTTTGAGCCGATCTAATGCTTGATCTGGACTCAACGATAGATCCGCCAAACCGTCGCCCCACTGAACCAGTTTCAACCGAAACTCTGAAGCCTGCGTACTCAGAGCCACCGCAGTCGCGGAACTACCGGCTGTCCTGCTTTCCGCCAGCATTTTGGAAACACCGTCTAGTTCACGGCCCAACATTTCTGATTGCTGCTGCCAAGCTTGCCGCCAGTTAGCTGAAAGATTGAGCAGAGCATTTGCATCAGCAATAGCGGCGTCCAAACCATCTAGCTCAAAAATCGCTCGCTCATACTCCCGGGCCATTCGCACATTGACCGCTTTGGATCGCTGCTTCGCGGTGAGCAGTTCAAGACGGCTTTTCGACTCAGTAGCATTACGAAACTGACTCTTGAAGGAGCGCCATTGCGCCAGGATCTTCAGCCCGTAACTAGAAGCTTCCGGAATAGCGCTCGCATTGAGTTCAGTTGCCGCTACGTCCAGGCTGACCGAGGTATAGGACTTATCGCCGTTGGCCATCGCAAAGGCAAAGTTGCGGCGATTCCGATTCCGCACGCCGGCAGCTACGCCCAAGCCAACAGCGGCCAGCACTACCACAATCCCTGCTCCCCAATACAGACGCGGCGCCCGATACCAGGGCCTCGCGATAAAGGAAGCAGCAGACTTAACACCTTGAATTGTGCCGTCGGTCCATTGGGCGTCTCGTAGCAGTTTTTTAGTCGAAGCTTGAATATGTTTTTGCTGATCAGCGGAAATCTTCACATCGTCGCCAAAAAAGGTGCCCACCTGGCGACCGCCCGGATCCAAAGTGAAAATAAACAGCCCGCTTGCCCATTTTTGACCGTCTGCGCTCAACCATTCTGGATGTTTTTGGCGCGCGAAACTCAGTGTTTCCTCGGTCAAGTCATCCGCGGCAGCACCTTGCCGAGTGTAAATCGCCACTTTAGCGGACGTATAAAAGCCGATCGAAGAAAGACCGTGGTCTAATTGCGCACGGTTAAGCACACCGGCGGTATCTTCCACGACAACCGAGGAATTCGGAACAGCCAAAGCCCCTGGAGCCGCCATCATTGCGAAAGCAAAAACCAGTCCAAGGACCACGGCCATCCGCTTCATCATTCGCATTCAATGTCCCTATTCGGCGTTCAGCCAGTCCCCAGACTACGGCATTTATTCCCAGTGATCGGGCACGTTTGCCAGGAGTTAAGCTCAGCAAGATAGGTTTTTGGCATGGAAAATCTGGCGCAGGTAGCGCTCTGGCTCGGAGCGGGAAAAGGCTTTGAGCTCCGCAAAATTCCGTTCCCAGACCTCATGCCGGGCCAGGTTCTCATCGCCATCGAGGCGGCATGTATTTGCGGTTCCGATTTACACACTGTGAACGGTCACCGAAGCGCGCCAGCACCGAGTGTCCTCGGCCACGAATACTGCGGCCGCGTTCAAGCTCTAGGGCCAGGACAGCCGCCGCGAACGACGTCGGGCGAAAAGTTGCGTTTGGGCGACCGCGTGACCTGGTCGGTCACCGACTCCTGCGGCCAATGCCTGCGCTGCCTCCGGAGCTTGCCACAAAAGTACCTGAATCTAGCCAAGTATGGTCATGCCGATTGGTGCGATTGGCCTTTATCCGGCGGGTTTGCCAGCCATATTCAGTTGCGTTCGGGCACAGCGATCGTGTTGGTTCCTGATGAGGTTTCCGCAACAGTCGCCGCGACTGCCAGTTGCGCGGGTGGCACCGTGATGGCGGAAATTGACGGCGCAATGCCAGATGACCCGGGCAGCAGCGCTGCGCTTGTTATTGGTGCCGGAATGCTTGGGCTTTACGCCACGGCAGTGCTGGCTTCCAGAGGTTTCAACGTGACGGTCTGGGAGCCGCGAGCGCAACGCCGTCAGCAAGCGCTACGTTTCGGCGCCCAGCAGGCCTTAGCGGGCAGCACAGGCAGCACAGGCAGCACCCAATTCGACCTGGCCCTAGAACTGTCTGGATATCGGTCAACCATTCCGGCGGCCATTGCGGCGCTCGAGGTTGGCGGTACTTTGGTCTTGGTTGGCACGGTAGCCCCCGGGGCAGAGATTGCACTGGACCCCGAGTTCATGGTTCGAAACTTGCTAACCATCCGCAGCGTACATCATTATCGCCCGCAGCACCTGCAGGAAGCTGTTGAGTTCCTCAGCACTACCGATAAGCCCTTTGCTGAGTTGATCTCAGCCCCGTGGCCACTTGCCGAAATCGCGGCAGCTTTTGAATCGGCCGAACGTGGTGATTTGCCCAGAGTTGCTGTAACCAGCAGAAATTCGACGTTGCCTAGCCCGGAGTCGAGGTGACTCGTTCAACAGCTTGATTGTCTGCGGCCAGCTGAACCGCGAAGTGTTGCACAGGTCCGCTCAGTAGGCCTGGTAGCCAATGCCCTGCGTCTTCCCACATTTGCGCCGCTGGTAAAGCGTCGACGGCGTACCACTGCGGAGCAATTTCCTCAGACTCCCTCGCCTCACCGGTCCAGTCAAGCGCGATAAAAACCTCCGCGTCCATATCCCAGTCAGCATGCGCCGGAAATCGGAAAGCAACTGAGCCTCGATACGCTAGGTCCGCCGGTAAAACATCAATTGAGGTCTCTTCCGCGATTTCGCGAACAGCCGCTTCAATGGCGCTCTCCCCCGGCTCAACATGGCCGCCAATGCCCACGATTTTTCCGGTGCCAAAACCGGTCTTTTTGAGACCAAGCAAAACTTCTTGGGCACCAGATTCTTGTGTTCGGAGCAAGAAAAGCAGCGTCACCGGAGCAGGCGTCATCTTGAGTTCCTAGCCACGGCGCAAGATTTTACGCGAAAAGCTTTTTGCCCCACCGGCCAGTTCACGAAGCTTCTCTACCCAAGGCGTGGAGACCAAGCTGAAGTAACCAATACGTTCTTCGCTCACGCCGCCGAATCCCCGTTTGAACAAGTACACACCGTGTTGCTCTGGGTTGCCGCTGAACTCACCATTGGTGCCGTAGAAGTTGTACCGTGTGATGCCCGCTTGCATTGCCTGCTGCATGGCGAACCAATGCAAGCTAAACGGTGCTCGGAAACTCGCGTAATCGTCATAAGATCCGCCCGCGAGGAAGACCATCTCATTAGCATGGCTAATAAAAAGGCCAACAGCGAGGATCGGGTTGGCGCCATTGGCTTTCAGCTCATCAAGCTGTTTTAGCTTCACATCGCCGGAAGCCACTGCTTCTTGAGCGGCACGCAGCCGATTCTGCGCTTTGACATTTTCTGGATTCTTCGCGAGCGCGTCCTCAGCCTTGCGGACTTCAGTCTGCTGTTTATCCAAGCTCTGCTGCAAGAACTCCCCATAGACCTGGGTATTGAGCCTGGCGGCGCAAAACTTCAATTCGTCCGGGCTCAAGAATTCGGCGAGCGAGTGATGGTAAGACTTATCGCGATACTCGAATCCCCGGCGCTCCGCGGTGTGCTTAAGCACATCGTGGAACTCGTCCAGTTGCTCCCTGCCCAGTACTGAGACTTCGACGCCGGACTTGATCGAGGTCTGCAAGGAACGTTGGGCACGGGAGTCAAAGCTCGCGGTCAGCTCATCCGCATTAGTGATGCCACTGAGGTCTTTACTAAAGAACCAACGGAACAGGTGCGGATCCCGATCTACCTCGGCATTGTCTTGATGGCTAAACCAGTTGGCTTCGAATTGCTCAACATATTTCCAACCCGAGTAGCCGTCGTCAATAAGTTCCGCGTCAAGGTCGCGGTGTGTCAGCAGGACCGTGGGATTGAGCGTGGTGCGTAGTGCACGGTGTTCGTGCAAATAGCCTTTCAGCCCGGTCAAAAAGGCCGCAAGCACCTCGGCATCGTCATAATCCAGCACTGGGCCCTGTGCGCAATCAAAATCTGAGTAGCCCAGGAAGACTTTGCGTGAGCTAAGTAGTGCAGCGGCAACCACTGCGCCGTCGTCGTTTTTTAGTCCGACCAGGTGCATTTGCCAGCCGGTGCTTTGCCGCCGTTTGCCCATCACTACGGACTGCAAGAAGTTGCCTTGGCGGTGATTCGCTTCGAAAGCTTCGAATTCATGCTCGGTCAATTGAACGAAATTCACGGATTCATAATCTTTCCGCCGCGGAGAACGACTGTTCTGACATCAAAGTACTACGGCTTAATTCTACGACATCCGAGCGGGCCTGGACTCAGGCTGCAGGATGAATTGACTGGAACTTATGCATCATTTTGGATCCACTGACCGTCCTAGCCCAGCGCCCGCGGGTGCGCAGAGGCATAGACCTCGCGCAAAGTATCAGCGGTAACCAAGGTGTAAACCTGAGTCGTCGTCACCGACGCGTGACCCAACAGTTCTTGGACTACTCGGACATCGGCACCACCCTCAAGCAGATGGGTGGCAAAGGAATGCCGCAACGTGTGCGGCGAAACCACTTTGCTGATCTCGGCTTTTTCCGCAGCCGTTTTGAGAATTGCCCAAGCGCTTTGTCTGCTCAACCGACCGCCGCGCACGTTGAGGAAAAGTGCTGGCGTCGCCTTACCGGTTGCAGATAGCAATGGTCGGCCGCGCACTAGGTATGCCTCGATGGCGCGCGCGCCATAGGAGCCTAACGGGACAATTCGTTCTTTAGAGCCTTTGCCAAAGAGCCGAACGACGGCAGGACCAGATTGATCGTTGCCAACACTGTTAGCGCCCACGACGTCGTCAACGTCCAGCCCGATCGCTTCAGAGATCCGCGCTCCAGTCGAGTAGAGAAACTCTAGGAGCGCTCGATCACGTAGCCCGGTTGCAGTGTCGCTCCCGCTAGCTTCCAAGATTTTGGTTACCTCTGCGACGCTGATTGCTTTTGGCAGCCGTCGGCCAGCCATCGGTGGGTGCACCTCGCTGGCAGGGTCAGCCGTCGTGGTGGCTTCAAGCGCCCAGAACTTGTGCATTCCGCGCAGCGCAACGATGCATCGTGCTGCGGAACGGACGCCCAAAGCGGTAGCTCCGTCTGAACCGGTGCTCAATGCTTGGGCGAAATCGGTGACGTTCTTCCGGCTAATTTGTTCCGGCGTCCGCACGCCTTGGCTGGCCAAAAAGTTCGTATATCTAGTCAAATCACGGCGATACGCGGCAAGAGTATTGGCTGCCAAGCCCCGCTCGACCGCCAGATGCTGCAGATATTCGCGCAGTGCCCGCGTCAACGCGGACGGAATGGGCGTTTCTGTCACAGTGCTGGATGTTGCGAGGGGTGTTCTGGCCACGGCGCATTTCCTGGCCGCAGACCGGCTAGCCCATCGGGCGAGTAAATAGCGGCTGTAGCAGCCAAGACGCCAATAACGGCGGTGGAATTATGCATTCTGCCAGCTAGTGCCGCCTGCTTTGCCTCAGCTAGCGGCACCCAGCGAAACTGGATTTCGGCCTCTTCTTCAGTCCGAGTGTGTCGCTCGGTATCAGCAACAGCGGAAATGCCTTGGGCCAGATAAATTCGCACCGCTTCTGAAGACGATCCAGCGGAATTGAAAACATCAACCAAAACTCGCCAATCAGAAGCCTCAAGATCGGCCTCTTCGGCAAGTTCTCGAGCAGCAGCTGCTTGGAAATCTTCACCCTGAATATCTAGTAGGCCAGCAGGAATTTCCCATAATGACGAGCGCACCGGGTGCCGGTATTGATGGATCAAGAGCACTCGACCAGCCTCATCGAGCACCACCACCGCAACCGCCCCCGGATGCTCAATGTAGTCCCTGGTAAACGGAGTCGCCCAGGGGCTCAATTCGATGCTATCGCTCACCACATCCCAGATTTTGCCGTGATATGACGTTTTACGTGCCGAAACGCGGCGAAAATCTGGGCTGTCCTGGATCATCTCAGACTTCCAGCAATCGTGATTCGCTCTGCCTGGCCAGTGCGGCCTGCACTAGACCAGCGAACATTGCGTTGGGTCGGGTTGGCCGTGAGGCGAGCTCGGGGTGCGCCTGAGTGGCCACGTAATACGGGTGTACCTCGCGGGGCAATTCAACATACTCAACAAGCTTGCCGTCCGGCGACGTTCCGGAGAACACCAGTCCAGCTTCGCTGAGTTGATCGCGATACTTGTTGTTGACTTCGTAGCGGTGCCGGTGCCGTTCGCTTGCGCTCAACGCGCCGTAGGTCTCAGCAACAACCGAGCCTTCAAGCAGTTTCGCTTCGTAGAGTCCCAGACGCATCGTGCCGCCCAAATCACCCTTACCGTCGACGATGTCTAGTTGCTCTTCCATCGTTGCGATGACGTGGTGTGGCGCATCCGGTTCGAATTCTGAGGAGGAAGCACCCTCTAGCCCCAGTACATTTCGCGAGTATTCGATCACCATGCACTGCAGACCCAGGCACAGTCCCAAGGTGGGAATTTGATTCTCCCGTGCAAACTTGAGTGCGCCGAGCTTTCCTTCTAGGCCACGAATGCCAAAGCCACCTGGCACACAGATCGCGTCCACGCCGTCGAGCGCTTTTGCGGATCCTTCTGCCGTGGCACACAGGTCCGAAGGCACCCAGCGGATGTTGACCTTGGCACTGTTAGCGAAGCCACCGGCCCGCAACGCTTCGGTGACTGAGAGGTAGGCGTCCGGTAGATCAATGTATTTGCCCACCAAAGCGACTTCAACTTCATGCGCAGGATTATGCACTGCGACGAGCAGTTTGTCCCAGGTGCTCCAGTCAACATCGGTAAATGGCAAGTTGAGGGCACGAACAATAAAGGCATCCAGACCCTGGCTGTGCAGGGTTTTCGGAATGTCGTAGATGCTGGGCGCATCGGCCGCGTTGACCACCGCGTCCGTGTCGACGTCGCACATCCGACCGATTTTGGCGCGCATTGCGTCCGGAACCTGACGATCGGAACGAACCACGATCGCATCTGGCTGAATGCCGATCGAGCGCAACGCGGCAACCGAGTGCTGCGTGGGCTTGGTCTTAAGTTCCTGCGAAGGGCCAATATAGGGCACTAGTGAGACGTGCAGGAAGAAAACATTGGAGCGACCAATGTCTTGACGGACTTGCCGCGCAGCTTCCAGGAACGGCTGCGATTCAATGTCACCCACGGTGCCACCGATTTCGGTGATGATGATGTCTGGCGCCGATTTACCTGCCTGGTGATCTGGCTCGGCGGGCAGCCGCATCCGGCGCTTGATCTCGTCGGTGATGTGCGGGATGACCTGAACGGTATCTCCCAGGTATTCACCACGGCGTTCTTTGGCGATCACGGTCGAGTAGATCTGACCGGTGGTCACATTCGCTGAGCCTTCAAGGCTTTCATCGAGGAACCGCTCGTAATGCCCGATGTCCAGATCAGTCTCTGCGCCGTCCTCGGTAACAAAGACTTCGCCATGCTGGAAAGGATTCATCGTGCCGGGATCGACATTCAGATAAGGATCGAGCTTCTGCATGGTCACGGATAGACCACGAGCTCGAAGGAGATGCCCAAGGCTAGATGCGGTCAAACCTTTACCAAGAGAGGAAGCCACACCGCCAGTGACAAAAATATGGCGGGTTATAGCCGCCGAAGAGCCGTTGGAGGGACTTGAGAACCGGGAATATGATCGCTGCACCACGGAATTTAAGAATAGCATGTAACTGCCGATCAGCGCGCAGGCAGCGTTCGACACGAGGCGTAAATCAGCATCGAGTTGGCTAGTTAGCGGGAAACTACTTACGTAATTTCCCGCCTAGCCAGCCTCTCAGCGGGCTCATAGACTTCTAGCGCAGCCACTCGAAGTTCATGGGGACGCGCCGGTCGCGAAGCTGGCATCTGGGCGCATTGAACACATCTTTTTGAGACAGCTCTGAACCTTCTGAAATCCCAGGACATCCAGATCGTCATTTAGGAGAAGTGCAGTGAAAAATATGTTCAAAGTGTTTGCTGGCGCAATTGTCACGGTGGCGCTTATGCTCGGCGGTGTAGCTGCAGCAAACGCACACGGCTACATTTCCGGCCCGCATAGCCGCTCAGAAGCGTGCAAACTTGGTCTCAATAAAGACTGCGGTGCCATCCAATACGAACCACAAAGTTTAGAAGCTCCCAAAGGCTTCCCGGCGAAGGGTTCGGCCGACGGCAAACTCGCCTCAGCTGGTGGACAGTTCGGCGGTATCCTTGACCAGCAATCGTCGACTCGTTGGTATAAGAACGACCTTGCGACCGGCGCACAAAAGTTCACCTGGACGTACACCGCGCCGCACGCAACCAGTCAGTGGCGTTACTACATCACAAAGCAAGGCTGGAATCAGAATGCTCCGCTCACCAGATCCGAGTTAGAACTGATTGCTACCGTAAAGCATGATGGCAGCCCTGCCTCTAATAACCTCACCCATACCGTGAACATCCCCGCCAATCGTTCTGGCTACCACGTGGTCTACGCGGTTTGGGATGTCGCCGACACGGAGAACGCGTTTTACAACGCCGTCGACGTCAACATCAAAGCAAGTTCGGCTAAAACGGCAACCTCCGGTGCCGAGCGAGCGGTCAAAGCCGGCGGACGAATCTGAGCTCACAAGCCAAGTTCTTCGTTGCTAATCTGAACAGTGCGTGGCTTAGGCCACGCGCTGTTCAGCTGCCTCGTCAAGCAATTCCTGCGCATGTGCCTGAGCGCTGATTGAGTCTTCCTGTCCAGCCAGCATTCGAGCCAGCTCCCGCACTCTTTCCGAACCGTCTAACGCCTGCACATCGGAGGAAGTAAATCCACCTTCGGCCGATTTAAGCACCCGGACGTGATTGTCTGCATAAACTGCAACCTGCGGCAAGTGGGTGACCACCAGCACTTGGACGTGCCGGGCCAGCTCGGCAAGACGTCGGCCGATTTCTACCGCAGCCTTGCCACCAACACCGGTGTCAACCTCGTCGAAAACAAAAGTCGGTACTGGGTCTACCGCGGCCAACACAACTTCCAAGCCCAACATCACTCGGGAGAGCTCGCCACCTGAAGCACCTTTTCCGATCGGACGAGCCGGCGCCCCCGAATGCGGTTGGAGTAAAAATGCGATCTCATCGGCGCCATGTGGACCGCGAGCTGCCTCGGTCACTTCGATCAGCAACCTAGCATCTGCCATGGCTAGCGCCTTGAGTTCGGTACTCACCCGCTGGGCCAATTCGGCGGCCGCGCTGCGTCGAGCAGTGCTCAACTGTGTTGCCAAAGAGTTCAACTTGTCGTCAGCGGCATCGACTTCGCTCTGCAACGCCTCGATCTTGACTGAATCATCCTGTAACTCGTCAAGGCGCACCCGCGCGGCGTCCGCCCAAACCAATACTTCATCGATGGTGGGCGCAAACTTTCTGGTCAACCCAGCTAGCTGACCGCGACGATCTTCAATAGCGGCCAGCCGCCCAGCACTCTCGCCATCAAGTGCGGAAATATAACTAGCCAGCTCCCCCGCAATGTCCGCAAGAAGATAACCGGCTTCAGCCAGCCGCTCGCCGTGCACGCGTAAAACATCATCGTGTTCAGCAACTTGTTCCAAAGCCCGTTTAGCGCCATCGACCAAAGTGTTGGCATCGGCTACTTCGGCAAATTCTTCAGCAATCAACGCTTCATGCGCGGCGCTCGCGGCCAACCGCAAACTCTCCACATTGGACAGTTTGACTGATTCGGCCTTCAGTTCTTCATCTTCAGCGGCCTGTGGATCCAGCTCGTCAATCTCAGCGAGCGCTAGAGTCAACTCTTCAGCTTCGCGAGCGCGTTCGCGACCAGCGTGCCGCAAGCTTTCAAGCTCAGTTTGCGCGGTTCGCCAGCGTTCGTACTGCGACCGGTATTCCGCCAAGTCAGTACCAAAGCCAGCACCGGCAAACGAATCAAGCGCTTCGCGTTGCGCTACGGCACTCTTGAGCCGAATTTGATCTGATTGACCATGCACAACTACCAGTTCCGCACCGATTTCGGCCAAAACGCCCACCGGCGTACTGCGACCGCCGACGAACGCTTTGCTACGTCCGTCCGAGCCAACCGAACGGGCCAGCAGCAACTCCGCTGCGCCATCGAAATTTTCAATTTCAGCGCCGGCCTCTTCGGCACGAGTTAACGCCTCGTGCCCGGAGGGCAATTGCACGGTTGCCTCTGCTGAAGCTGCTTTGGCCCCCAACCGCACGGCTCCGGCGTCGGAGCGAGCCCCCAGCAAAAGCCCGACGGCGGTCACCACCATGGTCTTACCAGCACCAGTTTCACCGGTTACCACGGTGAACCCTGGTCCTAACGGCAACGTCGCCTCAGCGATCACGCCCATGTCTCGGATTCGGATTTCCTCAATCACGATTTGCCCTCATCACGGCGGTCAATCCTGCCTTCCCGGTTGTTTCAAAGGGAGTCCTCGCGAAGCGGTGCGGCGTTTTGAACGAACGACAGGAATCGGTTCGGTGCCAGCGGACTCTGCGCCCGGCACGGGTCCACGCCAGCCCTGGACTGGGAGTTCAAACTTGCGCACCAACCGAGCTGAGAACGGCGCTTGGTGGGTTCTTGCTAATCGGACGGGGATGTCTGATCGAGTCACCTCAATCCTTGAGCCCGGCGGTAATGGCCAGGACCGACGCCCGTCGCACCACATGATGCCGTGCGCCTCGGTTCGGTCCAGCACCTCGACGGCAAGTCGCGAGGTAGGAGAGACCACTAGGGGCCGGGAAAAGAGCGCATGCGCACTGATGGGCACCATGAGCATCGCCTCGACTTCGGGCCAAACGACCGGGCCGCCAGCAGAAAAAGCGTATGCCGTGGAGCCGGTAGGCGTTGCCATCACTACCCCATCGCAGCCAAAGGCACTCAACGGGCGGCCGTCCACTTCAGTGACGACCTCTAGCATCCGTTCGCGATCGCTCTTTTCTACCGATACCTCGTTCAATGCCCATGTGTGCGCCGCTTTAGCGCCAGCAACCCAGAGCGTAACGTCAATAGTCATTCGCTCTTCAACGGTGTATTCGCGCTGCACTACCCATTCAACAGTTTGAGCTAAATCCGCTCGCTCACTTTCGGCCAAGAACCCCACATGTCCCAGGTTCACGCCCAGCAGTGGCACCGCCAGGCTCCGGACCAACTCCGCAGCGCGCAAGATAGTGCCGTCACCCCCCAGCACCATAACTAGTTCCAGTTGAAACAGCGATACTTCGCCTTCGAGTTCGCCCAATCGTTTTGCTGGCACGTTGAGCGGGCCAAAATGGGCGGTCATATCAGCCAAATCTTCCACCGCCATGACCGCTTGCACGTCAGCAGCGCGGAGCTGTTCGCAAACCTGCAGGGCAGCAACCATTGAGTCTTCCCGCCCCGTATGGGCAAGAATCAGCACATGTCGGTCTGCCCTCATATGCGCTCACCCACTTTCTTCTGCCCCGATCGGACGGTTCGACGGCCACAATTGCTCCAACAAGCTTGCCACGGCTTCAACGAGCCGCACGTCTTCGAGCTTAGACTGACTCGGCAGCGCATCTCTGCTCAACCACAAGAAGTACTCGATGTTGCCGTCCTGCCCGGCTAACGGACTTGTAGCTAGGCCACGCAGTTCTAAGCCGGCTTTTAGCGCTGAAGTAGCTACCGACGCAACGGCTCGACGACGTTCGTGATCGCTACTGACTACTCCGGTCTTCGCCAAACGTTCGCGCCCAACTTCAAACTGCGGTTTGACCATAAGCAGTAAATCGCCACCGGCAAGAGTGGCCTGCGCTAACGGACCGACCACAAGGGTTAGCGAGATGAACGATAAATCGGCCACCGTCAAAGCGGCAGGGCCGCCGATATCTGCAGCATCAAGGTCCCGGACGTTGAGCCCTTCAAACACGCGAACCCTAGGATCGTCGCGAATCTCGCTCACGAGCTGGTCATGCCCGACGTCGACGGCAACTACCTCGGTTGCCCCCGACTCCAAAAGAACCTGAGTAAAGCCACCGGTCGAGGCACCGGCGTCAAGGCAGCGCTTCCCGTTCGGATCGATCTGGGGAAATTCAGCCAAAGCTCCACGTAGCTTGTGCGCAGCGCGCGAGACGTACCGATTAGCACCGCCTTCTTGAACCGATAGGGTTTGCTCCGCCGAGATGGGCTGGGATGCTTTGCGCGCCACAACAGAATCGATGGATACTGCACCCTCTGAGATTAGTTGTGCCGCTTGTGTCCTAGACCGGACCAATCCTCGGGCCAGAAGTTCCTGGTCAAGTCGCGCCATGTCAGCTATGGGATTCCGCTTCTTCGGGGCCAGACTCCAGTTCGGTCAGCAAACCATCGTGCAACTGTTCAAATTGCTGCGGATGATCGGCCGTGGCAGTCTCCGGCAAGGTATCCAATAGACCAAGTACCCTATCGACGCCGGCATCACCGGTCGCCGTGACTGATTCGGGCCAACTGGCTGGCTCAGATTCGAGCAGCGAGCCCTGTTCGGCAGGAACTGCCGGTCCGGGAAATTCTGACATAGCCTCAGTCTAGCTTCGTCAACCAGCGAATCTCTGGTGTTTTGGCGCTTTCGAGGTTTGGCCAGGCCTGCCACCAGGCCGCACAGCCTGCGCGCCAAGAATTTAGGTCCTGCCGGTCGCCACGGATCTCCAGCACATCATTGGCAACCGTTGCTGAACCCTCGCCACAATGCCAGCTCTTGCCCTCCAACGTTGGCAGCAGGTACGGCTGGTGCAGCCCGAACAAATTTTCCAGCAAATAATTTGGACGCTCTGACGTTCGTGCGGCCAATGCCGATTGGGCGGTATCAATTCCGGTGAGCACTAGCGCGGTGCTCATCTGCGCGTTATTTCCACCCAGAATATCCGTGTCCAAACGATCGCCGATGACCAACGGACGCCGTGCTTTGAGCGCTTTAGCTGCCAGCAAGAACATTGTGGCTTCGGGCTTCCCTGCGACTAATGGCGCCACGTTAACGGCCTGGGCCACAGCAGCCACCAGTGATCCGTTTCCCGGCGCAATTCCACGGGCAACTGGAATGGTCAGGTCAGTGTTGGTCGCTACCCAAAGCGCGCCCGCATTGATCGCAAACGCTGCCTCTGCGAGGTCTTTCCAGCCAAGCTCAGGACTGAAGCCCTGGATAACTGCATCTGGCTGATCCGCTGCGCCATCAACAAGCAGGAAGCCTTTGGCTGCTACTTCATCAGCCAACGCCGCGCTACCAATCACTAAAACCTTCGATCCCACAGCCAACCGATCTGCTAGCAGACCGGCACCCGCGCGAGCGGAGCCAAAGACTTGTTGCGCGGTGGCTGGTGCACCGAGTTCACGGAGGTGCTCAGCTACGGCATCCGGTGTCCGTGAGGCGTTATTGGTGATGTAGCCAAGGCCGATGCCAAGCTTTTCAACGGCTTCAAGCGCTTCCACCGCACCCGGAATCGCTTGCGCACCGGCGTAAACCACGCCGTCCAAGTCGCTGAGAACTGCATCGAACTCGCCTAAAAGCGACGAGGTGTTCATACCGCCTGAGATCGGGGTGTCGTCAGTTTTCACTCGACCGCTGGCTTCGCCTCAGTGTCTGATTCTTCGTCTTCGTCATCAATCAAGTCAATGATTTCAGGCTCATCGTCCTCATTCGTACCCAAGGCTTCGTCTGCGAGCCGCGCTTGAGCACGCCAGGAATTCGCTTCCTCGGCGCGATTCATTGCTTCCAGAGCATCGGCATAAGCACGGAATAACCTTGGCGAGTATGAAAAGGCGCGATTTTTATCTAACTGCGTGATTTCCAACGCAGCCAATGCGGCTTCTTTTTGGTCCAGGTCCGCCCGAGCTCCAGACACGACGATCGCCATTTCGACTTGGCCAGCGCTATCGAGCTCGGAGACCTCTTCACTTCGCGCAAGGTCTAGTGCGCGGTCTGCTCGTCCCAGCCCACGTTCGCTGTCTGCCATTAACGGCAAGTGCACATTTGAGCCAGAAATACGCCGGTACGTGCGGAACTCACGCAACGCCTCAGCATAATGTCCCGCGGCATACGCCGTCAGTCCGACTGCTTCACGCACTGCGGCCAAGCGACCGCCACGCCGGCTAGCGGCCAGCGCGTGTTGGAAGGAAAGCTCCGGATCGTCATCGATCAAGCGGCCAGCCATCACTAAGTGTTTAGCTACCCACTCACCATTTTTAGATTCAAGGGTACGCAGCTGGGCCCGGGTGACTCGATCCAGCTCAGCGCCCGTGACTCCTTCATCAATCTCCGGCGAACGCTCCCGGTCAGGACGATTAGCGCTGCGCAGATCGCGTGGGTTGTGTATCCGGGCCGGAGCATCCGCACTACGCTCAGGACGTTCCGAGCGCGGTGCCCGCTCAGCGCGTGCCGAACTGTCATAACGGGGCGAATCACGACGATCGAGATCTGGACGGGGCGAATCACGACGATCTCCGCGGGGTGCACCAGCTCGGTCGGTTCGCGGCGCACCGCTCCGATCAGAACGGGGCGCGCCAGTGCGGCGATCATCGCCATCTGGACGACGATAGCTATTAGCGTCCCGGTTGAAGGAACGCTCTCCGCCCGGTCGTTGACCCGGAGTTCGCGGCTGCCAGGAATCGCTACGCTCACTACGTTGGCCTGGACGCTCGCCACGCGGCGCCGAGCTGCGTCGCTCATCCGAACGGCGGTCTTCGCCACGCCGGCCATCTGATCGTCGATCATCGTTGCTTTGTCGACCGTAACCATTCGAGTCACGGTTAAAAGGCCGGCGCTCTTGGCGTTCTTGGCCAGCTCCACGTCCACTATCGGCATCCCGCGGCTTCCAGGAACTGCCGCGTTCGCCATCTCTGCCGCCTTCATTCCGGCGAGGGCTCGCCGAGCGATCATCGCGCCGGGGGAAACGATCCCCTTCGCGATTCGGCCTGCCTGAATTTGCACCGTCTGGACGGCCGCGGCGCTCATCAGAAGAGCTATTGAAGCTTCCGCGTTCTTTCCAAGGACCACGACTTTGACCGTCACGATCTTGGCCGGTTTTCGCTGGCCGTCCACCACCTTGACGCGGTGCCTTACCTTGGGAGTCGCGGGGGCCTCGAGAACTATTGAAAGACGGCCGTTCGCCGCGGCGCGCTCCTCGGTCGTTTCCGTTGTGCTCAGTCATGATTACTCCTCAGTCCCGCGAATCCGGTCGATTCGACCGGCTCTCCCCTATTGATGTATCTACGTCTCTAATATCTATTCTAAGCGACAGCCGCTAAACACCCATGAATCGGCTGAAACTGGCTAAAATGTGAGGCCAGTCCTGATACTTTTCAAACTGTTCTTTGCCACTAGCACCAGGTTGCCAACCATTTTGGCGCAAGCTGAGACGGCAGCCTGTTTCCAGAGCCTCGAAATCAACGCTAACGTTCGTCGAAGACCCAGTAGCAGCACCAAGAAACCAAGCCAATTTTAGCTGCGAAGGCTGCGAGTCAAGCACCGTCGCCCAAAGAAACTGCCGACCGTCAAGGGCCTCTTCAACGAGCTGACCGTCATCAAACTCCACGTGACTCTCGGCACCAAACACGCTGTACTCAGCCAGTGGCCACCAGAGATGAATCAAATCGGTAAAAGCTTCAGAGACTTGCGATGGTGGCAAGGGGATATCCGCCTGCGCGGCCCGATCTCTAAGGACCGTCGAATCGCCATCAATGGCGTGGTTCTCGGTTGTGTGTGAGAAAAGTCTTTCCATAAGATCAGCCTCATGCTTTGTTGGGTTGGTCACTGAAGTCACAAAAAGCTTGTTAAATTAATAAAGGTCCCACGTCGTTGTGGGACCTTTATTCTTACTGGTTGTCCGGCGGTGTCCTACTCTCCCACACCCTCGCGAGTGCAGTACCATGGGCGCTGTGGGTCTTAGCTTCCGGGTTCGAGATGGGTCCGGGCGTTTCCCCCACGCTATGGCCGCCGTAACTCTTTTTTACCGGTCCGCACCCTGTTGTGGGGTGTGGTGGTGTGAAGTGTTTGGTGTTGCGTGTATGTAGTTATGTGGTTTCCGTGTCAACGAACCGTTGCTACCCTTTTTAGGTGTGGGTTTGTTGGTTGGGAACCGTAGAGTGGACGCGTGCATGCAGGTTTTTACACTTACCTTTGGTGATAAACCCCTTTTGAAGGGTGGGTTTATCGGTGAGGTGTGGTTGTAAGTTGTTGGCCTATTAGTACCGGTCAGCTTCACAAGTCGTTAGTCCTTGCTTCCACGTCCGGCCTATCAACCCAGTGGTCTGGCTGGGGGCCTCTCACACATAAAGTGTATGGAAATCTCATCTTGAAGTGGGCTTCCCGCTTAGATGCTTTCAGCGGTTATCCCTTCCGAACGTAGCTAATCAGCGATGCACTTGGCAGTACAACTGACACACCAGAGGTTCGTCCGTCCCGGTCCTCTCGTACTAAGGACAGCTCTTCTCAAATTTCCTGCGCGCGCAGCGGATAGGGACCGAACTGTCTCACGACGTTCTAAACCCAGCTCGCGTACCGCTTTAATGGGCGAACAGCCCAACCCTTGGGACCTACTCCAGCCCCAGGATGCGACGAGCCGACATCGAGGTGCCAAACCATGCCGTCGATATGGACTCTTGGGCAAGATCAGCCTGTTATCCCCGAGGTACCTTTTATCCGTTGAGCGACGGCCATTCCACAATGTACCGCCGGATCACTAGTCCCGACTTTCGTCCCTGCTCGAGCTGTCGCTCTCACAGTCAAGCTCCCTTGTGCACTTACACTCGACACCTGATTGCCAACCAGGCTGAGGGAACCTTTGGGCGCCTCCGTTACTCTTTAGGAGGCAACCGCCCCAGTTAAACTACCCATCAGGCACTGTCCCTGACCCGGATTACGGGCCGAAGTTAGGAGTCCCAAGTGGCCAGAGTGGTATTTCAACGATGACTCCACCCGAACTGGCGTCCGGGCTTCAAAGTCTCCCACCTATCCTACACAAACCACTTAGAACACCAATACCAAACTATAGTAAAGGTCTCGGGGTCTTTCCGTCCTGCTGCGCGTAACGAGCATCTTTACTCGTAGTGCAATTTCGCCGAGTTTATGGTTGAGACAGCGGGGAAGTCGTTACTCCATTCGTGCAGGTCGGAACTTACCCGACAAGGAATTTCGCTACCTTAGGATGGTTATAGTTACCACCGCCGTTTACTGGGGCTTAAATTCTCAGCTTCGCTCCGAAGAGCTAACCGGTCCTCTTAACCTTCCAGCACCGGGCAGGAGTCAGTCCGTATACATCGTCTTGCGACTTCGCACGGACCTGTGTTTTTAGTAAACAGTCGCTTCCCCCTGGTCTCTGCGGCCCTTGCCCGCTCTACACAGCAAGTGTGTGTCACGGTCGGGGCCCCCCTTCTCCCGAAGTTACGGGGGCATTTTGCCGAGTTCCTTAACCATAATTCTCTCGATCGCCTTAGTATTCTCTACCTGATCACCTGTGTCGGTTTGGGGTACGGGCGGCTGGAACCTCGCGTCGATGCTTTTCTTGGCAGCATAGGATCACTGAATTCCCCCGTAAGGGGGTCCCATCACGTCTCAGCCTTAATGTTCCCCGGATTTGCCTAGGGAACGGCCTACCTGCTTAGACCGGGACAACCATCGCCCGGCTCAGCTACCTTCCTGCGTCACACCTGTTAATACGCTTACCTCCCAGGATAAGGTCCCGCGATCCACAAAAAACCTCACACCACAAGGGTGATCGATCATGCTTCTGGCGGTTAGTATCACCTGCTCAGTATGGGCGGTTCTTCGCCGGTACGGGAATATCAACCCGTTGTCCATCGACTACGCCTGTCGGCCTCGCCTTAGGTCCCGACTTACCCAGGGCAGATTAGCTTGACCCTGGAACCCTTGATCATTCGGCGGACGGGTTTCTCACCCGTCTTTCGCTACTCATGCCTGCATTCTCACTCGTGTAGGCTCCACCGCTGGTTTACACCGCGACTTCACTGCCCACACGACGCTCCCCTACCACTCCATACGGCTGAACCACGAAGGCTTACCAATAATATGAAATCCACAACTTCGGCGGTGTACTTGAGCCCCGCTACATTGTCGGCGCGGAATCACTTGACCAGTGAGCTATTACGCACTCTTTCAAGGGTGGCTGCTTCTAAGCCAACCTCCTGGTTGTCTAAGCAATCCCACATCCTTTCCCACTTAGCACACGCTTAGGGACCTTAGTTGGTGGTCTGGGCTGTTTCCCTCTCGACTATGAAGCTTATCCCCCACAGTCTCACTGCTGCGCTCTCACTTACCGGCATTCGGAGTTTGGCTGACGTCAGTAACCTTGTAGGGCCCATCGGCCATCCAGTAGCTCTACCTCCAGTAAGAAACACGCAACGCTGCACCTAAATGCATTTCGGGGAGAACCAGCTATCACGGAGTTTGATTGGCCTTTCACCCCTACCCACAGCTCATCCCCTCCATTTTCAACTGAAGTGGGTTCGGTCCTCCACGACGTCTTACCGTCGCTTCAACCTGGCCATGGGTAGATCACTCCGCTTCGGGTCTAGACCCAGCGACTCATTCGCCCTATTCAGACTCGCTTTCGCTACGGCTGCCCCTCACGGGTTAACCTCGCCACTGAGCACTAACTCGCAGGCTCATTCTTCAAAAGGCACGCCGTCACAGTTACTCGTGATAAATCACATGACTGCTCCGACGGATTGTAAGCACACGGTTTCAGGTACTATTTCACTCCCCTCCCGGGGTACTTTTCACCTTTCCCTCACGGTACTTGTCCGCTATCGGTCATTAGGGAGTATTTAGGCTTATCAGGTGGTCCTGACAGATTCGCACGGGATTTCTCGGGCCCCGTGCTACTTGGGATACGTCCCAGGCGGTGTAAACATTTCAGTTACGGGGCTTACACCCTCTCTGGCCGGCCTTTCAAGACCGTTCACCTATGTTCACACTCTCACCTCACCAGTCCGGTAGAACTGGAACAGTACGTCCCACAACCCCGACCATGCAACCCCTACCGGGTATCACACATGAACGGTTTAGCCTGTTCCGCGTTCGCTCGCCACTACTTACGGAATCACTATTGTTTTCTCTTCCTGTGGGTACTGAGATGTTTCACTTCCCCACGTTCCCTCCACACACCCTATGTGTTCAGATGTGGGTCACTACCCATAACAGGCAGCGGGGTTTCCCCATTCGGACATCCTCGGATCAGTGTTCGGTTATCAACTCCCCGAGGCTTATCGCAGATTCCTACGTCCTTCTTCGGCTCCTAATGCCAAGGCATTCACCGTGTGCCCTTAAAAACTTGAACCACAAAAACCAGAGCTAAAACTCTCACCACACCAAAAGATGTGATGAAAAAATTGCTCTTAAACAAATTGCTTTGTTCTTAAGATGCTCGCGTCCACTATACAGTTCTCAAACAACAACACCCACTCCCACACACAACCCACCGAACAAACGGAAAAGGATTGATTAGTAAGAAGGGAAACCAGAAACAACAAACACACCCCACCGACCTCCAACACCAACCAAAAGTCAGTACCAGAATCAGCAGAGCGCCTGTTATCTCAGGACCCAACAGTGTGTTTTGTACCCACCAGAACCTCCCAAACCATCGAATCTTTCCAACCACTCCCCGAAGGAAACAGCGTACTCAACCAACAATCCGAGAACAGAACCAGCGACAACACCTCCGCACCAGAAAACCAGCACTTCAGCATAAATTTGTTGATATTCCACCCTTGAGCACCCACCGAGAAACGAATGTTCTCGCAATGGGATTTAACTCCTCACACTCACACCAGAAACCATGCGGAAACTGATCAAGTGTTTGGTGCTCCTTAGAAAGGAGGTGATCCAGCCGCACCTTCCGGTACGGCTACCTTGTTACGACTTAGTCCCAATCGCCAGTCCCACCTTCGACGGTTCCCTCCCAAAAGGGTTAGGCCACCGGCTTCGGGTGTTACCAACTTTCGTGACTTGACGGGCGGTGTGTACAAGGCCCGGGAACGTATTCACCGCAGCGTTGCTGATCTGCGATTACTAGCGACTCCGACTTCATGGGGTCGAGTTGCAGACCCCAATCCGAACTGAGACCGGCTTTTTGGGATTAGCTCCACCTCACAGTATCGCAACCCTTTGTACCGGCCATTGTAGCATGCGTGAAGCCCAAGACATAAGGGGCATGATGATTTGACGTCATCCCCACCTTCCTCCGAGTTGACCCCGGCAGTCTCCTATGAGTCCCCACCATAACGTGCTGGCAACATAGAACGAGGGTTGCGCTCGTTGCGGGACTTAACCCAACATCTCACGACACGAGCTGACGACAACCATGCACCACCTGTGAACCAACCCAAAAGGGGGAGTACATTTCTGCACTTTTCTAATCCATGTCAAGCCTTGGTAAGGTTCTTCGCGTTGCATCGAATTAATCCGCATGCTCCGCCGCTTGTGCGGGCCCCCGTCAATTTCTTTGAGTTTTAGCCTTGCGGCCGTACTCCCCAGGCGGGGCACTTAATGCGTTAGCTACGGCGCGGAGAACGTGGAATGTCCCCCACACCTAGTGCCCAACGTTTACGGCATGGACTACCAGGGTATCTAATCCTGTTCGCTCCCCATGCTTTCGCTCCTCAGCGTCAGTTAATGCCCAGAGACCTGCCTTCGCCATCGGTGTTCCTCCTGATATCTGCGCATTCCACCGCTACACCAGGAATTCCAGTCTCCCCTACATCACTCTAGTCTGCCCGTACCCACCGCAGATCCGGAGTTGAGCCCCGGACTTTCACGGCAGACGCGACAAACCGCCTACGAGCTCTTTACGCCCAATAATTCCGGATAACGCTTGCACCCTACGTATTACCGCGGCTGCTGGCACGTAGTTAGCCGGTGCTTCTTCTGCAAGTACCCTCAACACCACAAAAATGATGTCTTGTTCCCTACTGAAAGAGGTTTACAACCCGAAGGCCGTCATCCCTCACGCGGCGTCGCTGCATCAGGCTTTCGCCCATTGTGCAATATTCCCCACTGCTGCCTCCCGTAGGAGTCTGGGCCGTGTCTCAGTCCCAGTGTGGCCGGTCACCCTCTCAGGCCGGCTACCCGTCGTCGCCTTGGTTAGCTATTACCTCACCAACAAGCTGATAGGCCGCGAGTCCATCCAAAACCGCAAAAAACTTTCCACCTACACACCATGCGGTGATAGGTCGTATCCAGTATTAGACCCAGTTTCCCAGGCTTATCCCGAAGTCAAGGGCAGGTTACTCACGTATTACTCACCCGTTCGCCACTAATCCACGGCGCAAGCACCGCTTCATCGTTCGACTTGCATGTGTTAAGCACGCCGCCAGCGTTCATCCTGAGCCAGAATCAAACTCTCCGTAAAATTCATTACAAAAAAACTCTTTCCCAGCATCAACCCACAAGCCACCACACGGGGTGTGGCACCCATGAGCAAATACCAAAAAACAAAACAACTTTGGTATCAACAAAAAACAAAACACACTATTGAGTTCTCAAACAACAGGCGCATTCAAGTAATTCTCCAAATACATTTGAAAGTAATTGTTTACTTTCTTTATCTTTAAGTTTTCACTTGCTGCGTTGTTACTAGCTTATTTCATTCATTTCTTTCTTGTCAAATCCGCGATTTTCATCGGAATTTACTTGAAATTAATAAATGATCCCACCAAAAATAAAGCTCATCTAGTTTTGGCCGTAATGCCACACGTAGAATCGCAACTCAATTTAGAAGGGGTTTGGCCTCCGCTCTGTCAGGTTACTCGGCCATGTTCCAGGCCGTTGTATCCGTACCCCTCAGCGGGCGACTCAGAAAATATTACAGGCAGATTGGCAGTCGCGCAAATCGGCCTAATCGACCCTTATCTGAGCCCTTATTTTCAGCGGATTTGCTACCGAATTCGCCGCTCGACCAACCGCAGGAAATACCAAACGCGCCCGACGTCGGCCCGGCACCTGGGTGCCTACTGCCGCCGTCAGGCGCGCTATCACAGGGAACTATTTGGAATTATCTGCTTCATACCGCGAATTCGTTGCCGCGGAGCCAGCAGTTAGCTAGCTTCAACCTCAACCATCGCCATGGTCCGTTTGCCTCGGCGCAATAAGAGGTAACGCCCATGCAATAGCAATGTGCTCTCGATCACATATTCTGCATCGAGGATCTTAGTGTTGTTGACATAAGCACCACCGTCACTGATCGTGCGCCGGGCTGCTGAATTACTTTCTACCAAACCAGTAGCAACAAGTAATTCGACAATGCCTAAAGTTGAGGCCGGCACCGTTGCTCTGGGCAGCTCGGCAGTAGCAGCACTTAAGGTAGCTTCGTCTAGCTCAGAAAGTTCGCCATTTCCAAATATCGCTGCGGAAGCGGCAATAACTTTTTCCGTGGCGGTAATTCCATGCACGAGAGAATTAACTTCCCAGGCAAGTGCCTTTTGCGCTGTCCGTTCATGCGGCCGCTCGGCAGTTGCCTTTTCTAGCTCAGCAATTTCCGCACGAGAGCGGAAGGTAAAAATCTTCAAACGTTCGACGACGTCGGAATCTGCAGTATTGAGCCAGAATTGGTAAAACTCGTAAGGGCTAGTCATCGCAGGATTAAGCCAAATAGCGTTACCTTCGCTTTTACCAAATTTCGTGCCATCAGAATTAGTGATGAGCGGGGTACCGATTGCATGAACCGCTCCTCCTTCGGCTTTGCGAATCAACTCGGTACCAGAGGTTAGATTCCCCCACTGATCGGAACCGCCAGACTGCAGCGTGCAGCCGTACTGCCGGTAGAGGGACAAGAAATCTAATCCCTGCAGAATCTGGTAGCTGAATTCTGCGTAAGAAATACCTTCATCAGAGTTCAAGCGCGAGGCCACGATGTCTTTTTTGATCATGGTGCCCACCCGGTAATGCTTACCGATCTCGCGAAGGAAATCGATGGCGCTCATGGGCGCCGTCCAGTCCAAGTTGTTCACCATACGAGCCGCGTTCTCACCCTCAAAGGAAAGGAACGGCTGCACCTGGGCCTGAATATCAGCTACCCATTCAGCAACTTGCTCTTTAGTCTGCATCGAACGCTCGGTTGTGGGGCGCGGATCACCAATCAAGCCGGTAGACCCACCGACTAGTGCCAAAGGTTTGTGACCAGCAAGTTGCAATCGCCGCATGAGCAGCAATTGAACCAGGTGACCCAGATGCAAGCTTGCTGCGGTCGGATCAAAGCCACAGTAATAGGTGACGGTTTCCGTGCTCAGCGCTTTTTCAAGTTCAGCTTGATCGGTCGAGACTTGCACCAGGCCGCGCCAAAGCAGTTCTTGCCAAACGTTGGCAAAGCTTTCGTCATTTTTTTGCCCGGTAATTTTCTGCACTGTTGACTCAGTGGATTCGGTTGCATGCGACACAAAACAACCGTAACAGCGACCTAGTAGAGAACAACAAGTATGCGCAGGAACTGAGGCCAAACTGGCAAGAGGTTCTAAACTTCGATGCCTGCGGGGAGCTCGCCCGTTGTCAATAACCGAAGCCGTTGGGTGGGTCGGGTCATTGAAACATAGAGATCGCCCACGCGGCCGGCGGATACCAGTTCAGACGGTTCCACAATGACCACACCATCGAACTCGAGCCCTTTGGCATCGTGCGGATCGATCACGACAATATCTTGTTCGAGCGAACCGGCACCGTGGCCTACTCGCCGACCAAATTGCTCGCGCAAGGCAGCAGCTAAGCCACGAACCCGTTGCGGTGCCGCAATGACAGCAATCAAACCGCCGTCGACCGCGGAAAGTTCTTCAGGCATTGCGTTAACAAGAGCTGCGCTTAGGTCCGAAACGCGATCAATAATCGGCGGCCAGTGCCCGTCCCGAACCGCTTTTGGCGCCGAAACGGCTTGACCAGCTGCATTAGCCATCCGGACGGCGGCTTCGGCAATCTGGGCTGGCGTTCGGTAGTTAACGGTGAGTTCTTCAAGTTGCCAGCGATCGCCAAAGTGCGGAGCAAGGGCTTGCTGCCAGGAAGAAGCGCCGGCAGCCGCAGAGGTCTGTGCAATATCCCCCACGATCGTGAACGACTTCATGGGACAACGCCGGACCAACAACCGCCATTGCATTGCAGAAAGTTCTTGAGCTTCATCAACCACCACGTGGCCGAAAGCCCAGGTTCGATCGGTGACTGCTCGCTCGGCTGCGGTATAACGGTCTTCTTGAACCGAGTTGTGCTCGGCTAGATCCGCCGCCGTCAAGACGCCGTTGACGCCAACGTCTTCCAAACTCTGGTGCACGTTTTCCAAGGTGCGTTCGGCGTTGGCAATGTCTCGACGCCGCTCGGATTCCTTGGCCGCCGAGTCACGTCCGCCTGAGGCATCTAATTCGCCCAAAAGTTCGGCAGCTTCGTCTAGCAGCGGCACATCGGATTCGGTCCAAGCTGAATCCGCCTCACGGTACAAGGCTTCACGTTCCTCCGCGGCCAATTCTGGCGCGGCAGCCTCAAGTAAGGCCGGTTTAGCAAACAGTTCCGAAACTAGCTTTTCTGGCGACATTGGCATCCAGGCAAGATTCAAGGCAATCCGTACGTCTCGCGATGCCCGAACTTCTTCCGCTAAATAAGACCGGTCCGCGCTATTGCCAATCGAGTTACCCTCGACAATTTCGGTCAGTTGCTCGGTCAATTCACGCAACAGAATTTTCACGAAAGTCAGTCGCGCTTCGTTGTGCGGCTTACCGGTTGCCCGAGCTTTGTCACGAGCCCGCCGTACCTGTTTGGGAGTCAGCGTTACTTTTTGCCCCTCGATGTCGAGAATTCGATCTTGCGCTGGTACTCGTTGTCTATTGGCCACTGCCCGAGCAATAACTTGAGCAAGCACCGCGCGACCTTTAATCTCGGCCACAGTTGAGTCCGGATCGGTGACCGCGTTGATACCAGGCATTAGTCGGCCCACATTGGCCATTACTACGCCGGTTTCGCCCAAAGAAGGCAGGACTCTTTCGATATAAGTCATAAAGGACGACGACGGCCCCACCAGCAAGACGCCGGCAGACTTAAGCCGGTCGCGGTGTGTGTAAAGCAGATATGCCGCACGATGCAAAGCAACCGCAGTTTTTCCGGTACCCGGGCCGCCCTGCACTACCAGAGCGCCGGAAAGTGGTGAACGAATGATTCGGTCTTGCTCTGCTTGAATCGTGCCCACGATGTCGCTCATCCGGCCGGTTCGTTTGGAGTTCAAGGCCGCCAACAACGTGCCTTCTCCTTGCAACGCCCCCGCTTCGCTGAGCATGCTCGGGTCAAGCACATCGTCTTCAATGGCTTTTACTTGCCGATGCTGCAGAATCAGATGCCTGCGCCGTCGGACGCCTTGACGCTCAAATGCTGTGGCTTGGTAAAAGGTTCCAGCCTCAGGCGCCCGCCAATCAACCATCAGCTGCCGTAGATCATCAGTCGAAAGACCAATTCTGCCGATATACCGCTCCTCGCCAGAATCCAGATCAAGCCTGCCGAAAACAAGCCGCTCATCAACTGCGTCGAGTTGCGCCAGTCGATCTTCGTAAAGCGTGGCGAAAGCATCCCGCTCAGAACGGTTTTGATGCGAACCCACGGCAGTATTGCGCCGGACTTCAGCCAGCTGATCTACTTTTTCGCGACGCAGCTGGTCCAGCCGACCATACAGTCCCGCAACATAGTCGCGTTCATGGGCCAACTCTTCATGTCCTGTTTCATCAGGACGACGCGTTGATTCGGCCTCCAGCATTTGGGCATCCTTTCAGCCAGCAGACCGTCTATTATACAACTATTTGTATGAACTGAAATGAAACAACAAGAAACTACCGAGGCAACTGCCGTTACAGCCGGACCAAAGATCGAATCTGGTGACCAGCAAGAGCTTCTCGACCATGTAATTCCGCCAATTCAAGCACTACGCCGTAACCGGCGACGTTGACTCCGGCTTTGGCAAATAGTTTTGACGTCGCAGCCAAGGTGCCACCGGTAGCCAGTACATCGTCAAGGATGAGTACCCGGCTTCCTGCCGGAAGGTCATCGCGATGCAATTCCAGTGCGGCAGTTCCGTATTCCAGGCTGTAATGCTCGGTATAAACCGCGCGGGGCAACTTTCCTGCCTTGCGCACGGTGATCACACCCGTTCCGGTGGCGTAGGCTGCGGCCGCGGCAAGCAAAAATCCGCGGGCTTCGACGCCGGCCACCGCGTCGAACTGGCCAGCGAAAGGCTCGACCAAGGCATCTACTACCGCTCGTAACGCGGCGCCGTCAGCAAAGACCGGCGTCAGATCGCGGAAAGTAATACCCGGTTCTGGATAGTCCGGCACAGTAGCGCACAGCCGTTGGATCTGCTCTTCAATAGATTCTTTGGGTTGCTCAGCATGAATCCCCATGTTGGCCTCTCAACTTGCCTGCGTGGTTTTGCCCGTTGTTTTACCTGAGTTGTTTATGGAGTCCAATAACAACCTCCAATAGCTTAGAGCGCCGCACCTCGAGCAGCTGAATCGCGCAATAAAGCACGATAAAACAACGTGACGCTGGTCATATCACCGAGGGTGGGCTAGCCTAAGCTCAGGCCGATGCCTGCACGAGTAGGGCGGCGTCACTGAAAGGAAATTCTATGAAGCTGCTGAAGCGACTTGCATCATTGGGTGCAGTGCTTTGTCTCGCGGGGATGGCGCTCTTTGTAGCGACCCCCGCGCAAGCCACAAGTTGACCCTGCGGCGCTACGCCGTTGGCTGGCGCAACGCTCAATGAATCTGGCACCGATGGCGCACAGCCTGCCTGTGCTGCGGGAGACCCGGCACCGAAGCCGTGGGTTTGCGCACCGCCGCCACGGATCATTGTTACCGTCTACTGCCCGTAGACCCTCAGTCTGGTTCGACTAGGCCGTCAGGCTGATATCGAATCAGAGCAATCAAGCACCTTTCAGCGGTGTCCTGGATTTTTCCGGGCACCGCTGCCTTGTATCTAGACACCGTTTTGTTGCCGTCGATCCAGTAGCGCCATGGATAAGCTGCGCCACCGCCAAGGCCACTAACGCCTATTCGCAGTCCGCTAGCAATCTCTTCCCTTGACTGCAACGGTGCCAATTCCAAGCTGAGGGCTTCTGCTGGAAGACGCATGGAATCCGCGGCAAAGAGCTTTGCGCCATTAGCTTTTCGGTCCAGACCCAATGCCTGAGCCAATCTGGCTGGCCCTGAGGCAAGGTCGCGATCATTTTTGGTTGCGAGCCTGCGATACCGTGCCAGCTCGACGCCGTCGAGAATTTCCCCCGCTCGCAAGAGCACCCCCGAGGCAGTGCCCGCTGGCGAACAGATAATATTGGCGCAAGAGTGAATGCCGTCAGTGAAGTAGACGTAAATGAAGCCTGGCTCCGCAAACATGATCTCGGTACGCGGCGTGGGCCCGTTATACGCATGCGAGCCCGGGTCTGAGGTACCAAGATATGCTTCCACCTCGGTCAACCGAACCGTGACTGGGCCTGCCCCACCAAAGCTACTAGTCAGCTTTGCACCCAGCAGCTGCGGAGCTACTGTCAGTGCATCCTGCTGCAACAGTTCAGCAAGACTCATCGGTGGAAAAGTGCCGCCACAGCTGTCGAAACCGCGTCGTCACCGGAAATTAGCTCCAAAATTTGCCGTGAGCCAGCAGAAGCGCTGATAAGCTCCACTAGCACTGCCGCAACGTCAGCACGCGGAATCGCGCCGCGGCCGGTGTTAGGAGCCAGCGCTACTAACCCGGTGGGTTCATCGTTGGTCAATCGCCCCGGCCGCACAATGGTCCAGTCCAAACCATGTCGTGCACTGAGATCATCTTCAGCGGCTAGCTTGGCAAGCAAATAAGCATAAAAATCATCGTCTAGTCCGTCCGGCCGGGCACCGTCGCGAACCGAATCTGCGCCCATAGAAGAAATCTGCACAAACCGTGCCACTCCGGCGCGTTCAGCAGCATCCGCCAACAACACCGAACCAGCTCGATCGACTGTGTCTTTACGTTCTGGGCCACTATCTGGTCCGGCACCAGCAGCGAATACCACCGTATCCACGCCGGCCAACGCGGCTGCTACCTCGTCCACCGAAGAATTCTCCAGATCGAGCAGCACCGGAACGATTCCGCGCGAACTCAGATCTTGCTGTTGTTCCGGCTTCCGAATCAGACCTTGCGCTTCATGACCTGCTGCGGCCAATTTCTCGCCGAGGAAAAGTGCAATCTGGCCATGTCCGCCCGCAATAACAATCTTCATGCAGCCATCCTGTCATGCGGGGTCGAGCATTGACAGTGCCTGCGGGCGCGGCAAGAAATGATCGACGCATCACTATGTCCGATTTTCGCTAGTTTCCGGTGTGTTGCGCTGGCAGAATTGTGGCCTGGACTTCGAACAGTGCTATCGGGCAATCGACGCAAGGGACGCGCGTTTTGACGGCCAGTTTTATACCGCAGTGAGCTCAACTGGTATCTGCTGCAGGCCCTCTTGCCCTGCGAGAACGCCCCGGCCCGAAAACGTCCGCTTTTACCCCACCAGCGCCGCTGCCCACGGGGCCGGTTACCACGCCTGCAAACGCTGCCTACCAGAAGCTGTGCCCGGCACACCGGGATGGAATTTGCGCTCCTGATCTTGCCGCGCGCGCTATGCGACTAATTTCCGACGGCGTGGTGAATCGCAGCGGCGTCGACCCGCTAGCCGGGCAATTGGGATATTCAGTGCGTCAACTGAACCGGATCCTGATCGCCGAATTGGGTGCTGGACCGCTCTCGCTGGCTCGCGCGGCCAGAGCACAGACTGCCCGAGCGCTCTTGACCTCAACCCGGATGAAGTTCGCGGATATTGCCTTTGCTTCAGGTTTCTCTTCGATCCGGCAGTTCAATGAGACCGTGCAACAAGTATTTGACCTAACACCCAGCCAACTGCGCGCTAGTTCGCTAAAACGCAGCGGCACACAATCTGCTTCCGCCATCCCCAGCAGCATTGGTGGAACCTCGCTCAGTTTGCGGTTGCCACTGCGTCCACCCTACGACCACGGAATTTTCGCGTTTCTTGCCGCCCGGGCGGTAGACGGCGTCGAAAAAGCTGAGACAGCAAGCTATGCACGTACCGTAAGGCTTCCGCACGGCACCGCGACTATCACGGTGCGCCCGCCCGAGCTGCCCGAGGAGCTCAGTCCGGCGGAGCGCGCACACGCCACCAACCATTTACGTTTAAACGCCACCATTGAAGATCTCAAGGATCTACCAACACTCTTGAGTAGAGTCCGTCGAGTTTTTGATTTGGATGCGGATCCGATCGCCGTCGATGATACTTTGCGCCCCTTCATGACAGGAAGCATTGACTCAGTGCCTGGCATCCGGTTGCCCGGAGCCCTAGACGCCGCGGAAATGCTACTGCGTGCCATGGTTGGCCAACAGATCACCGTCGTCGCAGCCCGCGGGCAGCTCCATCAACTAGCAACTCTGGGCACTCCGATAGAAACTTCAATTTCCGGTTTGAACCGAATCTTCCCCAGCGCGGGCCAAATTGCCGCTCGTGGTGCAGAAGTACTGCGCGGCCCACAACGGCGTATTGAGTCAATTCTCAACGTGATGGCCGCTTTGGATTCAGGCCTAAAAATTGGCGTCGAAGACGATATGGCAGCATTGCGCACCAAGCTGCTCCCGCTCAACGGCATTGGACCGTGGACGGTGAATTACCTCGGGATGCGGCTACTTGGCGCCACCGACATCTTCCTCGATAACGATGTAGCTGTTCGTAAGGGAATGGCCGCCTTGGATCTGAATCCAGAACAAACGGTGGCGATGAGTCCGTGGCGGTCTTACGCAACCGTGCACTTTTGGCGCTCAGCATCCACTTCCGTCAAAAGATCCACCTCGGTCAAAAAACAGCAGCAGAAGGAACCCTCCGCATGAAAGCTACATTCTTTACGGTCGATACCCCCGACGGCCCGTTTAGTGTGATCACGGCAGCCGACAATCCAGAGTCAACTGAACAAGCCGTAGTAATTTCCGCTGGATGGACAGAATCTAGGGCGGATCTCGCGGCCCAAATTCACCCAACCTTGCGCCCCACGACGATTGTCGATTCTGCCCCAGATGCCGATATTGCGGCCACAGTGGCTGATTACTACGCAGGCGACTTTTACACGATCGGCACCATCGCGGTGCAACAGAAATCCGGTCCGTTCCGGAGTCATGCTTGGGAGATTCTGCGTCAGATTCCGGCCGGTGAGCCAGTAACGTACCGTCAATACGCAGAGCTAGCCGGAAATCCGCAAGCAGCCCGAGCAGCAGCGAGCGCCTGTGCAAATAATGCCGTTGCCCTCTTCGTGCCATGCCACCGAATAGTCCGAACAGACGGAACCCTGGGCGGATTCCGTTGGGGTGTCGCAGTTAAGCGGAGCCTTTTGGCGCGTGAGGCAGCCCAGACCTCCGCAAGTTAATCACCATCGAACTCACTACGGTAAATCCGGTCGCTGTGCTCGGACCGTTGATGGGCTCGAACGTCTCTGGCAGCAACGAACTCATTCGCCGGATTCTTGCTGGCGATTTGCCTAGCCACCCGGATTTCTGGACGCCAATCATAGATGTTCGAGATCTAGCCGAGGCTCATCTGTTAGCGATGCCCCCGAGCCTGCTGTCGAACGGTTCATCATTGGTCGTGGTAAGGGGATCACCATGAAGTAAATCGGTCTATTGCTCAAGTCCAGACTTGGTGAACAGGCTAAACGAGTCCCCACTCGGTCTATTCCAAATTTTGTTATTCGCATTGGCCCAATTTTCAACAAGACGATGCGGGAAATTGTGCCCGATTTAGGCATCATCAAGTCCACCGAAGCGGTACCATCTGAGGAATGAGCATTCCCCTTCCCCAGCAAGCACAATTGCGTCTGCTGGGACCTGTGCTCTTAGAATCGGTAACCGGTTCTACTTCTACGCCACCCGGTCCCCGTGCTAAGTCATTGGTCATTGCGTTGGCGTTGGCCCCCGGACGGACACTGAGCCCGGAACAGCTCATCGACGACGTCTGGGGCTTAGATGCACCAGCATCATCGAAAACTGCGCTACACACTTTGATCTCACGCACTCGATCGTTCGCTCCCGAGTTGCTAGCCAGCAGCGCCGGCGGCTACCGATTGACAGCACCGCGATCCTCCGTTGATCTCTGGCAAGCTGAGCAGCTCCAGCATGAAGCCCTCAAGTATCTGGATGCGGATCCGGCCAAAGCTGCTGAGCTGGCGTCGAATGCCTTAGAACTTTGGACCGGAGATCCCGCTAGCGATGCCTCGCCCTCCCCCGCCGTCGAAGAACTTCGCCGCCAAGCTTGGCGGCTTCAAACCGAGCTCAGCGAGCTCCACGGCCAGGCGCTGCTGAACTCCGGTCAGCCAGTTGCTGCGATCGAAGTGCTTCGTCCGCTGGCGGAAGCGGAACCCCTGAGTCGATTCGAAGTGTTCCGGCGCGCGCTGCGAAACGAACTCGGAAGCTCGCCCAGCCCAGCCGCTGCGGCGCTACAAGCCACTTTATTGACCGCCGATTCGCCAGACTCATCCGAGGCCAAAGCGTCCGCAGAGCCCAAACCCGGACGCCAATTTCTCTCTGGTCTGCGTGCAGCACCGAACGAATTGCTTGGTCGAGAGAGCGATATTGTGGGGCTCGAACAGGTTATGGCCACGAGCAGGGTCACCACCGTCCTTGGCCCCGGAGGTCTTGGCAAAACACGGCTCGCGATGGAAATCGCCCAGCGCCAAGCTAACGCTGGGCTGCCCTCGGTGATCGTCGTCGAGCTGGCCAGCGTGCGCGACGGCGAAGACATCTGGCTTGCGCTTGCTTCGGCCTTGGGCATCACCGAACCCCGGCAGAAACCAACGAGCCTGCCGGTCGACATTCGACGACGAATCGTCGAAACGCTGCTAGAACGCCGAACCTTGCTCTTCATGGACAACTGTGAGCACGTTATTGAAGCTGCGGCAGCCGTTATTGCCGAGTTGATTGCCTCGGTTCCTCGGCTGAACGTGCTGACCACCAGCAGAGCACCGCTAGAAATCGCTGGCGAACGAGTTTATCCCTTGCAGGCGCTGGCCACCGAAGCCTCTGATGGTGCCCCCGCTGCGATCAGCTTGTTCCTGGAACGAGCGACGGCGGCCCGGCCTTCTGCGGCACTGCCGGCAGATACTGTTGCTGCGCTCTGCGCCCGACTGGATGGCTTACCGATGGCAATAGAACTCGCGGCTGCGCGCGTGCGCACCATGAACGTCGAAGAAATCCTGAGTCGAATCAGCGAACGTTTCAGCATGATGACCGTACTGCGGGGCACAGACCGTACCGCACCGGAACGTCCGTACCCTGCATGCCGTGATCGACTGGAGTTGGAGCTTGCTGGGTAAATCCGAACAAGCTGCATTGCGTCGTTTGTGCAGTTTCCCGAGTGGCTTTTCGCTTGAAGCCGCGATCGCCGTCGCCGGTTCAGATCGCGATGACCTAGAATCTGTCGAGGACGACATTGAGATTTTGCTCAATCAGTTGCTATTGCTGGTTTATGAAAACCAGCAAAGCTCGCATTTGCGTTACCGAATGCTGGAAACAGTTCGCGAGTTCGGTGCAATCGAACAGGACCGGGCAGCCGAAGTCACTTTGGTGGCCACGCAGATGGCCGCCTGGGCGCGTTCCTGGTGCACCGAGCGCATCGATAACAGTTATGGCCCAAGGCAGCTGAAGACCGTTCATGAAGTCACGATTGAACAAGACAACCTGATTTTCATTTTGCGTCGGGCTATCGTCGAACGCGATACGAAAACTGTTTTCCCACTTTTCGCGCTCCTGGGAAACTATTGGTCAATCCGCTCGATGCACCAAGATGTAGTCAGCTTCGCGGATGCGGTCATGGAATCCATTCGTGACGTGCCGGTTGAAGACGAGGACGTCCAGGCAGCGCTGTTGGCTGTCACCATCATCTCGGCAACCACCGCAATGGTAAATCTTCGACTTTCGGCGAAATCTCGAACTATGGTCCGCCGATTGCTTGCTCGAAACATCCCACTGGACGAACATCTCCGAACGATGTCCGAGCTCTGGCTCTGTTTGGGATCGCCGGAGAAACTAGCGGTACGGGTAGCCCAAGCAAAAGCAAGCCAGCATAAGATGAAGCATTCGACTGCATTTTTAGTTGAATCGTTCCTGATGGAAAATTCCGGTCGAATTGCTGAGGCGATTAGCGCGGCTCAAACCGCATTCCGGCTAGGCAAAGAGCTAGATGATGGTTGGACCATGGGCACGGTGTCCGTGTCGTTGGCGCAACTTTTCACCCAGCGGGCCAACCATGCACAGGCTTTGAGCTGGGGTGAGCGCGCCGTCGAATATCTGAGCGAATTGGACGCAGTTTCTGATTTACGCCAGCTACAGGCGCTTATCGCAGCAAATCACATTTCCCTTGGCCAGTTAGAAGCCGCCGAACACATCTTCGCGGCGGAATTGGCCAATCTTGATGACGATCAGTTCTTTGATTCGCCCGGTATTGGCATTGCCGTTCAGGCCGAAATCTATTTGCACACCGCACAAGTGGCAGCTAGGTTAGCTGCGTATCGGACCCTTTTAGATTCGAAAATTTACCAAGCGCTACCGACCGGTCCCTACGGGCCAGTATTGGTAGCGGCGGCGATCTGCGCGCACCTGCTCAACGACTTAGAGCATGGCAAGTCGGTATCGGTTCGCCAACAGACCTTGGATTATTGGTGCAAGCACCTACGTTTGCGAACCATCGCCTGGCGTCGGATGTCCGGCCAATCATTCACCGATCGACCAGTTTTAGGCACCTCAGCGATGACCATCGGATCGTGGGCTGCATTAACCGCAGCGTCGGGAAGCCCTAGATCCTCGGTGGGTCTGGAGCTGCTGACGATGTCCGGTGGACGCCAAGATGTTCCCAGCCTGCTCTGGGAACGGCACCTAGCTGCAGCCCGATCCCGCTTGGGCGATGCCGCCGTCGAAACTCAGCTGCGGCTGGCACCAGGTTTCAGCAGCGACGCGAGCCTACAACGAGTTTTCGAGCTACTCTCTGATCCTTCGTTACGGGATTAAACGAAAATCGCCCTCGATATTGGTTGGAGCCGGAGACATTTCTCCGGCTCCAACCAATATCGAGGGCGATCTAGGCTAAGGCCTTGCGCATATACGCCCGCACTGTGAGCGGAGCAAAGATCAACACGACGACGGCGGCACCCAACAAGGCAAAGGCCGCCTCAGCACCGAAAACGCCATTATTGCAAAGGTCCCGAACACCGGAAACTAAATGCGATACCGGGTTGATGTTGACGAAGGTCTGCAACCAATCCGGCATCGTGCCTGCTGGTACAAAGGCGTTTGACAAGAAGGTCAGCGGGAACAGAATCAAGAAGGAGATTCCCTGCACACTGCTTGCGCTGCGCGCGATGACGCCGAAGAACGCGAAGATCCAGCTCAGCGCCCAGGAGCAGGCAATAACGAGCACGGCCGAAGCGACGACGGCGCCAAAGTTCACCGGTCGATACCCCATGATGAAACCAGTCACGAAAGTGAGCGTCGTGGCAATCGAGTACCGGATAGTGTCAGCGAGCAGCGCGCCGGCTAACGGCGCTATCCGGGCGATCGGCAGCGACTTGAAGCGATCAAAAACGCCCTTATCCATGTCCTCCCGCAGCTGCACTCCGGTGACGACCGACGTCGTAATGACCGTCTGAACCAAGATTCCTGGAATGATAATCGGCAGATAATTCGCAATATTGCCGGAAATTGCGCCACCGAAAATGTAGGTAAACATCACGGTGAACAGGATCGGTTGCACAGTGACATCGATCAGTTGTTCCGGTGTGCGTTTGATTTTCAGCAGGCCACGCCAAGCCATCGTGAAGGAGTTTCGTATTGTTTGGCCAAGACTGACGTGGTTCTTCAGCCGCGCAGTGGCTGGGTTGAGTGCTTGGGTGATCGCAGTCATCGTGCGCCTTCCTTTTCTGTGCTGATGTTGCTCACGTTGCCGTCAATCAGCTCGCTAGCGTCATCGGGTACTTCATCTTCAGTAGCCGCATGCCCGGTCAACGCCAGGAAGACTTCGTCCAAGCTTGGCTTTTGCACCGAGATCTCGGCGACCTTGATTGCTGCACTTCGCAGTTCAATCAGTAGATCAGTCACCACATCCGGGCTTTGCATTGGCGCGGTGAGCCGGCCAGCCTCGGGTGAGACGATGGCGCTGACACCCAGCGTCTGTTCAATCAATAGCCGTGCCGCGGGCAGATCCTTGTTGTCTTACAGGCGCAGCAGCAGCGAAGAGTTTCCTACCGAGGCTTTGAGCTGGTCGGCGGTTCCTTCTGCGGTAACTTTTCCGCGGTCAATCACGGCAATTCGTTCCGCGAGTTGATCGGCTTCGTCGAGATACTGCGTGGTGAGCAATACCGTGGAACCGCTTGCTACCAGTCGGCGAATGGTGTCCCACATTTGCGCACGGGTTCGCGGGTCCAGGCCGGTGGTCGGTTCGTCCAGGAAGATCAGCGGCGGTTGGGGAATTAGGCTAGCGGCCAGATCTAGCCGGCGACGCATGCCGCCGGAAAAATTCTTCAGCGGACGTTTCGCTGCTTCGGTGAGACCGAACTCCTCGAGCAGTTCCGAGCTTTTGACTCGGGCTTGCTTTCCGGTTAGTCCCAAGAGTTTAGAGAATAGGCGCAAGTTCTCGGTTGCGCTGAGATTTTCATCGACCGAGGCGGACTGCCCCGTGACCCCAATGAGCTGGCGGACTACTTGGGCTTCTTTCCGGACGTCGTGGCCGAAGATCTTTGCCTCGCCGCCGTCAGCGTGCAGCAGTGTTGCCAAGATATTGATCGTGGTGGATTTTCCGGCGCCGTTGGGGCCCAGTACCCCGTAGACCGTGCCGGCCTGCACCTGGAGATCGACGCTGTCCACCGCGCGGTTGCTGCCAAACACTTTGACCAGCCCGTGCGCCTCAACGGCTAAATCACTCGAGTTCATGAGTGCTCCTTTCTGCCAAGAAATAATCTGGCAGTTCAGAAAACGTGATTGCTTTCGCGAATCATCGTGTCAAGGAGCACTTACTGAACGCTTACCGTGCGCTTACACCCGCTTACCTTGCCGGAACCGCCGATGGCCAAGGCAACAGCTCTGGAAGTGCCACGGAATCGGCAGCGGCAAAAGCTTCGATCTGACCGGCTGGTTTCCGCCCAGCAAGCCAAGCCGCAATATCGTTGAGCATCCCGATAATGACGTAGCTCTTGCCAGAAGTATTTCCGGTGCTCAACGTCACGGGCTGGGCACCAATCGGCTGCAGTACCAAACGAGTTTTTTCTGGCACCCGCGCTTCGAGGAAGCTAAAGAGATGGCGGCAAAATTCAGCTGTCCAGTCACTGCTGCTGACGCCAATAAGCAGATCGTCTTGGTGGATAACCAACTCCCGCCACGCAGCTTTGACGACGTCGGCAACGGTGCCGTCCCGAAACGCGGTCTTGGTGTCTAGATCCGCGTCGGTCAAAGCATCGATTGCCCCAGCGAGGCTAGCTAATGAGGATTCCAGCTCAGCGAGCAACTGTGGTTTCTGCTGCGCCGCGTATTTGGCGATGTCGGCATTTCTGCCGTCCGCGCCGCCGTCGTCCATTTCAATGATTTCCTGGCGCTTGGCGTATGCCAATTGCCTGGCAAGCGCTAAGCTCACACCACGCAGGTGAGCAAAAAGCTGCGCCCTGCTCCACCCGGGCAGCGCGGATGGTTCCCGAATATCGTCATCGCTATGCTCTTCAAGCCAAAGCCGGAACTGGCAGGCAGCTTGCTGGGTTTCGGCAATGGCGGGTAGGAGTCCAGCTCCCTCGCTGAGTGTCATGTGACTACGGTAGTCGATTCCGTCCCATTCCGCCGGGTGTCGAGATATGGTCAATTTTGGCGCGTTTTAACCGCCATATCTCGACACTCGGCGGAATGGAATCAGCTCACGTGACCTTCCGCCAGGTGTCATTCGGATTCGCGCGTCGATAAAAGAGCCGGCGATGGTGACGATCATGCCGGGCTTGCCAGAATTCCACCTCAAGCGGTTGTAAGGCATAGAGCTGCCAAACAGGATTTGCGGAGCCGTCGCTTTGCGGGCGTTCTTGCCAATCGCGGGCCGATTCCTGCACCGAAAGCTCGACGACGGTGCCCACTAAGCGCACCTGCCGGCCCAGCTCAAGCCAGGAGAAGTTCATTGCGGCCTGCGGATTGCTGCTCAACTCTTCGCCCTTACGGGACGTCTTGGCGCTGGCGAAAAGCCAACCATCGGCATCGAGCCCTTTGAGGATCAGCATCCGCGCTGAAGGTGTTCCGTCGGAAGTTGCGGTAGCGAGCGAAAAAGCGTGGGGTTGCCGCAGTCCTTTTTCCATCGCGAGGTTGAGCCAGTCGATAAAAAGCTGTTCCGGCGCGGCCGCGGCAGCTTCGACGTCGAACTCCGGCAATTCGTCCGGAAAATCCGGCAGGGCGCGCAGTTTCTGTCTCAATTCCTCGCTCATGTCCCCAGCTTAGTTCCTTCCGCCGAGTGTCGAGATATGGTCGCTTTTAGCGCGTTCTAACCGCCATATCTCGACACTCGGCGGGGGGATTAGCGTGCGAAGTCTCGGACCGGCGCGAGTTGCGCCTCAAAAGCGGCTCGCTGTGCCAGAACGGCCGACGGCGCGGTCCCGCCTTGGGCGCTCCGGCTCGCCAACGATCCCTCGGTAGAAAGCACCGTGCGCAGCTCAGGAGTCAGCTGCGGCGAAATCGCCGCGTACTCTGCATCGCTGAGATCCCACAGTTCCACACCGCGCGATTCGGCTTGCTTCACAGCAGCACCAGAAAGCTCATGCGCATCGCGGAACGGCACGCCCTGCCGAACCAACCAGTCAGCCACATCCGTCGCCAGCGCGAAGCCCAACGGCGCCAATTCCTCCATCCGTTCGGTGTTGAAATCAAGCGTCGCGATCATTCCGGAAACCGCCGGAAGCAGCAATTCCAAGGTGTCCGCGGCGTCGAAAACTGGCTCTTTATCCTCTTGGAGGTCTCGGTTGTACGCGAGCGGGAGCCCTTTCAAGGTGGCCAGTAGACCGGTGAGATCGCCGATCAAACGACCGGCCTTGCCACGAGCAAGCTCCGCTACATCCGGATTCTTCTTTTGCGGCATGATCGAGGAGCCGGTTGAGAACGCATCATCCAGGGTCACAAAGGAGAATTCCTTGGTCGCCCAGAGGATAATCTCTTCGCTGATTCGGGACAGATCCACGCCAATCATCGCGGCGATCCAGGAGAACTCCGCAAAAACGTCCCGGGAAGCGGTGCCATCAATCGAATTCCAAACCGCCGAGTCAAAGCCCAGTTCATCGGCGACGGCGTTCGGGTCCAGCCCCAGCGAAGAGCCGGCCAACGCCCCGGAGCCGTAAGGCGAGACGGCTGCGCGGCGATCCCAATCCTGCAACCGTTGCACATCACGCAGCAGCGCCCATGCGTGCGCCATCAAATGATGACTCAACAACACCGGCTGCGCGTGCTGCAGGTGCGTCCGGCCAGGCATCGCCACACCGTGGTGCGCGGTGGCCTGTGCCAGCAGTGCATCGATAGTCGCAAGCACGCCGCGGGCAACGAGTCGAGCGTGATCACGCAGGAACATCCGACCAAAGGCGGCGATCTGATCGTTCCGCGAGCGTCCAGCGCGTAGCTTGCCTCCCAGTTCTGGGCCAGCCCGCTCAATCAGTCCGCGCTCCAACGCGCCGTGCACGTCCTCGTCGGATTCGGCAGCAACAAAGGCGCCCGAAGTAACGTCCGCATCGAGTCCGTCTAAAGCTGTGAGCATGCCATCGAGTTCGACGTCAGTGAGCAAGCCTGCACGTTGCAAAACCCGAGCATGCGCCCGGGAGCCGGCCAGATCGTAACGAGCCAACCGCCAGTCAAAATGCGTCGACTTGCTCAATGCCGCCAGTGCATCCGCCGGGGCACCCGCAAACCGAGCGCCCCAAAGTGAGCCCCCGTTGGTAGCGGAGGTCATGCGTTCTCGCCGGATGCCGCAACCCGCTCGTCGCGAGTAGTGGCGGTCTTCGCTGACAGGCCCCAGAGTTCAATGAAGCCACGCGCTTGCGACTGATCGAAAGTATCGCCGGTGTCGTAGGTTGCCAAGTTGAAGTCGTACAAACCGGTATCGGTACGCCGACCATTCACCGAAGCAACGCCTGCGTGCAGCACAACGCGAATGTCGCCGCTCACGTATTTCTGCGTGTCATCGATGAAGACGTCCAAAGAGCGCTTCAACGGGGAGAACCACTGGCCGTCATAAACCAATTCGGCCCAACGCTGGCTAACCGTAGCCTTGAAACGCGCCTGCTCACGCTCAATCGTGACGTCTTCCAGGTGTTTGTGCGCGGTGATCAGCGTCATGGCACCTGGCGCTTCGTAAATCTCCCGGCTCTTGATGCCCACTAACCGGTCTTCGACGACGTCGATCCGGCCAACACCTTGAGCACCGGCGCGACGGTTGAGTTCCTGAATAACCTGCAACGGTGAAAGCAAAACGCCGTCGAGCGCTACCGGTACACCAGCGCGGAATGAGATGACCGCTTCATCCGGGGCGGGCGGGAATTCCGGCGTCGCTGTGTAGTCATAAATGTCTTTGGTGGGCGCATTCCAAATGTCTTCGAGGTAGCCCGTCTCCACGGCGCGACCCCAGACGTTCTGGTCGATCGAGTACGGGTTCTTTTTGGTCGTCTCGATCGGCAGGTTGTTGCGCTCTGCGTATTCAATGGCTTTGTCCCGGGTCAATGCCAAGTCGCGAACCGGTGCAATGCATTTGAGGTCCGGGCCAAGGGTCTGAATGCCCACTTCGAAGCGCACCTGATCGTTGCCTTTGCCGGTACAACCGTGCGCGACTGTGGTTGCGCCAAATTCACGCGCTGCTTTGACCAGGTGTTTCACGATCACGGGCCGGGAAATCGCTGAAACCAGCGGGTAGTGCCCTTGGTACAGTGCATTGGCCTTCAAAGTAGGCATACAATATTCGTTGGCGAACTCATCGCGGGCATCGGCAACATAGGCCTCAACGGCGCCGCAACCCAGCGCGCGCTGGCGTACTGTCTCCAGCGACTCGCCGCCTTGTCCGACGTCGACGGCTACCGCAATCACTTCAGCGCCGGTGGCTTCGCCAATCCAGCCAATAGCAACAGAGGTGTCTAGTCCGCCCGAGTAGGCCAGCACGATGCGATCAGTCACAGGTACTCCTTCATATTTATTGATGTTCGGATGCATTTTCAGCATCCGGATGGTCTTCTAACTAGTTGCAACGGCATCCGTATGCCGAAAATGCATCCCAAGAGGGTTCGTGGCGAGGTTTAGGTTCCGGGCTCCTCAGCAAATTGTAGAAACCTCTCCGCAATAGCCGCGCCACCGAACGGATCGCGGGCAATCACCAACACGGTATCGTCGCCAGCAATCGTGCCCAGAATATCTGGCAGCACTGAATGGTCAATCGCCATGGCCAGAAAATTCGCGGCTCCCGGCGGCGTTCTCAGCACCACTAGATTGGCTGAAGCTTCAGCGGTCACCAGTAATTCCGCACACAATCGAGTCATTCGAGCATCTAAATACTCTTTGGATACTGCCGCGTGCGGTGTCCGGTCAACGCCCGCTTGCGGCACCGCATAAACCAATCCACCGTCCGCCCGTACTCGCACTGCACCCAATTCGACCAAATCACGGGAGAGCGTCGCCTGGGTGACCTGCACGCCGTCGTCGGCCAGCAAGGCAGCCAGCTCGGCTTGCGAGCGCACCGATTGCGCGGTCAACAATGCCGCAATTCGTGCTTGTCGAGCGGTTTTAGTCGCCGGGATCAAGGCGATTGGCTGCACGATGGCGGCAGATTCGGCGCTCATGATCGCTCAACTAGCCAGGCCATTAGGGCTTTTTGTGCATGCAAGCGATTTTCGGCTTCGTCCCAAACCACAGACTGCGGGCCATCAATGACTTCGGCGGCAATCTCGTATCCGCGGTATGCCGGCAGGCAATGCAGTACGACGGCGTCTGCCGCGGCTAGGGCTAAGGCAGCAGCATCGAGGGCGTACGGCTTAAAGATCTCTGCGCGTGACGCTTTTTCGTCCTCTTGCCCCATCGAAACCCAGGTATCTGTTGCCAGCACATCTGCTCCGGAGGCAGCTAGCCGAGGATCGGTGGTGACCAAAACTGAGCCACCCGTTTCATCCGCCCGGTTCAGTGCATCTCTGACCACAGATTCATCGGGTTGGTACTCGGCCGGCGCGGCGATCCTGACATGCATTCCGGCGGTGACCCCGGCGAGCAAATAGGAGTTCGCCATGTTATTTGCACCATCGCCGAGGTAAGTCATGGTCAGACCCTTGAGCCCACCTTTGTGCTCTTTGATGGTGAGCAGGTCCGCCAGCAGTTGGCAAGGGTGATAGTCGTCGGAAAGCGCGTTGATCACCGGAACTTTTGAGTTGGCAGCCATTTCTTCCAAACCCACTTGAGCGAAAGTCCGCCAGACAATGGTTGCCACCATCCGTTCGAGCACCTTCGCGGTGTCTGCGATGGACTCCTTATGACCCAGCTGTGATTCGCCTGCGCCAATAATCAGCGGGGTACCGCCCAACTCTGAAATGCCCGCGGCAAAGGAAACTCGCGTTCGGGTGGAGGTCTTGTCAAAGATCACCGCAACGGTTTTCCGCCCGGCACCCACCCCCGCAAATGGCTGACGCAAATATGGATTGCGCTTGAGCTGGAGCGCCAAATCAAGCACCTCGGTCTGTTCTTGCGGGTTCAGATCGGTATCAACAAGAAAGTGCCTGGTCATGATGCTGCTCCTTTAGCAGATTGGATCAACTGTGGCAGTGCGGAAATGAAGCTGTCAGCTTGCGCTTCGCTGAGGATGAGTGGTGGAGCCAACCTGATGGTGCGTGGGCCTGGGATGTTCACAATAAAGCCAGCATTCAGCCCAGCCTGTACCAGCGCCGGGCCGCCATCGCTGCCTAATTCGGCGCCGTCCAGATCGAAGCCGATCAGCAGTCCGCTGCCCCGCACCGCCGTGACATGTTCGACGTCGGCCAGCGCGGCCCGCAACGCGGCACCGCGGGCCCGAACTTGGCTGAGCAGGCCGGTTGATTCGATGGTGTGCAAAGTGGCAAGTGCCGCCGCGGTGGCTACCGGGTTACCACCAAAAGTGGTTCCGTGTGCGCCAGCGCCGAGCAATTTCGACGTCGTGGGCCCCACCGCGATCAGCGCGCCGATCGGGAATCCGCTGCCCAGACCTTTTGCCAGGGTAATGGCATCCGGTAGGTCTGCACCTTGGTGAGCGAAAGCGTTGAAATCCGGGCCGAAAATTTCTGGGTAGGCGAACCAGTTGCCGGTGCGTCCGGCCCCGGTCTGCACTTCATCCATGATCAACAGCGCACCCGCTGCGCGGGTGAGTTCACGCGCCGCTTTCAGGTACCCGGCCGGCAAAGGACGAACACCAATCTCGCCCTGAATTGGCTCTAGCACCAAGGCAGCAACATCGTGGTTGGCAAGAGCAGCCTCCAACGCACCGAGATCGCCAAAGGGCAAATGCTCGACGCCGGCCGGCAATGGCTCAAAGGGCTTCCGATACGCTTCTTTTGCGGTCAAGGCGAGCGCGCCCATCGTGCGGCCGTGGAAAGCTCCCTCAAGCGCCAAGATCCGGGGTTTCCCATGTGAATTACCGTGTGCCCGAGCAAGTTTGAATGCTGCTTCGTTGGCCTCAGCACCTGAGTTGGCGAAAAACACCGCGGAGCCCAGGGGTGCTTGGCTGATTTCTAGGAGCTTTTCAGCGAGCGCAATTTGAGTGGGGCTAGTAAAGAAGTTGGATATGTGCCCGGGCGTGGCCAATTGACTAGCAATCACCGAAGTGACAAACGGGTGTGCGTGCCCCAGCGAGTTCACAGCAATCCCACCAAGCAGGTCAAGGTATTCCTTGCCATCGGCGTCCCAGACCACGGCTCCGGCACCACGGACCAGAACCCGCTGCGGGGCGCCAAACACGCCTATAAGCGACTTCTGGTAGCGCTCAAGCCATTGGGCAGAGGAGGACTCGTGAACTAGCGCGGAAACTGTCGGCTCGGTGCTGCGTGAATCAGTGCTGTGCAAACTTGCCGTGTTCATGCCTTTTCTCCTTGCGGCCCAGCTTCTGGGAAGACTTGGGTGCCATTACCTGCGGTAGTGAATATTTCCAAGAGCATTGAATGCGGGCTGCGTCCGTCCACGACGGAAGCCCTGCGCACCCCTCCATCGACTGCTTTGAGGCAAGCGGTCATTTTGGGGATCATGCCGGAGGCCAAGGACGGCAATAGCTCGCGAAGCTCTTTGACGCTCAATGCGCTGATGAGCGAGTCCTTATCTGGCCAATTTCGATACAGACCTTCGACGTCGGTCAAGATCACCAACCGTGAGGCTTGGAGCGCCACGGCAAGGGCCGCAGCCGCGGTGTCCGCATTGACGTTGAGTACGCTCGAGGCCTTACCAACTTCGGGTGCGATGGTGGAAATCACCGGGATTCGACCGGCATCTAGCAAGTCGAGGATCGAGCCCGGATTGACGCCGATCACTTCACCAACCTGGCCTAAGTCGACTTCGACGCCGTCAACTACCGTTCCGGTACGCACTGCTTGCAGAAGCGCACCGTCTTCACCGGAAAGGCCTACCGCGTATGGTCCGTGCGCATTGATCAGCCCCACCAGCTCGCGACCCACCTGCCCGGCGAGTACCATCCGGACTACTTCCATTGCTTCCGGAGTGGTGACCCGCAGGCCGCCTTTGAACTCAGATTCAATGCCTAGTTTGCCGAGCATCGAGTTGATCTGCGGGCCGCCGCCATGCACCACCACCGGTTTGATGCCTACATGGTGCAGGAAGACCATGTCCTCGGTAAAAGCCTGGCGCAGTTCATCGCTCACCATCGCGTTTCCGCCGTATTTGACGACGACGACGGTGCCGGCGAACTGCTGGATCCAGGGCAACGCTTCAATCAGGATTTCGGCTTTATTTGGCGCACTGGTTGCACTAGTTAGGGGACTCATGAGGAATATGCGCTGTTCTCGTGGACGTAATCGTGGGTGAGGTCGTTGGTCCAGACGGTGGCTTCAGCACTGCCCGCGTTCAGATCGATTTCTACCAAAACCGCGCGCGGACTCAAGTCGACCAGGTCGCGGGAATCGCCGATCCCGCCAGCGCGGCAAATCTGCACCCCGTTGATCGAAACATTGAGTTGATTGGGATCAAAGGTTGCTTGCTCTTCGGGCACCGTGCCAACAGCGGAAAGTACCCGGCCCCAGTTGGGGTCATTGCCGAAGATCGCGGTTTTGAACAGATTCGAGCGAGCTACTGCTTTGGCGACCAGGACTGCCTGATCTTCCGATGCCGCGTTGAAAGTACGGATCGCAATATCGTGGCTGGCCCCCTCGGCATCGCCAATCAGCGCTTGCGCCAAGACGGTGCAGGCAACGGTGAGCTGTTCTTGGAAGTCAGCCAGTTCCGGCTTAACACCGCTGGCCCCGGAAGCGAGCAGGATTACCGTGTCGTTGGTGGACATGCAACCATCTGAATCCGCACGATCAAAACTGAGTTTGCAAGCGGCACGTAGTGCGGAATCTAACTCGGCTGAGTCAAGCACCGCATCGGTCGTGAGCACCACGAGCATTGTTGCCAGGGCTGGCGCTAACATGCCGGCACCCTTAGCCATTCCGCCCAAGCTCCAACCTGCTTCGGATTGATGGACCGCTTCTTTGCTGATCGTGTCGGTGGTCATAATCGCCTGCGCTGCATTATGCCCGCCGTCGAGCGTCAGCTGCGCAGCTGCCGCATCGACACCCGCCAACAGCTTGGGCATCGGCAATTGCTCGCCAATCAGTCCAGTGGAACAGACCAGCACATCAGCGGCTGAAATTGCCAGAAGCTCCGCCACGTGCTCGGCGGTGGCGTGCGTGTTCTGAAAGCCTTGGGCACCGGTGCAAGCGTTCGCTCCGCCGGAGTTGAGCACCACGGCGTCCGCCCGGCCGTCACCAACTACTTGTCGTGACCAGTAGACCGGTGCAGCCGCAACCCGATTGCTCGTAAACACTGCCGCGGCATTCGTCATCGGTCCATCGTTGACCACCAAGGCTACATCTGGTTTTCCGGTAGATTTGAGTCCTGCGGCGACGCCGGCGGCCCGGAATCCTTTCGCCACGGTGATGCCTGTGCTCACGGTGCCACTCCTAGCTGCTTCAAGCCAAGATTCTCTTCGAGTCCCAGCGCGATGTTCATTGATTGCACGGCAGCACCGGCAGTGCCCTTGGTCAGATTGTCAATGACCGAGCAAACTATCACCCGGCCAGTTCGCTCGTCGAGCGCTACTTGGATTCCGACGTGATTCGAGCCCAACACTGACTGAGTGGCTGGCCATTGACCTTCGGGCAAAACGTGGATAAATTCTTCGTCCTCATACGCGTCTACCCAGATCTGGCGTAGTTGGGCCGCTGATGTTTCTTTCAATAACTGTGGCGCGACTTTCGCGGTTGCCGTAGTCAGAATGCCTCGGCTCATCGGGGCAAGCGTCGGGGTAAAGGAAACGGTTACCTGCTCACCGGCCACACTGCTGAGACCCTGCTCAATCTCGGGAGTGTGCCGATGCACGCCGCCTACGCCATAGGGAGCCATCGAGCCGATGACTTCTGAACCAAGCAGGTTGGTCTTCGCCGCTTTACCCGCCCCCGAGGTGCCCGATGCCGAGACGATGACGACGTCGTCCGCCAGTAAAGCGCCAGCCGCGAAGCCTGGCGCAAGGGCCAGCAAGGCACTGGTCGGGTAGCAGCCCGGCACCGCGATCCGCTTAGTAGTGCGCAACTCCTCGCGTTGCCTCCGGCCATGAGCTATTGGCAGCTCCGGCAGGCCGTAGGGCCAGGTCCCGGCGTGCTCGGAGTGGTAGAACTCTTGCCAGGCACCGGCATAGACTAGCCGATGGTCCGCGCCGGCGTCGATCACTAGTGTTTCAGCTGGCAGCTGGGCAGCAATTTCGCCGGAAGCACCGTGTGGCAAAGCCAAGAAGACCACATCGTGGCCAGCAAGGTTCGCTACCGAATTTTCTTCAAGAAGTCGGTCCGCCAAGCTGTATAAATGCGGTTGCAACTCGCCTAGTCTGGAACCAGCGTTGCTATGCGCAGTAATTGCGCCAATCTGGACTTGGGGGTGGTTTGCCAATAAGCGCAGCACCTCGCCACCGGCGTATCCGCTCGCACCGGAGACCGCAACTGAAATCTTCATAGCTCTAGCTTAGCTGCAAATATACATAGGTGTAAATATTTATGCATCACTATTCGCTTCACACCGTCTGGCGGCTTCCAGCAAGTTCAGAACGCTGCTGGCACGAATTGGTGGTCTTGCGAAGCTGGCAGCATTGGTGGCCCGCCTTTCAACTAAGCTCGCCGTCATCAAGCCACGACCCGTCAATTGGTGAAGAACTGATGCTCACCGTACGAAGCCCGCTTGGCTACAAGCTCCGAGTTGGCTTGAAAATCACTGACATCACCCATTTAAGCCGGTTACAGGTATCCGGCAGCGGCGACCTCAACGGCGTCGGCGGCACCAACTTCGCCGATGAAGGCAGTAGCGAGCAGCCCAAAACCGTGATCAGCATCGGCTGGACAGTTCGCACCACTAAGCGCTGGATGAACTTACTGGCACCGGTAGCGGCCCCAGCTTTTAGCTGGGCACACCGGAAAGTTATGGCCGACGGCGAGCGCCGTTTCCAAAACTATTTGCGCCGCTGAGTCAAGCATTCAAAGTGGGTGGATGATCGGTAGATATTCCAGGTAATTCCGACCAGGCGCGAAGCTTGCGTCCAGCCCGAATACCTATCGTTCTAAGTTGGTGGGCTGCGCAATGGCGCGTAGTCCGCTGAAATCCTCGATTCTCCGGCTTCCCGATTGGACTGAACCGTGGAAAAACCGCTTTGTATTGCACTAGCCACTACCGGACTTCTTGCTACTTCACTTTTTATCGGCGTCATTGCTGGTAACGCCGAGGCTGCTCCCTCAACAACCGCATCAACAAGCTCGGTCATCGGCGCGCACGACGGCACCACGTTGACCAGTGCCGCCGACCATTTTGCCCGCATCCGGACACAGGAGCGCAGCGCGGCCAAAGGCCTCGACACCAACACTGATGCAGCCGTGCCAGATCACCCAGCTTGGGGCGTCTTTACCAGCAATGTGCCGATGACGGGCCAGCAGGCCTACAACTCAGTAGCAGCCGGGTACACCTTCAGCTCGGATACGCTCTACGCTCCGACCATGAAGGCACCTAATTCGTGCATTGAGATGGTCGCTGCTTATAACGGCGGACATACCCCGCAGGTCTGGGCTTGGGATTGGGATTTGGTGCGATTCAATCGATGTAGCCAAGTCGGTAAATATCGATTCAACCTTCGTTGCCAATTACACCGTGAAGAAAAATGGGCTCGATTCCTACCTCGGCAAGCTGGAGCAAACCAGCGCCAGCAGCAACACCTGGTCGGCGCAATTATTCAATGTGCGCACGCAAAAATGGGACACCCTCTTCACCCAAAGCGGCTCCGATCAGGGCGATACCAACCGAAGCTGGAACATCTTTGAGCTTTACACGAACGGGCCGGCAGGCACCTCAGCCAATTACTGCAATGCGTATGGGCACAAAGTCGTTCCAAAGCACCGAGTACAAGCTCAAAATCGACGGCCAGTGGAGCGCACCGACGTCGTCGAACAGCAGCGTTTATAAGGCCGGTCAATCAAGCTTCCGTTGTGATTTGTCGCAAGTAGTGCAGCACGCCAACGATTCATGGATCGTGAGCAAGAACTAACGAACTAAACCTCGAAGCTGAGCGGGCCGTGCGCCGTGCGATTTCTATGCACGCCACGGCCCGTCATGCTGTTCATCTGAATGTCACCGGCTAAGCCTACGATGGGAACTAGTACAAAAACTAAAGAGTTATAGAGGGGTGCCGCTATGAAAGCCATCGTTGCGACTACTGCTGGGGGCCCTGAGGTCTTGCAGATCACCGATGTTGCTGCACCACAGCCCGGTCCAGGTCAGCTACTCGTTAAGGTTGCCGCGATCGGCGTCAACTACATCGAGACCTATCAACGCGAAGGTATCTATCCCATCGAGTTACCGTTCACGCCAGGATCTGAATCAGCTGGCGTTGTGGCCGCTCTGGGTGAAGGCGTAACAAACTTCGCGGTAGGTGACCACGTCGCCTGCACAGAGGGTGCCGAATCTTATGCTGAATACACGTTATTCGACGCCGCAAAAGCGCTCCCGGTACCCGCCGGAATAGATCTGGATACTGCGGCGGCGCTGCCCTTACAGGGCATCACTGCGCATTATTTAATCAATTAAACTTTTGCCGTACAGCCTAGTCATACCGTGTTGGTGCACGCTGGCGCGGGCGGAGTTGGCCTGCTGCTGATCCAGCTGCTCAAAGCAAAGGGGGCAACCGTGATCAGCACCGTATCCAACGATGAAAAGGAAGCTCTGGCCAGAGAAGCTGGCGCAGATCAGGTGTTGCGTTATGAGGATTTCTCCGAAAAGGTTCGTGAATTGACCGGAGGCCGCGGCGTCGACGTAGTGTTCGACGGCGTCGGCAAGGACACTTTCGACGGTTCCTTAGCGGCGCTCAAGATTCGCGGAACGCTGGTGCTGTACGGTGCCGCTTCGGGCCCGGTACCGTCCTTCGATATTCAGCGCCTCAATCGCGGTGGATCGTTGTTCTTGACTCGCCCAACAATGGCTTCTTACCTTCTCGACGCCGAGGAGCGCCGCTGGCGCTCGGCAGACGTTCTCGACGCAGTGCTCAAAGGTGAGCTTTCCGTTCGGATTGGCGCTAGCTATCCACTCGCTGACGCAGCTCAAGCGCATCGGGATCTCCAAGGACGCAAAACAACCGGCAAGGTACTCCTGAAACCATGAACGTTTATGCCCCTCAGTTGCCCGGCTCGCAGGCCACCCCGCCGGAACGGAAACTGATCGACATCCTCAACGCGAGCGCCGAGGCTTTTCCAGATGCTTCAGCGCTCGATGACGGCACTCGGTCCCTGAGTTATGCCGAACTTCTGCAAGAGATTAAGGCCTACCCCAAGACCCTGCATCTGGCGGGATTAGGCGCCGGCGACAAGGTTGGCGTGCGGATTCCCTCGGGAACTGCAGAGCTCTACATTGCGATCCTTTCGGTGCTCATGATCGGTGCCGCTTACGTTCCAGTAGACGCCGATGACCCAGATGAGCGCGCCAAACTTGTCTTCAGTGAAGCCAAAGTCGCCGGAGTGTTGCACACTGGCGAAATCCTAGTCGGTAAAGATCGGCCTGCGCCGTTTCCCCACCCGCGCACGCCCACCGTAGACGACGATTCTTGGATCATCTTCACCTCGGGTTCGACTGGTACGCCCAAAGGGGTCGCGGTATCGCATCGATCTGCTGCGGCATTTGTTGACGCTGAAGCTCGTTTATTTTTACAAGCAGAGCCGATAAATAGCAATGATCGGGTATTGGCCGGACTGTCGGTAGCTTTCGACGCTTCGTGCGAAGAAATGCGGCTCGCCTGGCGGCACGGCGCCTGCCTGGTGCCTGCACCTCGCTCGCTTGTACGGACTGGCATGGACTTAGGCCCGTGGCTTATTTCGCATGGAATCACGGTCGTTTCCACCGTGCCGACGCTTGCCGCGTTATGGCCGGTAGAAGCGTTAGAAAATGTTCGACTGCTGATTTTCGGTGGCGAAGCGTGCCCGCCAGATCTTGCCGATCGGCTCGCGGTAGAAGATCGCGAAGTATGGAATACCTACGGACCCACCGAGGCGACAGTTGTTGCCTGCGCAGCTCCCCTAGGCGGCCATAGCGGGCCAGACGCTCGACCAGTGCGCATTGGTTTGCCATTAGATGGCTGGGACCTAGCCGTTGTAGATAAAAATGGTGTGCCGGTCGCCGAGGGTGAAATTGGCGAACTAATCATCGGCGGCGTCGGGCTAGCTCGCTATTTAGACCCGGCTAAAGACGCCGAAAAATACGCCCCGATGCCCAGCCTTGGCTGGCAACGGGCCTATCGTAGCGGCGATTTAGTCCGGTTTGAGCTGGCTGGGCTGATTTTCATGGGTCGCGCCGATGAACAAGTGAAGCTTGGCGGTCGGCGAATAGAGCTCGGCGAAATCGATGCTGCGCTGCAAGGCTTACCCGGAATCTTCGGTGCCGCGGCCGCAGTAAAAACTACTGCCGGTGGCAACCAGATTTTGGTGGGATATCTGGTAGCAGATTCGGCGTCGGAACCGGTAGACCTGGCCAGTTGTCGTGGACTGCTCGGCAAAGAATTACCTGCCGCATTGATACCGTTACTCACCGTCGTGGAGACTTTGCCGACTAAGACCAGTGGCAAGGTAGACCGAAACGCTTTGCCTTGGCCTTTGCTCGGTTCTGGAAGTGGCGACAACGTAGCCGACTTGGAATTAGAACCAGATTCCCAGTGGATCCTGGACCAGTGGAATTCGATCTTGGGCGGCGATGCGGCAAATCTGGACGCAGATTTCTTCGCGCAAGGTGGCGGCTCGCTTGCCGCGGCACAACTAGTCTCCGCGCTTCGGGTACGCTACCCAACGATCACCGTTGCTGACATCTATGCCCACCCCAGGATCGGCGCCTTGGTGGATCTGGCCAGACAGTCGGTTCCTGATTACCAAAACGCTGCGCCCGCCGTCGTCCGTGACGTGCGCCGAACGGCCCGTAAGTCGCAAGTTTTTCAAACCCTTATGGGCCTTCCGTTGCATATTTTGGTAGGTATGCGTTGGCTGACTTATCTCATGGTCATCAGTAATATCCTCGCTTTCCTCAGCGGCACTGAGGGCACTGCTGAATGGCATCTGCCAACTGTGAGTTGGTGGTGGATTCTGGCTACTTGGGCGGTATTCGTTAGCCCCTGGGGACGGATGGGAATTTCAGTGCTCGCGGCCCGGATCCTATTGCGTGATGTCACTCCCGGCGTCTATCCACGCAGCGGACGCGTGCACCTGCGACTATGGCTGGCTGAGCAAATTGCTGATTTAGCCCAAGCCGTCTCATTAGCGAGTGCACCTTGGGTGTCACATTACGCACGCGCTTTGGGCGCAAAAATAGGCAAAGACGTCAGCTTGCATTCGGTACCCCCGGTCACTGGTTTCCTGAGCTTGGGTGAGGGCGCCTCGATCGAACCCGAAGTTGATCTGTCCGGTTGGTGGATCGACGGCGACAATGTGCATATTGGCAGGATTGCGGTGGGTGCTAACGCAACCGTCGGTGCGCGCAGCACCTTAATGCCCGGCACCCGAGTGGGCAGAAGCGCCCAAGTTGCCGCGGGCTCTGCGGTACTGGGTAAAGTACGCGCTGGCCAACAGTATTCCGGCGCTCCGGCGTAACGGATCGGCAAAGCTCGTCCCGACTGGCCAGAGGTACCGCAACGTAGTAACCGCCTTTGGCTAGGAATTTACGCTTCAGCGTCAACCGTGTTGTCAATGATTCCCTTTCTTGCCGCGGCAATTGCTGGTTTCTTCGGCCTAAGTTTGGCTGCGGCAATCTGGCGCTCGCCCGCCGGCGTCGGGCTGCCCGCTTTCCCCGCGCTGGATCATATTTACCTTCAGTTATTGCTTGCCGTTCCCCTTGCAACGCTGATCTGGTTCCTGATTCTGATGCTGCTCATTCTCGGCACCGTCCGCTTACTTAGCCTTGGCCTACGGGAAGGGTTCCACCCGGTGCGCAGCCGAATTGGTTGGCAAGTCTGGGCGACTGAACGCGTGCTGGATTTAGCCAGAGACTTACTCTTCCCGATTTACGCCTCGCTATTCACCCCGATTTGGTTGCGCTTACTCGGGGCCAAGATCGGGAAGAACGTTGAAGCTTCTACCGTGTTGCTGCTACCTTCCATGACCACGGTCGGCGATGGCGCATTTTTGGCCGATAAAACGATGGTTGCCTCCTACGAACTTGGCGGCGGCTTTGTCCATATTGCGCCGGCGAAAATTGGCAAACGCGCTTTTCTTGGCAACTCCGGTATGACTGCCGCGGGCAGATCTGTGCCGAAGAACTCACTGGTCGCGGTACTTTCAGCGACGCCCGCGAAAGCAAAAGCCGGTACGTCCTGGCTTGGATCACCACCGGTACGCCTGCGTCGGGTGGCGCAAAGTTCCGATGCTTCGCGAACCTTCGAACCGCCGAGAAAACTGAAAGTCGCCAGAGCACTCTGGGAGATTTGTCGATTCGTTCCTACGATGCTGACCGTCGCCATCACAGTAAGCGTCTTGAGCTTGTTTTCTTGGCTGGCAAGTCACACTGGATACTTTGTCGCGGCGGTACTGGGCGGAGTCGTCATGATGCTCGCTGGTGCGGTTGCTGCGGGCAGCGCCGTCGTAGCTAAATGGCTCTTGGTGGGCAGGATTAGGGTTGGCGAGCATCCGTTGTGAAGCTCGTTTATTTGGCTTAGCGAGGTAGTGGACACCTTGTATAGAGTCGGTGGCAGCTCCCTGGTTTGCCCGGGCAGCAAGTGGTACGCCGGCTCTTGTCTGGTGGCTACGTTCGCTTGGTGCCAAAATTGGGCACGGAACCTGGTGCGAATCGTATTGGCTGCCGGAGGCCGATCTGGTGACCCTGGGTGAAAGCTCAACGGTGAATCGGGGCTGCGTAGTTCAGACTCACCTCTTCCATGACCGAATCATGGCCCTAGACACCGTTACCCTAGAAGAGGGTGCCACGATGGGCCCCCACAGCGTAATCCTGCCCGCGGCCCGGATTGCCCGGGGCGGAACGGTTGGCCCTGCATCTTTGGTGATGCGCGGTGAAACCGTGCCAGCTGGAAGCTACTGGATTGGCAATCCGGTCAGCCCTTGGAAGGGACCAGCGGCTCAAGGACCAATACAGACTACTGAACAGAATTCATGAGCACAGCAACTTTAGAACCCTTTGACCCTTACACTCCGGGGCATGGCACCGATGACTTCCGCGTCCAACATTATGATTTGGATCTCGATTGTCGGCTGGCAAGCAATCGGCTCATCGGCAAGGCAGTCATCGACGCCGTCACAACAACCAAATTGAAATCGATAGTGCTCAATCTGGATGGTTTGCGCGCTGGAAAAATTGCGGTCAAAAGCTCGGGAAAATCGCTAAAAGTTGCTACATACGCCCAACGCACCGGGCAATTGGTCGTGACGTTGGCGGAAGCGATCGCAAAGGGGCAGCCCTTTAGCATCGAGGTGCGATACGAAGGGAATCCAGCACCCAGCGACGGCATCTGGGGCGATGTTGGCTGGGAAGAACTAGCCGACGGCGTTTTAGTTGCGGGGCAGCCAACCGGAGCACCCAGCTGGTTTCCTTGTAATGATCACCCCAGTCAAAAGGCTAGCTTTCGCATTTCTGTCACCACCGACGTCAACTACCGACCAGTTTGCAATGGCACCCTGATTTCCCATTCGAGCAAATCCAGCCGGCAGACCTGGGTTTATGAACAACCCGAACCGATGGCAACTTACCTCGCTACGGTGCAGATTGGCCGCTACCAACTTTTGCCGCTTGCCGAGCAGCAACGGGGAACGCATCGGGCACCGAGTGAGCCCGTTCCGCTAGCCGTTGCGGTGCCCGCCGCTTTGGTCCCGCGCACCCTTGAAGGCCTGGCAAAAGCAGCGAGCCATGATGGATACCTTTGAGTTTTGCTTTGGGCCATACCCCTTCGCCGGATACACCGTGGTGGTTACTGAAGACGAGCTAGACATACCGCTTGAGGCTCAGTCGTTGTCGATCATCGGGCGCAATCATTTGAATTCCGGCTGGGATGCGCAACGCTTGATCGCTCATGAGTTGTCACACCAATGGTTTGGCAATTCCTTGACGCTCGCGCGCTGGCAGGACATCTGGCTTCACGAAGGTTTTGCCTGCTACGCAGAATGGATTTGGTCCGAGGCTTCTGGTTTGATGAAAGCCGCAGACCGGGCAAAAGCAGCGCACCAAAAGCTGGCCGCCGAAGCACAGGATCTGATCATTGGCTCCCCCGGTGCGGTCAAAATGTTCGATGATCGAGTTTATAAGCGTGGCTCCTTAACATTGCATGCCTTACGCAACGCCCGTGGTGATGAGGCATTTTTCGCGCTGCTGCGAAGCTGGACGGAGCGCTATGCGCACAGTTCGGTGAGCACGTCCGAGTTCTTTGCGCTGGCCGACGAGTTAGAGCCCGGCCTAGATTCCCGCGCGTTGTTGACGCCTTGGCTTTATCAAGCCGAGCTACCTGCGTTTCCAGCTCAGTCGGCTAGCAGTCGCTAATCCTGCACGGCTAGTCTTGCACGGCTAAAGCGGCGGAAAAACCGGCGGGCATCCCCAAAGACTGAGAATCGAGCAACCGGACCTGCGGCGAATACGACTCAATTGTGCTCTGGTCAATCCGGAGTCCGCGGCCGTCAGCTTTGAGCAATGCTTCTTTTGCACCCCAACAATTCGCTCGAAAACTGGGTCTATCCTCAGCTGGAAGGCTAAGACAACGCGATTTCTCTTGTGCCGTCAGCACCGCATCGTCAAAACCTTCGAAGCCAACACGCGCTATCTGCTCTAGATCAATCCCGATTTTCGGCCTCGAGCTGGCTATCCCGGCCAGTAACGTCCAATCCGCGCTACTTGAACTGCTCAAAGCTATTGGCATAACTTCGCCAACCAAAGCGAAACCAGGACGCCCGTGGTCTAAATGCACGCCCGCGCCGTGGTCTGGGCAGGAGTAATGCGACTCGAGGCGCTCGGGAGAGACACCCAATAGCTTGGCCGCGAAGATGCGGATCGCGAGTCGTCTTGCCACGAAACGGTCGTGCAGTTCTTGGCTGCTGAACCGCGAAGCTCGCAGACTCTCGGCCGAACTCAGCCAAGCCGGCTCGGCGTCGACTTTGGAGAGCTGCACGGCCCGCACGGTGACGTCCTCGAACCTCACCGGTTCACCAGGCATTAATCGGTGGTTCACTCCCCCACTCTATGGTCAGGTCATGGTTGAAATGAAGCTCGCGCTCCCCGGGTTCAGTGTTTTGGACACCGACGACGACGATCCGGTACTTATCGGGCCAGATGGTGTTGCGGTAGATACTTGGAGGGAAGGCTATCCCTACGACGCTCGACTTGCTCGGGAAATCTACGAAATGGATAAGCGGCTGCTCCAAATCGAACTACTGAAACTGCAAAATTGGGTCAAAGACACCGGTCGCAGAATCGTGCTGTTATTTGAGGGCCGCGATGCGGCCGGCAAAGGTGGCACTATCAAACGGTTCACTGAACAAATGAATCCGCGTGGGGCTCGAGTCGTCGCCCTGGAGAAGCCCACCGCACGTGAACAAAGCCAATGGTACTTCCAGCGCTATGTTTACCATTTGCCCGCGGCTGGCGAGATCGTAATGTTCGATCGATCGTGGTACACCAGGGCCGGGGTAGAAAGGGTTATGGGCTTCTGTACTGACGGTCAATACGCTGAGTTTCTGCGCCAAGCCCCGGCTTTCGAAAAGATGTTGGTCAACGATGGCGTTGACGTGGTCAAATTCTGGTTTTCGGTCTCGCGGTCAGAACAACTCACCCGGTTCACTATTCGGCAGGTAGACCCGGTACGTCAGTGGAAACTCTCCCCCATGGACTTAGCCTCGCTAGATAAATGGGACGCGTACACCGCCGCGAAAGAGATGATGTTTCGTAAGACCGACACCAGGCATTCGCCTTGGACCGTGGTAAAGAGTTAACGACAAAAAACGTGCCCGGCTCGAAGCGATGCGTCATGTGCTCGCCCGCTTTGACTACCCAGAAAAGGACGTTGAACTAGTTGGCGTGCCGGATCGACTGGTGGTTGGTCACGCCGCGGAACTCTTCGCCCCCGGCGAGATTGATCTCTACTGAGTCAGTTATTTAGCGATTCTGCCAGCAGACGCAGTTCTTCGGTCTGCGCAGCCTCGGCAAGAGCGTGCTCAAGAGTTTCGTCATGATCAGGACGCGCCTTTTTCAGCGCTGTTAAGCCAGCTTCGGTGACTTCGGTATAAATTCCGCGACGATCATCTGCACACAGATAGCGCGATAAGAAGCCTCGTTCTTCCAATCGGTTCACCAATCGGGTGGTCGCACTACCAGACAACGCTGCCGCTCGCGCTAACTGTTGCATCCGCATGTGCCAACCGTCTTGCCGGGACAAAGCGTCCAACACGGTGTACTCCACAACGGATAATCCGTGTTTAGCCTGCAACTCGCGCTCCAACGACGATTCGATCAAGCCATGCAAAGCAGCAAGGCGTCGCCAGCCCAGTGCCCGAATTTCTACCGCGTCGTCTGCAATTCCCATCCCTCCATATTACACGGCTTGCGCCTATATAGCGCGTGTGCAACTATTGCATACGCAGCTAATTTCTCTGCGCACCTGTCAAGATCCCTCAAGGAGTCCTTCTCATGCCTCTCGGCCTCTTAGCGTTGGCCATCAGCGGATTCGGCATCGGCCTGACCGAATTCGTCATCATGGGACTACTTCCCGAAGTAGCCCAAACATTCAACGTAGATGAGCCGACGGCTGGTTGGCTTATCTCCGGCTATGCGCTTTCGGTCGCCGTCAGCGGCATCTTACTGACCGCCGCTGTGACCTGACTCCCCCGCAAAGCTGTCTTGATCTCGCTGATGGTGTTGTTCATCGCCGGCAACTTGCTCTCCGCGGTAGCGCCCACCTTCAGCCTGATGCTGACTGGCCGTATCCTTGCCGCACTAACGCACGGTGCTTTCTTTGGCATCGGCGCGGTCGTAGCGGCAAACATGGTCGCGCCGGAACGCAAAGGCGCGGCAATATCGATGATGTTCGCTGGGCTGACGATGGCAACCGTGCTCGGTGTACCCTTCGGCACTTTACTCGGACAGAATTTCGGTTGGCGCTCAACCTTCGCAGTGATTTCAGTTTTGGGACTGGTCGCCATGGCTGGTATCGCATTATTGGTACCGAAACAACATGTGGCCGGAAAACCGTCCAGACTTCGCGATGAAATTAAGGCCTTCGGAAAGGGCCAGGTCTGGCTTTCTATTGCCGTGACCATTCTGGGCTTTGGCGGAATGTTCGGCGCCTTTACTTATATCGCTTACACTCTGACCGAGGTCACCGGATTTGCCAGCACGCTGGTGCCCTGGTTACTCATCCTCTTCGGATTAGGTTCCTTCGCCGGAAACCTCATCGGTGGTAAAACTGCTGATAAAGCCCGAGACAAAACTCTTGCCGTGAGCCTGACGGTACTAACTGTGATTCTGATTGTTTTCTCGATCTTCGCAGCCAACCCCGTCGTGACCATTTCCGCGCTGGTACTCATGGCAGGATTCGGCTTTGGTACCGTACCCGGCCTGCAAATGCGGATCATGCATTTCGCCCATGAAACACCAACGCTGGCTTCCGGTAGCAATATTGCCGCATTCAACATCGGCAACGCCCTTGGCGCTTGGCTGGGCGGCGTAGGCATCGGCGTGGGCCTGGGCTACACCTCCCCGATCTGGATTGGCGCAATTCTGTCCGGTCTTGGCCTGCTAGTCATCTTGATAGCGGCCAAGGCCGCCAGTAAAAAGTCAGCGGTACTCGCAGAAGCACTGCCGACGGCGGTAGCAGCTAGCTGAACCGGAAGAAGGCGTTAATTCCTGCTTGGTCTGCAGTATTTGTTAGGCCCAAGGAACGGTAAAACGCGTGTTGCGCAGGCTCGTCATCGGTCAGCAAGACGAATTGGAGGAGCTGATCATGCGCTGCCAATACCTGTTTGACCAGCTCAGCACCAATCCCTTGCCGCTGCCAAGCCGGGTTCACTAAGACATCTTGTAAATAGCACACAGTGAAGCCATCCGATATAGCGCGCGCCAGTCCCAAAAGTTGGCCATCTTCCTCGGCCACACAAATAAATTCTGAGCCATTCAAGGCTCCCTTCAAAGCCTGCGGATCCTTGGTATAGGCAGACCAACCGACCGAGTCGTAGAGCCCCATGACTTGCTCGAAGTCTAAGGCTGCCGGTTCTACTTCCCGGATATCAGCATGGCTTAGCGCAGTACCGCACCGAAGGCGGCGGCAGCTGCAGCAACGGCGCTCTCACGAGCCGCGGTGGCTTCTTCCGCAGTCAAAGTCCGGTCAGTGGCTCGGAACCGAAGACCAAAGGCCAACGACTTCTTCCCTTCACCCACGTTGTGCCCGCGGTAGTCATCGAACAAAGCGACCTCTTCGAGTAGCTCGCCCGCGCCAGTACGCAACACCTCGAGGACCTCGCTGGCCGGCACCTCGGCGTCGACCACCAAGGCCACATCCTGCGTCGCCAACGGGAAAGTTGAAATCGACTTGGCCACGATCACATCGGCAGCCGCTTCGAAGAGCGCATCAAGATCGAATTCCACCGCAATCGTTCGTGCTGGAAGATCTGACTCAGCCAGCAGCTTCGGGTGAAGCTCGCCGGCGTAGCCAAGTAAGGTGCCATCTCGGAGTTCCAATTGAGCGGTGCGACCGGGGTGGAAAGCTTGGTGCCTGCCCTGGACAGCTACGATGTCTACGCCTAAGACTTCAGCGGCAAGCTTGGCCACGTCGAGTGCATCAGCGTAGTCCCACGACCGTGGCTTATGATCCGGCGCAGCCGCCGAATCGGAACCAATGAGAACAGCCGCAATGTGCAATGGCTGATCCGGGATGCCGGCATAGAGTTCATCCAGAACTTCGTCTGCGGGCCTAGCGCCCAGTGGCGGAATCGAGGCGGTACCCATCGTTTCAGCCGGCAAGAACACCGAGCCTGCCTCAAAAAGAGCTAAGTCACGGAAGCCACGCGATAGATTACGTTTCGCCACCTCAAGCAAGCCAGGCAGAACCGAAGTACGCAAGAAACCGAATTCTTCGCTGATTGGATTCGCGAGCTTCACCGCACGCGCCTCAGTTCCACCTTCAGCCACGCCAAAGGTGTTATTCATTGCTTTGGAGACGAACGGATAGGCCAGCACCTCGGTGAGTCCCGAATCGGCTAGCGCTTGCAGCGTCCGACGACGTTGCTGCTGTACTCGGCTGAGCCCTCGTCCCGGCGGCGCAACAGGCAGCGTTGCCGGAATCTGGTCGTAGCCGACCAATCGGGCGATTTCTTCGGCGAGGTCGTCTTTGGTCTCCAGATCTGGGCGCCAAGACGGCGCGCTGACGCCGTAGATTCCATCTGATTGGCCAACAGTGGCACCAATATCAGTCAGCGCACGCTCGATCTGCTCGTCAGTGAATTGAATCCCCACGCGTCGAGCCGGGTAACCAGCGACGAATCCAATGGTCTTCGGAGTAAATCCAGAAAACACGTCGGTACCGTGCGGATCGGCCGTGCCACCGGCGAGCTCTACGAGCAAATCGACCGCGCGCTGCGTGGCGATATCTGCGACCAACGGGTCAACGCCACGTTCGTAACGCTTCGAAGCTTCCGAAGATAATTTGTGCCTACGCCGGCTCCGCGCGATCGTGATTTCTTCAAAGTGCGCTGCCTCGATGAGCACATCCTGCGTGCTCGCGGAGACTTCGGTCGCCGCCCCGCCCATCACACCAGCAATGCCAACCGGACCAGAATCGTCGGTGATCAGCAGATCTTCGACGTCGAGCTTGCGTGCTTTGCCATCGAGAGTAGTCAAGGACTCTGCCGCGGCCGCGCGGCGGACCACAATCGGTCCAGACAATTTGTTCAAATCGTAGAAATGCAGCGGCTGACCTAGCTCCCACATCACATAGTTTGAGATGTCTACCGGCAGCGAAATCGATCGGATACCAGCAAGCCGCAATCGCGATGCCATCCACTGCGGAGTGGGTACGGAAACATCAATACCGCGCACAATTCGCGCAACAAAACGATCGACGCCAGGCTTGCCGTAAATTGGCGCGCCGTCTTCAAGACGGACCGGGAAGCCCGCAGAATCTGCCGGAACAACCGTCGGCTGCGCAGCCGGATCGACGAACTCCGTGCCAGTGGCATGCGCGTATTCACGAGCGATGCCGCGGATCGAGAACGCATATCCTCGATCCGGTGTCACGTTGACTTCGGCCGCATGATCATCCAAGCCAAGAAGTTCGTAAACCGAGCTACCAAGTTCGGGATCGAGTCCAAGCGTTGACAGCACCACAATGCCATCGTGATCTTGGCCAATGCCCAACTCACGCGAGGACGCAATCATGCCAGCGGAGGTGTGCCCGTAAGTTTTACGCGGCGAGATCCGGAAGTCTCCAGGCAGCACAGCACCAGGCAGTGTCACAATGACCTTGTCACCTTCAACAAAGTTGTGTGCACCGCACACTATGCCTTGAATTCCGTCCGGAGAAATTCCATCGCCCTCGAGCGTTTGAGTTGCGCCCTCGGGCACAACGCGAACCTGGCACCAATTGATCGTTTTGCCATTAGTTTGCGGTTCTTTGACCAGCGAAAGCACTTGGCCAACCACAATTGGCCCAGAAAGAAAGTCGGTGGGCCGGTGCACTGCTTCTTCTTCCAGTCCTACCCGGACTAGATCAGCCATCACATCTTCGGCGGTGGCGTCGGCCGGAACGGCAGCGAATTCACGCAGCCAAGATAAAGGTATACGCATTAGATTTCCATCCCGAAGTGCTGGCTGAAGCGAATATCGCCCTCGATCATGTCGCGCATATCGGCGACTTCGTTGCGGAACATCAGCGTCCGCTCAATGCCCATACCGAAGGCAAATCCTGAGTATTCTTCTGGGTCAATTCCGGCGGCGCGCAACACATTTTCATTCACCATGCCGCAACCGCCCCACTCGATCCAACGCGGGCCACCCTTGGCACCAGGGTGCCAAATGTCCAGCTCGGCCGAGGGCTCGGTAAACGGAAAATAATTGGGCCTAAGTCGAATTTGCGCCTCATCACCAAACATCTGCCGCGCAAAGTGTTCCAAGGTGCCGCGCAAATCCGCCATTGAAAGGTGCTTGTCAATCGCGAGACCTTCAAATTGGTGGAAAACCGGCGTGTGCGTTGCGTCGAGCTCGTCGGTGCGGAAGGTTTTTCCCGGGCACAGTACGTAGATCGGCAACTCGCGCTCCAGCATGGAGCGGACCTGAACCGGAGAGGTATGCGTGCGCAACAGCAAATGCGCTTCCGGAGGTTCTACGAAGAATGTGTCTTGAAGTTCCCGAGCTGGGTGATCAGGTTTGAAGTTCAACGCATCAAAGTTAAACCACTCAGATTCCAGCTCAGGACCTTCGGCGATCTCCCAACCCATGCCGACGAAAATATCGCTGACCCGCTCTTGAAGGGTGGCCAGCGGGTGCCTCGCCCCCGCACGACGCCGGCGCGGAGCTGCCGTGACGTCCACAGCCTCTTCGACCAAGATCCGTTCCGCGGCTTCGGCTTCGAGAATCTCAGTCCTCGCCGCAAGCGCTTGGTTGACCTGCCCGCGGGCAGCTCCCATGAGCTTGCCAGCGGTGGCTTTGAGTTCTTTGGCGATGTCTTTAATGCCACGGTTAGCCAGACTTAGCGGTGATTTTTCTCCGGTATGCGCCAGCCTAGCCTCTTTGAGCTGTTCCAGATCGCTGGCCGCGGCAATCGCCTCAAGGGCGCTACTGACGGCGAGCGCAAGCGCAGCTTCGTCGGTCGGATCGGGAGCGGCGGAATCCGCCGGGAGTTGCTCGGTCATAAAAGAACGCACCTTGATCGTGGGAATGCCGGAATCAGTCTATTCAATCGCGGCCTCCGGTGTGGAATCCGGCGCCCATCCCCCGCGCTGTGCGATCTGATCCGCGCTGAGCGGAACTGAATGCCAAAGGCTGGGCACACTCAGCTTAGACAGTTACGGTGGGAGCAATCAGCGTCGTTGATAGGAGATCTCATGGAAAACAGCATCGCAAACAACGGAGGCAACACGGTCACGGTTACCGGCCGCGGCAGCGCTAACCAGACTCCGGATTTGCTCACACTTAACATCGGTGTCGAGGTGAGTCGCAAAACTCTAGTGGGCGCGTACCAAGATGCATCCCGTTCTATGCAGTCAGTACAACGAGCTTTGGAAAGCGCCAACATCGATCGTAAAAACAGCGCAACTAGCGGACTTTCACTTCATGCCGAAACTGTTTGGCAAGATGGCAAAGGCAATGTAGTCACCGGATACCAGTGCTCCAGTACCCTAACGGTCCGGCTAGGGCTGCAAGAGCAGACTCAACAGACGATTGCGGCGATCGTCGAAGCTGGCGGCAACGACGTCAGGCTCAATGGCCTGCAGCCAGATATTTCCGACCCCAGTGCCGCTGCCGAACAAGCCCGCACCCTTGCATGGGCTGATGCATTACACAATGCTTCGCACTACGCGGAACTAGCTGGACGGACGCTGGGTAAGGTCCTCACCATCGCAGAATCTTTCGAGCGCGGCAATGGACCGATCACGATGCGTGCCGCATCGTTTGCTTCATCAGATTCGATGCCAATCGAAGCTGGCGAGAAGGCGGTAACGGCAAGCGTGACCGCTAGCTGGGAACTGATCTGATCGGCACTACAGCGCAGAAGATGCCCCCGATTCCGGTGCTGCTGGAATCGGGGGCATCTGGCGCAGTCAGATCTTGTCAGGTCAGAGTGAAATTTCCCGTTTGAGGATTTTCCCGGTTGGCCCCTTGGGTAGCGTGTCGATAATGTGCACCTCGCGCGGGTATTTATGTAGGCAGCAATTCGCTCTTTGACGAATTCACGAATTTCAGCAGCGAGCTTTTCTGGCTGTTCAGCCCCTGCGGCACCGTCTTTAAGCGCGACGACGGCGACTATCTCCTCGCCATACTCAGAATCGGGTCTACCAATCACTGCGGCCTCCGCTACTGCGGGATGTTCATACAAAACTTCTTCCACTTCACGCGGATAGATGTTGTATCCGCCGCGGAGAATCATGTCCTTTTCCGATCGACGATGAAATACAGGCCGTCTTCATCTTGGCGAGCCAGGTCCCCTGTGTAGATATGAATCGCCCCGGTGTGTCCGGAGGGTTTCTCAGACGATGAGCCTGTCGGCGGCTGCCGTGCTCTGGTAGTGATTGTAGTAGTGGTTTTCTAGCTCTACTGGTGGGATGTCTCCGCAGTACTGGTAGAGCCTTCGGTGGTTGTACCAATCGGCCCATTCAGCAGTGCCGATTTCGACTTCTTCTAGAGTCCGCCAGGGCTTGCCGGGTTTGATCAGCTCGGTCTTATAAAGCCCGTTGATGGTTTCCGCCAAGACGTTGTCGTAACTATCACCCACAGAACCGATCGAGGGGCGGATACCGGCCTGGGCCAGGCGTTCGGTGAAGGCCAAGGAGGCGTATTGAGCCCCGGCATCGTGATGATGAATCACCCCGGAAATCTCAGCCCCGGCCCGTTCACGACTCCAGATTGCCTGATTAACTGCGTTGAGCACTAGCACGGTGTTCATAGAAGCACTCGCTGACCAGCCCAGGATCCTCCGAGAGTAAGCATCGATCACGAAGGCAACATAGACCCACCCGGACCAGGTCGAAACATAGGTGAAATCATCTACCCATAGCCGATCCGGTGCCGTTGGTGTGAAATCACGGCGGACCAAGTCCTTCGCTCGGGCCGCCTTCGAGTCTTTGATCGTGGTGCGTTTGACCTTGCCACGGACCGCACCCTGTATGCCAAGTAACCCCATGAGCCGTTCTACCGTGCACCTGGCCACCGGCACACCTTCACGGTTCATCGCCAACCAGACTTTCCTGGTGCCGTAAACCCCGTAATTAGCGGCATACACCTTCTGGATCACGGGCTTGAGCACCTCATCACGTTGTTCTCGGTGAGATCGTGTTTTATCCACCCATTCGTAGTACGTGGACGGGGTGGTCTTCACCCCGTCCCAGTAAGCACCTGGCAGATCGACTCGACACCCCACCGCAATCCATTATTCTCGCGGTGACCGGCATGGTCCTTGATGTATTTCACGATCAGTGTTGTGGCGGTCGAGTTCGACCGCGAAAAAAGCTGAAGCACTCCGAAGGATCGCGTTCGCCCGTTTCAGCTCAGCGTTCTCACGCCGTAACCGTTTCAGCTCGGCCGATTCCGTGCTCGTTGTTCCAGTTCTAGTACCAACATCGATCTCGGCTTGCCGGACCCATTTACGCACCGTTTCCGGCACACCCACACCCAAAAGCTGGGCAACTTTTTGCATCGCCGCCCACTCCGAAGACGCACCCTCCATCTCCGCACGATCCTTCAACTCCTGCGGATACCGTGTCGTAGTTTTCCCTGCCATGTCCTGATCCTCTCAAACAAGAAAGTCTCCGGACACGCCGGGGCGATTCACACCGAGCGGAAGCGCAGCCCCACCAGAGACCGCCATGCGCAGTGTCAAAGCATCAAAACGGCTGCGATCTGGTACTCGAAGTAATCCGATGTACATGGTCGGCACACCTTCGAAGATCGTCACTTTATCGAGTTCAATAATTTCGAGGGCCCTGAGCGGATCGAAGCGTGGCAAAAGAGTTACGGCGGCGCCGGACATTACCGCGGCGTTGAGCGCACAGGTCTGCCCGAAGATATGAAAGAAAGGCAAACCGCCGAAAATCACATCACCATAGCTAATATCGTGCAGGTTTCGAGACACCGTGGCATTGCTTAGCAGATTTGAATGCGTCAACTCGGCGCCTTTCGGTCGCCCAGTGGTGCCGGAGGTATAGAGAATGACCGCGGTGTCGTCGCCGGCGACCTCGGTAACCTCGACCAAAGGCTCAACCTGGGAAAGCAAAGCCATGAACTGAGCGTCAACCGGAATGACTTCGGTGCCAGCAGCTTCGGCCCCTGCGTTAACTTCGCCAAGGACGCCCTCCCAAGCGAAAGCGAGCTTTGCCTCGGAGTTCTGTAGGTGATACTCCACTTCACGCGATTTCAAGAGCGGATTGAGTGGCACTACTATCGCACCGTAGCGGAGGATTCCATAGTAGATAGCAGGCATTTGTGGAATGTTCGGGCTGATAATAGCCACTCGGTCCCCTTTGGCCACACCTCGGGCAGCCAACAATCCTGCCACTTTCATGCTCAATCCGTTGAGTGCGGCAAAACTCAGCTCAACGTCATCAAGCTTGATCGACAAAACCTCGGGATACGTTGCTGCGCTCTCAGTCAGAATGGTTGCCACATTTGGCATGATGGTCTCCTTGGTCCACAGAATCTCCGACGCGCCCACCGCCAGAATAATTCGAATCAGCGCGAGTAGTGTGCTGTAACTCACAGTAACGTCTCACCGCAACGGCAGGTTCCCTTTTGATCCATGCCGAGGAAGGAAATATATATTCTATTTGCTTGTACATTAATAGCATTTATGTTCTAATAGCTTCATGCGATGGGAATCCCAACAAGTCCTCGCTCAAGAGGCCCTCAATATCAGCACCGATAGCTCGGCTCAGAGTTCATCCCGTCCCGAGCGGCCATCTCTGCTGCCAATGCAAGGTTTTTGACGCACCGTCCGCACCCCCGAATTCGCTGGCGTCGCATTCCACGAAGTAGCCGCTAAATCCGTACTGAATAAGGTGCCCGCCTCTTCAACGATGCCGTTCAGCTGGACCATCAGCCCCTATCGAGGCTGTTCTCACGCCTGCGTTTATTGTTTCGCCCGAAAATCCCATACCTACCTCGATTTCGATCCGGGGCTGGATTTCGACTCTCAAGTGGTAGTCAAAGTAAATGCTGTCGAAGTTCTTCGGGTTGAGTTGGCAAAGCCTAGTTGGGGCCGGCACCACGTAGCGTTGGGAACCAACACCGATCCCTATCAACGGGCGGAGGGTCGCTACTAACTGATACCAGGAATCATCAAAGCCCTGGCCGAGTCAGGCAGCCCACTGTCTATCTTAACCAAAGGCACGCTATTGGGTCGGGATATTCCAGTGCTTAAAGATGCAGCTCGCCAGGTCCCCATTGGCATGGGCATCTCGCTGGCGCTCACCGATGAGGCACTGGCCAAGGTTCTTGAGCCCGGCACCCCTTCGCCAAAAGCCCGATTGGCGTTGATCTCGCGGTTGAGATCTGCCGGCCTACCTTGCGGAGTGATGGCGATGCCAATATTGCCGTGGCTCACCGATAGTGATGAGGCGCTAGATTCTCTGCTGGCCCCCTTGGCGGCAGCCGGGGCGACTGGCGTCACTGCGGGTGCTTTGTATTTGCGTCCTGGCACCAAAGACTGGTTCATGTCCTGGCTTGCAAAGAATTATCCAGGGTTGGTCAGCAAATATCGGGGCCTCTACGGAAATGGCTCCTATGCGCCCAAAGAGTACCGGCAATGGTTGGCGCAGAAAGTGAATGCCGCCAAAACCAGACACGGTTTCGGCGGCACACAAGCCTATATGCATGAAACAGTTCTCGACGCGCGAAAAGAAGAAGCGCAGTACCCCGAGGGGGGCTTGCCAATTTCAGCGACAAAAGGGCGTTGGCCGATTCGTCAGCCCTTTGGCAAAAGCAGCACGCAACGAAAGCGTGAAACGGTCGCTACTTCCGCATCTGCAGTTACCGAGGCGACGCTGTTTTAGCCGCTCTTCCGTCGAAACTCGCGCTTGGTAGCTGCGGAAGAATGCGACGAACTGATTTTAGAACCCTGGGTAGCTTCCACTGTGGCGTGATGCTTAGCGTTCTTCTTCTCGAGAGCTTCACGGAACTTCCGCTTGGTATCCTCGCTGCTCGCAGCGCCGTCAACGGCGGCGCTTTGACCCTCTTCGGACTGTGACATCGGGTTCTCCCTGCTTGAAACGCCATATTTTCGACCATTGCCGAAAATACCAGTCTGGCATAAATTTGAACCGCCGTGCAGACACTGGCTATCGCCGCCAGCCCCGGGATATGCTCGGCATATGGTCAACACGGTCAAATTCGCCCAGATCGCTCCGGTCTTTCCGGTAGTTGATTTAGAACGATCAATCAGTCATTACGAGGCCCTGGGGTTTGAGGTCGCAAAGTACGACGGCGATGAAGACTATGCCTACGCCAAACTTGGCGCGGTACGCATCCACCTGTGGCAAGCGCCCGGCATTGACCCAGAAACTAACTTCTCGGCGGCTTTCATTGAAGTCGACGATGCAGACGCACGTGCGCTGCAATGGAAAGCAGTTTCGGATAACGCTGAGATTCGTTGCCCAACGGGCATGCCCGTTGACACTGAATATGGATTACGTGAGGGTGCCCATGTGGATCCGGACGGAAACCTTATGCGCTTCGCCCATAAACTGACCTGAGCAGCTCCGCCACGATCGGAAAATCTGCCGGAATCCACGGCAACGCCATCAGTGCTGATTCTTCAGACAGCGGCATCCATTGAAGCTGGTCATGATCTTCCAGCGGCAATGGTTCCCCGCGGATAATCTGGACAAACCAAACCCGCATCCGTGCACCATTGCCAAGCAGTCAACCATCGGTATCCGGTCCGGTCACTTCATGACCAAGTTTGACTTGAACCCCCAGCTCTTCGGCAAGTTCACGATGCAAAGCAGCCTCAGGTAGTTCGGCGATTTCGACCTTACCGCCGGGGAATTCCCACAGCCCCAGCGATGACTCGGGTGCGCTGCGTCGAGCTACCAAAAGACGGCTCGGTCGCTGCAGATCATCGACAATAGCCCCACCTACAATTTGCTTTGACTTCACAAAGGCATTCTACGGTCTGTTCTTTAGCAAAGGCCGTGATGGAATAGAGCTGCAAACACCGCACCGGAAAGAGCAGCATGCAACAGCCTCAACACAATTTTTCCTCTCGCCATGTGGCCTTAGCGATCATCTCGCTTGCCATGGGCGGGTTTGGCATTGGCACCATCGAGTTCGCCATGATGGGCTTGTTGCCCAATGTGGCCCAGGGGGTAAATGTCACTATCCCGGAAGCCGGCCACCTGATTTCAGCTTACGCATTGGGCGTAGTTGTTGGTGCGCCCATTCTGGCAGCCGTTGCAGCCAAAATGCCAAGAAAACGTGTGGTCATCGCGCTTATGGTGCTGTTCACCTTGGGCAACTTCTCTTCGTTCTTGGCACAAGATTTCTGGTACTTGTTGATCACTCGCTTTATTTCGGGGCTACCACACGGCGCATTCTTCGGCGTGGCCGCAGTGCTTGCCGCGTCGCTGGTCTCACCGACCAAGCGCGGTCGTGCCATTTCAATGGTGATGCTGGGACTGTCCATCGCTAACGTCGTCGGCGTACCCTTGGCGACCTTTATTGGTCAGCAATTCGGTTGGCGGTTGCTCTTTATTTTGGTGACTATTATTGGCGCAATTACCGTGCTGTGCCTCTGGATTTTTATCCCGGCACAACCTGCAGCCGAAGGTGCATCGGTGCGGGGCGAGTTGAGCGCGTTGAAGCGTATTCAGGTGTGGCTTGCGCTCTTGATCGGCATTGTTGGCTTTGGCGGCTTTTTCGCCGTTTATGCCTATATTGCGCCGACCATGACCGAAGTGACCGGTTTGCCTTCCGATTGGCTACCCCTCGTCGTCGCAATTTACGGCGTTGGCATGGTGATTGGAAATGTTGTTGGCGGCCGAATGGCAGATCGCTCCGTGATGGGCAGCATCTACATCATGATGGGCGTCATCGCTGCGATCCTGCTAATTTTCAGCATTGGCGTTCATCAGATCTGGTCGGCTTTGCCGTTGGTGCTCTTGATCGGAGCCTCTGGCGCCATGCTAGTACCTGCGCTACAGACCAGGCTCCTCGATGTTTCACCGGGAGCCCAATCACTTGCCTCTTCGATGAATCACTCCGCGCTCAATATCGCCAACGCATTAGGCGCGTTCCTGGGTGGACTCGTTATCGCTTGGGGTTGGGGTTATGTGGCTCCCGCACTGGTTGGCGCGGGCCTTGCCATTCTGGGCTTGGGTATTGCCGCGTTTAGCGGCCGAGTTGATCGCCGTCAGAAGCAGCCGGCAACCCAGCTGCCGTAACGCTATAGATGTCCGGCTCCAGATAAATCACTTTTACAATAGGTACTGCCGCCCTAATCCGTCGCTCGGCGTCGTTTATCGCCTTTGCTATCGCGACTCCTGTTGCCGAATCCTCAATGGCGATTTTCGCCGCTACTAAGAGTTCCTCCGGGCCCAAATGCATGGTTTTCAAGTGAATGATCCGGCTGACACCGGGACCAATCAGGGCAGCTTCGATGGCGGTGACATCCTCTACCGTCGCGGACTCCCCCAACAGCAGTGATTTAGTTTCGATTGCCAGCACAATAGCAACCAAAACGAGTAACAGGCCGATTAGTGCAGTGCCAATAGCGTCCCACACCCCATCGCCGGTCACTAACGTCATACTGACGCCGAAGAGCGCAAAGACTAGACCGGCAAGCGCCGCAGAGTCTTCCAGCAGCACCACGGGCAGCTCGGGCGCTTTAGCCGTGCGAATGAACATTGGCCATGAGCGTTTGCCTCGACTGCGATTTGATTCTCTGATCGCGGTGCGAAAGGAAAACCCTTCCAAGACAATCGCACCGAGTAGCACTACGAGCGGCACCCACCACCATGGGCCTTCGAAGCCGTGTGGATCATGGAATTTCTCCCAAGCTTCGTACAAAGCAAACAACCCGCCCACGCTGAAAAGCACGATTGAAACAATGAAGGCATAAAGGTAGCGTTCCCGTCCATAGCCAAAAGGGTGCTCGGCACTGGCTTGTTTAGCGGCGTGTTTGCCGCCAATCAGCAGCAGAACCTGATTGCCTGAGTCTGCAACTGAGTGAATCGACTCGGCCAACATCGATGAAGATCGGGTCAATAAAAAGGCCAAAAACTTCAACACCGCAATGCACAAGTTAGCGGTCAGGGCCGCAACTATCGCTTTGGTGCCACCCTCGGTAGACATCCGTTTTCCTCCATCAGGACTTGCATCGAGCTTTGCTGCTGCAACGCTACCGTGATCTTCGCTGTGCGGACATCTTTACGACACACCCCAGATTGTTATCTCTCCTTGGACCCCTTTCCTGTGCGTATCAGGCGTACCGTTAATGAATCAGCTCTATCTGAAGGAGGAGTCATGGGTTTCATTGGATGGATCGTTCTGGGCCTCGTCGTCGGAGCCATCGTCAAGGTAGTTATGCCCGGTAAAGTCACCGGCGGCTGGGTTACCAGCCTGATCCTGGGAATCGTCGGCGGCTGGATCGGAAGCTTGCTCTTCAATTCCGGGAAGATGGAATTCTGGAACCTTGGTTCCTGGATCCTCGCAATTGTCGGCGGTTTCGTAGTCGCCGGCATTTGGGGTGCCATCACCGGTCGAAAATCACACGCCTAACCAGAATTACTCATCGAGGCCCTTGGCGCTGCAAACAGCGCTGCGGGCCTCTTTGTGTCAGCCGCGCTGTTGAGCCCGCGCGCTTGCGTAAAGACAAACAGTGGCCGCAGTGCCCACGTTGAGGCTCTCCGCCGAACCATGAACCGGCACCGCAACGCGATGGTCGGCGGCCTCAAGTTCCTCGGTAGAAAGCCCTTGCGCTTCATTACCGAAAAACCACAGTGTTGGCTGCTCCAAAGGGTATGCGGATTCAGGCGTTTCTTGATCAAAGCTGCGCGCCGCCGATTCATCTTGAAGTTGATCCAAGTTGAGCGCGCCATAGCCATCCGCAGCGAGGACGCCGATGCCAGCGATGCGACACTGGCGTGCAACTTCTGCCGGATCCGCGCCAAGTACCACCGGCAGGTGAAAGAGCGAACCGACCGTGCTGCGGACTGCCTTGGGGTTATAAACATCCACGCTGGAATTACTGAAGATCACGGCGTCTGCGCCAGCGGCATCAGCTGCACGAAGCACCGTACCAGCGTTTCCGGGATCTTGTACCCGACAGAGCATTGCAATCAGCTGGGGTTTAGCGGCCAGAACTTCCTGCAAAGGCACATCGACAAACCGGCACACCGCAATAATGCCTTGCGGTTTCACGGTATCTGCCATCGCGGACAGCACCAGCTCACTGGCGATTCTGATCTGTGGGCCAGATTCTGTCAGTTCTTCAAAATCCGGGTAGCGGTCTAAACACCCACGGCTCGCATAGACCTCATCGACGACGGCGTTACCGCCGGCGGCCAGACAGTCCCGGTGCGCCCGCAACGCTTCACGGACCGCTTGCGGTCCTTCAGCTAAAAACTGCCGTCGCCGGGTACGCGAAGGGCGCCCAGCCAGTTTAGCCACGTCCTTCACCCGGTCTGCACCGGGATTGGTCATGGGTTCTACTAGCGGGCGCCCGTCGTCGTTAATCACTCAAAAACCTTAGCGCACCTGCTCACTAAATGCGGCAGCACACTGAAGCTTTGACTGACTAGTTGGCTACCGGAGCAGAGGTATCTGCGGGCAGCGCGGCTTTAGCCAATTTGACCAGGCCAGCGAACGCAGCGGCGTCGTTGACAGCAAGCTCAGAAAGCATCCGGCGGTCAACCTCGATCGAGGCAGCCTTCAAGCCCTGGATCAAGCGGTTGTAGGTCAGGCCGTTGGCGCGTGATGCAGCGTTGATACGCTGAATCCAGAGCCGACGGAAGTCGCCCTTACGCTTGCGACGGTCACCATAGCTGTACACGAACGAGTGCAGCAGCTGCTCTTTTGCCTTACGGTACAGGCGTGAACGCTGACCGCGGTAACCTTTGGCGCGCTCGAGAATAACCCGACGCTTTTTGTGGGCGTTTACTGCCCGCTTCACACGTGCCACGTGCGTACTCCTTTTGCTAATGCTCTCAAGCTCATATCAACTGATCTGCCTGAGAAGGCTTTTCTTGGCGGCGAAGGCAGCCGGTTGAATAAGTTAGATGCCCAGCATCTTCTTGATGTTTTTAGCATCTGCCGGTGAAACCGTCTTGTCTGCTGCCAGACGACGGGTCAAGGTGCTCGGCTTGTGCTCGAGGTAGTGACGGCGGTTGGCCTGCTGGCGCTTGAGCTTGCCGCTACCGGTCAGCTTGAAGCGCTTCTTGGCACCACTGTGGGTCTTCATCTTCGGCATGGAAACCTATCTCCTTAAATCTCCACCAGCTAGGCCGGTGGTTCTCAGGCAACAACCCGGCGGGTTGTTGGCGTTTATTTACGCCAGTTTGCTTTCCGAAGAAAGGCATTCTGGCTATTCAATCAGCTAGTGGGCCCAGTTTCTTCTTTGGGCGCTGCTTTCCGGCTGACTGCCGGTTTAGCTGCTGCGGGCTTTGCCGCAGCTGGTTTCGGTGCTGCTGGCTTCGCAGCCGGCTTAGGAGCCGCCGGCTTTGCGGCAGCGGCTGGTTTAGCAGCAGTTGCTGGCTTTGCGGCAGCTGGCTTAGCCGCTGGAGCTGCTTTGGTCACAGCCGCTGGCTTGTCCTCCGTTACCTTGGCAGCAGCTTTCGGCGCTGCTTTAGCTGCGGCAACTTTCGGTGCTGCTTTAGGCGCTGCAGCCTTAGCGGCAGCTTTCGGCGCTTCAACCTTTGGAGCGTCAGCTTTCGGAGCTTCGGCAACCTTTGTTTCTGGCACCGAGACTTCAGCTTCTTCAACCGCTTCAACGACAAGCTCTTCTTCAGTTTCGGTCGCGTCCGTGGACAAGTGCAGACCGTCAGGAAGCAGATCGGCAAGGCTCTGAGTCAACGGGCCGGAACCAGTCTCGACGTCGATCCGCGCGGTGCCGTCTTTTACAGCCTCGTTGCGGGCCTTGTCTTCAACACGTTGTGCAGCACGACGAGCTTCAGCTTTTGCCTCAGCCTTGTTCTTCAACGGACCGATGACCATAACCATGTTGCGGCCGTCGATGCGTGGGGTCGATTCGACTGCGCCAACTTCAGTAACGTCTTCCGCAAAGCGGTTGAGCAAACGAATGCCCATTTCAGGGCGTTGCTGCTCGCGACCGCGGAACTGGATCATTGCTTTGACCTTGTCGCCAGCACCGAGGAACCGCAGCGCGTGGCCAGTCTTCGTCTCGTAATCGTGCTTATCGATTTTAAGCCGGAACCGGATTTCCTTCAGAACCGTATTGGTCTGGTTCTTCCGGGCTTCGCGCGCTTTCACAGCAGCTTCGTACTTGTACTTGCCAAAATCCATGAGTTTACACACCGGTGGCTTAGCCATCGGCGCTACCTCAACAAGATCCAGGTCCGACTCAGCGGCTAGGCGGAGAGCATCTTCAATCCGAACAATGCCAACTTGCTCGCCTGCTGGGCCCACCAACCGCACCTCCGGGACGCGGATCCGATCATTGATTCGTGGCTCGCTAATGTGTGACTCCTGTAAGTTCTACGTAGGTATCAGACACCGGGCATAAGAGAAGGCCTCCGACTGCCGGTGCAATCGAAGGCCTCGTAGATACGGCTCTCCTCTGGTTTTGCCAAAGGGCCGACCTGTTACCTGGTAACTCCGAGCGAGAAAATCCGCCATCGGGTCGACAGGTGGGAGAGTGCTCCGCTTGCTAGCTGGAAGGCCGTAAATTCTCAATCCGAAGACATCAAGAAATAACGACTTCCAGCCGGTCTATGACAAGCTTAGCAGTATGAGCAGCTTCAATGATAATCAGGGCCACGAACAACACCAGCATGAACAAACTTCAGTTATTCGAGACATCGCAGAGGTACCAGCTGTTGAGGTCATTACGACGGCGGCTGTGCACCTCATGAGCGCCGCGGCCGTCAAAGTGGGACTCGCCGAAGGCCCTGACGCTGAATCGCTTAAGGACCTTGATGAGGCTCGAAAGCTCATAACTGCTCTGGCTGGTTTCGTCACGGCCGCCGCACCGGAAATCGGCAGCCAACACGCCGGACCCTTGCGCGATGGATTGCGTTCATTGCAGCTAGCATTCCGCGAAGCCTCAATCTTACCCGACGCTCCCGGTCAGGGCCCAGGCGAGAAATTCACCGGCGCCGTCAACTAACTCAAAGCAGGTACTGCGAGCTCATTAGTTCACGCCCTTGAGTACCGCTGAGACCCAGCTGAGCCGCCCAATTTCGCATCACCGCGTCGAAATAGACTCGATTATTGGACACCGAGCCGACAAAATGCCCGAACAGTTCGAAACTAATCAGGCCAAAAAGATGACTCCACGCAGCAACTCCGACGGCAATCATGTCCGGTTCGAGCGCGCTGCCAAAGTGTTCAGTCAATGTTGCCGTCAATGCTGCCCGCTCCTGGGGCCACTCCGACGGCGGATGATGAAAACCACGCCCCTGTACACCGGTTGCGGTGGCGATCATCAGCAGACCTACCCGGCCAGCCGGCTCAATCGTCTCCGGCGGGGCTTGATAGCCGGGAACGGGCGAGCCATAAATTAGCGCATATCGGTGCGGATTAGCTATCGCCCAATCCCGGCTACCGTGACAGACGGCTAAAAACTGTGCCAGCCTCGGCTCAGAACCAGCAGCGTCATACTGAGCTTGTGCAGCATCCGCCAGCTCGTTATAGGCCCGAACGATAAGAGCAGTAAGAAGAGCGTCCGCACTGGAAAAATATCGATAAATTGCCGACGAGACCATGCCTAGCTCGCGGGCTATTGCTCTGAGCGATAACCCATACGCTCCTTTTTCCCGAAGCTGCGCCTCCGCCAACGCCAAAATCTCACTCAGAATCTGCTCCCGTGCACGGGCACGTACGCCGCGTCCGGACCGTGCCTCAGCTGCAGGGTATGACTCATTCATAAGTTAAGTCTGCCATTTCAGAGCACCGAACACAAATGAGATCAGTGCTCTTGTAATTGAATAGTCAGTGATCTATGCTCAAACAAGAGCACCGCTCTCCTTCTCTCTTATTCTTCATCGCAGGAGTACTCATGGCCAAGCAATTCATCCTCGGCGCCGGACTAATCGGTTCCGAACTCAGCCGTCAGCTCGTCGCACGCGGCGACCAAGTCGTCGTCGGCACTCGAAGCGGCACGCAATTACCTCATGCCGCCGCCGTTTCAGTTAATGCGAACGACGCTTCGGCTTTGACTCAGGCACTAACCGGCGCTGAGACTCTGTATATTTGCACGAATCCGCCCTATGAGCTCTGGGCCAAAGAATGGCCGGCAATCGGCGCGGCAACGATCGAAGCAGCTCAGAATACTGGCGCAAAGCTGATCATGATGGGTAATCTCTACGCGCATGGCATTCCAACGAAGCCGATGACAGCTCAGACCCCCTTCACTCCGGCAGACACCAAAGGGCAGATTCGAGCCGAGCTCTCTGAAGCAATCTTCGCTTCGCACCGAAGGGGCGATATCAAAGCGGCAGAAATCAGAGCGAGCGACTATTTTGGTCCAGCAGCTACGGTCAATGCACACCTAGGGAATGGCTTCTTTGAACCACTTCTTGCCGGAAAAACTGCTTGGGTAGTAGGCAATCCAGCGCTCAAACACAGCTGGGCTTACATTCCTGATATTGCAAAAACTATGATTGCGGTTGCCAATAGCGACGAGGCGTTAGGCCGTGCCTGGATCGCGCCGCACGCTAGTGAAGCGAGCCGGAACGACATTGCCGATCAGGTTGCCCACATTGCTGGAAGGCAAGACAATCCCGGTAAGGTCGCGGGGATTCCGCAATGGCTACTTCGCGGCATTGGTCTCATCAACCCTAGAATGCGAGAGGTGGCAGCTAGCAGTTATCAGTTCCGGCACGAGTTCCTGGCCGATCCGAGCGAGACTGAACGCGCCTTTGGCTTCAGCGCTACGCCGTTTGCCGACGCGCTAGAGCCGACTCTGGCCTGGATATGACAAAACCCGGCGGCCTAAACTAGCGCAGCGCGCCGGCGCTTCCACAGGGCCTGGGCTACGATTCCGGCAGCGCCGAGCACGGCGGCAATCACGCCGACTGTCACGAAGCCGCCCCAGGGGCCAACCATGTCGATCGCTAGGCCCGCCATCGGCGCCCCTACTGCACTGCCGAGCGTGATCGCAGACCCGAACCAGCCCATTGCCTCGCCACGGCGCTGTTCCGGGACCAGATCCGCAATCCATTCTGAGGTCGAGGACAGCGCCGGTGCGCAAAATAAGCCCGGCGGAATGCTCAAGAGCACCACCGCCCAGGTCTCATGCGCAAAACCCATTGGCACCGTGAGCACGGCCATAATCAAGAGCAGCCACAGCGGATTGATTTTACGATGCAAGGCACCATAAATAATGCCGCCAACTATCGAGGCCGCGCACCACACTAAGAAGACAATTCCGATCTGTTCCTGCTGGCCATGCTCACGCAATAAGCCCACAATTCCGACGTCGGTTCCGGTCAAAGTTAGCCCGGTGGCTACGGCCGCCCCCAATACCGCAATAACCGAGACACTCATCCAGCTAAGGCTGCCTTGGACTTTGTTGAATCGACGTCGAGCGGCACCGGTTACCGGCAGTACGACGTTGCCGCCGATCTCCGCCGGAGCCAATTCCTCCATACAGTCCACCGCGGCATCTGCTTCATCTTGGTAGCTGCCAGCTTGGCCACTACGCGTCGGTGGATTGAACCAGAACAAGAACAACCCGGCCAAAGAGGACGAGATGCCAATAACGACCAGCGCAGCATAAGTATTCACCGCAGCTAAGGCAACGCCGGCAGCTGGTCCCACCATGAAAGTGAGTTCGGTGCCAATTGAATCCAAGGCGTAGGCGGTGCGTCGTTGCGTTGAGGAGACCATCACACCGAGCGCTTGCCGCACAATAGTGAAAATCGGTACGGCTAGCGCGCCACCGATAAGTGCCGCAACGATCAAGAATGCATAGGGTAGGAACGGTGCAATTGACCAGATAATTGCCTCGGTGATGATGGAAAGCACCAACGTCCTGCGCAATCCGTTTTTGTCGAGCAATTTGCCGCGCCATGGACCGCCAAAAGCGATACCGATAGTTACCGCTGCCGTCACACCACCGGCCGCGCCATAGCCTAGACCTAGCGTGTTGACCACGTGCAGCGTCAACACCATTGCCGAGGCGGCATGCGGAACTCTGGCCAGCATTGCCACAATCAAAAGACGACGTACCGCCGCGACACCTAAAAGCTCGCGATACTGGCCGAAATCCACTGCTATCCACCTTCACTTGTTCTCGGGCTAACTTCAACAGCCCCAAGTGCCGATGATGCTAGCTGCGGTTTTCTGGATCCTCACGATCCGGTACTTCATTACTTGCGCTGTGCACGCTGACTTCCAAGGAGTCAACCCGTTGCGCGAACATCTCATTCCTGGCCAGCGCAGTTTGAACGGAGGCCACGAATGCGTTGAGCGAATCGGCTGAAAGTCCGGGCCGTAACAGTAGCACTAACCTCAGCTCCGGTCCGGCTCCCCCACCAGAGCGTATGGCACCAGCTGGCCCCGCTGATCGGATCCCGGCTCCCGGCAAAATATCTAGGCCGAGCAAGTTCGATCCGCGCGCAGTTTGCTTGCCCAGTCTATCTTCGAGATCGGCTGAATCTAGCGCCGAAAGCACCGATCTTATTTCTTGATGCAGTTCTAAGTCCGCGTAACTCGGTAGCCAACGGCGTTGCTGCGCTAAAGCCCACATTGCCGGACGACGCACTACGAAGGTTATTTCAGATCCTGGATCTAAAACCAACAGTTGCGCATCCTCCGCAGCCGCTGATAGCGCGGCTCTGGGCGCATAAACGGCTACTGGCCGAGCCTGCGGGTGCCAATCCGTGAGATTCTGCACGGTGCTGAACACCGGCAAGGCACTTCTTCCGTCCGGAGCTGACACCACGACCAACGCCATTTCAGATTCTTTATCACCCTGAAGATCGTCGTGCGAACCACTAACTTCGACTGATTCAGTCACCGTTGCTGTGGCCACGATCGGGACGAAAACCCGGGCCTGCGCAAGGCTGGCCACTACCGCGGCTTCATCAGCACTACCCTCGACGAGCCCAGCAAGTGCCAATGACAACTCTTGATTGGCGGCGCCGTCGTCATCGTCAAACTGGTGGTATTGCTCGTTTAGCTCTCGCCCTTGCCAAGGCTGCCCGGCGGTATCGCTCTCGCCACCGGCGCCGCGCAATGCCGCCGCAATATGTGGCGGCAGAGCTGCACTCCCCTGTTGCTCATGCCCGGATTGATTCATCGCCTGCCGGCAACATCCAACGCTTCTGGCAAGGTGAACGCGCCAGCATAAAGGGCTTTACCCACAATTGCGCCCTCTAAACCGTGCGGAACTAGCGCGCGAAGTTGCACCAAATCGTCCAAGCTAGATACTCCACCAGACGCTACTACTGGCCTATCGGTGCGTTCCAACATCTGTTGTAAAAGTTCAATGTTCGGCCCACGCAGCGTGCCATCTTTAGTGACGTCGGTCACCACGTAACGTGCGCAACCGGCGTCTTCAAGCCTGGCCAGCACTTCCCAGAGATCCCCGCCATCTTTCGTCCAACCGCGTGCGGCCAGAGTAGTGCCGCGTACATCAAGGCCAACGGCAATCTTGTCACCAAAACGTTCAATGGCCCTTGCAGTCCACACCGGATCTTCCAACGCTGCGGTACCCAGGTTCACCCGCTCCGCACCAAGCTTCAAGGCACCTTCAAGTGAGGCGTCATCCCGAATACCACCGGAGAGCTCTACTTTTACGTTCAATTGCGCCACGACATCGCGGAGCAATGCTAGGTTCGAGCCTCGGTCGAAAGCCGCGTCCAGGTCAACCAGATGCACCCATTCAGCGCCGTCTTGCTGCCAAGCCAAAGCAGCATCGATCGGGGCACCGTAGCTTGTTTCGCTGCCGGCTTCACCCTGCACTAAACGCACGGCTTGACCGTCAGCAACGTCAACGGCGGGCAATAATTCGAGAATCATCTCGGTCATGGTTCCTCTGGTTCTTTTTGCGTTTCAGGCGAATTATTGGTTAAGAGTGAATAGGTAGGCGGCAACAAGCGACATCACCGCGACGACGGCGAACGCGATCGGCACCCAGCGTGGGGCCTTTTGCTGCCAGAAGGCGATGACGCCGCCGATCATCAGGCCGCCTAGGCCCATCAAGAGAAGCGGAATCATTCAAGCCACCTGGTTCCGGCCGGTCGCTGGAAGCGAATCGACCCAGTTTTTTAACAACCGAGCTCCGGCATCGTCAGATTTCTCGGGATGGAATTGTGTTGCACAGAGTGGGCCATTTTCCACTGCTGCAATGAACTTGGCGCCGTGCTCGCTCCACGTCACCGCGGGCGGTTTCATTTTTGGCTGGGTTACATCGAAATCCCAGTGCTGCACGCCATAAGAGTGCACAAAATAGAAACGCTCATCACGAACACCGTCGAAAAGCATGCTGTCCGCCGGAGCCTGGACCGTATTCCAACCCATGTGAGGAACTACGTCTGCAGGAAGAAGCTCAACTGTTCCCGGCCATTCGCCCATTCCTGGTTCCGAATTTCCGTGTTCAACACCAGCCTCGAAGAGAATCTGCAAGCCTACGCAAATGGCTAAGACCGGCCTACCACCTGCGACTCGCCTGCCAATCATTCGAAGTGCATCGACGCTTTTAAGCTCTTTCATGACGGTAGCAAAAGCACCCACTCCGGGCACCACCAGCCCATCAGCGTTGAGCACATCGTCGGCTTTAGCACTGAGCGTCACTTCAGCCCCGGCTCGTTCCAATGCACGCACGGCAGAGCGAACGTTTCCTGAGCCGTAATCAAGAACCGTTACGGTAGCCATCACAGCAGTCCCTTTGTCGACGGAATGCCATCGACACGCGGGTCCGATTCGACCGCGGAGCGAAGCGCTCTGGCAAAAGCTTTAAACTGAGCCTCAACAATATGATGCGGGTCTCGACCGGCGAGCACTCGCATGTGCAGACAAATTTGCGCGTGCAAAGTTATCGCTTCGAAGACGTGCCTGGTGAGCGAACCGGTGAAGTGACCGCCAATGAGGTGGTACTCCTGCCCCGCTGGTTCACCACTATGCACAAGGTAAGGGCGACCGGAAACGTCGACGACGGCGTGTGCCAGTGCCTCATCGAGCGGAATCGTTGCCTCACCGAAACGCCGGATTCCGGCTTTATCGCCCAATGCGGTGCGTAGTACTTCGCCCAGGGTAATAGCCACGTCTTCTACTGTGTGATGCACGTCGATATCTGTGTCACCCGACGCTTTCACCCTCAGATCGATGAGTGAATGCTTTGAGAGCGCAGTCAGCATGTGGTTGTAGAACGGCACAGTCGTCTCAATCTCAGACTTGCCCGTTCCATCTAGGTTCACCTCAACCAGAACAGAAGACTCGGAGGTGCTCCGTTCCAATCGCGCAGTGCGCATGCTCATGAGTTTCCTTTGTTGAATCAGAGTATTGATCTAGTCTACGGAACCGTGCGGGACCGGATTCCCTAACAATCTGGCGGTATGTTCAAGAAAAGCAGAGGTCTCTTGTTCGGTACCCGCTGTCACCCGCAAACTTCCGGCTATTCCGACGTCGCGAATCAACACGCCAACATCGAGCAAACCTTGCCAAAGCCCTTGCGGATCCGGCACACCGCTGAAAAAGACAAAATTGGCATCAGAACGAGCCGGGTTAAGCCCCAGCTGCCGGAGTCCCGCCACAATGCGATCACGTTGGACTTTGATGTCTTCAACATTGGCTTGTAATGATTCAGAGTGCGCCAAGGCAGCAATAGCAGTTGCCTGCGTCAAAGCGGAGAGATGGTACGGCAGCCGCACCAAACGCAGCGCATCAGTAATCTCTTCGGCTGCGGCAAGATAGCCGAGCCTCGCGCCTGCCAGCGCAAACGCCTTGCTCATGGTGCGCGAAACGATCAGTCGCTCCCGGCCAGGCAACAAGGTCAGCGCGCTTGGCGCATCACTCTGCGCAAACTCAGCGTAAGCCTCATCAACTATGACAATGGTTTGTGAGGCAGCGCCGGCGTCGTAGACCGCCTCGACAACATCTAAACCCAGCGAAGTGCCGGTTGGGTTGTTCGGCGAACACAAGATGACAACATTCGGCGAAAACTCAAGCACCTGCTCAGCTGCAGCACTGGCGCTTAACGAGAAATCCTCGCCTCTGCGACCGGCTAGATACTTAGTCCCGGTTCCGCTGGCGAGCAACGGATACATTGAGTAGGTAGGCGGAAAACTGAGTAAACTCCGTCCGGGGCCACCAAAAGCTTGCAAGATCTGCTGAAGAACCTCATTAGAGCCATTGGCCGCCCAAATATTACTCAGGCTGAGGTTGTGGCCAAGATAGTTGGCAAGCCATGTACGTAACTCGACGAAATCTCGATCTGGATAGCGGTTCAAACCTGCTAGCGAAAGCTCTACTGCCTTCATAATTGCCGCTTTAGCGTCAGCGGGAACTCCATGAGTATTTTCATTGACGTTCAGTAAAATCGGAACGTCTAGTTGCGGGGCGCCGTAGGGTTCTAAACCATGCAAATCATCGCGGAGCGGTAGCCGGCTCAGTTTCGCCATCCGCTCTGCGGGAACTTGTTCACTCACCGAGCTAGTTTACGGGAGGGCCTCATCTACTGCGAAAACAGAGGCGATGTTACTCGTCACGCAAGTAATTCACATCGCTCTAACCGCGGGCCGGAAAACCTGAAGAAATGAACGTTTATTTACCCGGCACAAAAATCTGCTGCCCTGGCGACAATACCGAAGTCGACAAGCTGTTGAGCTGCACAATCTCAGAAACCACATCACGAAGATCACGATTAAGGCCCGCTTCAGCAGCGATCGACCAAATCGATTCACCCGACTGAACGGTTACCTTACTTGCCTCGATACCAGATGCAGAGTCGACGCTGGCTTTCAAAGGAGAGGTCAAAACACCCACCAGCACCAAAGCTAAAACGGCGAGCAAAACGAACGGCACCCCGATAAATACCAATCGTCCCCTACGCGTCAGCCGAAGGGACCGCTTTGAAGGTTCTACGGGCTTCAAAACCTCGCCGGAGCTACCTTCGCTCGAAACTGTGGCACTGATCCGTCGAACTGAATGAATACTGATTGCCGACATCGCTATCACCTTCCTGGTCGTCGATTCGAATTCGTGCCCCATGGCTGACATTTGCCATACCGATCTATAGAACATGTTTTCGAATCATCTGATACATTTTTAGCACATGTAAACGAGACTTGCCAAGACTCGCTAGAACATATATTTGAATTTGGGCCCCGAGTGCCTTAATCTGAAGTCAGACCTTGCTAAGAAGGCGACACTCGAAGCTGTTTCGTTCATGTCACTATTCCATCAGCGAGCACCGACAGTATTCGTTGATCGATCTAGCAAGGTACCTAGTTCCAAGCTCTGGAAGGTGGATCGAAATGGCAGCACAGGACAATCAGAATGGGGCGCTCTCCGCGCGCGCCAAGCTGAAGGGCCTCACGATGCGACAGAAGAAGATTCTGGAATGCATCCAACGCTCCATTAGCGCCAACGGCTATCCACCGTCGATGCGCGAAATTGGCGATGTTGTGGGCTTGGCTAGCCTCTCTAGCGTTACGCATCAGCTTTCGCAATTAGAAAAACAGGGCTATTTACGCCGAGATCCTAAAAGACCCCGAGCTATGGAAGTTCTTATTCCGCTGACTCTTGAAAGCGGCTCCGTTGACATTGAAGGACTCGAAGATGCTGAACAGCTTCGCAGCTCAGCCAAAGGTCTCAACGTCGCTCAATTAGGTAGCGCGCAGGACACCGCAATGGTGCCTCTCGTCGGCCGAATCGCTGCCGGTGGGCCAATTCTGGCGGACCAAGTGGTAGACGATGTGATGCCGCTGCCGCGTCAGCTAGTCGGCCATGGCGAGCTGTTCATGCTCAAAGTCGCCGGGGACTCCATGATCGACGCGGCTATCTGCGACGGCGACTGGGTGGTTGTCCGACGTCAAAATGAAGCGATCAACGGCGATATCGTTGCCGCGTTGCTCGATGATGAGTCAACAGTTAAGACCTTCAGGCAGCGCGATGGGCATACTTGGCTTCTGCCACAGAACACGCAGTATGAACCGATTTTGGGTGACTACGCAACGATTATGGGTAAGGTCGTCACGGTTCTTCGAGCGCTATAAAACGCGGCGCAATACCTCGACGCCCTAACGCTTGCAGTCCTAACGCTTGACGCCTTGACTAATGCGCCAAGCGTTGAAGTGCGGAAAGGGCGACTTTTCGGTCAGTCGTTGCCCAAAATGGCGGCAGGGCGGCGCGCAAAAACCCGCCATATCTGGCGGTTGCTAATCGTGAATCTAGGACCGCAACAACCCCTCGGTCGGTGGATGACCGAATCAAACGCCCTGCACCTTGCGCCAATCTGATTGCCGCATGCGTTGCCGAGATCGACATAAACCCATTGCCTCCTGATTGGGCAACTGCACGGGTCCGTGCCGTCATCAGGGGATCATCCGGCCGTGGAAACGGGATTCTATCGATTGTTACCAGTCGGCAGGAGTCGCCTTGCACATCAACGCCTTGCCACAATGACATGGTGCCAAAAAGACAGGTGTTTGGCTCGGCTTCAAACTGCTTGATCAGCGCCGCCATCGAGGTTTCACCCTGACACAAAATATCCAGTTGAAGACGTGACCTCATTTCAGCTGCCGCGTCCTCTGCCGCTTTCCGCGAGGAGAAGAGGCACAAGGCTCCGCCACCTGAGGCCAATAAGAGTGCTTCCAACTCGTCCAATTGTGCGGGCGAGTTACCGCGCCCGGGCTTCTCTAAATGAGCTGCCACGTACAACATGCCTTGTTTCGGATAGTCGAACGGACTGCCCACATCGGCGCCGGTCCAGCTTGGCGCGCCATTGCCTAACAGGCCGAGCCCGCCCGCTGTAGGTTCAAATGCCTCACCGATAGCAAGCGTTGCCGAAGTCAGGATCGCGGTGTGTTCGCCAAAGAGGCCATCACGTAGTTTCATGGCAACACTGAGGGGCGCGATATTGACCGTTGCGGGCTCAGCTTCATCCGCTGGAGCGTAGCCTCGCTTCGGATCAAAGTTGCCTTGTCTCGAGATCCAGACCACTTCGCCAGATTCAGCAACCGCCAATAGCCGCTCGCACAACTCCAAAATCAGCAGTAACCGTGATCGTGCCATTTGTCGGCCGCCGTCTGAGACTTGTGAAGACTCGCCTTTGGAGTCAGACAACGCCACCCGAGTTGCTTCACGAAGCATGCTGATCGCATCCAATTGACGCTGCGCCAAGCCGTCCGGCAACCAACCGGCCTCGACTCCGTGCAACACCTCATCCAAGGCATTCGCGGCTGCGTGTAGGTCATCAACGCTGATTGCGGTGTGCCGACGCGCGCCGCTTGCCGCCGCATTGACCATCGCCGAAGAAAGTTGTCCTGAAACAGTGCTAGTTACTCGATCGACGAGCTCATGGGCTTCGTCGACGACCACTACGTCATATTCAGGTAATACCGCGAGGCCTTCAAAGGCGCTAATCGCCAGCATTGCGTGATTGGTCACCACAACGTCTGCTTTCGCACCACGGGCCCGCGCCTGTTCGCTAAAACATTCGGTCGCCATCGGGCACTTTTGCGCACCAAGGCATTCAATCGAGGTAACTGAAACCTGGCGCCAGGCTCGATCTGTTACGCCGGGGGTTAGTTCGTCTCGGTCCCCCGTGCTCGTCTCCTCAGCCCACTCCCGCAAGCGCACCACCTCGCGACCCATTGCAGTAGTGGGACCGGAGCCTGGTAGGTGCACCACCGATGTGTCTTCACCTAGGGCAAAAAGCTGGCCGTCTTCAGGCTCGTCGGTCGGAAACCCGCCGGAGACTTTGTGCCGACATAAATAGTTGCTACGGCCCTTGACCAAAGCCACGTCGATCTTCCGGCCCAAAACTGGTTCGATCGCGGCTAGTAGCCTTGGCAAGTCCCTGCCAACGATCTGGGCTTGCAGGGCAAGCGTGGCCGTCGCAACCAATGAGGGTTTGTCATTGCCCAAAGCATGCACGATGAGCGGGATTAAATAGGCCAAAGACTTACCGGTGCCAGTGCCGGCCTGGACTAGCAGGTGGTCGCCCGATTCAATCGAGCGCACCACATGCCGGACCATTTCGTGCTGGCCGGGACGTTGCTGCCCACCCATGGCATTGACCGCTGCATCAAGCAGTTCCAATGCCAATTTTTCCGGGTTCTCCGCCGAAACTTGAGCACGAGCTGGCTCAGTTGTCGCGGCATCGCTGGAAAGTGGCGTGTCAGTCGTTGTATCAGCCATTAGTGCTTAGCCCCGGTGGGCGAACTCCTTCAGTTCAGCGGCCAGGCCTTCTCGGACCTTTACCTTGAGCCAAGTGCCGGCTTCCCCGTGCTCCTGACTCAGTATTTCAGCATCTGTTTGATGCAATTTACTGACCAAGTCGCCCCGGTCATAAGGAATCATCAATTCCAACTCCACTCCGGGTCGCGGAATGGCCTGGCTAATGAGTTCTAAGAGCTCATCAATACCCTGACCAGTTCTGGCCGAAACCAAAACTGAGCGAGTTTCACGCTGAGTCAGCCGCTGAATCACCAGCGGGTCCGCGGCGTCAGCCTTATTGAGCACAATGATCTCCGGGATCTTACGCGCATCGACCTCGGAGAGCACCTCTCGGACCGCCGCAATCTGCCCTTCTGGGTCTGGATGCGATACATCGACAACGTGCAGGATCAAGTCCGCGTCCGCAACTTCTTCCAAAGTCGATCGAAAAGCTTCCACAAGTTGCGTTGGCAACGAACGCACGAATCCCACGGTGTCGGCAAGCGTAAACCCGATGCCATCCGGAGTTGCTGCCTTGCGGACGGTTGGGTCCAATGTGGCGAAAAGCGCGTTTTGGACGAGAACCCCTGCGTGAGTGAGGCGATTAAGGATTGATGACTTACCAGCGTTGGTGTAGCCAGCGATCGCCGCTGAAGGAACCTCGGAGCGACGCCGATTGGCCCGTTTCGCTTCTCGCGCTGGCTTCATCGCAGCAATTTCCCGCCGCAACTTTGCCATTCGAGTCCGAATTCGACGGCGATCTAGTTCAATTTTTGTCTCGCCAGGCCCTCTGGAACCCATACCCGCGCCGGCACCACCAACCTGACCACCCGCTTGTCGAGACATGGATTCGCCCCAACCACGCAGTCGTGGCAAAAGGTACTCAAGTTGAGCTAGTTCAACTTGCGCTTTACCTTCGCGAGACTTGGCATGCTGAGCGAAGATATCAAGGATCAATGCCGTTCGATCAATTACCTTGACTTTGACGATGTCTTCGAGTGACCGGCGCTGGGAGGGTGCCAGCTCGGCATCCACCACGACGGTATCCGCTCCGGTAGCGGAAACGACATCCTTCAATGCGAGCGCTTTACCCGAACCAAGAAAGGTGCCTGGATCTGGCTTAGACCGGCGTTGTACTAGGCCATCGAGAACTTCGGAACCAGCGGTTTCAGCAAGCGCGGCAAGTTCTCGAAGCGAGTTCTCCGCGTCGGCCAACGTGCCTTCGCTCCAGAGCCCGGCCAAGACCACGCGCTCTAGGCGAAGCTGCCGATACTCGACTTCAGTCACGTCATCGAGCTCAGTGGACAAGCCAGCAACGCGGCCCAAAGCCCGCCGTTCCTGTAGATCCTCTTGCTCGCCGTCGTACTCGCTGTGTTCTTGACTGAGACTGCTCAGCGCCTGGGCTCGTCCGTCCAGAACGCCATCGTGCGCATCCTGTGGCGAGCCGCCTTTGGCGGTGTCCTTGGCCAAGATTCGATCAATAACAGCTTGAATTTCTGCCGGGCTCATATCCTGACCGGCAGCATCGCTTTTCTCGATTCCTTGGTTGGACTCTTCCTGAGTGGTCATATTCTCCTTTTAGAACTGAGACTTCTATCGTAGTCCGAGGCACTGACAGCCTCGGTATCTTGCATCTGGTCTTTTGGCTTAGCAGTCATCTAGACCTCCTAAAGTTTGCTGAGATAACGGTGGCAGCGATAAACGCGGCAATAATCGCGGCGGAATTCTGCTTCGTTTTAAATGCTTGCGTGCATGAAAGTTTGAATTGGTTGGCTTAAGCCGTCGGGAGTGCTGAAGTTGTTGTTCACTTCCGTGCCGGTCGCGTAGACGTGCAAATAGCGTTCGGCTTCGGTGAAACCCGTGTCTCGGTGTTGGCGCGCTGATAGGCGCGAATAATAAATGGGGGTGACATGGATTCCTCAAAATTCCAAAAGCGAACAAGCTCGATATGTTCAACGGATGAACGGTTTCGTCAGCAAAATGCGCGAAATCGACGTTCGATGCTCAGGCTCAGGCTCAGAGATGAGCGTGCGCAATTAGAGGAAAATCAACATGTGTCTACTATATCAGGCCAGAGTCGAAGATTCTCGATGCGAAGCTCAAAGCGGCTATGGTGTCTTTGATGTCAGATCATTACTTCAGCGCCGCGCCCGGGAGCGCCCACAACCGCCGTCAATTGCGAGTTTCGCTCGGAGGCCAAGAACGCCTGCTCAACACAGATTCTGGGATTTTCTCCCCTGAGGGGATTGATAAGGGCGCCGCTGTGTTGCTCGCCGAGGCGCCAGCTCCAGCCTCCGACGGCGATTTGCTTGACATCGGTTGCGGCTGGGGTCCGATCGCGCTGACGCTAGCGTTAAAATCTCCGCAAGCTCGAATTCATGCCGTGGACGTCAATGAACGTTCGCTCGCTTTGACCGCAGAAAATGCAGCTGCGTTGGGCCTGGGCAATGTTCAGGTAAGTCAACCGGACGAACTTGACCCGTCAATTCGATTTCAGACCATTTGGTCCAACCCGCCTATTCGGGTAGGCAAAGACGTATTGCATCACATTCTTCGAACCTGGTTACCCCGACTGACCCCGAGCGGAACAGCCTATTTGGTCGTCCAGAAGAACCTCGGCTCAGACTCTTTGCAGCGTTGGATTACCGAAGAGTTCGCTGACCTTGAGGTACGCAGATTTAGTACGGCTAAGTCCTTTCGAATCCTAGAAGTCAGGCATCGGGACTAGTACCTTTTTGTCTTTTGTTCGGCTCTCTGACCGGTAGATTCGCCACCACCGGATACGCTCCAGTGAAACCTTGACGTTGCTCAGCTAATTCGCGAATACGTCCACGAAAGACGAACCAACCTAGGATCAGCAACGGAATAATGATCACTAACGAGGACACTGTGAAGGTGCCAATCGGGTAGTCGAAAGACATCAGAACGAGCACGGTTAGCAAGAAAAGCAAAGTTAAATAGCCCGTATAGGGTGCGCCGAATAGCCGAAATGATGGCCTCAGGAGTCGGCCCTTCTTGGCCCAATCGGCTAGTCTCATCTGGCAAAGCACAATCATCGCCCAGGCTGAGATGATGCCCAGTGACGCCACGTTCAGCACAATTTCGAATGCTTGCGACGGATAGATAGCGTTGAGCACAACGCCCAGCAAGCCCACAAAGGCAGTCAAGGCAATACCGCCGTAGGGAACGCCAGATTTGTTCATCCGAGCGGCGAATTTTGGCGCAGATCCTGCCATCGCCATCGAGCGGAGCACTCGACCGGTGGAATACAGGCCAGCGTTGAGCGAAGACAGGGCTGCGGTCAACACCACCAGATTCATAATCGCGTCGATACCTTGAATGCCAATCGAGCCAAAGAAGGTGACAAATGGACTTTCCCCTTCTTTGTAGGAGTTAAACGGCAGCAAAAGCGAGAGCAAAACAAGCGAACCAACGTAGAAAATCGCGATTCGGAAGATAACCGTGTTAATTGCTTTCGGAATGATTTTGGCTGGATTTTCGGTCTCACCAGCTGCTGTACCCACGAGCTCCACCGAAGCGTAGGCAAAAACCACACCTTGAATGACGACGAGGGCGGGCAAGATCCCGTTCGGGAAGAGACCACCATTATTGGCAATAAGGCTAAACCCAACTTCATGCCCAGCAATTGGGGTGCCAAAAATAACGAAATAGATCCCGACCAGTAGAAAGGCGACCAGGGCAACGACCTTAATCAGTGCGAACCAGAATTCCATCTCGCCAAAAACTTTTACCGAAACCAAGTTCAGCCCCAGCACAATCACCAGCGCGGCCAAAGCGTAGATCCACTGCGGAACCGCACCCAAGGGCGCCCAATACTTGCCAAAGAAATTCATATAAAGTGCGACAGCGGTCGAGTCCACAATCGAGGTCATCGCCCAATTGAGCCAGTACATCCAGCCCGTGACAAAGGCTGCCTTTTCACCGAAGAACTCTCGAGCGTACGAGACAAAGGACCCCGATGAAGGCCTGTGTAACACCAGCTCGCCGAGCGCACGTAAGATAATGAATGCGAAGAATCCGCAAATTGCATAGCTGATAATCAACGACGGACCAGCGCTGGCTAGGCGTCCCCCGGAGCCCATAAAAAGTCCGGTTCCGATCGCCCCACCAATGGCAATCATTTGGATCTGACGGTTCTTCAACCCTTTGTGATAGCCGGCATCTTCAGCTTCAAGAATGTGTTCCTTGCGCACTGAATCCGTTTGGCTCTCGCTCGCCATTGTTGATTACCCCTCCGCCCGATGCCTTCGGATGCGCCGGCGCCAAAAAGACAGTCTACTCCAATTACGTGAAAGTGGCCTGGAAGTTTCGCCAAGTGAGCTACCCGGTGTTAGAGGCTAAGCGAAAATTAGGAAAACACTCCACGCGCGACGATCACCGCTGGTCCAGAAAGCTCAACGTGTTCGGTTTGATCTTCTGCCACAAAGAATTTCGCTACTACCGAGCCACCTGGCACATTAATTTTCCATTCAGCAGGTGCCCCTTCACCGGCCCAAAATCGAGTCGCTGCCGCGGCGGCACATGCGCCAGTGCCGCAAGAAAGCGTTTCTCCGACGCCACGCTCAAAAACGCGCATGCTGATCTCGGCAATTCCACCGACTACCAACGGGTCGTGAGGCAGTGCGAATTCAACATTCGAGCCGTGTTCCGGCACAGGATCAACGATCGGAGCACGGTGCAGGTCAAGTTCATCGAGCTCAGCACGATGTGCCAACGCGACCAAAGTATGCGCATTCCCGGTGTTGATAGACAAAGCCGGTCGCGCCACATCCAAGCCATTTGCGGTAACTAATGAATCAACGCCACGATCTTCAGCGGTCTGTGGCATCGTAAATTTCCATTGGCCCATATCCACTGAGAAGCCCGCTGCCGTTCGCCGAACAAGCTTGACGCCGTCGCGTGTTCCTATCGGCAGTATTTGACCAGGCTCGAGCCAGACCAACTCCGACTCGAGCAGAAACTGCACAAAAACTCGAACACCATTTCCACACATCTCTGAAATTGAGCCATCCGCATTGCGGTAGTCCATAAACCATTCGGCATGTGGATTAGCGTCCAGAACTGCTGTTCCTTCGGCGAGTTCGCGAGATTTTATCGCTCGAATAAAGCCATCAGCGCCGATACCTCGGTGCCGATCGCATGCCGCCACCACCGTTGCCTCATCGATATCGTGAACACCGTCAGGATCTGCGATCAAAATGAAGTCGTTACCGGTTCCATGGCCCTTAGAAAAGCTCACTCCGGTAAGCCGGTGCAGCGCGGTGCTAGTCATGATTCAAGCCTACGGTATTCAACTACGCTTAGAATCTGCTGAGCATCTCCTTTGCCAAAGCCGGAAGTTCAGGGGAAGCGTAATCGAGCCATTGAACCCTTGGATCGGCAGTGAACCAGGTGATCTGACGCCGCGCAAATTGTCTGGTAGCAATGATCGTGTCTTCGGCTGCCTGTCCCCGGCTGTAATCAGGCTCACTCATAGTCCGCAGAAACTGCAAGTAACCCAACGCCCGCGAAGCGGTTTTGCCGTCGCTAAGCCCTCTGAGCGCAAGCCCAGCGACTTCTTCCGGTAGACCAGCTTCAACCATCGAGTGAACTCGGCGAGCCAGGCGTTCGTGCAAACCTGCGCGATCTCCGTTCAAACCGATCTGAAACGTCGGTTGAACATACTCCCGTTGCGGCATGAAAGAGGAAAATGGCCGGCCGGTTAATTCGTAGACTTCAAGAGCACGAACGAGTCGTTTCTCATCGCCAATACGCTTCTCCGAGATTGAATCAACGAGGCGAAGTCGGTCTCTAAATTTTGCTATGTCAGAATCAGCTAGTTCGCTTTCCAGCCGACGGCGTAGCTGTGGGTCGGTGCCAGGAAATTCGAGTACGTCGAGGGCTGCCCGAAGATAAAGACCAGAACCACCAACCAGGATTGGATGTAGGCCTCTGGACTGAATATCCTCGATGGCTTCGCGAGCTTGCTCTTGATAACGCGCAACGCTCGCTTCTTCGGCTATCTCAAGCGTGTCCAAAAGATGATGGGGAATTCCACGGCGCTCCGCTAAGGTCAGCTTTGCGGTGCCGATGTCCATCCCTCGATAGAACTGCATTGAATCGGCGTTGATAATCTCGCCGCCGATTTGTTCGGCTAGCGCGAGGCTAAGTTCGGACTTCCCGGTACCGGTGGCACCGACAACCGCGATCACTATCGGTGGATTGATACCAATTGCATTGCTGATTCGCGCCAAGGTGGCTGCTTATCGAGCTGGCAAAACAGGAATGGTTGGCATGCCAAGTGACACTGAGCTTTTTCCACCATCGGAGGTGCCCTGCGCGCCGTTAGGCACACCACAAAACTCTGCTTGGGCAAGGTCCCAGGCGTCCCCCGCTCGAGAACGCCTGAGTCGATAGACACTGCCGGGCAGCGGATCTGCCACTAAGTGGAAACTGGCAGCCTCGGTAATCGTTACGGTAACCAAATCTCCTGGCCGAGGAGTCTCTTCGCCCTCCGGAACGGCGAAATGCACCAGTCGGCTGTCTTTCGCACGGCCCGAAAGTCGTTGAGTTTCAGCCGCCTTTTTGCCACTACCAGCCGTCACCATAAGTTCGACTTCGCGGCCGATCTGCCGGGCATTCTCTTCCGCGCTAATTTGGTCTTGCAAAGCCGTTAAGCGTTCGAAACGCTCTTGGACTACTGCCTTAGGCAATTGGTCCGGCAGATCCGCAGCGGGAGTGCCTGGTCGCTTCGAATATTGGAAGGTGAAAGCTGTGGCAAAACGTGACTTTGCTACTACATCAAGCGTCGCTTGGAAATCCTCTTCAGTTTCGCCAGGGAAGCCGACAATAATGTCGGTCGAGATTGCCGCATCCGGGATTTGCGTTCGCACTTTGTCGAGAATGCCTAGGAACTTGCTCGAACGATACGAGCGCCGCATGTCTTTGAGAACTTTGTCCGATCCTGACTGCAGCGGCATGTGTAGTTGCGGCATTACATTATGCGTTTCGGCCATTGCCTCAATGACGTCTTCAGTGAAGGCTGCCGGATGCGGGCTAGTAAAGCGCACTCGCTCCAGGCCCTCGATCTCGCCGCAAGCACGAAGAAGTTTTGAGAAGGCTTGGCGGTCGCCAAACTCCACGCCGTAGGAATTTACGTTTTGGCCTAATAATGTGACTTCAATGGCGCCGTCCTCTACCAATGCCTGAATTTCCGCGAGGATATCGCCCGGGCGTCGGTCTTTTTCTTTGCCTCGCAACGATGGCACGATGCAAAAGGTGCAGGTGTTGTTGCAGCCTACTGAAATCGAAACCCAACCGGAGTAAACCGCATCACGTTTAGTTGGCAACGTCGAGGGGAAAACGTCAAGCGACTCAAGGATTTCAAGTTGTGCTTCTTCGTTGTGCCGAGCGCGTTCCAGCAAAGTGGGCAACGCACCAACATTGTGAGTCCCAAATACAACGTCCACCCAGGGCGCCCGTTTGAGAATCGTGTCCCGATCCTTCTGCGCAAGACAACCGCCCACGGCAATTTGCATGCCAGGGTTAGCTTCTTTAGCTGGCGCTAGCATGCCGAGGTTTCCGTAAAGTTTGTTATCCGCATTTTCACGAACCGCACAAGTATTGAAAACAACGACGTCGGCCACCTTGCCTTCGGCTTTCACGAGGCCGCTGCGTTCCAAGAGCCCGGCCATTCGCTCCGAATCGTGAACGTTCATTTGGCAGCCATAAGTTCGCACCTCATAGGTACGTGGGGTTACAGATTCGTCCTGTTGATGCGCAGATTCTTGCGGGGAAACGGTCAAGGTCACTCAACAATCTTAAGCCAACAAGGCTTCAGAGTAGAATCTTCGTCAAAACCAACGAACTCAGTACCAGCCGGTGGCTTGTGAATGTGCCCAGGCGCCGCAGGGTGAACCGTAACGGCCTTTGATGTAATTCAGTCCCCAAATGACCTGAGTTTGATAGTTAGTCAGCCAGTCGCCAGCGATTGAGCCCATCTTCGAGGCAGGCAACGACTGTGGAATGCCATAAGCACCGCTGCTGGGGTTAGTCGCATTGGTTCGCCAACCGGACTCACGGTTCCACAATTGCAATAAACAACCGAACTGATCCTGTCCCCAGCCGAAACCACTGAGGTTTGCCGAGGCAAAAGCTTGCGCCCCGGCGGGGTCGTTAAGTCCGCCACCAGGAATATTCGGCGGTGTCACGGGCGGCGTCAACGGCGGTGGGGTGACCTGTCCACCGCTGCCAGGGGGCGGGGGCGGTGGTCGAAGAGCTGCTTGGCGTGCAGCTTCCTCTTCCGCTGCTCGTTGCTTTGCTTGTTGTGCTTCTTCGTACTGCGCCTGCGCTGCTACGCCTTGCTGATATTTCTGCTCAGTATCCGCAACGGTGTTGTTGAGTGAAGCCAACTGTGCGTTGAGTTTATCGCTTTGGCTTTTGGTGCTGGATACCTGGTCCTCAACGGCCTTTTGTGCGGCAACAGCAGCGTCGTATTTAGACTTTGCTGCGTCATTGAGCTTGCTTCGCTCGTCTTGAGCTAGTTTCTGTTGGGCCTGTAGCGATTCGGTGCTCTTCTTTGCCGCATCAGCTCGGCTATACAAGTTCGCAGCATTTTGTGCAACCACATTGATCAGATCGAGTCGTTGCAATCCATCCGAAGACTGCATAGCACCTAGTGCAGAAAAAATGCCCAGATTCCCGCTACCAGTCTTATATGACTGAGCTGCCAGGCTGCCGGCTTCTTTCCGAAGTTTCTGAGCCATTTCGTCAGCTTGCTGAAGCTGGCTACTCAGCATCTCTTCTTTACTCGTGGCCGCGTCGAGGTTGGATTTCGCGGTCAGATAGGCGCTTGATGCGCTAACAGCCGCATCACCCAACGTGACCGAGTCAGTTTGTAGCTGGTTCAATAGACCGTTGATTTTGGCAACTTCTGTGGCGGTGCTAGCAGCACTCTGTTTCGCATTTTGCACATCCTGCCAGCTAGGAAACCCACTTGGCGGCGTGTCATCGTCAGCAAGAGCGGGAGTGGCTATGAATCCGGACATCACCAATGCTCCGGTCAACAAAATCACCGGAGCGGAAAGCTTCAACCTGCGCTTGAACCTGAACATACGACTTCCAGGGTAGCCCGATTTAGCTACAAGTTACAGAAAACTCTTAACTTCACAGCGTGTCCTGAGCTAAGACGATTGGTTCAACGCATCCAACTCTCGATTCACAATCGAGAAAGCCAGACCGGGTTGATAACCTTTCCTCGCCAGCATCGAAACAAGACGACGGCAGAGTTTGTCTCTTGCCCCACGGTCCTGAACATCAGTTGTTGTGCGCAACTTTCGACGTATCAATTGCTCTGCAGCGCTCGTTTCATCGTCGTCACTAAGCTGCGCTAAGGCTTCATCCGCTAGTTCTTTGGATATACCTTTTCCGAAAGTTCGCGGCGTAACGCGCCTTTGGCCAAAGACCTTGATTGTGCGCGCGACCGAACCCACATTTTTGCAAACTCAGCGTCATCGATCAATTGAACTTCTTCAAAACGGTCCAAGACGATCTGAGCAACTTCGCCCGGTACCTCCCGCGCGGCCAATTTATCCGCCAATTGCTTCCTAAGCTCTTGGGCGAATTGGTCAGCTGCCGCAGCACGATGGCTCTCGCAAGCGCCTCAGGGTCCTGTTGAACGGCTGCTTTTTCACGGGCGACCATTAGTTAACCCTCCTGTTAAGCCAACTAATGGTCGCAACCGAATCGCTCGAGGCCCGAAATACTGCATCGTGAGATGAACTTAGGCGCCGTCCACGGCACGCAATTTCGAGGCAGCCTCATCTTCGGAAGTTGTTGCCTTGACGCCAACTCCGAGCTTTTCCTTAATGAGTCGCTCGAGTTCCTCTGCCAGTTCCGGGTTATCTCGAAGGAACCGTCGAGAGTTCTCCATCCCCTGACCCAGTTGGTCACCTTCATAGGTAAACCAGGATCCTGATTTTTTGATGATGCCATGTTCCACACCCATGTCGATGATCCCGCCTTCACGCGAAATCCCCTGACCATAAATAATGTCGAATTCAGCGATTTTGAACGGCGGGGCCATCTTATTTTTCACGATCTTTGCCTTCGTGCGGTTACCCACCGAATCAGCGCCCTCCTTGAGGGTCTGAATTCGCCGAACATCAATGCGTACCGACGCGTAAAACTTCAAAGCCTTGCCGCCGCTGGTGGTCTCCGGGCTACCGAAGAAAACGCCAATTTTCTCGCGCAACTGGTTAATGAAAATTGCGGTAGTTTTGGTCTGGCTGAGACGCCCGGTGATCTTACGTAGCGCCTGGCTCATCAATCGAGCCTGCAAACCAACGTGGCTATCGCCCATCTCGCCTTCGATTTCAGCGCGGGGAACCAACGCAGCCACCGAGTCAATAACCACGATATCCAATGAACCAGAGCCAATGAGCATGTCCATGATCTCTAGTGCTTGCTCGCCCGTATCCGGCTGCGATACTAACAAAGCGTCCACGTCGACGCCCAGCTTTGCAGCGTAGTCAGGATCCAAAGCATGCTCGGCATCGATAAACGCCGCGATACCACCGGCACGCTGCGCATTGGCTACTGCGTGCAGTGCAACCGTCGTCTTACCGGAAGACTCTGGTCCATAGATCTCCACAATACGGCCGCGAGGTAGTCCACCAATACCCAAAGCAACATCCAGCGCAATTGAACCTGTTGGAATCGTCTCAATCGGGGCACGAACTTCGTCGCCCAGCCGCATGATTGAGCCCTTGCCGAACTGCTTGTCAATTTGGGCGAGTGCTGCTTCTAGAGCTTTTTCGCGATCTGCCGATGCTGCCATCATGACACCTCGATGCTTTCTTTTCCGATATTGCGGGCTTACCTGGCCTTGGGCTGAACTTGCGTCCAACCCGCTATCTCCGAGGCTACGGCGGGCCACCGACAATATTCGTCGGGTAGTTCGAAATGGCCGTTACTGTGGATAAATATGGCTCTCGGCCCGATATGCAGGACAAGTAATTTTCTGTTCTGAACTCTACCGTTATCCGAACAGATATTCGAATGGCTCGACGGCGTGTCGCAATTGATTCAGTAACAAGAGATTCGGGAGGCACCGACTAGCGACTCCGTTTAGCTCTAACATCCTTGCCGAACCTGCGATCCAAAGGAACATCCTGCAGTTCGCATATCGCCAGCCAGATCGATTTCGGATCGACACCGGCGTCGAGTGCGTCGACCGCCGATCTGCCACCGGCCGCCGAAAGCACCACGTCACGAGCCAACGAACCAACATAAGCTGGGCCGAATTCGTCTTCCATCAGACGCCAAAACTCGCTTACTCGCATACTGTGATCCTCCCATGGACCTGCAGTCGAATCACAAATCAATCGCCACACGGCAACACATCACCACTACACTGGATCAATGACGACCCCAAAAGATGGCCGCCGACAATCTCCATCCCCCTCCAAGCCCGGCGTGGAGAAACCAGACGAGGCCGTGATCGAGGCCGCTGAAGCTCAGCTCAGCCTACTGTGGAGGCGTTCCCGAGCTGTCTCCTATCAGCTAGCTCGCGAAATCCACCCAGATCTCGACCCCGCCGCGTACGGCTTGCTGGCGATCTTGGCTCGCGAAGGCTCTATGCGCTTGACGGATCTGGCCGCAAACATCGGGGTTGGGAAGCCTTCTGTGAGTAGGCAAATCGCTTTTTTGGAGAAGATTGAATTAGTTCACAAGCTCGATGACCCGCTCGATGGTCGTGCTCAGTTGATCAATTTAACCGCTCGCGGGACCAAGCAAATTGTCACCGTCCAGTCGGCCAGAAAAAAGGCCATGGACGACCGGCTTGCAGCCTGGTCGCCCGAGGACGTCAGGCATCTTGCTCGGTTGCTGGGTAAGTTCAATGACGAGTTTGAAAGCTCCACAACGAGCAGCAAAGAAGAAACTTCCTAGCTCAAAGTGAACCTACGAGGGCCGGTTCTATACCTCGCAGTATCGAACCGGCCCTCGGTTTATGTCTTTATTGTTGGTCTAGTTATAAGCGGGTGACGGGAACTCGGCGGAAATTTCATCGTCCAAGGTACGGCCGTATCGAGCGGCGAACTCCTGAGGAACGGTATCTGGAACCGAGACGCCTTCAGCGATTGCCAGGCGGTCGCTCACTTCGCGCAACATGAGCGAAAATGGCACATCCAAAGCAGAGCAGATCGAGGACAGCAATTCGGAAGAAGCTTCCTTTTGTCCGCGTTCTACTTCACTCAAATAACCTAGCGACACTCTGGCGTTATGGGACACTTCACGTAAAGTACGCCCTTGACGCTGACGCAGGTCTCGCAAAACGTCCCCAATTTCGTGTCGAAGCACCACCATCTTTTTTTGCGCTCCGGGAGCCACTTTGGCTTCGTTTGCCAAACCCACATCCCGCCAGCGCACTACGCCGTTTACGGATACGGGTTGTTTCACCATTTGTATCGCTGCTCCTTCTCATCTCCCCGGTCTCGGGGATTGCTTACGTTTTATCCTAGGCGGCTTTTCTAGCCGATGCAGACATAATCAATAACTATCCATCGAAATGTTTTGTTCCCGGTACGTTCCCTGGAGATTCCTGTGAAGAATTTTCGAAGGAACCGACTTCGACCGAAAGCATACGCAATGCTTCCGCTACGGCCATTGTTCGAATCGCTTCACGATCACCGTCGAAGTGGAGTTCGGCAGTCGAAAGCTTTCCATCGAGCGCTACGGCTATAAACACCGTGCCTACTGGCTTTCCATCGTGTGGCTCTGGTCCGGCTGCGCCGGTAGTGGAAATTCCAACCCGTGCGCCAATAGCTTTGCATACGCCAAGCGCCATCTGACCAGCAACTTCGGCATCAACGGATCCATGACGAATCAGTAAATCTTCCGAAACGAAAAGCGCCGACGTCTTAACGCTGTTTTGATAGGCAATGACGCCACCCTGATAAACCGCCGATACGCCGGGTACTGACACGAATTCCGCGGCCAAGGCGCCGCCTGTTAACGACTCTGCGGTGGCAAGAGTCAGTGAACGCGATTTCAGTTGCTGGACCAATTTCTGTTTGTCCAGAGCATTTGGCGCAACCCGCGACGGCAAATCAGTCATGACTGGATGCCGGAAGCCATACCGCGCCAGCGCAGGCGGGCCGCCTGGACAATGTAGTCAATGCCGGTGACAAGCGTAACTAGCAAAGCCGCAATCATGACGATCAGCGCGATCACGCTGAGCCAAAGCCACTGCGGTGTCCAAGGCAAAAGATAGAGGAAAATCGCCACTGTCTGCAGTACGGTCTTAATCTTGCCGCCACGAGAAGCTGGAATAACACCGTAACGGATCACCACAAATCTCAAAACCGTAATACCGATCTCTCGGATCAAAATAAGAACGGTGATCCACCAGGAAAGTTCGTTCAGACCAGAAAGAATGATCAGCGCAGCACCAATAAGTAGTTTGTCCGCAATGGGATCCGCGATCTTGCCGAAATCCGTAACTAAGTTGTGCTTTCGAGCCAAATCGCCGTCGAGCTTGTCAGTGTAAATTGCGACTGAGAACACGACGACGGCAGCCCATCGCCACCAGGAATAGTGCTGCTCATCGGCCAACAGAAACCAGATAAAGAAAGGCACCAGAACAATTCGCAGTGCGGTGAGCACGTTGGCAATATTCAATGGCGACACGGTACTTCGTTGCTGATCCATCACGGTCCTACCTTAGCCCGCGCCGGTGCCGCTGGCCCGCTCACGCTTAGCAGGATCGAGAAATACATCAAGAATTAGCGCCAGTTCTTCAAGCGCCGATTCAAGCTGCCCTCGGCCCGCAAGGGTTTTCGCCGGCACTGCAACTGCCTGCATCAAGATCAAAACCATCGTGGCGGTGATCTCGCTGACTTCTACCGAGCGATCCTCGATTCCGGCTCCTAGCAAGGGTGCCATCGCTGCCAAAATCAGCTCCTGACTGGCACCAAAGCGCTCCGTCAAATAGGGCATCAACAGCTCTGGGTCCCTTGCCACAATGGACAGCACCATGGGGTCTGCCGCATACGCCCGAACGCCAGCCACTGCGAATTGCACCAGGCGTTCTCGCGCATTTCCGGCGGCAGTGAGGCTCGATACGGTAGTCACTACCTGTTCAAATTCGCGAGTCAGTGCCAACCGCACGGCCTCAGGCACCGAGCCGAAGTGCCGGTAAAAAGTCATTCGTAGAGACGCCAGCGCGCGTCGAAAATGTCTTGGACCGTGGTTAGCCGAACCCCATGATCGATCACCGCGTCCTTCGTCGCGTCGGGCAGTCGCTCCACAGTCGCCGAGTTCTTCTCAAATGAAGCGATGGTACTTTGTGACTCCATATGTAACACTGTACAGGTGAGAGCGGCGGTCGCAGAACTCTTCGACCACTTGATTGCTGCAATGGGGGAGGAACGAAGCATGGAGACTATCAATGTACGCGGAAAGACGTTGCTCATCACCGGCGCGGCCATGGGAATGGGGCGGCTCTACGCGGATCTTGCTGCGCAAGATGGTGCCAGTGATGTGATTTTGTGGGATATCAATGGCGAATTGCTAGCCAAAGCAGTCAACGAGATCTCCGGGCCAAAAGTCCATGTCTACACCGTAGATGTCAGTTCACTCGATGCGATTCGAACGACGGCAGCCCGGGTGCTTTCCGACGTCGGCGCTCCCGACGTTTTGATCAATAATGCTGGCATTGTGCGCGGTAAATATTTTTGGGATCACGATCACGACGCCGATATTGAGCTCACCATGCGAATAAATGCTCTAGCACCAATGCACATCACCAGGGCGTTTTTGCCAACGATGATGGCGTCTCCTGGCCAAAAGCGCATAGTAACCATCGCCTCGGGGGCCGGACTGGTATCGAATCCCAAAATGAGTTTGTATGCGGCGTCTAAATGGGCAGCGGTCGGCTGGAGCGACTCCTTAAGGATCGAACTAGCAAAGACCGGGCACCGAAACATCAAAGTCACCACGGTCTGCCCAACCTATATTTCGACCGGAATGTTTGCCGGCGTCAAATCCATTTTGCTCACACCCTTGCTCTCGCCAGAAGACGTAGTCAACAAAGTCTGGCACGCGCTCAAGGTGGGCAAGCCGTATTTGATCATGCCCTGGACTACACCAACTGGGAAAGGTACTCAAGGGCATCCTGCCGGTGCGCGCCTGGGACGTTTTAGCGGATAAGGTCTTCGGAATTTATGGGACCATGGATAACTTCATTGGACGCAAAACAGATCAGCCCGCTAAAGATCGCTGAATGAGTTCATGCTGGACAACGTTAGGGCACTCCAGGTATGGTTTTCATGAATTGATAGGCAGAAAATACTCGGGGAGGAGTTGAATGTCTTCGGAGAACAATTCGAGCTGGCTAAACAATCCATCTCGCCGAACGTTTTCATTAGCGGCCGTAGGTACCGTTGCACTTGTAGTTACGGGCGGCAACTCAGCATTGGCCAATACTCGGCCGTTCGATGCCGAGGTAGAAGATTCACGAGCAAGTGCAGAGGTTGAGGGCGCAGATTTGAATGATCCGAACAGCTACTCGCTCTTGGTTAACAAACGGCGCCCGCTCAATCCATTGAATTTTGCGCCAGCGGACCTGGTTGTGCCGAACGTGCCCAATATTTCGAGCAATCCTGAAATCCGTCAGGTACGCAAAGAAGCGGCTACCGCCGCAGAACTGATGTTTACTGAAGCAAAGCTGCAGGGTCACGATCTAATTATTGTCAGCGCTTATAGGTCGTTTCAGCTGCAAACCCAGGTCTTCAACTACTATGTGGAGCGCGATGGGCAAAAGCTCGCGGAAACATATTCTGCTAGGCCGGGTTACTCCGAACACTAGACCGGATTGACCATGGATATCGCCGCTGCTGGCGACACCGATCTACTGGAAGAAAGTTTTGCTGACGAGCCGGCTGGAATCTGGGTGGCAGCAAATTCGCACAGATTTGGTTTCATACTGCGCTATCCCCGGGACAAAGAACTCAATTACTGGCTATGTCTTTGAGCCTTGGCATTTTCGTTATATCGGTGTGGAACGTGCAACGTTGATGCGCGCTTCAGGTTTCAGCACCTACGAAGAATTCGTCGGTGCTGAACCAGCGCCAGGATACGTTGATCCGGCAAACTAATCACGACTCTGAGCTAACGCCCAGTGAGCTGCCAGGCGTCTTCGCCGCCTTCGTCGCCGTCGTGATACTCAACTGCTTGAGCTCTGGCATTTAGATCTTGCGCCACCAGATCCACCGGGCCGTCGAATCCTTGATTCACATTGGCGTTCGCTGCCAAAGCGGCAATCGTCGGGTCCACCGCAGAACCGGTGGGAGGACCATCGCCGCGGATCGCTGCCAACGTCGCGGCAAGATCGTCTGGCTTGACCAGCACATCACGCGCTTTGGAACCTTCCGAAGGGCCAACGATCCCCCGAGACTCAAGCAGATCCATCAATCGCCCAGCTTTTGCAAAGCCGACGCGAAGCTTGCGCTGCAACATCGACGTCGAGCCAAATTGAGTCGTAATGACCAATTCGGTTGCTTGCAACAGCACGTCAAGATCGTCGCCGATCTCTTCGTCGATCTGCTTCTTCGGAGCTTCGACCGCAACATCGTCACGGTAGACCGCCTGAAGCTGACCCTTGACGTGCTCCACGACCTGGTGAATTTCAGATTCGGTCACCCACGCTCCTTGGACTCGGATCGCCTTGGACGCACCCATGGGCAGGAACAGCGCGTCACCTTGGCCAATAAGCTTCTCAGCGCCAGGCTGATCCAAAACAACTCTTGAGTCGGTCACGGATGAGGTTGCAAAAGCCATACGCGACGACACATTGGCTTTGATCAAACCTGTCACAACGTCGACCGAAGGCCGCTGAGTAGCCAGTACCAGGTGGATACCGGCGGCGCGAGCAAGCTGAGTGATTCGCACGATGGAATCTTCCACATCACGCGGGGCAACCATCATGAGGTCCGCAAGCTCGTCGACGATCACCAACAGGTACGGGTATGGCTTGAGAATCCGTTTTGAATCCGGCGGCAATTTCACTTTGCCTGCTCTGACCGCCTTATTGAAATCATCAATGTGCTTGAAACCGAAGTTAGATAGATCGTCATAACGGGTATCCATTTCGCGGACCACCCATTGCAACGCTTCTGCAGCCTTCTTCGGATTCGTGATGATCGGCGTGATCAAGTGCGGTACACCTTCGTAAGCGGTCAGTTCAACCCGCTTCGGGTCCACCATGACCATCCGGACCTCATCCGGCGTCGAACGCATCAAAATCGAGGTGATCATTGAGTTCACAAACGACGACTTACCCGCACCGGTCGCACCAGCAACCAAAAGGTGTGGCATCTTCGCCAAATTCGCGACGACGAAACCACCCTCAACGTCTTTACCGACGCCCATAAGCATCGGGTGGTCAGTGCGCCGAGCATTCTGACTGCGCAGCACATCACCGAGTGAAACGGTCTCGCGGTCGGTATTCGGGATTTCGATGCCAATGGCAGACTTACCCGGTATTGGCGACAGGATACGAACATCCGCGCTGGCTACCGCGTAGGAAATATTCTTTGACAACGCAGTAACGCGTTCGACCTTGGTGCCGGCGCCCAGCTCAATCTCGTAACGAGTGACCGTCGGTCCACGGGAGAATCCAGTGACCTTGGCGTCTACACCGAATTGGGTCAGCACGTTAGTCAGTGCAGCTACTACCGCGTCATTCGCTTCCGTGCGTTCCTTAGGCATCGTGCCGGGGGTCAAAATCTCAGAATCCGGCAAGGTATAAGTGACGTCCCCAGCCAAGCTGAGTTGCTCGGTCCGTTGCGGAATCGGCGTACCCGGCGGCTGTGGCACCAAAGCATTGACTGCGACGGTCGGGTTGATCGAAGGTTTTGGCGGCATAGTTGCGGCCAACGATATTGCCTCAGTAACAGGCTCAGCAGAACCAATCCCCTGCGAGGCTTTGAGTTTCTCCGCTGCGATCTCGGACTTAGTTGGCCGTCGGACGCCGGGCGGCACCACCGGCTCAGTCGGTGCGGTATCTACCGGGTCAACTATCGCGTGTTCAAAAGCCTCATCGCCGTCAAAACCGTCGAGCACTGAGGTCTCGGCGTCGTCGTGTTTTTTCCGGCCGAACAAGGACTTCTTATCCCGCTTCTTGGTCTTTTCTTCGGCCAAATCGCGATCATAAAGATAGCTTTGGTCGTGCTCGTCGCCGGTCGGTTCCGCATGCGGATCCTGGCCCATCAGGTGCTCGTACAGGCCACGCAACCGCGTCGGAATAGCCCGAAACGGCGTCGCCGTCACAATCAGTACGCTAACAAAAGCCAAAACTGTGTAAATCAGCACCGCTAACCAGATGTTGAGCGCAGACAGCGGCGAGGCGGCGAGGAAGCCAATCGTTCCACCCGCTTTGCGCACGCCGTCGAATCCACTGGCTAACCCTGGTTGCCCGCCAGCTAGGTGCGCAATTGCTGATCCAGCAACTGTCATCACCACGAATCCGATAGCGATTCGGTTATTCGCACGAACGTTCTCTGGGTAACGGAACTGGCGGACCGCGCCGATGAACAGCATCAGGGGCACAATCATGCCCATCCAGCCGACAGTGCCTTCAACCACCTCATGGACTCCGTCGGCAAACCAACCAGTCAGACCCCACCACTCAAAGGTGGCAATTCCTACCGCGAGGACCAGCAAAAAGAGCGCGCTGCCGTCTCGCCGTACCGCGTGGTCAAGGACAGATACATCGTGACCGATCCGGCGGATGCCGCCGCCGATCAGATGACCCAAACCTTGCCAAAGCCCGACGACTGCGCGCACGGGCCAGACAGGTTTGATCTCGGGTTCGGGTGCTTGGGACCGCGTGCGAGAGCCGCCAGCCGGTGTTTTCGCCTTGCTTGGGGCACGACCAGTTGACGGGCGCACGGGAGAAGTTCGAGTCGCCATATCTCCACGCTACCTGTGTGTACCCACAATTTCGGGGATTTCGGCGTGAATACTCTCTTGGACTACCGGCTCTCACCTCACCTGTGCGCAGTTGAGCAGGGTGTGCCGCTCCGCAACCCGGCTCAACTGCGCACAAGTGGCCGGCCGGGCTAAACTGCGATCCGGCCGCCGTCTACCGGCAAGATTGCTCCCTGCACAAAGCTGGAACGCTCCGTTGCCAGGTAAACGATCGCGTCGGCGATTTCTTCAGGCTGCGCCGAACGCCCTGCCGGGACCGTCGACACCAGCTGGGCGATCGCTTCGTCGCCGAATACAGCCGTTCCTTCGGTCTGAGTTGGGCCGGGGCTGACCGCATTGACCCGCACACCCTGCGCGCCAAATTCTGCCGCCCACGATTTGGTCAACAAGACCAACGCGGCTTTACTCGCGCCATAAAGGGCCATTCCGGCCATACAAAATTCAGCAACCATCGTGGTCACATTGATGATCGATCCGCCGCCATGGGCAACCATCAACGGCGCCAGTTCAGCAACTAAGAAATAGGGCACCTTCACATTGGTGTTGAAGGTGGCATCAAAGTCACTCTCTAAGGTGTCAGCTGTTGGTCCTGCCGGAAAGATTCCCGCATTGTTGACCAAAATATCTACCCGCCCTCCGCCGACAGCTAAGGCTTGGCGCGCAAGCTCTTTTGCTGAGCTGGCATCCTCGAGAGTAAGGGCGATGAAGTCCGCCTGACCGCCGCTTTCGATAATTTCCTTGACCGCACGCTGACCGCGTTCTTGATCGCGTCAGGTCAACACCACGTGGGCCCCCAGTGCGGCAAGTTTGACCGCAGCTGCTTTACCAATGCCGCTCGTACTTCCGGTAACGAGAGCTGTTTTTCCAGAGAGTTCGTTGCTCATGATCATCCTCGGTGCTCAGATACCCCGTTTTTGAGTAATTAATCCAATTCTGTTGAGTATTTTTTGTAGTGTCAACTCCAAAATTGGTAGTATGACGTTATGAAAACGCTCACAGTCAAGGGTCAAGCCACTCGCGCCAGAATTGCCTCGGTCGCTGCCGAGCTGATGCTGATCAATGGCGTCGGCGGCACCAGCATGGAGGATGTGCAAAAGGCCGCACGAGTCAGCACCTCGCAGCTTTACCACTATTTCGGCGACAAGCATGGATTGGTCCTGGCCGTCGTCGAACATCAGAGCGAAGTTGTACTGGGAATCCAACACAGCTTTCTAGACGGTCTAGACAGCTTCGAAGCAATGCAAGAATGGCGCGATGGCATGGTTGACTACCAGCGCGCGAGGCACTGCGTTGGCGGCTGTCCCATCGGCTCGCTGGCGAGCGAACTCTCTGAATCAGACCCGGCAGCGCGCGCTGATTTGGCCATCGGATACACGCGCTGGGATGAGGCGATCAAGGCAGGCCTTAGCGCCATGAAGGCTCAGGGAAAGCTTTCGGACGCGGCCGAAGTCGACCAGCTCGCCACCGCACTGCTGGCCGCAATACAAGGCGGGCTTCTGTTGAGTCAGGTGCGCCGGGATACCGCGCCGCTTGAAGCTGCATTGGACACGATGATTGCGCACATTAAGAGTTTCGCGGCTTAGCTGCTTGACCTAACTACGCTCGCCTCACTGCCTCAGAATGCAATGCTTTCGAACCAACTCAGCTCTTTAGTTCCTTGGCAGATTGCGAATCGGTCCGGTGAAATTGCGCACTAGGTAGCAGCCCTACACAGACTCCGAAATCAAGACGGCGGAGGTGCCTGGCTCAAGCGCCTCAAATACGTGCAGCTCATCCCCCGCGTAGGAGATGTAGTCGCCTGGTTGCAATTTCACTGGCGCGGCAGCCGGCCCGACCAGGGCAGAACCGGAGCTGATCACCACATGTTCAATGGTGCCGGAGGGGTGAAGGTCAGAAGCCTTAGCGCTCCCTGGTTCAGCTGCAATGAGAAAGATGTCTCGACGAGCGCGGGGCGGACAAACCGCCAATAGCGTCGCCACATAGTCTGCGCCATCAGCGGAAAATCTTGATCCCTGCCCGGCACGAATAACTTGACTGCGCACTTGCGGAGGATCGACAAGACGGGAAAAGGAGATTTCTAGGGCTGTACAAATTGCCCACAAAGTTTCGACGCTCGGGTTACCCACACCAGACTCGAGTTGAGACAAGGTGGACTTTGCAATTCCAGCTCGACGTGCAGTTTCGGAAAGGCTCAAGCCAGCTCTGGCCCGCTCCCGAATCAGTCCTGCGGCCACGAGCTCGCGGGGCGCATTAAGCGACAATCGCTTCTCCTTTCGGACGTTCGTTCGCCTTGACGAACACTCTTGCATACTTCAGAGTAGACCACATTCGTTCGATATGGAGAACACTTGATCGTCCAACAATACGGTCAATTCTGCTTATTTGTTTGTCTGTAGGGGTCGTCGGGATTTCTTATGGTGTGACCGCCAAGGCGGCTGGATTCCCGCTGTGGCAAATCCTGGCGCTCGCAATCCTAGTTTTAGCTGCATCCTCAGAGTTCCTGTTCGTCGGTATCGCGGCCGCAAGAGGGAACTTGGTAGCAGCTGTCGTTGCTGGCCTGCTGGTCAATATTCGGAACTTTGCCTACGGCATCACTGCCGGAGAGTTTTTGCGACCCGGTTGGCAAAAAATTCTCGGCGCACATCTGGTTAACGATGAATCGGTAGCTGTTACCAAAGCACACGCCGGACTGCAACAAAAACGAGCCGCATTCTGGCTTTGTGGAGTGGGTATCATGCTGTGCTGGCCGCTGGGCGCCCTCACCGGGGCCCTCCTTGGCCAGGTTGTGCAACGACCCGAAGTTATTGGCCTAGACGCCATTTTTCCGGCCGCACTGCTCGCCTTGATCGCGCCCAGCCTGCGCGATGGGAAGACGCTGCTGACCGCCGCCGCGGGCACCGCCGTCGCGCTCGCCGCGATCCCTTTTGTCCCCGAAGGCGTGGCCCCGCTCCTGGCGCTACTCGCCGTCGTACTGGTCTTACCGAAACGAAAGAAAGCATGAACAGCACAGCCGTATTCATCGCCATTGCGGCCTTTGGCGTCGGAGGATATTTGTTACGAAGCGGCGGTGTGCTGCTCCGTTCCACCATGAGCTTCTCCCCTGAAGCCGAGGCCCTTTTGGAGCGTGGCACCATCACCTTGCTCGCCGCCGTCGCGATCAGCAGCGCACTGTTCTCTGGTCAGCATTTTGCGGGCTTCGCCTTGCCACTTGGCTTCCTGGCCGGTGGTGTGTCCAGCTGGTTCAAAGTGCCGTTGGCACTATCGGTATTGCTGGCGGCAATCACGACGGCGTTGCTGCGGCTCTGCGGGATGCCTTAGTGGATCAAGGCACTACTTCGTCAGGGCAAGCGCAACAAACTTCCGGAATCCATCAGCTACTTGTTCGGGACTCGCCTTGGCGGTGAAATGACCGCCGTCGGCCATGGTTTCGAACATTCGAATATCCGTACAACTACGCGCAAGATAACTGCGTGGGAATCCACGCTCGCCATATTGAACCAGCGCACCGACCGGAACATTGATCATGCCAAGCCCTGCGGCGCCCGAATACTCGAAGTACGGTCGGAACGAGGTGCCAATGCTTTGGCTGAACCAATAGAGACTGACGGTGTCGATGATCTGCTGGTTAGTCCAATCTTCGCGAAAGTCTGCAGCCGATCCGCGCCAAGCGTGAAGTTTCTCTAAGATCCAGGACAGCAGTCCGGCAGGCGAATCGTTGAGCCCAACGGCCAGGGTGTTCGGCTTGGTGGTTTGTTCGGCAGAATATCCCTCTTCACGGTGCCAACGCGCATCCAGATCAGCCTGAAAGCGCAGTTCCTCTGCTGACAGGTCCACTTGCCTCTCTTTGCTCGGAAGCGGAGCGTGCGTAGCGAATAGGCCAAGGACGGCTTCCGGATGCGTAGCCGCCATCCACTTACTTGCCCCTGCGCCGACGTCCTCGCCATAGCTGAAAAATTCTGCGTAGCCAAGAACCTGCGTCATGAGCTCCAGCATCATCGAGCCGATAACCGAGGCAACCCAGCTCTGGCCCTTGGGCGCTTCGGAAAAGCCATAACCTGGCAGCGAGGGCACCACCACGTTGAAGTCGTTGAGTTGTTCAGCCATCGGAAGCATCTCGAGAAAAGAATACGGCCAGCCGTGTAAGAGAATCAAGGTCTTAGCTTGCGGATTCCGCGACCGCAGGTGGACGAAGTGAATCGTGCTGCCTTGAATGTCCGCGGTGAATTGCGGCAAGGAGTTCACTCGCCTTTCAATCGCACGCCAATCGTAGTCCGCTTGCCAATAATCAATAAGTTGCCGAAGCTCGTTAAGGTCGACGCCGGCCGGCCACCCTGAAGCCTCAGTGACCTTTGGAATTCGGGTCCGGTTGAGGCGTAGCTGCAAATCATCAAGTTCGGCTTGCGGGACGCGCAGCGTGAAGGTTTCCATAGCTCGACGTTACGCGCCGATGGATGTTCGATGTGGTTGATTCCGGACAGCTATGGTCCGGAATCATTCCGGTATGTGCCTGACCAACGTCCTCCAGCTCACTTGGGCGCGATTTGTGCGAATGTAAGACTCCCAAACCCGCAGAAACTGCACCCTAGTGGGAGCCATTTGCCGGTTCCGGCAGAATCGCCGAGCTAGCACTGGAACATGGGTATCAAGAACAAAATATGATCCCGTTAGCCATCACAATTTCACCGCTGTCAAAAAAAATACAAGACCGGTTTTCCTTGCGCTCCAATATTGACCTGGGACGACGATAAATTTGAGCGCTTCGTCCAGCCGTCGAATGTAGACCGCCCGCTCTGCGTCATGCCAGGCTCTCGTTCCTCCGCCCAACGTGAGCTTCAGCGCCCCACCCCAGTTCATCCCTTTTTCGGTGAATATTGGGGTTTTCAGGTCACCTTCCGCACCGCAGTGACTGGCGGGAAGGAAATCAACCAGGCCTGGAGATTTGTTCCATTCTCGCGGCACTATCGACTGCTCCGAAAACCCTCCGTCGCGGAACTAGATCGCGTCCCAGCCGCCTGAGTAGAAAACACGGAGATAGAAAAGGGACGCCCACCATTTGGTCGGCGTCCCTTACTAGATGCAGCTTGGCCCAGAGAACTACGCCTCCAACACCACCGGAATGATCATTGGCCGACGGCGGAGCTTTCGGTTGACCCAGGTACCCACCACGTGCCGGACTACTTGCTGTAGTTGGTAAGCGGTGTGATCCTTGGACGCCATTACGGCTTCCTCCAACGCTGCGTTGATTTTCGGAATAATCTCATCAAACACTGAGTCTTCTTCCGCCACACCGCGGGCATGAATTTCCGGGCCAGAGACAATCTTCCCGGTGGTGCGATTCACCACGGTGACAATGGAAATGAAGCCTTCGTCACCTAGGATTCGGCGATCCTTCAAATCGGTCTCGGTCACCTCACCCACGCTAGAACCGTCAACGTAGACGAATCCGCACTCCACTTGACCAACGATCCGCGCCACGTGATTCTTCAAATCGACAACCGTGCCGCCGTCGGTCAGCAGCACATTCTCGGCAGGCACACCAGCGGACTGCGCGATCTTGCCGTTAGCGATCAAATGCCGGGTCTCGCCGTGCACGGGCATCGCGTTACGGGGTTTGATGATGTTGTAGCAGTACAGCAACTCCCCTGCCGCGGCATGCCCAGAGACGTGCACTTTCGCGCTGCCCTTGTGAATGACGTCAGCGCCAAGCTTGAGCAAGCCATTGATCACCCGGAAAACCGCGTTTTCATTGCCCGGAATCAGCGAAGAGGCCAAAATCACGGTATCGCCCTGACCAACTTGAATGCGGTGATCGCCATTGGCCATCCGCGAAAGCGCGGCCATCGGCTCGCCTTGGGAGCCGGTGCTCATCAGCACAATCTTCGAATCGGGCAGATTCTCGATGTTTTTCATATCGACCAGGATGTTCTCTGGCACGTCAAGGTAGCCCAGTTGAGAAGCGATACCCATGTTCCGGACCATCGATCGGCCAACAAAAGCCACTTTGCGACCGTGTAATGCCGCAGCGTTGAGCACTTGCTGCACTCGGTGCACATGCGAGGAGAATGACGCGACAATAATTCGTTTCTCGGCCTGGCCAAACAAGGTATCCAGCACTGGGCCGATTTCACGCTCAGCCGTGGTGAAGCCCGGTACGTCAGCGTTGGTCGAATCCGCCATGAACAAATCCACGCCTTCTTCACCCAGGCGGGCGAAGGCGCGCAAATCTGTGATTCTGCCATCCAGCGGCAACTGGTCCATCTTGAAGTCACCGGTGTGCAGAACGTTACCGCCAGCAGTTCGAATGAATACCGCCAAGGCATCCGGGATGGAGTGGTTGACGGCAACAAATTCGCATTCGAAGGGGCCGAATTTTTCGACTTGCCCTTCGGTCACCGCCATGGTGTAAGGCTTGATTCGGTGCTCTTGAAGCTTTGCTTCGATCAGCGCCAAAGTGAGCTGCGAGCCGATCAGTGGGATATCACTGCGCAGCCGAAGCAAATACGGCACCGCACCAATGTGGTCTTCGTGACCATGCGTCAAGACCACCGCGACGACGTCGTCCAGTCGGTCCTCAATATAAGAGAAATCAGGCAAAATCAGATCGACGCCGGGCTGCGTCTCTTCCGGGAACAGCACCCCACAGTCGACAATGAGCAGCTTGCCGTCAATTTCGAAAACAGCCATATTCCGGCCGATCTCACCCAACCCACCCAGCGGAACAATCCGCAAGGTTCCTTCTTTGAGGGTGGGCGGAGTTCGCAGTCCTGGTTGGGCAACTTGGGTCATACGGTAAATTCCATTCCTAGCTCGAACCCAACTTCTTGCAGGTCGGCCATAATAGGAGCGAGTTCAGCCTCGCTCGGTTCCACCAGCGGTAATCTCACCACTGAGTTGGGCAGGACTCCCTGCCACTTTAAAATCTGTTTTGCCGCTACGGCGCCTTGAATATGCGTCATCACGGCTCGGATCAATGGATCTAACTCAAAGTGAGCTTCGCGTGCGGTCGTAAAATCGCCAGCCAACGCAGCATCAACTAAGGTTCGGAATTGTCGCGTGGCAACATGTGCGCTCACGCTAACCCAACCAACAGCACCCGCGGACATCCAAGGAAGGGTCAGGCCGTCATCGCCCGAATATACGTCCAAGTCCGTGTTCGCAAGCACTCTGGTTACCGCAGCAAAATCTGCCTTGGCGTCTTTGAGCGCAATAATCCGGGGATGGTCTGCTAACCGAATGATGGTCTCGGTGTTAATTGGAATTCCGGTGCGTCCCGGAATGTCATAAACCATAATCGGTAACTCGGTGGCGTTCGCAATCGCCTCAAAGTGGGCCTGCACGCCGGCTTGGCTGGGCTTGTTGTAATAAGGGGTGACGATCAACAAGCCGTCGACGCCGGTCGCTTGAGCTTTCCGCGACAGCGCAATGGAGTGCGCGGTGTCATTGGTGCCAGTGCCCGCTAAGATTGCCGCGCGGCCGCCCACAGCATCTTTGACAGCCTTGAACATCGCCAGGTTTTCTTCGTCAGTCAGCGTGGACGTCTCTCCGGTAGTGCCGGTGACTACCAAGCCATCGCAACCATCGTCCACCAGTTTGACCGCCAGCTTGGCGGCTTCGTCCAGATCTACTTGACCGTCCTCGGTGAACGGAGTCACCATCGCGGTGAGAAGCGTGCCGAACGGGTAACTGTGAGACTGATCTGCCATAGGTAAAACGTTACCCGCTCGGAGCAGGAATCGCTCAATGGATCCAAACTCTGGGCGCTATTGTCAACTTGCTACAGTCCGAGTAGGCCTAATAGTCCGCCGTTGTTAGCCGTCGAGTTTTTGTTAGCTGGGTCAGCCGGGTTTGCAGCTCCTGATGGATCAGCAGAAGGCGCGGTTGGCGACGAAGATGACGTGTGCGGCGTAGCGGGCGGCTCTCTCGGTGGAGTTGGTGTAGTGGTCGGTGGAGAGCTCGGCGGCGTAGTCGGTGGAGAGCTCGGCGGCGTAGTCGGTGGAGTCACCGGCGGCGTAACGGGAGGCTCAGCCGGCGTCGGCGTTGTTGGCGGTGAAGAAGGCGCTGGCGCTGGATCAACGGGCTTGGCCGGGTCCTTGTTGCCCTCATCCCGGCCGCCGTCCTTCTTGTCCTGATCACTGAGCGGCGACTCAACCGGCACGGTCGCCACGCCAGCGGCGGTTGCATAACCGTCCGCAGCACTACGCATGCTTCGCGTGTAATCGATTGAGTGGTTGTAGGACAGTATCGCTTGTAACCAGCCCTCGGAGCTGGCCAGCGAACCGCCACTTGCGCAAAAATAACGACCCGCACTCATCGCAGCATCGTCAATATTGGAAGGATTCGCTTTGCCGTCGCCATCCGCGTCGGTACCCCAACGAGCCCATGTTGACGGGATGAATTGCATCGGGCCAACCGCTCGGTCCCACTGCTTGTCACCATCAAACATGCCGGCATCGGTATCGCGAATGCCCGCAAAGCCATGCCCATCAAGCACCGGTCCCAAAATCGGCACGGTAGTATTTCCGTCCGGTCCAATCTCTGACCCACAGTGCCGCCCGTGGTTGGATTCGACGCTGCCTACGCCAGCCAACGTGACCCAGGTGATCTGACATCCTGGATTACTGCGGCTAATCGATAAAGCAGCACCTTGATAGGCCTGCAAGGCCCGTTCGGGAATTCCTGTTTGCTTAGCCGTCGTCGTCAACCATTCGCTGTCTACAACGGTGATTCGTTGGCTACTCACCGAGACCATAGAACCGGCAGTCAAAGGCAATTTCGAATCTGAAGCGATGGCTTGCAAAGCAGCGGCGGCCTGCTTATCGTGCCGCCAGCTCTGGATATCGCTCAGCGGATCTACGGCAGATGTGTTACCGGACTCACTCGCCGGATTGCTCGAGTTACTTTCGCTCTGCGCTGCCGCCGGCTGCGCGAGCGCGGTAAGCGATAGCCCCGCGGCTACCACTCAAAGTAGAGCACCTGCGGCGGACGCGTAGCCCGTCGAGATTCGTTTCGGCACTGGCGTTTCTCCTTGCGGATGCTTCACAGATTCAACCGACTCAACTTCTACGCCCTTTGCGGGCCACTAGGCAATAGCTAGCGCGGAATTAGCAGCTGCTATCCAGAAACCACAACAGAGACAAATGAAAGCCCGCTACACTGACACCGTGAGCTCCACCAAACCACAAGTACCGCCGGGGGCGTCCATCGGACAGCCTCAGGTGGGCCGTACCTTGAGGATCGGAATTGTGGTCGTCGCTGGCTCAGCAACCGTCACCGCGGCAGCAGCCGCCTACCTCTTCAAAGCTCAGGGCCGCCTTGCCAGACGCAGGATTGGCAAACCGCTTGGCGAGATCGCGCTCGATGCGGACAAAACCTATAAAAAGAAACTTTGCAATCCGGTGAAATTGCTGGTGCTGGGTGATTCAATCGCCGCCGGGCTGGGAGCTGAACGGTCTAAAGACACTTTGGGTGCCCGAATTGCGCGGGGTCTGGCAAAGCAGTCTGGCCGGGCGGTAAGTCTACGCACCGCCGCGGTGGTCGGCAGCGAGTCCAGCGCTCTGCACGACCAGCTGACGTCACTACCGAAAACTTACCGGCCAGACTTAGCCGTCGCGGTGGTGGGCGGCAATGATGTGACGCATATGATCAGCCCCGCGCAAGCTACCCCGCATTTGAGCGAGACTATTGCCAAGTTGCAGGCACTTGGCGCAAAAGTCGTCGTGGGAACTTGCCCAGACCTTGGCACCTTGCGACCGGCGCCCCAGCCGCTACGGTCAGTGGTGCAGGTCGCGTCCAAACGGATGGCTGCCGCTCAAGCTCAAGTGGCGCGGCGTGCTGGCGTCAAGTACGTCATGCTGGGCAGACTCGTGGGCCCACTGTTCCGCGATCATCCGGAAGAAATGTTCGCCGTCGATCGATTCCACCCTTCTGGCACCGGCTATCGCCGAACCGCGAAATTCCTCGTGCCTGTTTTGCTCAAAGAGTTGGGGATTGCGCCAATTGAGTGAGCGAATGCGAGTCAATAAAGGGTACGACGGCGGCAAGCACGTCGGCAGCTGGTACTAAAGTATCGCAGTGGTCTCGGCCAGGCAATTCTACTAATGAAGCCTGCGGCATAAGCTGAGCGGCGAGCCGTGAATCGACTAACCTGCTGCTGTCCAGCGAACCGGCCATCAGCAAGGTTGGCGCTTTGAAGGCGTGCAACTGCGCTTCGGAGACCGCCTCGCCAGCTTCGGTTTGAGCAAAATATGCTCGAAGCGCGAGTGGATCATTTTGCCGGAACGCCAACCGAGTCACCGGGTCGACCCGGTGCCCAATCTGGGCTTCCCAACCCGCGATAAAGGCGTCCATACCCCCGCTGGCAAGTGCTCGGTCATAGTCAGCAAAAAATAGTTGAGCGATGGATCCCTCGCTGATCCGAAAGCTGCCTGCCAAGGAGACAAAAGAACTCATTCGCTCCGGCGCGGTGACGCCCAAGGCGAAGCCAGCCCGGGCACCAAATGAATAGCCCACGTAATGGGTCTGGGCGATTTGGGCGGCATCCAACACTGCTAGAACGTCGCTGACAACTGTGTCCATCCGATACGATCGCGGATCATGCGGTTTACCACTGCGACCATGACCGCGCATGTCCATCGTGATGACCCGATACTTTGGCGCGAGCGCTTTGACATAACCCATGCCCCGCCAAATTGCCTTCGATAGCGCGCTGCCGTGTACAAACAGCACCGCTTCAGCGTGCTCGTCCCCTACCGATTCCCAGGCGATTGGCACACCATCAACCGGATTCAATAATTCAGCCCGCATGGCTCCGGAACATTGCGATAGCGTCCCGCATTGAGGAGCGAGCCCGTTTTCGGTCGCCGGCAGCGTCATAAGCACATGACAACCGGAACCAGGAGCGCCAATCATCGGGCGAACGTTCAGCTTCCTGCTGATACTTGACGAACTCGGCGTCGGCGACTTCTCGAACTCTTCGACCGCCAGGGGTGCGCGGCAGATCGTCAACCGGTAAGCCCCCTTCAGCTGCCAAGATCCCAGCGAGCTTTTCCATCCTGCTGCCAAACAGCAATTCGCGCACCATCGCCCAGGCACCAACCGGCGGCAACAGAATCAAGGCGAACCCGAGTGTCTTTGCTATCCAGTTTGAATCGCCAATGAGCAAAATTGAACGCTGGACCAGCACCACTAAATAAAAAACAAGCAGCAGGCAGATGGCCGCCACCCAAATCTTGGTACGCATCAGCCCAGCTCCAAATAGCTATCCAAGCCGTAGCTCAGCCCAGGGTGCTGAGCTACCTGTCGAATTCCCAACAGAATTCCGGGCATAAAGGAGTCTTTGCCAAAAGAGTCGTGCCGGAAAGTCAGCTGTTCCCCGGCAGAGCCAAGCAATACTTCCTGATGCGCTGTCAGGCCGGCCAACCGGACCGAGTGCACGGGCACACCCTGCACTACGGCACCGCGTGCGCCGTCGAGCGCCGTCTCAGTTGCGTCCGGTGCAGCTGGCAAGCCAGATCGGGCCTCCGCAATCAATTGCGCGGTGCGAATTGCGGTGCCGGATGGTGCATCCACTTTGTGCGGGTGATGCAGCTCGATGATTTCCACTGAATCAAAGTACTTAGCGGCTTGGGCGGCAAAGCGACTGGCTAATACCGAGCCCAAAGCAAAGTTAGGCGCAATCAAGATGCCAACGTCCTGGTGTAAGTTCAGCAGGTCGCGCAGCGCAGCTTGCCGGGCCGCATCCCAACCAGTGGTGCCCACAATGGCATGCAAACCATGCTCGACGGCGAACCGTACGTTCGCTTCGGATGAATCCGGAACGGTTAGTTCCACCACGATTTGAGTTCCGGCGGCCAACAGAGATTCCAAGGAATCGCTGCGGCCCAGCGTGGCTACTAGCTCAAGGTCTGTCGCAGCATTGATGGCAGCCGTTGCGGCTTTACCCATCCGACCATTCGCGCCAATGACTGCGACGCGCAGCTTATCCGTCATGATCAGTCTCTATCCTCAATAGCCGCTACCTTGAACCTCTCCAGACTACTGGCGAGGAGCCGTCCCGGCAGAATCGGCCGATTCCTGAGCACCGACCCATTTAACACTGCCGTCGCGGAAAAATTGTTCTTTCCAGATCGGCACCTGGGCTTTTACCCTGTCCACCAGAGCGCTGCAGGCGGCGAAAGCTTGACCGCGGTGCGCAGCTGCGACTGCGCAAACTAGCGCTGGATCACCAATCTGCAGGGACCCGGTTCGATGTTGCGCCCACAGCCTGGTGCCCGGGAATTCCGTGGCGATTTGCTGCACAACTTCGGCGAAAACCTGTGCTGCTGAAGGATGGGATGAATAGCTCAGCGCGGTAACCGATTTGCCGCCGTCGTGATCGCGTACCACGCCAGAAAATCCCACAACGGCGCCGCAATCCGGCGCGTCCACCGCGGCGAGCGCAGTCGCTAACGCTATGGGCTCGGCGGCCAAGCCAGCGAACACAATCTGTTCAGTCTCCATGAACTCGGCCAACCTTCCTGCCGTCAATCTCGTCAACAGCGTGCGCCAAGATCGGTTGCAAAACTGTCAGTCCATCGTTGATTCCGCCCGAAGACCCGGGCAGGTTGACCACTAACGTTCCGTCAATCACGCCAGCATGACCGCGGCTGAGCGCCGCCATCGGCGTATTTTGCCGCCCCAGAGCACGGATTGCTTCCATAATTCCGGGGATTTCCCGATCCAGTAACGGCAGCGTCATCTCGGGCGTGAGATCGTCCGGCGTCAGCCCGGTGCCGCCCGTGGTGAGTACCAACTTCGCACCGGCTCCCACCAGCTGCAAGATGGCTTCCCGTACCGGTTCACCATCGGCGACAATCAGCGGTTCTAGCACGTCGTACTGCTGCTCTTCAAGCCACTGTGTGATTCCTGCCGCACTCAAATCTGCGCGCACCCCGTTCGCTGCACGAGTCGAAGCAACCACAATTCCGGCAAGGTTCTGCCCAGTGCCAACCGCGCTCACGAGCTACCCACCTGATAGTCTGCGTTGCGATAATCGCCGCTTTTGCCACCAGATTTTGCGAGCAGTTTGATTTCGCCGATCTCAGCTGACTTGTCCACCGCTTTAATCATGTCGTACAGCGTCAGAGCGGCAATAGTTGCCGCACTTAAGGCTTCCATTTCGACGCCGGTCACGCCCTTGGTGCGCACGGTAGCTAAGATCCGGACTTGGCTTTGCTGCAGTTCAAAGTCAACTAAAGCTTTGGTCAACGGCAACGGATGGCATAGCGGAATCAGCTCCGGCGTCTTCTTGGCTGCCATAATGCCAGCAAACCGGGCTACGGCAAGCGCATCGCCCTTGGGTAGACCACCTGAACTGATCAAGGTGAGCACCTCGGTCGAGGTGCTCAAAACAGCTTGTGCGGTGGCTTCGCGATGTGTTTCCGCCTTGTCCGTGACATCAACCATTTGCGCCTCACCGGCTGCGTTGAGATGAGTCAGTCTGGAATTCTGCGCAAGCGGGTCCAAATTTGCGTCCTCTGTCATAGCAGCCATACTTCCACTTCTTCGCCCGCCGACACATCGGCTACCCCTACCGGGAAGTGCACTAAGGCATTTGCCTGCGCCATTGCGTGCAGCAAATGTGAACCTGGACCGCCTAGAAGCTGCACAGAGCCAACGTTGAGTCCCGTTCCCTGGCTAAAGAGTGCTCGCCTAATCTGATGCTTCGCCGCCGGGCTCGAAGCAGCTGAGCTCAGCGCCGCACTGACTTTCAAACGCGCACCCATGAGCAACGGCCGTAAAAACATTTCAAAAGAAATCAAGGTGGACACTGGATTTCCAGGGAACCCCAGAAAAGCCAGCTTGCCGCTGGAGGCCAGCTCAATCATGCCGGTTGCCTGTGGCCCGCCCGGCTGCATCGCGATCACCTCGAATTGAGCCGACGAAGCCAAGGTCTGCTTGACCACCTCATACGCGCCCTCACTCACTCCGCCGGTGCTGATCAAAAGATCCACGTCCTGGACTGAGGCCAACGTCCGTGCCAAAACAGCCGGGTCGTCGGAGGCCGTCGGCAAAATCACCGCCATTGCGCCCGTCTCGCGGAGCGCGGCTGCCAGCAAAGTACTATTTGCCTCATAAATTGCACCTGGGCGCAACGCTTCGCCCGGCGCTATGAGCTCGTCACCGGTGCTCAGTATGGCGACTTTTAGCCGACGTCGGACGCGTACCGAAGCGGTACCGAGCGCCGCAGCCAGCGCCAGTTGAGCGGGGTTCAACCTGGTTCCGGCAGACAAAGCAACGGTCCCGGCGGCAATATCGCTGCCAGCTTTGCGGATGAATTGGCCCAGAGGAACAGCCGCGAAGCTAACTTGCTCCCCTGCCGCTACGAAATGATCCGGCAAGCACGCTTCAATCGGAACCACGGCATCGGCGCCGGCTGGAATCATCGCACCGGTCATAATTGCCGCCGCCGTGCCGGTAGCTAAAACCGTCTGCGCACTACCAGCCGGAATGGGCTGAACCGTTGGCAACGGGTTAACGGCCTCAGCGGACCGAACCGCATAGCCATCCATCTGGGAATTATCGAATGCGGGTAGATCGATGGTCGCGAACAGATCTGCGGCCAACACTCGCCCCCGGGCATCGGCAAGCTCAACTTCTTCCGCCTCAGACTCAAGCCGTTCAAAAACTGGCCGCATCAGCTCTGCAACCGCCTCTTGATGCTGCACAACACTTCTCATTGGCGAGTCCTCATAGTGGCTATTCTGTCAGCCGATGTGCCTCAACCGCGGCCGTTCAGCGAGTTGTCACCAATTTGTAAGCGGTCTATTCGATGCCAGCTTGGCACAGTTGGCACAATGAGGGCATGGACATTAGCTCTGACGAAACACAGCCCCGGCCCGTAGTAGGCATCATTGGCGGCAGCGGAATGTATCAACTGCCTGGCAGTAGAACAGTGCAAACGATTCGGCTGGACACTCCCTTCGGACAGACTTCAGCCCCGGTGACGATCGCAGAGCTAGACGGCCAGACGGTGGCGTTCTTGCCTCGACATGGCGGCGGGCACAAAGTTCCCCCGCAGCAAATCAACTACCGAGCCAACATCTGGGCCCTAGCCTCGCTCGGTGTCAAGGCGATCATTTCCTCGGCAGCAGTGGGCTCGTTGAGCGCCAGTCAGCCGCGGGACAGCTTGCGGTAGCGAGTGATTTCTTCGACCGGACGTGGGGGCGCGCAGATAGCTTTTACGACGGCAGCACCTCGGCCGGCGTGCAACACATCCCAGCGGCAGATGCCTATTGCCAAACTCTGCGCGGGCTGATGGTCGACAGCCTGCGGGAGCTAGCCGAACCGCACCAAAGCACCGGCGTGGTTGCCGTGATCAACGGTCCCAGATTCTCCAGTCCCGCCGAATCAGCTTGGTTAGCGAGCGCCGGTTGTGAACTGATCAGCATGACGCAGTATACAGAACCAATTTTGGCGGCCGAACTCAACCTGGGCTTTGCCACCTTGTGCTACATCACTGATGCAGACACTGGGCACGATGGCTCCGAGCCCGTCACTGCGCAATTGGTCTTTGAACGGCTACGCGCCGCGCAACCAAGAATTTCGAGTGTTTTGAGCTTGCTTCTTAGCAAACTGGGCGCAGGCTACTCCCCCGAACAGCGCGTCGCTCCCGAGGCGGTAGCCGCAGTGCTCGACGCTTCAGTGCTCGACGCTTCTGTGCTCGACGGAACCTCATGCGGCTCCTAGTAACCGGCGGGGCCGGATTCATTGGCTCGCACCTCATTGACGCCGCGCTCGCCGAAGGTTGGCAAGTCCGCATTCTCGATTCGCTAGACCCCAGCGTTCACCGCAGCACGCCTTCGTTGCCCGACGGCGTAGAACTCATTCGGGGTTCGGTAACCGATCCGCATGCGGTGCTAACTCCGCTCGACGGCGTCACCGCAGTTTCGCATCAAGCGGCGAAAGTGGGCTTAGGACTGAACTTCCAGGACGCGCCGGATTATGTTGCCGCAAATGTGCACGGAACGGCCGTATTGCTCGCCGCAATGAGCAAAAGGGGCTTACGCACACTGGTGCTTGCCTCTTCGATGGTCGTTTACGGTGAGGGTGCCTACGCTGATTCGCGCGGCGAATTAGTGCGCCCCGGCCCGCGAACCGTGGAAGATCTTCGCAACGGGATCTTCGACCCCCGGCACCCGGTAACTGGCGAGCTACTGCGGCCAGAACTAGTTGCTGAAAACGCGCTTTTGGGCCCCAGAAACGTCTACGCAACCTCCAAGCTTGCCCAAGAACATCTCGCCTCAAACTGGGCCAGGGAAGTCGGCGGCCGAGCTTTTGCGCTGCGCTATCAGAATGTCTATGGGCCACGAATGCCGCGCAACACGCCATACGCCGGCGTCGCCAGCATTTTCCGTTCGGCGCTGGCGTGCGGTGAGGCACCCAAAGTCTTCGAAGATGGTCAGCAACGCCGTAGCTTCATTCATGTGGAAGATATCGCCAGCGCCAATGTTGCTGCGCTCCAAGCAGTTCAACAACCCGGCGCAGCCTTCCAGGCGTACAACGTTGGTTCAGATACGGTGCACACGATCGGCGAACTAGCCGCTACTTTGGCTCAGCTTTCTGACGGCCCAGCTCCTGAACATGCGGGCGATTACCGGCTAGGCGATGTGCGGCACATTACCGCTAGCTCCGAATCAATCCGCGCTGAACTAGGTTGGCGGCAAAAGTGGGACTTCGAAGCGGGTATGCAGCAATTCGCCCAAGCCGAACTTCGCGACTGATCATGCCAAGTACTTTGCGCTAACTACTTTGCGCTGACTCGGATCGAGTGATATCCGCTGGACCCATCCGGCGCGGGCGGCGCAATTTGCGCACTCTGCAAATTTCCAGCGGCATCGGTGGAACGAACTTGGACGGTGTGCTGGCCTGGTGGCAAGGCCACGGAAGCTTTCCATTGCACCCAAGTATCTGCCGAAATACCCGCTGCCAGCTCGGCTCGCTGCCAGCCGCCATAGTCAACCTGGACTTCTACGGCAGATATTCCCTTAGTCTGGGCCCAGGCTGAACCGCCAATCGCCAGCTCCCCTGAAGTCACCGAAGCACCGCTACGCGGCGTGTCAATCCGCGACGATTGTTTGATCGGACCATGATCAGACCAGCCGCGAGTGGACCAATACGCCAGGTCCGCGGCAAAAGTTGTGACCTTGAGTTCAGTGATCCACTTGGTTGCCGAGACGTAGCCGTACAGCCCTGGCACAATCATGCGTGCCGGGAAGCCATGTTCCAAGGGCAATAGTTCACTGTTCATACCGACGGCGATAATCGAACCGCGATCGTCGGTGAGCGCTTCCAGGGGTGTACTCGCGGTAAAGCCGTCCTGCGAGCGCGAAAGCACCATATCCGCCCCTGCTTTGACTCCTGCCTTGGCAAGCAGCTCTCGTACCGGCCAGCCCAGCCAGCGAGCGTTGCCAATCAGGTTTCCGCCAACTTCGTTGGAGACGCAGGCGATAGTTACGTACTGCTCAATCATCGGCTGACTGAGTAATTCCGCCATGCTGATCGTCACTTCTCGGTCAACCATGCCGGTGACTTTAAGTTGCCAGTTATCCGGATTGATCACCGGAACTGACAACGCAGTGTCTATTCGGTAAAACCCCTCGTTAGGCGTCACCAAAGGCTCAAGGCCGGCAAGCTCTAGTTGCGCACCGGCCGGAATTGGTGCTGCTGCCTGGCTGGGTGTGGGCAGGCGCAGTTTGTCTCGCGCCGCTTGGTAGCTCGCAAGCGAGCCGCGCACCACCCCGGTCACCAAACCAGCGATGACCGCACCGGCAGCCCCGAAGCTGAGCGTGCGTAAAAAGACTCTCCGCTGCACACCATTGCTGGCTTCTGGCTGGCTTTGCCAGGCAACTAAGCGATCGATGAAAGCCCGCAATAAAATGATGCCCAGCACCGCAACGACTACTGGTGCTGCCGCGGCTACCACGCTGCCCTGCGCGCGGCTCAAAACAGAGACTGCGCCCAAAACCCCGAACGCGGCAATACCGACGACACCCCAGTATCGACGTCGCGATTCAAGGACGCCAGCCAGACCAGCCAAAATACCAATCGCTAGGGCCATAACTGAGATGAAAACTGTTTTGTCTGCTGTGCCAAAGAGTGAAATTGCCCAATCTTTGACCCCGGGTGGCAACGCGTCGATGACCGAACCGCCAACTGCGGTCACCGGAGAAATCGACGGGCTCAGCCAGGCGGCAATGAGTTCGCCAACCAGCACCGCTACGCCAACTGCCAGGAGTCCGCTCAAAAAGGCCCAACGATTAGTTTGCCGCCTCATGCTTTCACCTCATAAGGAATTCGGACGATGAATCGGCAGCCATCTTCGGTATTGTCTACGGTCACTTGGCCGTGATGAGCGGCCACAATTCCTGCGACTGTACTGAGACCAACGCCAGCGCCGCTGAAGGCAGATTTAGACCGTTCGGTGCTTTTACGCCAACCCATGTCGAACAGCCGGTCTAGGTCCGCAGGATCGATGCCTCCGCATTGATCGCGCACGACAATCTCGACGCTATCACCATGCATTCCGCTCGAGAGACTGATCACGGACCGTTCGGGCGAGTAGCTAATGGCATTCACAATAAGGTTTCGGATCATTCGGCAAATGAGTGCGCTATCGGCGTTGACCACAGTGGAGATTACCGCTTTGCCGTCAATCTGGATGCTTTTCGCTGCAGCCAACGGCGCCAGATCTGCAATAGCGTCAGAGACCAGGTCATAAAGGTCAATTGGCCCAGTATTTAACGTCAGCGAACCCGATTGAATCTTTGACAGCTCCAGTAAGTCATTGACCAGAACAGCCATTTGATCAGCTTGCGCAATAATCTTGCGATGGTAGCCAGAGACGTCTGTGACCACGCCGTCTTCAAGCGCTTCGGTCATCGCTTTCATACTTGCTAGCGGAGTTCGCAAATCATGCGACACCCAGGAGACTAGCTCTCGCCTGGCCTCCTCCATGGCCGCTTCACGACGTCGTGATTCATCAAGTTTTTCGCTCGTGGCTTGCAGTTCAGTTGCTAAGCCAGCTAGTTCCGAGCTCATAAGTTTCTTCGGTGCCACGGTTTGCCCCAAGCCAATGTTGTGCGCTGCTTTGGTCAGCCCGGAGGTGTAACGCGAAAGGCCCAGTCCTAATACCAAGGCAACTACTAGGGCGACCGCAGCAGCCACCGCAAGGATGTACCAAAGGAACTCAACGTCTTTCGCAGAGATAAACATCGAATTCAGCCCGTTACCAAGACCGCCACCGTGGCAACCACCACAAGGCAGATTTGCACCACGATTGACGCTCGTCTGAGCAACCGGAGTGCGACCAGGGTAAGCGCGCCAATCGCAACCGCCCAACCGAGCACCCAGGAAAGGATTACCAGGAACTGCGACCAGGCCGTTAAGCCGCTCCAGGCACATCGAAGCGGTAACCCAGACCCCGCACCGTGTGCAAAAGCAGCGGCTGCGTAGGGTTTTGCTCAATCTTTTCCCGCAAACGACGTACGTGCACGGTCACCGTAGATAAATCGCCAAAGTCCCAACCCCAGACGGCCCGGATAAGATCCTCCCGGCTAAACACCTGGTTGGGCCGGCGTAAGAAAAACGCCAGTAAATCAAACTCGCGCGCCGTCAAAGCAAGGTCAACGCCATTCAAACTCACTACCCGCGAAGCCGGGTTAAGCACAAATCCGGCCAATTCGACGACAGGCTCCGGAGTGAATTCTTTGACACTGCGCCGAAGCACTGAATTGACTCTCAAGACCAGTTCACGCGGCGAAACCGGCTTTGTCACGTAATCATCGGCACCCATTTCCAAGCCCAGAATACGATCGTCTTCGGTGCCAAGGGCGGTAAGCAGAATAATCGGCATACTCATGGTCTGTCTGATCCGACGGCAAACCTCTGCACCGTCTAGTCCCGGCAGCATCCGATCCAAGATGATGAGGTCCGGGTTTGATGCGGAAGCCAAGTGCAAAGCAGTGAAGCCATCATTAGCTAGTTCAACTTGGTAACCAGCTTTGACAAGATAGTCGCGCACGACTTGAGCGATCAACTCCTCGTCCTCGACAAGAAGGATCTTTCGGTTGCCCACTTCCGGGGTGGCCGGCCCCTGCGGCATATTCACTCTTCCAGCATAGGTATCTGAGCCGCTTTAGGAAGGCCAACAAGGGCCTAGTAGGGTAACTGTCCTGGTGCCGTAATGAATTACGGGGGCGCGCAAGGTGGCTGAGAATCTACGGTCGAAGAGTGAAGCAGATCGATATCGTTTTTCCTTGTCTGGACGAAGCGGCAGCATTGCCCATCGTGCTAGCGGCTCTGCCCAAGAATTCCCGCGCCATCGTGGTCGATAACGGCAGTACTGACGGCTCAGCTGAAATCGCTGCCGCGGCTGGCGCACTCGTGGTGCACGAACCGCGACGCGGCTTCGGCAGTGCCGCACATGCGGGTCTTTTGGCTGCAACGGCTCCGCTGGTTGCCTTTTGTGATGCAGATGCTTCACTCGATCCAGGACTTCTGGACGGCTTTCGCACGCTATTGGCATCTGGCGCTGCCGATATGGTGATTGGCGCACGCAAACCAGAACGTGGCGCTTGGCCTTTGCATGCCCGGCTTGCCAATAAGTTCTTGGCCCAACAGATTAGATCAAAAACCGGGTACCGGCTCAGTGATATGGGCCCGCTACGGCTGGCAAACAGACAAGATCTCCTCGATTTGAATCTTCAAGACCGATGTAGCGGCTACCCTTTGGAAATGGTGCTCTCTGCGCATCGAGCCGGTTTGAAAATCATCGAACAACCCACGCCCTACCGACCACGCGAAGGCAAGTCCAAGGTCACCGGTACGGTACGAGGCACGTTCAACGCAGTATGGGACATGTCACGGCACTTGCGAGCGTACTCATGAGCCAGCCAAGCCGAGTGAACCAGCTGAGCATCACGGTAATTGCCAAAGAATGCTTGCCGGGAAACGTCAAAACTAGGCTAACTCCCCCGCTTGAACCAGCTCAAGGAGCTGCGCTAGCGCAAAGTAGCCTGAGCCAAACATTGCGAACTGTGCGAAAGCTTCCAGCTCAGCAGCGACTATTAATTTTTGACGGCACCCCGACCTCGGTTGATCGAGAAGGCTTCACCGTAGTCCCGCAAGGTTCGGGCGGCTTAGATGCGCGCCTGGCGGCAATCTGCTCCGCGGTCACTGGCCCGCTGTTGATTGTGGGCATGGACACCCCGCAGCTCGACGCCGCTGCGTTGCAGCCGCTGCTTTCTGATTGGTCCGGTGATTCCGCCGAATATGACGCTTGGTTTGGCCCCGCAGATGACGGCGGGTTCTGGGCCCTAGCGCTGGCAACTCCGGATCCGGAACTCATCCTGGGCGTACCAATGTCCAGCGCGGATACCGGGCGGGTGCAGCTCGCTCGACTCGAAGCGGCCGGGCTAACCGTAGGTACGCTGCCGGCGTTGCGTGATGTGGATTATTTCAACGACGCCCAGTATGTGGCGAGCCAATGTCCCGGTAGCGAATTTGCCAACTACGTTGAGGCATTGAACGTTGAAATGGCCAATAGCCAAGGAGTCAATCGATGAGTGCACAACCGATATCCGGTTCGTCAAGCGAGCGACAATTTGGCCAAGGTTCTGGCGAACCTTACGCCTTGGCGCTTCGGCATGGCCACGGCCAACTCAGTGTGCTCGACGTGCAAGGCGCGGTGCCAGCGGTGCATTACCGCGTGCAGGATTGGCTCGTGGAAGCCGACGATTTTGAACAATCGTTGCTCTTAGGCCTTGAAGGTTCGCTTTTGGACATTGGTTGCGGTCCGGGCCGGATGCTTTTGCCGCCGAGACAAAAGGGATTCGTGCCTACGGGATCGACTCGAGCAGCCAAGCGGCCCACCGGGCACAATCTCGTGGTGCCGCGGTTTTTCATCAATCCATTTTTGCTACCGTTCCGGGCGAGGGCGGTTACGACAGCTTGCTGCTATTAGACGGAAACATTGGCATTGGCGGCAATCCGGCCAACCTATTGCAACGGCTATTTGAAGTCGCGGCACCAGGCGCAACCCTATTTGTCGAGACCGATCCAGTGATGAATAACGTGGCGCAGTACCAGGCCGTGCTGATCGATTCAGCCGGGCGGAGCAGCGAAGTGTTCGACTGGGCCCGGCTCGGTGCCGACGCTTTACATCGGCTCGGTGCAGAAATTGGCTGGCACTTAGTTCGATGTATCGAGCAGGGTGGTCGCAAAATCAGCGTGTTGAGCCGCTAACGAAAAGCGTTGCGTTATTGCTTCACCTTTTTGGCACGTCGTTCCAAAATCAAGATCGACGCCGCAGTAACAACCGCTAGTGCCAACCAGAACAATAAAAGGTTCAGCCCATAGTCATCCACCAGAACCGATTCGTTTCTTGCCACCTGTTGCGCTTTCAACAACGGGATGCAAATCAAGGTCACTACCGCGCCGATCAGTAGCGCGGCGCGAATAATCGCTGCGCAAACCGGTCGCAGGCCGTAGCTAAACCGACGCAATCCCATGCCAACCAGATAGCTCAGCGGAACCAAAATACCATCGTGCAGTACCAGCGCTGCCGCAAACCAACTGATCAAACCGACGATTTGTTTGAACTCCAGCTGAGTAGGCAAGCCCAGGATGCCAACGGCAATCGCCATCAGGCCTATCCCACCCAAGCCCAACCGAATCGCCGTCGTCCGGCTAATCACTACTGCTCGCTTAGCTGCCAGTCGTTTCATCCAAGCACCTCGACACTTTTGAGCCATTTAGTCTGCAAAACCCCAGGACGGCCAGGGGCAATGATCCGAGCCGGGTAACCGTGGTCCATATCTAGCGTTTCACCATTGAGCTGGAGGGCGACCAGGGTTTGCTCGTCCTCGGTATAGGCGGCCGGCATGGTCATAATCCGATAACCGCCGTCAGGTTCCAGTGAGGTAATTTTCAGCAGCGAATCAGCGGGCGCCCCGACCAACGCGATCAAATTCCGGATGGGCACGCCCCGCCAGTTGGCGTACTGGCTCCAACCTTCCACACAGGCTATGGGCAAGTTGTGCTCGCTGAGCGGCATGGCTTTAAGCTGCTCCAACGTGTACGCCGCAAGCTGATCGCGGAAATTGATATGCAAAGCCCAGAGCGGATCGGCAGCTAGCTTCTCTACCCGGGCTTCTGAAGCGGTTCTGTTCACTGGAATGGACTGCGGACCGGTACCCATCTTGCGAGGCGCAAAGATGTTGAATGGCGCCAGCCAAGCAAAGGATTGACCAGCCGTGGTCACCACTAAAGCTACGGAACCGAGTCCGACGGCGGCCAGGAAACCTCGGCGTGACCATCGCCCCGCCGGCCGTGGCGCGCCAGCGTGCTCTGGACGTTTACGCCAGTGCTCCACAATGAGCGGCAGCTTGACCGCAATATGTAGCGCCAAGGAACCCACGATGATCCATGCTAGCCAATAATGCGTCTGCCGGAACGGGAAAGGCCAGGGATACCACTTATAGGTATTAATCAGCCCGATGGTCAGTTCGATGAGCGAAGCTGAGACGAATAAGGCGATCGAAGCACGTTCAAGTGCGTGCCAAACATTCTTAATCGGCGGCCATTTGAGTAACTCGGGGTAGACCGTCCAGAGTTTTGCTAACAGCAGCGGAATCGCGGCAATACCAACAGTTATGTGGATGCCTTGGGTCAGTTGATAGATCCAAACTGGTCTGGTCAGAAAAAATGTCGCATCGCCGGGCTCTTGTAAATAATGCGAAAAAATTCCGGTGCCGAAGCAAATCAAGAACGCCGGGCCTAACAGGCGTCCAAGTACTACTACCAAGCGGGTGGACCGCACCGGAGAATGTAGACGCGCAGAAACCCCCTCCATACGTGATTGGAGAAAACGCGTCATCCGGTCCATCTATTCATCAGACCACCAGTGCGGCTAGAAATCCCGGTCCAGTCATTACGAAAACCGAACGATGCCGCGCAAAGCCAGAGTTCAACGGGCCGGATACGGCAGGCTGTAATCATGCATTCGATCAAAAAGCCCTGGCTGTGGGCCTCAGTAGCTTTGGTCGTGCTGCTTTCAGCGATGATTTGGTGCACTGTTGATCTGGTCCGTTGGTCCTGGTTGGTGCCGGGATTGCAGCGCCGTTCAGACCAATCCAGCATCGCAATGCTTCTACTCACCATGGCCTGTTGGTTGGTTTTCATCCTGGCAATCTTCGCGCTACGAAAGGCGCTACCTCGGGACGGAGCCAGCCCGAAGGCACGACGGCTCGGCACGGTAGTGATCTTGCTGGGTTCCTTGCTCATGGGTGCTGCGGCGCTGAGTGCTGCGCCCTCCACAAGTAATGACTCTGCGCGCTATGCCTGGGACGGCATCGTACAAAAAGCGGGTATCTCTCCGTACGATCGGGTGCCCGCTGATCCGGCGCTCAGTGCGCTCCGACCATCTTGGCTGTTTCAACCGGAAACGGCTAAAGGCGACTGTGATGCAAGCATTTTCCCGGCCATTGCGGAGCGCACGGCCGGCGAGTGCTACGCGGTAAACCGGCCAAATGTGCCCACTATCTACCCGCCGAGCGCCGAAATCTATTTCTTCCTGGTCCGGTTAGCGCTGCCAGCAGAAGTAGGCTTTATTGGTTTCCAGCTTGCTGGCCTGTTGGTTGGTCTGGGCGTAACCGCGGGATTGCTGCGTTTGTCTCGACGTTCAACACTACCGCTGGATCGCGTTGCCTGGTGGGCATGGAGCCCACTGCTAATTTTCGAAGGCATCAACAACGCCCACGTCGATTTAATCGGCTCGGCTTTATTATTGCTCGCGGTGGTGTGCCTAGCTCGGGGCGAGGTCCTCAGCTCCGGAGTTGCCTTTGGCGCAGCCGTTGCGGCGAAACTGATTCCCGTTGTAGCGGCCCCTGGCATGCTCTACCGCAAACCTTGGCATTTTATAGCTACCTCTTTAGGCACTTTTGCGCTGCTTTATGTGCCGTATGTTTTGCTCTCCGGGCTAGCGGTCTTGGGCTACCTACCGGGATATCTGAACGAAGAAGGCTACGACTCAGACAAACAAACTACTCGTTTTGCCTTACTCACGCTGATCTTTCCGCAAAAAACCGCGGTTGTGGTGGGGGCACTCATTCTGCTAGCGCTGGCTATTGTTATCTGGCGGCGTACTGACCCGAGCAGGCCTTGGGATGGTCAAGCATTGCTGATCTCCGTCATTCTGCTGGTAGTCAGTCCCAATTACGTTTGGTACGCCTTCTTACTTTTGCCGTTTATTCTGCTGAGTGGGAGATTCGAATATTCATCGTGGTGTTGGCTTTGACGATGGTATTTCTCGCCACGCCGCTACCGGGCGCACTAGTGATCGCCAGAGTTGCGCTGCTTGTTGCATCGGTGCTTTTGCTGGGAATCTGGGGCTGGCGTCGTCAGCGTCCCGGCCGCAATGGCGCTGGCAGCAGCGTGCTGGTGCCGATTCTGGCCAACAACAAAACGATCAAATAGATCGCAATCAACATCAACGAAATACCCAGTGCAGCCTGCGGCTGGTTGGAGTTGAGACTGAGTTCAATTTGCAGCGGCAAGGTGCGCGTTCGGCCCGCAATCGAACCAGCAAAAGTGATAGTTGCCCCGTACTCCCCCAGGGATCTAGCGAACGCTAATAACGAGCCAACCAGAATTCCGGGCATCGCCAGCGGAGCAGTAATGTGGCGCAGAATTTGCCCGGCATTGGCACCACTCGTTGCGGCAACCATTTCCAGCTCCGGATCAACTGCATTGAGACTAGTCAGCGCTGAGATCACGAAAAACGGCAAGGAGACGAAGACTTGCACCAAAATGACGGCCCACGGGCTAAATCCGACGTCGATCCCGAACTGGCTAAGCACCGAGCCGAAAAGCCCGTTGCGACCCCAAAAATAAAGCAATGCGATGCCCGAGACCACCGGCGACAAAACCAACGGAATAAGCAAAAGACCTCTGGCGGGTCCAATCCACCAGGCCCTCACCTTGCTCAACACCACGGCCAATGGCGTACCCAAGAGTAGGCAAACCAGGGTAGACGCCGCGGAAGTGAGCAAAGACAAGCTCAGGGACTGCAGCGCCTCGGGGCTAGTCAGCAGCGATGGCAGGTCTGACCATGGCGCCCGCACAACAAGAGCGACCAACGGTCCGGCCAATAAAAAGAGGCCGATGCCCACCGGGGCCCAGAGCCACCGGGGCACCGTTGAGGAGACGAACTGACGCATTACTTGCCGGAGGCGGTACCGCTCGCGGTACTTGCACTGCCCGGTCCGAACCCGGCGTCGGCCAAGATTCCGGCGGCTTCTGGTCCAGCCAGCCAGGTCTTGAAACCCAAAACCTCTGGCTTCTTAGCAGCTGCAGTGGTCAAGGCCATCGGATATTTGTTCGGCGAGGGGTCATTGAGCTTCACGCTTGTCAGACCCTGACTCGCGGCAGCTTTTACATCAGTACTGTAAACAAATCCGGCGTCGACTTGGCCTGCCGAGGCTTTAGTCAGGACGGCACGCACAGCGTTTTCCTGGCTTGGTCCGTTCAGGGACAATTTAGCCGCATCCAGCACGCGCTGAGCTGCCCGTCCACAAGGAACCGCTGGAGCACAAACCGCAATCTTGCTGTCCTTACTGGCGTCTTCGAGCGAACCGATCTTGCCCGGATTACCGGGAGCCACGGCCAAGGCAATTTCATTGCTCGCAATAATGGTCGTCCCTGGAGCCAGGATGGTATTTTGCGGGATTGCCGCAATGGATGCTTCGTCAGCGGTGACTAAAACATCAGCGGAAGCACCAGAAGTCAGCTGTGGAACCAATTGTGAACTTGCCGCGTAACTCAAGGTGAACTGCACGCCAGGGGTTTCTTGATGATATTTATCGGTCAAAGTTTTCATGACATCGGTCAATGAGGCTGCCGCGAAAACGGTAATTTGGCCGGTCGCGGCGGCGCTCGAGCCCGATGCCTGGCTCGATCCGGCGGGAGCGGGAGCCGAGCAAGCAGCAAGTGCCGGAATGGCAACGGCCGCGATCAGGCCAACAGTGGCAGTACGTGCGCGATAAGTCATGACTTGACCTTATGCGCTCGCTCGGACTCTGCCCAGTACCCATCGTGCGAATCGGCTGGAATGTCTTGGACTCGTAAGCTTTCCTTGCCGCGAAACCCTCGCTGTGGCGTAGCGTAGATACATGTCCTCGACCAGCTCCCCGACCGCCATCGCCCGCCCGGCGGATGCGCCCGCGGCGATCAGCGCCGGGTTGCTGGACTGGTTTGGCCGCAGGGCCACTGATCTAAGGATCTCACTGACGGACAAATGCAATCTGCGCTGCAGCTATTGCATGCCAGCTGAGGGACTCAATTGGTTGCCAAAAAACCAAGTGCTCACCGGCGTCGAAATTGCCCGGCTCGTGCGCATCGGCGTCGAGCAGCTGGGTGTGCGCGAGCTGCGGCTCACCGGCGGAGAGCCTTTGGTTCGGGCGGACTTAGTGGAGATTATTGCTGCCATTCGAGCAGATCACCCTGAACTGCCAATTTCCATGACCACCAATGCTGTGGGGCTAGCAAAGAAGGCCGCCTCGCTGAAGGCTGCGGGCCTGAGTCGGATCAACGTTTCCTTAGATTCACTGCATCCAGGCACTTTTCAACAACTCACACGCCGACCGTTCCTGGACCAGGTCTTAGCCGGGAATGACGCCGCTTTGTTGGCCGAGCTAACACCGATGAAAGTTAATGCGGTGCTGATGCGCGGTATCAATGAAGCTGAGGCTCCGGACCTGCTGGCCTGGTCTTTAGCGCGGGGCATTGAACTACGTTTCATCGAACAAATGCCTTTGGACGCCGATCACGGTTGGACGCGGGAGGGCATGGTGACCGCAGCACACATGCGAGCTTTGCTCAGCAATCGGTTTGACCTCAGCCCCGACCCCCGGCGACGCGATGGTGCACCAGCAGAACGATTCGAAGTCCGGCTCGCTGGAAAATCAAAATTGCTCGGCACCGTTGGCATCATCGCCTCGGTGACTGAACCGTTTTGCGCGGATTGCCGGCGCACCCGGATTACCGCGGAAGGCAAGGTAATGAGTTGCCTTTTCTCTCGCGAGGAGACCGATCTGCTGGCCCTCTTGCGGGGCACGGAGGACGACGACGCCATCGCCCGGCGTTGGCAAGAGGCTATGTGGGGCAAGCCTAAAGCACGCGGTATGGATCATGTAGGGCTTGATTCAGCGGACTATGTGCAGTCGGAGCGCAGCATGAGCGCTATCGGCGGCTGAAAGCATGTTGATCAGATACTTTGCTGCGGCGCGCGCGGCTGCCGGCTTTGAGCAGGAGACCATTGAGATTGCCGACGGCGTCGAGCTAGCTGAGTTATGCACGCTACTTGCTCGTCAACATCCGACGTCGGCCTCGGCATCTGTACCCGCGCTTGAGGTCTTACTCCCTCGCTGTTCGTTCTTACGCAACGGTATGGTGTTGAAGCTGCAAGCCAATCAGACGACCCAGACCGCACTGAATGCACAGACCGGCAGCCTGCTGGCCAATACCGACGTCATAGATGTGCTGCCACCGTTTGCCGGCGGCTAAAACTAGCTCAGACAAAAAGGGTTCGGACCGCCAACTTGGCGGTCCGAACCCTTTTTGTTACTGGAAATTGTTACTGGGAAAATCTACTTGGTGTTGACGGTGATCTTTGCGATTCCGACCAGCATGTCTTTCTTCACAGCGTCAGTGTTGAAGGTCTTATTCAACAGGCCCGCGGCTACATCCGAGATCAGCACGCGCGTGAATCGCCCCGGTGTGTCCGGAGACTTTCTTGTTTGAGAGGATCAGGACATGGCAGGGAAAACTACGACACGGTATCCGCAGGAGTTGAAGGATCGTGCGGAGATGGAGGGTGCGTCTTCGGAGTGGGCGGCGATGCAAAAAGTTGCCCAGCTTTTGGGTGTGGGTGTGCCGGAAACGGTGCGTAAATGGGTCCGGCAAGCCGAGATCGATGTTGGTACTAGAACTGGAACAACGAGCACGGAATCGGCCGAGCTGAAACGGTTACGGCGTGAGAACGCTGAGCTGAAACGGGCGAACGCGATCCTTCGGAGTGCTTCAGCTTTTTTCGCGGTCGAACTCGACCGCCACAACACTGATCGTGAAATACATCAAGGACCATGCCGGTCACCGCGAGAATAATGGATTGCGGTGGGGTGTCGAGTCGATCTGCCAGGTGCTTACTGGGACGGGGTGAAGACCACCCCGTCCACGTACTACGAATGGGTGGATAAAACACGATCTCACCGAGAACAACGTGATGAGGTGCTCAAGCCCGTGATCCAGAAGGTGTATGCCGCTAATTACGGGGTTTACGGCACCAGGAAAGTCTGGTTGGCGATGAACCGTGAAGGTGTGCCGGTGGCCAGGTGCACGGTAGAACGGCTCATGGGGTTACTTGGCATACAGGGTGCGGTCCGTGGCAAGGTCAAACGCACCACGATCAAAGACTCGAAGGCGGCCCGAGCGAAGGACTTGGTCCGCCGTGATTTCACACCAACGGCACCGGATCGGCTATGGGTAGATGATTTCACCTATGTTTCGACCTGGTCCGGGTGGGTCTATGTTGCCTTCGTGATCGATGCTTACTCTCGGAGGATCCTGGGCTGGTCAGCGAGTGCTTCTATGAACACCGTGCTAGTGCTCAACGCAGTTAATCAGGCAATCTGGAGTCGTGAACGGGCCGGGGCTGAGATTTCCGGGGTGATTCATCATCACGATGCCGGGGCTCAATACGCCTCCTTGGCCTTCACCGAACGCCTGGCCCAGACCGGTATCCGCCCCTCGATCGGTTCTGTGGGTGATAGTTACGACAACGCCTTGGCGGAAACCATCAACGGGCTTTATAAGACCGAGCTGATCAAACCCGGCAAGCCCTGGCGGACTCTAGAAGAAGTCGAAATCGGCACCGCTGAATGGGCCGATTGGTACAACCACCGAAGGCTCTACCAGTACTGCGGAGACATCCCACCAGTAGAGCTAGAAAACCACTACTACAATCACTACCAGAGCACGGCAGCCGCCGACAGGCTCATCGTCTGAGAAACCCTCCGGACACACCGGGGCGATTCACCTGCGGCACCTTTTGCGGTGCGCAGCCAGCATACATACCGAAGTAGCCGGCATCTGCGTACTAGGACGCAAAGGAATACGTCGAATAGACCAAGCCACGCTTTTCGCGAATCTCTTGGAACAGTCGGGAGGACATACCGCCGCCGAGAACTGCATTGAGCACACTCATCACAGATCGGCGTTCATCAGTGGCCACGATGGAGGGGCAGCCCATAACGATGTTGGCCTGTTCGACTTGGCGCGGCACCACGTGCAGACCGGGCTGGCCGGTGATAGAAGCCGGGACGACGGCGCGGCGCGGCACCGGAAGTGCCTCCGGCACCAATTCCCAGCCAGCATTTTGCAAAGCGGCGAAAACTTGAGCGCAGACAGCTTCATGGTCAAGCCCACCAGCGGCCGTGACGACAAGTTCCTCGGAACGATAGAAGCGACGGTAATGCTGAAGTACGGATTCTCGCGAGACAGCAAGAATCGCTTCGGGCGTGCCGCCAATTGTCCTACCCAAAGGATGCGCGCCTAAGACAGCTGCAACGAACTTCTCGTGCGCCACGTCAGTGGGGTCATCGCCATCCATCGCGATTTCTTCAAGGATGACATCGCGCTCAGCTTCGAGCTCATCAGCGTCCAGAATTGCCGAGCTCACCATGTCTGCAATAACGTCAATAGCCATCGGTAGATCAGCATCCAAAACCCGCGCGTAATAGCAGGTGCTTTCTTTCGCGGTCGCGGCGTTGGACTCGCCACCAACCTCGTCAAATGCCGAGGCGATTTCAAGGGCGGTGCGCCGCGAGGTGCCTTTGAAGAGCAAATGTTCCAAGAAGTGCGTCGAACCGTGTTGGCCGTCTGCTTCATCTCTTGAACCAACGCCAACCCAAAAACCAATCGTGGCACTGCGTTGGCCAGGCATCGACTGAGTAAGCACTCGGACGCCACCTGGCAGTACCGAACGGCGAACCATCGCGCTGCCGGGTTCCCCCGAGACAAGTTGTACCGGGAAGGACTGCTCTAGTGACTGACTATCTAATGACTGGGAATGCGAAAACCGCTGGCCGGACGGCGCGGCGTTATTAACGCTCGCACCGTCCGAACCAGCAGCAATCAGCGGTAGTTGTGCAGCCAAGTTATTAGTTGGCCGCAGCTTCGGCCGGCTCAGCAGCTTCAGCGGAATCCGCGGCTGCGGCGTCCTCAGCAACCACCGGAGAAAGCGAGAGCTTTCCGCGATCGTCGATCTTGGTGATTTCCACCTGGATCTTCTGGCCAACAGAGACGACGTCATCAACGTTGTCTACGCGCTTACCGTCGTTGATCTTGCGCAGCTCGGTAACGTGCAAAAGACCGTCCTTACCCGGCGTGAGCGAAACAAACGCGCCGAACGTGGTGGTCTTGACGACAGTACCCAGGTAACGCTCGCCGATCTCAGGGATCTGCGGGTTAGCGATCGCGTTGATCGCCGATCGGGCGGCATCGGCCGAAGGGCCGTTGGTCGCGCCGATGTACACGGTGCCGTCATCTTCAATCGAGATGTCCGCGCCAGTGTCTTCCTGAATCTGATTGATCATCTTGCCCTTGGGCCCAATGACCTCACCGATCTTGTCCACCGGGATCTTGACTGCGATAACGCGCGGTGCGAACTCGGAAAGCTCGTCCGGTACATCGATCGCAGCGTTGAGTACGCCCAGGATGTGCAAGCGTGCCTCGCGTGCCTGCTTGAGCGCAGCGGCCAATACCGAAGCCGGGATGCCATCAAGTTTGGTGTCGAGCTGGATCGCGGTGACGAACTCGGACGTACCGGCCACCTTGAAGTCCATGTCACCGAAAGCATCTTCAGCGCCCAGGATGTCGGTCAACGCCGCGTAACGGGTCTGGCCATCAACCTGATCGGAAACCAAGCCCATCGCAATACCAGCAACCGGAGCCTTCAAAGGCACGCCCGCATTGAGCAACGACAAGGTCGATGCGCAAACGGAGCCCATCGAGGTGGAGCCGTTAGAGCTGAGTGCTTCGGAGACCTGACGGATCGCGTAAGGGAATTCTTCACGCGATGGCAGCACCGGAACCAAAGCACGCTCTGCGAGCGCACCGTGACCGATTTCGCGACGCTTGGGCGAGCCCACGCGACCGGTTTCACCGGTGGAGTAAGGCGGGAAGTTGTAGTTGTGCATGTAGCGCTTGCGCGTTACCGGCGACAACGAGTCAATCTGCTGCTCCATCTTGAGCATGTTCAAGGTGGTGACGCCCATGATCTGGGTTTCGCCACGCTCGAAGATTGCCGAACCGTGTACGCGAGGCAGTACCTCGACCTCGGCGGTGAGCTGGCGGATGTCCGTCAGGCCACGGCCGTCAATACGGATCTGGTCTTTCAGAATGCGCTGGCGGACAACCTGCTTGGTGACCGAGCGGAAGGCAGCGGAGATTTCCTTCTCGCGGCCATCGAACTTGCTGGACAAGCTGGAAACAACTTCGTCCTTGAGCGCATCGGATGCATTGTCGCGTTCTTGCTTGTCCGCGATCTGGAAGACCTCGGTGAGCTTAGCGGCAGCGGCAGCGTTGACGGCTTCGAAGATGTCATCTTGGTAATCCAAGAAGATCGGGAATTCGACGGTCGGTTTAGCAGCGCGCGCAGCCAAGTCAGCCTGTGCTTCACAGAGCGCCTTGATGAACGGCTTAGCAGCTTCCAGACCTTCGGAAACGATCTCTTCAGTCGGCGCAGTCGCACCGTTTTCCTTGATCAGGTTCCATGAGTTGTCGGTAGCTTCAGCTTCAACCATCATGATCGCGACGTCGTCACCGGCAACGCGGCCGGCAACAACCATGTTGAAGACAGCTTTTTCCATCTCGGAGTGACGCGGGAAAGCTACCCACTGGTCTTCGATCAATGCGACGCGAACGCCACCGATCGGACCGGAAAACGGCAGACCGGAAAGCTGAGTGGACATCGACGATGCGTTGATCGCGACGACGTCGTACAGTTCGTCCGGGTTGATCGCCAGCACGGTGACGACGATCTGAACTTCGTTACGCAGGCCCTTGACGAAAGCTGGGCGCAGCGGGCGGTCCATCAAGCGACAAGCCAAGATGGCTTCAGTCGAAGGACGGCCTTCACGGCGGAAGAATGAACCCGGGATGCGGCCAGCAGCGTACATACGCTCTTCCACGTCCACGGTAAGCGGGAAAAAGTCAAAACCTTCGCGCGGCTGTTTGCCAGCAGTCGTTGCTGAAAGCAGCGCGGTGTCGTCATCGATGTAAACCATCGCGGCGCCAGCAGCTTGCTGGGCGAGGCGACCGGTTTCAAAGCGGATAGTGCGTTTGCCGAAGCGACCGTTGTCGATCACTGCCTCGGAGAATTGAATTTCGGGACCCTCCATAAGAGAGTCACCTCCGTTTCTAGTGTGAGGAGCCGTCCGTTCACTTGACCGCACCCGGTCTTCGATCGAGGCCCACGGGGAGCGTTGCCTTAGCAACTTGCCCGTAAACCACTACCGAGGACCGCGAATGCTTAGTGTTCGTCCGCTCCTAATGATTCAGTTGAAACCTGCTGAGGCCGTGCCTTCCTTTGGAAGGCACGGCCTCAGCAGGGTGTTATCGACGCAAGCCGAGGCGCTCAATGAGCGCACGGTAACGCGTGATATCGGTGTCTTTCAAGTACGTGAGCAGACGCTTACGACGACCGACCAGAGCCATCAGGCCACGGCGGGTGTGGTGATCGTGCTTGTGTACTTTGAGGTGTTCGGTCAGATCCAAGATGCGCTTGGAGAGCATCGCGATCTGCACCTCGGGCGAACCGGTATCAGCTTCACCGGTTGCGTATTCTTTGATGATTTCTTGCTTTACAGCGGCTTCTAATGCCACAGGTAACTCCTTGAGTTGTGCCGTGCGTCCCGACTAACAGCTTGTCAACGGGTACGTATTGCGACTAACCGCAACGGTCTGTACGCAACACGGAATCCAGCCGCCACGGACTGCAGCCAGATTCACGCTTCCAGTTTACGCTGTGCGGGCGGAGTCTGTCGACACAACTACTTCGCCGAAGAGATCGACGGCGAAAATCAGGCGCTGGCTTTCTTCTTCAAGTCACGCCATTCCCGCCAGACTAACCAGATGATGGCAACATCGAGAACCGTAAGGAATCCCATGCCGATAGTAGGCTGCTTGATCAGCACGTAGACCTGGTAAACCGTAAACAGAGCCAATACCGTCAGTGGATAAGGGTAGACCCAGTGATACTCCTTGAAGAGGCAGTATACGAGCACTAGTTTGACCACACCGTGCGCGAGCAGGAAAAAATCACAAAGGCGTGTGATCCATTGCTCAACTCATGGTCCATCCGGCCAGCCCAGTAACCAATGAAATTGCGGATCGGGTGGTGGCCCGGTACCACCTCAGCGATCGGCTGCAGCATTGAGGTCAGCAACTGCGGGAAAAGCCAGAGCACTAGGCCAGCGATCAATTCAATAGCGCCGTCAATACCTTTGACCGCAATACCCTTTGACCGCAATACCGATTCGATAGATCGCCTAAATGGGGTTCCGGGCCCGGAGAATACTGCTCGTTTTGGCGTTCATTCGGCTCAGCCTAGACCCAGCTCAACGCTTTCTCAAACTAGCTGCGAGGCGAACTAGGCCGACCGGAGCGCCTCGTCTGCCTGCAACACTTCCCGCGCCTGCACCACGTCTTTGCACATCTGTTCGATCAACGCTTCTGGCCCGGTATAAGCCACCATGCCGCGTAAATGTTCAACGAACTCCACCGTCACTGATTGACCGTAAAGATTGAAATCTTCGACGGCTTCCTCTGGTCGATCAATGACGTGGGCCTCGACCTGTCGGCTAACGCCTTCGAAGGTCGGATTGGAACCCACTGAGATTGCGGCCGGCCAGCGAGTTGCAGCTTCATCCAACAGCCACCCAGCGTAAATTCCATCGGCCGGAATATACCCTGACGAATCAGGGGCAAGGTTTGCCGTCGGGAAGCCAAGCTCTCTGCCTCGAGCAGCACCGTGCACAACGGTGCCACGCATATGGTGAGCTCTACCAAGCACCTCGGCTGCGGTCCGAACGTCGCCGTGGTCCAATGCTTCGCGCACCCAGGTGGAAGAACACCGTCGTTCAGTACCAAACTCACCGATCACTTCGACGTCGAAACCGAATTTCGTACCCAGCTGCTGCATGGTTGCCAGGTCCCCGCTATTGCCTCGGCCAAACCGCACATCGTGGCCAACCACCACCGAAGTCGCTTTCAAAGCATCGACAAAGGTTGACTGGACGAACTCTTCAGCGCTCTGCTGCGCGAAGTCCAAGGTGTAATGCAAGACCAATACGGCGTCCAAACCAGTAGCAGCCATCGTCGCCACCCGGTCAGCCAAACTCATTATTTGACCGGGCGCAGAATCCGGCCGATGCACCTTAGCCGGGTGCGGGTCGAAGGTGATGGCCACCGCTTTCGCCCCGCGTTTCCGAGCATCTGACACCAGATTCCGAAGGACTTCCTGGTGCCCTCGGTGCACACCATCAAAATTTCCCAAGGTCACTACAGACGGGCCGAAGCCGGTGGGCACATCAGAGATGCCGTTGAAGTACTGCACTTGTATCGCTGTTCTTTCGTTTGGAATTCGTCAGCTGCCAACTAGTTCTTTGGGCAGGACCGTCCTTGCCGGTAACTGGCACGAAGCTTCTGCGTCCGGTTGACCCAGAGGTACCAGACCACAACCACCGGCGGGAACACCAGCTCGGCAATAATTTCGAAAATTGCCAGCGGGGTTGGCGTGCCAGAAAGCGCCCAAGAAAGCACTCTGGCTAGCCCGCCCAGGAAAATCATCCCGCTGACGAAGAAAAGTACCTGGGCCCACTGGAATTTGATCGCAATGGCAATGAAAGCAATACCAGTGCCGAGAAAAACTCCGGCGAGGAAGCGATAACTGGATTCCAAGCTGGGATCAGAGGTTCCGGTAAACCCGGGAGCACCTTTGGCGCCAGCAATCACGTCATAGAGCCCGATGGCCAGCAATGCCAGACCAATAAGCGCGACGACCACGCGGAAGACTTTCCAATCGGCGAGCTTTTCGGCTTTCGCCGCAGCTTCAGGATCAAGTTCCGGAGTCAGTTCCTCCGGGTTGTCTTCCGGAACAACGTTTTCCGTCATGCCAATCTCCTTCTGCGCGGAGGGTGTCTTTCATATCTTCAAAGCTGTTCTCAAAGCAATGTTCTCACGGCAGGCGGTCATCCCAACGCATAAAGGCTTCGGGACGGTTGTGGACGAACCATCCAACCATCCCGAAGCCTTTATGCTATTAAGAATATTGCTCAGCTAAATTACGGCTGCATCCCCTGTTGGAGCAGGTCCCAATCAGCCTTGGTCAGCTCGGGTCCAACTTCCTCAAACGTCGACGAACGGGTCTTGAGCGCTTGGCCACTTCCGATATTGCCACCGCGGAAGCTAATCGACGCCCAGTTATTTTGCCCGGTCAACGTGCCCTTAGAGCCGTCCTTGTTGAATCGCTCCGGTGTGTCCGGAGGGTTTCTCAGACGATGAGCCTGTCGGCGGCTGCCGTGCTCTGGTAGTGATTGTAGTAGTGGTTTTCTAGCTCTACTGGTGGGATGTCTCCGCAGTACTGGTAGAGCCTTCGGTGGTTGTACCAATCGACCCATTCAGCGGTGCCGATTTCGACTTCTTCTAGAGTCCGCCAGGGCTTGCCGGGTTTGATCAGCTCGGTCTTATAAAGCCCGTTGATGGTTTCCGCCAAGACGTTGTCGTAACTATCACCCACAGAACCGATCGAGGGGCGGATACCGGCCTGGGCCAGGCGTTCGGTGAAGGCCAAGGAGGCGTATTGAGCCCCGGCATCGTGATGATGAATCACCCCGGAAATCTCAGCCCCGGCCCGTTCACGACTCCAGATTGCCTGATTAACTGCGTTGAGCACTAGCACGGTGTTCATAGAAGCACTCGCTGACCAGCCCAGGATCCTCCGAGAGTAAGCATCGATCACGAAGGCAACATAGACCCACCCGGACCAGGTCGAAACATAGGTGAAATCAGCTACCCATAGCCGATCCGGTGCCGTTGGTGTGAAATCACGGCGGACCAAGTCCTTCGCTCGGGCCGCCTTCGAGTCTTTGATCGTGGTGCGTTTGACCTTGCCACGGACCGCACCCTGTATGCCAAGTAACCCCATGAGCCGTTCTACCGTGCACCTGGCCACCGGCACACCTTCACGGTTCATCGCCAACCAGACTTTCCTGGTGCCGTAAACCCCGTAATTAGCGGCATACACCTTCTGGATCACGGGCTTGAGCACCTCATCACGTTGTTCTCGGTGAGATCGTGTTTTATCCACCCATTCGTAGTACGTGGGACGGGGTGGTCTTCACCCCGTCCCAGTAAGCACCTGGCAGATCGACTCGACACCCCACCGCAATCCATTATTCTCGCGGTGACCGGCATGGTCCTTGATGTATTTCACGATCAGTGTTGTAGCGGTCGAGTTCGACCGCGAAAAAAGCTGAAGCACTCCGAAGGATCGCGTTCGCCCGTTTCAGCTCAGCGTTCTCACGCCGTAACCGTTTCAGCTCGGCCGATTCCGTGCTCGTTGTTCCAGTTCTAGTACCAACATCGATCTCGGCTTGCCGGACCCATTTACGCACCGTTTCCGGCACACCCACACCCAAAAGCTGGGCAACTTTTTGCATCGCCGCCCACTCCGAAGATGCACCCTCCATCTCCGCCACCATGCGCACCGTACGATCCTTCAACTCCTGCGGATACCGTGTCGTAGTTTTCCCTGCCATGTCCTGATCCTCTCAAACAAGAAAGTCTCCGGACACACCGGGGCGATTCACTCTTTCAAAGAGACCGGCTCGATCGACGAGTAGCCAAAGTTGAACGTGCCATCAGTCTTCGGCACACCGCCGAACTGGAAGGTGTAGTTCATCACGGACAGGTAGTTCGGCTTGTAGTTGTTATAATCCGATCCGCCATGCTTCAAGCCCAGGGTGTGACCAAGTTCGTGAATAAAGGTACCAACTTGCATATCTTGGGTGGTGTTCCAGTCACAACGCGGTCCCATTGTGACGACGAAGGTATCACTTGGAATACCGAGAGCCACGCCACTGCTGCAGCTGCTGTCGTAGTCGTCCGCCCAGATCATATAGCGGAAGACTTTGTCCCGATTGCTGTCAAAATTGGCATCTTTGATCGCGTTAATCTGGCTCTCATAAGGCTTGAGATCAGAGTCATAGGGGACCTGGTTGCCACCACCGAGGTTGTGGTTACTGCCGCCGGCGGTACCGGCATCGAGGTGAATGTTGATACCGGTGGTGTTGTCAGGATTGCTCACTGGAGCCGCAGCGAAAACCGCTTTAATACGGTCCATTGCCGCTGTTCCGGGCAAACACCCCTGCATGTAGTCCATCTCCACGAAGAGATCTTTTTTGTTCGGGTTAGCACCCATGGCGGGCAGATCAACGTCGATCTGGCCGTCGCCGTCGGCGTCGTAGCCGTTGGTCTCCCAAACATCGGGCAAGCCGTCGCCATCGGTATCTGCCAAGGCAGCCTGGGCAACTGGAGCCGCGTTTGCGGGTGCAGAAATGATTGCGGTACTGATACCGGTGAGGCCGACGGCGAAAACTGCAGCGCCAGCGAGCATCCGGAAGCGTAGAGCACTATTAGTCACGTGCGGTACCTTTCGTGGTGAAATAGCGGGCCGTCGTCAACACTGACGCGGCTCGTACCATTCCCTGAAATCGCCCAATTCATGGGCACGATCCCAATGAACAGCGCGAAACTGAAAGTAACCTGGGAATTTGTCATCAATTCACAGCGAAAGCTCAGCTAATTCACACACTTTTATAAGAGTGATTCTCAGATAGCACTTTATTCGGACCAAGACGTCCAAACTTCACCCATCTCACGTGCCCGGCTGGCCCGGTCTTTGTCAACCGAGGCCAGCGAAAGGATCCAGGCATCCGAACTCACGCCACGGACATCGGCAAAGCCGGGAAACTGTGCGTCGAACTGGAAGCCAGCCTTCCAAGCCAACTTGCGACTGCCCCAGTTTGGCACATATGCGTGCCAATACAGATAAGCCAAATTGAGCCGGTTGAAGGCGTAGTCCAAAAGCAATTCGACCGCGCGCAAGGCGGCTCCGCCCCCCCTAGCCGCTGGACCCAGGTTGATACCAACGTCTGCGGTGGCCGCCCGGAAGCTGTGCAAATCGATCGTGCCCATCAGTCGGTCGTCCACCGCATCGGCAATCGCAAAAGTATGCGTACTGCCGTTCACCCAACCCTGCGGGCAAATCTCGTCGATGAACTTTTGGGCATCAGCCGCAGAATAGTTCAGCGGCACGGTGGTCCAGCGCACCGCCTCCGGGTCCAAACAATTCTCCATGAGTTGTTTCGCGTCCCGCGCTTCAATCTTGCGCAAACTCACTACGCCGTCGGTAAGTGCCGGCACGGTAACTAACGATGCCGCGGCAATTGATGGCTCAAGGTTAGTCATGGGCATTACCCGACTGAGCAGCTGCGGCACTCTGCTGTGGTGCGGTACCTGGCCTTTTCCGGTGCAGCCAGATTAAGCCCAAAAGCGGCAGCAACAGCGGAACGAAGCCATAACCGCGACCAAAGGCGCTCCATACTGTGTCATGCGGGAATGCCGTTGAGTCAAATAAACTGAGCGCGCCAATAACCAAAACACCAAGTAGTTCTACAACCACCGCGACGACCGAAATCCAGTACCAGCGCACGCCGCGCATCGACAATGAGATGGTAGCGGCGATGTAGACCAGGGCTGCGAAGGCCGAGAGTAGATAGGCTACCGGCGCATCGGAGAACTTAGTCGCGATTTGAAATACTGCCCGCGCTGTCGCGGCAAGTGCGAAAACACCGTAGACCGCAATTAGCAAACGACCAGGACCGGTAGCCCGGGTGAGTTGTTGGCTCATGTTTCTTATCCTCAGCTTCCCACGGGCACGGCAACGCCGTACCAAATCTGCATCATGCGGTACATCATGACAATCACAATCAACCCCACAGCGCCGAGCACTAGATTGCTCCAGCGGCTCCGCTCCAACAGCGACCAGTAGACGGCACCAATTGGTAACACCACAACGGTAATCAAATAGCCCCAGAATTCCCAGCCCGCACCAGAAATCTGCTCGCCGTTGGCCTGCCTCATGATGCTGGCCACTAAGTACACGAGCAAAAACAATTCAACCGTAGCTACCGAAAGGATCGTGACGTCGTTGGGGCCTTTTTTGGCTAACGCTGCCACGACGCAAATCACGGTTGAGAGCAGACAAACTATCAGTGAAATCCAGAACCAAATATCCGGCGTCATTTGCTTCCACCTTCGTCCGGCGCGAAAACTAAAATCGCTTTAGCGTGTTTACCTTCAGCACCGGGGTCTTCAAGGAGCGCTACCAAATGACCTTCAGGTGCGAATCCGGCGGCTGGCTCGGCTGCGGAGTGCGCCTGATCGCTTGCTGAAATTCGGCGACCAAAGGAAAGTTCGATTGTTTCCTCCGCGCTTAATTCACGGACCGGCATAAGCGCTCGGGCAGCATCGGAGATCTCAAGAATTGGCAGCTCTTGTTGATCCTAGCGCAGTTACTGAAGGCTTTCCAGCGTCTGGGTCCGATCCAGTCCATAGGGCCCAACAGCGGTCCGGCGGAGTGCGGTCAAATGCCCGCCAACGCCTAAGGCCGTGCCCAGATCCCGAGCCAGCGCTCTAATGTAGGTGCCGGAAGAGCAGCTAACCGTCACCTCGACGTCGAGCAGCCCGTCCGTTGTGCTCTGGATTCGGTGCACGTCGAAACTTAGGATGTTGACTGGTCGCACAGCCAACTGCACATCTTTACCCGCCCGCGCTCTAGCGTAGGAACGTTCGCCGTCAACCTTGATTGCGCTAACACTGCTGGGCACCTGCAGAATTTCGCCGGTTAGCGCCGCTACTGCGCGCCGAATCTCGCCCTCGGCGTCATCGGTAATGGTCGACTGCCCCAGCCTGATGGTCGCATCATAGGTTTTGCTAGTGCCCACGATGTAGGTCAGTAGCTTGGTCGCCTTATTGATACCGATGACTAAAACACCAGTCGCCATCGGGTCTAAGGTGCCCGCATGCCCCACTTTGCGGGTGCCCGCAAGCCGTCGCATTTTGGCCACCACATCGTGGCTGGTCCATCCTTGAGGTTTATCCACGATAACGAGTCCAGAAAGCACGTGTTTCAGTATATGTTGCCGTAGCATTCGGCTATGCCCTCGCTCGCTCCACACATCACTGCCCTCCATCCAAATCTGATCCGCGAGATCACCGAAGCTGCCTGGACTCGGCAAGCGTCCGCCCAAGAAACCCTGGTGCTCAGCATCGGTGAACCAGGGTTTGAGGTGCCAATGCACATTCGCCAAGCCGCCATCGATTGTTTGATCCGCGATGAAACGAATTACACCCCCAACGGAGGTATTCCGGCGCTCCGCGAAGCCTTTGCCGCGCGCCTAGCACTCGAGCAGGGCGCCGTCGTCGAACCTTCGCAAATCGTCGTGACAGCTGGTGCGCAACAAAGCCTGCACCTTGCCATGACGTTAGTGCTCGCGCCCGGGGATGAGATTCTGATTCCGAATCCGGGGTACCCCACCTTTGGGATTGCCGCGAATCTACTCAGCGCGATTCCCGTCGGCTACCCCTTGCGCCCCGAACACGGATTCCAACCACAAGTAGCCGATATTGAAGCCCTGATTACCTCGAAATCCAAAGCGCTAGTGCTCAATTCGCCGTCGAATCCCTTGGGCGCGGTGCTCTCTGCGGAACTCACGGCAGCTCTCATGGAGTTAGCCCGCAAACATGATCTTTGGGTAATCTCCGACGAATGCTATGAAGCTTTTACTTTTGACGTACCCCATGTTTCGCCCGCCCGCTTCGATACGGACGACCGGGTACTAGCGTCGTGGACCGCGTCAAAAACCTACGCCATGACCGGAATTCGGATCGGCGCGTTACTCACGCCGCCCGGGTTGGCGAATGCGGTTTCGACGGCGATCGAGGCAACATTTTCCTGCGTCAGTTCGCCAGCACAATATGCGGCACTGGCAGCCTTGACGGGGCCGCAAGAGTCGGTTGATGCGGCGCGCGTGCATTATCGAGCCAACCGAGACGCTGCTGAGTCCTTATTGCGTGCCCGCGGGCTGCAGTTCCTCGACGCACAGGGTGCCTTCTATCTATGGGTCAATGTCGCACACGCCTCCAACGGCGACGTCCGTACCTGGGTACATCAATTCCTCGCGGACGACGGCGTCGCGGTAGCACCAGGGACGGCTTTCGGTTCAGAGGGTGAGGGCTGGGTCAGAGTCGCTTTATGTGGGGATACCGCGGAGCTGCTCGAAGGGTTACGCCGGATTCCGGCCCCTCAGTCAGCTTAAGAAAACTAAACCAGGGCAAGAAAAAGGTCTCAAGCTGTGGGGCGAGTGCTCAGTTGCACTTGCCCCACAGCTTGAGACCTTTTTGGTTGACTTAGCTTTCTGCTGCCTCGTCGTCTTCGGGCTTCTTGTACGGATCAGCCTCGCCAGCAAACTCGGCGCGAGCGGCACGTGCTGCCAGTTCCGCGTCTCGTTCCTTGGCTAACCGGATGAGTTCCTCGACGTGACTCGCGGTCTCCGGAACTTCATCAGAGATGAATTCCAAAGTAGGCGTGAGCCGAATCGTGAGATTCTTACCCACTTCACGGCGAAGGATTCCTTTGGACTTAGCTAGCGAATCTTCGGCTTCTTGACGAGCCTCGGTGCCGCCGAAAATCGTGTAGTAAATCGTCGCGTGTTGGAGATCATTGGTCACACGAGTTTCCGTGATGGTGATGTTCTCCACACCTGGCTGTTTAACCTGCTTGCGCAGCGCCTCGGCGACAATCACCTTGATACGTTGGGCCAGTCGTGCAGCCCGTGCCGGATCGGCCATGGTTCCTCCTAGGACGTCGAGTGTCGAGTTGTGGTTGGAAAAACGGAGTTTTTCCAACCACAACTCGACACTCGACGGAAAATTACGTTTAGACCCGCGGCTTCTCGCGCATTTCGAAGGTCTCGATGATGTCTTCGAGCTGCAGATCGTTGAACGATCCAAGGCCAATACCGCATTCGAAGCCCTCGCGAACTTCGGTGGCATCGTCCTTGACTCGCTTGAGCGAATCGACCGTGAGGTTGTCTCCGATGAGCACACCCGCACGCAAAACACGTGCCTTGGCATTGCGTCGAATCAAACCACTGCGGACGATCGAGCCAGCGATGTTGCCGAACTTCGAGGAACGGAAGATCTCGCGGATTTCCGCGGTACCCAACTGGACCTCTTCGTATTCCGGCTTGAGCATGCCCTTGAGCGCCAACTCAATATCGTCGATCGCTGCATAGATGACCGAGTAGAAGCGCATATCGACACCCTCGCGGTCTGCCAACTCGGCAACCCGCTCGGCCGGCTTGACGTTGAAGCCAATGATGATTGCGCTGTCCACAGTCGCCAAGTTGACGTCGTTCTGCGTGATCGCACCAACGCCACGGTGAATGACGCGCAGTTGCACACCTTCGCCGACGTCGATCTTGAGCAACGAATCTTCCAGAGCTTCAACAGCACCGGAAACGTCACCCTTGAGGATGAGGTTAAGCGTGTCAACCTTGCCATCGGCAACGGCCTGGTCGAAGTCTTCCAGGCTGATCCGCTTGCGACGCTTCGCCAGGGCGGCGTTGCGGTCCGCAGCTTCACGCTTCTCCGCGATCTGACGGGCAGTACGCTCATCACCGGTCACGAAGAAGGTGTCACCTGCGCGAGGCACCGAGGACAAACCAAGCACCTGCACCGGACGCGAAGGTCCTGCTTCGGTGACGGCAGTTCCATCGTCGTCGAACATTGCCCGGACACGTCCGTGCGCTGTACCGGCCACAATCGTGTCGCCAACGGCCAAAGTACCGGACTGCACCAGCACGGTAGCCACTGAACCGCGACCCTTATCCAAGTTCGCTTCGATCGCGATACCGCGCGCGTCCTTGTTCGGGTTGGCGCGCAGATCCAAAGCGGCGTCTGCGGTCAGCATGACAGCTTCGAGCAAAGCGTCAATGTTTTGGTTCTGCCGAGCAGAGACGTCGACGAACATCGTCTCGCCACCGTACTCTTCAGGCACCAGACCGTATTCGGTGAGCTGGCCACGGATTTTCTCCGGGTTCGCGCCCTCTTTATCGATCTTGTTCACAGCGACCACAATCGGCACACCAGCAGCCTGTGCGTGGTTGAGCGCCTCAACGGTCTGCGGCATCACGCCGTCGTCCGCAGCGACCACCAGGATCGCAATGTCGGTGACTTTGGCACCACGGGCACGCATCGCGGTGAAAGCTTCGTGACCCGGAGTATCGATGAAGGTGATCTTTCGAACTTCACCCTCATGGACGTGATTGACCTGGTAAGCACCGATGTGCTGGGTGATGCCACCGTGTTCGCCCGCGACGACATCCGAATTACGGATCGCATCGAGCAAACGAGTCTTACCGTGATCGACGTGGCCCATCACGGTAACAACCGGCGGGCGCGCCTGAAGATCTTCATCGCCTTCAGCTTCGAGCTCGGCATCAAAGTCGATGTCGAAGGTACTGAGCAGCTCGCGCTCCTCGTCCTCCGGCGAAACGACCTGAAGTTTGTAACCGAGTTCTTCACCGAGCAAGGCAAATGTCTCTTCGTCCAAGGACTGCGTGGCCGTAGCCATTTCGCCCAAGTGGAAGAGCACAGTAACCAATGCTGCCGGGTTAGCCTCAATCTTGTCTGCGAAATCAGTGATCGAAGAACCACGACGCAACCGAACAACGGTGTTGCCGTCGCCACGGGGTACGCTCACGCCGCCAAGCGACGGAGCACTCATCTGCTCTAGTTCCTGACGCTTTGCCCGCTTCGACTTGCGCTGCTTGCCACGACCCGCGCCGCCCTTACCGAAGGCACCTTGGGTACCGCCGCGACCGCGACCGCCCTTGCCAAAGCCACCACCGGCAGGAGCGCCGCCACCAGGACGTGCGCCGCCACCGCGGCCTGGACCGCCAGCGCCGCCGCCTGCGCCACGACCTGCCGGAGCTGGTCGTTCGGTGCGGTTAGGCATCATGCCGGGAGTAGGACGGTTTCCGCCGCCGCCACCAGGCCGTGAGGCACCAGAACCGGCGCCCGGACGAGGGCCACCCGAACCAGCTGCTGGACGAGGGCCACCCGAACCAGCTGCTGGACGAGGGCCACCCGAGCCAGCCGCAGGACGCGGTCCACCCGAGCGCTCGCCGTCACCGCGGCCGCCAGAACGTGGCATACCTTGCGATGAGGCAAAAGGATTGTTACCCGGACGAGGTGCACCCGGACGAGGACCACCTGGACGGGGTCTGCCAGCGCCTGAAGCCGGAGCTGCGGCTGGACGTTCCCCTTCGGCACGGGCGCCAGCGCGTGGCATACCTTGCGAAGTGGCGAACGGGTTATTGCCTGGGCGCGGTCCACCAGCGCCAGGACGAGCGGCGCTACCCTCTTTTTGCTCTTTTACTGCCGGAGCAGCTGGTGCAACTGGCGTAGCCGCAGCTTTCGCGGCAGCCGGAGTTGCTGGAGCTTGCGTTTCAACGGGCTTTACCGACGCTTGCGCTTCAGCAGGTTTCGCCGGCGCTTTAGGTGCCGGACGTGCCGGAGCCTTAGGGGCTGCAGCTTCTGGTGCAGCTACCGCATCGGGGAAGGCATCGCGAAGTTTCTTTACCACCGGAGCTTCGATGGTTGAAGATGCTGAACGAACAAATTCGCCCAGTTCCTGCAGCTTCGCAACTGCATCTTTGGATGTGATTCCGAGCTCTTTTGCGAGCTCATGTACACGGGCCTTAGCCACGCTTTCTCCTGTCTCGGCTCGCACCGAGTCAGGCACGAACCGTCTAATTCATAAGTCGGGATTCCAGGGGGGAATGTCCGACGCTGGCGTGCACAGCACAAATTGCTTGCACACTCATTACCGGGCACTCATCGCTGGGCACTCATCGGGTTTCCATCAGTTTTCTGACCCGCTTTCAGGTTGGACAGTTCGGTTCTGTGCGAAATAGCTTTCGACTGACGCAGTTTCGCCCGCGCCTCGGAAAGCGCGGCTAAAACCATGTCGCTTGAGAGCCAAATCAAGACATGCCTTTTCCGGATGCAACCAAGCACCCCGGCCAGCCATGCTGCGGTGAGGATCCACTTCCAAAACGCCGGAAGCATCTCTCACCACACGCAAAAGTTTTGGCTGGGCATCACGACAACGGCATCCAACGCAGGTACGAATAGGCGTTTTGGACGCAGTTAACTGCGTTGTCGACACGTAGGTACCTTTGGTGGGATGTTGTGGTCGATAGACCCGGCCTATCCCAGTCTAGCGCCCAAGCGCCCCCGCTGCCCAAACGGTGCCAGCAAAGCCGCTAGTTACTCGGCCGCCGGCTCAGTTGGTTCTGCTACCGCATCCGAAATGATGTCGATTCGCCAACCGGTGAGCTTGGCTGCCAGCCGGGCATTTTGGCCTTCTTTGCCAATCGCCAGTGAAAGCTGGTAATCCGGCACAATCACCCGTGCTGAACGAGTTGCCTCATCCGTGATGGTCACTGAGTTAACGCGCGACGGCGAAAGTGAGCTGGCAATAAAGGTTGCCGGATCTTCGCTGAAGTCGACGATGTCGATCTTCTCGTCATTGAGCTCCGTCATCACGGCACGTACTCGCGAACCCATCTCACCGATGCAAGCTCCCTTAGCGTTGATCCCGGGCCGATGAGCCTTAACAGCGATTTTGGTGCGGTGGCCGGCTTCACGCGCAAGCGCCACGATTTCCACGGACTTGTCCGCAATTTCTGGAACTTCCAACTCGAAAAGCTTCCGAACCAAGCCCGGGTGTGAACGGGACAGGGTAATTGATGGACCTTTTTGGCCGCGATGCACGTCAACAACAAAGGCCCGAATCCGGCTGCCATGCGGGTAACGCTCCCCTGGCGACTGCTCAGTTGGCGGCAGCACGCCTTCGACTGTGCCCAGATTGACCTGGACCATGTTGGGATTGTGTCCCTGCTGAATTTGGCCGGAGACTAGTTCGCCTTCTTTGCCGCGGAACTCGCCAAGAACGTTCTCATCCTCAACATCACGCAGTCGCTGCAAGATGATCTGGCGCGCTGTGCTGGCGGCAATGCGGCCAAAGCCAGCGGGGGTATCTTCGAACTCACCCACGGGTGCGCCGTCGTCGTCGATTTCGGTGGCCCAAATGGTCACGTGACCGCTCTTGCGATCAATCTCCGCCCGAGCCTGCTCAAAAGCGCCAGGAGACTTGCGATAGGCCACAAGAAGCGCCTGCTCAATGGTCGGGATGAGCTTCTCTAGCGGAATTTCACGTTCGCGCTCCAGCAAACGCAGCGCGCTCATGTCAATATCCATCTCAATCCTGACCTTTCTGACCGGAATCTGTTCCAGCCTGCTCTTCTTCGTCGAGTCGATGGAATTCGACCTCAACCGTGCCCTTGCGAATCTGCGCGAACTCAATGAATTCAGGTTCAGCCTGTTTAGGCTTCATACCTTTCTTCACTGGCAGTTCGGGGCGGATCTTCACCCCGTCCGGGCTAACTTCAATAATTCTGCCGAACAAGGACTCGCCTTGCTCGCTTTTTCGAAGCTTCAAAGTCGCCATCCGCCCCAAAGCCCGGCGCCAGTGCCGCAACTCGGTTAGAGAACGCCCCACACCGGGCGAGGAAACTTCTAAATCAAAAGGACGTCCGTCATCTTCCGGATCCGCATCTAACGCGGAGGAAAGGGCTAGCGAAACTTCAGCAATCTTGTCTAGGCCAACGCTGCCCTGTTGATCTTCGGGTAAATCGACCACGACGTGCACGATCCGCTACGTACCAGCAAGGTGCACATTCACTTCTTCGAGGAATAAACCTGTTTCAACAACGGCGGGTTGGAGGAAATCGAAGAGTCGTTGGGACTGTGCAGCAGTATTGATTGCTGAACTCGGCGACCGATCCGGCTTGGACATGATCGAAGCCTTCCTGGGCCCATTCGGGCACCCACGTGATGATGTTGTACGTATAGCCTACAGATTGTTAGGGCGATTAGGCGACGGCTGGCGGGCTGAATGCCGGCTGGCGGGTCCCATTGAGTGAGCAAAATGCCCTCAAACATGGCATGATCGAACTTTGTGACCGATCCAGAAATTGCCCAGAATTCCGACGACGACAGTTCCCTGCCGTCGTCTTCCACGGGCTCTGCTGCTCAATCGGTCGAATCCGATGCGAAATCCAAATCTGCAAAAACTCGCAAGCCACGCCGCGCAAGCTTGCCCGCTGGGCCTCCTGTTGCCGCAGTTTCAGTGCCGGTCATCATTATCGCGGAGAGCAATTCAGCCGAAGCAATAGCGCCAGACTTGCCGGAAGCGAAACCCGCTCCGGAGCTAGAAGCAGTGCCTCTAGCGGAAGTGGCGCCGGTAACGGAATTGGCCCCCGCGGAGTCAGCGCCCGCGGAGTCAGCACCCGAGAAACCAGCACCCGAGAAACCAGCACCCGCAGAGTCAGCAACCCAGTCGGAGCCGAGTCCGGAAGCGCGCTTAGAACCAGAGCCGGCACCCGTTCCAGAGCCCGAGCTGAGCTCAGAACCCGAGTCAATTCCCGTTCCAGAACCCGAAATACCCGCGATGGCGATTCCAGCAGAAATCGAACCGCTGGAACACGCCACTCGACAGTCGTTGCGCGCCTCTGAGGCCAGCGAGAAAGCGCAGGAAAAAGCTCGCGAAAAAGCCAAAGACTTCGAGCATCCGGAACGTCGGCTTGGCCGCAATGTGTGGAACTGGTCGCGACGAGTGCTACTGCTATTGCTTGTTGCCGTCCTGGTGCTCGCTACCGGCAGCATTATCAGCAACCGAAATAATGAGTCTCAGCAGATTTCGGCAACCGAGCAGGGCAGGCAAGATTCGCTCAGTTCGGCCAACGAGTTACTTACCCAGCTCAAAGCTCTTGCCCCTGATAGCGCAACGGCTCCGGCGGCAAATTACGCCGTCGGAGTTCTCAACGCCTCAATCGAAGCGCTGACCCGGCCCTCAGCTACCAGCAGTGCTAGCCCCACGGCCCCGTCATCCTCTGCGACAACTCCGGTTGCTGTTGCCGCCGTCGTCGATGGACTGGCAAAAGCGGCACTGTCAAACTTGTCCACGGCGCGCAACACTGAGCCTGGTATGGCCCGCTTGCTTGCCGCAATCGGTATTGGGCAAGCAATTTCTGCCCAGTATCTTGCCAAACAAGCAGGCATCACGGTGCCTATGGTGGCTATTCCTGCAGTCACACCGCCCGAGGCATCCTCTTGTGCCACGCCAACTGCCCCTCCTGCCGACACCAAACTCGGCAGCGCTCAGGCCTTGGCAGCTGTCGCCTTGGCGGAGCAAAAGGCCGTCTACGCTTACCAAGTAGCCGCGACTCGATTGGCGACGCCGGAATCAGCCAAGACGGCATTTGGGCTGCTGGCGCAACATCAAGATGCCTTGAGCCAGACGAGGGCGCAATTCCGTGCACAATGCCTGCAATCACCCTTGCCAGAACCGGCATTCATCACCTTAGACCAAAGCTTTTTAGCCCAGCCTGTGCCGGGACTCGCAACCCTTCAAGATCAGCTCAGTATTAGCTACGCCGATTTGGTTGGCCTCAGCGATGGTGCGCTCCGAGACTGGGCCATCGAGAAAATGCTCTCGAGCAGCAAAGACCAGCTCAACTGGGCCGCGCCACCTCAAAAGCTGCCCGGTCTGGCGTCCTGATGACAGTCCCGATTCCCGCCGATTTAGCGCAGAGATACAGCAACACTGCCGAGCGGCGAGCCTGGCTAACTAGGCTTCCGGGTCTCATTGAAAGCGCATTTGAGCGTTGGGACTTGAGCTCAGACTTATTGCCTGGTCAACAGCCGTGGAATGGCTTTACCGGCATCGCTATTCCGGTGCTCCGTCAAGGCGCTGACCAAGCCGTGCTCAAGATTGCTTTCCCTTACGAGGATATTGGCCATGAAGCCGCGACTTTGAAGCTCTGGGGCGGCCACGGCGCAGCACGCTTACTCGACCACGACGCAGCCGATTTTGCCTTACTTCTGGAACGACTGGATGCGGATCGTTGGCTGCAATCCGCGCCAATGCCAGATGCTATTCGGGTCTGGGGTGCAGTGATGAAAGAGCTGTCCATCAAGCAAGATATTCGTCCTGAGTGGAGTCAGATCCCCTCGCTCGCCGACCAGGCTGAGCGATGGAGCGATGATTTTCCCGCGGATTGGGCCCGGCTCGATGAACCCTTTCCGCGTTGGCTGCTGGAAGCTGCGTTAGAGGTTTGCCAAACCCGGGGAGTGCTGGGTCGCAGAGAGTCCAACGATGTACTGTTGCATGGCGATCTGCACGGCATGAACGTGTTGGCTCGGCCTGGAACCACCGGTTGGGAAGCAAAAGACTTCCAGGCCATCGATCCGCAAGGCTGGCTGGGCGAGGCCGAATACGCCGTCGCACCAATGCTCAACAACCGGCTAAAAGATTTACCTGAAAGCAATCCTGAACTCGCATTGCTCGATCGGCTCAACCTGCTGTGTGCGGCCGCCGGGCTTGACGCAGAAATCGCTAGGCAATGGTGCATTGTGCGCGAAGTTGAGGATGCTCTTTGGCCAGCCGGAAAAGCTGACCACCTCAAGGACCTGCAACGCTGCCTATGGATTGGCAGCACGCTCGCTGGCCGCACGATCTCCGACTTACCTCACCCGCATAGCTTAGAAATCATCTGATCCCGGTTCAGATAGCAAGACAACATTCGGATAGCTAGAAGACGGTTCTTCTGCCTATCGCAAAGGCGTCTTGCTATCTGAAAACCTGCTCCCAGGTTCAAGACTGGAATCAGCTAGCGTGCAGCAGATTCTCCTGCAGCACGTCCCAGCCCAGTTTGACGATCAATACTGCCACCACGGCCAAGAACACAATCCGAATGAATTTACTTCCCTTAGCCACCGCCATTCGGGCGCCCAGGTAACCACCAGCCATATTCGATCCGCCCAGCACCAAACCCACTCCCCACAGCAATGAACCATGCGGTAAGAAAAACAACAACGCACCGGGGTTAGTAGCCAAATTGACGATTTTTGCTTTGGCGCTGGCTTCTAAAAAAGCGTAACCCATCTCGGTGACCAGCGCGATAATCAAAAATGATCCAGTACCGGGACCAATCACACCGTCATAAAAACCAATCACCGCACCGATCAGACACGCGAGAACATAGTGCCGGTGCCCACGATGCCGCAAGGCGGTTAGCTCGCCAATATTAGGCTTCACCGCGGTAAATATCGCTACCGCAATAAGCGCCGCCACAATGATCGGCTTGAAAACTGACTGCGGCAGATTCGCGGCAAGCAAAGCACCGGCAAAGCTGCCAGCCAACGCGACAACCGCCATGGGTAACGCGGTCTTTAGATCAGGTTTTACCCGTCGATAGTACGTTACTGAGCTGGTCGCCGTGCCAAAAATGGAGCCCATTTTATTAGTCTCCAAGGCCTGAATCGGCGTAATTCCAGGAATCATCAGCATCACCGGCAGCTGGATTAGCCCACCGCCGCCTACAACGGCATCAATCCAGCCTGCCGCAAAACCAGCCACGACAATCAGCAGGATCGTAAAAAATGAGATGTCCTCGAAGCCGGAAAGCATTCCGATCTGAGAACTTAGCTGAGGGTCTCGCGCAAAGCGAGAACCTCAGCAACCGTGTCAGCAACCGGAACGTTGTTCGGCTCACCGGTGCGACGGTTTTTCAGTTCGACGACGCCGTCTACCAGCCCGCGGCCAACAGCCAACACCATCGGCACGCCGATCAATTCGGCGTCGCCAAATTTGACTCCGGGAGAGACTTTTTGCCGGTCATCCAAAATCACATCAAGCCCAGCTGCTTCCAAATCTGCCGCTAGCTTTTCCGCAGTCTCGAAAACTTCGCTGTCTCGACCGACGGCGACGACGTGCACATCAGCGGGGGCGACCGCAATGGGCCAAACCAAACCGCGGTCATCGTTATTGCCTTCAGCAATTGCCGCGACCGCGCGGGTAACACCAACGCCGTAGGAACCCATCGTGACAACAACTTGCTTGCCATTCTGGTCCAATACCTTCAAGTCGAAGATTTCAGCATATTTGCGCCCGAGCTGGAACACGTGACCCGTCTCAATGCCACGCGCAATTTCCAGCGGGCCCGAGCCGTCCGGCGCTTCGTCTCCTTCGCGGATTTCGACCGCTTCAATCACGCCATCCCACGCAAAGTCCCGGCCAGCGACCAGGCCGAAGACGTGCTTGCCGTGCTCGTTGGCTCCGGTGATCCAGCTGGTGCCGGAAACTACTCTCGGGTCCACAAGGTACAAAAGCTTGCTGCTACTCTCAAGACCCAGTACCGCAGCATCGAGCGAAAGTCCCGGGCCAATGTAGCCCTTGACGAGTAGCTGGTTCTTCTTCAAGTCCTCGTCATTTGCGGGTTCAATCTCAACTTCGCCACCAATGCCGAGGTGCGTGGAGATGTTGGCTTCTATTCGCTTCAGATCTACACCGCGGTCGCCAGGAACGCCGATGACGACGAGTCGTCGCTCAGCTTTCTTATCCCCCACCGCAGGCAGATCTACTGCGAGCACCACATTCTTGAGCGTATCTGCTGCAGTCCACGGCGCATCAGCGCGGGGAACCATCGAATTCGCCGCCGCTACCAAGGTTTCGATGGTCGGCGTATTTGGCGTGTCATGCACCATAGCATCAGCCAGATCAGCGAAGTCGATATCCGCGGGCACTACAGTGCTAACCGCTTCAACATTCGCCGCGTATCCGCCCGCTGAGCGCACATAAGTATCTTCGCCAACCGGGGTCGGGTGCAGGAACTCTTCGCTCTTCGAGCCGCCCATGGCGCCAGCAGTGGCTTTGACCGCAACTACTTCTAGGCTTAACCGTTCGAAAATCTTGAAATAAGCGGCCCGGTGCGCTTCATAGCTAATGTCCAGGCCGGCGTCGTCAATGTCGAAGGAATACGAATCCTTCATGATGAACTCGCGACCGCGCATCAGGCCCGCACGCGGACGAGCTTCGTCACGGTACTTGTTCTGGATCTGAAAAAGACTTACGGGCAGGTCTTTGTAGGAGCCGTAGAGATCCTTGACCAGGAGCGTGAACATTTCCTCATGCGTGGGCGCAAGCAAATAGTCGTTGCCTTTACGGTCTTTGAGCCGAAAAATTCCATCGCCGTATTCGGTCCAACGATTTGTCGCCTCATAAGGCTCACACGGCAACAAGGCAGGAAAATGGACTTCTTGAGAACCAATGGCAGCCATTTCCTCGCGAATAATTGCTTCGACTTTGCCCAGGACCCGTAGACCCAGCGGTAGCCAGCTGTAAATTCCAGGAGCCGCCCGCCGGATGTAACCAGCTCGAACCATAAGTTTGTGGCTGGCAATCTCGGCGTCAACCGGATCTTCTCGCAAAGTGCGCAGGAACAAGGTAGAGAGTCGAAGAACCACGCGGGTGGCTCCCTTCTGAGGATCGGCGGAGCAAAGCAAAAAGTCAGTACTAATCTACCCGTTACAAATGCAGGCAGTAACCGAGAGATGATCGTGCCTTAAACTCGATGCATGGCCCCCTACTCCACCCGGTTGCTCGTGCTCGGCGTCGTGCGCATTTTCGAACCGGCACATGGCTACTTACTCCTCCAAGAACTCAATTCTTGGAAAGTCGATCAATGGGCCAATGTGAAACCGGGTTCGGTGTACTCCGCCCTCAGCACGCTGGCCAAGGATGGCCTCTTGGAGGTAGTTGAACCGACCAAGGACGACGGCGGATCCGCGGCCAAAACGTCTTACCGCACCACTGCGGCTGGCATCGAGGAATTCACTCGGCTGGTCAAGCATGCTCTGACCGATACTGACTCGCATACTATCGCCACCACTATGTCTAGCATCGGGTTCTTGGCGTTCCTGACCCGAGCAGAGGTTTTGACGCTGCTGGGTGAACGCCTGCGAGCGTGTACCGCGCGACTCGCAGAGCTCAACAGCGCAATCGATAATTTCGACACCACGGGTCCGGAAGCTCCGCCACACGTCGTAGAGCATTTCTATTTTATGAAGTCGATCGTCGAAGGCAATTTGTCCTGGACCCGCGGGATCATCGCCCGGCTAGAGCGCGGAGATTATTCCTTCCGGGGCGAAGAGCCGAAATGGACTCCGCCCGAAGATGACCCTATTTGGGGCAATCGCCACTTCGACCGCTAGTTAACATTTGACCACTAGTTAACACAGGCCACCGCTCCACCTTGCAGCGCACCGGTCCAGTCATCGTAATGGTTGTCCTGCGCAGGAGCACTGCCGGAATCGCCAGACTCAGTGGGCGCCTGCGGACTTGAATTGCCAGGTGTTGGTGTCGCGGAGCCGCTACCTGCCGCCGTCGAAGGTTGTTGGCTACTAGCCGGTTCCAGTAGGTCTTTAACCGTGCTTTTGATTTGCGCCAGGTCAACAATATTGATTGCTTCGCCGCTATTGGTGTAGCCAAATTTCACAATTGGCAGCGTGCTAAATGCCATATTGCCAGCAGCTAACGACTTTGCCTGTTGCGCAAAGGTAATCAGGTCCAAACCAGAGTCCACGGCAATCTTGGACTTCACCGAGTTGAGAATTCCTTGCAGTTTGCCAATATCTTGGAACGTTCCTTGGTCTTTGAGCTGGTGCCCTACCGAGGCAATAAAGGCTTGTTGTCTGCGCGCCCGGTCTAAGTCGGTCAACTGAATTTTCGGGTTCGCGGTATCGCGGCGCTGACGCACAAAAGAAACCGCCTGTTGAGCGTCTAGCTGTTGCACACCGGCCTTAAAATCTGCACCTGAGTAGCTGTCTTGAGTAGCATTGTTCAAGCAGACGGTAATCGGTGCAACCGCTTTGGCAATCCCCAAGAAAGCGCCCATCGTTACTTCGACAAAATGGTCTATTTGCACCCCACCCAGGAACTTCGAAACCGTGGCAAGCTCAGCTTTACGTCCAGCATCTCGGGCTTTTTGGTACACCTGCTCCGCGCTCATCCCGTCCTTGCCGGTCAATTGATCCGTGGCCTCGGCCAGAGCAAGACCGTAGGCTTCTTTGATCTTCGCCTTCGTTTGGCCCTTCGGCGCACCAGGAATGTCCACATAGTCGTCGCGGGGAATCGAGATGACGGTAGCTTTGGCACCATTTGCTGGCACATGCAAAAGCATGAGTACGTTTGCGTTGTAGCCGCCATCGCTGGAATCACCTGAATGCAAGGCATCGTAATCTTCAGCTGGCAGTGGTTTCCCGTCTTCGTCCAGCCTGCTGTCTAGCCCCATGACCAAGATGTTTTGATCGCCGTTGAGCGGCGGTACTTGATGACCCAAAATATCCGAACGATGAATACCGTTTTGCAAACTGACCCAGCTGTAAACAACAAAACCACCGACGCACAGTAGGACTGCGACGAGCGCCGCCACCGAACTGATGACTATCCGACGTCGGCGCTTTTGTCGCCGGTCGCGGCCCAGTAACTTCTCGTACAGGCCCGAATTATCCATAGTGTCGGAAGGCTTAATCATTAATTTATAGTTCACCAAAACCCTATGCTGACGCTGTGATGACACAAAGAGCGAGCCACTGGACATTATGTCGAGGCGAATCTACGCTCAATTCATAATTCGGTGAATTACGCTGAATTTGAGGGGGACGATGAGCACTCAGGGGAACCCTGCTGAAATCAGCAGCAAGCGAGGGCGGCGCAGTGGTGGTACAGACACTCGCGAGCTCATTATCAGTGCGGCCCGCGAGCTCTTTGCCCAAGAAAGGTTCGACGGCGTGAGCATGCGGCAAATTGCGCGCGCTGCGGGCGTCGATCCGGCTTTAGTGCACCACTATTTCAGTTCCAAAGATGAGCTTTTTTTCTGCCTGCGTTAAGATGCCAATTGAACCTTTAGAAGTCGTGGCAAAGGTGATGGTAAGCCCACCAGAACAACGTGGCGTAACCATGCTGAACACGGTGATTGAGCTTTGGGATTCACCGGTGCAGCCTGCCCTCCTGGCGGTAATTCGCTCGGCCATAGCCTCGCCGGATAAGGCTTCGTTGCTGCGCCAATTTTTGCAAAAGATGCTTCTCACTAATGCTCTTAGCGACATTTCCGGGTCCATCGAGGATAAGCAACTTCGGGCGTCATTGTTGATTAGCCAGCTATTCGGCCTCATCGCAGCTCGTCACGTGTTGAAACTTGAACCGATCGCTTCGGCCTCGGTTGACGACTTAGTCCAGTGGGTTGCGCCGACCTTGCAACGCTATTTGACCGGCAATATTGATGACTGACGCACAATAATCAATGGGGAGTCCTCCCCATCGCGACTTAGCAGCCAGTGACTTAGGCTGAATTGTTAGCCGTACAAGCGCAGGGAGCTCCAATGAGCGAAGGAATGCTGGGAGCCGATCCGGCCGCGCTTCGCGAGCTGGGGCGGGATTTCGACAATAGCGCCAATCTGATCAGCGAGGCCCGTGCTTTACTGGCCGCTAAGATCAATGGTCCGTTGCAATGGCATGGCGCCGACGCTTTCTTTTTCCAACATGTTTTGAACTCTTCGCACGCGCCAACATTGCGGAACGCCGCGCAAATGCTCAGCGACTGCTCGCGCACGCTCGCCCAACAGGCACAAGAACAAGAAGACGCCAGCGCGGCGAATGGAGGCTAACGCGCTCATAAGACCTGGCTAAAAAAGCACCGTTGCATAGGTGCCAACCTACTCAAAACCGACTCGTTCATAGCTTGCACGAGCTTTGACGTTGAAGTCGTCGACGTACAGGCTGACAACGGGCGCTATCCGGCGCGCTAGCTGTACAACAGCGGCCATATAACCGACACTAAGCCCCTGGCCTCGAAACTCCGGTCGCAGCCACACACCCTGCACTTGCGTTGCCGCCCGTGAAACCAAGCCAAGGTCCGCTTTGAAGACAACTTCGCCAGCCGAATCCAGGTGACTGAGCGAATGCCCCTGCGCGATCAAAGCGGCAACCCGACGTCGATAGAATTCCTCACCGCCGCTGTAGGGCGAATAGCCCACTTCCTCTTCAAACATTGCCACTGCGGCCGGCAAAATTTGGTCAAAATCGGCATTGGAACTTTGCCGAAGCGATCTGTGCGGCTCGACCAATGGTTCGGAAGCGATCGTCATGAGCGGCTGATTTGCTCGAATCTCTTTCGCTTCGCTCCCGCAACGCTGCATTTCAGCAAAAATTCCCAACACGCCGTCTGCCGGACCATAAATACTGGCATGTCTACGGCCCGTCGCGGTGAGGCGCTGAGCAAAAATTGGCGCAGTCTGCGCAGTGACCGCAACTGGAATGATGTTCGCGCCCACCCAGCAGGCCGCTAGTAGCACTTCATGGGCGTCAAAAAGTCCCAGAATTTCGGTACCTATTACGCTTGAGGTGGCGGTTCTGTGTTGCTCCAAATGGGCCGCAAGGTAAATGTTTGCGATCGGGTCTAGGCCAACTAATCGCTGAAGTTCCGGGGTATCGCGGTGAGTCAGCGCCCGAATTGGCCCGCGCCCGCCACGTGCCGGATCAGGAGACGCTGACCACGGGGCTGCCTTTGATGCCGCCTTGGCCATCTTCGCCCCCCATTTCTTCGTACTCTTCGGCAATTCGCATCGCTTCTTCGATCAGAGTCTCAACGATCTGGCTTTCCGGTACGGTCTTGATCACTTCACCCTTGACGAAGATCTGGCCCTTGCCATTGCCTGAGGCTACACCGAGATCGGCCTCGCGTGCCTCTCCGGGTCCGTTCACTACGCAGCCCATGACTGCAACTCGCAACGGGATCTCCATACCTTCCAAGCCGGCAGTGACTTCCTCGGCCAAAGTGTAAACATCAACCTGAGCACGGCCACACGAGGGGCAAGAAACAATTTCAAGCTTGCGCGGGCGAAGATTCAGCGACTGCAAAATCTGGTTGCCTACTTTGATTTCTTCAACCGGTGGTGCGGAAAGCGAGACCCGGATCGTGTCGCCGATGCCCTTGGATAACAACGCACCAAAGGCGGTCGCCGATTTGATCGTGCCCTGGAACGCGGGCCCAGCTTCGGTGACGCCCAAGTGCAACGGCCAAGCGCCGCGTTCTGCCAACAATTCGTAAGCCCGAACCATCACTACCGGGTCATTGTGTTTGACTGAAATTTTGAAGTCGTGGAAATCGTGCTCTTCAAACAGCGACGCTTCCCAAACTGCCGATTCCACCAAAGCTTCCGGCGTAGCTTTTCCGTATTTTTCCATCAGCCGCGGGTCTAAGGAGCCCGCGTTGACGCCAATGCGAATCGAGGTGCCGTGGTCTTTGGCCGCTTGCGCGATTTCCTTGATTTGATCGTCAAACTTGCGGATATTGCCAGGATTTACTCGGACCGCAGCGCAGCCAGCTTCAATTGCGGCAAAAACGTATTTAGGTTGGAAGTGAATATCCGCAATTACCGGAATCTGCGATTTTTTGGCAATAATCGGCAAAGCTTCAGCATCATCGGCCGAGGGACAAGCCACCCGAACAATGTCGCATCCCGAGGCGGTCAGTTCTGCGATCTGCTGCAAAGTGGCATTGATGTCGGTGGTCGGCGTGGTCGTCATGGACTGCAGGCTGATCGGCGAATCGGAGCCCACGCCCACTGAACCCACCTTGATTTGCCGAGTTTTGCGGCGCGGCGCCAATACTGGCGGTGGGGCTGCGGGCATTCCGAGGCTGACCGAGGTCACAATGAACTCCTTGTTGCTAGATGTGTGCCAGCTCCGGCGGTTGCCGGAAGACGCACCACATTATTATAAGCTTAGTCAGCCCTGAGAGTATTCCTTCAGCAACCCGGACACCGGATTCCAGGCTGTGATCTTCGTCCCGGCTACTGAGCTATGAATAATAAAAGGGTCCTGCGCCAAGACCGCGTGCAAAGCCGCTTCGTCCTCTGCAACGAAAGCGAATAGACCACCGCTTCCGTCTAAATACGGCCCAGAAGTAAGTAGCACGCCTTGCTCCACCATCTTGCCGAGCCATTCCCGATGCGCCGGACGGTGTTCAGCGCGCAGATCTGCGAGGTCTGGATCATAGGCATATTCCACGGCATAAACAGTCATGCCACTAGCCTACTGACTTGATTGAGATGCTCACAGCCGACCAATGAGCCATCGAGCAAGAACGCCAATAACTGCTGCCCAAATCAATGAAGCCAGCGTGCCAATAATGAATCGCTCACTCGCGGCCGGCGTGTCTTTGAGCTCCGGATACCTACCCAGCCCTTTGACTGCAACAACTTATAGGCAATAGCAACAGGCTGATCAAAAGCGATGCAGAGCACCACGGCGATCCGCTCCAAAATACCGATCGTGAGACCGCCACGAAGCACTTTAGTTGAAGCGGACGAATCGGGTTTTGGCTTGCTCGGCGCTGTTTCGGCGTCCGCCTCGCCTGCGGTGGTTTCGACGTCCACAGGCGCAGGGTCAACTTTGCGCGCTAATTTGAGCACCAACGCAGTGAGCGGCCAGCCTAAGAGCGCGGCGACGAGCACTGCGGTAACAATGATGAGCACGGTCATACGACCAGCCTAGAGCGTGTCGAGGACGTTTAGCCCGAGCGCCACCTCCAGCGCGCGATCAAGCAAGGTTGCCGCTGCGGGTCGAGCTGCTAGCTCCTCTTGCCGATTTGCCCGCAATAAAGTCGCGCTAACTGCCTGATGGCTAGTGCTGAGCGCGTCAGCAATTTTGGTCAGCGGCGCCAGCGGAGTTCGCTGCATTTGATCCAGCACCCGCCATTGTGTTGCGCTGCGAGCAGCGATCAATTGACCCAGGAGCACAAGCACCGCCTCTGCTTCAGCCGCTGCGGCAACTGCTTTATTGCTCGCCACCGGGCTGAGCTTCGACGTCGAACTCACTAAGGCCAACGGCAAGCGAGAACCGCGCCGTTTCGCCGATTCAACCGCTTCCCGCGCGGCGATAAAGGCTGAGCCGACGGCTGCTCTGCTGGATTCAGGCAACGGTTTATCCACGGCACCCAAGCCGATGCCGATTGACCATTCTGTTGCACGAACTGCGATCAAAACAGCTTCCGCTACGGCGTCAGCGCTCCCGATAAGACCTTGAACTTCGTCCCCCACCGTGCGTTCAAAGCTCAATGTTGTTGGCACCACCTGCAACATATGTAAAAGCTCAGGTACCCGATCCGGGCTCCGGCGGCTGTGTTGTTGGTCGATCGTCACTACGTACATTTTGCAATGATATTCCGTTGCAACTATAGATTTCAACGTTTTTCCATTGATACGTCGGTGTGCAAGCTGTTGTGATAGCCAATCAACGACTCAGGACCAATCGCGCACGGCCTGCCGCGCAGCATTCAACAACAGTGCGGCGGCTCGGCGACCGTCCCACTCTTCGACCCAACCAGCGCGAGCAATAGCCTTACTCACCGCCTGCGAACTAATACCTAGCGCTTGTGCAATTGGTCCTTGGCTACCACGCACGCCTGGCGTGAGCTCATCAAGCACCCGCCATTCGGCCTGGCTACGATTAACAACGATCCTGCCGACAAGGCGCAAAACCGCCTGCGCCGCGTCAACATTTTGGCTGGGAACCGCCCCGAGCACGCGCAGTGGAACATGACGGACCGATCGTTTGCGATCATGGGCACCTTGACGGGCCAGCTCGACACCGGAGCGCACCTCATTCGCTAACCCCACACCGACGCTGCCATCCGCACGCAAAGCCAGCAAAGCCAGGGCAACCGCTTCAAGGGCATCCTCAGTCCTGCCGATAACTTCAGCAGATACCGCTGCTATTTCAAGCGTCGGATCTATTGGCCTCAGCTGCCCCGATGCGGCGAATTTGGCCCGCAACACCTCGGCGGTAGTTAGATCTGGACTCAGGGTCGAAAGCACAAACATGTATCAACCGTAAACGGTTGTTCAAGAAATCTGTCGACGCCGCGAAATTTAGCCGAAAATATTGACCGGTTTCACGATGTCCGCATAGATCAAAAGCGCGCTCATCACTAACATTACGCAGGCCACTACGTAGGTAAGCGGTAAAAGCTTGGCAATGTCGAAAGGGCCAGGATCCTTGCGCTTGAAGAGTTTCGCTACCCGGCGTCGAACTGCTTCATAAACCGCGCCAAGCACATGCCCACCATCAAGAGGCAATAAGGGAATCAGGTTGAAAAAACCCAGCGCAATGTTGACGCCAGCGACCAAGCTAATAAGCGCGGAGACACGTGCGCTAAGCGGAACTTCCTCCATTGCAGCGAACTCACCGGCAACTCGGCCAACACCAACGACCGATACTGGGCCATTAGGGTCGCGTGGCGCAGAGCTAAAGGCGGCTTGGGCTACCGCTACCAGCCGTTGCGGCAGGTTCAGTACCACGCCAGCCACCGAAGCAATATTATCTCCGACGGCGGGCAGCACGGCGGTGATCGGCTGCTGAACATTGGCGCTTGTTGGACTAATGCCAACGAAACCAACTTCTTGAGTTTCCACATTGCCAGCGGCATCCTTTTGCGCCGTGCCAGCGGCGGTCACCACTGGTCGCGCGCTCAGCACCGGGGTGATCGACAACGACAATGTCTCAGCACCACGCTGCACGGTTACCGACACGCTTCGCCCGGCGTCGCCCTTAATCCACGAAGTCAATTCGTCCCAGCTGGACGGCTGCTTGCCATCAAAACTGACAATCTTATCCCCCGGTTTGAGCCCAGCGGCGGCGGCCGGAGTAGGTGTGCAATTGCTGAGATCAGCTGGCGGCTTCTCGCCGTATTTGACCTGGCAGGCGTTGACCTCAGCCAAAGTCGTTATTGGCTGCGCGACGCCGAAACCCATCAACACAACGCCGATCAGCACAATCGCAATAACAAAATTCATCGCTGGCCCACCCAGCATGATGATGATCTTTTTCCAGACCGGGAGTTTGTAAAAAACTCGATCCTGGTCCTCCGGACCTACTTCTTCATGGGCGATCGCTCTGGCCTCAGTGGCGAGCTTTTCAAAACGTCCGGTCTTGACCTTATCGCCCCGAGATTCGGCCAAAGTCTGCAAAAGCCCAGTGCTTGAAGGACGAACACTGCCATCAACTTTGTTTGGCGGATACATACCGATCATGGCGACGTATCCACCAGCGGGGATCGCCTTAATGCCGTATTCAGTCTCACCCTTTTTCTTCGACCAAATGGTTGGTCCAAAGCCGATCATGTAGCGAGTAACGCGCACTTTGAATAACTTCGCGGGCACCAGATGGCCAACTTCGTGCAGAGCAATTGACACCACAATGCCGATTGCCACAAAAAGCACACCCAGAATGAAAAGCAATACCGTCACAGTTCTTCGCCCATGTCTTTCCTACTCAACTTCACAATCCTGCCATTCAACTATTCGCTCAGTTGAGCTAAACGTTCGCGGGTTCGCGTTCGTGCCCAGCTTTCAGCATCCAGCACCGCCGCAAGACTGAGCGTTGCGTCAGCTGAATGTTCGCTGAGCACCTTTTGTACCGTGTCCACAATGTCAAGGAAACTAATCCGACCATCGTGAAAGGCCAGCACTGCTTCTTCGTTAGCCGCGTTAAAAACCGCAGGATGAGTGCCGCCCTGCTTTGCAGCATCTTTCGCTAAATCAACCGCAGGGAAAGCGATCGCGTCGAGCGGCTCAAAGGTCAACTGCGTCGCTTTGGTCCAATCGCACGGTTGAATTGCGTGTTCTACCCGTTCTGGCCAGGCCAGACCCAACGCAATCGGCAAGCGCATATCCGGCGGTGAAACCTGAGCAATCGTCGAGCCATCCACAAATTGCACCATTGAGTGCACTACCGATTGCGGGTGCACCACCACTTCAATCTTGTCTAGCGGAATGTCGAACAGCAGGTGCGCCTCGATTGCTTCCAAGCCCTTGTTGACCAAGGTTGCCGAGTTGGTTGTGACCATAAGCCCCATGTCCCATGTGGGATGATTGAGCGCTTCGGCCGGTGTGATTCCCAATAATTCATGAAGCTTCCGACCACGAAATGGGCCGCCAGAAGCAGTGAGAATCAGCTTGTCTACATCGAGTTTGTTACCGGCTCTGAGGCATTGCGCGATGGCGGAATGCTCCGAGTCAACCGGGACTAGTTGGCCCGCACTGGCTGCATCTTTGACCAGCTGGCCGCCCACGATCAGTGATTCTTTATTCGCCAGCGCAAGCGTGCTGCCAGCTTTAAGCGCCGCAAGCGTGGGCGCGAGGCCAATCGATCCGGTAATTCCATTCAGTACGACGTCGGCGTCAAGGGCCGCGATCAGGCTCGCTGCCGTTGGCCCAGACTCGATCTGCGGTGCGTAACCGGGAGCCAGGCTTGCGATTGCTTGCGCCAAAACTGCTGGATCGCCGTGCGCGATGCCAATCGCCAAGGGTCGGACAATTGCTGCTTGCTCAGCAAGCAGCTCAAGGTTTGCACCGCCAGCGCTCAGCCCAACGACGTCGAACAGGGGCTGGCCATCGTCAGTGAAGCTGCGACCGATGACGTCCAGGGCCTGCGTGCCGATAGAGCCGGTAGAGCCGAGAATGACTACCCGACGCGATGCGTTATTGCTTGCGGACATAGCTCCAGTATCCCGCAATCGGAAGCGCTCCCGGCTCACAGCAGTCCAATAAGCATGCCCAAGGCCCCGATGAAGAGAACCGCGTCAATCAGAACCTCGTACGTTCGGAGCGGTATCCGCCGCACAAGCTTGCGCGCTAACAATGAGCCTAGGAATAATGCCACACCAATACTCAGACCAGTGACAACTATGGTGGGCGACAAGGCACCTGCCACGCCAAAAGCAGCCAGCTTGCTGGCGTACAGCAATAAAGCGCTAGCCGCTTCCGCGCCAAGGAATGAGCCGCCATTGAGCCCGTACCCGGTGAAGATTGGTACGCTCAACGGCCCAGTCGAAAGCACCAGGCCGGTGAGAAACCCAACTACGGCACCGGCAATTGCCAACTGGTACAAACGGACCTGGAAGTGTTTTCGACGGGAAAGCCGTCGTAAAGGAATCATCGCGAGAAAGAATCCAGCAAGACTGATCTCGATTACTGCCGGTGGAATCGCTAACAAAGTATTCGCGCCTAGCGCCGCGGCCGGAATACCTGGCAGGGAGTATGCCAGCACCGGGCGCCAGAATCTCTCGCCACCAGGTGATAACGCGACCGAGATTGCCCAGCACAGCGGCAATCCCCATCATCGGCACTGCCATTCGCGGGCCGTAAAGCATCACCAGAACTGGCAACATCACCATCGAGGAGCCGGTACCAACAATGCCGCTGAGCACTCCCGCGACTAGGCCCAGTAAAAAGATCAAGATCAACGCAAGCATGAGGGTCCACTTCTAACTGGCGACGGGAGCACCAGTGAGGGATCCTCCAGGCTTTTGTCCTTTGAGATGACCAAGCCCGTTCTTTAGGGCTTGGTGGCGACGCTCGGACCAGTCATGCCGTACTTCAGCAACTCAGCACCGGAACCCTAGACGCTATCAATGAAAATCATATCGGGTGAATCTTCTTTCTGGGCGGATGAGGATGTCCCAAAAAAATGCCTTTTACTTGTTTTCGTATTTTTATTCTCATAACATTGCATTATGGGAACATTCCTTCTATCTGATATGGCAAAGTTAGATTTCCATGAGATGGAGTCGGCTTTGGTTGCGGCGCTGCCATCATTGTTTTCGGGCTTTTCTTTGCTGGATGCTCCGTCGCTGCTCAGCTCTCTGGATTCCCTGGAACGAATTTCTCAAGCAATAGAAATGGCGCAGGCCGCCGCCGCAGTTACCCTTCAGGATCGACATTTTTCCGTCGATTCAAAGCAAGCCGTCAATCCAAATCAACCAGTCGATGCCGAAGCAGTGATACCTGCCCGGTCCCAGTTCCGGAATGCTGCAGAATTCCTGCAGCAGCGGCTTCGGATCAGTAAATCGGCGGCAAAACGCCGATTGCTGGTGGGCGAAGCACTCCTGCATCGAATCTCGTTGTGTGGATCATTGCTGCCCCCGAAATATCCTGAATTGGCCAAAGTCGCACAGCTCAGCGAGGTGGGCGGCGAAGCCCTAGTCTCATCAATTCGAGCACTAGGCGAGGCTAAACTTCGCGCGGACGAAGACACCGCGCTCGCGATGGAATCAAGCCTTGCCGAATGTGCGCGCCAACACGACCCGGATTTCTTGCGCCCAGTCATTCAACGTTGGCAAACCGTTATTGATCAAGACGGTTCGGCTCCCACTGATCAAGAGCTCAAACAGCGACAAGGTATCTGGCGAATACGGAGCCTGCGCGGACTGCATTACTTTCAGATCTGGGCAGATCAAAAGCAAGCCGAAGTGAATCGCCCCGGTGTGTCCGGAGACTTTCTTGTTTGAGAGGATCAGGACATGGCAGGGAAGACTACGACACGGTATCCGCAGGAGTTGAAGGATCGTACGGTGCGCATGGTTGCGGAGATGGAGGGTGCGTCTTCGGAGTGGGCGGCGATGCAAAAAGTTGCCCAGCTTTTGGGTGTGGGTGTGCCGGAAACGGTGCGTAAATGGGTCCGGCAAGCCGAGATCGATGTTGGTACTAGAACTGGAACAACGAGCACGGAATCGGCCGAGCTGAAACGGTTACGGCGTGAGAACGCTGAGCTGAAACGGTTACGGCGTGAGAACGCTGAGCTGAAACGGGCGAACGCGATCCTTCGGAGTGCTTCAGCTTTTTTCGCGGTCGAACTCGACCGCCACAACACTGATCGTGAAATACATCAAGGACCATGCCGGTCACCGCGAGAATAATGGATTGCGGTGGGGTGTCGAGTCGATCTGCCAGGTGCTTACTGGGACGGGGTGAAGACCACCCCGTCCACGTACTACGAATGGGTGGATAAAACACGATCTCACCGAGAACAACGTGATGAGGTGCTCAAGCCCGTGATCCAGAAGGTGTATGCCGCTAATTACGGGGTGTACGGCACCAGGAAAGTCTGGTTGGCGATGAACCGTGAAGGTGTGCCGGTGGCCAGGTGCACGGTAGAACGGCTCATGGGGTTACTTGGCATACAGGGTGCGGTCCGTGGCAAGGTCAAACGCACCACGATCAAAGACTCGAAGGCGGCCCGAGCGAAGGACTTGGTCCGCCGTGATTTCACACCAACGGCACCGGATCGGCTATGGGTAGCTGATTTCACCTATGTTTCGACCTGGTCCGGGTGGGTCTATGTTGCCTTCGTGATCGATGCTTACTCTCGGAGGATCCTGGGCTGGTCAGCGAGTGCTTCTATGAACACCGTGCTAGTGCTCAACGCAGTTAATCAGGCAATCTGGAGTCGTGAACGGGCCGGGGCTGAGATTTCCGGGGTGATTCATCATCACGATGCCGGGGCTCAATACGCCTCCTTGGCCTTCACCGAACGCCTGGCCCAGGCCGGTATCCGCCCCTCGATCGGTTCTGTGGGTGATAGTTACGACAACGTCTTGGCGGAAACCATCAACGGGCTTTATAAGACCGAGCTGATCAAACCCGGCAAGCCCTGGCGGACTCTAGAAGAAGTCGAAATCGGCACCGCTGAATGGGTCGATTGGTACAACCACCGAAGGCTCTACCAGTACTGCGGAGACATCCCACCAGTAGAGCTAGAAAACCACTACTACAATCACTACCAGAGCACGGCAGCCGCCGACAGGCTCATCGTCTGAGAAACCCTCCGGACACACCGGGGCGATTCAAGATTCCTCGTCCGCGTTGTCATCAGCACACTCGCTCTCTGGATTGCCAGCTGGGTTCTGCGCGGGCTACAGATCAGCACCGAAGGGACCATGAATGTAGCGCAAGGGAACAATACTTTTGCTTCGGTATTGGCCTTCCTGTTCATCGGACTGATCTTTGGCATCGTCAATGCGCTCATCAAACCGCTGGTTAAACTGGTCTCCTGGACAGTGACTTTTCTGACATTGGGTCTATTCACCGTGATCATCAATGCCGCAATGCTTTGGCTGACCTCGTGGCTTAGCAGCTTCAGACCCGTGCACTTTACGATCGATTCGTTCTTCTGGACCGCGATTTGGGCGGCACTGATCATTAGTGTGTTGTCGATGATTGGCAGCGGGGTTACCGGGATAAACCGGCGCTCTAGTTCTGCAGACCGCTGAGTCAGAACGCGACGCTGAACCACCATGGCCTCCGCTTTAATTGTTCGGCGTGAGGCTTGGTTGGCGAAAAGCTAGAATAGAAATATGCCTTCTGCCTCATCTTCGCGCTATAGCCTCGCCGAAACCACCATTGCGCTCGGACCGCTCGACGGACGTTACCGCTCCGCCGTTGCACCCTTGGTTGATTACCTTTCCGAAGCAGCACTCAACCGAGACCGGATCGCAGTGGAAGTCGAATGGCTTATTCATTTGACTGATCAGGCCGTATTGCCTGGTGCTGGTCAGCTAAGTGGCGAGCAGAAGGATCAGTTGCGTTCAATCGTGAATGAGTTCGACGTCGAGTCAGTCACTGAGCTTGCCGAGATCGAGCGTGTGACCGTCCACGATGTCAAAGCGGTGGAGTATTACATCGGTCGACGACTGGCCGGAATCGGCATCGAGCAGCTCAAGCCGCTGGTGCATTTTGCCTGCACGAGCGAAGACATGAATAATCTTTCCTACGCGCTGGGCATTAAGGGCGCAGTAGAAAACGTTTGGCTGCCTGCCGCTCGCGGACTGAGCGGCAAGCTGCATGAAATGGCGGAGGCCAACCGAGCAGTACCAATGCTGTCCCGTACCCACGGCCAGCCGGCAACCCCCACTACGCTTGGCAAAGAGCTTGCGGTACTGGCTCATCGGCTGGATCGCCAATTGCGTCGCATCGAAAAAGCTGAATACCTCGGTAAAATCAACGGTGCCACCGGAACCTACGCCGCGCACTACGCAGCGGCACCGCAAACCGACTGGCAAGCCATCTCTCAGAGCTTCGTGGAAGGCTTAGGACTGGATTGGAACCCGCTCACTACCCAGATTGAATCGCATGACTGGCAGGCCGAGTTGTACGCGGACATTGCCCGCTTCAACCGGATTCTGCACAACTTATGTACCGATGTGTGGAGCTACATTTCAATTGGCTACTTCACGCAGATTCCGGTCGCTGGAGCTACTGGCTCCTCGACGATGCCGCACAAGGTCAATCCAATCCGTTTTGAGAATGCCGAAGCCAATTTGGAGATTTCCTCCGCCCTGCTAGACAACCTAGCCGCAACGCTCATTACCTCGCGCTGGCAGCGAGATCTTACTGATTCCTCGAGCCAACGAAATATCGGCGTCGCTATTGGACACTCGGTATTAGCTATTGGCAACGTCCTTGGCGGGCTTGGCCGCTTGAACACTGCCGAGGCAGTTCTCGCGGACGATCTGGATCACAACTGGGAGATCCTCGGCGAAGCCGTACAAACCGTTATGCGGGCCGAAGCTATTGCTGGCGTTCCGGGCATGGAAGACCCCTATGAACGGCTCAAAGATCTGACCCGAGGCCAACGCGTTGATGCAACAAGAATGCGCGAATTCGTTTCTGGTCTTGGCCTTTCAGCGGAAGCTGAAGCGCGGCTCAAAGATCTGACGCCAGGGCGATACATCGGAATTGCCGAGCAGCTGGTGGATCACTTAGGCGAGTAATTCCGTTATCTGGGCGGCCTCATTCAAAAGATGCAAGTAGCGACTTAAATTACTAGTGATTCTGTGAAGTCTATGAGAAGATCAACTGCAATTTATCACTCGTAAAGTCTTAGGGGTCCGCTATGCCTGAATCGTTCGATGATGCCAGGCCACAATATGGTCAACGAGATCCGTTCCTTGAAGCCAACGGCTTCTATTCGACCCCGCCGGTGCCAGAGCATCAACGCGGGACACCTCGTAAGCAGGACTCCGGCGTGGTTCGAGGAACACTCTGCGCCATGTTGATCATCCCGGCGGGTATTGCTCTCTGGGTATTTTTGTGGAGCTTCGGCTGGATGGCATCATTGGTGTCGCTGGGAGTGAGCTTCGGTGCCTTCAAGTTGTACACCCTGGGCTCTAAGGGCCGGCTAAGCAAACCCGGAGTCTGGTCAATTCTGACCGTGACGGTTGTGACGATGGTTTTAGCATTCCTAGCCGGCATCTGGTACGACATGATGAAATACACCAATTCTGGCTTCTTCGACTCTTTTGTCAGCCGCCATTTCTGGCGCACGCTTACCTACAATCTCTTTCAAAACCCAAATTTCTGGCCGGCCTACGCGATGGACATGCTCGGCGCACTACTCTTCTGTGCGTTAGGGAGTTTTTTCATTATCCGAAGTCTGTTCAGGCAGGCCAAATAACCCTGCTCAGACCAGCGTTCGGCGGCGTTCCATCGGCACACGGCTGCGCGTGAATACCCAGGCAATGCCGGCGCCAAGTATTGGCATCACGATCAGTAAAACAAGCAAATGCAGCCACGGTATTGAAACCTGTATTGCGCCGATCACCCAAATCATCAAAGTCGTGGGAATGATGCCAGCTACTAGACCTAGAAAAGTTCCGATCACTGTCGTGATCATCATTTGAAAAGCAGCCAACGATTTTCGCAATTCTTGGATCTGCGCCAACTCCGGCCAAGGTCGCTTGATCCGCTTTACCGTCAGCTAGAGCCAATCCGACTGTCACGCCAGCCGCACTCAAAATAATTAGCCCGGCCAAAGCAATAATTCCCCACAAAAAGATGCCTGAAGCGGAGTTGGGGCCAGCCTCGACGGCGAAATAGGACTTTGCTGAGTCCAACTTGCCCAGGGCACTTCGAATCTGGCCAAGTTCCTGTGCGGTCGGTTGCCGGCCAAACTGCACTAAGACTGAGGAGTCGATAATCTTCCAGCCGAGCCGAGCAGCAGTCTGTTCCGAGACGAACCCCGAGTATCCAAGGTAGTGCTCTGGCTGTTCGACGGCGGCGGGTCACCGAACGCTACTCGTCACGGGAAAATTAGCCCATTGCAGGTCATAGCCATATTGACCTATTTGCTGACGTGAATCACCAAGACCAATGTCAGCGAATCCATTGTTGAGAAGCAACGCATTAGGTACCACCACGCCACCTGAATTGAGCATCTCAACTGACTCTGCGCTAGGTGCATGGCCTAAAACAGCCGTCAACTCAGCTGCACCACCAACAATAAAACGCGGGAAGCTTCCATAGCCATGGGGAATGCAACGCCGATCATTGAGGTCCAGTCGTCGCCCATAACTGATCAACCGGGCACCGGTTTTCCGGCGGAACTATCAGGAAGTGCTCAGGACAAGGCGTTTGTGACTCTTGGGTATCTCCGGTCTTTGAAGAGGTCAAATGGCATTCATCATTAGCCTCGCCGCGAAGCACCCAGTGTTCTGTTGGAATCTGGCTAGCATCCTTGAGCTTTGTCAGGTATTGCTCGGGGCTGAACTTGACTATCGAAGTCTCAGTCCCGTCTGCGGTATTTTTGGACACCGTCGTTGAAAGCGAAAAGTTTGCCTGGCCAATATTTACCGACCACGAGTAATTTTGCGTGGTTGATTCAAGTCCGCTACCGCCGCCAACCACAACTGCGCCAGCGAGTGCTGAGGCCGCAAGTACCGCAGCAACGGCTGGAACCGTTCGGCTGCGATTTCGTGCTGAATCACGCGCTGCCAGACGCCAGATGAGCGGCAACCGACCGATCCTGCGGCCCATAAAATCGACAATACGGCCCAGGATTAATACCGTGCCTAAAACACCAACAACCTCCCCACCAATGATGAAATATGGGTAGAGTGGCACAAATCTTGGATCGTTGTGGCGCTCAAAATAGCCAACAACTGCGCCGGTTACCGTCGCGGCAAGCCCTAAGCCAATGGCGATCAATCCCACCACCGTTGGCCATCGGCGGTGCGCAACCACGCTTCGGCCACCGCGCAGCGCAGCTAGCGTTGCCTGTTTTGCCACTGCCCGTGCAGGAATCGATGCCGCTGCCAAAGAGGCGATTAACGCTACTAAAACTACTGCGCCCGCAATCCAGAAGTTCGGATGTTGTCCATAAAACCCGCCCCGACCTACTGAACGAAAATATCCGACGAGCAATAGAGCCGAAGCCAAACCGCTCGCGGCGCCAACAACCCCGGCAATCAACCCAAGCCAGACAGCGTTTGCGATGATGATAGCTCTGAGCGTGGCCGACTCTGCACCGGAGGCCGCCAATAGCGCGAGCTCCCGTTGTTGCTTTTTTGCACCTACGGCGAAGGCTGCGCCCGCCAACAGTCCCACCTCTAAAAGGGCCAATACTCCCACCAAAGCGCCAGTCCAATAGGAAGACTCCTGCGAACTGTAGGGTCCGTTGTTATCTGGCACACCGGCCGGTGGATTTTGGATGACCGATCGGGAGGGCACCGCGACGCCACTTTTATTGAACTGTTTTATTTGTTCCCAGCTGATGGGTTGATCACCGACGGCAAAGTAGGACGGCGGGCCGACAAACCCGGCCTGAGCCTGATCAGGAGATAGCTGGCCTGCTGATAACTGCCCAGGGCGTAAATAGAGAGTCAGCGATGAATCACCCGTTTTGCTGTCCCGCACAGTTCCCACAACGGTGAAATCACCAAGATCTGTGCTGATTCGCTGACCCTCAGTGGCATTCAAAGCTGCTAGTAAGCCTGGGGAGGCCAAGACCTCATCCGCCGCGGCGGCAGCTCGACCGCCCAAAAGCGAGTACTTGCCATAAAACGCTGGATCCAACACGTCAGATTCAATGACGTCTACGCGGTTGGTGGTGTCAAAACCTGCTACGTTGATGAAGTTTTGCCGCCAGCTGAGCAGTCGATAGTTCTGCGGAATAATCGTCTTGAGATCAACGAGATTTCCGTTTAAATTCGGTCCAGGGTTGTAGAAAGCCCAGTCGGATATTGGGCTCTGCCCAAAGTCAGAACCGGGCGCCGAGGCGTTGATGAACTTTGCCTGGGTATGCCCGAGTTGCGTAGCGATAGTTTCTTCAGTATTCGGCAGCAGGCTCTGCCCGAATGTAGCGGCCGCGCTCAGCCCAAACGACGGCATCAGAATAAGCAGCACTATTAAGATCGATCGCCCACGATGTCTGCGACATATCCCGCCAAGCCAGTCGCATCGCAAGTCGATATTGCCGCCAACGGCCAGCCTTCACCGGGGCAAGGTCAAATGTTTTGGAATCTAAATCAGAGTGCATAGACAACATCTGTGGCGAGGCTTAAGTCAGTCACTGTACAACGCAGAAGCAAGCAACATCGTTGGATCATTTTGCGATACTGATTGGTCCACGACTCTGCCATCACGCAAAAAGACTACCCGGTCGGCCCAAGCTGCATGCCTAGCCTCATGGGTCACCAACACAACGGCAGCTCCGGCGTCGGCTTGAGCACGAAGCACCTCCAGAATGCCATCGCCGCTAGCCGAGTCGAGCGCGCCCGTTGGCTCGTCGGCAAGGATCAATCGTTGCTCCCCCACAATGGCGCGAGCGATCGCCACGCGTTGCTGCTGGCCACCGGACATCTCATCCATATACCGTTCCGCGACTTCAGGAATGCCTACTCGACGGAGCGCATCCATTGCCTGGCTTTGCGCTTTTCCGCTGGGAATTCCGTCCAATTCGCGAGGAAGTGCAACATTTTCTACTGCCGTAAGCGTAGGAACTAAGTTGAAATCCTGAAATACATAGCCAACAGCGCGACGACTTAACCGCGCCAACTCGTTCATACCCAAACCGTTAAGCGGCGTGTTTTCAACGAAAACCTGACCTGCGCTGGGCTGATCCAGGCCCCCGGCAATTGCCAAGAGCGATGATTTTCCGGAACCTGATGGGCCCATAACTGCAACAAATTCCGTCGCATGCACGGTCAAATTCAATTCGCGTAATGCCGCTATTGCGGTGGCACCGGCCCCGAAATTTCTGCTAACTCCCTGAAGCTGCAGAACCTGGTTGCTCATAGCTGAGCCTCCAGTCGAACCTCATCTTTCAGCGGCTTCCGTTGCCTGCCAGCCGAAAGCTTGCTAGCTGCCGCCCGACGAATTACTCGAGACTCGCAATGGTCTAACCAGCGGACTTCTGCTTCAGTGGCAAATATCAAGGAGTCCAAAACCAAAAGCCAAGCCATATCGGACTCTGCTGCCGCTGCTGCGGACTCGCGTCGAACTCTTGTGTAATCCTGCAGTGCTCGCATTGAGGCGGTTCGCTGCGCCTGAATGATATTTTCGACGTCGACGCCTGGCAAAGTGACAGCGAGCGCGAGCTTGATAGCCAGCTCGTTACGCGGCGGATTACTTCGCTCCACTGGCTGTTTGAACCATTCGTCAACTTCGGTACCGCCGGTCACCGTGATGCTATAGATCACGTGGCCCTCGCCGTCGTCACCGTCTTTGACGATCAGTCCATCGCGCTCTAACCGGTCCAAAGTTGTATAGACCTGACCAATATTCAAAGGCCAAGTTACCCCGGTCCGCTCTTCAAATTCAAGGCGCAATTCGTAGCCGTACCTAGGACGCTCCTGGAGAAGCGCAAGCAATGAATGGCGAATCGACACGGCATACCTCCTGGTTACATACTGCGTATAGCCAATCTAGCCAGCTAACCGAACAGATGCAAGAAGACCACTCAGATGGTCAGCAAGATTTTGCCTTGATGCTTGCCAGAGTCGAAGTACTCATGCGCCTCACTGGCCTGAGCGAGCGGAAAAGTTGTGTCACTGTTTGGTTTGACCACGCCTCGCGCCACAAGCGGCCAAACCTCGGCTTGCACCCGGCTCATGATCGCTGATTTTTCAGCCACTGGGCGGGCTCGTAAGGTAGTGCCGATGACCGAGGCGCGCTTACCCATGAGCGCCCCCAAGTTCAATTCCGCCGTCGCGCCGTCCTGCAGTCCAATTATCACCAGGCGTCCATTCAGTGCCAAAGCATCCATGTTTCGGCTCAGATAGGATCCACCCATGACGTCCAGAATCACGTTCGCACCGCGATACTGATGCGCCACTTCGACGAAGTCTTGCTCGCGGTAATTGATCGCTTCATCAGCACCTAAGGCAAGTACAGTTGCGCACTTTTCGGCACTGCCGGCCGTGGCGATGACGCGCGCGCCCCAGGCTTTGCCTAGCTGAATGGCCATCGCACCAATTCCACCCGCACCTCCGTGCACCAAGAGAGTTTCTCCTGCGCTCAACCCGGCGGCCATCACAACGTTCGAATAAACAGTTGCCGCAACCTCCGGTAGCCCTGCTGCGTCAACTAGCTCGACGCCGTCTGGCACCGGAATGACTTGACCGGCCGGCACCGCGATCTGCTCCGCATAACCACCACCAGCCAGTAAGCCAACCACTTCTTGACCCCGCGTAAATCCATGCCCGGACTGGGCAATCCGGCCCGAGACTTCGAGTCCTAGGTACTCAGACGCGCCATCAGGTGGCGGGTAAAACCCTCGACACTGTTGCACGTCAGCGCGGTTAAGCCCTACTGCAACGACGTCGATCAACACTTCGCCCTCAGCCGCAACCGGGTCCGGCACCTCGGAAAGCTCCAGAACTTCAGGCCCGCCAAACTGACTCAAAGTAATTGCCTTCATGATGCTCCACTCATCGTCGCTGAATAACTTCTTGCTCAAGCCAACCATTATTTGCCGTCAAGAATTTCCATCCTGGTCAACAACTCTTAGGACGCTTTGATAGTTGGTGCCCCTCCGTGAAACACTGTTCTCTGAGGAAGGTTGTCCGAGCGGCCGATGGAGCTGGTCTTGAAAACCAGTGGGCGGTAACCCCGTCTCATGGGTTCAAATCCCATACCTTCCGCCGCAATGAACAGAGCCTGGTCTGAATGAATGTTCAGACCAGGCTCTGTTCATTGCGGCTAGGAGTTAGTTGAAGCGTTTGCGTTGACGAATCAACACAAAGGTCAGCACACCGAAGGCTGCGACGATCAGCGCTAACATGCCAACAACGACGACGGGGAATCCCGTCGCGGCTAAATCCTCGCCCGCCGCGGCGCTGCTTGGGCTGGCGGAGGCGACCGGCAGCTGACCAGCGGGAGCTGAAACGCTTGGTGCTTGGCTACTTGGCGCCGGGCTGCTTGGTTGGACTGCCGTTTGGACCACAGAGCCATTCTTCTCATGCAGCACCACGGGAGTGACTCGCGGTGCTGCATTGAAGTCAAACATCGCGTTGATCTGACCAGCCGATTCGTCAACCGAGCTGTCGCCAATTTGGCCCAGACTCCAGTTCTGCTCGATAAACTTTAGGATCGAGGCCTGATCAGTTTGGGTTTGATCAACAAAGTTCTTCTTTGCGTAGGGCGAAACCACTAAAAGTGGCTGGCGGGTACCAGGACCGCAACGGTCTTGGTACCCGCCTGCTGGTGCCGGTCCACCCTTGCAGATTTCTGCATCTAAGTTCGCTCCGGCCGCATCGTTTGATCCATTGGTAATGTTCGCCGGAACGTGGTCATACCAACCGTCTGAGTCGTCATAGGCCAAAACAATTGCCGTATTGGCCCAGTTTTTCGAAGCCTGGATCTTGTTGATTTGCTTGGTAATGAAGTTCTGCTCATCTACCGGGTCAGAATATGCGGCGTGACCGTCTTGGTATTCGCCTGCCTTGAGGTAGGAAACTGCGGGCATGTTGTCTGAATTAACGACCTTGTCGAAATCGGTCAGGTCGTAGTTGTGATTAGCAGCTCCGTCGTGACCGATCTCGGCATCATTTGCAGGAGCTGCGTGCGTGGGATTCGCCGTCGACTTGTAGTAGGCGAAGGGGTTGTGGTGCGGCGAATAATCTACGGCTGCAAATCCGCCAACGTTGTTATGCGCCGCACCGCAGACGGCGAGCTGATCGCCGTCGTGCGCTTTACTCGGCGCGAAGCCACCTTGGAACCAGCCCCAGCTAACGCTTTTGGCGTTAAGCAGGTCGCCAACGTTCTTACCGTCAAGAGCGGCCAAATTATGACCATGATTTGAGCAGTCATTATAAAGCGGATCCGGATCATTGGTCACGGTTCCGACGCCGTTGCCATCCGGCGACTGCACCGCATACTTATCCGGAGTGGCAGTTTACTGGCCGGTCTTGGCGTCGTAGGAACGTGCGCCGTGCGTGCTGCCTGCGATGAGATTCAATGCACCCGGCGTGGAAGGACCAAACTGGGTGGAAAAAGCGTGGTCGCTCATGGCGTAGTTCTGTGCCAAATTCCACATCCCGGCAACGGTATTACCGTCGTAATAACCCATGGCCAATCCCGGCTTGCCGAACATGTGCACGTTATCGGGGCTCTTGCAGATATCTACCGAGGTTTTCTGCACGAATTGGTCCATCGCACCGTTGTTATAAGCCTGTTGCTCCGGGCCGTAGCCGTGGTTCTGATCGCAAGTCAGCGCTTCCGAAGGCTTGAGTCGCAGCGGCGAGTATTGGTTGGGGTTCTGCGTCAGCAGTCCATCGTGGCTTAGCGTGGCAATGTCGGTGGGCGTATCTGCTACCGCGGTGAACTGAGCCGCAGGAGTGCCGTCCTGGAGCTTCTCAGCCGGGTCATTAACTGCGTTGGGGTAAGTGCCGAAGTAATGATCATAAGGATATATTTTCGCCGAAGATCACCACCACATGCTTAATCGGCGTGCTGGTGTCAGCCGCTTGAGCACCGCCGGCGCCGAGCAAAAAAAGAGCACCGGCTGTGACAACCGAAGTGAATCGCCCCGGTGTGTCCGGAGACTTTCTTGTTTGAGAGGATCAGGACATGGCAGGGAAAACTACGACACGGTATCCGCAGGAGTTGAAGGATCGTGCGGTGCGCATGGTGGCGGAGATGGAGGGTGCATCTTCGGAGTGGGCGGCGATGCAAAAAGTTGCCCAGCTTTTGGGTGTGGGTGTGCCGGAAACGGTGCGTAAATGGGTCCGGCAAGCCGAGATCGATGTTGGTACTAGAACTGGAACAACGAGCACGGAATCGGCCGAGCTGAAACGGTTACGGCGTGAGAACGCTGAGCTGAAACGGGCGAACGCGATCCTTCGGAGTGCTTCAGCTTTTTTCGCGGTCGAACTCGACCGCCACAACACTGATCGTGAAATACATCAAGGACCATGCCGGTCACCGCGAGAATAATGGATTGCGGTGGGGTGTCGAGTCGATCTGCCAGGTGCTTACTGGGACGGGGTGAAGACCACCCCGTCCACGTACTACGAATGGGTGGATAAAACACGATCTCACCGAGAACAACGTGATGAGGTGCTCAAGCCCGTGATCCAGAAGGTGTATGCCGCTAATTACGGGGTGCACGGCACCAGGAAAGTCTGGTTGGCGATGAACCGTGAAGGTGTGCCGGTGGCCAGGTGCACGGTAGAACGGCTCATGGGGTTACTTGGCATACAGGGTGCGGTCCGTGGCAAGGTCAAACGCACCACGATCAAAGACTCGAAGGCAGCCCGAGCGAAGGACTTGGTCCGCCGTGATTTCACACCAACGGCACCGGATCGGCTATGGGTAGCTGATTTCACATATGTTTCGACCTGGTCCGGGTGGGTCTATGTTGCCTTCGTGATCGATGCTTACTCTCGGAGGATCCTGGGCTGGTCAGCGAGTGCTTCTATGAACACCGTGCTAGTGCTCAACGCAGTTAATCAGGCAATCTGGAGTCGTGAACGGGCCGGGGCTGAGATTTCCGGGGTGATTCATCATCACGATGCCGGGGCTCAATACGCCTCCTTGGCCTTCACCGAACGCCTGGCCCAGGCCGGTATCCGCCCCTCGATCGGTTCTGTGGGTGATAGTTACGACAACGCCTTGGCGGAAACCATCAACGGGCTTTATAAGACCGAGCTGATCAAACCCGGCAAGCCCTGGCGGACTCTAGAAGAAGTCGAAATCGGCACTGCTGAATGGGCCGATTGGTACAACCACCGAAGGCTCTACCAGTACTGCGGAGACATCCCACCAGTAGAGCTAGAAAACCACTACTACAATCACTACCAGAGCACGGCAGCCGCCGACAGGCTCATCGTCTGAGAAACCCTCCGGACACACCGGGGCGATTCAAGATGCCGGTGTTGTGTTCGTGCATGATCCGCATTGCCGCGCCGCAGTCTCTTGCTTCCATGGCATCTGCCATTCCTTGATAAAGGCTTAAGCGGCGCTCCCACACCTCGAGCAACGGGTGGTCCGGTGGTGCAGGCAACGTAACCGCATGTTGCTCGAGTATCTCCAGCAAGCTGAGAAAGACCGAGCGCAGCATGACATTCGGAGAGATGCTGGCGATACAGGCCTGAAACCGCCAATTGCCGTGCAGGAACGCAGAAATGTCGTTGGCGGCCATGGCCTCTTTCATCGCCGCGACTTCCTTGCGCATGGTGAGGACGTCGGCAGCTGAGGAGTGCAGTAACGCATCTTCAATGAGCAATGGATCCAGCGCATTGCGCATACGCTGGGCATCCGCGACGATCCTTTCACTGTCATTGATCGCCAGCATCTGGTTTCCGAGCTTGACCAGCGGGGTCTGCTGGGCGGCAAATACGCCCCCGCCCGGACCCCGGCGCAACGCAATAACGCCACGCCCCTCGGCGATCTTCAACGCTTCGTTGAACGTCCCGACAGAAACCGAGCAATGCTTCCGCAGACCATCCTTGCTGCCAAGGCGCTCCTCAGGTCCGGCCTTTGCAGCGAATTCCTCAATGAGATTCGCCGCCATCACCGCCCTGTTCGCAGGCTCGGGAGCGGCCGCTTGCTGGCGTGATAGCCCAGCCCGCCAGAGTTCACGGCTAAGGGCTTGCCCTTCGCTCATCTCGTCATACGGCGCTGACATCGCCCCTCCTAACTATTCATCGAAATAGATCATGATCATTATATCGCAAACCCTTGACAGGTGATCCACACTAGATTCCTATTCAACATAATGATCATGATGATCATTATGTTGAATAGGAGGAGTTGTGGATATTCAAAGGCAGTTCCGGGAATTGCGGGCAGCGGTGCCCTCCCCGGTAACCATCGTCACGACCGACGGCGACGAGGGCCCAGCCGGGGCCACAGTCAGCGCTTTCATGCCGCTGTCCTTGGAGCCTCATTTGATCCTCGTGGCCATGGAGAACCGGTCCAACGTGCTTCGGAGGATCTGCCGGGAGGGCCGCTTTGCGGTCAACGTCCTGGCTCAGCACCAACCTGAGCTGGCGTTGACGTTCGGCGGCAGGGGTGAGAACAAGTTCGACCAGTCTGAGTGGCACTCCGATCATGGGTTGCCCCGCCTTGAGGGCACTGCCGGCTGGCTGGTCTGCGAGCTCTACGATGTTGTTCCCGGAGGGGACCACACCATGCTGGTAGGTGCAGTACAGCAAGCCGCCGGCTCCGATACGGCCCCGATGGTGTACAGCCACCGCCTCTTCGGCACCCATTCTGAATTCGTCAAGCGCCCCCGTCGCCCCATCGTGGATTACGCCACGGCCTTCGCCCGCTGACTTCGACACCCCCCGGCGTCGTTGTACGCCCCTTCAAGAAGAGAGAAAAGAAATGACCACTATTACTGAAACCGCCACCGTCCCGGACCGCGCACAGCTCGTTGCACGCGCCACTGAACTCACCACGCTGCTGAAGAAAAATGCCGCAGAAGGCGAAAAGAACCGCCGCGTCGTCGAAGAATCCATTCAAGCCCTCACAGAGGCGGGCCTGTTCAAACTGGCCGTACCCAAACGCTACGGCGGCTACGAGACGGACATGCGCACGATGCTCGACGTGTCCAAAGCCGTAGGCTACGCGGACGGCGGCACGGCCTGGGTCCTTACCCTGACCAACATCTGCGCCTGGCTGACTGGGCTCTTCCCCGTCAAGGCGCAGGATGAAGTCTTCGGCGCGGACCCGGACGCCAAGGTATCCGGCGTCCTTACGCCGACCTCCACCACCGTAAAGGTCGACGGCGGCTATAAGGTTACTGGCCGCTGGTACTACAACTCCGGCTCCTGGCACGCCACCTGGGCGGTTATGGGAATCCCGATCACCGATGAGACCGGGGCGGTGGTTGACCAAGGGTTGGCGTTGATTCCTACCAGCGAGATGACCTTGGAGGATACCTGGTTCGTGGCCGGCATGAGGTCCAGCGGCAGCAACTGCCTGGTTGCCGAGGATGTTTTCGTCCCCGACCACCGCATCATGTCTGTCCCGCCCGCGATTGAGGGCGATTACCCGACTGAGCAGCTTGACTCCGAGGCCCTCTACCGCTCCGCATTCGTGCCCATCCTGGTACTGGTCTTGATCGGCCCACAGCTGGGCCTAGGCCAAGCGGCCTTGGATTTCGTCATCGACAAGTCCGCCAAAAAGTCAGTCGCCTACACCTTCTTCGACAAGCAAAGAGATTCCGTCGCGTTCCAGCTCCAAGTCGCAGAGGCGGCTCAGCTGCTGGACACAGCCAACCTGCACGCATACCGGGCCACCCAGGACATCGACGACGCCGCCACCAGCGGCGAATACCTCGACTAAAAGGCCAGGGCACGCGTCCGCGCAGACACTGGCTGGGTCGCCGAACACGTAACGCGCGCTATCGATATCCTGCTCAGCGCACACGGCGCCGGCAGCTTCGGCGACACCAGCCCGCTCCAGCGCATCTGGCGTGATTCGGCCACCACAGCACGCCACGGCATAGTCACCCCCATCGTTGGATACGAAACCTACGGCAAAGCGCTCCTCGGCGTCGAAGAAAAAATCACCCCGCTCTTCTGAGCCCGCCCCAGTTCCGCCTAAACAGAAAAGACAAATCGTGCGTATTGCCAACCATGATCACCGGGCCGTTCTGCTGGCCACCGATGAGTCCGGTATAGACATCCACACGGCCAGCGAGGGCCGCTTCGGTCCCGACCTGCCCGCGATTTACCAGCAGTGGGAAGAGTTCACGGCCTGGGCCTCAACCCTTGCCGGCACCGCCGCCGACGTGATCGTGGACCGCTCGCGGCTTGGCTCCCCCTCCCCAGCTCCGCGCCAGGTGTTCGCGATCGGCTTGAACTACAGCGATCACGCGAAGGAATCCGGGTTCGCCCAGCCCGATTCCCTGCCCCCGGTATTCACGAAGTTTCCAACATGCATCACCGGCCCCGACACAACGGTGGTGCTGCCGGAGGGCGGCAACGTGGATTGGGAAGTCGAGCTCGTCGCCGTGATCGGAAGCGAGGCCAAGAACTTTTCCGCCGCGGAGGCTTGGAACTATGTCTCCGGCCTCTCGGTCGGGCAGGACATCTCCGAACGTGTGTCCCAACTCCGCGGCCCTGCACCAGAGTTCGGGCTGGGGAAGTCCTTCCCCAGCTTCGGACCCGTCGGCCCTTGGCTCGTCACTCCCGATGAGTTCACGAACCCGGACGACCTGAGCATCGAATGCAGCGTCGACGGCGAAGAAGTCCAGAAAAGCCGCACCAGCGAACTGATCTTCTCCGTCCCGGCCTTGATTGAGGGCCTCTCCCACACTCTCACCCTGCTCCCGGGAGACATCATTTTCACCGGAACCCCTGCCGGCGTGGGCCTTGGCCGGAGCCCGCAGCGATTCATCAAGCCCGGCGAAACCCTCATCTCCCGGATCGAAGGCATCGGCGAAATCAGCCAAACCTTCACCACCGCCGGGAACTGAGCCCGCCTGCCCCCAGCAACATCAATTACGGATACATAAGGAGTAATCCCATGTCATTACATCGTCTGACCCGTGTGGTGATGGGTGTGCCGAACGTGGTTGAAACGGCCGCCTACTATGAGGAATTTGGCCTCGACCCACTCGGCAACAACTCATTCGGAACCCGCGACGGCGGTGAGCAGCTCAAGATCGTCCACGCTCCCACCCGACGCCTAGTCGAACTCGGCGTCGGCGCCGACAACCAGGACGACGTCGCCAAAGTCACCGCATAGATGACCCGCCTAGGCGTGCCGATCAACCACAATGGTACCGAGCTGCTCGCCACCGAGCCCGTCTCCGGGTTCACCGCCCACATCCACATCGCACCCCGGGTCGCGCAGGAGAAGACCCCAGCGACTCCCTGCAACGGCCCCGGCCGAATCGAGCGCTGGGGCCGGGCCCCCGGGGTTATGCGCAATACCAAAATCAAGCCTCGCAAGCTCGGCCACACAGTGATCGGCACCGTGAACCTCGAGGCGATAATGCGGTTCTTTACCGAGGGCATCGGCTTCAAGGTCAGCGACTACATCGCCGACAAAGGCGCGTTCATGCGCTGCTCCGTGGAACATCACAACGTCCTGGCCCCTGGCCGCACCCGTGAACTTTCTCCACCACACCTCTTGGCAGGTCGACGACGTCGACGACGTCGGACGCGGCGCGAAAGCCATGCTCGAGAACAACCCCGAACGCCACATCTGGGGACTTGGAAGACACCACGCCGGATCCAACTTCTTCTGGTACCTCAAAGACCCTGCAGGGAACTTCTCCGAGTACTACTCCGACATGGACTGCATCCCCGAAGACGAAATCTGGACCCCAGAAACCTTCGAAGGCGCTCAGGGCCTCTTCAACTGGGGACCGCCGCCGCCGCCATCTTTCCTCGAACCGGACGACCTCGCCGCCCTTATGACCGGCACCAACGCACCCGGCGCTCTCGGACTCCACTCACAACCCGTCTAAACACCCACGGCTAAGCTCGGGCAGCGAAAGTGCGCTAAATCACACTTGAATTAAAGAATATAGCGATATATCTTTGATGCATCGACGTATATCGCTCTTGAAAGGACGCTCCGATGATTACCATCATTGGCGCAGGCCTTGGTGGCCTGACTTTAGCTAGGGTTTTGCAACGCAACGGTGCAGCTACCCGAATCTTCGAACTCGAGGATTCACCCGAAAGCCGCAGCCAAGGCGGCACACTCGATTTGCATGCCGACTCGGGTCAATTTGCGATCAGTGCAGCTGGCCTGTACGAAAAGTTTGCCAAATTGGCGCGGCCTGAAGGTGAAGACTGGCGCTTCCTCGATCAAGACGGCAACGTGCTGTTTGAAGAAATATCCGATGCCCAGTTACGCGAGGGTGCCGGACGGCCGGAGATTGACCGGAAGGCACTGCGCGGGCTTCATTATCGATTCCCTTGAACCGGGCACGATGCAGTGGGGGCGAAAAATCGCCTCGGTTCTAGCCCTCGACGGCGGCAAGCACGTGCTTAATTTCGCCGACGGCAGTAGTGAAGTTGTCGAGACCTTGGTTGGTGCCGATGGCACCTGGTCGAAGGTCCGCCCAATGGTTTCTGCAGCCAAACCACAGTACAGCGGACTTTCCTACATCGAGCTTCGGCTCACGGACATTGATCAGCGTAATCCAGAGCTTTCGGCACTTGTTGGCCGCGGCAGCTTGACCATTAACGTGCCTGGCAAAGGCATCTCGGGCCAACGCAATGGCGACGGCAGTGTACGGGTGGGCCTGGCCTTCAAGGTAGCCGAGACGTGGATTCGCGACTGCGGCATTGACTTCAACCAGGCGGAATCCGCCCGCCCGGCCCTGGCTGAGTTATTCCACGGCTGGGATGCTAGCTTGCTTGATTTGATCTTGCGCTCAGATGGCGAAATTATCCCCCGGCCAATTTATGCTCTGCCGATCGGGCACTCGTGGTCACCTGTTTCTGGCGTGACGCTGATCGGCGACGCCGCGCACGTTATGTCGCCTTACGCGGGCGAGGGTGCAAATTTGGCCATGCAAGACGGCGCCGAACTCGCGCTAGCGCTACTGGCCAACCCCAACGACGTCGACGCCGCGATTGCCGCGCACGAGGCAGCAATGGCGCCACGCGCCGCAGTATCGGCGGCCGAATCTGCGGCAAACCTCGAGCTTTTCTACAACGAAGATGCGCCCCATAGCTTGATCAACAAGTTCAAAAGCCATGCCGAAGTTGCCAATTAGAGATCTCACTTTGCGTGTTGGGTCACAAGTTCGGTAACCTTGTGAGGCTGGCTTCAGGCTTCTACTGGAGCCAGCACTTTGGAGACGTGCCAGAGCGGCCGAATGGGCTTCACTGCTAATGAAGTGTGGGGCAAAACTCCACCGGGGGTTCAAATCCCCCCGTCTCCGCCAGAAGGCCCCGATCCAGACGAAAGTCCGGGCCGGGGCCTTCTGTTTGTCCTAGTGCGCGGGCCATAGACTGAAGGCTCAGCTGCGCGAAAGGGATTTCATTTGACCGTCGAGGAACATCCGTCCCGCCTGCTGGGCTCGGTACTGGAGCCCGTTATTGGACAGGCGATTTTCTCCCCCGAATGCAATGCTGCCTATTCCGCACTAGGTTTTGGTGCGAGCGCTGGAACGATGGGCGGAGCGGCACGTCCAAACGGGCCCGCATACTTTTGCAGTCGCGGGTCGATTTTGGGCCAGGTTCCCGGGGAAGTCATTGCTGCCGCTTTCGGCGTCTTCAATCCTGAGGCTGTGATTCCGGCAGTAACCTACGGTTGGTCACTGACCGACGCCAGCACCATGGCAGCCGCGAGAACAGCCGGCGCCATTGCTCAACTTGAGCGCGTTCTTGGCAGCAACCCGGATGGCTTGAATCGAGCAAGAGACTTGCTGGGAAAAGCTTCAGACCAGCTCCGTCCAGAAGGAAAACCCCTCTACTCCGGGCTTCGCGCGCTTCCGCTGCCCGCAGGTGTGATGGGTGAGATGTGGCGTTGTGGTGACTTGCTCAGAGAGTTTCGCGGAGATGCCCATATTGCTGCTTGGACGACTGCTGGTTTTGATGGCACGGAGATTGGCGTGGCGTCCGAGCTCTACCGAGGAATCGAGCCACGCACCTACCTTCGTACCCGCGCCTGGACGGATGAACAGCTCGACGACGCCGAAGACAGACTCACCGCGCGCGGGCATCTCGCCGACGGAAAACTGACCGAAAAAGGCCATGCCGCGCGGGAAGCAGTCGAAGCTGCCACCGACAGTCAATGCGAAGTAATCGTAAAAAGTCTCGGCGATGACTTTGAAACACTCCTTGAAATACTCCGGCCTTGGGGCCAGGCAATTCGAAACGCAGCTGGTTATCCCAGCACTGCGCTTTCGTAGAGCAGATCAAGCCTCACCGGCGGCAGCAGACTGTTTTGAGCCCTATGACATTCTTTCCTTATGACGGATCGAAAAACGTACAAGTGGACTGGGACCGACGACGCCCAACGAGCCGACGCAGCAACCATCGCCTTCGAGGCAGATCGGCTACAGGCCGTTGGCAGCTCAACCACACCGGATTACGCACTCAGCTGGCATCTGACCGCTGGCGCGGAATGGATCACCCAAGAACATACGAGTGTCTGTGCAAGGATTCGGTTGGGGCCGGAACCTCAAACTTTCCCGCGATGACCTTGGCAATTGGTCTTCGCAGACCAAATTTTTCGGTGAAATAGACCTCCCGGAACCCGGTATTCAAGACACAACTGATCTAAAGGACGCGCTCGATTGCGACGTGGGCTTATGCCCAGTCACCAACACGATGCCAATCCTGCGGCTCGGCGCACACCAGTTCGCGATAGAACCGACTAACTTCGTCATGGCCTGGATCGAAGTACCTTCACTGCGCGTGCTTCGCAGCAATCAGAGCTACGCTTCAGCAAGCCCAGAAAATGGTATCGGACGGGTTTCCTAATCAAGTCTGGACAGCGACTTCCACGCTGAACTAACCGTCGACGGCTCCGGCATCCTCATCGACTACGAAAGCCTTTGCACCCGTAGCCAAAGTCCGCAGCCCGATCACTGATCCGAGGCGCCTATTGAAAATAGGCTTAGAACAAAAGTTGAAGCAGCGGCTTCACTGCTTCAACTTTTGCCCTAACCGTCGAGGCTTGTAGTCTCACTTAGGAACCCACGCAAAAGGGCCTCGGTGCCAGCGAGATGCTCGAACATTGCGGCCCGCGCTCGTTCGGCATCTCCGCTGAGAATCGCGGCCAAGATGATGTGATGCTGCTCGTTCGAGTGCGCCAAGTTTGCAGGTAAAACCGAAATTTTCTCCAGAAGCGCGTTTGTCTTGGCCCGGGATTCTGCCACGGCGGCGGCCAGGCTGGGGCTTCCGGAGAGTTCAGCGATGATGAGGTGGAATCGAGAATCGAATAAACGATAGTCATCAATGCTAGCGGCAAGTAGTTTTTCGTATGCGGTTTGTAGGCTCTGTCTTTGTGTCGAGCTCAGATCGGCCCGCGCGCTTAATTCGGCCGCTCCGGGCTCGACTACGGAAGGGAATCGAATCGCGTCCAACAGGTCCGTAGCGCTTACCGGGACGGAATCATGACTATCTGTTGATGTTGTAGGCCCGCCCGTGACGATTGCGCCACCGTACCGGCCTCGGCGGATGACTAGATGCCCGGATTCTTGCAGCGCAGAGAGTGCCTCTCGGAGCGTTGAGCGGGAAACGCCCAAACGTTCGGCAAGATCACGTTCGGAGGGTAACCGTGACTCGGGTGGAAATACGCCAAGTCGAATAGCGCGTAGTAATGACGCCAGCGTTTCTTCAAAGGCATTTCCAGTACGGGCAGGGCGCAGCAGGTTGAGGCCAATCAGGTCGCCATTGGTTTCAAAATGGCCCATGCCTGTCTGCTCTGCGCTCATGTTGACAGTCTAATCAGTTTGCTTCCTGCTAATTGCCCTTGAGTAACTTGGCGCGAATATCGCCTGAGATATGGCTGAGGTGGTGTATCCACGAAAGCATGCGTCTCACTAATTTTAGATTTTTCCTTGACGCATGATCAAAATGCCCACAAACTACTTATGGACTGATAACAGACCATTGGAATGTCGTCCGTGGGCGCGGATTGATGCTCACACCTATTTTGAGATGGGGACTTGATGGCCAAGCAGCATATCGGTTACACCACCCTCGGCGAAGACTATCTAAAGCAGCGGGAGCTCAAAAAGGGTGCCGCGGGTTGGCTGCTTTTGGTGGGCCTCGGCGTCGCTTACGTTATTTCCGGTGATTTTTCTGGCTGGAATTATGGGCTCGCTCAAGGCGGTTGGGGCGGGCTATTGATTGCCTTCGTCTTGATGGGCATCATGTATCTGTTCATGGTCTTAGGTCTTGCCGAAATGGCATCGGCCATTCCCACCACCGGGGCCGGGTACGGATTTGCTCGTAGAGCGCTTGGCCCGCTGGGCGGTTTTGCTACCGGAATGGCTGTTCTCATCGAATATGCGGTGGCTCCGGCCGCAATAGCTACCTTTATTGGCGGCTATATCGAAGCGTTGGGCTTGTTTGGCATAACCAACTCGTGGCCTGTTTACCTGGTGGCTTATGTCGTGTTTATTGGCATCCACTTACGCGGTGTGGGCGAAGCACTGAAACTAATTTTTGGCATCACCTTGGTGGCCATCATTGCTTTGGTGGTGACCGTCGTCGGCTTGTTGCCACATTTCTCCTTTGGCAACCTTTTTGACATCGTGCCGGACAGCTCAGTGGGAACGGCCAGCGCCTTTTTACCGATGGGTATTTCTGGCGCAGTGGGCGCGTTGGTCTATGGAATCTGGTTTTTCTTGGCAGTTGAGGGTGTGCCATTGGCCGCAGAAGAGTCAGCAACCCCCAAGCGCGACTTACCGCGCGGAATCATTGGCGCAATGCTTTTGCTTCTGGTTTTTGGTGCCTTGATGCTCTTTCTCGTTCCCGGTGCGGCGGGCGCTGCCGCCATGGGTGCCTCCAATAATCCGCTGCCGGAAGCATTGCGGATCGCCGCCGGTGGGCACAGTTGGCTAGCTGACTTCGTAAACTATGCGGGCCTGGCAGGCTTAGTCGCAAGCTTTTTCTCCATTGTTTACGCGTACTCGCGACAGCTCTTTGCACTTTCGCGAGCCGGGTATCTTCCCCGTTGGCTGTCCTTGACCGGCAAACGCCGAACGCCCTGGGTTGCGCTGTTAGTACCGGGGACGATGGGATTCATTTTGGCCGCGGCAACGCAAAATGGTGCGTTGCTGATCAACATTGCGGTCTTTGGCGCCACTGTTTCTTATGTCCTGCTGAATTTGAGCCACATTGTGCTGCGTCGAAAAGAACCACAGCTAGAGCGTGGTTATCGAACGCCCGGTGGTGTAGTTACTACCGGAATTGCTTTGGTCTTAGCGTTCGTCGCAATGATCGCGACGTTTTTCGTCGACATTCTGGCGGCGTCGATTACCGCAGCTGTCTTCCTCGTGGCGTTGGCATATTTCTGGTTCTATTCACGGCATCGGTTGGTATCCAATGCGCCGGAAGAAGAGTTTGCCGCTATTGAGCAAGCTGAATCGGAACTGAAATGAGTCAAGCCAAGACCCTGATGTCCACTCACGATCACACGCTAGAACAGGAAAATAATGCCTAAGAATTCGCGCATGCTCAGCGTTGAACAACTTCGCGACCTCATCACGGAAGGCAACATCGATACCGTGGTGCTCGCCTTTACCGATATGCAGGGCCGACTCCAGGGCAAGTACATTCACGGTGATTTCTTCGTCGAAGACGTGCTAGCTCATGGAGCTGAGGGCTGTAATTACTTACTTGCTGTTGATACCGAGATGAACACCGTTGACGGTTACGAAATGACCAGCTGGGAATCTGGTTACGGGGACATGTTTTTTGACATTGACCTGGAAACGATTAGGTGGATGTCACATGTTCCGGGCACCGCGATGATTCAGTGCGATCTGAAGTTGGTCGATGGCAGCCCGCTCAATGTTTCGCCGCGCACCATTTTGAAGCGTCAAGTAGACCGGGCAGCAAAAAACGGTTGGCAAGGGCTGGCCGGAACTGAGCTGGAATTCGTGGTGTACAACAACAGCTACGAAGAGGCCTGGAGCCAGCGATATTTGGATCTGGTGCCCGCTAATCAGTACAACGTTGACTACTCGATTATTGGCTCTGCACGGGTAGAGCCCTTGTTGCGGGAGATTCGTAATGCCACCTACGCAGCTGGGCTCAATCCAGAGTCAGCTAAAGGTGAATGCAATCTTGGCCAGCATGAGATCGCTTTTAAGTATGACGACGTGCTGAGCACTGCGGATAACCACTCGGTTTACAAGACCATGGCGAAAGAAATTGCAGCTCAGCAACACAAGGCAATTACCTTCATGGCTAAACCCAATGAACGTGAGGGGAACTCCTGCCACATCCACCTGTCATTGCGAGGCACTGATGGCAAACTGGTGTTTTGGGACGGTGAGACTGGCCAGCGCACCGCCCTTTATGATCACTTCATTGCTGGCATCCTCACTACGATGCGCGAATTCACTCTGTTTTATGCGCCCAATATCAATTCCTATAAGCGATTCCAGCAGGGTTCTTTTGCGCCGACGGCGGTGGCCTGGGGAATCGATAACCGCACCTGCTCCATTCGCCTTGTCGGTCACGATCAATCAGCCCGTTTGGAGAACCGGCTCCCTGGCGGCGATGCCAATCCATATCTAGCCATCGCCGCGATGATGGCCGGCGGACTCTACGGAATTGAGCACAAACTGGAATTGGAGCCCATGACGGTTGGCAATGCCTACACCTCAGGTGCTCCCACCGTGCCCGCAACACTTCAAGAAGCGCGAGACCTCTTCGCTTCCTCCGCGATCGCGCGTGAAGTGTTCGGCGAAGAGGTGGTCAAGCATTACACCAATTACGCGGATGTTGAGATTACAGCCTTCAACGGCGCCATCACGGATTGGGAGTTGCGTCGTGGCTTCGAGCGGCACTGATCAGCAGACCGCAAGTTATCGGCCACGTATTGGGCTGACGACTTATCTGCAACGCGGGCAGTGGGGTGTATGGGACGAAGCGGCCGCGATTTTACCGGATGCCTACGTTTCAGCCGTGATCTCAGCTGGCGGCACGCCGATCTTGCTGCCGCCCGCATTTGCTCCGGAAGGGCCAGATGCCTCGGTCTTGGAACTTTTGGACGGCTTGATTATCTCCGGCGGAGTCGACGTAGATCCGGCGAACTATGGTGCAGAGCCGCACCCCAAGACCTCGTGGCAGTCGGATCGGGATACCTTTGATATCGCTTTGACCGATGCGGCGTTAGACACTGGTCTACCGTTGCTGGCGATTTGCCGTGGCGCGCAGATTCTTAACGTTGCCCGAGGCGGCACGCTCATTCAGCATCTTCCGGATGCATTGCCCGAGGCGAACTACCAGCCAGCGCCCGGGGTATTTGGCACCGTTGATTTTTGTACTGAAGCCGGAACCGTCAGCAGAGAACTACTGGGCGAGCAGGCATCGGCTCCCGTCTATCACCATCAGGCGATCGACGTCGTCGGGCGTGGCTTGAGCGTGACGGCAAAGGCAACTGACGGCACTATCGAAGCAATCGAAGCGGATGCTCCGGGCTGGAATCTTGGCGTGCAATTCCATCCAGAACAGAACTCCGAAGATCCCCGACTTTTCGTCGGTCTCATTGCGGAAGCTCGAAAGTACGCGCAAGCCCGTTTGGTAAGCCAGCTCAACAAAAACACTAGAGAAGAGGCGAAGAATTGAGCACAACAGCGGTGCTGAATCCGGCCACCGAAGAAGTCATCGCGCACGTAGCGTTGGCTTCGCTGGCAGAGGCAGACGCCGCCATCGCGCGGGCTGCGAAAGCATACGATTCCTGGCGACAGGTGAGCCCCGCAGACCGGGCGCGGCTACTTCGTCGCTTTGCCGAGTGCGTTGATCAGCATTTGGAAGAGTTGGCTCAGTTAGAGGTCGAAAACGCTGGACACACCATTGGGAATGCTCGCTGGGAAGCTGGCAATGTGCGCGACGTCTTGCACTATTACGCTGGCGCGCCGGAGCGGCATAGCGGGCAGCAGATTCCGGTTGCCGGAGGGGTGGCACTAACCTTCCACGAACCTCTCGGCGTGGTTGGCATTATTGTGCCGTGGAACTTCCCGATGCCGATTGCTGGCTGGGGTTTTGCGCCAGCGCTCGCCGCGGGCAACACCGTAGTAATCAAACCCGCTGAGCTAACGCCACTGACGGCCATCCGACTGGCGGAACTGGCTTTGGATGCCGGGTTGCCTGAGGGAGTCTTTACCGTCATTCCGGGCAAGGGTTCCGTGGTTGGTGAACGGTTTGTCACACACCCGCTAGTGCGCAAAGTAGTCTTCACCGGTTCGACGGCGGTGGGGAAACAGATCATGGCCGGCTGCGCGGATCAGGTCAAACGAGTCACACTTGAACTTGGTGGTAAGAGTGCGAACATCATCTTCGCTGATGCAGATCTAGCTGCGGCGGCCGCGGCTGCGCCTGCCGGAGGCTTTGATAACGCTGGTCAGGATTGCTGTGCGCGCTCGCGGATTCTGGTTGAACACTCAGTTTTTGATCGATTCCTGGAAATGTTAGAGCCGGAAGTCAAAGCGTTCTCAGTAGGTGATCCGCGGGCGGAAGGAACCTCGATGGGTCCGCTGATCTCAGCCGGCCAGCGCGACGCCGTGGCCAGTTTCATTGCTGATGATTCTTCGGTCGCTTTCCAGGGCAGCGCGCCGGGTGGCAGCGGCTTTTGGTTCCCACCCACGGTGTTGGCGCACTCGAGCCTGCCCGGCCCGACGTCGTCGGACGGTAAGGCGTTCCGAGAGGAGATTTTCGGACCGGTGCTGTCGGTAGTGGCATTTAGAGATGAAGCCGAGGCAATCCAGATTGCCAATGACGGCGATTATGGGCTGTCCGGATCGATCTTTACCCGCAATATTGGGCGGGCATTGCGTGTGGCCCGCGCGGTAGAAACCGGCAATTTGAGCGTGAATTCGCATTCTTCAGTGCGTTATTCGACGCCGTTTGGCGGCTTCAAACAATCTGGTCTGGGCCGCGAGTTGGGCCCGGATGCGCTCAACGCATTCAGCGAAGTCAAAACCGTCTTTCTGTCCCACGAAGCATAGGAGAAATTGGTGAAGGTTATTTCAAATCGGCTGGAAGGCCGTGCGGCAGTAATTACTGGCGGTGCTAGCGGAATTGGCTTGGCGACGGCAAGACGGTTGGCTGCGGAGGGTGCCAATGTTGTTATCGCGGATATTTGCCGAGACGAGATTGGCCAGGCCGCCGCTGACGAGGTGGGCGGTATCTTTGTACGCACTGACGTGACTAGTGAAGACGACGTCAAGAACATGTTCGCCGTGTGTGTGCAGACTTACGGCTCACTGGATATTTCCTTCCACAATGCCGGTATTTCGCCGCCCGAAGATGCCTCGATTTTAGACACCGGGCTGGAAGCTTGGCGACGGGTTCAGGACGTCAACCTGACCAGTGTCTATTTGTGCTGCAAATACGCATTGCCGTACATGCTGGAACAAGGCAAGGGATCGATCATCAATACCGCCTCCTTTGTTGCCGTGATGGGGGCCGCCACCTCGCAGATTTCTTATTCAGCATCTAAGGGTGGCGTGCTTTCGATGTCGCGTGAACTAGGTGTGGAATTCGCACGATCTGGTGTCAGAGTAAATGCGCTGTGCCCGGGGCCGGTCAATACGCCGTTGCTCAAAGAGCTCTTTGCCAAGGATCCGGAGAAAGCGCAACGTCGACTGGTGCATGTGCCACTGGGTCGGTTTGCGGAGCCGGAAGAGATGGCAGCCGCCGTGGCGTTCCTCGCGTCGGATGATTCTTCGTTCATTACGGCCAGCGAATTTCTGGTCGACGGCGGAATCTCCGGAGCGTATGTGACGCCAGTCTGATTTCTCAATGTCACTCACTTTGCACCTGCCAATGATGGAAGGACTAAATCCGGTCGTCGATCTGCACCAGATCGCTGCCCCGGATCGTGTACAACAGACCGTCGTCGTCAGCGCTAATGTGTGGGCCGCTGTACCAAGCGCCATTGATGCTCGGGACGACCACCGAGACCGCGAACGTCTCCGGATCGACTCGAAAGACCGTGCTGTCTGAGACGCCGTAGACCACGCCTTGGCTGACGGTCAAGGCCCCGAAGTCAGTGCACACCGCACTTAGCTCAGCAGTATGCACTAGTTCGCGAGTGGCCAGGTCGATCACGAAGAGGCCAGCGGCTCTGCGTGACATGCCAAAAAGATGGTTGCCCGAAGTTGCCAGGGCAGCAACGCCCACGCCCTGGTCAGGGTCCAGGCGCCACAATTCCTGGTTGCCAGCTGGGTCCCAGGCGACGACGGTGCTGCGCGGACCGGTGGCGTAAATATTGTCGCCGCCAAGATACGCAACGCCGTCCGCACTTGCTACCGCACGAACCATCTGAAGGTTATCGATGGGATTGACTTTCGTGACGACCTTGCCAGTCACCGGACTGTAAGCGGCAAGACAGCCGCCGCCTGCAGTGTCATTTTGAGTTCCGGAAATGATGAGTTTGTTGACCGGATCCCAACAGATGTCCAGCGGTCGATTTTGCCCGGCTGGCAGCACAGCCACTTGGCTCATTGGCTGATTGCTGCTGGGGTTGTAACTGCAGATTCCGCGCGAGTTGTACTGGCCCGTATAAAGGATGCCATCGACGACGACGGCGGCCTTCGCTTCGCCAGTGGAACGAAGGTTGCTCCTTTGCCCTGAGGCAAGTTGCCGCCGAGTCCCGCTTCCGGTACCGCCAACGTAAACATCGCCAGCGCCGGCGGCCAAACCCATGCAAAGTTGCGGTCCACATGGCGCGCCAGCAGTATCAAGATCGTGCGTCTGAGCGGACTTTGTTGTCGGGTTGATATCAAGCACGCTGTAGTCCGAAACTGCGATTACCTGGTCGGCATAGACATCCAGTCCCCACATGGCGCCGACGTCGTCGGCGATGACTTGACTGATTTGCTTTGTGTCCAGGTCATAAGCCCATACGCCGGGCTCCTTGGCAAAGAAGACTTGATTGCCGCGTTGGCGGAACATGGTGCCAGTTTTGGGCACAATCGTGTACTTTGACGAGTCGCTGAGGCTGATCAATACCGATTTTCCGGGACCTTTCACCCCAACTCCAAGCAACCCGTCCAAAATGCTGAGCGAGGTGACCGAGACTCCAGTAGCCAGTTCGGAAGGCAAGATGTTCGTCGCTGTCTTTGAGCTGCGGTCGAAGGCGAACAGACGCGCCGGGCTGGCACCATTGCCGCCACCGAGGGTGCTTCCAGTACCGAAATACACTATGTTGCCGGTGGCGGCCACGGACTGCGCAATAGTGGCGCCAGGGTCCGGTACACCCCAGCTCGTCACGGCTTCTGTGGCTGGATCGTATTCCCACAGTGACGGCGCTATTGACGTTTGACCGCCGCCGGCCAAATAGACCTTGCCATCGGGTGCCACGGCTAGTGCGCGAATGTCCCGATCACCGGTCTCGCCGACGCCGATGGCGGCTTGGTCAGGCGTGCTCAGGTCCCAGCGATAAAGGTTCGGCTTTCCGTCCATTCCATCTCGAAGTACGCCTGCGTATAAATAACGTCCGGAAGCATCCGGGGCCATCGCCTGGATGCTGTACCCCGAGCCTAGATCAGTTCGCGAGGTGATGCGCTGGCTTGGCAGGTGGAAACCGATAATGCGGGGCGGGTTGAGGTTTCGCGAGCCAATGTAGACGGTATTGCCGACGAGCAGTCCGCTCATCAGCGAGAACTGGACCACTGCTGGCCCAAGGTCTGTGATCTTTGGTCTACGAACGGCGAGCGGACTCGCGTTAGCAGATGCGGTGCTAGCAAAAGCTAAAGCAAGAGCGCCCAAGCCGCCGGTCTGAAAAAGTCGGCGCCGGTTGAGATTAATGTGCGTCATCGAAAATCTCCTCGTTGAGTTTTCTTTGCCTCGGTAATCAGCTGACCTGATTACCGACAATAATCTTGATGTCGTGCACAATGAACAGAGCGCACAGAAGTGAACACAAGGAGTCAGGCAATGTTGACCAAGGACCGGCAGAATCAGATCCTCCATGAGCTAGCAATACATGGTTCGTTGAATGCTGCGGATTTTGCCCGAAAAGTTGGCACCTCGGCAATGACTGTGCGGCGTGATTTGGCGCTTCTTGACGAACAGGGTTTGCTGCAACGTGTGCACGGCGGTGCCGTAGTGAACGCAGAACGCAAGATAACTGCAGAAACGCGAGTCGCTGCCAGGGTGCGTCCCGTGGTCACTATCGGGATGGTGGTTCCGACTACTAGGTACTACTTTCCCGGGATTATCCGGGGAGCTGAGGCCGCTGCTCAAGAACTGGGAGTTCGACTAGTCCTCGGCGTATCCAACTATTCCGAGTCCGAAGAACAGCGCCACATTCAGCGGCTGCTTAGCAGCAAGGTTGACGGTTTATTGGTGACACCGAGCGGTGAGTCTTGGGCGGACACGGAAACCTTGGCCCGGTTGGTCACCGCTAACGTGCCAGTTGTTGTCGTCGAACGCTCTATTGATGATGTTTTGGATGCTGGACAGCTTGAATCGGTGCGGAGCGACCATAGCCAGGGCGCTGAGATTGCGGTAACCCATCTGCTTTCCCTGGGTCACACGAAGATCGCATTGTGTTTACGTGAAAGTAGCCCAACTGCCTCGGCCATCACGGCAGGGTACCGCCGAGCTCTCAGGAAAGTTAGCCTACGTCCGCAAGCTGAATTGAGCACGATGACCCAAGATGTCACTGACCCGGAGGCACAGCAGCGGCAGATGACTGAAACGCTCGACGGGTTTATTGGGGCCGGCGCCACTGCTGCAATTGTGCACAATGACGAGGACGCACTGATGTTCGCTGATTTATGTGAATCACGAGGATTGCGAGTTCCAGATGACTTAGCGCTTTTGGCTTATGACGACTAGGTGGCTTCCTTTGCCGCGGTGCCGTTGAGCGCTATTGCGCCACCAAAGTTCGACGTCGGCTATCTCGCGTTGCAAATGTGTGTGAATCGCCTAAGCCCGCGCCGCAATTGGCGCCTAGCAGTTCAACGAGTCAGTCTTTCTCCGACCTCGCAAATTCGGGCTTCAACAGCACGGTAGCAGCACTAGTCACAATCACTTTCTGTTCGCATCTGTTCGTTTTGTTTACATTGTTCATTCCTGTCTGTTTGATTGAAATTCATGATGTGGCTGTAGTCATATCAGCACTTCGCATCGGGGATTTCAAAGGAGAACAATGAGGCGTCGCAAACTGCTTATCGGAGCTGTGGTCTTGACCGGCAGCGCGTTGCTGCTTGCCGGCTGTGGTTCCGGCTCGGCGGGCAACTCGGCATCAGCCGCGGATCCCAGTGGTGCAATCACTTTCTGGTCACCATTGGCAGGGATGGACAAGGTGGCTGCAGCTTTCAATGCCAGCCAAAGCAAGATCACGGTGAAATTCGAAACCGCGCCAAATGGTGCCAATGGTGGTTACGCCAAGTTATCCACGGCCATTACCGCTGGAAATGGGCCCGATATTGCCACTATTGAATACCCGCAGCTGCCCCAGTTTGTCAGCAATGATCAAATCCAGCCCCTAGATGGCTTGATTGACAAAGCCAACACGGTGGATAAGTTCGCTGACGAGATTCGAAGCATGGTTCAATTTGGCGACAAGACGTACGGACTACCTTACGATGCAGCACCGATGGTGATGTACTACCGCCAAGATCTACTGGGCAAAGCCGGCGTCGGGACGCCCAAGACATGGCAGGAGTTTGAGGAAGCCGGGCAAAAACTGAATCGCCCCGGTGTGTCCGGAGGGTTTCTCAGACGATGAGCCTGTCGGCGGCTGCCGTGCTCTGGTAGTGATTGTAGTAGTGGTTTTCTAGCTCTACTGGTGGGATGTCTCCGCAGTACTGGTAGAGCCTTCGGTGGTTGTACCAATCGACCCATTCAGCGGTGCCGATTTCGACTTCTTCTAGAGTCCGCCAGGGCTTGCCGGGTTTGATCAGCTCGGTCTTATAAAGCCCGTTGATGGTTTCCGCCAAGACGTTGTCGTAACTATCACCCACAGAACCGATCGAGGGGCGGATACCGGCCTGGGCCAGGCGTTCGGTGAAGGCCAAGGAGGCGTATTGAGCCCCGGCATCGTGATGATGAATCACCCCGGAAATCTCAGCCCCGGCCCGTTCACGACTCCAGATTGCCTGATTAACTGCGTTGAGCACTAGCACGGTGTTCATAGAAGCACTCGCTGACCAGCCCAGGATCCTCCGAGAGTAAGCATCGATCACGAAGGCAACATAGACCCACCCGGACCAGGTCGAAACATAGGTGAAATCAGCTACCCATAGCCGATCCGGTGCCGTTGGTGTGAAATCACGGCGGACCAAGTCCTTCGCTCGGGCCGCCTTCGAGTCTTTGATCGTGGTGCGTTTGACCTTGCCACGGACCGCACCCTGTATGCCAAGTAACCCCATGAGCCGTTCTACCGTGCACCTGGCCACCGGCACACCTTCACGGTTCATCGCCAACCAGACTTTCCTGGTGCCGTACACCCCGTAATTAGCGGCATACACCTTCTGGATCACGGGCTTGAGCACCTCATCACGTTGTTCTCGGTGAGATCGTGTTTTATCCACCCATTCGTAGTACGTGGACGGGGTGGTCTTCACCCCGTCCCAGTAAGCACCTGGCAGATCGACTCGACACCCCACCGCAATCCATTATTCTCGCGGTGACCGGCATGGTCCTTGATGTATTTCACGATCAGTGTTGTAGCGGTCGAGTTCGACCGCGAAAAAAGCTGAAGCACTCCGAAGGATCGCGTTCGCCCGTTTCAGCTCAGCGTTCTCACGCCGTAACCGTTTCAGCTCAGCGTTCTCACGCCGTAACCGTTTCAGCTCGGCCGATTCCGTGCTCGTTGTTCCAGTTCTAGTACCAACATCGATCTCGGCTTGCCGGACCCATTTACGCACCGTTTCCGGCACACCCACACCCAAAAGCTGGGCAACTTTTTGCATCGCCGCCCACTCCGAAGACGCACCCTCCATCTCCGCCACCATGCGCACCGCACGATCCTTCAACTCCTGCGGATACCGTGTCGTAGTTTTCCCTGCCATGTCCTGATCCTCTCAAACAAGAAAGTCTCCGGACACACCGGGGCGATTCAGAGTGCCGGCCCCAAAGCACCAATGGCAACGGCAGCTACATCCAGAGAATCAGCTTTAGTGAGCGCATGAGAAATCTCTGGCTGCTGACGTAGTCCAACGGCAGTCTGTGCACTGTCTACGACAAGTGGCGCCCAAAGCGGCCAAACTTTCCCCTCAGAAACCCTACCTAACCGTTGGATCAGCTCTAACGGGTTTGAATTTCCAGTGCCGGGCAGCGCGCCAGCAAGTTGAACTACTTCACATTTTGGCAGCCTGCTGATGTAGCGCGCAGCCACATCCAGCGTGCGGGACCAAGAAACGCCCACCGTCATTCCGGCCCGGGTTACCGTCATGATTTCTTCGGCAACCGCCTGTGCCAGTAGATCTCGCTGCTGAACATCGTCATTGAGCGAACGCACAATCACTACCCGCTGCACACCCAGTTTTTGCGCAAGTAACAACGGATCTGTTGCATCAGCTAGTCCGGGGAATCGCACTTCAATGTGAACGATTCCTTCCTCCCGCGCTTCATCGAGATAACGCGCTACTTGGAATCGTGAAATGCCATAGCGCTGAGCAATATCAACCTTGGACAAGTTGTCCAAGTAATAGTCCTTGCCGATCAACGCGAGAAGCTTCGTGCTCCGGTTGTATTGCTGTCATGGCTCCCTAACGAACGCATGAGCACTCAAGTCTTGCTCAAATGAGCATATATGACTAAAGTCACTTAACAAATGAGCCACCGTGGTTACTCATTTGAGCAAGAACAGGGAAGGTTACCCATGAAGTCCCCCTATCAAGCAGGCTTACGCCGCCGTAGCTTGCCTCGAGCGATCGGTGTAAGCCTGGCAGCACTCATGATCGCCATGGTCGCTTTGACTGGCTGCTCGGCTGATCCAACGGCGAAGACTGAGATTACGGTCGCCATCGTGTCGAATCCGCAGATGAAAGACGCCATCTCGCTACAGGATGACTTCCGCAAGGCGCACCCGAACGTCAACGTGAAGTTTGTTTCGCTTCCGGAAAATGAAGCCCGCGCCAAAATCACGGTATCTGTGGTATCTGTGGCATCTGTGGCAACTGGCGGTGGTGATTTCGACGTTGTGATGATCTCTAACTACGAAACCGAAATGTGGGCAAAAACGGCTGGATCACTAACCTGCAGCCCTATGCAGACAAGACCGCCGGGTACGATCCCAACGATTTCATCCCGACAATCAAGGATGCGCTGAGCTACCAAAACAACCTCTATTCGGTACCTTTTTATGGCGAATCTTCCTTCGTCGCCTACCGCAAAGACCTTTTCGATAAGGCCGGGCTAACCATGCCAGCGAACCCCACCTGGGATGACATAAAAGGCTTCGCTGCGAAACTAAATGACCCAAAAAACGATTTTGCCGGCGTCTGCCTCCGTGGCCTAGCTGGCTGGGGTGAGGTGATGGCGCCGCTGGACACCATGATCAACACCTACGGCGGGCAATGGTTCGACCAGGACTGGAACGCAAAGCTGAATTCCCCACAGGTGAAATCAGCGGTAAGCGATTACGTCAGCTTATTGAACAACTACGGCCAGCCCGGTGTCGCCACCAGCGGCTACGGCGACTGCATCACACGTTATAGCCAAGGCAAAGCTGCCATGTGGTACGACGCCACTGCCATGGTGTCTTCGGTCGAAGATCCAAAGTCTTCGAAGGTCGCCGGGCAAACGGCCTACGCGCCAGCCCCGGTCAAAGATACCAAATCTGCTGGTTGGCTTTACAGCTGGTCACTAGCCATTCCGCAGACTTCCAAGCACAAGGATGCGGCTTGGGACTTCGTCTCCTGGATGACCAACAAGGACTACATCAAATTGGTCGGAAACAATATTGGCTGGGAACGCGTACCTCCTGGCAGCAGGCTGTCTACCTATCAAATCCCGGAATACGCCAAGGTGGCCGCAGCTTATGCGGAGCCAACCCTCAAGGCGATGAACAATGCCTCACAGAGCAACTCGATGGTGCAGAAAGTGCCCTACCCCGGATTGCAGTTCGTGGGAATACCCGAGTTCCAGGATTTGGGCACTCAAGTCGCACAACAGATTTCCGCCGCGATTGCGGGCCAGCAGAGCGTCGATGACGCACTCATTCAAGCTCAGCAATACGCCGAAATTGTCGCGGAATCCTACCAAACAGGAGCCAAAAAATGACGACGGCGGCCCCCACACGTAGAAATGAACGCCTAGGTGCCAAACAAAAAGAAAGTCCAGCGGACCCCGCACTGGAATATTCCAAAGCCGAAGGCTGGCGGCGGCGCGCACCGCTGCTTCCCGCATTAGTCTTCACCATCTTGGTGACGCAGATCCCGTTCCTGCTAACAATTTGGTACTCGCTGCGGAACTGGAATCTACTGCGACCAGATAGTGATCAGTTCGTATTCCTCAAGAACTATGCAGATATCTTTCTCAACTCAACCTTTCGCGGTGCAGCGTTCAATTCAATTCTGATCACGCTCAGCTGCGTTTTCGTGGCAATGATCTTGGGCATCTTTTTAGCAATTTTGTTAGACCGCAGCTTCCGCGGCCGCTCAATTGTGCGCACCCTATTGATAACGCCGTTCCTCGCCGTTCCTCATCATGCCGGCTGCTTCAGCCACCCTGTGGAGCGTTTCGATGCTCAACCCAAGCTTCGGCCTAGTCAACTGGGTGACCTCGCTAGTAGGTATTCCCGCCGTGGACTGGACGTCAAAGTATCCGGTGATTTCAATCCTGATTGCCTTGGTCTGGCAGTTGACGCCCTTCATGATGCTTTTGGTCCTCGCCGGATTGCAAGGCACAACCTAAGGATGTGCTGGAAGCTGCACAGATTGATGGATCCGGATGGTGGAAAAATTTCGCCTTCGTCACACTGCCGCAATTGCGTCGCTACATTGAACTGGGCGTGCTGCTCGGTGCGATTTACGTAGTGAATACCTTCGATCAGATTTACCTGATGACCGCGGGCGGGCCGGGTACGGCAAGCGCCAACCTACCGTTCTACATCTACCAAAGAGCTTTCCTGGGCTTCGACATTGGCCAATCCGCAGCGATGGGCGTAGTCACCGTCATTGCCACGATAGTGATCGCAACATTCGCCTTGCGGTTGATTTTCCGCAGCTTCGACACGAAGGACACGCTATGACCGCCACTCTTACACAGCGTACAAAGGCCGTTGGCCGGGCGGACAATGCTCGCGCCCGGCGGGGCAAAGTTGGCGCTTCAGCACTGACTACCCTCACTTGGCTAGTCGCGTTGATCTTCTTCGCCCCGGTTCTTTGGATGGTGTTGACCGCCTTCAAACAAGAGTCCGACGCCGCGTCCAGCCCGCCAAAATTTATTTTCGCACCAACATTTGACCAGTTTGCCGCGGTGCTCAATGCCGGCGCGGGTAGCTATTTTCTCAACTCGCTCATCGCCACCGGGCTATCCACCGTTTTAGTTATCTTGCTCGCGGTTCCGGCCGCCTACGCCTTGAGTATTAGGCCAGTTAAAAAGACTCAGGATGTGCTATTTTTCTTCATCTCCACCAAGATGCTGCCCGTGGTCGCTGTCATCATGCCGATTTATGTCATCGCCGGCCAACTCAAAGTGCTGGAAAACATTGGCACCTTGATTGTGCTTATACCTCGATGAACTTGCCCATAGCTGTCTGGATGATGCGCTCGTTCTTCCAGGAAGTACCTAGTGAAGTACTAGAAGCTGCCCAAATGGACGGAGCTGGCCTGCTCAAGACTATTCTAACGATTTTGGTTCCGATGGTCGCACCAGGGTTGGCTGCTACCGCGCTAATTTGCGTCATTTTCGCTTGGAATGAGTTTTTCTTTGCGCTCAACTTGACCGCGGCAAATGCCGCGACCGTTCCAGTGTTCCTGGTTTCACAGATGACCAGCGAGGGCTTGTTCTTGGCCAAGCTCTCGGCAGCATCGGTTTTGGCCTCCCTTCCGGTCGTAATAGCTGGTTGGATAGCACAAAAGCAGCTTGTTCGCTGGCTTTCAACGGGTGCAGTCAAATAAAATGGCAATTCTTAATGACTAACTAGTTACCTGAATGGCTATTGCAAATTACTTTAATTGAGCGACAGTTAGTCTCAATGTCATAAAAATAAAATTCCTTTTTAACTCTTTGCAGTAAACATTTTACGCAGTATATTCATATTGCGGGCCTGCAAAGCTAGGTTAAACCACATCCTTTATAATCATAAGGAGTAACAAGGCACACCATTGCTACGCTGTGGCACATCCTCGGGCCCACCGTAACCACGCTGTCTGATTTTGCAATTCGTCTGCTCGCCCGCTTTTGGGGCCTCTAAGCAAAACGAAGATTTAAATGATGCCATTGAGTGGTATCTAGTAATACTTCGCTGTGTGGGTTGTCTGGAATATTCCAGACAACCCACACAGCTTTTTTAAAACGGAACCTGTTCCTCGGTATTCAACGCTATTAATAGGTAGCGCAAATTTGTTAACCACTACGTTAATAGGAGATGGAATACCACCTCCAGGACGTTATCGACGGCGGACGCAGCTACGCTGCCTGATTGCGGACTGCGCCCATTTCAAGATGATGCAATACACCTTGGGGCGTATCCTGGTGACAATGAGGCGGCACAGTAAGTTTGGCTGCCTCAGCAGAAAGGGACCATGCGACAGAACGAGCAATTACCGAAATCCCGGGGCGTCGGCAGACCAGCCATTATGTCCCGGTCCAGCATCGGCGAAGCAGCACTTGCCGAGCTAGATGGGATATCTTCCACCAAGGTCGCGAAGCGTCTTGGTGTAGGTCAAAGCTCGCTTTATCGTCACATTACCGATCGAGCGGACCTAGTTCGCCTCGCCGTTGACTTTGGCCTAGAAAGCCAGCAATGGCCAGAGCCCCACCCAGACTGGCGCGAATACCTGCCCCAGTTTGCAACAGCATTCTGGAATTTTCTCGATGAGCACCCCGGCGCCAGTCAAGAGATCAAGCTCATGCGCCCCTCGCCTAACGGCCTCATCAAAGCCGCGACTAAGATCGCGCAAGATTTGATGGCCTTAGGCTTCAGTGCGGCAGATGCCAATATGGCGGTGGACTTAGTAGGTCATCTGACCATGGACACCATGATCTCAGAAGAGATTTTTCGCGCACGCAGCTCACACGGCGGACTAATTCGCGATGAACATCGCGCTGCCTGGTCAACCCAAAAGGACCCTGCCTTAGCCACCGAGACGTTGCGCGCCATCGACGGTGGTATGTTTCAGCTCCTTTTGGACCGGGTAAAGCTACTCGTTGATGGATTCGAGTTCCGACTCTCCCAGCCTGGTTACCCAGCGAATTAATATACCCCCTAGGGGGTACTCAACTTATACCCCCTAGGGGGTATAAGTTGAGTGTCATGGAACATGGCTATAAAGAAGACAAGCAGGCGTACCTTCGCCGTTTGCGGCGAATCGAAGGCCAAATCCGTGGCATTGCCAGGATGGTCGAAGAGGACAAGTACTGCATCGATATTTTGACGCAGGTGGCCGCGGTGAACAAAGCACTGCATGCCGTAAGTATTGGCCTGCTTCAAGAACATATCGACCACTGCGTCGTTGGCGCTGCGGAAGAATCCAGCCAAACTGGCAATCCAGAAATCGTCAAAGCCAAGGTAGAAGAAGCCACCGCGGCTATTTCTCGCCTATTGCGAAGCTAGGAGCAATTATGAGCACTCAATCAACTACTGTTTCGATTTCCGGGATAACCTGCGGTCACTGCGTCAATTCGGTCACCGAAGAATTGACCGCACTGCCAGCAGTACAAGATGTTTCAGTCGAGTTGAATGCCGGCGGAATTTCGACGGCGACCATCACCTCAACTGCCGCGCTAAGCGTTGCAGAGATCAGCGAAGCCGTAGCGGAGGCGGGATACCTCGTCGTCGCCGATCAGGCCTAATAACTACACCCCCGCTGAAGGGTCCTCCTACTGCGTCCGCCCCGTTGCGAAACTGACGAAACTTTCCCGGCAGATCCTGTTAGAAAGCTTCTTCGGCGCTCATTCGACCCGGACCGGAACATGGAATGGGCAAGATGAAAACAGCAAGAGAACTTACAAAATCCACCGAGACTGCGGGTCGATTCGTCGATCTCGATATTCAGGGCATGACGTGCGCTTCGTGCGTTACCAGGGTGGAGAAGAAGCTCAATCAAATCGACGGCGTGAATGCCGTGGTGAACCTACCGCTGGAATCTGCACGGGTGGAAGTGCCAGCCGGAGTCAGCGACGAAGAGTTAGTTGCCGCAGTCAAAACCACCGGATACAGCGCCAGCGTCAAAGAACCAATGCAGCATGCGCAGCACGAAAATCATATGGACCACGGTGGCAGTGCCAAAGAGCTCTTACCGCGTTTGATCGTCGCCGCAGTGCTAACCGTCCCGGTATTTTTGATCTCCATGATTCCGGCGCTGCGGTTTGCACATTGGGGCTGGTTCGCGGCCGCGCTCACTCTGCCAGTAGCAAGCTGGTCCGCCTGGGGATTTCACAAAGCGGCCGCAGTCAATGCGCGCCATGGTGCCTCCACCATGGATACTTTGGTCTCGATCGGCATTATCGCGGCGTACCTGTTTTCCTTGGGCGAACTCATTGCCAATCCCCTGATGACAGAACACCCAGGGATGGAAAGCATGACCGGGGGTGGTCTCTACTTTGAGGTGGCCGCCGTCGTCACTACCTTTTTACTCTTGGGCCGTTATCTCGAGGCTCGATCCAAGGCCAAGGCTGGCGATGCGCTCAAGGCACTACTCAGCTTGGGTGCCAAAGAAGCGACGGTAATCCGGGATGGCAAAGAGGTGTCAATACCGGCCGAAGACCTCAAGGTAGGCGAACACTTCGTGGTCCGGCCGGGTGAAAAACTTCCGGCCGACGGCCAGATATTAGAAGGTCACTCAGCTATCGACACCTCCCTGGTTACCGGAGAATCGCTACCCGTTGAGGTTGCGCCCGGAGATTCAGTGACTGGCGCGACCATCAACACCTCCGGCCGACTCCTTGTCAGAGCAAGCCGCGTTGGCAGCGAGACTACCTTGGCTCAGATGGGTCGACTAGTCAGTCAGGCGCAGAGCGAGAAGGCGCCAATTGCGCGACTAGCTGACCGGATCAGCGCCGTATTCGTGCCGATCGTACTCGGCATCGCCGTGCTGACATTCGTCTTGTGGTGGATCTTCTCGGGTGACGTACAGGCTGCTTTCGTGGCCGCCGTCGCCGTCTTGGTTATTGCCTGCCCTTGTGCGCTAGGCCTAGCCACACCTGTCGCGCTGTTGACCGGCACTGGGCGTGGCGCGCAACTGGGCATCCTGATCAAGGGGCCACAAGTGCTCGAGGACACCCGAACGGCGAACACCATTGTGTTGGACAAGACCGGAACGGTCACCACTGGCACCTTGGCCGTCCAGGCTGTGCAAAGCTTTGGCATGCCGGAAGCCGAGCTCATTCGGCTCAGCGCTGCCGTGGAACATGGCAGTGAACATCCGGTAGGCAAGGCGATTGTGGCGGTGGCTGGATTGCCTTTAGCCAGGGTGAGCGACTTCCGCGCTACCGCAGGCGGAGGTCTCCAAGGAACCGTACAGTGAATCGCCCCGGTGTGTCCGGAGACTTTCTTGTTTGAGAGGATCAGGACATGGCAGGGAAAACTACGACACGGTATCCGCAGGAGTTGAAGGATCATACGGTGCGCATGGTGGCGGAGATGGAGGGTGCATCTTCGGAGTGGGCGGCGATGCAAAAAGTTGCCCAGCTTTTGGGTGTGGGTGTGCCGGAAACGGTGCGTAAATGGGTCCGGCAAGCCGAGATCGATGTTGGTACTAGAACTGGAACAACGAGCACGGAATCGGCCGAGCTGAAACGGTTACGGCGTGAGAACGCTGAGCTGAAACGGGCGAACGCGATCCTTCGGAGTGCTTCAGCTTTTTTCGCGGTCGAACTCGACCGCCACAACACTGATCGTGAAATACATCAAGGACCATGCCGGTCACCGCGAGAATAATGGATTGCGGTGGGGTGTCGAGTCGATCTGCCAGGTGCTTACTGGGACGGGGTGAAGACCACCCCGTCCACGTACTACGAATGGGTGGATAAAACACGATCTCACCGAGAACAACGTGATGAGGTGCTCAAGCCCGTGATCCAGAAGGTGTATGCCGCTAATTACGGGGTTTACGGCACCAGGAAAGTCTGGTTGGCGATGAACCGTGAAGGTGTGCCGGTGGCCAGGTGCACGGTAGAACGGCTCATGGGGTTACTTGGCATACAGGGTGCGGTCCGTGGCAAGGTCAAACGCACCACGATCAAAGACTCGAAGGCGGCCCGAGCGAAGGACTTGGTCCGCCGTGATTTCACACCAACGGCACCGGATCGGCTATGGGTAGCTGATTTCACCTATGTTTCGACCTGGTCCGGGTGGGTCTATGTTGCCTTCGTGATCGATGCTTACTCTCGGAGGATCCTGGGCTGGTCAGCGAGTGCTTCTATGAACACCGTGCTAGTGCTCAACGCAGTTAATCAGGCAATCTGGAGTCGTGAACGGGCCGGGGCTGAGATTTCCGGGGTGATTCATCATCACGATGCCGGGGCTCAATACGCCTCCTTGGCCTTCACCGAACGCCTGGCCCAGGCCGGTATCCGCCCCTCGATCGGTTCTGTGGGTGATAGTTACGACAACGCCTTGGCGGAAACCATCAACGGGCTTTATAAGACCGAGCTGATCAAACCCGGCAAGCCCTGGCGGACTCTAGAAGAAGTCGAAATCGGCACCGCTGAATGGGCCGATTGGTACAACCACCGAAGGCTCTACCAGTACTGCGGAGACATCCCACCAGTAGAGCTAGAAAACCACTACTACAATCACTACCAGAGCACGGCAGCCGCCGACAGGCTCATCGTCTGAGAAACCCTCCGGACACACCGGAGCGATTCAGTCAGCAAGATTGCCAGTGTGTATAGCTGGGTACTCACCCAAACCCTGGTACCAAATTCAGCTGATACGTGCTGAGCATTAGGGCTGCGTCCCCAATCCCAACGAGTGAAGATGCCGCCTAACCAGTCGACGTATTTGTCCCAGGCTGAACGATGCGGGTCTAACCCCAGTAGTGCCAAGGAGTTGTCAATTTGTTCTTGACTAGGCCGCGGACTGCGGCTCTCCATGTCCTTACCGGGCTTGAAGTAAGCGGTGGCCAGAAAAAGCGGCAGATGTGGTCAGAAAAATCATGACCACATAGGTGGCGGCTCTTTTGAGAAGGTAGAAAAGCATGTGATGAGTACTTACTACTGAGGTTGTTCCGGTCCTCTGCTCTTCGATAACTCATGATCCGGCATTCCCACGCTTCGTTGTGACACCTGTTCAGTCCTCCCGACTGGCTTGCGGTCCGATGCGCAGTTTCACCGCAGACCCCCATTGGTCTGGGCGTGCAACGTTACCGAAGCCTTCCAGCAATTCGGGTAACTGTGCTACGCATCACATTACTGAGAATCTAGCACAGCATTTTCATCGCTGCTGCCTAAGCGGATAAAGGGATTTCGCCGCCGTAACCCGAACGAAATCTTTGACGACAGTCCGTAAACCGGAGCATTTCCGGAGCTAGCGGGCTGTGGCGCAACGAATAGTCACACATCGACTGAACCGGTTGAGTGAAATTTCACCCAGTTCTGCTACCTGTGAATTTTTACTCGTTACTCAAACGTTACATGTTTGTCATCCGAGTTAGAGCTTTTTGAAAACATTTGTTGACCATTAGTGAACTTCACGGGCTATGCTGGAAAATGTGACTCACACCATGGAACCCGCTGACTCGCTGACTGATCTATTCTCACGACGCGCTGCAAATATTAAGCAGTCCGCGGTTCGAGATGTCTTCGAAATATCGATGCAGCCGGGACTCATCTCGCTGGCTGGCGGAAACCCGTATCTGCAATCGCTTCCACTAGAGAAACTTGGCCAGACTGCCGCTAAAATCATTGCTGATCAAGGGCTTGAGGCGCTTCAGTATGGCGGCGGACAAGGTACGCGGGAGCTGCGCGAGCAGATCTGCGAGGTGATGGCTGCGGAAGGCATTATTGATGCCGACCCAGACAATGTAGTGGTGACCGCAGGGTCGCAGTCCGCCCAGGACGTGGCCGCCAAGGTTTTTTGTGATCCAGGCGATGTCATCTTGGTCGAAGACCCCACATATGTCGGTGCCTTAAACACTTTTGAGGCATACGAAGTGGAAGTTGTACCGGTCGCAGTCGACGGCGACGGCCTAGTACCCAGCTCCCTTCGAGAAAACTTGACCCGGCTGCAGGCCGCCGGCAAAAAGGTGAAATTCCTTTACACCATCCCTAACTTCAATAATCCATCCGGGGCAATGCTCACCGAAGAGCGTCGGCAAGAAATCATTGACATATGCCGCGAGGCGCATGTTTTGATTGTGGAAGACAACCCGTATGGCCTGTTGAAATTCGACGGCGAACCCTTGGCGCCGCTGCGCGCTAGAGACGCGCACAACGTGCTCTACTTGGGCTCCTTTTCTAAGATTTTTGCGCCTGGGCTCCGAATCGGTTGGGCACTTGTGCCGACTGAACTCAAGCAGCGCTTCTACTTGGCGAGCGAGGCAGTGACGCTCTGCCCGCCATCGTTCAATCAAATGCTTGTTTCGGCATATCTTCGAGATTATGACTGGAAGGGCCAGATCGAGCAGTACCGTTCCCTGTATCGCGAGCGCTGCGAGACGATGCTCGAAGCGCTGGAAGAACACATGCCTGCCGGCGTGCAGTGGAACCGGCCGGCCGGCGGCTTCTTCATCTGGCTAACCCTGCCCGAGGGCATCGATACGTACCCGCTACTGCACGAGGGCATCGAAGCAGGAGTGGTTTTTGTACCAGGAGCGGCGTTTACCGGCACCGAGCAAAGCAACTCCTTACGCTTAGCCTTCAGCGCGGTGAACTCAGAAAGCATTCGCGAAGGTGTCCGGCGCTTGGCCCCGGTGCTCGCCGCAGCTATCGCGCGAGGTTAGTTGGTCGCCCAAACTTCGCAAGCAGAAATATCAGCGCGATTGAAGCTAGACCCGCGCCGAATGCGAAGGCTACGTAGTTCGAATTCACACCCAGGTTGAGGGCCAATAGTTAGGCCGCCAATTTGCGGAGCTGCTACGGCACCAATTCGACCGATACCCAGCGCCCAGCCCAGCGCAGTGCCACGTAGTCGACTCGGATAGTGAGTGGCGATCGCCGCCAAAAGTAGACACTGAGTTCCGTGTGTGCCAATACCAGCGACGACAAACAGCGCATAGACGACTGCCGTAGGCGGGTTTAGCAACAATAAAAGCAGTGCGACGGCGGCACACGCGGCAGTAACGGCAGCCACTCGCATCGGTCCGAATCGATCCGCCAAAGGTGCCGAAATCAAAGATCCACCGACTGCGCCAAGATTCAATGCGATCGCGAATGTCAGCGCCGAGCCCAAATCGTGCCCAGCAGACTGCACCCGTTGAAGGGTCGTGAAGTGACGCTAACCGCCCATATTAGCGTCACTTCACGACCCCTCAACGGGGTTTCAACTCGTGAGGATCACCAGCTGTTGTGTAGCTCTGGTCATTGCGACGTAGCTATCTACCGCACCCTCTATGCCTTCGCCAAACGACTCCGGATCGACCAAGATCACCAAGTCGAATTCGAGTCCCTTTGCCAATTCAGGCGTCAAGGATCGCACCCGAGGGCTCGCGACAAAGCGCGAGTCGCCAATGACGCACGCGACGCCTTCTGCATGTTTGGCAAAACAAGCATCAAGGATCGCTTCCAGCTCGGCTACTTGACCATGCTGTACCGGGATTCCATTACTACGGATCGACCTGGGCACATTGGCATCTGGAAGAACCGCTCTAATCACCGGCTCGGCCTCGCTCATGACCTCTTGTGGCGTGCGGTAATTGATGCTCAGAGTTGCCATTTCGATCCGGTCGAACCCGACCCGCTCAAGACGCTCCTGCCAAGACTCGGTGAATCCGTGTCTGGCCTGAGCGCGGTCTCCCACAATCGTGAAGCTTCGCGAGGGACATCGCCGGAGCAGCATTTGCCATTGCGCGTCAGTTAGCTCTTGCGCTTCGTCAACCACGATATGGGCAAAAGGCCCAGCAAGCAGATCAGGGTCCGCCGCGGGCACCGACGAATCGTCTACCAGTGCAGCTCGTAAATCCTGACCACGCAACATCGACATCACTCCAAGGGCCGAATCGTCGCTCGAGATCAAATCGCTGACGACGTCGGACATCCGCTCTCGCTCGAATGCGGCAGTCGCTGCTTGACGCTGCCTGCGCCGTGATGCTTCCGGGTCGCCAAGACGTAGCCTTGCCGCGTCCAAAAAGGGCAGGTCAGAAACTGTCCAGGGGCTCGATTCAGCTCGTTGCAAAGCAGATATCTCACTTGCCTCAAGCCAAGGAGCGCACATCCGCAAATAAGCGGGAACTGACCAGAGATCGCTAACAATATCGCTCGCCTCCAGCAGCGGCCACGATTTACCGAACTCGTGTACCAATGCTTGATTTGCCGCAAGCGAGCCGCGAAGCTTACTTTCCACCCCCCTCACAGTGGATTCCGTAGGCATCGAACTCGTCTTTGTCTGGTTGCCAATCGTCTTGATCGTCGTCGAGTTCACCGGCGTACTTATCGATCAGGATCTTGATCAGCGCGTCCCAAATCTGATCACGCGCTTCATTATGCGAAGCACTTGGATCCGCAGAACCGAATGCCTCGGCCCAATCGTCGGCGCTTAGCCACAAATCAGACCACGGCGTCTCAACTAGCATCCCCTTGGTCGGGGGCTTTTCGTAAAGAGCGACGGCGGCGTCAATCGCGCTGACCAACTTGGCGCTCGATTTCAGTTGCGCAACTTCCGCACTGGACTCTTCGGCTACTTGGGCCACCCCGGGCAAAAAATCGCGCAGCGTACAGATTTGCACGCCTTCCTCCCCCAAACTGGGCAGCACATCGGCAACGTACGCCAGATAAGGCTGATGTGGGCCAACAAACAGCACCTCACCGCGGTGATGACCCAACCTCGGGTCCGAGTAGAGCAGATACGCTGTGCGGTGCAGGGCAACTACGGTCTTACCGGTCCCAGGGCCACCATCAACGACAAGTGCGCCACGTGACCCGGCGCGGATAATTGCGTCTTGATCAGATTGAATGGTGCCAAGCACATCTCGCATCTGGGCGGAGCGGTTGCCACCCAGGCTGGCAATAAACGCTGATTGATCATCCAGGGCGGCATTTCCGACCAAACCTTCTTCGGTAAATACCTCATCCCAATAATCGGTAAGCTCGCCTCGCGTCCAACGGTATCGACGCCGGCTTCGTAGACCCATAGGGGTCGCATGGGTAGCGCCAAAAAACGGTTCAGCGGCTGGGCCGCGCCAATCAAGAAGTAGCCGACGACCAGCTCCGTCGGTAAGCCCCAATCGGCCAATGTAAACCGGCCCAGTTTGCTCTGCGTCTACATTTTCGACCCCGACCATACGGCCAAGAGCTAGGTCTAACCCGAACCTTCGCAAGGTGCGAAGCCGCGCGGTCAAGCGATGGATTTCCTGATCGCGGTCCAAGGCGGCCTGCCCTCCGACGCCCGGGGCTTTACGCTCGGCGTCAAGACGCCCAGATAACTGAGCAATCGTTTCTTCAAGGCTTTCAGTAATCACCGCAAACTGCGCTTCGTCACGGGCAATCAGCGCGGGGTCAGCTTTCGCACTGAGGTTGTCGGGAAGGTTGAATGGGCTAATCACGGCGTTCTTCAAATCATTTGCTCCCATCAAGCAGCATTTAGGTGACTGCCAACGTGCAGGATTCTTCTTGGACTGATCATTATCCGGGCCATAGGGGGCCTTGCGGCAAGACCCCCTATCCGGTATAAATTGAAAGTGGAGAGGGTTGTTCTAACGCTCCATATGCCGCAGTCATGATGAACTGAGTCCATGCCCGGTAAGCAGATCAGCCTCCAGACCCAAGATGGATACACCTTGGTGTGTACGGTCTTTGAAGCAGATAATCCAGACGCTGCAACGATCGTGATCGCATGTGCCACCGGAGTGCTAGCCAGTTATTACCGCCGCTATGCCGAATTCTTGCGTGAGTCGGGGTTCAACGCCATCACATTCGATTACCGCGGCATCGGTTTATCTGCTGTTTCGGATCTCAAAGCGCTGCACGGTCATTGGTCAGACTGGGGAAGATACGATCTCGACGCAGTATTGGCTTATGCCGTGCAGCCTTGGAAAACCTCTTTGGTCGGCCACAGCTTTGGCGGATTCGCGGCGGGCCTGGCTCCGCATGCGAGAGAGCTGCAGCGAATTCTGATGGTTGGCGCGCAGCATGCTTACTGGCGGGATTATCAACGCGCCGAACGGCTGAACTTCTGGTATCAATGGCATCTACGCATGCCGCTCCTGACACATAAAACAGGATATTTTCCCGGCAAACGCTTGGGACTGACGGAAGACCTGCCACGAGGTGTGGCCATGGACTGGGCACGCAGTCCCCGTGACTTCACGCGCGGTCAGCCCGAACTCCGGCGAAGCTTTGCCGCAGTCACCGCCCCCATTGCAGCAGTTGCCCCCACTGACGATGCCTTTGCAACCCCGGCCGCGACCAACCGGATGCTGCGCTACTTCAGCTCCGCGCCGTCGTCGAGCCATTTCTTGGCCCCGAGCCGTTATGGGGAGCAAAAAATCGGTCATTTCGCGCTTTTCAACGACCGGTTCAAGCCGACGTTTTGGCACGAAAGCATCGATTATCTTAACGGCGAAAATCCTTGGACGTCATAGCTAAAGTTCAGGGTTTAACCAGTTTCTACACAGGACATTTGGACTTTAGCCTCATAAAACTTGAGCGTTGCAGATCTCAGATTTGCGATGCACCGTTTGCAATCGTTAGCGAGATCAAAGACGATCTTCGCCGTAAAATCGCAAAACATTCAAGGAGTGTCAGTGAAGACATCAACAAACGTTCGGAAGGCTTGTCTTTCCGGATTGGCAACCGTATCGCTTCTGGCCGTAACTTTCGGGGCCACCGCGTTCGGAGCCGCGAACGCTAACGCAGCTGATCCTGCGGATCCGGTACAAGCAGCAGTAAATTACCTAGTAGAACAGGGAGTCAACCGCGATGCAGCGCAGCACCGGATTGATACCCAGGCCGCTCGTGGCGAGTTGGCTACCAAACTAGACAGCATCCTCGGCAGCCATGGCGCAGGCGCTTACACTGACTTTGCCAGTGGAGAGCTTACGGCTTCGGTAACTGACGACGCCGGTGCAGCCTTGGCTTCGGCCCAGGGCATCCGGTCCGTGCGGGTAGCGAACTCGCTCGCTCAGTTGCAGTCTGTCTCGGATCAACTCGCGGCAACATTTGACAGCGCCAGCGGCGCTCGCTGGTCGATCAGCCCGGTGACCAACTCGGTCAACGTAACGCTTCCAACGGCGACGACCGCAACCCCAGCACAGCAGGCAGTCCTTGACGCCAGCTCTTCTGTCATTAAGATCAGCAAGGCGGCTAACGCTGCGCACACTTCGGCCGGCACTGCCGCATATGGTGGACAACGCTACCTCTTCGATAGCGACAGATACACTTGCTCGATTGGCTTCTTCTCCAAGAGCAACAACGACGCTTCGGACATCAAAATTGTCCAAGCCGGCCACTGCACCACAACTGGTGGACCCGTGTCTAAAGACAAAGTGAACCTCGGCAACGACGAGGACAGTTCCTTTGGCTCTGGAAGCTCGACCGATTACGGTTTGATAGACGTCAACACGGCCAACTTCACCGGCAAGGGCGCCGTTGATAAGTACGACGGCACATACCTGAGCGTCAAAGGCTCAACCAATGTTGCGGTCGGTGACACCATTTGCAAGTCCGGTCAAAAGACCAAATGGAAATGCTCCAAAGTTTTATCCACCAATGCAAGCGTCTCCTACCAAGACGAGGGCGTTACCCTGAAAAACATGATTCAGACCAACGGTTGCACTATCCCGGGCGACTCTGGCGGATCAAACCTTTCCGGGAACTATGCGGCAGGTATGACCTCCGGCGGCAATTTACACAAGACCTCGCAGGGCAGCCCGTACTGTGCTTCGCAAGACGGAGATACCGACGAAACCTACCTGCAAAAAGTAGGACCGGCTCTCCAGGCATATGGCGTAAGCCTGTTGACTTCCTAGTCAACGCTTTGAAGTGATTGATGGGGCAGCTCAATTCGAGTTGCCCCATCAATTTTTAACTACCGCTCAATCCAGCAGCAGCGCTGGTTCTTCAAGAATCGCAGCAACATCGCCAAGGAACCGCGCAGCAACATCGCCGTCAACTACGCGATGATCGAAGGAGCCACCTAGCGTGGTGATCCAACGCGGCACTACTTGCCCATCGACAACCCACGGCTTCTGCTTGATGGTGCCAAAAGCAACAATTGCTACTTCGCCGGGGTTGATAATCGGGGTGCCGGTGTCCAATCCCAAAGCACCAATGTTGGTGATGGTCAGTGTGCCATCTTGCATCTGCGCAGGTTGAGTTTTCCCGGCACGCGCGGTCTCAGCCAGCGTGTTCAAGGCAATTGCTAGCTCTTTGAGACTTAGCTCCTGGGCATTCTTGATATTCGGCACCACTAGGCCACGTGGCGTTGCCGCAGCAATACCCAAATTAATGAACTTCTTCAGCAAAATCTCCTGATCAGCCCAGGCCGCATTCGCGCTTGGGTTGCGCGCAGCAGCCCAAATCACTGCTTTCGCGACAATCAGCAGTGGTGATATTTTGACGCCGTCGAAGTCGCTACTCGCCTTGAGCCGTTTGACGAACTCCATTGTTCGAGTGGCGTCGACGTCAACGAATATGCTCACATGCGGAGCACTGAAGGCGCTGCGCACCATGGCTTCGGCCGTTGCTTTGCGGACTCCTTTAACCGGAATGCGCTCGATCAACCCAGCAGCGGAGCCCACGACTGGAATTGGTTCAGTTTGCTGCTGGTAGTCCTGCAGATCTTTTCTGGTGATCTCGCCCCGAAGCCCAGATGCTCGTACCAGGGACAGGTCGATTCCGGAGTCTTGCGCTGCCTTGCGCACCGGCGGGGTTGCCAGTGGACGCGTCACCACTTCGGCCACTGTCGGTCGAGTAAGTTCTGCTGCCAACGGTGCAGTACTAAGCGAAACATCGCGCTTTCGCGCTCGGCGGTGCACTGAATCCGCTTCCGGTCCGGTGCCAACCAAAGGACCGGGTTGAGGCTCATCTGATTCCTCGGCGGAAGGCAGGGTACGTTTCTGTGTCTCCGCAATAATGTTTTCCGGCGCAATATCCACGGACGGATGAGCCAACAAGGGGCCAGCTCCCGCGGCGCCAATCGTAATGATTTCGGTTCCGACGTCGACGGTCTGACCCTCCGCGACCAGAAGCGCACTCACGATCCCCGCATACGGCGAAGGCAGTTCCACTAGGGATTTTACAGTCTCAATTTCAACTAGGCCGTCGTTGATCGCAACTACATCGCCAACTTTGACTTTCCAGGAGACAATTTCCGCCTCGGTAAGGCCTTCGCCAACATCGGGCAATTTGAAGCTGTTCATGGATTCCCCCATCAGTAGGCCATCGCCCGATCAAGAGCTTCGAGCATGCGATCAATATCCGGCAAGTAGTGCTCTTCAACCCGCGCAACCGGGTAGGGAAGATGGAAGCCGCCAACGCGGATCACCGGCGATTGCAAAGAATAGAAAGCTCGTTCGCTGATCCTGGCCGCAATTTCGCCACCCAAACCGCCAAAAGTCGGCGCTTCGTGTGCGATCAAAAGCCGCCCAGTTTTCTGCACTGAACGGGTAACTAGATCGAAATCAATGGGCGAAAGTGAACGCAGATCGACCACTTCAACACTGTGCCCCGCTTGCTGCGCTGCTTCTGCAGTGGCCAGAGCTACCGGAACAAGTGGGCCGTAGGCCAGCAACGTTGCATCGCTGCCTTCCCGAAGGATTTGCGCCTCGAAAGCGCTCCGACCCGAACGTTCGGTATCGACTTCGCCTTTGAGCCAGTAACGGCGCTTCGGCTCGAAAACAATGACCGGATCTGGGCACTCTACTGCCTGCTGAATCATCCAGTAAGCGTCATGTGGATTCGACGGCGTGATGATCCGCAGGCCCGAAGTGTGCGCGAAAAGCGCTTCCGGAGATTCCGAGTGGTGTTCGATCGAACCAATACCACCGCCATAAGGAATTCGAATTACTACCCCGGCGCTCAGCTGGCCTTCGCTCCGAGCATGAATTTTCGCCAGCTGGGTGGTGATCTGGTTGAAGCCAGGAAAGACAAACCCATCAAATTGGATTTCACAAATGGGTTTATAGCCACGTAAGGCCAGACCGATCGCAGTGCCAATGATGCCAGATTCAGCAAGCGGCGTATCAACAAGGCGCTCACCGCCAAACTCAAATTTCAAGCCTTCGGTAACGCGATAAACGCCGCCAAGAGCGCCGATGTCTTCACCCATCAGCAGGGCGCTTTCATCCTGGGTCAAAACGCGGCGCAAGCCCTCATTGATCGCTTTGGCGATCGTCATCGTGCTCACTTTTGCTGCTCCTCAGCGTCAAAGCCCGCCTCATAGTTTTCCCACCAGGCCAGCTCTTCGGCCACCAACGGATGCTGCTCGGCATAAACGTTTTCAAACGACGTTCGGATAGTTGGCATCTGCATTTCCAAGACCGCGCTACGCACCGCCGCCGCCGCTTCTTCGCAGTCCGCACTGACTTGAGCGAAGAACGCATCGTCTGCGTGGGATTCAGTTCGAAGCAGTTTCTCTAATCGAGTCAGCGGATCCCGAGTGCTCCAAAGCTGTTCCTCTTCGCTTCTCCGGTATTTAGTTGGATCGTCAGCCGTCGTATGCGCACCCAAACGATAAGTCACCGCTTCAATCAGCACCGGGCCATGACCATTTCGGGCATGGTCTAGTGCCCATTCGGTGACTGCGTGCACGGCAAGCACGTCATTTCCGTCGACTCGGATGCCGGGGAATCCGTAACCCTTGGCGCGCTCGGCCAGTGGAACTCGAGATTGGACCTCAAATGGCACCGAAATTGCCCACTGGTTGTTTTGACAAAAGAACACTACGGGGGCGTTAAAAGAGGCTGCGAAAACCATAGATTCGTGCACGTCACCCTCAGAACTGGCACCATCACCGAAGTAGGCGATAGTTGCAGCGGGGGCCGCCTCCGGATTCTTGGCTTGATCACGCTGAATACCCATGGCGTAACCAACCGCGTGCAAAGTCTGCGCCGCTAGGACCAGGGTATAGAGGTGGAAGCCGTAATCTTTCGGGTTCCACCCGCCGTGCGAGATACCGCGGAAAAGCTTGAGTAGCTTTTCCGGACCAATGCCTCGGATAAGCGCTATTGCGTGTTCCCTATACGTCGGAAACAAGTAATCCTGCGGTTTGCTTGCCCTACCGGAACCAACCTGAGCCGCTTCCTGGCCAATTTCCGGCACCCAGAGCGCCAACTCACCTTGCCGCTGCAGTGCAGTGGCCTCTTGGTCAAAACGTCGAGCAACTGCCATATCACGATAAAACTGGCGAAGCTGTTCCGGGGCTAGCCTGTCCGCAAATGGAACAAAATCGGCGTCATCACGGCGGGTACCGTCTGCTGCCAACAGCTGAACCATCTGTTCGGAATGGTTTAGCTGTAGTTCGCTCGACGGCGATTCAACAGTATCGAGCTCGGTGCCAGGCAAATCAACGACTGCCATAGCTTCACCTCAAATCTATGCTTTGCGATAGAGATATTCCCCAAACGGAATACATAACCCTTGCGGAATATCTCTCAGACTCAGCTTCTACTCTAACCGCTCAGCAGAGCTCAGCCGCGCTGTGTGAAGCGCTAGGAAGCGAGTGGCGCTTTTGTATAGCTTGCACAGATTTCCAAGAACCTGGTATTTGCTTCAACTTCTCCGATACTTACTCGCACTCCGTCACCAGCGAACGGCCGCACCGCGATGCCATTCTTTTCAGCGAGTGCAGCAAATTCAAGGGAATTCTCCGCTAAATTGAGCCAGATGAAGTTGCCCTGCGCGTCGGGAATATCCCAGCCAAGCGCCCGAATCCCTTCAAGAACCCGATCCCGCTCGAAGACGAGGGTTTGTACCCTTTCGATAATCTTCTCGTGTAATTCGATTGATGCCACTGCCGCTTCTTGCGCTACCGAAGACGCGGTAAAGGGTGAAGCCGCAATGCGCAAATTCTCAGTGATTTCTGGGTTCGAAATGCTGTAACCAATCCGCAAGCCAGCCAATCCATACGCCTTGGAGAATGTACGCAGTAAGACCACATTCGAATACTTGCGGTACATCTCTAGACCCTTGACCATCTGTGGATCCCTGTTTAAGTCGTGATACGCCTCATCGATCACCACGACGACTCGGGCGGGTACCTGATTGAGAAAGTCTTCAACTTCGTCCGTGCGCAAGGCCGGGCCGGTCGGATTATTCGGTGTGCAGAGCACGATGACCTTAGTGCGCTCGGTAATCGCTGCCGCCATCGCTGCCAAGTCATGCCGGCCCCCACTAGCCAAGGGAACCTGCACGCTCTCCGCGCCGGTCAAGCCAACTGAAATTGGATAGGCCTCGAAAGAGCGCCACGGGTAAATTACTTCATCTGGTTCGCCGTTGTCGTTACTACCAGCGAAGACCGCCAGAATCTGATTGAAAGCGCCTAGTCCACCGGTACCCATGACAATGTCTTCAGCTGGTACGTCCAGCAACTCTGCCAATGCGGCTCGCACCGGTGCGGCAGTGGGCTCTGGATAGCGATTGATCGCCTCAAAATCGGAGATTGCCGCCAATACTTCAGGTAGCGGCGGTAAAGGATTTTCGTTAGACGAGAGCTTGTAGCTCTGGATTCCTTCCACCACAGCTGGCGGTTTCCCAGCGGCATAGCGCGGTAGCTTGCCTAGAGCGGCGCGCGGAGTGACAGGAGTCGATTCAAGGTTCTCAGTGCTCACACTCACACTCTAACCGCTCCCTCAGATCGCGGACACTGCCTATTCAACGCAGAATGTGCGTGAATCGCCCCGGCGTGTCCGGAGACTTTCTTGTTTGAGAGGATCAGGACATGGCAGGGAAAACTACGACACGGTATCCGCAGGAGTTGAAGGATCGTGCGGAGATGGAGGGTGCGTCTTCGGAGTGGGCGGCGATGCAAAAAGTTGCCCAGCTTTTGGGTGTGGGTGTGCCGGAAACGGTGCGTAAATGGGTCCGGCAAGCCGAGATCGATGTTGGTACTAGAACTGGAACAACGAGCACGGAATCGGCCGAGCTGAAACGGTTACGGCGTGAGAACGCTGAGCTGAAACGGGCGAACGCGATCCTTCGGAGTGCTTCAGCTTTTTTCGCGGTCGAACTCGACCGCCACAACACTGATCGTGAAATACATCAAGGACCATGCCGGTCACCGCGAGAATAATGGATTGCGGTGGGGTGTCGAGTCGATCTGCCAGGTGCTTACTGGGACGGGGTGAAGACCACCCCGTCCACGTACTACGAATGGGTGGATAAAACACGATCTCACCGAGAACAACGTGATGAGGTGCTCAAGCCCGTGATCCAGAAGGTGTATGCCGCTAATTACGGGGTGCACGGCACCAGGAAAGTCTGGTTGGCGATGAACCGTGAAGGTGTGCCGGTGGCCAGGTGCACGGTAGAACGGCTCATGGGGTTACTTGGCATACAGGGTGCGGTCCGTGGCAAGGTCAAACGCACCACGATCAAAGACTCGAAGGCAGCCCGAGCGAAGGACCTGGTCCGCCGTGATTTCACACCAACGGCACCGGATCGGCTATGGGTAGATGATTTCACCTATGTTTCGACCTGGTCCGGGTGGGTCTATGTTGCCTTCGTGATCGATGCCTACTCTCGGAGGATCCTGGGCTGGTCAGCGAGTGCTTCTATGAACACCGTGCTAGTGCTCAACGCAGTTAATCAGGCAATCTGGAGTCGTGAACGGGCCGGGGCTGAGATTTCCGGGGTGATTCATCATCACGATGCCGGGGCTCAATACGCCTCCTTGGCCTTCACCGAACGCCTGGCCCAGGCCGGTATCCGCCCCTCGATCGGTTCTGTGGGTGATAGTTACGACAACGCCTTGGCGGAAACCATCAACGGGCTTTATAAGACCGAGCTGATCAAACCCGGCAAGCCCTGGCGGACTCTAGAAGAAGTCGAAATCGGCACCGCTGAATGGGCAGATTGGTACAACCACCGAAGGCTCTACCAGTACTGCGGAGACATCCCACCAGCAGAGCTAGAAAACCACTACTACAATCACTACCAGAGCACGGCAGCCGCCGACAGGCTCATCGTCTGAGAAACCCTCCGGACACGCCGGGGCGATTCAAAGTGCTGCTCACGGTGATGAATGCGGGCACCAATCCGCGCGCACAGACCGTAGCGCAACGCAGCCTGGATGATCGTTCGCTTCCGCAAAAATACTTGGACACGCTGACGGATGCCCTGAAGGCAGCGCTGCGAACCGACTTACTTCCGCTTAGCGGCGGATCTAGACCACAATTGTTGGCCACCGCGAGCTTTAAAGAATTGCTCGGCGAGTTCGAAGCATCGAGGGACTCGGGGTTTGGTGAGACAGATTCCACTGAGTCTCCAACATCAGCCAGACTCGCTTTCACAGGCCCGATCAATGCCAAGAACATTCGGGCGCTCGCCTGTGAAGCAGACATCATTCCGATGGTTTTTGGCAGCAAAGGCCAAGTGCTTGACGTTGGAGCCAGCAACCGACTCTTCAACCGGACACAACGCTCTGCCTTGGTAGCCAGAGATAAAGGCTACAGTTTCCCGGACTGCACTATTCCCGCTGCCTGGTGCGAATCTCACCACGTTCAGTGGTGGTCGCGAAATCCCTGGACTGCGGTAGAAAACGGTGCACTACTTTGTTCACATCACCATCATCTGATTCACCAAGACCATTGGCAGATCGAAATGCGCGACGGCGTGCCCTGGTTCATCCCGCCGCCATGGGCTGATGCTCAACGCAAGGCGCGCCGAAATCTCTTCCACCAGATTTGAGCACCACCAGATTTGAGCGCCGCAAGATTGGAGTTCGCGAATCCACATGCGCTGATCTTGCGCCCCTCATGTTCCAGTGCCGCCAATAACTGAACTCGGACGTGACTACTGTCAGGAGGCAGCGGTAGCGTGATGCCATGATCACACCAGAGAATTCAAACCCTCCGATCAAAGAACTCAGCACAAAAGAACTTCAGTGCAAAAGGTCAACGGCTCCTTGATCTGCACAATGCGGCCGAGATTCTCCAGGTAATCAACGTTTGGGATGTCGTCTCAGCGAAAGTCATCGCGGACCTTGACGGCAGCCAAGCCCTCGCTACGGCGAGCCACTCGATTGCCGCTTCTTACGGTTATGAAGACGGCGAAAAAATCCCTCGTGAACTGATTATCGAGGCTGTTGGGCGCATCGTGGCAGCCACGAACTTGCCAGTTAGTGCGGATCTTGAAGGTGGCTATGGCGATGCGTCCGAGACTATCCGGCAAGCGATCGGCGTTGGCATTGTTGGCGCTAACTTAGAAGACCAGTTGAAGCCTTTCGATGAAGCAGTCGGCGCAGTACGTGCCGCGGTCAAGGCCGCGGAGGTTGAAGGCGTCCAGTTCGCACTCAATACGCGTACCGATGTTTTCGCCAAAGGGCCCAAAGATGCGGATAAGAACGAGCAATTAGCGGAAGCCATTAAACGCGGCCAGGCTTTCTTGGCTGAGGGCGCAACAAACGTCTTCGTTCCAGGTCTCTTCGACGCGGCAACCGTATCTGCTTTAGTTGAAGGAATCGGCTTCAATAAAGTTTCGCTCATCGGCGTATCTGGCTCCCTTGCGCCCGCGGAGCTCAAGCAACTAGGTATTTCACGAATCTCATACGGACCGCTGACCCAGCGTCTAGCCCTTACCGCCTTGCAATCCGCGGCCAAAAAGCTTCTGGCTGGCGGCGTACTACCGGACGGTATCAAAGCACTCAACTAGCTTCTGGGCGTACTCCAAACGGCTTCTGGCTCAAACCACAATCCGGCAGCTTCACAAAACGCTTTGGCCTGCATTTTTGCGACGCCGGCCGGAACTTGCGCCAAAAGCTTGTTTCGGCTGGCTGCAAAAACTTCTTGATTACTCCGCTCAACAACATTCGGAATCGCAGGCACACTACCAAGTACCACCCCAACAAGGTCAAGCCCGCGCGTCTGCAATGCTTCGATAGTCAGAGCGGCGTGATTCAAGGTGCCTAATCCGGCCCTGGCCACCAGCACTACGCCAGATTCTGACGCCGTTCCGTTTCCAGCGGCTAGGGCGAATCCAGCGGCTAAGTCTGCAAGCGTTCCGCCGGCACCGTCCAATTCGACCAACAGCCCGCCGGAACCTTCAACGAGAACTCGGTCGAAGCGCTGACTGAGCTCAACCACATTCCTCACGTGCGATGCCAAGCTTGGTAGCTCGCGATTTTCTTTCTCGGCAGCCGCGACCGGAGCCATCGGCGCCGAGTACCGTGCGCCTTCGAAAGTATTTTGCACGCCAGCCAGCCTGGCTACTTCGGCCGTATCCCCCGCTTCGCCGGCTTCAACACCGGTTTGCACCGGTTTATAGATCGCTACTGAACCTACCTGCGCAAACACGGCAGCGAGCGCCGCGGTGGTGATGGTTTTGCCGACGTCGGTATCTGTTCCGGTGACAAACACAACCTTGGGCAGCGCTAAAACATTTTTCATGGCACCTCCATTCATTGAATCTCCCGGGTCGCACGCGCCCAAAGCCGGGCAAGGACAGCTGCCTGCGCAGCTTCAGCTGGAGCAACATCCGCGCGCGGTGAATCGAAGTCGGGAGATTCCGTCCGGCACACTGGGCGGTCGAAAGCACCCAACCAGAATGCCTTCGGCACGAAGTCGCAAACTGATTTTTTCTGCCTGAGCCGCATTGGCCATTCGCAGCGACTGCACGGCGCCAGCGGAGGCCTCGATTCCGGCCGCCTGCGCAATTGCTCCGGCCACCTGGTGTAGCTTTGCTACCCTTTGGGGTTCGACGGCGATGATCTGGCACGCTGCCGCTGCCGCTGAAGCCGGCGCAAGCGCGGTATCAAAAATACAGTTGCGGGCCGTGTTCAGTAAATGCTCACGCACCAGCTAACCGGCCAGCACCGCTCCCCCTTGCGCTCCCAAAGATTTCGACAACGTCACGGTGGCTACTACGTGTTCCGCTTTGGCCAGCCCGGCCGCCCAGACGCCACCCCGGCCGGAACCGCTTACGCCAAGACCGTGCGCCTCATCGACAAGCAGCAAAGCGTCAAAACGGGCGCATAATTGCGCTAATTCTCGTAACGGTGCCGCATCGCCTAAAACTGAATAGATCGATTCAACCACCACCACTGCGCGGGTTTCCTGGCGAACCTGCAACATCATTTCTAATGCGCGCAGATCCGAATGTGGAAAGACCTCGACTCTGGCCCGAGACAACCTCGCCGCGTCAATCAAAGAAGCGTGTGCGTGTTCATCAGAAAAGATCACCGCCCCGCGCCCAGTCAGCGCGGTGAGAGCACCCAGATTGGCCAAATACCCGCTAGAAAATATCAAAGCCGTTGGGCGATCAGTGAGCGTGCAAAGCGCGCCCTCCAATTCAGCGTGCACGGCGTGCCTACCGGTGACCACCGGGGAAGCCCGCGAGCCACAACCGTATTCACGCAGCGCAACCGTCGCGGCTTCGATAAGTCGCGGATCGCGCGAAAGACCTCAATAGTCGTTTGAGGCTAAATCCAGAAACCCACCAGGGCGTTGAAATACTTCAGTTCGACGCCGTCTGGACAACTCAGCACGCTCGGTGGCCGCAGCAGCGAGCCAAGTCGCCGTCGCACCTTGCAACCAGGTCCCGGTCAACTGACTAACCATTAGCCGTGCACCTCAGCCACCGCAGCCACCATTGCTTGGGTGATCTGAACCGTGTCCTCAGCCGAACTGACGTATGGCGGCATCGTGTAGACCAAGTTTCGAAATGGCCGCAGCCAAACACCATTTTCCAGGCCGACCCGGGTCACCGCTGGCACATCAACCGGCACGTTGAGTTCCAAGACACCCACCGCCCCCAGGGTGCGGATCTGCTGAACACTCGTGAGCTCAAGCGCGCCCACCAGACCAGACGTCAATTGCGCATCGATTTTGGCCACCTGGGTTTGCCAATCCTTAGTCGCGAGCAAATCAAGCGAAGCATTGGCGGCAGCGCAGGCAAGTGGGTTAGCCATAAATGTTGGTCCATGCATCAAAGCACCCAATTCAGAACGGCCCAGTACCGAGGCAATCTCGGCCGAGCACAACGTTGCGGCCAGGCTTAGGTATCCACCAGTTAGCGCTTTGCCAAGGCAAAGAACATCCGGTAAGACCCCGGCCCACTCAGCAGCAAATAGTGTGCCCGTCCGGCCAAAGCCCGTTGCAATTTCATCAAAAATCAGCAATAGTCCCGTCGAATCTGCCAGCTCGCGCAAAAGCTGCAAACACTGCGGGTCGTAGACGAACATGCCACCGGCACCTTGCAACACTGGCTCGACGATGATGCCGGCAAGTTGGTGCGCATTGCGGTACACCAGCTCGGTTACCTCAGCAGCCCAGGCACTCAGTTCGTCCGGGTCGGCAGAAAGCTGACTATGGTGAAGAGTGGCGGCGGGAGGCCTGGGTGCAAAGACGTTGGCAGCGAGCTCACCGGGAAACTCGGTGTGCAAACTGCCGTCGGGATCGCTGACGCCCATCGCGGCAAAAGTGTCCCCGTGATAGCCGCCGCGCAAAGCCAAAAACTTCTGTCTATCCGGTAGACCCTGTGCGCTCTGATACTGCAACGCCAGCTTGAGTGAAACTTCCACCGAAACCGACCCAGAGTCCGCAAAAAAGACGTGCTGGAGAGGCTCAGGGCTCATCTGCCGAAGCTTTTCGGCAAGCTCGACGGCGGGTTCATGAGTCAAACCGCCAAACATTACATGACTGAACTCAGCCAGTTGTGCCAAAATGGCGCGATCCAAAACTGGGTTTCGATAGCCATGCACCATGCGCCACCAGGAGCTCATGGCGTCGATCGCTTCATATGATCTGCCGTTGTTGTCACGCAAGCTCAGCCGGACGCCGCTAGCTGATTCAACAGCATACGGGGCAACACCGTTCAGCGGCGCATAAGGATGCCAGAGCAGTCCGCGATCACGGTCAATGAGTCCGGCCAAGCTGGTATCAGGCATTGGGTTGCAGTTCAGTGCCGGCGCCTCGTTTTCGCAACACCGGCTCCACCCCGCCCTGCGGGGCGCTCGCCCTCGGATCCAAGATCACGAAGCCACCGTCTTCAATCATTGCGAGATCTTCAGCCGCCGATTGGCCTTCGCTGGTCAGATAGTCACCCAAGAAGATCGAATTTGCTACGTGTAGCGCCAAAGGTTGCAAGGAACGTAGATGCATTTCCCGGCTGCCCGCGATGCGCAGCTCGCTACGCGGCGCGACGAAACGAGCAACACACAGAATCTGCAAACATTTCACTGGCGTGAGTAACCAGGTATCCGCCAACGGCGTGCCTTCAAAAGGCATCAAAAAATTCACCGGAACCGATTCGCTGCCCAGCTCGCGCAGTGCAAAAAGTGCATCGATCAGCTCTTCATCGCTCTCGCCCATCCCCACGATCAACCCAGAGCAGGGCGACAGCCCAGCGGCTTTGGCCGCTTTCACGGTATTGGTCCGGTCGCTAAATTCGTGCGTGGTGCAAATCTCCGAGTACTTTTCTTCACTGGTATTTAGATTGTGGTTATAGGCATCCACACCGCAAGATTTGAGCCGCTCGGCTTGCCCTTCTTTCAAAATGCCCAGGCAAGCACAAACTTCCGCTTGCGGATTGCGAGTCTTGAAATCGCCAACCAAACCAGCCACACGATCCACGTCTCGGTCGCTAGGACCACGCCCGCTTGCCACAAAACAGACTCTCGATGCGCCACCGGCAAGGCCCTGTTCCGCTTGATCGATAGCGTCTTCCGACTTGAGCCAGCTGTACTTGAGAATCTGGGCAGCCGAACCGAGACGTTGGGAACAGTAAGTGCAGTCTTCTGGGCAAAGTCCAGATTTGAGATTGACTAAGTAATTCAGCTTCACAGAGTTGCCAAAGTAGGCGCTTCGCAAGCGCGCCGCGGCCGCCAACAGGCTGAGGTAGTTCGCCGGATCTGAACGCAGAAGCACCAAAGCCTCGTCCCGGCTGAGCTCAACACCAGAAAGCAACCGATCGGCCAGGGCATCAAACTGGTTAATTTCAGCTTCGTTGAACGCGGTGTCTTGTGTGCGCGACGCCGGATTATTGAACAGTGCTTCATTGGCCATAGCTTTATTGAACACTGTTCAAATCAATAGAGCAAATGCTTAAGGTCAACTCTCGGCCCGCAATGCCATAAGGTTTTTGTCAGGAGGTTTAGCGCTGTGCTCACACGAGAACGAATAGTCGACACTGCATTCTCAGTGCTGCAGGAGTACGGACTTGCTGATCTATCCATGCGTCGACTAGCTAAGGAACTTGGCGTTCAGGCCGGCGCACTTTATTGGCATGTACCCAATAAACAAGAGCTGCTCTACGCCGTTGCAGAATTAATTGTCGCGGACCTCCCCTCGGCCACCGCAGCAGATTCCGCCCACGAAATTGCCCTCGAGTTACGGGCAAAATCACTGTCGATAAGAGATAGCGCTGAAGTCATTGCGCTCGCCCAAGCGCTACAGCCCTACCAATTGCGACCTTTCGCCAGGCTTCGAGAGCTGCTCGATGCCGATCCAGCCGATTCAGATTCGATCAAGACAAATTCGGTCAAGGCAGATCTGGTCAAGGCAGATCGGCCCAATACCCAAGGCTCCCGGGTATTGATTCATTTTATTTTGGGCGCCCTCATGGAAGAACAAACCCGCTCCAGCCTGGCCGACGTCTGTGCCGGCCAAGTAAGTGCCGACCAGATAAGCGCAGGGCGCCTCAACGCAGCGCATCCTGAGGCCGAAGCTGCTTTCGACTACGGCATTGAAGCGATCCTTAATGGGCTCGCCGCAACACCTGCTCGGCGTGCTTGAGTACTGGCCCGTCGATCATCTGTCCTTTGAACTGGAAGACACCATTACCAGCCTGCGCCGCCGCAGTTAGCAACTCCTCGGCATCGGCGACTTGCGTAGCTGAAGGCGCATACCCAGCGCTGATCACTGCTACTTGGCTAGGGTGAATGCACGCCGTGGCCGTGAAGCCCGAGGCCACGGCGTCGTTCACCTCAGCAGCAAGTCCGTCAACGTCCGGAATATCCAGATACACCGCATCAACTGCGTCCTTGCCAAAAGCGCCGGCCGCCAGCAGAACCTGCGAGCGTGCTTGCAACGCCACCGCCCGGTAGCGACCATCGGCAAACCGCGATGAAGAGCCACCCAGTGATGCCACCAAATCTTCGGCCCCCCACATCAGGCCAACCACATTCGGTTCTTGCGCAATCTCCGCAGCACGCAGCACGCCCAGCGCAGTTTCACACAGTGCAATAACTCGGATCGATGCCCTAGGCTGCACGCCGTGATCTGCAATGATTCGCAGTTGCTCAGCGGACTCCGCTTTGGCCAGCATCACAGTGCGGTAAGCACTCTGGGAGACAGCGTCCAGGTCGAGCGCAAAATCCGAAGTGCCAGCCGCGTTGATCCGCACAATTGTCCGCGCCGGATCCAACGGATTCTCCAGCAAGAACTTTCGCGCCTGAGCTTTGGCATCTGGTGCTACTGCGTCTTCTAAGTCCAAGATCACGGCATCCGCCCGTTCCAGCGCCTTCGCGTAACGTTCGGGGCGATCTGCTGGGCAGAACAGGATTGCCGGACCCATAGTTAGCAGAGTATCTGCAAATTGATTCATGGCTAGTGCTTCTTTGTCGCTGCAGCCAAGGCGGCTTCGGCGTTTGCCCACATCAGGCAACTCCTGGTCGCTTCGGCAACCACTAGGCCGTCTTGATTTTTACCCAAAAGCTTCATGGTCGCGATGCCTTGCCCAGGCCGTGATATCGAGCGCCGTTTTGCCGTGACTACCGTTTCCGCGTACAGCGTGTCGCCGTGAAACACCGGATTCGGGAATCGCACATCGCTGAGGCCTAACTGACCGATGATGGTGCCTTGCGTCAATTGCGCCACGGACAAACCAACTACGGTCGACAGCGTGAACATTGAATTCACCAAGCGCTGACCGAAGGTTTGGAGGGCACTCCAAGCCGCATCCAAGTGTAATGACTGGGTGTTCATCGTGAGCGTGGTGAAAAGTACGTTGTCTGCCTCGGTGACGGTGCGACCCGGGCGATGCGCATAAACGACGTCGGTCTGCAGCTCATCGAGAAAAAGGCCCCGCTGCTCGATAATAGGCAGCGGTGCGAGAACGGGTCGGGAATCAGACATCGAGTTCAACTTTCAGCGGGGCACCGGTGGCGGCAATAACTTCTTCGACCGAAAGCCCAGGCGCTACCTCGCGAAGCACCAAACCTTCGCCAGGAACGACGTCGATCACGGCGAGGTCGGTAATGATCCGGTTGACGCAGCCTTTACCAGTCAAGGGCAGCGTGCATTCGGCCAAAATCTTCGGGTTTCCGTTCCGATCGACATGCTCCATCATCACGATTAGCCGCTTGGCACCAAAGACTAAGTCCATTGCGCCGCCCATACCTTTGACCATTTTGCCCGGAATCATCCAGTTAGCCAGGTCACCGTTTTGGACTACTTCCATCGCACCAAGCACCGCAACATCGACGTGCCCGCCACGGACCATGCCAAAGGAGGCCGCCGAGTCGAAGAAGGCTGCGCCTTTATTGACGGTCACGGTCTCTTTGCCAGCGTTGATTAAATCGGGGTCCACCGCGTCTTCGGTCGGGTACGGTCCAGTACCCAGAATCCCGTTTTCAGAATGCAGCACTACCTCGACGTCGGCCGGGATGTAGTTCGGAATCAGCGTCGGCATACCGATGCCAAGATTGATGTATTGCCCATTTTCGAGCTCTTGGGCTACTCGTGCGGCCAGTTCGTTTCGAGAAAGACCTTTTGTTTCCGTCGCCATCTCAGCCTTCCACTACTTGGTTCTGCCCGGCAGCAATTTTCTCGGTATCGGCCGAAGATGCAGAGACGGTCCGTTTTTCGATCCGCTTTTCGGCATGCGCCGAACCGGCGGGCACATGCACCAAGCGCTGGATAAAAATCCCTGGCAAGTGAATGTGCTCCGGGTCCAATTCGCCCGGCTCCACGAGTTCTTCGACCTCGGCAATAGTGATCTTCCCCGCCATTGCGCAGAGCGGATTGAAGTTCATCGCGGTGGCGTGGAACACCAAGTTGCCGTGCCGATCGCCTTTGGCCGCGTGTACTAGCGCGAAGTCTGGCGTGAGTGAGTCTTCAAGGACATACTCAGCGCCGTTGAACTCGCGAACTTCTTTAGCCGAAGACGCGATCGCAACATTGCCCTCGCCGTCGTACTTTTGCGGCAAACCACCCTCAGCTACCTGCGTGCCCACTCCGGCGGTGGTGAAAAATGCCGGAATTCCGGCACCGCCAGCGCGTAGTTTCTCGGCCAAGGTTCCCTGCGGGGTAAGCACAACTTCGAGCTCACCCGAAAGGTACTGCCGAGCAAATTCCTTATTCTCGCCCACATAGGAAGAGACGGTCCGACGAATTCGGCGGTCGTTGAGCAAAATGCCCAACCCCCAGTCATCCACTCCGCAGTTGTTGCTCACCGTTTCCAGATCCGTACTGCCTTGCTTATGCAGCGCATCGATGAGTGCTACCGGAATACCGCAAAGCCCAAAACCGCCGACGGCGAGTGAAGCACCGTCAGGAATGTCGGCCACCGCTTCAGCAGCGGTTGGCACAGTCTTATCGATCATCTTTGCTCCCCTGTTCTACAAACCTAAATCGCGGGCGATGAGCATGAGCTGAACTTCGGTGGTGCCTTCGCCCACTTCAAGTATCTTAGAGTCGCGGTAATGGCGCGAGACTCGGAACTCATTCATAAAGCCGTATCCGCCGAAAACCTGGGTGGCATCACGCGCGTTGTCCATCGCTGCCTCACCAGCAATCATCTTTGCGATAGCGGCTTCGGTTTTGAACGATTTGCCGGCCTGCATCCGGGCTGCGGCATCGTAATAGGCCAGGCGGGCAGTGTGCGCACGGGCGGCCATCCTGGCGATCTTGAACTGGATAGCCTGGTATTTGCCGATGTTGTTGCCGAAGGCCATCCGCTCTTTGGCGTAGCGCACCGATTCATCAACGCAACCTTGCGCCGCGCCGGTGGCTAAAGCGGCAATCGCGATCCGGCCCTCATCCAGAATGGAGAGGAAGTTGGCATAACCGCGACCTTCAACGCCCAGCAGATTCGCCTCTGGAACTCGAACGTCAGCCAGCGTCAACGGATGAGTGTCCGAGGCGTTCCAGCCAACTTTGTTGTAAGCCTTCTCTGCCTTGAATCCTTGAGTGTTGGTGGGAACCAAGATGGTAGAGATCTCTTTTTTGATGCTGCCGTCAGCCCGGGTACTCTCACCTGTCACCGCGGTCACCGTCACCAGACGGGTGATATCGGTTCCCGAGTTAGTGATGAATTCTTTGTTGCCATTGATAATCCAGCTGCCATCTTCAAGGCGAGCCTTAGTTTTGGTACCGCCAGCATCTGAGCCGGCTTCCGGCTCGGTCAGGCCGAAGCCAGCGAGTGCCTGACCAGAGGCGAGCATTGGCAGCCACTGTTCTTTTTGCGCCTCCGTGCCAAAGCGGTGGATCGGCATCGCACCGAGCGAGACACCGGCCTCCAGCGTGATCGCCACCGACTGGTCTACTCGGCCCAATTGCTCGAGCGCTAAGGCCAACGCAAAGTAGTCGCCGCCCATGCCGCCATGCTCTTCAGGGAACGGCAAGCCGAACAGGCCCATCTCGCCCATCTGTTTGACCACTTCGTAAGGGAAGCTGTGCTCTTCATCGTGCTTTGCCGAGACTGGAGCAACAACTTCGTCCGCGAAGTCGCGCACGGTATCGCTGAGATCCTGGTAGTCCTCACTCAGTCCGTAACTGTCTGAAGTGGTCATGATTGCTCCTGGTTCTGGGCTGATCCTGCTGGATTTTGTTCAAGTGGGTGGATGCTAGCCAAGATTTGATTGGCTTTCACCAGATTTCCGGTGCTGACGGAAAGCTTGACGATGCCGGCTACTGCCGCGACGAGTTGGTGTTCCATCTTCATCGCTTCGACGGCGAGCAACGTCTGGCCTTCGGTGACTTCATCGCCGTCGGCAACCAATACCGAGACCACGGTGCCGGGCATCGGCGAGCGCGCCTCCGGGTCTACGCTGCCTTCAGCGCGAGCCATTGATGCGTTTTTGGCCTCGACAAGTTCCTGTCGGCTGCGTTTGCGCAAGGCAAAACTGACGCCGGCTGAGCCTAGCCAGAGAGTTTCCGTTGCCGGGTCGAACGCATAGTCCCAGTGCGTGCGTAGGCCGTCCGCGGTCAAAGCCAACTCACCATCATGCACTTCTAGTGCGCCGTCGCTAACGGTTACTTGATGGTTTTCTCTTCCGTTTACTATTGAGAAACTGAGCGGGCGGTGGGCACCCATCCGCCAGCTGTTCGCTGAGCCCCACACGGAATCGGTGATCAATTGAGCGGCAAAAAATTGCGCGGCGGCTTGTAGCTCTAGCTCGCCCGGTGCTGCGAAGACGAAATCAGGCATCTTGCGTTCGATCATCGTAGTGTCTAGCCGTCCGGCACGGACATCGGCGTCGTTGATCAAAAGCCTTAAGTACTCGGTGTTGGTCTTCACACCCAGAACCAGAGTTTCGGCAAGCGCTGCGTCAAGCTTGCTCAGCGCGGCGTCGCGGTCCGGTGCCCAAGCAATCACTTTCGCGAGCATCGGATCGTAATTTGAGCTGATCTCCAGCCCTTCTAGCAGCGCCGAGTCATTTCGTGCCTGTGCAGATTCGGCCAGTGAAAGCACGGTTCCGGTTTCTGGCAGAAAGTCTTGTTCCGGGTTCTCAGCATAAAGTCGTGCTTCGATCGCGTGCCCGGTGAGCACAATGTCGTCTTGGTTGAGCGTTAGGTGCTCCCCCGCAGCAATCCGGATCTGCCATTCGACCAGGTCCAAGCCAGTGATCATTTCGGTCACTGGGTGCTCAACTTGCAGTCGAGTATTCATCTCCATGAAGAAGAACTCATCCGGTGCATCGTCGGATACCAAAAATTCCACCGTGCCGGCACCAGTATAGCTCACGCTACGCGCTGCATTGCAGGCCGCTTCGCCAATTCGGGCCCGGGTGGCGGCATCCAATAACGCGGAAGGCGCCTCTTCGATGACTTTCTGGTGCCGACGTTGCAGGGAGCATTCGCGCTCGCCTAGGTGGATCACGTGGCCAAAGTTGTCGCCCAGAATTTGCACTTCAATGTGGCGAGGCGTGGCAACTAAGCGCTCCAAAAAGAGCGTGTCGTCGCCAAAGGCTGAGGCAGCCACCCGGCGAGCTGTTTTCAAGGTTTCGGGTAATTCCGCGGTGTCGAAGACCGAATGCATGCCCTTGCCGCCGCCGCCAGCCGAAGGCTTGATCAGAATCGGGTAACCGATGCTGCCCGCCGCTTCAATGAGCGCCGCATCGGACAAACCGGGCTCCGCGATACCGGCGACCACCGGAACCTGGTTTTCTTGGACATGGTTTTTAGACCGAATCTTGTCACCCATGACATTCAGGGCTTCTAGGTTCGGGCCAATAAAAGTAATTCCCGCCGCTGCTAACGCCTGGGCAAACGCCAAATTCTCGCTGAGAAAGCCGTAGCCAGGATGCACTGCTCGAGCACCGGACTTTCGGCAGGCCTCCAGAACCGCTTCGATATTGAGATAACTCTCAGCAGCCGCTGCGGGGCCAATCCGCACTGCGGTATCTGCTTCTTGCACGTGCCGGGCACCGGCGTCGGCATCGCTGTATACCGCCACCGAGCGGATGCCCATGCTACGGAGCGTCCGGATTACCCGGCAAGCGATCTCGCCGCGGTTGGCAACTAAAACTGTATGGAACATCGCAGTCATTTTCCGCCCGATCACATTCTGAAGAGGCCGAAGGAGCTCTCCGGCAAGAGGCTTTGCGAACATACTTGGAGCGCCATGCCCACGATGTCCCTGGTATCTGCTGGGTCGATGATGCCGTCGTCCCACAATCGAGCAGTTGAGTAGTACGGGCTGCCTTCCGCCTCGTATTGCTGCTTAATCGGAGCTTTGAACTCGTCTTCTGCTTCGACCGACCACTCTTCGCCGCGACCTTCAAGCTGCTCGCGGCGAACCGTGGCCAGCACCGAGGATGCTTGCGCACCGCCCATCACCGAAATCCGTGCGTTCGGCCACATCCAAAGGAACCGCGGGCTATAGGCGCGTCCGCACATGGAGTAGTTACCAGCGCCAAACGAGCCACCGACGACGACGGTCAGCTTGGGTACGCGGGTGGAGGCAACAGCGGTGACCATCTTGGCGCCGTTTTTGGCAATGCCGCCAGCTTCGTAATCGCGGCCGACCATAAAGCCATTGATGTTTTGCAAGAACAGCAGCGGGATACCACGTTGGTCGCAGAGCTCAATAAAATGCGCACCCTTGAGGGCCGATTCGCTAAACAGCACGCCGTCATTGGCAATGATGCCTACCGGGTGGCCGTGAATATGCGCAAAGCCAGTGATCAGCGTGGCTCCGTAGTTCTTTTTGAATTCGTGGAACTCGCTCGCATCCACAATGCGAGCGATGATTTCGCGAGCGTCATAGGGTGCTTGCACGTCTACTGGCACGGCACCATAAAGTTCGTCCGGATCCGCCACCGGCTCACGGGTGGCCACGGTGTCCCACGCTGGCGCTTCGGGCAAGGGCAACGTCGAGACGATGTCACGAATAATCTGCAGCGCGTGTTCATCATTTTCGGCCAGATGATCGGTCACTCCGGAGGTACGTGAGTGCAACTCACCACCGCCGAGTTCTTCTGCGGTAACGATCTCGCCAATTGCCGCCTTGACCAGCGGTGGCCCGCCCAGGAAGATCGTGCCTTGGTTGCGCACAATGACCGTCTCATCGCTCATGGCAGGCACGTAGGCGCCACCAGCGGTGCAAGAACCCATAACCGAAGCGATCTGCGGGATCTTGGCTGCGGACATCTTGGCCTGGTTGTAAAAGATGCGGCCAAAGTGTTCTTTATCCGGGAACACTTCGTCTTGCTTAGGCAAAAACGCGCCGCCAGAGTCAACAAGGTAGATACAAGGCAGCCGGTTCTCTAGAGCCACTTCTTGAGCACGCAAATGCTTTTTGACGGTCATGGAGTAATAGGTGCCACCTTTAACCGTGGCGTCGTTGGAGACCACAACTACCTGGCGACCATGAATCAAGCCAATACCGGCAATAACGCCCGCACCAGGGCATTCGTCGTCATAGAGCCCATCGGCGGCGAGCGGCGCAATTTCCAAGAAGGGGCTGCCCTGGTCAAGAAGCTGGTCAATGCGCTCGCGAGGCAACAACTTGCCGCGGTCAATATGGCGCTGCCGCGATCGTTCTGGCCCGCCAAGTGCCGCCGTCGCCAATTTTTCGCGCAGCTGCACCAGTAATGCGCGGTGATCTGCGTCATTCGCTACAAAGCTTTCGCTGCCGGGCGCGGCCGACGTCGTCAAGGTCTCCATTGACTCCCTCTCGAACCACTCAAAAGAGTTGGGTTAGTGATCGTTAACTGAGATTTAGGTTAGTCTTTATTAACTGTGATGTCCACCACGGAGGGAATTTGCATGGAATCGTTCGAGCCCGAGCCGCTCCAAGAGACTGAACCGACCCAGCGCAGTTTGGCGAAGGCTAGTCGTAAGCAAGCACTTTTGGATGCGGCTGCCGAGCTTTATGCCCAACGTGGTTTTAACGGTGTATCAATTGAAGAGCTCGGTGCTGCTGCCGGCGTCAGCGGACCCGCGGTTTACCGACACTTCAGCGGCAAACAAGCAGTGCTCGCAGCCTTGCTCATGGGAGTTAGCGAAGACCTTTTGACCGGCGGTCGCGCTGTCGCCATGGACAACGCTGACCCCGAAACGACCATCCGTAAATTGGTCGCCTTTCATGTGGAATTCGCACTGGGCAATGCCGACATCATTCGAGTCCAAGACCGCGACTTAGCCAGTATGAACGACGACGACCGGCACGCCGTACGAACCCTGCAGCGCGAATACGTGCAGTTATGGGTACAAGTGTTGAGCCAGCTGTATCCGAGGGCGGACACTCTTGAACTTCGGGTTCAAGCACACGCAGCCTTTGGCCTCATCAACTCAACGCCGCATTCGTTGCGCTCGTACAGCCGTTCAGGCAAGATCGCGCCAGCCAAAGTAGCACGACCAATCCTTGAACGAATGGCGCTCGCCGGCCTATTGCCGTAAAGCAGTCAAAATTCCGGCCTAGATCATCGTGATGAGCATGCCTGGGTCAGACAAAATGGTGCCAATATCAGCCAAGAATTTCGAACCCTGTTCGCCGTCAACCAAACGGTGGTCAAAGGACAAACTGAGCGTCATCACCTGGCGCAAAGCAACTTCATCCTGGTAGGCCCAGGGTTGCTTGCGTACCGAGCCGATAGCCAAGATGCCCGCTTCGCCCGGGTTCAAGATCGGCGTACCCGCATCGATGCCAAAGACACCAATATTGGTAATGGAAATCGTGCCACCAGACAAACTTTCCGGCGTGGTCTTTCCAGCCCGAGCAGTATCGGTCAACTCAGCGAGCGCTTGCGCCACCTCAACCAACGTCTTAGCTTCAGCATCTTTGATATTCGGTACGGTTAGGCCACGAGGCGTTGCCGCCGCGATGCCCAAGTTCACGTAGCTCATCGTGACGATCTCTTGGTTCGCCTCATCCCAGCGCGAGTTTAACGATGGATTTCGTCCGACGGCAATGCACAAGGCTTTGGCCACAATCGTCAGCGGTGTGAGCTTGAGGCCGGCAAACGCTCGGCTTGCCTTGAGCTTGGCCAAAAGTTCCATTGTCGGCGTGACATCGACCGTCAGGAATTCATTGACATGGGGTGCGGTGAAAGCACTAGAGACCATCGCGGCCGCCGTGAACTTCCGCACTCCCTTGATCGGCGTGCGCACTTCACGCTCACCTTGAGCCTTGAGCAGTGTGGCTGAGGCCAGCGTGCCGGATGCCGCGGAGGCAACTGGCGCAACTGCACCCGCCGAGCTGGCAACCTGCACGTCTTCGCGAGTGATCAAACCATTCAACCCAGTTCCGGGAATCGCAGTCAGATCGATACCTAGATCCCGAGCCAACTTGCGCACCGGTGGCGTTGAGCGCGGTCGTTCAACCAGGGCGACTGCTTGCACAACTGCTGCTTCTACCACTGGTGCGGGTTCGGCCTCTGGTGCGGCAACTGGTGCCACAACAGAGTTTGCTCGCGCACGGCGCGCTGGCCGGCCGCCCTTATCCGGCTCGGCACCGTAACCAACCAACGTCGGCACCCGCTTGGGTGCGTCGTCGGCCGGGGCGTCGTCGGAGCCTGGCAGTTCAAAGGAAACGATGGGTTTACCCACATCGACCACGGTGCCGGGCTGTTCGTGCAGTTGCGAAATGATTCCTTCGTAAGGTGAAGGCAACTCGACTACTGCTTTTGCGGTCTCAACCTCGGCAATCACCTGGTTGAGTGTCACAGCATCTCCTACCGCGACCTTCCACGATACGATTTCCGATTCGGTGAGGCCTTCACCCAAATCGGGGAGTTCGAATACTTTGATCATGGCTACTGACTAACCTTCCAAGCCGCTGAGCGAATTGTGCCTGCCGAGTGCGCGGTCCACGCCGTCCAAAATCCGATCTAAGTCGGGAATGTGGTGTTTTTCCATTTTCGACGGCGGGTACGGGACGTCGAACCCTGTCACCCGGACTGGTGCAGTTTCAAGGTAGTTAAAGCAACGCTCGGTGATACTCGCGGCCAATTCCGCACCCAGACTGCCAGTCTGGCCAGCCTCATGCGTAATCACTAACCGGCCAGTTTTGCGCACCGAAGCTTCTACTGGAGCGAAGTCGATCGGCGAAAGCGAGCGAAGATCAATGACCTCAATCGAAATGCCTTCATCTGCTGCAGCCAACGCTACATCCTTAGCTGTGGCCACCAGTGGACCATAAGTCACCAAAGTAACGTCACTACCCGGATTGACAATTTGAGCGCTACCCATTGCCGGAGCCGAAGCTAAATCAAGGCTTTCATCGACCTCGCCCTTGGAGTGGTAACGACGTTTCGGTTCAAAATAGAGCACCGGGTCATCGCTGGCGATTGCCTGTTGGATCATCGTATACGCATCTTGCGGATTCGAAACGCTAATCACACGCAGCCCAGAAGTGTGCGTGAAGTACGCTTCGGGTGACTCCGAGTGATGTTCAGGCGAACCAATACCGCCACCAAATGGCACGCGGATGGTGATGGGCATTTTGACGTTGCCTTGGGTGCGGTAATGCAGCTTAGCTACCTGGCAAACGATCTGATCGAAGGCTGGGTAGATGAAGCCATCGAATTGAATCTCTACCACTGGACGGTAGCCACGGAAGGCCAGTCCGACGGCGGTGCCCATAATGCCTGCCTCGGCAAGCGGAGTGTCAATCACCCGATGCGCGCCAAAATCTTTCTGCAGTCCATCAGTAATGCGGAAAACGCCGCCGAGTTTACCGATGTCCTCCCCCATCAAAAGAACCTTGGGGTCATGCTCCATAGCTTTGCGCAGGCCCGCATTGATTGCACGGCCAAATGTCATTTGAGTCATCAGTTTGCTCCGAAGCTGGTCAAATAACGCTCATAGTGGTCTTTTTGCCGTTCGAGCGCTGAATTCGGTTCGCTGTAGACGTTGTTGAAAACGTCCATTACTTCCGGTTCCGGCAGATTGATCGTGTTGGCCCGCAATTCCTTAGCGACCTCGTCAGACTTGGCCGTAACGCCTGCCTTGAGCTCGTCGGTAAGCAAGCCTTTTGAGTCCAAAAGCGCGGCGAGCCGAGCAATCGGATCTTTTGCTGCCCAGTCTTCTAACTCGTTTGCATCGCGATACCGCGTAGGGTCATCAGCGGTGGTGTGCGGGCCCATTCGGTACGTGACCGCTTCAATAAAGCTGGGTCCGCCGCCACTGCGGGCTCGATCAAGCGCAACTCTGGTCGCAGCCAATACCGCGAGCACATCATTTCCGTCCACTCGCATTGACGGAATACCGAATCCCGGGGCCCGGTCAGCGATGGCCTTATGTGCCTGCAAGCCAACCGGCTCAGAAATAGCCCAGTGGTTGTTCTGGCAGAAAAACACCACTGGAGCTTGGAACGAGGCGGCAAAGATCATTGCCTCATTCACATCGCCCTGACTTGTCGCACCATCACCGAAGTACGTGATCACTGCGGAGTCTGCACCGTCGTTCACTACACCCATTGCATAGCCAGTGGCGTGCAGGGTCTGCGCGCCGATGATGATTTGCGGCGTCGCCATATTGAATTCGTAGGGGTCCCAGCCACCGTGCGTGTTACCGCGCCAGATTCGCAAGGAGTTGACCAAGTTAATCCCGCGAACATAAGCGACACCGTTTTCGCGGTAACTAGGAAAGACAAAATCGTCTTTCTCAAGTGCTCGTCCAGAGCCAATTTGGGCTGCTTCTTGGCCTAGTAACGGCGCCCAGAGCGCCAACTCACCTTGACGCTGCAAAGCAGTGGCTTCAGTGTCAATCCTTCGAATGACGATCATGTCCTCATAAAGCGAGGCCAAGTCCTCATCAGTCACATCGGCAACCCAACGGTCGTACTCCGGGTTTGCTACCCGTTCACCGTTGGCGTTGACCAGTTGAATGAAATTCTCGTCTGGCGGTGTTCCACCGCCGGCAAGACCGCTCAGGCCGGCATCACTGGGCGAAGCGTGGGCTTCGGCTGACATAGGTGCCCTCTTTCCTCGTCGAACCGCCGTTTGTCTTGAACGGGATCCGCTAGGTCGATTCCGGTGCCGGAAGCTGTTATGAGCTGCCGGTGAAGTGTGGGGAAAACCACCGGATTCCAGCCGCGTTCCCCTACCGATCATCCTTGACCGGTTGTACTGTGACGATACTCACATGATACATCGAGCACAACCGGCTCGCCGAGGCTTGAGCATTATGCTCTATTTTGGCTCGGCAGAGCGTGCTAACCTTGCGCACTATGCAACCCTTAGACAGTACCGATCTTCGACTGCTTACGGCGATGGCAACCGATTCACTACGGACGGTTGTAGCCCTAGCGCAAAAACTCGGCCTATCCCGCAATACCGTGCAGGCGCGAATGGCCGCTTTAGAGAAGAAACAGGTCTTCTTACCCTTCGAACGCCGAATCAATCCGGCCGCTTTGGGTTACCCCTTGACCGCGTTTATTTCTGTCCATGCGCAACAGCAAAAACTGGAAGCGCTGGCAATAGCTTTGGCCGAAATACCGGAAGTGATTGAGGCGCACGGCCTCACCGGACAAGCAGACCTCTTAGTAAAAGTCGTTTCTAAGGGTGCGGAGGATCTTTTCCGGATAAATGGCAAGATCTTGGCCTGCGACGGCGTAGAACGGACCGATACCTCATTGGCTATGAACGAGATGGTTCCGTTTCGGGTAGAGCCGCTGTTGGAGCGAGACCCCAGCTCCAATTCGTACGACGCATAGTCCGTTTTCACAGACAATTTTGAGCTTGGGGCTATCCAGCAGAGCTGAAGTTTCGAATGCCTTTTGGGAGCGTCAAAAGATGCTCTTGAACGTCGCCGGACGCCCTGGGGAGGCGCCCAATTGATGGAAGGCTCTGCACATGCGAACGTCACCCAATCGGCTTCTAGCCACAATATTTGGCGCTGTTTACCTTTTGGTAGGCATTTTGGGGTTCTTTGTCACTTCTGGCATCGGCTTTGCCGGGACTAAAGGAAATAACCTCATCATCTTTGCGGTCAACCCGCTACATAATGTTATTCACCTTGCTATCGGTGCGGCACTGTTGCTGGCCGGGCTGTCCTCGACCACCGCGGCTAAGGGCGTTAACGTCGCCGTCGGCGCGGTATACCTTTTGGTTGGCATTGTCGGGCTCTTTATTTTGACTAGCTCGTTGAACATCATTGCGCTCAACGGCGCAGACAATGTCTTGCACCTTAGCTAGTGCGGTCATCCTGCTGGGCGTTGGCCTTTCGCAAGACAAAAACGTTCGAGCAGCCGTCTCATGAGCGCGGTATCCTCATGAGCAACGTGGCCGCGCCGTTGATGCCGACGGCGGTCCGTCTGTTGACCGCCTTCGCTGGCCTCGGCGCGGCCATATGCACTTTTGGGCTTGCCTCAAATGTGCTGGCTCAAACCACAGTTCAAGGCATCGCCTCAGCCACCGCTGCGTGGCCCGCCGCTCTCGCCTGGCCCGCAGCGGCCGTGGTAGCGGTGTGGGCGATTGCCTTGACCGTGTGGGCGATTGGCTCATTTCGAGCCCAAAGGCCAATTCGACCGCTACTTGCAGTACGAATTCTTGCCGGAATCACCGTGCTAAATATCGTTGCTCTGCTTGCACAATTTTTGCAACGACACATTGACGGAACCCTGCTTGCGACCTTTGTTTTGGAACTAGTAATTCTGGGTTCGTTAGGCTGACTTTCTCGAAAAGGTCTGCAAGAGAAGAGTTCCCAGGGCAACGTTGATTCGCGCGGAACGCCGCGCAGCGATGCCCCGAACAATCTAGGGACACCGCCTGCGGGCCGGTTGCTGCTCTCCATGTTTATCTCGGCGTTAGTGGTTTCCGCCATTGCAACGGCCGGTTTGGCCGCTGGCACCGCCGGGCAATTTTCCATCCCGCACGACCAAATGAACATGGACCTACCTGGCTTCAGCTCCGGGCACCATCACTGACAAGAATTCATCAGTGATCAGTTGCCTTCTCTGCGCCGACTCCCGTAAGTCAACGAACTTCCATCTCAGCTTGCTTAGCTGGATCTTCTTTTTTCTTGTCCAACACGGTGCCCAGCCAGCCCAGCAAGAACGCCAATGGAATCGAGATGATGCCGGGATTGGACAGCGGGAACCAGGCAAAGTTTCCACCGGGGAACATCGCTTTGGCATTTCCAGAAACAACCGGCGAGAAAACAATCAACAAGATCGCTGAAATCAAGCCACCGTAGATACTCCAGACGGCTCCTTGGGTAGTGAAACGCTTCCAGAAAAGCGAAAACAATATCGTGGGCAGGTTGGCACTTGCCGCTACCGCAAAAGCAGGCGCCACCAGGAAGGCCACGTTCTGACCGTTAGTACCGATGCCGCCAATGATCGCGACGATGCCAATAACCACCACGGTGATCCGGGCCACCTTCACTTCACTACCCGGAGCCGGTTTGCCCTTCTTGATCACCGAAGAATAGATGTCGTGGGAAAACGAAGCCGCTGCGGTAATGGTGAGCCCGGCGACGACCGCCAGGATCGTAGCGAAGGCGACGGCGGCAATGAAACCGAGCAGCACCGGCCCACCGAGCGCGAATGCGAGCAAAGGTGCGGCCGAGTTGACGCCACCCGGCGCCGCCGCGATTTCTGTCGGGCCGATGAGGGCGGCTGCGCCATAACCGAGCACCAAAGTGAATAAGTAGAAGATACCGATCAGCCAGATTGACCAAACCACTGATTTCCTGGCTTCTTTCGCGGTAGGCACGGTGTAAAAGCGCATCAAGACGTGCGGTAACGCCGCGGTGCCGAGAACTAGTGCCAAGCCCAGCGAAACGAAATCGAGCTTACTGGTAGCGGTTGCACCGTACTGTTTACCAGGGCTCAAAAGTGCTTCTCCGCCAGCTCCGGCCTTAGCTAATGCAGCGTCCATCAGCCCGGAGAGGTTGAAGCCGTGCAGCGATAGCACCCATACCGTCATGACCGCTGCGCCCGCAATAAGCAGCGCCGCCTTGATAATTTGTACCCAAGTGGTGCCTTTCATACCGCCGATCAGAACGTAGAAAATCATTAACGCACCAACCACGGTAATGACCACGGCCTGGCCAGTTTTGTCCCCGATGCCAAGCAAAAGCGACACCAGCGCACCGGCACCGTTCATCTGAGCTAGCAGGTAGAAAAAACATACTGCCAGTGTGGAAATTGCCGCAGCGATTCGAACGGGACGCTGCTTCAAACGGAAGGAAAGCACATCAGCCATGGTGAATTTTCCGGTGTTGCGCAAAAGCTCGGCCACCAAGAGCAAGGCTACGAGCCAGGCGACAAGAAAGCCGATCGAGTACAGGAAGCCGTCGTAGCCGTTGACCGCGATGGCGCCGGTGATGCCTAAGAACGAGGCCGCGGAAAGATAATCGCCCGCAATCGCGGTGCCGTTTTGTGAACCTGTGAATGAACGGCCAGCCGCATAGTAATCTGCAGCCGTTTTATTGTTCCGGCTAGCCCGGAAGACGATCACCAAGGTGATAGCCACAAACAAGGCGAAGATCAAGATATTGATCCATGAAGTGTTTTGCATTGACGCAATCATGAAATATCCCCTTTACCGGATTCGATTTCCTCACGGATCTCGGTTGCCACCGGATCGAGTTTGCGATTGGAATACATCACGTACCAAGTGGTGATTCCGAAGGTCGTCACGAACTGCAAAAGGCCAAATATCAAGCCAATGTTGATTGAGCCCCACACCTTGATCGACATGAAATCGTGCGCATAGTCGGCCAATAAGACGTAAAGAAAATACCAGAGCAAAAAAGCAATTGCCATCGGAAAGACAAAGTTTCGATGTTTGCGGCGCAACTTTTGAAACCGCTCATCCCGTTGGATGCCGACTAAATCGGCTGACGGCACGGACACTGGGTCCGCCGGAGGAGTTGGTTGATCCATCATGTCTCCTTTGACAATAAAAGTGTGAGGCACTTCACTTTTCCGCAAAGTTGTGAGCCTGCGCAGCATCAGAGCCGGCCAACTTCACGCGCCGCGACGAACGGTCGAATCCTTGCGCCCAATGGCAGCATTCGGCGTCGAGAAGTGAAACAGTCCGGCACTTTTAGGCGCTACGCTTGGCTGCATGCCGGACTCGCCGCTGATTCTGCTTGTCATCCTGATCGGCTTTGTGCTGCATTATCGTCTTGATCGGCTATCTAGGCTTCCGGCTTTCCCGTTCGCATCGGGAACTTGGCACTGAAGCCGAACACGCCAGCTACAATACCTTGCACTTGGCCGCTTTGGCCGGCAGCCATTTGCGATCTGGGCTGCAGCCTTTAGGCGCAAGCAAATCGATCAAATATCTGCATGCACTTCTCGGTTGTGATGCGCTAGCGCTGAGTGACTCAGAACGGATGCTCGCCTGGGCCGGGCCTGAGATCTCCGGTGGTGCGCGAGATCCGATTCGTGAGCTGAATCGCAAGACCTTAGCTTCGGGACGCCGGCAGGTTTATCGACTTGCCGGCACAGGTGCTTTGGAGAGCGCCGGACTAGTGGCTGCCGTCGTCGTGCCGATCCGGGTAGCTGAGCGCGTTGTGGGCTCGCTGACTGCGCTCAGTATGGCCGGGCGTTCCGTCAATTCGGGCGCCTCCGCCGGTCTGGTGCGAGCTAGTGACGAAGTGGCAGATTGGGTTGCTGCTCAGATTCAGCTTGCGGAACTTGCTGCTTCACGCACGCAACTAGTCGAGGCTGAAGTTCGCGCCCTGCGCGCCCAAATCAGTCCGCATGTTATTTACAACTCGCTGAACGCGATCGCCTCCTATGTGATCACCGATCCGAAGCGTGCCCGCGAGCTGCTCATTGAGTTCGCAGATTTCACTCGCTACTCGTTCCGCCGCCATGCCGATTTCACCACCGTGTCTGAGGAGCTGAAATCCATTGATCGCTACTTGTTATTGGAACGGGCCAGGTTTGGTGAACGGCTGCAAGTCAGTCTGCAAATCGGTCCCGAGGTGCTTAGCACGGTGATCCCGTTTTTGAGTCTGCAACCTCTAGTTGAAAATGCCGTGCGGCACGGCATCGAAGCGAAAAGCGGCGTCGGGCATATCAAGCTCACCGCCCAAGATGCCGGAGCTTATGCCCAGATCACCATCGAATACGACGGCGTAGGCATGGATCCAGCTCTGCTAGCTGAGGTGCTAGCCGGTCACGACGACGGCGACCACATAGGACTGCGTAATGTCGACGCCCGATTGCGCCAAGTGTATGGCGACGATCACGGACTCGTAGTGGATACCGGCCCAGGGGCTGGAACTCTGATGACCCTGCGTGTGCCCAAGTTTCAACCAGAACACCGGGCAGAGCGAACGCTATGCTGAGGTCCATGGTCAGCGTCGACGATTCTCTCACTGCCCCAGAGCGCGGCGAGCGCGCCGGAAAGCTTGCGGTAATTGTTGCCGACGACGAACAACCGGCAGTGCGTGAGTTGGCCTATTTACTCGGCCAAGATGACCGAATTGGCGCAATCTATTCAAGTATCAGCGGCACTGAAGTCCTCCAGCTGCTCGATGCGCATCAAATAGACGCGCTATTTTTAGACATTCACATGCCCGGACTGAGCGGGCTGGATTTGGCGAAGGTGATCAATAAGTTCTCCCGCGCTGAGCAACCGGCGATCGTTTTTGTCACGGCAGACGAGGATCGAGCCGTGGAGGCATTCGAGCTGGCCGCAGTGGATTATCTACTCAAGCCGGTTCGGACCGAGCCCCTAGCCGAATCGGTGCGCAGAATTACCGAGCAATTGCAGTTCCCCGAGCAAATGGCGCAGACCGACGATCTGATCACGGTTGACCAAGGTGGCATCACCAAATTGATTCGAAAATCTGAAATCCGTTATGTGCAGGCACAAGGTGACTATGCACGGCTACACACCGCCGACGCGAGTTTTTTGATTCGAGTTCCGCTCAGCGAGCTCGAAGAGCAATGGCAAAGCGCTGGCTTTCTTCGCATCCATCGGTCCTACTTGATTTCGATGCCACATGTATCGCAGCTTCAAATGAGCCGGGGCAGCGCTTCGGTGCGCATTGGCGATGCTAGTTTGCCAGTCAGCCGTCGGCATCTGCCGGGTTTACGCGGCAAAATGGCTGAAAGCCGGCCCAGGTCACGCGGATGAATCCAATGAACTCTGAGCTGCCACCACCGGCTGCTGGCCGGACCCGTGTTACCGCGCGACGTAGCCACACCACAACAATTGGCGATTTTCCGGTCGCCCGGGAACTAGAAGAACAATCGGGTGTAGGTCGGGCGCTAGTTGACTCGCTGATTCGCAGCCAACTTCGGCTAGCCGTCGTCGTCGGCTGTGGTTTCTTGCTTTTGCTCTGCGCGATCCCGATCCTGTTAGCAAGCTACCCAGCGCTCAACTCGATCACTTTATGGGGTGTTCCGTTGCCTTGGATCGTTTTAGGGGCGGGTATCTACCCGGTGATTTGCCTGTCAGCCTGGCTGTACGCACGCAGCGCAGATCGAAATGAAGACTCATTTCGAGATCTGGTATCCCATCAATGAATCTGCTCAGCACGGTGACGATCTCTTTAGTGGCCTTAGCGACCGTGGTGGTTGGCGCCTTTGGCCTGCGAATCTCCCGAACCACCAGCGACTTTTACGTGGCTTCACGAACTGTGCGGCCCTGGTGGAATGCTTCAGCTATTGGCGGCGAGTACCTTTCCGCCGCTAGCTACCTGGGCGTGGTGGGCCTCATAGTGGTGTCCGGGGCTAATGCACTGTGGTTCCCCATCGGTTACACGGCAGGCTATTTGATGTTGTTGTTATTCGTTGCGGCACCGTTGCGTCGTTCCAGGGCGTAAACAATTCCAGGTTTCGCTGAATTCCGGCTTGAATCCAAAATCGTGCGCCGGGTGAGCTCGTACTGCGTCATTCTGGTTTGCTGGCTCTACCTGGTGCCGCAACTTCAGGGGGCCGCGCTAACTGTTTCGATGACCGCCGGCCTGCCAGCTTGGCTCGGACCGGTGCTGATAGTGGCCATCGTCTGCATTGTGGTGATGACTTGCGGCATGCGTTCCATCACGTTTGTTCAGGCGTTTCAATTCTGGCTCAAATTTACCGCGCTGGCCGTGCCGGCAGTATTTTTGCTCATCGTCATCGCCGGTGATCCGGCTACCCCGCAGCTTGCCGCGCAGGCTTTTGACCAGGGCCAAGACGACGGCGTGGGCTCAACGCCGTTACACACCATTTCACTCATTATTGGCCTGCTGCTGGGCACCTTGGGCCTGCCGCACGTCCTGGTGCGTTTCTATACCAACCCTGACGGTCGATCTGCGCGACGGACCACCCTCATTGTGCTGCCACTACTAGGTGCCTTCTACTTATTGCCAACAATTTTGGGCGTACTTGGCCGCATGCAACCGACCAGCACCGGTAAAGCCGATGCCACGGTCTTGTTGTTGCCAGCACAGTTGATTCCCGGACCTGCAGGGCAATTTCTTTCTGCACTAATTATCGCAGGCGCTTTTGCCGCATTCTTATCCAGCTCGTCCGGATTACTAGTTTCGCTAGCCGGAGTGGTCTCACAAGAATTGTTCGGCGGTAGCGTACGCGGATTCCGGCTAGCGGCACTTCTCGGATCGCTAGTACCACTAGCAATTGCGCTCCTCAGCGACTCCACCGCGCTAGCCGATAGCATCGGTGCGGTCTTCGCATTTACCGCCTCAACGCTTTGCCCATTGCGCTTGTTGGGCATTTGGTGGCGGGGGCTGACCGACGTCGGCGCAATAGCTGGAATGGCAGTCGGGGCGCTGCTCTGTGGTGGAGCGTACTTGAGCGCACCCATCGCTGCAGCGGCTGGTCTGAGCAATGGCATGGTGACTGATTTGCTCAGTCAACCAGCAATAGTCACGGTTCCGGCCGCATTTTTGACCATGGTCATAGCCTCAAAATTGAGCGCGCACCGACTGAGCGCCTCGACCTCGGCGATTCTGGCTAGACTTCACACACCAGAATCGCTTCACGCACCATAGTTAATCGATGGCCGCCATCAGCTCAACAACGCGGTCAAGGAACACGTCTACTTGCTGCTCTTCATAGCCGTCTTTACCCTGCGCTGAACCAAAAACTGCCCGACGGACGACGTCGACGCTAAGCGGTTTATCGCGCTCAAAATATTCCAAAAGCTCAGCAAACAAAGCGTCAACGTCACCCACATCGTAGCTACGAACATTGCGCCGCGGCCGGCGGAATCGTTCGCCCGGCGCGCGGTGTAGCCGATTGCGGAGCACGCTGGAGAGCCTGCCAATTTGTGCTAACCAGGCGTCTTCGCCTTTACCGGAGATCAGGGCATCACGCTCACGCTGCGCAAAGACGTCTTCTAACCGGTCCAAGGCGGCGTCAACAGCTTGCGCCTCATAACCACCGCGAACGGCGTCGAAAGTCATCTCTCGCACTTCATTGCTCGTCAAAGCCTTCTCCGCCGAATCCTGGGCGGTATAAATTGCTCTTGCGCGGGCTAAAAATTGGTCGACTTGCTTGACGTTGTAGCCATAAGCTTTGCGGTCAACGCGCGCGAATGGAGCGCTTTGCGGTCGGTGCTGCGCTGTCTCAGTCACGCCTGTGGTTCCCCGTTCGTTTCTTCGTTCCGCCCTGCTCTGTGCGACGGTTGCCTTTTGCTCATTCATTTTAGACTCCCAGGCCTTGTAACCAATCAAGCAGCGAGTACAGCAAAAATGCTGCCGGAGCTGCGAAGAGTATCGAGTCCAAACGATCCATCAAACCACCGTGTCCGGGCAGGATTGAGGACATGTCTTTCATCCCTAGTTCACGCTTGACCATGGACTCGGCCAAATCTCCGGTGGTGGCCGCAGCAACTAAACCGATCGCCAGCACGATGCCGATCCACCATTGCTCATGTAACAAGAAAATTGCGGCCAGCACGCCGATCAAAATGGCGCCGGCTAATGAACCCGCGAAACCTTCCCAAGACTTCTTGGGGCTGATCTTTGGCGCCATGGGGTGCTTACCGAAAAGCGCGCCCAACAGGTAACCAAAGGTGTCGTTGGAGACCACGAGCAGTAGCGTGACAGCCACCTTGAGCGCGCCGACGCCGGGGTATCCGCCACGGAATGCCAGCAAGGTTGCCGGGCCCTCCGGCTCACTCAAAACGAGCAGCACAAAAGAAATCAGGAACGGAATCCAAGCAATCATCAAGATGCCGGCGAAGATGCTTTGGCCGGTGCCAGTCGATGAATCGAGCGAACGCCAGATCATCAAAGCCAGGCAACAAGCAACTAGCGCAAACAGCAAGCCTTCAGCACCAACGTAGTAGGCCGAAATCGGCATTGCGACGACGGCGACCATCACCGGAACTAACGGAACCTCGACGCCGCGTTGCAACAGACCACGGCTGACTTCCCCGACACCTAAAGCCGAAGCTAGGATCACCATCACGATGAATGCGGGCGGATAGAAAAGTAAGCCGATTAAGACGGCGATCAGCAGGCCAAGGCCAACACCAATCGCCGCCGGCAGATTCCGGCCCGCTCGAGAAGCTTTCGGCACGGGCGCAGAAATTTGCTCTGGCATCGGCAACACCGACGCAGCTACCGGGGCCGACGGCTTGGGAATTGAAGCCACTTCTGGTTTTTTGGCAGCTGGCTGCTTTACTACCATCTGGGCCTGCGCCGGAACTGCCGGGATCGCCGAAGTTATCGGCGCTCGTCGGCCGTCAATTGATGCCGACTGCTGGTTTCGTTGCGTAGCTTTATGCACAGCACCCTTTGCTACCTTCTTTTCGGCTTCTCGCTCAGCTGCGCGCAAAGTGCGGCGGCTAGGCAGAGGCCGAAAGGCCGAAGCTGTTTCTGTGCGTGGTTCGACGGGCCCGGCGGGCCGGTCGTCAGCGCCCGGCGTTTGGCTCATCAGACCTCGAGCAGTTCGGCTTCTTTGCGCTTGAGCAGCTCGTCAATGTTCTCGGTGTGCGTTTTGGTTAGACCGTCGAGTTCCTTTTCAGCCCGCGAGCCTTCATCTTCTCCGGCGTCACCGTCTTTGACGATCTTATCCAGCGACTCTTTTGCCTTACGGCGAATGTTTCGGATCGAAATCTTGGCATCCTCGCTTTTGCCACGCACAATCTTGACGTATTCCCGACGGCGCTCCTGGGTCAGTTCTGGCATGACAACCCGAATCACGTTGCCATCGTTGGAAGGGTTCGCCCCAACCTCGGAATTGCTCAGCGCCTTTTCAATATCGCCCAGGGCGCTGCGATCAAATGGCGTGATCAGCAGTGTGCGAGCTTCAGGTACCGCAAACGAAGCGAGCTGCTGCAGCGGAGTCGGAGCTCCGTAGTAATCAACCATGACCTTGGCGAATAATCCAGGGTTGGCCCGGCCGGTGCGTACGGCGCTGAAGTCTTCCTTGGCCACTTCTACGGCCTTGTCCATCTTCTCTTCGGCTTCGAGCAGAGTTTCTTCGATCACGGTCTCTCCTGGTGCTGCAGTTTTTCAAAAGGGATTCTCAAGAGTTCATACTACGGCGTTACCAGGGTTCCCAGGCTCTCTCCGCGGATGGCGCGGCTGACATTGCCTTCGCCTTCCATCCCGAATACCAGCATCTCCAAGTTGTTGTCCTTGCACAGGCTGAATGCGGTCTGGTCCAAAACTCTAATGTCGCGTTGCAAAGCCTCGTTATACGTCAAATGATCGAGCTTCTTTGCACTGGGGTCTTTCTTGGGATCGGCAGTGTAGACGCCGTCGACGCCATTCTTGGCCATCAAAACGATATCGGCGTGTACTTCGAGGGCGCGTTGGGCAGCAACTGTGTCCGTGGAGAAATAAGGCAGGCCGGCTCCGGCACCGAAAATCACCACCCGGCCTTTTTCCAAGTGTCGGATTGCCCGGCGCGGAATGTACGCTTCGGCGACCTGACCCATGGTGATAGCGCTCTGCACGCGAGTCTCAACTCCGGCTTGTTCTAAGAAGTCCTGCAGCGCCAGGCAGTTCATCACGGTGCCGAGCATGCCCATATAGTCTGCACGGGAACGATCCATTCCAGATTGCGAGAGCTCTGCGCCGCGGAAAAAGTTTCCACCACCAACCACAACGGCAACCTCAACGGTGTCCACGGTGGCGGCGATTTGTTCGGCGATTCCGCGTACGGTGGCCGGATTGAGGCCAACCTGGCCGCCGCCGAACACCTCACCAGAGAGCTTCAAAAGCACTCGTCGCTTCGACTTTGCCGGAATGTTCACGGCCGGCCGATGCTCGGGCGCTGCTGCGACGGCTTCGGCTGCGACGGTTTCTGCTACGAGATGAGGAATTGAGGGATTATCGTTGACGAAGTTTGAAGTGCTGTCCATGGGCCATCCCTCGGTATGTCTTACTGCTGGGGGGGGTTCGCAAATGCTTGATCTAGGTTATCGTGCGCGGGCCGCTGGGGGCCAATACAGACGCAGATAACAAACATCCCCGCTCAATCCACCAGCGGCGCCATGAGTAGGGATGCTTAAATCTTACTGTTTGTAGGCAGCTCAGCTCACCAACTCTTCAAGCCTCTCATAAGACTCCCTGAGGCCGGTCTCCATGCCACTTTGCAGCATTTGCTCCCGCACATCATTGGATGGGTAGGTTGAAGTGCTTAAGATCCGGCAGCGATTGTTCCCCAAGTCCTCGGACACCATCGATTCGAGGGAGACTTGGCCGGGGAAGCCCAAGTATTCAAAGGTCTGAATGATTTACTGATCTTCAATTACGGTGTGAAACATCCCTCGGAAGCCGTATTCGGTTCCGTCTTCAGCAATATGCAAGTACGCGTATTTGCCGCCGCTGACGGCTTGCCACTCGCTGATTTTCATTTCCAGCCGACGTGGACCAAGCCATTGAGCAACCATTTCAGGGTCCAAATGGGCGGCAAAAACCCGCTGCACCGAAGCGTAAATCTCACGAACCAGGGTGATGTTCTGTCCCCCAGATTCGGCAACAATCTCTAGTCTGCTCTCCGTAACCATGCTAAATTCTCCTTATCGGATGAAACCCCGTCGATGGGGTCTTTGGCCAAAAGGCCCTCGAGCCGCTGGAATTTTTCTTCGGCCGATGAACTGTAAGCGTTGATCCAATCGGTAAGCTGCGCCAGATTGGCCTTGAGCAAATGACGGGGCCGCCGTTGTGCGTCCTTACCGCTACTGATCAATGAGGCCGCTTCAAGAATCTGCAAGTGCTTTGATATCGCTTGAAGAGAGATCTTAAAAGGTGCGGCTAGCTCCTTGACCGTTGCGTCAGATATTGACAACCGGGCAATGATTTGGCGGCGAACCGGGTCCCCCAAAGCCGCAAAGGCCCGGTCCAGCTGTTCCTCATCAGAGTCCATCATGGTCACCAACCAATCTCACAATCATTATTCGAGTACTCGCTTATCAACTACTAGTTATCAACTATTTAATTGATCAACCAATAGCTTGATAACAAAAATTCAACCACCGACCGGATGCATTGTCAACCAGCTCGTTGAATAAACTTTGTCCCGCCGGGCTGATGGTTTCAGCGGGAAGAACTGAGTATGTCCCGCTGAGGTTGCTACTCAGCGGGACATACTGGCGGAAATGACAGTTCGGCTGAAGCATTTTGGCCATCCAAATTTTGGCCATACAAAAAGGCCCGTGTTGAGGATGTCCCCAACACGGGCCTTTCGGTACTACTGGTGAAACTTAATAAAACTGGTGAAACCTAGCGAATTAGGCTCCGACGCGGAAGCGAGCGAACCCAACAGCCTTGGCACTTGCGGCGTCCAAGACCTGAGCAACACTCTGCTTCTGGTCTTTGGCGAACGGCTGGTCGAGCAGCACGTTCTCCTTGAAGAAGCCAGTCAAACGGCCTTCAACGATCTTAGGCAAAGCAGCTTCAGGCTTGCCTTCAGCACGAGCGGTCTCATCTGCAATACGGCGTTCGCTATCGACCAGATCGGCCGGAACATCTTCGCGGAGCAAGTAGTTCGGCGTGTAAGCAGCAATGTGCACTGCGACGTCGTGCGCCGCGGTGGTAGCCGCTTCGCCTTCGCCGTCAACCGCGAACAGCACGCCAACCTGGGCGGGCAAATCCTTGGAAGTCTTGTGCAAGTAAGCATCGACGACGGCGCCAGTAACGCGTGCCAGGCGGCGGATTGCCACCTTTTCACCCAACAGCGCGCCAGCTTCGATAACGAGCTCGGACAACGGCTTGCCATCAACTTCAGCAGCAAGTAGCGCGTCGACGTCGGCTGCACCAGAAGCAACAGCGGCAGCCAAGGCCTTGTTAGCAAATTCAATGAACGGACCGGACTTGGCCACGAAGTCAGTTTCGCAATTGACCTCAACCATGACGCCAACGCCGTTTTCGACAGTAGCGGCAACCAAGCCTTCTGCGGTCGAGCGGCCTTCACGCTTGGTAGCACCCTTGAGGCCCTTGATGCGGATTAGCTCAAGCGCCTTTTCGGCATTGCCATCCGCCTCGTCCAGGGCCTTCTTCACGTCCATCATGCCAGCGCCAGTGCGCTCGCGGAGTGCCTTGATATCAGCGGCGGTGTAGTTCGCCATGTGAGCTCCTGTTATGTCGTTAATTTGACCCGACTCAAACGTATGGCGCGGCTCGTGACCGCACCATACGTCTTCGTTCGGAAGTTACTTGGTGTCGTCAGCTTCGGTGGTCTTAGCTTCCTCAGCCACGGGAGCTTCAATAGCGGCGTCAGCGACCGGAGCTTCAGCAGCAGCGGTCTCGGCGACCGGAGCTTCGGTGTTGGATGACTCCAGCAATTCGCGCTCCCATTCGGCGAGCGGCTCAGCCGCAGTGCCTTCTGCGGAACCGGTTGCCTTTGCGTTGCGAGCAATCAGGCCCTCTGCAACAGCGTCAGCAATGACCCGAGTAAGCAAGTTAACGGAGCGGATCGCGTCGTCATTGCCCGGGATCGGGAAATCAACTTCGTCCGGATCGCAGTTGGTGTCCAAGATTGCAACAACCGGGATATTGAGCTTCTTGGCCTCGTCAATGGCGAGGTGCTCTTTTTTGGTGTCTACGATCCAGATAGTGGACGGGACCTTGTTCAGGTTCCGGATACCGCCGAGGTTACCTTCGAGCTTGGTCAGCTCACGCTTGAGCAGCAAAAGCTCTTTTTTGGTGTGACCCGAAGAAGCAACGTCTTCGAAGTTGATCTCTTCGAGTTCCTTCATGCGCTGGATTCGCTTAGCTACCGTCTGGAAGTTGGTGAGCATGCCACCGAGCCAGCGGTGGTTAACGTAGGGCTGGCCAACGCGAGTTGACTGCTCAGCAATTGCTTCCTGAGCCTGCTTCTTGGTGCCAACGAACAACACGGTGCCACCATGGGCGACGGTTGCCTTGACGAACTCGTAGGCACGGTCGATGTAAGACAGCGACTGCTGCAAGTCAATGATGTAGATGCCGTTGCGCTCCGTCAAGATGAATCGCTTCATCTTCGGGTTCCAACGACGGGTCTGGTGACCGAAATGTACGCCGCTGTTGAGCAGCTGGCGCATGGTTACGACGGGCATGCCGACGCTCCTTAAGTGTTTGATTATTTACGGTTATGCCTGGTGCCAGATCTGCGCTCTTTCCTTCAAACCTGCTCAAAACAAACTTGCTGGAAGCAAACCTGCTCGAGATACATTCAAAGGACCGAAAGAAGCGCAGCCCTGCCTTTGGACCGTGATTGACTCACGACTAAATGCGAGGGAATTGGACACGCGTAGTCAGCGCATATTACGCGCGCTGCAGTATTTAGTGTACAGCACAGGGGCGACGCACTGGTTCGAGGCGATGCCGTTGAGCACTCCTCCACCACAGCCAGCAGTAAATGCATTTTCCACACATCCACTTACCCTCTCCTTGAGGCGAGCGCAACGACAGCGGACAGTGAAGAGATGCGAAGTTTAAGACCTCTTACAATTTCCCTCGCCGCTATCGTCACCATCATTGGCTTATGCCCGGCATCGATCGCCGCCGACTCAGCTAAGTCGACCAGCTGGCTTTGGCCGCTGACACCTGAGCCCGCGGTAACTAGAGCATTCGATCCACCAGCAAAACCCTGGTTATCAGGCCATCTGGGTGTGGATCTAGCCGCTTTCGAAGGCCAAGAAGTTCGCTCTCCAGCAGCAGGCATCGTGAGCTTTTTGGGCTGGCTGGTAGACCGTAATGTACTCACGATCGATCACGGAAATGGCCTACGAAGCAGCTTTGAGCCAGTCTTGGCAACGGTAAAGCTAGGCGAGCACATCGATCGCGGCCAAATAATTGCGACCGTTCAACCTGGGCACCGGCCGCCCACAGTATCACTGCACTGGGGCGTCCGGCGGGAGGAAAACTATCTCAATCCATTGCTTTTCATCCAGGATCGAAGACCATCGATCCTGCTGCCGCTGAAGAACTGAAGCCTAAGGAACTAAACCTAGACGATCGCGGAGATGCCGGTGATTGCGCGTGCGGTGACCAGCGAGTTGATTTCGTAGGTGCCTTCGTACGAGTAAATCGCCTCGGCATCCGAGAAGATCTTTGCCATCTCATAGTCGGTGACAATGCCATTTCCACCCAAGATGCTGCGGCCGATAGCTACGGACTCACGCATCCGCGCTGAGGTGAATGCTTTGGCCAACGCAGACTGCTCATCTTTGGCTTGACCTAAGTCTTCGAGTTGAGACAAGCGAACCATCATGCCCATCGAGGCGACCGTATTACCTAGAATCTGAACCAGCTGGTCTTGAATGAGCTGAAAAGAAGCCAAGGGACGACCGAACTGAACGCGCTCCACTGCGTAGCGGCGGGCGACGTCGAACGCGGCCATCTGCTGGCCAACCGCCTGCCAGGCAACCGCAAGTCGAGTCACCTTAAGCACCTTATTGGTATCCCGGAAGGAGTTTCCGTGCTCAAGTTTGAAATCATTCGAAATCACGAGGTTTTCTAGCGTGATGTCTGCGTTCTGCACAGAACGCAGCGAGATCTTGTTCTCAATTTTGGTGGCTTTGTAGCCTGGGGTCGCGGTGTCCACCATGAACGCCTTGACCTGGTTGTCATCCACATCGCGGGCGTAAATGACAACCCAATCAGAGAATGTTGCGTTACCGATCCAGCGCTTAGCACCGTTGAGAACCCAATTATCACCTTCGCGCTTGGCAGTAGTTCTGGTGCCCCCAGCAACATAAGAACCGCCCAACGGTTCTGTTAGCCCGAATGCGCCGATCTTTTTCATCGAATAGATGTCCGGGAGCCAGAGGGCCTTCTGCTCTTCGGAAGCCAATAATTCTACGGACCCTGTAAACAAGCCGTCGTGCACACCCATAAAAGTGGCGATCGAGGTGTCGGCACGAGTGAACTCGGCGTGGAGGATTCCGGCGAAAAGGCTGCTGTATCCCTGTCGACGAACCGGGCTCATCACATCGAGCTCGCTGATCTTCGGAATCAAATCCATCGGGAATTCGGTACGATTCCAGTGATCAATAGCGATTGGCTTGACCTCTTTGGCCAAGAAGTCCCGCACTTCTTGTAACTTTTCCCGCTCCGCGTCGGAGAGCAGCTGCTCAAACGAGTAGAAGTCGCCGTCGGCGTAGGGCAGATTGTTAACATCAACAGCGATCTTGGACATCGTCATCCTTCAGAGAGAGCTCGGCACGAGAAACATGTTACTCATCAGTAACTTACCGTATTCACTTCAATCCGTAAAGCATCTCACTTCTGAGCTAACGCCCCGAAAGAAGGCATCAAAAAGCCGCAGGTCGGAAGTATTGAATATCTCGATTCGTGCTTCCGACCTGCGGCTTTTCTTGGTAGGGCTGCAGGGACTTGAACCCTGGACCAAAGGATTATGAGTCCTCTGCTCTAACCAGCTGAGCTACAGCCCCGTGTGGTTTCTACAGACCTTCCTGCAAAAACCCGACCTTGCTATCTTAGAGGATTCTGGCTCAATGACCGATCCGGCTTGCAATGTCTTCATAGCTAGCGCTGTAGTAGAGATCCTCGAAGATCTCCAGCGTGGTAGCTAAGCTATGCCGCTCGGCTACCGCTTTGCTCGCTGCACCCATCGCTTCGCTCTCAGCTTTCGGAAGTTCCAGAATCGCGCGAATCTTGGCAGCAAGATCGTCGCTGTCGCCTGGACGGAACAGAAAGCCATTTTTCTCGCCGTCGATCAAGTGCGGCAAAGCCATCGCATCGGCCAAAACCAATGGCGTGGAGGCGCTTGCTGCCTCCAAGGAAACCAAAGACTGCAATTCTGCGGTTCCGGGCATCGCGAAGACCGAAGCCCGAATATACGCTTCACGAAGTTCCTCATCGGAAATCAAGCCAAGAAATTGAACCCGGTCGCTTAGCCCAAGTTTGGCGACAAGTTCCTCAAGTGCCGGCCGCACCTCTCCGCCACCAACGATTTCCAAATGAGCGTTGAGATCTGCCGGTAACTTCCCTATTGCCCTGATCAGAACGTCAACGTGCTTTTCCTCGGCCAAACGCCCAGCGAAAAGCACCGTCCGGTAGTCAGGGGGGGAGATCTCTTCGCCAGCCTTGAGCACATAAGCGGCTGAATCAATACCATTAGAGACCGGAAGAACTTTGTCCAATTTCGCAAGCTCGCGCATCGCGTCTGCGGCCAGCTGGGTCGGCGTGGTAACAACCGCGCCTTTGCCCATAATCTTGCCCATGTCTCGCCAAGAATTTCGCGCCACGATTTTCAAGAACCATTCTGGGAATGGCAGGAACGGGTTGAGGTTCTCCGGCATAAAGTGGTTGGTAGAAATTACCCGTATACCGCGCCGAACGCACTCTTCCATGGTCGCCTTACCAATCATGTAGTGACACTGAATGTGCACTACATCTGGCTTGATCCGATCAAAAAGCTGGGAAATCTCCCGCTTGATCTCCCACGGAAAGCAAATCCGGAAATCTGGGTTAGTAAACATCGCGTGTGAGCGTAGCCGGTGCACTTGGGCTTCGCTGCGAACCTCGGTGTAACTGGCACCAGCTACTGGCTGAGGGGCCAGCACATGCATTGCATGTCCACGCGCGCCCATCCCCTTCGCCAACCGGTAACAGAACTGAGCAGCGCCGTTCATCGTCGGCGGATAGGTCTCGGCAGCTATCAAAATTACTAGAGGCTTGCGTGGCTCGGCGTCTTCACGAGTCGGGGTCACAGTAGTCCAATCTTGAAAAGCTCAGTGCTTGGTTTACCTAGGGTCCTTCTTGCCTGCGCGGCGAGACGGCAAACGTCTTTCGGCAGGATCGCCGTCATACGTTACTTGCGCTGCGACCGTTTAGCCGCTTCTCTCGCATCCCGTTTGCGTTTGACCACATCTGGATGATGACGCGAAAGAGCAATGACTCCCACGATAGCAAGCAAAGCGGCCACACCCATGGCAATCGCCACCACGGCAGGCACATTCGGTCGAAGTTCATTCAAAATGATGATTCCGATGGCGATGCCCACCAAAGGATCCACCACGGTAAGGCCAGCAATCGCCAAGTCCGGCGGACCAGAGGCATACGCGCTCTGGACAAACCACGAGCCAAGTCCGCCAGCTGCCGCAATAGCAATAATCGAATACCACTGGATATTGAGGAGGAAAAGGCCATTGGGGTCTAAAAGCTGTTTTGAAATTATTCGAGTCAGCACCGCGACAAAGCCGAAAAGCACGCCCGCGCCAATGATGTAGAAAAACGCTTTCAACCGGCGCCGCCATAACAGCACCGCACCACCAAAGATCACCACAACGAGCACCAGAAGCAGCGCAACCGCCAGTTCTTCCGTTTCACTTACGTGGGTGTTTTCGGCGACCACATTGACCGCGAGCAAGACAAAGATTGCGCTGCCCGCGACGCAGGAGCTAATCGCGACAATCGTGGCACGGTTGAGCCGGATCCCCTGGTCTCTGGAGTTCACCACCGTGGTGATCACCAAGGCAATAGCGCCGATCGGCTGGATTACGGTCAGGTTTCCCATACTTAGCGCAACTACGTTGAGCACCATGCCTGCACCAAGCAACAGGAGGCCAAAGACCCATCGAGGATTGCGCAGCAGACGCATGAAACCATTGCCGCCGAGCGCTAGACCGCCAGTGTTTGTTTGAACCGCACTACCTTGGCGCTGCGCTCCGAAAGCCAGAAAGAACGCCCCAGCAACCGCACAGGCGACAGCGAGCCACATCATCGGGTTTCGCCGTCCGGCTTATCCATGGCCTCCGGAGTCATGGCCTCTGGCACCTCGAGTGGAAAGTGTAACTCGCGATGCTTCCGGACGATGGCCCAGAAATAGTTATATGCCGCAATCAGGTGGCCGATGATGCCCAGCACCAAAAATGTCCAGGCGATGTAGGTCAAAGCATTCGGCTCATCCCCAAGTGCTTTGGCGAGCAACAGCATCGGAGTGCCCAATAGCAGCGCAGCCGTGCGAAGTTTGCCAATGATGCTCACCGGCAAATCTGGATGCCAGCGGAAGAAAAGAAGTGAGGTAGTAGTCAGCACGGCGTCCGGGATGACCATGATGGCAAGCAACCACCACGGGGCAACTTCCGCAATCACCAAAGTGATGGCAACCGTAATTAAGGCAATTCGATCTGCGACGGGATCTAGAATTCGGCCAAGTTTGGACGTCTGATCGAACCGACGCGCAATGTAACCATCAACCCAATCAGTGCTACCCATCACCGCCAGTACCAGTACGCCCCAGCCGTATTCCTCTTTGGCTAGTACCAACCAGACAAACAGCGGCACACCGAGAAAGCGGACCACAGTTAGCAGGTTCGGAATCGTGAAAATGCGGTCATGGTCCACGATCGGCTGCCCAGGGCGTGAGCCAGCGCCGATCAGTCTCATGCACGCCCCTTTCCTCACATCCGTCGCGACCGAATTGTCGCTTACACCTGTTTACCCTTGGAAACCCTTATCCGGAGTTTCCCGGGCGGTATGCAGCCTACCTTTTGATCAACTTTCGCAGTAGAACGAAGAAAGTGGTGGTGGACACGGCAGCAATACTCCACGGTACCCAACGATCTCGGGCTTTGCCGACCACCGAATCCGGATCGTCAAGAAGTATCTTTGCCTGCTTTTTGACGTCAGCCTGCTCAATGAGACCTTCACGAACCCGCAAGAGATGCTCACGACGAGCAGCAATCCTGGTTCGCAGCTCAGCTTCAGAGGGCACTGGATCGGCCTCCGCCGCCTTAGCTTCCCGCTCAGCCTTAGCTTCAGCTGCCTTCGCTTCTTTCTCCGCTTTGAGCTGTTCTTTTTCTTCTTTACTCAGTTCTGGTTTTAGCAAGGTCTGCGGATCAAAGCCAGCACCTTGACGCAAGATTCCGACGTCGTGCTTGAGTCCGCGTATTGCCTCCTCAGGCAATACCGGAAAGGCTTTTTTGACTTTCTTGAGGCCCAAAAGTACTGCTATAGCGATCAGAAGGATAAAGAAAGCGGCCACAATCAGCGCCGCGAGCCAAGCTGGCAATACGGTGGCCAAGCCCATAATTGCCGCAACCACTAGGGCAATCACCAGCAACCCAAGTACCACTAGCGCAACGGCAAAGAGTGCTGCTCCGAAGCCCAGTAATCGGGCTTTGCCCTTAAGTTCTTCTTTGGCAAGACTAAATTCGTCGTTTAGCTGTCGCGGTGCAAGGCGAAATAGCGTCCGGGCATTGCCGAGCAAGGAATCATCGTTGGACGTACCCGGGGCACTGGGTCGTGGACTGCTCATCGGTACTGCCTCCATGGCTGTGGCCTGTCTATTCGTCAAAATTACCATTCGACCGTCAAACTGTATTCCGCAGATGAACACTTACGATGGGTAGAGAAGCTCGTCAGCTGTGTCTGAAGTGTTTGAATTCGTCGAAGGAACCCCACCTGAGCACCCTGACGCATCCCGGTGATGCCCTGAGTAAACGCCAGAAACTTGTCTATATCGTGATCTTAGGCCTGCTGACTGCCTTGGCCCCTTTCACCCTCGATCTTTACCTGACGGCTTTCCCTATTTTGCAGGAAGATTTGCACGTCAGTGCTGCAGCTATCCAACTTACGCTCACCGCAACCACCATAGGCTTCGCCGCAGGCCAGCTAATTGTTGGCCCCCTCAGTGACAAGGCTGGTCGTCGACTACCGCTCATCATCGCGACTGAATCGCCCTGGTGAGCACAGCACTCAGGATGGGCTTATGGCAGCGGACACGCACCAGGCATCCGGTCGCAGAAGGGCTGATCCATCATTCCGCCGCCGGGTCCCAGTACACTTCCTTGCATTTCGGGGAAACCCTGACTCTGGAGGGCATCGCAGCATCAATCGGCTCTGTCGGGGACGCCTACGATAACGCCTTGGCCGAGTCCACCATCGGCCTGTTCAAGACTGAAGCCGTCCGAGAAGATTCTCCCTTCCGCAACGGGCCGTTGAAAACCATCGATGAGGTTGAATGGGCCAGCTTGGCCTGGATCGATTGGTACAACAACGACCGCCTACACACCAGCATCGGAGACATCCCACCGACAGAACACGAAGTAGCGTATTACGCTAAAGAAACCATCCCGGCCCAACCGGTGCAGGGACTCGCATAAAAGCGGCAAGAAACCGGTAACGGTTCAACCTAAGGGCGCCAGTGCGCTGACCGAAGCCATCAATAAGGCGTTGTCGGAGCTATCGGCAGATGGATCACTCAGCAAGATTTCTGAGAAGTACTTCGTCACTGACGTTTCCAAATAGTGCCTATGCCACAACGGACTACACCCGAGTTAGGCTGAACCATGAATTGGGACCTCATTTGGAGTTCTCTCGGCCCAATATTGCTTGGCGCCGTGACCGCGACCATCCCGTTGGCGCTAGCTTCCTTCGCGATCGGTCTGGTGCTGGCTCTCGCGGTGGCCTTATTACGAATCAGCCGCAATCTGGTCCTTGCCGGCATCGGCCGTTTTTACATCTCGGTGATCCGTGGCACGCCGCTGCTGGTTCAACTGTTTGTGATCTTCTACGGTTTGCCAAGCATCGGGGTGAAGCTTGACCCTTGGCCGAGCGCGATCATTGCACTTTCGCTCAACGTGGGTGGCTATGCTGCCGAGGTGATTCGGGCCGCAATCCTATCCGTGCCAAAGGGTCAGTGGGAAGCGGGTCATATGATCGGCATGTCTCGCGGCCAATCGCTGTTCCGGATTATCTTGCCGCAGGCCGCGCGAGTCTCGTTGCCACCACTTTCCAATACTTTCATTTCGCTCATCAAAGACACTTCGCTCGCTTCTTTGATCTTGGTGACCGAACTGTTCAAGGAATCACAGAAAATTGCCGCGGTGAGCCGAGATTTCATGGTGCTCTATCTTGAGGCTGCTTTGGTTTACTGGGTGATTTGCCTGGTCTTATCCACCATCCAATCGCAACTTGCAAAGAGGTTGGATCGCTATGTCGCCCATTGAACTGCCCAAAGCAGTCAAAGAACGAAGTACTCGCCGTCGCTGGGTTACGCAAAGCATTTGGCTCAAATGAGGTGCTCAAGGGAATTGACCTGAGCATAAAACTTGGCTCCGTTGTTGCACTGATCGGCCCCTCAGGCTCTGGCAAAACTACGGTCCTGCGATCGCTGAATGGCTTGGAAACCCCGGACGGAGGCACGGTGAGAATCGGCGACGTTTCGGTCGATTTTTCCGCTCCGGTCACCAAACGCCAGACCGCCGCATTACGGGATCGTTCTGCGATGGTATTTCAGCACTACAACCTCTTCCCACACAAAACGGTGTTGCAGAACATTATCGAAGGCCCTGTCCAGGTGCAGAAGCGCCCGCGGGCCGAAGCCATCGCCGAGGCCGAATCGCTCTTAGCCCGGGTTGGCCTCTCGGAGAAAAGGGATGCGTATCCGTTTGAGCTCTCCGGCGGCCAGCAACAGCGTGTGGGCATTGTCCGAGCTTTGGCGCTCAAACCACAGCTGCTGCTCTTTGACGAGCCAACTTCTGCTTTGGACCCCGAATTAGTTGGCGACGTCCTCACCGTAATCCAGGAATTGGCCAGTGAGGGTTGGACGATGGTTCTCGTGACCCACGAACTAGCCTTCGCCCGAAAAACAGCCGATGAAGTGGTGTTTATGGACGGCGGCGTAGTAGTGGAACGCGGATCAGCGTCCGAGGTGCTGACGGATCCGCAAGAACCCAGAACCCGGCAGTTCCTGCAACGAGTTCTGCGCAACAACTAGTTGCGGCGCAATGCGTTCAACTAACAAAAATCCCTGCTTTCGCGGCTGCATAGGCTGCTGCGGAGGCTCGTAATGCCAGCTCCTCGGTAAGAGGCTCGGTTGTGGTAATTATCGAGTAGTACAACGGTGCCGAGACAGCACTAATCACCGCAGTCGAATCGGTGCCGGCACTGATCTCACCCCGGGCTTTTGCCGCCTCAACACATGGTGCCCACTCATCAATCCGTGTGCGGTAAAACGCACCTAAGGCCTCCTTTGTGACTGGATCGTAGATTCCTGCCGCAATCAATGCTTCGAACAGCCGACCTTGCCTCACATCGCTCAGAGTGCGAAAAACCAACATTGCGCTCGCGTTCAGATCTCCTGCCAAAGATCCGGTCTCAACCCGTGGCAATGACGATTCAGCCATCTCAATCAGCAAATCTGCGATAACCGCTGGCACGGTGCCCCACCGTCGATACACCGTGGTTTTCCCGACGCCAGCGCGCAAGGCAAGTTCGCCCAGGTTGAGTCCATCGATTCCTGATTCAGCCAGCACATCTCCTGCTGCTTTCAACACGGATGTGCGCACTCTCGACGTTCGCCCACCGGGCCTCTTTCCGCTCATTGAATGATCCTAACGGTATTGCAATCCCCTTTAGTTCATGCTTTGCTTACCTAACGGAACGATTTACCCATTAAGGAGCACAATGGAATATCACCAGCTAGGCAATTCCGGCCTCAGAGTCTCCGAACTCGGCTTCGGTGCCGGCACATTTGGCGGCATCGGTGATCTATTCAGTGCCTGGGGCGCGAATGACGTCGCCCAGGCGCGCGAAATCGTCGATATCTGCCTCGATGCAGGCGTCGACCTCTTCGACAGCGCGGATGTCTACTCCGATGGTGCTTCGGAGGAGATCCTAGGCCAAGCAATCAAGGGGCGGCGCGACAAGCTACTTATTGCTACCAAAGCAGCTTTACCTACCGGGAACGGTGCACTGGACTGGGGAACGTCCCGCCGTCGACTCATTGCCTCGGTAGACGCGGCACTGGGCCGCCTGGGCACAGATTACATCGACCTATTCCAGCTGCACGGATACGACGCATCGACTCCCACTGAGGAAACCATCTCCGCGTTGAATCGGCTCATTGACGCGGGAAAAATCCGTTATATCGGCGTCTCTAATTACCCCAGTTGGCAATTGATGAAGTCACTCGACTCCGCTGAACAGCATGGTTGGGACCGATACGTCTCGCACCAGGTCTACTACTCTCTGGTTGGCCGAGACTATGAATGGGACCTCATGCCACTGGCAGCTTCCGAAGGCGTCGGAGCCATCGTTTGGAGCCCTCTCGGTTGGGGACGGCTAACCGGCAAGATTCGCCGTGATACTCCAGTACCAAGCGACAGTCGGCTACCGGCCACCGCTAAATTTGGCCCGCCGGTGAACCAAGACATTTTATTCAACACAGTTGATGTGCTCTTGGAAATCGCCGCTGAAACCGGTAAGTCGGTGCCTCAAATTGCCTTGAACTGGATACTCGGCAAACCAACAATTTCCTCGGTGCTGATTGGCGCCAGAAACGCCAATCAGCTACGAGATAACCTTGGCGCCACTGGCTGGCGCTTAGCGGCTGATCAGGTTGAGCGCCTCAACGCGATCAGCGCAACAAATCCGCCGTATCCACAGTTTGCCTATCATAAGCAAGAGGGTTTCCGTACGCTTAATCCGCCCCTGTAGCCCAATCGATCGCCTGCCGATCGAGCGGTCGAAGTAAATTAGCGTTCGAAGCGCAGCGTCACCAGCTGGAATGGTCGCAAGGTGAGTTCTGCCGAGTCTTCGCCAAGCACAACACCAGTTGGCACCTCGATCGACTCTTCCAACAAGTCGGTCATCAAGACGGACTTCACCGGGAAATTCGCCCGAATCAGACCAGTGGAGAGCTCGCCAAGGGCTTCGTAAAGTCGCACGATTACGTCACCAGAACCGTCCTCGGCCAGTTTCACCGCTTCAATGGTTAGGGCCGCGTTGAACACGGAGAAAAGCCCCTCGACCGGTTCTGCGCCTTGCACAACTCGCGGAGCCAAATTCGTTCGGTACCCCTCTTCGACGGCATCGGCAATCGACGCCCCGGGCCGGATCGACACAACCAACTCGTGCTCGCCGCGATCTGCGGTCGGGTCCGGAAACTTTGGCGCTCGCAAAAGCGAGAGCCGCGCAGCCGTCGTCGTGCCGCCGTCGGAATCCCGCACTTTCCGGGTCACGTCGTGCCCATATGTCGAGCCGTTGGCCAGCGCAACACCGTACCCCGGTTCCGCCACATGAATCCAACGATGTGCACAAATTTCAAACTTGGCGGTCTCCCAAGAGGTGTTTGTATGCGTGGGCCGGAAGATATGGCCAAACTGCGTTTCGGATGCACTCCGGTCGGCTCGGACATCAAGGTCAAACCCGAGCTTGAGCAGCTTCTCGCTCTCTTGCCAGTCAATCTGATTCGTGATGGTTAGCGACGGCGAATCCGCGGCCAGAATAATTCGTTGGGTGAGCGGGGAGGAACCAACCAGACGTTCAATCACCACGACGGCGTCCCAGCCGCCGCTCTCCAACGTGACCGATCGCGCCTCGGTACATTCGGTAACATTGCGTCGATAAAACTCGTCAATGTCCCACCCATCCCAGGCGTTTGGCGTATCCCGATGCAGCTCGAGCTTATTACCCTTGCCTCCTGGTGCGATCGCTTCCCGTCCGGTTGCGAAGTCCATCAGCGAGCTGATCTGGCCGTTTCTGTCGATCACAGCGCGGATGATGCCGTTATCTAACACATAACCGCCATCAAGCTCGGTGACCTGCACCGGAGATTCACCGCGCACCGGAGCTGCAGCCGCGAGCGCGGGCACGCCCGAGCGTTCGTGGGGAGCCGCATTGAAGGAGAAATCGACGTTGCCCTCCCCTACTAAGGTTTGCAGCGAACTGGCGATAATTTCTTCCAAGGCAACCGAAATTGCCGCGTAGTTGCGCTCAGCATCTTGATGCACCCAAGCAATGGAGCTCCCCGGCAAAATGTCGTGGAACTGCTGCAAAAGCACCAACCGCCAAAGCCGTTTGAGCTCTGCAGCTGGATACTCGGCACCGGTCCGAACAGTGGCGGTCGCCGCCCATAGTTCGGCCTCTCGGAGTAAATGCTCGCTACGTCGGTTGCCTTTTTTAGTGTTGGCCTGGCTCGTGTAGGTGCCACGGTGCAATTCGAGGTACATCTCGCCTAGCCACACGGGCGGTGCGGGATACTCAGCTTGAGCTTGTTCGAAGAAGCCCTTCGCAGCACCTATCCGGACTGCCGGCGAGCCTTCCAAATCTGCGGTGCGTTGAGCTGCCGCGATCATTTCGCGGGTTGGTCCGCCGCCACCATCGCCCCAACCGAACGGGACCAGTGAGACGTTGCTGCGTCCCTTTTCCCGGTAGTTGCTCTGCGCATGCGCCAACTCACGGCCGCTGAGCTCGCTATTGTAAGTATCTACCGGCGGGAAGTGCGTGAAGACTCGAGTGCCATCGATGCCTTCCCACTGAAAAGTGTGGTGCGGCATGATGTTGATTTGATTCCAGGAAATCTTTTGCGTCAGGAACCAGTCGATTCCTGCTGCTCGGACGATCTGCGGTAGCGCACCCGAATAGCCGAAGGAGTCTGGCAACCAGGCTTCTTTACAGTCCACGTCGAATTCTTGGCGGAAGAAGCTCTTACCTTCGATGAATTGCCGAGCCATTGCCTCGGAGCCTGGCATATTAGTGTCTGACTCAACCCACATGCCACCGACTGGTACGAACTGCCGCGCGGCAACTTTGACTTTGATCCGTTCGAACAGCTCTGGATAGAAATCCTTGATCCACTGCAACTGTTGTGCCGAAGAACAGGAAAAGACGAACTCTGGGTGCTCATCCATGAGTGCTACGACATTGGAGAATGTACGAGCGCATTTGCGGATGGTTTCGCGGACCGGCCAGAGCCAAGCCGAGTCGATATGGGCATGCCCGGTTGCCACAATCTGATGCGCCGAAGCATAAGCAGGCTGCGCCAACACCTTGGCCAGCGCCGCCCGGCCCGCCGCGGCAGTGCCGGCGACGTCGTCGGGATCAAGCACATCCAACATATTTTCTAGTGCACGCAAGATTTCATACCGGCGCGGCAACTCGGTGGGCAGCTCATGCATCAAGCCACTCAGCGTCCAAATGTCTTGGCTGAGCTCCCAAACTTGCTCATCCAGCTCGGCGAGCGAGATTCGCCCGATTCGGTAGCGTAGCTCGTCCCCGGAGGTCGCTTTGTCGCCAAGCGAAGTTGGGCTGAACGTCCAGTCCCCAGCCACATTGGGGTTCGCAGCAGCTTCAACATAAAAATCGATGTTTTCGCCCGGGCTAACGCCCAGAAGTCCGAGGGGAACGTATTTGTTTCGCGGCGAGAGCGCTTTGGCAATGCTGCCGTCCGGGCGCCAGGCAATACCTTCGCACTGGAAACCTGGCATGTCATTGTTGTAGCCAAGTTCGACGGCGACCTCAGCCTTTAGCCCCGCGCCACCGAAGTCTTCAGGCACCTCGCCGGTGATTCGAAGCCATTTAGTACTCCAAGCGGCACCCCAGGCATCACCGTCGTTGACCGGACTGAATATTTGGCCAACCGCTTCATCGAAGGGAACTGGCTCATTCGGAACATCCCAGCCCGTCACCGTCAGCGGCACTGAACGACGATATAGCGCCGGGGTGAGTCGTTCACGGACAAATCGATCCAGACGTACTTCGGTCAGTCGACGATCGTCGTGCACAAGTGCTCCTTGGATATACAGGGTTTTAACAGGTTTGTCAGGAGTTTTGACTTAAAGAGTCTAGTCGGGCCAACGACGGCTGCCAAGAACTAGTTCCGCTCCAGCGCAATTTTTTCCAATCCGGAATAAACGTTGAGAGACTTGCCTCGGCTGAGCCCAATCAAGGCGATCCCGCTCTCCTCAGCGAGCTCAACGGCCAAGGACTGAAGGCGCGCTGACGGCTGCGAGCATCGGAATTCCTGCCATGGCGGCTTTCTGTACTAGCTCGAAAGAGGCTCGACCCGAAACCTGCAGCACAGTTTGCCGCAACGGCAACAAGCCCTCACGCAAGGCCCAACCAACAACTTTGTCCCCCGCGTTGTGCCGGCCAACATCTTCGCGCAAGCACAAAAGTTCGCCAGGAGCGTCAAACAGTCCTGCCGCGTGCACGCCACCAGTTTTGTCGAATAACTGCTGCTTTTCACGAAGCCGGTCAGGCAAGGCCAGCAGCAGTTCCAGATCAATCTGGAAGGAATCCGTCGCAGTCGCGAAGCGCGATGACTTCCGAACCGCATCGATCGAAGCTGTTCCACAAATTCCGCAAGAACTAGTCGTGTAAACATGCCGGTGTAGATCTGGCAGTACTACATCGGGACGCAACTGAGCCTTGACAACGTTAAACGTTTGTCTGCCCTCTTCATCTTCGCCCGCACAAAATCGAAGCGATATGAGTTCATCTTGGTTTCCGATGACTCCTTCGGAGACCAAGAAACCAGCTACTAGGTCAAAAACTGCGCCTGGTGTGCGCATCGTGACGCTGAATGGTTCGTCACCGATTCGAATTTCTAATGGCTCTTCACCGGCCAACACGTCTTCACAGCGGTGTACACCTCCGTCAGATGTCAGCTTCGTGATCCGCACCCGCTGCGTCAGCCTGCTCATGGGTTTAGCCTATTCCTCCGCAATCCGCAACGCTCCCCGCGAGGGCATCGATGAAGCTGAACTGACGGTTGGTCAGGCCAAGACTAAAGCGGCTGGCATTCCCGGCGTAGTGCATTCAATTGAAGTGGCACTAGCCCAAATGGGGCCAACCCGCACCGCCAGAACTTTATTGCGGTTGAACCAAAAAAGACGGCTTTGATTGCCCCGGCTGCGCCTGGCCAGAGGCGGATAAAAGACACTTGGCCGAGTTCTGCGAAAATGGTGCCAAAGCGGTTGCCGAAGAAGCCACTAAACGCCGCGTTTCACCGGAGTTCTTTGCCAAAAATTCGATTGCGAGCTTGCTCGAGCAGGATGATTATTGGTTGGGCCAACAGGGCCGTTTGACTCATCCGATGCTGCTCGAGGACGTCGATCTGCCGGATGAACAACGGCCCTATCGGCCAATCGAATGGAGTGCAGCCTTCGAGCTCATCAAGGACGAGCTGCGCGCGATGGCCTCGCCCGAGGAGGCGGTGTTCTATACCTCGGGCCGAACCAGTAACGAGGCTGCGTTCCTCTACCAAATCCTAGGGCGCGGGCTGGGCAGCAATAACCTGCCAGACTGCTCGAATATGTGTCATGAGTCGTCAGGATTTGCCCTAGGGCAAACGATCGGCATTGGCAAGGGATCAGTTTCGCTCGAGGACATTCACCAGGCCAAACTGATCTTGGTTGCTGGTCAGAATCCTGGTACGAATCATCCTCGGATGCTCTCCGCGCTGGAAAAAGCGAAACAAAACGGCGCTCGAATTGTGGCAATCAACCCGCTGCCAGAAGCCGGACTGCTGCGTTTCAAAAACCCGCAAACCGTGCGCGGGGTGATCGGTGATGGCACCCAAATTGCCGATGAGTTTTTGCAAATCCGGTTGGGTGGTGACCAAGCTCTGTTTCAGGCGCTGGGCAAGTGCGTTTTGGAAGCCGCCCAGACTCAAGACGGCGTTGTTGATCATGAGTTCATTGCGCAATACACCACTGGTTTTGCTGATTATTCCGCAACCGTAACGGCGTTTGATTGGCAACCGGTACTCGAAGCTACAGGGTTATCTGAAGCAAAAATTCGCGCGCTCGCCGCTGATTTAGTTGCCTCGGACCGCACCATTGTTTGCTGGGCGATGGGCTTGACCCAGCACAAGCACTCCGTGTCCACTTTGCGAGATGTAGTCAATCTACTTTTGCTCCAGGGCAATACTGGCAAAACAGGCGCCGGTGTTTGCCCGGTGCGCGGGCATTCAAATGTGCAGGGTGACCGAACCATGGGCATTTTCGAAAAGATGCCGGAAAGCTTCCATGATGCGCTCGACGCCGAATTCAGCTTCGAATCGCCACGGAAACACGGTTTCGACACTGTGGCAGCAATTCACGCCATGGAACAAGGCAAAGTCAGATTATTCATGGGCATGGGGGGAAATTTCGTCCGGGCTGCGCCAGATACTGAGCGGACCGAAGCCGCGCTGCGCTCCACCGCCCTGACTGTGCAGGTTTCCACCAAGCTCAATCGCTCTCATGTGGTGACTGGGCAACGAGCACTGATTTTGCCGACGCTTGGCCGAACCGAACGAGACCGGTAATCCACTGGCGATCAAAAGGTCACGGTGGAGGATTCCATGAGCGCGGTTCATGCCTCACATGGCAGGCTTTCACCGGCCTCCGATCAGCTGCGTTCTGAAGTCGCTATTATTGCCGCCTTGGCACAGAAAGTCTTCACCGCCGACGACGGTTCCAGCGTAGCCAATACCCCTGCCGCCGATTGGGCACAGTTGAGCGGTGATTACACGCGAATTCGCGAACAAATTACCGCAGTGGTTCCTGGTTTCACCGACTTCGAAACGAAAGTAGCCCGACCAGGCGGCTTCGTCTTACCGCACGGGCCACGAGATGGCCGCACGTTCAACACACCAAGCGGCAAAGCGGTTTTTACCGCAAACGAACTTGAGTATCCGCACATTCCAGCTGGTCGATTACTCTTGCAAACCTTGCGCTCTCATGATCAGTACAACACCACAATCTACGGCAAGGACGACCGTTACCGCGGGATCCATGGCGGGCGCCGAGTCGTCTTCATCAACGAAGCTGACCTGCTGACGTTAGGCTTTGCCGACGGCGACCTTGTGGACCTCATCTCAGAGTGGACCGATCCACAATCGGGTGTGCTGACTGAGCGGCGAGCCAACGAATTCCGGCTGGTCTCCTATTCGACGCCGGTGGGCTGCGCCGCCGCCTACTACCCCGAAACGAATGTCTTGGTGCCGCTTGAATCAACCGCAGACACCAGCGGGACTCCGACGTCGAAATCCGTGATTATCCGGTTAGTAGCCCGGTAAAGTGCAACTTCTAAGACCAAGGAAGCTCGAAAGATTCAACCTTTTCGCCCAGCTTCAGGCCATGCGGCGGCACGATAAGCACCCCGGCCGCCTCGGCTAAGCCCCGCAGCATTGCGGAATCGCTTTTACCAACCGGCGACGCTAATCCAAACAGGTCCCGGTAAGGCATCAGCCGGGTACCGTGCGTGAATGCTTCCTGAGCAGAACCGGAGGCAACCTCTTTTGTCGAGGGGAGCTTCTCACCGGAAAGCGCGGCGAGCAGCGGCGTGGCCAAGGTGAAATACCCCATAAAGGCGGCTAAGGGATTGCCAGGCAAACCAATAAGAAACCGACCATCGGTTAGTCTGGCCAGCAAGCTGGTGCCGCCCGGCCGCATGGCAATGCCGTCGACAATAAGTTCGGCGTCGAGCCGAACTAGAGCCCGACGGACGTGATCTGCGGCAGAAAAACCAGTTCCACCGGTAGTAATCACCAGCTCGGCGTTACTCGCCTCGATCGAGGTAACCGTTTGCTCAAGATCGTCTTGAATTCTGGCCTGCCCTAGCACCCGCGCCTTCCCCGCAGTGAACACTGCGGCAAGTTGCGGCGCGAAGACGTCCCGTACTTTCCCGGGCAACGGAATTCCGGCATCGACCACTTCATCGCCGGTAAAAAGTAGCTGCACCGTTGGCCGTCCGGCGACAGTTATCCGGTCCAAACCGGCCAAAGCGATCACCGCGATTTGAGCGGGATTCAAAATTAATCCGGGTTTGAGGAGTAGCTCGCCTTCGGCCGCCTCTTGGCCATGCTGCCTGATGTGTTGGGCTGCCCGCGGCTCACCAGGTTTCGCATCTCCGCTCAACCGCAGCACTGGCAGACCTTCGTCGTCAACTGCCTCTTCGCCGCTTTCGCTACGCAGTACAGCCCTTGCTCCCGCTGGCACAATACCGCCGGTAAGGATGGCGCTGGCCTGTCCAGGATGCAACCGCTGCCCAGGCTCAGCAAAGATCCAAGGCCCAGAGCCGCTAACCGCCCAGCCGTCCATTGCGGAAGAGGCAAAGTACGGAATATCCTGCTGGGCAAAAATCGGCGCTGCCAGCTTGCGGCCAACTGCAGCCGGACTCAAGGAAATCGTTTCGTCAGGCAGCGAGGTTCCGGCGTCGAAAGCAGCCGACCGGGCCTGCGCCCAAGAGTGTCTTATCCGATGCACCTCAGGCATCGAGTTCCGGGTGCTGTTCTTGCTTTTCAGCGCGCTCTGCAATGCTGGCTTGCGCCGCCGAGACTGCGGAACGAATCGCTACTGCATCGCTGGCTTGGCCGCTACCAGCAGCCAGTCCGGCAACGTAGCCAGCAATAAAGGTAGTCAGCGGTGCTGCCGGACGCACCACTGTGTGCGCAGCTTTTCCAGCCAAACTCAGGATCGCATTTACCTCGACAGGGGTTCCGGTAATTTCAAACCTTGCTAGGAGCTCAGCGCACCAAGCTTCCAGCAACTCGTCCTGATTCATGCCATCCCTTTCTCAATGCCCCATACCTGCGCATCAACCCAATCGTCGATATCTGCCACAGAACCCGCGGGGGCCAGCACTTCGGCCAGATTCAGCCTAGCAATGACTTTGCGCAGGCTGGGGCCTTTGCCCGTTGATGTTTGCGCGTTGAAGCTCAGCAGCGCAAGTCGTAGCGCTTCAGTGCGGTAGCAACCGAGTAGCGGCTGACGGAAGCCTGCCGAATCAACCAAAATTGCCCCGTCAGTTCCGAATTCTTGCCGCTCCCAGGCCAGCCGCAATGCATGAACACCTTGGCTGGCCCCTGGCATATAGCACGCCAACAGTAAGGTCCATTCGCTATCGAGTACCTGCACAGCCGATTGCAGACCGGCAACTGGGCCACTGAACGGCGGGCTCTAGCTGACCCAATGAATCGCGCATGCCGATGGCATCGCTTCAACAAGAGGCTGCAATCGAACGCTGTCGCCAACCACCACTGTTGGGGCTTGTGCCACTGAGCCTGATAGCTCCGAGCTCACGCTTTGCAGCAGATATTGAAGCAAGGAAATGCCTTGGTACTTCAGCCCGGCTTTGAGCACACCACCTAACCGTTCGCCTTTTCCACCGGCAAGTACGACGACGGTTAGCTGATCACGCAGCGGATTCACTCAGGAACGCATCCCAGTCGGGGGTCGGCTTTTCCAGCTCGCGGATTTGCCAATGCCATCCGCGCGGCGGCTTAGGCGAAACGCGAAGATGCCAGCCCATTTCCGACGGCGTGTGGTCGCCTTTCAAATTGTTGCAACGCAGGCAACATGCCACTAGATTTTCCCAGCTGTCAGCACCACCGCGAGATCTGGGCTGTATGTGGTCGATAGTGCTCCCCGACTTGCCACAGTATGCACAGTGGTGCTCATCCCGGCGTAGCACACCCCGCCGACTCACTGGAGATTCTCGGTCATAAGGCAAACGAATATAGCGGTTAAGTAAGATCACCGATGGCCTACTGAGGATTTCCTGCGGCCCAACGACTGGATCATCGCCTTCTGCAAGAACAGAGGCTTTTCCGGCCAGGACAAGGATCAGCGCCCGACGGAAGGTGACCACCGCCAGCGGTTCGTATCCAGCATTCAGAACCAGGGTTCGCATTTGCGTTCCTCTTCAGGCTGACTCGGAGTCGTCTCGGCAAAGCCGGCTGCCCTGCCGCTGCTCCGGGTCGTGAACTTATGACTAGCCTAGGCGGAAGGTTGGCAAATCTGCGAATCCACAGCGGCTTGGCGACTACGTGTCGGGAAAAATTCACCGAGTGTCTACTTTGTAGATCCGCATGGGCAGCATCGAAAAACCGGAATCCAGGAAGTTTAATTACTTGAAATTTAAAAGAGTAGAGCCCCGCACCATATTTGGTGCGGGGCTCTACCAGGTGAAGCTGAAAATTAGTGACCGATAGCGATGAAGACCGGGCCGCTGCCAACGTTGACCGAGGCGAGAACCGTCTTGTTACCAAGCCATCCACCATGCACGGCTTGGCCGTTTCCTGCATAGACAGCAATGTGTGCCATCCCGGTGCCGCCGTTGGCGTAGTACACCAGATCGCCGGGCTGCGCTTCAGCCTGGCTAACCGTGCGACCAAGGGACAAGTAGCCGGCCGGCCGGCCATGGAAGTAGGTGCCAGCTGCTGCGAGCGAATTAGAAGCCAGTGCGGTGCAGTCCTGGTTGACGCCCAGCTGAGCGAAAGCTGCGGAGATGATGAGCGCGTCAGCGCCGCTGCCACCAACCGGAGGGGTGGTTTCAGCAGCCTGCACGTTCGCGTCAGCCTTAGCAGCAACAGTCTTCGCTGCGGTGTTCGCAACCGGAGTCGCTGCCGTGTTGCTCTGAACCTTGACAACCGGCTTAGCCTTGACGACGGCCGGCGCAGAGGATACTGAGGGGCTTTCAAAAGCGATTTTCACCGTAGCTGAGGCCGTTACGGTCGGAGCTGAGGCAACATTTTGGCTGGCAGCGGAAGAATCACGCTGGGTAGCAGTCGGCTCGGCAGCATTCGCAGCGAGACCGGTAGTCAACACCAGACCAGAAGCAGCGGCGATGACGGCTGCCTGGCGGCCAACGCCACCTGCGTTTTCGCTGACCGCTTTAGCGATCACGGCGATTGAGCTGGTCTTCGCGACCTGAGCGCGGTGTCGCGCGATTCCTACTCGATTGCCCATTTAGGTTGTCCTCTTTCGATGTGTTCAGTCTTCAGTACGATTCAATGCGGGTCGATATGATATTTTTTCGCGCGAGCCATCGAGCCCGCGCTATCGATGCCGACCTAGCGCATCGTGTAGTACGTAGCCGAGCCAACCGCGGAGACGGTGGTTAGCTGAGTTCCTTGCGAGGGGTTGAGCGCGCCGATCTCCATGCCGTTTCCGACGTAGATTGCGACGTGTGAGCCACCGTTCTGCACGACGAGATCGCCGGGCTGCGGAGTGGAAGTCTGAACTAACAGCGGTGAAAGCCACTGATTGGTGCGGGGAAGAGAGATGCCAGCCTGAGCGAAGGCCCATCCGGTAAACCCTGAGCAATCCCAACCAGCCTTGCTGGTGCCGCCCCAAACATAGTTGACGCCAATGCCGCCGTAAGCTGCAGCAGCAACGCCAGCGAGGCCGCCAGAGATTGCCGGAACTTCAGCAGCGGGCTCAGCAGGAGCTTTTGCCTGTGCAGTATTGCTAACAGCAGCGGTGTTGGACTGAGCCGCGATCTTCAACGCAGGCTTAGCTGCGGAGCTCGTGCTTGGCTGTCCGAAAGTAATGTTGGCATCTTTAGAGGCTGTCACGGTCTGAGCCGCAATCTTGATGCTGTCTGATGCTTCAGGGCTAACTCGGCCAGCTTCGGCGGTCTGAGCCGGTAGACCAATACTGGTCACCAAACCAGTTGCAACGACCACTACAGCGGCCTGGCGCCCGAAATTTCCGGCGTTTGATGCAACGGCTTTTGAAATAGCATTCAGCGGGTTAACACTGACGTTGGCCGCGCGGTGGCGACCATTTGACGTCTTTGACGACACGTTTGACCTCTCCCAATGCCTGCGAGGTAAGCTGTCGGATTCGGATGGGAGTCACCCGGCCACTTCTCTCTCAAAGAGATCTGCGACTTCACCCCAAGGACTTCTCTAAAAAGCCCGCATTTGGTTCCCCCGTCCCTGCCAGACGAATGTAGCGAACGGACCTTGGGTAGTGGCAGAGCTAAGCAATCTACCCAAGAACATCGGCTTCTCGAAACACCGTTGCAGATAAGACGCTACAGCAGATTTCGGCCAATGTCACATTAAGATCACGAAAACTTCATACCTGGGGATGACTTTGTGACGTTATATTATTACTCCAGCTGATGGTGATTACGGAAGCTGGGAGCTAGCTCAGATCCAGCCGAGTGGATCAACAGTTTTATCGTCAACCATGACTTCAAAGTGCACGTGGCAACCAGTTGAGTTTCCTGTGGTGCCACTGAGCGCAACGAGATCTCCGCGGCTTACTTTCTGGCCCACTTTTACTTGCAGAGTCGTATTGTGCAGATAAGCGGTGGAGAGACCGTTTCCGTGATCAATCACAATCCGATTGCCGCCACCAAGCTGATGCCATCCCGCGAAGGTCACGGTGCCGCCGGCCGCGGCATACACCTTACTTCCGCAGGACGCCGCATAGTCCTGGCCGGTGTGCAATTCACCCGCAGCTCCGGTTACTGGATTGACGCGATAGCCAAAAGGCGAAGTCATCAATAGCGAGTCCAATGGGCTGGACAACATACCTTTGGATGCGGTTGCGGCGACTTTACTTGCTGACGCGGAAAGCGCTTGATGCAGCTTACCGTCTGGGTCCGCGACGCTAGTGGTGGTCGAATTGCTAAACGTGACCACCGCATTGGCATCGGCGGAGACTGGGCCGAAAGCACTCGGCGCAGCGCCCGCTTGCGGAGCGTTAGCCGTCAGTGAATTCGCGGCAGATGGCACAACAACGGCGAGCGCCAAACCAGCAGCAGCCAGAACCATCCCACCGCGTTGGGCCGCTTTCGCCGACCGAAGAACAGATTTCTTGGGCTTCGCCGCGGCCACCCGGCGTCGCCCTCTGGACGCAGCAGCCCGACTTGAATAGTTCTTTTCTTGAACTGGCGCGGAAAGCACAGAAGCCCAAGAGTCGCTATTCGGGACCTCAGTGGCGGAAGTTACCGAAACGGCAGAGATTTCGCGGGCACGCCTAGCGGCATCCCTAGGCCGCATTGGCAGCTCGTCCGCCGTCGGGCGAGTCACTACCGACTCAAGCTCGACGGAAAGTACTGAAGATGGCGCTGGATCGACCGCAGCTACTGCTGCGCTCCGTCGACCACGAGGCCGGAGCTCGTGATTGCTCACGGATATAGATTCCTCTCTCAAGCACCTGCGAGGTTAGCTGTCGGATTCGGATCGGAGAGCGACCCGGCTTTCGAAAAAATGCGGCTTCCTAGAGCAGCATTAAAATCTCAAGACTTAACCCCAAGACCGGTTGCGGACCGGTCAAAAATGGTTCCCCCGTCCTTGCCTAAAAGGTTCGAATCCCGGCGATCAGAGGCAAGGCTCAGTGCTGATCCGGGTAACGCATTGGTTTCGACGTCAGTGTTCGACTATACGACATGAAGCCGATTCGTGACAGTTTTGTTATCTAACTAACTGATCGAGACGAAAATGTGAATCGCAACTTCAACCGGTAATTCCAGTGCGCCTTCGATGCCGGCGACCCGGACCGAAATGTAATCGCCAACCTGCTCCAACGTCACGGCAGTGCCCGGAAGCAAACCAGCTTCTTCCAATTGGCCCAACAACTCTGGGTCAATCTGAATTCGTTCAGAGAGGCGCCTAATGACAACTTTTGATTCAGCTGAGTACTTAGCCATGGCTTCGACCATATTGATCACGCCATCGGTTAATTCGAGCGCCTTATGGCCGCCGAACGGTTCTAAACCTGGAATCGGATTGCCGTATGGCGACTCGTCCGGATGTCCCAGCAGTTCAAAGATTCGCTCTTCGACCTGCTCGCTCATCACATGCTCCCAACGACAAGCCTCTTCGTGAACAAAGGGCCAGTCGAGCTTGATGATGTCTGAGAGTAGACGCTCAGCCAACCGATGCTTACGCATCACCGCGGTGGCCTTAGAGCGGCCTAAATCGGTGAATTCCAGGTGCCGATCGCCAGATACGAGCACCAAGCCATCGCGTTCCATCCGAGCAATAGTCTGGGAGACCGTCGGCCCAGAATGGTGCAAGCGCTCCGCGATCCGAGCTCGGAGCGGAACAATATGTTCCTCTTCAAGCTCAAGAATCGCTTTTAGATACATTTCTGTGGTGTCAATCAAGTCAGTCACGTGAAAAACGCTCCTCACCGCGGCGGGCAAATATTGGGGGTGGATCCTGATCCAAAGAACGTTGATCTCCGGTAAATCCGCAGAAACCTGACTCTAACTTATCCTGCCAACGGACCGGCTGGAAATCCGCAGCGTTCCGAAGGCTGCGCCCCAATCGTCGAAGTGTTACCCCAGCGGTTTAGGTGTGCCTTCCGCGCTACGGCAGAATGTAGGCAATCGTCTGTTCAACGCCGAACTCGCCGCGTCTATTTCTGGAGTTTCCCGTGACTGAAAACACTACAGCTCAAGCAAGTTTGACCATTCCTCATGAGCTTTTGCCGGCGGACGGACGTTTTGGTGCCGGCCCCTCTAAAGTCCGCTCAGCGCAGCTTGATGCGCTGAGCGCAGCACAAGACCTTTTAGGTACCTCGCACCGGCAGGCCCCGGTGAAGAACCTCGTGGGCGAAGTGCGAGAAGGACTCGCCGCACTTTTTTCCGCGCCAGCTGGCTATGGCCAGCTGGCTATGAGGTGGTGCTCGGAGTTGGTGGCTCCACAGCCTTCTGGGACGTTGCCAGTTTCGGCCTAGTCGAGCGCAAGGCGCAGCACCTGAGCTTCGGTGAATTCGGCTCAAAATTCGCTTCAGCAACTAATTAAGGCGCCGTTCTTGGATGCTTCCTCGATCATTAGCTCTGCCCCGGGAACTCGTCCGCAGGCCGTTGCGGAGGCTGGCGTGGATGTTTACGCCTGGCCGCACAATGAGACGTCGACCGGCGTTTTTGCTCCGGTCCAGCGTGTCTCGGGTGCGGAGCCGAGCAGCTTAGTTGTCATCGACGCTACCTCGGCTGCCGGCGGGCTCGACGTCGACGTTTCGCAAAGCGATGTCTACTATTTTGCGCCGCAAAAGAACTTCGCCTCCGATGGCGGACTATGGCTTGGGCTTTTTTCGCCAGCGGCGCTGGAACGGGTGGAAAAAATTGCCGCGAGCGATCGCGGGGTGCCGGATTTCTTGAATTTGAAGACTGCCGTGGATAACTCTCGCCTCAACCAGACTTACAACACACCATCGCTCAGCACCCTGGTGACATTGGCCGCGCAAGTTCGCTGGCTAAACGAGAACGGTGGGCTGAATTTCGCTACCGGTAGGACCGCAGACTCGGCCGGACGAATCTACAGCTGGGCTGAGAGCGCTAGCTTTGCCACACCGTTCGTCGCTAAGCCGGAGGAACGCTCCAATGTCATAGCGACGATTGATTTCGACGACTCGATTGATGCCGCAGCAATCGCCAAGACGTTGCGCGCTAACGGCGTGGTCGACGTCGAGCCGTACCGAAAGCTGGGACGAAACCAGCTGCGCATTGCGACATTTGTGGCCATTGAGCCCGACGACGTCAGCGCCTTGACTCGGTGCATCGATTACGTGATTGAGCACAGCTGATCTAAAAATTATGTCCCGCTGAATCAACCGATTCAGCGGGACATAACTATGTTCTCCCACTGAGCTAGCCCAGCGGTATGGGACAAATCTAAGCTTCTGGTTCGTCGATACCTTCGGTTACGGCTTCAGACTCGTCTAGCTGCTCATCTTCAGGACGAACTCGTTCAGACCAAGGCAACCATTCTGGCGCAATAACAGAGTCGACAGATGCTACTAACCCCACCTCGGAAACCGTCGCATGCTTAGAACGTGGTACCCGAGCCAGCACCGCGAACCACTGCCAACCAGCGTATCCAGGCAACTTGCACTCGAAAAGTTGCGTCGTCACCCGCTCGCCCTCGCTTCGCGCAGCAATATGAGCGCCGATGTGCTCGGACTTAGCGATACTGAGCAAAGCGTCGCGGGCAACCTGAACTTCGGCGGCAAGCACAGCGTCAGGCTTGCCTACCCGCCACACCGGTACGCCAAATTTCTCTGACTTTACTGCCCGTCCCGCTGCAGGTCTGGTTGCCATCGGAATCACTGCCCGTCCAGGTCTCCGGCAACTACGCGGAGCACTGCAGCGACTTTAGCCGCACTAGATTGTCCGGGTACTTACCTTTTTGTAAGCCGTTGGCGGTGTTCTCCAGCAGCTTGATGAGGTCTTCGACAATTACGGCCATATCTCCGGCTGATTTGCGCGTCGCTTTCGCCACGGACGGCGGAGTATCCAGGATTCGCACGCTCAAGGCCTGCGCACCCTTCTTGCCGTCTGCGACACCAAACTCCATCCGGGTGCCAACTTTGATTTCTTTCACGCCAGCGGGGAGCGCATTGGCATGCAAAAAGACTTCTTGACCTTCGTCAGAAGTTAAGAATCCAAAGCCTTTGTCGTTGTCGAACCATTTCACCTTGCCGGTGGGCACGTCGCTACCTCTTACTCAATTGGTCGAATGCCCGCGCGCTGGGCCATAAAGGGCGCGACAACTCACGGGCATGGTGGTCTACTTCCCTATAGATTACCTGCTCGCTGGACCTGAGCTAGTACCAGAGGCCAGTGTCCGCTGCTAGCGTTAAAGCATGAGGCAACGCGAGGCGACAGCACAGAACAGCGAGCCAGCAAAAAGTTCGGCTTGGTGGAACCTAGTCACGGTGCTCGCCGTCGTACTAGCCGTGGCTGGGCTCGGCGCACTCGCTCTTCTGGTTACTCTCCGTTTGACCGGCAACCAAACCTGGAACGGCCTCAATTGGCTCGTCATGTTCGCCTTACCTGCTTCATTCATTCTGATGCTCTTGGCCGTTCTCCGGTCAATCCGTCGCCGGCGAAGGCTATAAGCGCAGACAGATTGCCGGTAGCGTTAGCAGGATGTCCTCTATTCGCGCTCTGAGCTTGGAGCTGCCGTTGCGCAGCGACGCTTCGTTGCGTGAACTTTTCGCTGCCAGGCCGGACCTCATTTCGCCGCCGGTTCCAGATTTCGCTGCGCTGGCTGCCCGCGCCTGTGCGCGAATCAGCGTGCATCGAGCACTAGATATTTTAGATACCCCAAACCTCCAAATCGTCGAAGCTGCGCTGGTTCACGGCGGACCAATTGACTCGGCTATGGCCAAAAAGCTCGTCGGTGCGACTAAGTCCGTCGCTGAGAAACTTCTCAAGCGCTTGAACCTGCTCGCGCTGATGTACAAGGGCGCCGATGGTTTTCTGCCGGTAAGCGGATTGTATGAAGTTATCGGCGCGCATCCGGCTGGGCTTGGTCGCAGTTACCTCGAATTGAGCGGACCCGCGCACGACTGGATGCAAAATACCGCAACTGGACTTGGCCTGGCCGGAGATCCCGTTCAGGCTTTGGCTAACCGATTCGGCCAAGCTGCCTGGTAGCAGGCTTTGTTGAAGCAAGCTCCAGAAGGCACGTCTGCGCTTTTGGCAAAGTTCGACGCCGGCCCGCTGGGCGCGCTGCCTCGGTCCCGTGGGTGCGGTACAACAGCTTCCGCCGCCATTGGTCCGATCGATTTCTTGTTGGAACACGGGATTCTGGTTCCGCTAGATAACGAACACGTTGAGCTGCCTCGCGAGGCAGGTTTAGCCTTGCGTGCGGGCAAAGTTTTCGCGGCGCTCGAAGTCACGCCGCCGCCGATCTCGGCCCGGTCAATTAGTGTCGCTCGACGGGACAACGCGGCCTTGGGTGCGGTGGCTGAGTTGCTCCGCGAGGTGAATCTACTAGCGCAGGCAATCCAGACTGAGGGGATTCCCACTTTGCGCAGCGGCGGAGTCGGCGTGCGCGCGCTGAAACCACTCAGCAGCCTTTTAGATGTGCCCCCTGAACGGGTCATTCCTTTTGGAAATCATGGCTGCAGCCGGCCTGATCGTGCTGGATGCCGACACCTCACATTGGTTGATCTCGGCGCAGTGGAATGCGGCGAAGCCTTGGGGTCGCAGTCCCCGGCAAGAGCAATGGCGGCAGCTCGCTGAAGCTTGGCTCAATCTTGACCGCGCCCCTTCTCTGATAGGTCAGCCCGTTCCAGGGGGTGCTGGCTCAATCAATCCGCTGGCCGCTGAAAGTCGACGCGCAGAGATGCCTGCCCTGCGCAGAGTATTAATTTCACTCATGACTCAGCTCGGTGCCGAAGTGGCCGACGCTGAAGCTTTAGCAGCCTGCGCACGCTGGCATCGCCCTCGACTTTGGCGCCGGATGGGGCGGCTAGCGCCGGGAGTACTGGCTGAAGCAGAGCTCATGGGTATTACTGGCTCCGGAGCGCTCACCGATTTTGGTGCGCAATTATTGCAAGATGGTGCCGCGGCGGAAGCGCTTTTGGCGCGGGCCTCCCCGAAACCGGTAAGCACTGTGCTTTTGCAAGCCGATTTGACCGCGATTGCGCCCGGATTCCTTGAACCTTCTTTGGCCGATGAACTGACCTTACTGGCCGAACGAGAAGGGCACGGGCCGACCGTGACCTTCAGGTTTTCAGCAGCGAGCATCCGCAATGCGCTAGATGCTGGCCGCGGTCCTGAGCAGATTCTGACCTTTTTGCGCCAGCACAGCAGCACTGAGCTTCCGCAACCGCTGGAATACTTGATTCGAGACACCGCGGCCAGGCACGGGCTGCTGCGGGTGGCCTCTGTGTCAAGCGTGGTCAGCGCGGCTGATGAAACTTTGCTGTTGGCGTGATTGCACGACTCGTCGCTGGCAGCACTAAATCTTCAGCAGCTGGCTCCCGGCGTACTCGGCAGTCCGTCAACGCCCGCCGAGCTGGCGAAGGCACTCCGTCATGCTGGGCACTCGCCAGTAGTGGACAGTCCTACCGCGGTAAGCCGAGCACAAGCAGCACGCAGTATTCCGCCCGCGGAAATACCGGTGGTTGCCGCTCCCGATCTGGATTTTCAGCTCTCAGTGCTACGCGCCAAACCGGCCGGTGTGCCCGCTAGTTCTGCGATAGTCCCGCAACTGAGTATCGAGACTCTGCGCGAGGCGATTCGGCTTCACCGACCAGTGTCAATGACCGTGGTTGATACCACTGGGAATCCCGAACGGCTACAGCTTGTTCCACTGTCGGTGGCGAACGGCAGAGTTCGAGTATTCGACTCAGATCGGGAAACCGAACGGATCATGTCTGTACACCGAATTGTTGATGTGGACATAGTGCCGGAACGGCCTCAAACAGCAAACCCAAGAACAGCAAGCAGGGCGGAAATTAATGACTGACAGTGCCTCGGGGCCGCTGATAGTCCAGAGTGATAAAATGGTGCTCCTCGAAATCGATCACCCCGACGCCACCGAGGCTCGGCATGCCATCGCCGCATTTGCCGAGTTGGAGCGCGCACCGGAGCATGTTCACACTTATCGCCTCACACCCTTGGGCCTTTGGAATGCCAGGGCCGCCGGGCTAGATGCTGAGGTTGTCTTTAGACACCTTGCTCAAATATTCGCGCTTCCCGGTTCCGCATTCGCTGCTCATCGATATTGAAGAGACGATGAGTCGTTACGGCAGGCTCCGGCTGGAAAAAGATCCAGTTACACGGCCTGGTCATGCGAACGGACGACTTTCCTATTTTGGAAGAGGTCATTCGAGCGAAGAAAATCGGTGATCTACTAGGGCCGCGCATTGACCCGATGACGGTCGTGGTGCACGCCTCACAGCGCGGTGCCTTGAAGCAGTTACTGCTTAAGATCGGCTGGCCAGCGGAGGATTTGGCCGGCTATGTCAATGGAACTCCACATCCGATTGCGTTGGCGGAAGACGGTTGGGCGCTGCGGCCGTACCAAAAACTCGCGGTAGAGAATTTCTGGGCCGGCGGTTCCGGCGTCGTAGTTTTGCCTTGTGGCGCTGGAAAGACGCTGGTTGGGGCGGCCGCGATGGCGACCAGCGGAACCACAACCCTGATCTTGGTGACAAATACCGTTTCGGCACGGCAGTGGAAGCAGGAACTTCTCAAACGCACCTCGCTGGCTGAAGGCGAAATAGGTGAGTATTCCGGCGCAATGAAGGAAGTCCGCCCGGTCACCATCGCCACCTACCAGGTGCTCACGATGCGTCGCGGTGGCCTTTACCCACATTTGGAATTGCTAGATGCAAATGATTGGGGCCTGATTGTCTATGACGAAGTACATTTGCTGCCCGCACCGATATTCCGAATGACCGCAGGTCTACAGGCCCGACGGCGATTGGGCCTGACCGCGAAGCTGGTCCGCGAAGATGGCCGAGAAGGCGAAGTTTTCTCACTCATTGGCCCTAAACGATATGACGCGCCTTGGAAAGACATTGAAGCGCAGGGGTACATTGCGCCAGCTGATTGCGTCGAGGTCCGGGTGGACCTGCCCAAGGACGAGCGCATGGCCTACGCGATGGCCGAGGACGCCGATAAGTACCGGCTTTGCGCTACTTCCCTGAGCAAAATCGACGTCGTCGAAGAACTAGTTGCCGCGCACAAGAATGAACAGCTCCTGGTGATTGGACAGTACATCGATCAGCTAGACGAGATTGGCGAACGAATCAACGCCCCGGTTATCAAGGGCGAAACGAGCGTCAAAGAACGACAGCGACTTTTTGACGCCTTCCGAGCAGGTGAAGTACACACTTTGGTGGTGTCAAAGGTGGCGAATTTCTCTATTGACTTACCCGAGGCCTCGGTAGCGATTCAAGTCTCCGGTTCGTTATGGCTCCCGGCAAGAAGAAGCACAACGCTTAGGCCGGCTTTTGCGGCCAAAGGCTGACGGCCGGTCTGCGAGGTTCTACACACTGGTTGCCAGAGACACCATTGATCAGGATTTTGCCGCAAAACGGCAACGTTTTCTGGCTGAAAAAGGCTATGCCTACCGAATCCTCGATGCCAAGGATTTGCCAGAAACTCCGGAGGAGAAAGACAGCAAAGCGAAATAGAATCCGCAGGATTGCCTCAATCAACGCACACCAAACGTCCAGCTAACTCCCAGAAATTGGGAGGATCATGGGAATTGTGAAAAAGAATGGACCTGAAGCACGACTCCTCGTCGTCGATGATGAACCGAATATTCGCGAACTGCTTTCCACTTCGTTGCGGTTCGCTGGCTTTGATGTCGTCGCCGCAGGCAATGGTCGCGAGGCGTTAACCGCCGCTGAAGAGCACAATCCGGATCTTGCCGTGCTAGATGTCATGCTGCCGGATATGGACGGATTTACTGTCACCCGCAGGCTTCGCGCTGCTGGCAGACACTTCCCGGTACTGTTCCTCACTGCTCGTGATGACACAAAAGACAAAGTTACCGGGCTGACCGTTGGCGGCGATGACTACGTCACCAAGCCGTTCAGCTTGGACGAAGTTGTCGCTCGGATTCGCGCGGTGTTGCGACGCACGCAGCCAATGGACGATGACGACGCTGTTATCCGCGTTGATGATTTAGAACTCGACGACGATGCACACGAGGTTCGCCGCTCCGGCACCTCGATTGAGCTCTCCCCTACCGAGTTCAAACTCTTGCGTTACCTCATGCTCAACCCGAATCGCGTGCTATCGAAGGCGCAAATCCTGGACCACGTTTGGGAGTACGATTTCAACGGCGACGCCTCGATCGTGGAGTCGTACATCTCGTATTTGCGGCGCAAGGTTGATACTGACCCGGATGCCCCGGCGCTCATTCAGACTAAGCGCGGCGTGGGTTACGTGCTTCGTACTGCCGAGAAAAGATAGCTGACTAGCCAAGGACTGTCTTGCTGAAACTCTGGCGGCGCGCATCGCTGCGCACTCAACTTGTCGCGATTATTAGCGCCCTGCTGGCTGTATCGCTGATTACTTTAGGCTCCACTACCTACGTGTTGCTTCGTGGCTTTTTGATAGATCAGATGGACTACCAGCTGGGTATCGTCCAATCCACGATCTTCGGTGCTGGCTTCAGTCCTAACGATGAAAGAAGTCGACCGCCCAGCACGTACTTCCGAATGCTGGACAAAGATGGCAAGGTCATCTCCGAATCCGTGCCCGGAAAAATTAAACCGGTTTTGCCCTCACCAACGCTCCCCGAAGCTTTGGCTATGAATGCTAAGCCGTTTGATGCGCCATCAGAGAACAATTCGACCAACTGGCGAGCGGTAATCGTTGCGCCCGTAGTGATCAGCTCGCCAGTGAGCGAAAATCAATCCAGCACAGCCACCTGCTACATCGAGATTGCGATGACCTACGACAATCTCGACGCCTCGGTTGATCGACTATCCATGGTGCTGATCGCCGTAGGACTCAGCGCGGTAGCGTTAGGTACTCTGATTGCCTTTTGGGCGGTCAGCAGGTCATTCCGCCCGCTAGTCCGAGTTGAACGCACGGCTGCAGCAATTGCAGCGGGAGACCTCTCGCAACGTGTGAAGATTCAAAACCCGGCGACCGAAGTTGGCCGACTTTCGGTGTCGCTTAACACCATGCTGGAGCATATCGAAGCAGCTTTTGACGCCAGAAAAGCATCTGAGGGACGAATGCGCCGCTTTGTTGCGGACGCTTCGCACGAGCTTCGCACCCCGCTGGTGACAATTCGAGGTTTCTCCGAGCTCTACCGGCACGGCGCTTTGCAAGGTGATGAAGACGTTGCCACCGCAATGGGCCGGATCGAAAGCGAAGCAAAACGGATGGGTGCACTAGTGGAGGATCTCTTGGTGCTGGCCCGCATCGATGAGCAACGTCCACTGCAGAAAAAACCTATTGACTTGCTCATCTTGGGCAATGACGCCGCCGTCGATGCCCGCGCTAGCTCATCGAAACGAAAGGTCACGGTGATTGGGCTTGACAGCGGACCAGCGGCCAACGCACCGGTAGTTGGCGATGAGGCACGGCTACGCCAAGTCATAGCCAATCTGATGGCGAATGCCCTGCGATACACCCCCGAAGTCAGCCCGCTAGAAGTTGCCATTGGCGTCTCGATTCAGCCCGGAAACCGGTATTCCACCCTGCAGATCCGCGATCACGGACCTAGCATTGACGAAGCTACCGCGCCGCGAATCTTTGAACGCTTCTACCGAGCAGAGTCATCGAGAAATCGTGACACAGGCGGCTCCGGATTGGGCTTGGCCATTGTTGCAGCCATCGTTTCATCGCATCAAGGGCAGGTACGGTTTAGCAAGACCGAAGGCGGCGGCGCCACCATGACCGTACAGCTGCCGTACGCTGAACCGCTCCCCGGCGAATAGCTGCTATCCGGGCTCTATGTCTCGAGGGTAGTTTGACGCAATCGTAAGCGCCACTGCCCCGTTCTACGCAGCCATAATGAGCTTTGTACGGCCGGAGACCCCTGAATATCAAGTCGGTAAATCATCACGGCAATATCGCCCTCAATCGAAGCACTCGCTGCCTCTAACCGACGTGGTGCAGTGGCCTCGTCCGGCGTACTGGCGAAACGGTCCCAAATTCGGCCATTGACACCTACCTCTTCGAACTCATCAGCTAGCAGCACCGCAGCTCGGCTGATATCCGCCCCGAATAATTCGGCATCGTAGCCTTGCAGGAGCGTCGTAGCGTCTGGTTCAACCGGCTCATCATCGAGTATTGAGAAAAGATCCGGCTCCTCGACAATCACCACTGGGGAGCTCGACGATTCTGCGGGGATCGTTTGGCATGGAAACCCTGGACCAGAGTTTGGCGGCGCCCCATTCTGATAGGCAGTTGAGGCTGCCCGAGCCTTCGAGTCGGCTGCTTCGTTCAAATCGTGGCCGGCATGGCCCTTGACCCATTCGAATTGATACGTGCGCCTGACCAGGGCCGCGTCAATCTCCTTAAGCATTTCAACATTCAATACGGGTTTTCCGTCTGCCTTACGCCAGCCCTTCCGCTTCCAGCCGGGCATCCATTTAGTCACACAATTAATCACGTACTGGCTATCGCAGAGAATATGTAATGGCTCTGCTGGCAGATGTGCTGTGGCACGAAACAGATCCAGCACCGCCATCAATTCGCCCTGGTTATTGGTTCCGTGTGGCCAGCCACCGGCACGCCAGGTCTGCTCGTCAATGTACCAAGCCCAACCGGCTGGGCCAGGATTGTTAAGAGCGGAGCCGTCTGCGGCTGCGGTGATTGTCATAGCCTTTATCCTTCCAGATCAAAGCAGGCTTCAGCGAAACGACAAACCCCTCGGAAATTTCTGCCCATTTAGCCAGCGGAATTTGTGGGTACGACCAGCCGTCCCCACCCGGTCTGAACTTGGAGTGGGGAAGAATATCTAACCCGTCGGCGATTGTTTCAAAATGAGGGTATTGGCAAATCCCGCATCCGTCTGTATCGTTTTAGTAGAACGATTTACTAGATCGATACAGAAAGTGCAATAGATCATGGCGAACCTCAAGACTGTGGCGGAAAAAGTGGGCGTGAGCGTCTCCACCGTATCCAACGCATACAACAAGCCAGATCAGCTTTCTAGCGACTTGCGCACTCGGATTTTCGACGCCGCAGCTGAGCTTGGCTACGCCGGGCCAGATGCCGCCGCCCGGACCTTGCGCAGTGGGAAATCTTGGACCGTGGGAGTGGTGCTCACCAAGAAACTCTCCTATGCCTTTTCTGATCCGTATGCAGTTACTTACCTTGCCGGATTGACCACGGCCTGTGAGGCAAAAGGATATGGCGTGTTGCTGATTCCTGCCATCGAAGAAGGGACGCAAATATCGGCACTGGAACGAGCCTCAGTTGATGCCGTAGCCTCGTTCTGCCTCTCCCCCGGAGACGCTGCTTTAGCAGTTGCAAAGAGCCGCAACGTTCCCATCGTTTACGAAGATGCGGATTCGGGACCCAACACAAGTTGGGTGTCAATTGACGAACAGGCAGCAGGCCGCAGTCTTGGGAAACACCTCGAGCGGCTCGGGCACCGCAACGTGGTGGTGGTAACTAATCTCCGAGGTGGCGATCAGCAAAACTGCCAGTGGGCAGATGGCGGCGAAATAACCCAGTTGAACGATTTCGGCCGTTATAGAGGGCTCACTGAGTCCATGCCCGAGGCTACCATTCGAGTCTTTAACAGTGCACCGAACAACAGCGACGCGGGCCGCCTCGCGGGCGAATTGATTTTAGATCGGCATGACCGCCCCACTGCGATCGTTTGCCTCTCTGACGTACAGGCATTGGGCGTGCTCGAGGCAATGAACGTTCGCGGCTTACAAGCAGGTAAAGACATTTCGCTCACGGGCTTCGACGACATTCCTGCTGCGGCCGCCGCGGGTCTGACCACGGTTCGCCAACCCGCCTTCGAGCGGGGGCGGCTTACCGGTGAACTTTTAATCGATCAAGAGCTCCCTAACCGGCAAATACTGCTAGAGACCGAGCTCATTGTGCGCTCCTCAACTGGACCCGCACCAAAAACTTCCTAACAATCTGAAAGGAGTACCCGCATGTTCATGCCGTTCCAAGCTCTGGACCACAGTCGAGAGCGTGCACAGTCCGCGCTTCCCGACGCACCCGTCGTCGAGCATTTTCCGGTCGCCCCGCGACCAAACAAGCGACTCCGGCTTAGTTTGGCCAAAGCGCTGCACGCGCTGGCACGCCGGATCGCGGGCGAAAACAACACTCGCTCCCGGGAATTATGTCCCACCGAACTGGCAAACTAACTGGGTAGAAAAAACTGCGTCCCGCTGAATCTAAAGACTCAGCGGGACGCAGTTTTCGAACTAAGAGATTTTAGCGCTAGGACGGATTAGAACCCGCCCATACCGCCCATTTCGTCTCCGCCCGGCGCTGCCGGAACATTCTTCTGCGGCTTATCTGCAACCACAACTTCCGTGGTGAGGAACAAGCCAGCAATGGAGGCCGCGTTCTGCAGAGCAGAGCGAGTAACCTTTACCGGGTCGTTGACGCCAGCGGCCAACAGGTCCTCGTATACGCCGGTAGCAGCGTTGAGGCCGTGTCCAACGGGCAGACCGCGAACCTTGTCAACGACGACGCCGGGCTCAAGGCCAGCGTTGATCGCGATCTGCTTGAGCGGAGCATCGATAGCAACCTTGACGATGTTCGCGCCGGTAGCTTCGTCACCTTCGAGTTGCAAGGTTTCGAACGCTTTTACGCCAGCCTGGATCAGCGCCACGCCACCGCCGGGGACGATGCCTTCTTCGACAGCAGCCTTTGCGTTACGGACTGCGTCTTCAATGCGGTGCTTGCGCTCTTTGAGCTCGACCTCAGTAGCAGAACCGGCCTTGATTACTGCAACGCCGCCGGCCAGCTTGGCCAGACGTTCCTGCAGCTTCTCGCGGTCGTAGTCAGAATCGGTGTTCTCGATCTCTGCGCGAATCTGAGCAACGCGGCCAGCGATCTGCTCAGCGTCGCCCGCGCCTTCAACGATGGTGGTCTCGTCCTTGGTAACAACAACCTTGCGAGCCTGGCCAAGCAGATCCACGGTTGCGTTTTCCAAGCTCAAGCCGACCTCTTCCGAGATGACCTGGCCACCGGTCAAGATGGCAATATCTGCCAACTGAGCCTTGCGGCGATCGCCAAAGCCGGGAGCCTTGACGGCAACCGACTTGAACAGGCCACGGACCTTGTTGACGATCAAAGTCGCCAAAGCTTCGGTCTCGACGTCTTCTGCAATGATCAGCAACGACTTGCTGGACTGCATGACCTTCTCCAAGATTCCGACCATGTCTTTGACGTTGGAAATCTTCGAGCTGACGATCAAGATGTAGGGATCTTCGAGTACCGTCTCCTGACGCTCAGCGTCGGTGACGAAGTACTGCGAGATGTAGCCCTTGTCGAAGCGCATGCCTTCGGTTAGCTCAAGCTCCAGGCCGAAGGTATTGGATTCCTCGACCGTGATGACACCTTCTTTACCAACTTTGTCCAGAGCTTCGGCGATAAGTGCACCGATCTGGGTGTCAGCAGCCGAGATCGATGCGGTTGCCGCGATCTCTTCTTTGGTCTCAACTTCCTTAGCGGAAGCCAGCAGCTGCTCGGTAACCGCAGCAACGGCCTTCTCGATGCCGCGCTTGAGGCTTAGCGGGTCCGCGCCAGCTGCGACGTTGCGCAAGCCTTCGCGAACGAGTGCCTGGGCCAGCACCGTAGCGGTGGTGGTTCCGTCGCCAGCGACTTCATCAGTCTTCTTGGCAACTTCCTTGACCAGCTCAGCGCCGATCTTCTCATAGGGGTCCTCTAGCTCGATCTCCTTGGCGATGGATACACCATCGTTGGTGATCGTGGGAGCGCCCCACTTCTTTTCGAGCACGACGTTACGGCCACGCGGGCCGAGGGTGACCTTGACGGCGTCGGCGAGGATGTTCAAACCCCGCTCGAGACCGCGGCGCGCCTCTTCATCGAATGCAATGATCTTGGCCATGGAGGCTTCAGTCCTTTCGGGACAATCATGTCGGAACGTGGTCAGGTCTCGATGCCCGCGACGGACGGCCACTGCGAACAATGAATTCGGTACATTGCGCGAAGCGCCTCACCGGCCCAACCAACTCGCCCACGACAACTGCATTTAGCAGTCAGAACGGGAGAGTGCTAACTCAATAATTAGCACTCGAAGGGTGAGAGTGCAAGCAGAGGGGCCCACCACGGTCTGCCTTTGGCTTACCGCGAAATGCCAACCTGGCCGAAGCACTCAGGGAATTCCCCGATATATCCCCCATTTACACCGGAATTCCTAGAGTTGGCGCCGCTTCTTCACTAGCGTTTTAGGAAACGCAGGATCCGTTGCGGAAGCTAGATTTCTCCGGCGGAATGTTGTTGAGAAGAAGGAGTGATTTTCATGAGCCAAAACCAATTCAGCCCGAGCGATAAGGTCGAAGACGGTGCATCACCCAATCTCGGGCAACCAACACCCGGTTATGCGGGCCCCCGGCCAAAAGCAAAGCACTTGCCGGGCTACTGGGCATCTTTCTAGGCGCCTTCGGTGTGCACAATTTCTATCTTGGCTACACCGGCAAAGCGGTAGCGCAATTAGTCATCACCGTGTTGTCGCTGGGCTTCCTATCCTTCGTTTCCGTGATCTGGGGCATTATCGAAGGAATTCTCATCCTGGTTAGTTCCGATAACTTCCGCACGGATGCCAAAGGTATACCACTAGCCGCCTGAGGCCAGCGCGAATTTCATCGCCAAGACAGAGGGGGGTCCACCAATTGGTGACCCCCCCCTCTGCACAACCAGTCAAACTGGTGGTTTAGGCTCCGCGGACCTTTTCCGCCTGCGCGCCCTTTTGGCCTTGACCGATATCGAACTCGACTCGCTGGCCTTCTTCGAGAGAACGGTAGCCGTCCATTTCGATTGCAGCCCAATGCACGAAGACGTCGCCCCCATCGCCGTCAACCGTGATGAAGCCGAAGCCCTTTTCAGCGTTGAACCACTTAACGGTTCCTTGCGCCATGGTGTTTCCTTTGTTCGTTTTTCACTGTAATTCGCTCTGGAACGGGTCCGCACGACGTTGTACGGACCTTGGCTCACCACTGTAACGAAGATCACTCTTCTCTGGCGGCTTCATCCCGTTAATTCAGCAGAACGTTATGCAGACGTGACCCGAATTACTGAGCGCCAGGACCAAGAACTACCGCTAGGGGGATGCCGAGATCTGCCGTGTCCACCAAGCGAGTGATGCCTAGCAACTTGCCAAGTTCATCAGCATTCGGCTTCTGCGCGGCGCCGTTGTAGAAAATGACCGAGCTCGGCTGGGCCGGGCCCTGCCAATTCGTCGTAGCCCCCACAGTCCAGCCATCGTTTCGAACTTGCTGACTTACTCTGGCGCCGAGCCCGGCAGTCAAAGTGGCGTTATAAACGTTGACTGGTTGAGTTTTGTCAACGGGCGGCGGAGGCGGCGGGGTAGAAGTTGGAGGAGTGCTCGACGCCGTAGCCGGTGGCGTAGTCGGCGCTGCAGAGCTTGGTGACGACGACGTCTGCGAGCTTGCTGAAGCGCTACTGGACTTGTCGCCACCCTGAGCATCTGCCGGACTTCCAGGCAGCCTGGAGATCGCAAAAAACGCGACGCCGCCAACGACTAAGGCCACAACGGCAAACACGAGGATCGGCCAGAGACTGCGGCGCGGCGCAGCCATTGCGGTGCGGTGCACGCCCTGCCTCGAGGAGGATTCCGGGATGTTATCGAATTCATCGCGCGGGTAATTGCTCATCTACGTGGGGCGTCCTTCGGTGCTATGGCCGTCATCGACGGTCACTACTGAACCGTCAGTTTCCCAGGCGGCGTGCCGTCCTGGCGCGTTGGCGCGTTGTACGTAGTCTACGCAATCTCTTGACCAGCATGGGGTCATAAGCAAGCGCGTCCTCGGTATCGATCAATGCGTTGAGGATCTGATAGTAGTGCGTTGAGGACAAGTCGAAGAGCTCGCGAACTGCTTGCTCTTTGGCGCCAGCGTACTTCCACCAATGACGCTCTAGCGCCAGAATCTGCTGGTCACGTTCGGCCAAAGCAGTTTCTCCAGGGTGAATGCCGGCGTTGAGTTCTTCAAGCGTGAGCGACATCGCTTCAGCCACGACACTCCCCTATCTCCTTTGTCCAGCACATTGCTCTTGTTCCATGATAGTGGCGAATCACATGGTTGTCATTCGGTCAGGTACGCCATGCTCAAAATTCCATCGGGTCAGCGGCGCGGACACTGCTTGGCTGAGATTGATTTGATGCACAATTCCGCCCCTTCGGAAGCCGCCATCGGCTTTGACGCGAGGTTCAGAGCCGCACAAATGAGCGCTGAGACATCCTCGCGGTCAAGATCATTGGCTGATATCAAAGCTACTGTGTGAGTTTGCGAGCCACTTCCACGCAGGATTGAGGTGGGATCGGGTAGCTCCGACGCTCGCTGGCCAAAACAAAGATTCACCCCGCGAGCGTAGCTGGCGAGTGAGAAAATTGCCTCGGATGCTTTCGACGTTGGCCCAAAGGCGATCACGAGAAAGTTGTAGTTATCATAAACCAGTTGAACCGCGTCCGGGAATCGGTTCTGCATTTTTGCCCGGCAACTTCGAATAAAATTCTGCATTTCCGGTGTGAACTTGGCAATGAAATCACCGAGTTCCAATTCCGCACTCATGGTCGTGACGCTACCGCTGAGGGATCGCGCCGGGAACAACGAATCTGGAACAATGAATTTTGTGCCGTTGAACCTCAGTAATCGCGAAGCCCTCAAAATTCTCGCCTCCGACCCGTTAAGCAGCCTTAGCCCGGACTGGGCGATCGCCTTGGCCCCAGTTGAGGCACAGCTCAAGGCGATGGGGGAATTCCTCCGTAGTGAATTAGAAACTGCACAGAAGAACGATGGCGGCCCAGGTTTCTTGCCCGCACCAAAGAATGTACTGCGTGCGTTCGAACAGTCGCTGGCCGAGGTCAAAGTGCTCGTCGTAGGACAAGACCCGTACCCGACGTTCGGCCACCCAATTGGCCTCTCCTTCGCCGTCGAACGTGACGTTCGCCCCATCCCCCGCAGTTTGAGCAACATCTACAAAGAACTACGCGAAGACCTTGGCATCGCCCCGGCTGAACATGGTGATCTCAGTAGCTGGGCTGGCCAGGGCTTGCTGCTGCTGAATCGGGTACTCAGTGTGCGGCCCGGCACGCCCGCTTCGCACCGCAAAAAAGGCTGGGAAGAAATCACCGAAGAAGCTATCAAAGCAATAGTTGCCAGACGAACCGCCGACGGCAGCCATCAACCGCTAGTTGCGCTGCTGTGGGGCAATGACGCCCGGAACCTGACACCACTGCTTGAAGGAGCGCCAACCGTAGCCTCATCGCACCCCAGCCCGCTTTCCGCCTCTCGAGGCTTCTTTGGGTCTCGGCCTTTCAGCCGAGTGAATGAACTACTCGCTAAACAAGGTTCGACGCCGATCGATTGGCAAGTGCGTTAGGCTACTTAGGCAAACCTAAGGAGCCATTATGACTGTTGCGCCAGCTGCCAAGCCTCGCCCGCAAACCAATTTGACCGTAATCCGCACCGAAAAGCTCAGTGAGCACATGGTGCGGGTGATCGCGGGCGGCGCCGGCTTCGCTGATTTTCAACCGAATCTCAGCACTGATCAGTACGTCAAGATCCATTTCTTGCAAGCTGGCGTTGAGTACCCCGAACCGGTAGATGTATTTGCACTACGTGAGTCGCTCCCACGAGAGCAATGGCCAGTCACCAGAACCTACACGATTCGCTGGGTGGACCAGGAGCAAGCACAGCTTGCGATCGATTTTGTTGTGCACGGCGACGAAGGTCTTGCCGGGCCGTTGGCAGCAACCGCACAACCAGGTGATCGGCTCATCATCTCCGGCCCCGGGGGCGGCTACGCGCCGAATCCCGAAGCTGATTGGCACCTTTTCGCAGGTGACGAGTCGGCGTTGCCGGCGATCGCGGCCGGAATTGAGTCACTTCCAGAGTCCGCGCAAGGACTCGCCTTCATCGAAGTAGGCAGTCAAGCGGATGTGCAAAAAGTCTCAGCACCATCCGGCCTCGAAGTCCAGTGGATCCTGCGCGACGGCGCCGCCGCCGGTACTAGTTCGAAACTTATCGAAGCCGTTTCGACGTCCGTATGGCCAGAAGGCACAGTGCACGCCTTCGTGCACGGCGAGCGCGAATACGTTAAGGCTTTGCGTGATGTGCTCTTTAAACAACGTGGTTTGGAACGTAACCAAGTATCGATTTCCGGTTATTGGGCCTGTGGCCGCAGTGAAGATCGGTTCCAAGCTGAGAAGAAGGAACCCATCGGGAAGATCTAAAGGCTAGAGATTTTGTCGGCCCTTCGCGGCAGAATGGTCACATGCCGGAATTACCAGAACTTGTAGGGCTGAGTACTTATCTGAGCAGTGTGCTTCGTGGCCAGCTGCTCGAATCGTTGCAAATCGCTTCATTTACCGCGCTTAAAACTGCCGGCGTCCAACCCGAAGAAATACTGCGACGGGCAGTCGAATCAGTGCGTAGGCACGGCAAATTTGTCGATATCGAGTTTGGCGCATCGGCTTCGGATCCTAGTGGAATACATTTGATTTTCCATCTCGCTAAAGCGGGTTGGTTGAAGTATGCGGCAAAGTCGGCCGGTGAGAAGCCAGCTCCCGTCAAACCGGGCGGCTACATCACGGCGCGGATGATATTTAACGATGCAAAGATTGATTTGACGGAAGCCGGCACCCGCAAAAGTTTGGCAATCTATCTGGTTCGTAGCCAAGACGAAGTCCCGGGGATCATCACCCTGGGCCCGGATCCCTTATCCGATGAGTTCACCCTTGAGGTGCTGAAAGCGATCTTGGCGCCCAAACGGGCTCAGATCAAAGACGTACTGCGAGATCAGAAAATGATCGCGGGCATTGGCAACGCTTATAGCGATGAGATATTGCACTTAGCACGGTTGTCGCCTTTCGCGGCCAGCAATTCGCTCACTGAGGACCAGATGGCAGCGCTTTATCAGTCAATAAAGTCAATTCTCCGTGAAGCAGTGGAGGCCGCGAGCGGAAGACCTGCATCCGACCTTAAAGACACCAAACGATCAGGAATGCGTGTGCATGCCCGCACCGGCCAAGACTGTCCGGAATGTGGTGACACGGTGCGAGAAGTTGCCTTCGCTGACCGAACCCTTCAATACTGTCCACGTTGCCAGACCGGCGGAAAGCTATTGGCAGATCGCCGGATGTCGAAGCTGCTCAAATAACCTACCTAGCGCCGACGGTTTCGCCTAGCTTCGGCTGAAACGTTGCCGCGCTTAAGTGGCCTTGCCGAATTGTCGCCAAGGACCATGCCAGCGGCAACGCCCAAAATGACAACTAATGCGTTGAAGAGCCCCACCACACCGTCAAGCGAAGACTCAGTGGCAACGGTCAGAGCAAACATCGCCCGGAACATAGACAGCCCGGTGAGCAAGAACAAAATCGAAGGCACGGCAACTACTAGTTGCGGCGCACCAAGCCGTAACGCGATTAGTCGCGCCACGATGCCGACCGCAACGGCAGCGATTGCTGGCGCCAATCGTGGACCTATGACAAGCTGCATGCTGCATGCTGCATGCTGCATGCTGAAATACAAGACTAAGTAGCCGATCAGCCCGGTAACCGCGGTAGGAAGCAACAACTTAGCTAGGGCCTGTTCTGCTATCCCAATCAATACCGTGGCGAACAAGACCAGAATCAGGATCAGAGCTAACGGCGGCGGCACTAAATCCGAGCTCTGTAAAAGATTCTGCCGTTGATCGGTAAACAGCGCGCCAAAAACTGAAGCCACCGCGATTCCCGAGACAATTGCGCCAAAGGTAAGGAACACGGAAAGAAATCGTCCAGCTGCGGTAACTGGAAAGCCGTTAATCGCGTCTTGGACTGCTGAAACCAGCCGGCCAGAAGGCAAGAGCAACAAAATGCCGCCGGTAACAATTGCTCCGGGCGAAATTGGCGCATGGAAGACAGCAAAGGCCAAAGCAATCGCGGTAATGAGAAAGGAACTTGTTGCGGTGGCGAAGAAGTCTGGCACGCGCCAACGGGAAAGTTTTCGATTCAACAGACTCACCAGCAATGATGAGCCGAGCGCAATTAAGGCGGCCCAGATGCCACCACCGATAACGCCGACGACGCATGCCGCGAAGACTCCACTAGCCAGGGTCACCATCCAGCGCGGATATGGCTTGGGCTGATGCAGAATCCCTTTCAGACGCTGGTCGGCCTGCTCGCGCGTGACTTCACCGGAAACGATCTCGGTGACTAGTTGATAGACTCCGGCTAGGCCAGCAAAGTTATTGGTCCATGACCTAACTACTCGGAGCAAAGTAATCGGCGGGGTATTTTTTTGGTGCGTGATTGATGTTGATGGACTGGTTGGTGATGTCAACTTCAACATTCCTTAGCCCAAAAGCTGCGGTAACCGCAATAATGCTTGTCTCTACTTCGAGCGCTCCAGCGCCAAAGCGAAACATCGTTTCGGCAAGCAGCAGGCTGAAATCAATGGCACGGCGGGCGGAGTTGTCAACGCCACCAACCTGAATCATCGGGTTTGCATAGGGGCTACCGGCAAGTCGATCAACGATGCTCATCGGTGCAGTAGGCGGCGCCTCGCCGCGGACAAGTCGACGTAGCCCTCGTTTAGCCGCCAGGTTTTGCCTCGACTGTTCGACAGCCGGAATAGGTTTGGATACCGGGCGCGGCTCACGGCCGTCTTGATTGCCTTTTTGGCTGCCGCCAGCTTGCACCTACCCCTCGCTTTCACCCTGTTGCAGGATATTTCTTGGTGCTGCACCAGTCTATCGAGAGCTGCTGAACGAACCACACAGGAACCATCGCGAAAGGTCATTTCGACATGTGATGCAGTTCACAAAATCTTTTGCGTGACATTTCATGAGCCGCTAACGACTTACTCATGAAAGCAAGCGAACATCACGAAGGAGAACGACATGAGCACTCAACCCACCTCGGTAAAGCCAGCCGCCCAACACGAAGCCAAAGACGCTAAGAACGTTGTCAGCCAAAATGGTAACGACAATGCAGGCAAGACCACCATTGAAGATTCGGTAGTTGCCAAAGTTGTCGGCATTGCTACCCGCGAAGTCTCTGGCGTTTACGCTCTGGGCGGCGGCGCAGCCCGCGCTATCGGCGCAATCCGCGACGCCGTCGGAAATACCGACCTCACCCAAGGCATCTCGGTTGAAGTTGGCGAAAAGCAGGTAGCCGTAGATATCACCATGGTGGTCGAGTACCCGAAGCCGCTTAAGGCCGTCGCCGACGAGGTTCGTTCAGCAGTTTACTCAGCAGTTGAGAAGCTCGTTGGCCTAGATGTCGTCGAAGTAAACATTACGGTCAGCGACATTCATATCGCTTCCGACCACAAGGACGATTCCCAGACCAAGGAAGAGCCAAAGAACACCGAAACCGCGAAGAACATCACTTCAGGGAGCCGAGTCGAATGAGCAGCACAGTAACTGGAATCGCAGTAGGCGCCTTCCTAGCAGCAGCTCTTGCTTGGGGCTTTTGGGGATTCATCTTGATGCTGATCTTCATGGCATTTGGCGCAATCCTCGGCCGCGCAGCTGAAGGAAAACTTGATTTTCTCGGCGTAATCGACGCACTCACGGGCAAGTGGACCTCCTCATGAGCCCGGCCGCCGACACGTCCCGAGCAAGTCAAGCCGGCTTCACCCGGATCACCCGGACGGCACTGAATCGGGTGCTGGCGGCGGTTGCGGCTGATGCTTTTGGCCTCAAGACCTATCAGGTGAAAGCCAATGCCACTGACGACGCCGGCAAGCTCGCCGTCGCGGTCAGTGTGCCGATCGCGGTACCCTCTTTGGCCGCAATCGCCAAAGACGCCTCGATCCTCAACGTCGGTGGCGGCGACATTTCCCGCCGGACCGAAATTGCTCGACGGGAACTGGGTAGTCGGGCAGAAGAGTTGACCGGATCTTTGGTCAGCCGCATCGACATCGATCTAACTAGCACGATTATCGAAGGGAAGGCTGCAATCCAATGAGCGCTCAATCAGCGAATTCAACGATTTTGAACACACCAGCCCCCTCGACCCGTCGAATTGTTCGCCGCGAAACTCATCGCTCAAGAGCCACCAGCTCGGTGATCTTTGCGATTGTTTTGATACTGGTTCTGCTGTGGCAAGGCACTGAGATTGTCTTTCAGCTACTGAATCGGAACGCTTTGTTGGCTAGTCCAGATGTCATCGCGAGCTGGGTAGCGGAGCTACCCAATCAAACGCTACCTGCCGGTTTGATCGCCGCAGGCGCAGGCTTAGCAATCATCGGGCTACTCGTATTGATCATTGCCTCAGGTAGTGGCCGCAAAGCTCGTCGAGTATTTGAAAGTGATCGCGCCGCTGTAGTAGTTGACGACTCGGTTGTTGCTGAGGCCTTGGCCCGAACTGCAAGCACCGCGGCAAGCGTGCAACCGCAGCAAGTATTCGCCTCAGTCCATGGCCGCAAAGCCACGATGGATATTCGACCGACCTCAGGGGTTCCGGTCAATAGCGAAGCTGTACAAACGCAGCTCGATGCCGAAATTGCGTCCTGGAAATTGGCAAAGAGCTTCACGGCCAAGGTGACTATCAATCCACAAGGAGCTGTTGGAGCATGAACGCCACCCGTCGCGGACTCAACCGCACCATAATCTTTTTGATCGCCATCGTGCTGATCGCCGCAGGCATCGCCACGCTGCTGACTGGGATCTTACCAAAAGCCAAAGAGCTCTGGCTCGATTGGACTAAAACTGCGGGAACCTTCATCTCTGATCAGCTCCAAGCCACCCAAATCCAGCTAGCTGGACTAGAATTGAGCTGGATCTGGATCGCACTACTTGCCACAACGCTGATCCTAGTCATCCTGCTTATTTCTTGGATTGGCTCGCAAGGCGGCGGTCGGACCGGAATTTTGGACCGCCAGACCGGATCCGAAGGTAATCTGACACTACATAACGATATTGCAGCTAGCAGTTTGAAGGACGCACTTGCTAACGATCCATGGGTACTCAGTACCTCAGTGAGCGCGTGGAAGACTCGCAAGAAAGCAGATCCCTCCGGGTTGAAGGTGTCGATCCAAGCACGTAAAGGTGCTTCGCCTCGAGAGCTTGCTGATTCGGTGGAGTTCCTAGCCAATGGCTTGGACAGTTTGCTCGGCAAGAAAATGCCCCTTTTGATTTCGATCAGTACCGGTGTTCGTACCGGATGGTCGCCCCAGCATCGGGTTCAATAGGTCCGATCAACCTCAAATAATAAGGAGAAAACAATGGGAATCGAAGATAAAGCAGAAAACAAACTGCAGGACTTGGCCGGAAACGCCAAAGAAGCTGTAGGAAACGTTACTGACAACAACGAGCTCAAGGCAGAAGGCAAAGCTGATCAGGCTGAAGCTGGCGCCAAGGATGCTGTTGAGAACGTCAAAGACTTCGCAGCAGACGCTGGCGCGAACCTCAAAGCGGCAGGCGAGAAGTTGTTGGACGGCTTCAAGAAGAAGGACTAGTCCTTTGCGCAATGGGGTGGTGTTGTGAAAGACACCAACACCAGCCCATTGTCTTGGTTAGTTATCGGGGGCTATCGGAAAGGGTAAGGTGGGCGAAAACCAGATGAAAGCGAGAATTGTGCCGAAGATCAGCACGGCGAGTGACGCTTTTTGGTCGAACGGGCGCTAGATGGAGACGTACCTGCCTTTGAAACACTGGCTCGTCGCTACGCAATATTGATGCGGTCCTATGCCTCTCGCCTGCTGAATTCGAATGCGGAAGCCGAGGACGTAGTCCAGGAAGCACTCGTCGTCGTTTGGAAAACATTGGATACCTTGGCCGAACCGGCAAAGGTCAAAAGCTGGTTGATGCGCATAGTCAGCCATAAAAGTATTGATCTGATCCGTAAACGGAAGGACAATACCGATCTGGACGACGCCGACGTTGCAGCGTCGGCGGCTGAGTCACCAGAACGTAAAGCACTAGCTGGTTCTCAAATGAGCGCACTGTCCGAAGCCTTGGGGCGGCTTCCCGAAGCGCAACGACGATGTTGGACGCTACGGGAAATTGGTGAGAACAGCTACGAAGAAATAGCCGATCAGCTCAGCATGAGCACGACGGCGGTCCGCGGGCAATTGGCCCGAGCAAGAGCTACCCTAATGAAGGAAATGGAGGAATGGCGATGAGCAAAACAACCGATATCCTCAGTTGCGGCCACTCCCTCGATGAACTCAGCGACTATTTAGCGGCTGGCAAAAGTCCGGCCAATCCGTACATCGATTCCTGTGCTGAGTGCCAAAATGCGCTCCGAGCGTTGGAACAGCTTAATTCGCTAACCTCCGAACTCGTCGACTTCGATTCAACGGAGCGCTCGGACGCCGACACCGACTGGCTTGGATCCATCTTTAGCAATATCGCTTTGGACGCGCGTTCTGGCCGGGAAATCCCGCTTGAAGCGCCGCCTACTGTTGAATCCGAAGAATCTGATGAACTGAGCCAGACTGAAGGCGCGATAATCTCTTTGATTCGCGCAGCCGGAGATCAGCTTGAAAACGCAATGATTGGTCGCTGCAGACTTGAAGGCGATGTGACCGATCCGAACGCAGAGATTAGGGTAGATATCCGGGTCACTGCACTTTGGGGACAGCCGCTACAGGGCTTAGCTGGTCAACTGCGCAAAAAGGTTCGAACTGCTTTGGAAATGCACACGCAATTCGTGATTAGTGGAATCGACATTGCAATAGTCGATATTCAGCAGATGGATGAGGATGGTGATCAGTGAACGAGGAACAGCCTCTACCCAGCTCGACAGCACTGATTGACGCCCTCAATGAAGTTGTCCCGGGCGTAGACGGCATTACTGAGCTGTACCCACCACAAAGCGTGCTCAGCTCGGCCGCCGATCAATTAGTTGCCTTTGTCAGTGGTAAAGACGCACCGCCAGTACGAACCGTTGCCGTGGAAAAAAGAATGATGGCCTACGAATTATTGCTCGGGTCGGCGTGAGTGTTGATCGCCGAACACCGGAAGTCATTTCCCGCGTTGCCAACACAATAAGGCGCCACATAGCAACTGACATCAATCCAGATGTTCAATGCACCATGTCAATCCAAGCGGTTTCTATTCAATGACGGCGCAGGTCCCTGTGCAACCAATCCGAGCAGTACAGCTCGAAATCGCCATTGCCTCCGCGTCCGGTGCCGCAGCTGCGCAGGCAGGAGGAGCGAATCGGGTTGAATTGTGCAGTGGGCTAGAGCTCGGCGGGCTGACTCCTTCAGCCGGATTAGTGGACGCCTGCATGGAAGCCGGAACGCTGCCGGTAAACGTTTCGCTCCGGCCCCGGCCCGGCGACTTCCACTATGACGAATCCGAGCTCGCAACCGCCGAGCGCGAGGCGCGGATGCTTGCCCGCCAAGGCGTTGCTGGCGTAGTGCTGGGGGCTTTGCGGCGAGATGGGACGATCGACGTACCCGCAACCAGCAGGCTCATCGCTGCGGTTCTCGATCAATCCGCAGACACCGTCATTACTTTTCACCGGGCCATCGATCATGTGGCTGATCCGATAGCTGCTCTGAAAACGCTTGCTGGTTTGAACGTGCATCGCGTGCTCAGCTCGGGCCAGGCGCATCGAGCAATTGATGGGCTTGCTGTGCTGAAACAAATGAAATCGCTGAATACGGAGGTTGAAATCATGGCTGGCGGCGGTGTTCGGCCCGAAGATATACCGGTATTGATTGGCCGCGCACGGATAGATGCAGTGCATCTATCCGCCAAAATCAGCGGTCCGTCAGTACCGGCGTCGGCTGTTGCCTTGGGCTCAGCCGACCAAGGCGATCCGAATCGTTACTTCATCACCGATGAATCGTTAGTGCGTTCCGCTGCAGAAAATCTCGATAAATAATTTGCAATACGTAAACGTCGGATTCTTGTAGGCCGATGCACTTTTGCTCGCAGCAGGAATCTACTGCCGGTAGCCCTCTACTCCTGAGACCGAACGTAGGCTTGCCTCGTTGGGGTTTTCGCCCGCATCGATCCGGGCCCGGCGTTGACGTAATAAATCCCAGCACTGATCTAGTTGAACTTCAATGCTCTTCAATTCGGAAGCCCGCTCGGTGGACTCACCCTCAGAAGGTGCAACACGGCGCAGCTCTTGCTCGCGCTCTACGAGAGTTGAAATGTGTTCGTGGATCTCTTGGCTGTTCATGCCATTAGGCTACGCCGATTCCTGAGTAGATGCCGCCCAGGCATGCCACAAGGTGCAGTACCTGCCGCCAGCGGCCAACAGCTCCTCGTGCGTACCCACCTCAACGATCCGCCCCTCAGACATCATCACCACCCGATCCGCAGTAGCGGCTTGCGATAATCGATGGGCAATGAGAATTGCCGTCTTACCTTGAATCACCTTGGCTGCAGCCCGTTCTAGGTCGCGTGAGTTTGCGGTATCTTCGGCTGTGGCTTCATCCAAAATAACCACACCAGGGCCAACCAGCGCTAAGCGAGGCAGCGCAAGTTGCTGTTCTTGGGCGGCATTGAGCTGCCGCCCGCCCGACCCTACGCTCGTCGCTAGACCTTCTGGCAGTGCCAACACCCAATCTTGCGCACCAACCGTTTGCAGGGCGCCTAACAAGTCCGCGTCAGTTGCCGTGGGCTTAGCTAATCGCAAATCATCTGCCAATGTGCCCGAAAAAACATACGTCTTTTGACTGACGGAGGCGACTGAAAGCCGCAATTGCGCCTCACCCAGATTTGCCAGCGGAATGCCGCGCAGCAGAATCCTGCCAGAATCCGTTTCGCGATCTCCGTTGATGGCCGAGCCCAAGGTGCTTTTGCCCGCGCCGCTGCTGCCAACGATCGCAACATGCTCGCCAGCTGCCACTTCAAGGCTTACTTGATGTAGCACCGGATGCCCGGCCCGGTCACTCACGGTCAGCTGTTGAACCGAAATTGTCGCGGCTGCGGACGGATCCGTTGAGTTCGCTGCTAAACCTGGCTGAGTGGGCACAGCTACCTGCAGGACCCCTACCAACCTAGTCAACGCGGAACCGGCTTGCTGGACGACGTCGAACAGGCCAAGCACAACGTTGATCGGGTTGAAGAGCTGCGAAAAGAACAACGCTGCCGCCGCGCGAGCTCCAAGGCTCACCTGATTGCTACTGACAAGGAAGAAACCAGTTGCCAGAATCGCTCCGAGACCAATGAGTTCGGCAAAGTTAAGCCTGCCAAAGAAGATCGTGAGAACTCGCGTCGCCGAGCGCTCCAAGCTGACGGTGCGCTGCGAGCTTGCCGACACTCGCGACATGAACTGCGCCACCACCCCAAAGGTTTCAATGGTGCTGCGGCCGTGGTGGCTTTGCACAATTTCTTGGGCACGCTCACCTTCGGCGAGGCGTTGCTCGGTATAGATCGGCGCAGACTTACGCAAGTATCGCCATAGCGTCCACGCTTGAATTGGCACCGCACACAGACCAGCTAGTGCGAATCGATAATCCAAGGTGGCAAGTCCCAGCGCCGTCAAAGTAATCGATAGCCCCGCGGAGACAAACTGTGCCAGTCCGCCTTGGGCAGCGATCGATACCCGCTCGACGTCGGTGCTGACCCGGGAAATCAAATCACCGGCGCCGGCCTTCTCAATTCGACCCAGCGGAATTCTGAGCGCATGCGCCAACACTTTCTGGCGAAGCTGCGCCAGCGCGTTTTCACTGAATTTCGCCATGAATTTCCCACCGAGCCAGGTACAGACTCCGCCCAGTGCGGCGGCGAGAACTAAGGCGGCGATTGCCCAGAAGAAATATTCTTTCGGTCTCACACCGGTGACGACGTCGACAATCAAACCGACTCCGAGTGGTACCGCAAGCGCCGAGGCTGAAGCGAATAACAGCGCCCCGCCGGCAACTATGCCGCTGCCCGTCCAAGGTCTAGCTCAGCGAAGCAATTCACCAAAAGCGCTGCGCGCCGAAGCCCGCGGAAGCAGGTCTGATTGGGCCATAACGCCGTTGACTTGCTGTAGCTCGCTCATAGTCGAATCACCCGGTCACATACCGCCAATAATGCGGGACTATCTGTCATGAGTACTGTGGTCTGCCCCGAACGCATGGTCTTAATTCCCTGCGCTATATCCGCTTCGGTCACTGAATCGACGGCTGAGGTTGGGTCCTGCAAAACTAATATTTCGGGGTTCGCTGCGAGCGCACGAGCCAAGTCAACTCGCTGTCGCTGGCCGCCAGAGAGCCATTGACCGTCGTCGCCTATCCCAGAGTCCAAACCTTCAGGAAGCGACTCGATGACATCGGCGAGCGCAGCAGCGGCAATAGCGGCTGCCACGTGGTCTTTCGCGCCAGCTGCAAGGGCAACGTTCTGCCTCAGCGTGCCGTTGAACAACACGGTGTGATGCGCGTCAATGAGAATTGCCGAACCGAATTCGTGCCGAAGTGACTCGACAAAGTCCGTTGATGCCGTTGGCGTTGCCACAGATACGCCGACCAAGCCAATGATCTCGCTACTATGGTGTCGCTGTTTCGCTCCGCGCTGGGGCTGTGCGGGCACTTTCGCATCGAGCACCGCACTGATCCTCGCTGCCGAGGCTCGTGCTTGCCCAGCCAGACTTCCGGTGCTCGATAATGCCTGCAACGGCCCAAGAAGTAACTGGGCCAGTCCCAGCCCGGCAACCAAGTCACCGATGCTCATCTGTCCGGCAATAGCCAGGTTCCCGCCGATCAAAGCGATCGCGGCAAGATATATCCCGTTGATGAAAACGGTGAGGCCGCTAAGGACTGAAAGACTGCCCGCAGCTCGAACCGCATATGATTTGGCTATTTGGGACTGATCTTGATAGCGCACTGACGCGTTTTGCACCGCTCCCAGCGCTTTAAGCGTGCGCAGACCTTTAAGATAATCGGTAGCTAGCGAGGCTGTTACCGCAGCTGCTTCTTGCTCTTGCGCGCTGTGGCCCTCGAACTTTCGGGACAGCAGACTCACCAGAGCCAGCAGCAGTGGCGCCCCGAGCAACACCACCAACGCGAGCAACCATGAAGTAGTGAACAACCGCCAGGCTGCAAAGACAATAATTGCTATTGCGGCCATGCCAAAAGACACCGTGCCAGCAAAATCACCAACCCGATGAGTGTCCGAGCTAGCAATACTGAGCAACTCACCCGCGGTCTTATGAGTGCCGCGGTTCTTGCCTTGAAGTTCGCGGCTTAGTAATTGGATCCGAAGATCGTGCGCGATGCCTTGCTTATTGATGATGCTGCGCCGGGCACCGAACCGATAACTCAGTGAAAGGAAAAGGAATACCAGCCCGACGACGGCCAGCCAGAAGATCAGAACCGGCACCGACCCGAATCGCGTGGTCTACCACCAGGCCGATCAATACCGGCACCATGGCTTCGCCCAGCTGGTGTCCGCTGAAAAGCCCGGCGGCACCAGCAATGCCTTTCCAGCGTGGCCGAAGATAGCTACGCAGCGCTCTTCCCGCCGTTGACTTCGTTGCCTTTACCCGGGCAGGTACAGGTGATTGGGCAGTGGCTTCCGCCGCGGATTCTGAGATTAGTGGCAAAGTCACTGGTCAATTTTATGAGAAATTACTCGCGGCGGATAGGAGGTAACTTGCCACTTAATAGTGATATTCAGCCAAGACGATGCGAAAAACAGTTATGAAGATAATTCACTCAGATGGAGCTCAATCGTCCAGGAGCGGGTAGATTTTTCTGCGGAACCGACGCGTGACGGACAAGGTAATAGCAATCTGGATTTCGAAGATCGCTTCACTTGCCCGCAGCGATTGTTTGAATGGAGTGATAATTGGCAAATTCAGAGTCGAACTTTGCCCATGATTCCGCTCTTCAAGGAAGCACCATCGAAGAGCAGCTTGAACGGATGCCCGTAGGGCGGACGCACTGGCGCGTCGTCATTGCCATCGGGATTGGTTTGTTTTTCGATCTTTATGGCATTTTCTTGAGCAGCACAATCAGCCAATGCATGAAGACAAGCTTCATCATTAGCGAAAAAGCGGAACTGAGCGCGCTTCTTGCCGGGACTTTTATCGGCATGTTCGTAGGATCTGCCGTGATTGGCGGAATTGCCGACCGGATCGGACGCAAAAAGGCTTTTATTTTTAACCTGCTTTGGTACTCGATTTGGTCGATCGTCGCAGCCTTTCGCCCTCTTTTTGGATCTTGGTAGTCATTCGAGCCATCGCTGGCATCGGCCTGGGGGCACCGTATCCGGTTGCTGATTCATACCTACAGGAGATCCTGCCGAAATTACACCGGGGCTGGCTGGCAAGTTGGGCCTATACGATTTCGTTTCTTGCAGTCCCCTTCGTAGGGTTCTTGGCTCTAGGACTTACAAGTCCGCAGAACCTAGGCGACAACGGCTGGCGCTGGCTATTGGTTCTAGGCGGCCTTGGCGGGCTACTCGCACTTTTTGTCAAAGGCAGCCTGATCGAATCGCCACGCTGGTTGGCCGCAATGGGACGCTGGGATGAAGCCAAGATTGCTTTGACAGCATTTGCAGAGGGTGCAGAAGTCCGCGTCGATCCGATTCGCATCGATCATCGCGTAGTGTCCTCGGCCGCGAAGAAGGGTTCGCTTTCTGCCCGCTGGCAGCAACTTCGCAAGCCGATGTATGCCAAGCGCTTGGCGATGCTTTCCACCTTTCACCTCTTCCAAACATTCGGTTACTACGGCTTCAGCGTGCTTTCCACCTTGGTCTTACTCAGTCATGGCGAGACTACGCAAAATTCGTTGCTGTTCACTGCGCTGGCGTTATTGGGTTACCCCACCGGGTCTTTGATTTCCACACCGCTTATTCAAGCGTTCAGTCGCCGAGTTCTGCTCATAGGTTCAATGGCAGCGATGGCATTATCGGGCCTAGGTTTCGCGCTGGGCCCGAGCTCAACACTGATCATCGCCTTTGGCTTCCTGATCGTGTTAGCAAACAACGTGTTCTCAAACGTTTACCACATCTATCAAGCCGAAATATTTCCCACCGAGGCTCGTGTCACGGCCGTCGGCTGGGGGTATTCAGTCTCTCGGCTCAGCACTGCCGCTTTGCCTTTTGTCTTGTTGCCGGTGCTGGATAATTGGGGACCGCCGGCAGCATTTTCAATTGTCGCCGCAGCGTTGCTGATCGCTTGCTCTTCAATCGTGCTCTTTGGACCTAAAACTGCAAACAGAAGCCTGGCCGAGATCAATCCCAGCTGAGACCGATACTCGCTACTTTTTGCCCTTGGGTTTCGGCTCGCAGGCGATGCCGTCGTTGTCACGATCGAGTTCGGGACGATAACCCGCATCTCCTCGATGTAACGGTGCAACCCCCGCTGCTCTGGCCGTGTCACAATTCGGGTAATAGACGCTAGCTGGCTGTTGCGGCACAGGTTGCTGAACCGGCGGCGGCACAGGTTGGACGGGGACTGGCTGCACCGGCGGTTGGATAGCCGGCGCCGGAGTAACTGGCGGCTGAACTAGCGGAACCGGCTCGGCGGAGGTTATTGCGGCAGACGGCGTTGTTGACGGACGAGCAGAACTTGCTGGCGGTGAGGTTGAGCTTGTGGAGCTTGATGATGAGACGCTGGCTGGAGGTAACGCTGCTGCTTCATGCGCAGAGGGCACCGTGATTGCGGCAACAGTGAGGGAAATGATCAGCACGAGCAATGCGCCGCCTGCAGCAAAACCCGCCTGCGCTCTATTCGCGAGCCAGATCCAGCGGCCGCTTCCGGCGATAAAGGCACCAAGCGCGAGCACAAAAGTCAGAATCGCAAGGATCAGCAAGAAACCAGCAAAACCCCGGCCAAAGCCCAAAGCAGATACTAAAACCATCCCACCGAGCACTAGCCACGGCGTCGGAGATTTTTTAGGAACCGACTCCAATCTCGCCTGAGGCTGAGGACGCCATTCGCTCGGATTAATACCGTCCACTATTCTCCTGAACAACCATCGCGTTACCCAATAATTACTAACTCTGCCAGAGTATTCTGCTTCGACGCCCGTGAATAGGCTGCTGACGATTTTTCTGATCGAGACCAGCCCGAACCCGAACCCGAACCCGATAAACTATTGCAATGTTGCAAATCATTCTTATCATCTTGGTCGTCTGGATTGGCCTGGTTGTCCTAGGCTTCCTCATCAAAGGGCTTTTCTGGCTCGCCGTGGTCGGCGTTATATTATTCCTCGCAACGGCAGCCTTTGGCTGGCTCAAGCGAAATTCAAACCGCTAACAACACCGGCGAGTCTTCAATTTATACAACAAATGGGATAAACTGGGATAGACATTCTGACCCCGGCTATTGACAATGTCCCTGGCGACGAGCGTTGATGCGGATCGGTCCCGCACCCTTCCCCGGGTGCGGGACCATTTTTTATGCTGGTCGATGAATTTTTTCGGAGCCGGGAAAGTTTCACTGGAGACAACAAAATCCCCGCTGTTTCGGGCCACTAGGGCCTGGAACAGCGGGGATTTTTACTGAGCCTCCTACCGGATTCGAACCGGTGACCCCCTGTTTACAAGACAGGTGCTCTGGCCAGCTGAGCTAAGGAGGCGGGTGTGCGGCCACTACTGAAACCGCCGCACCAATCTTAGCCCAGCTCGCATGAAGTTAAGGAATCGGCTACTTCTTAGCGTCAATCACACTCTGCACAAACGGCTCAAAATCGGCAAACCCCTGGACTTTGGAGTTGTAAGGTTTTCCGTCTACAAACACCGTCGGAGTCGATGAAATGCCGTGCGCTAAGGCCTGGCTAGTCATGTATTGCACCAAGGGGCGATACGTTCCAGCATCTAAGCAGGAGCCAATGTCGGCTCCCACATCCTTGGCGTATTTCTTAAGTTGATCGTTGCTCAGGCCGGGCCCGCTTTCGGCCGGCTGATTCTTGTAAAGCGAGGTGAAGAAATCGAAATACTTCTCTGGCGCAGAATCGGCAACACAAGCAGCGGCCGCCGCCGAGCGTGAGGAGTAATTCGTCGTCGAGGCACCGTCGAGCAAACCAGCGGGCCGGTACTCCAAGGTGATGTTGCCCTGATCCTGGAACTTCTTCAGCACAGAGGCATTCGCTGACTCGAACGCCTTGCAGTATTCGCAGATGAAATCGACATACGCCACGACTTGGATGGGCTGCCCCACCGGAGCAGCTGCGATGCCGATCTTATCTGGGTCAATTGCGGCCGTTGGTTTCGACGTCGGCGCCGCAGGTAACGCGTTCTTGTCCACCTCGGTGAGTGCCGAGGTAGGTTTCACCAAGGCATTATCTTTAGCGAAAACCATGCCGCCAAAGGCATTGCTGCTGGCCGGCACTGGTCCTCGATCAGCGATCGGCGCGTTATTTCGCATTGTGGTCAGAACAATCAGCGCCACAACAGCAAGCACCGCAACACTCGCGACAAGAACACCGCCACGAATCAACCAACCATTGCGTTTACGCCGTCTGACCTCGGCTTCACGGACCAGCCGCGCCTGCTCGCGCGCCGCAGCCGTCCGCTCCGCCTTGAGACATTTTCGGTGTGTTCTGGTCTTCCATCGTTCCCCCAACGATTTGCGTACTGCGCTTGCGGTCTTTACTTCTTGGCGTCGATGGCGGTCTGCAGCGTGGTCTTGAAATCAGAGAAATCTTGCGTCTGAGACTTGAAGACTTGACCATCGATGTAAGCGGTTGGCGTACCAGTCACGCCACCCTTGGCAAGCGAAAGAGCCGTCGCATAACTCACGTACGGACGGTAAGTTTTATCCTCCACCGCCGTATCAATGTTTACGCCCAGATCTTTGGCGTACTGCTTGAGCTGATCGTTACTCAGGCCAGCGCCGCCTTCAGCGGGTTGATTCTCATACAGTTTCGCGAAGAAATCAAGGTACTTATCCGGCGCAGTGTTTGCTACCGCAGCCGAAGCAGCAGCCGCTCGTGAAGAGTAGTTCGTGGTGCTGTTTTGATCAAGCAACCCCGTTGGACGGTATTCAAGGCTGATCTTTCCGTCCTTGGCTAGCTGCTTGAGCGCATCACCGTTGCTCGTCTCAAAGGTCTTGCAGAACAGGCAAAGGAAATCGAGATAGATTACTACGCTTACTGGCTGGCCTGAGGCCGCGGCAGCAATACCCACATTGCCGAGCTCCGGAGTGGGCGTTACCTGCGGCGTCGGCTTCGGTGAGACTGAATCAGCATCAACGGTGCTGGCCGAGTTGGTCGGCGCGATTGGCTTCAGGTCTTTGCCAACACTGAATCCGCCATAGGTGTTCATGTTCGCTGGCACGGCGCCGCTGCTGGGAATTGGTGCATTGTTTCGCATTGTGGTTACCACAATTAGCGCCACAACCGCGATCACAGCGATAGCGGCCACCAGAACGCCGCCACGAATCAACCAGCTATTGCGCTTCTGCTTTTTAGCTTCAGCTTCGCGGATCAATCGTGCTTGTTCACGCGCAGCCGCAGTTCGCTCAGCCTTGCTTATCTTCGGGTGATTCTCTGGACTCATCGTTCCTCGTGTCTATGCGCGGCTTATTACCGTGAATTGTCAACTTCTCTATTTTAGAGGAAGTGCCGAATCCATGCTTCATCGGAAGCTGGGATTCGGCAAACCCACAGGAGCCACCCAGCCTGAAGAAGCATATCTTCCCGCCCGATTCGCACCGAACTGGCCAAGGATTACTTCATCTTGAAGCACTTCGCCGCCTCGGTAGCTAAGCTAGCGGTGGGACAAACAGCGCAGGGAGCAACCAGTGCCAGCGACGGAACGAACCAAACCGATCAGCAACAAAGCAAAGAACAAGGTCAAAAAAGGCGGCGAATTCGACTTCATTGTCGTTTCGAATAGATTGCCAGTAGACCGGATACAAACTGAAGACGGTAGTGATGATTGGCGCCGCTCACCGGGCGGGCTAGTTACTGCGCTCGTACCGATTATGGCGAAGTCCGATGGCGCCTGGGTGGGCTGGCATGGTGCAGCGGGTGAAGAACTTGAGGCCTTCGCCCATGACGGAATGCATTTGATTCCGGTGGAATTGAGCCACGAGGAAATTGAGCTTTATTACGAAGGCTTCGCCAACGCCACGCTATGGCCGCTCTACCACGACGTCATTGCACCACCGGAATTTCACCGTACTTGGTGGGAGTCATATCGGACCGTCAACCAGCGGTTCGCGGACATGGTTGCCCATTCAGCTGCTCCCGGCGCCACCGTCTGGGTTCAGGACTACCAGCTCCAGCTGGTGCCGAAGTACCTTCGCGAACTCCGCCCGGATTTGAGAATAGGTTTTTTCAACCATATTCCCTTTCCACCGCTGGAGATTTATGCACAACTTCCCTGGCGCCGGACCATTCTTGAAGGTCTGCTTGGCGCTGACCTGATCGGGTTTCAGCGCAATAACGACGCTAGCAACTTCTTACGCTGTGTTCGACGCTTCGTGAACGCCACCGTGCGTCAAAATCAGGTACAGGTTGGTGAACATACCGCCAGGGCCGAAGCCTTTCCCATCTCCATCGATATGGCACAAATCTCCGCGCTGGCGGCGAAACTCGAAGTCCAGGAACGTGCGGCGCAAATCCGACGTGATTTGGGTAATCCTAAGACGATTCTGCTGGGCGTGGATCGACTGGATTACACCAAAGGAATCCAACATCGACTTAAAGCGTTTGGTGAACTTCTCGCCGACGGTCGACTCACGGTGGAAGACGCCACCCTTATTCAAGTCGCCAGTCCCAGTCGCGAGCGGGTAGAAAGCTATCGCTTGCTTCGCGAGGATGTTGAGGGCGCCGTCGGCAGAATCAACGGCACCTATGACACAATTCAAAATACGGCAGTGCGCTACCTCCACCACAGCTATCCACTGCCGGAGATGGTTGCGCTCTATCTCGCTGCCGACGTCATGCTAGTCACTGCATTACGTGATGGCATGAATTTGGTGGCCAAAGAGTATGTCGCAACCCGAACAGACAACACCGGAGCGCTCGTCCTAAGCGAATTCACCGGAGCCGCCGATCAATTGCGGCAAGCGATCCTGATTAATCCGCATGATATTGACGGGCTCAAAGACTCGATTATGACGGCGATCAACCTCAGCCGGTCAGAAGCCGGGCGACGGATGCGTCTCATGCGGCGGCAGATTCTGGACCATGACGTTGAGCGATGGTCTCAGGAGTTCTTGGACAAACTGAGGTCAGGGCTTTGACCCTTTCGCCCATTAGCGCCGAACTCAAGCTGGCTCTCCACGAGCTTTGCCAAACTGAAACGCTACTCATCGCAATGGATTTTGACGGCACCATGGCACCTTTAGTGCCTCGGGCTGAGGATGCCCGCGCCAGCCCAGAAAGCGCCGTCGCCTTCTCCGCTCTTGCCACACTTACACAAACGACCACCGCATTTATTTCTGGTAGGGCATTAGATTCGCTGCGATCGGTGGCACAGCCGGCCGGCAATACCTTGCTCATCGGCAGCCATGGCGCCGAAACTTGGTTTGGTCCGGACGCTGAACCGCTACGGCTGGATGACAGCCAAGCCAAACTCGTTCAAGAAACTATTGCGGTACTCAACATGGTCAGCGCCAAATATCCCGGCACCACGGTCGAAACTAAACCTGCCGGATCGGTGCTACACACCAGGCAAGCGGAAGACGGCACCGCCCGCTCTGCAGTGCGCGAAGCCATCACGGCTTTACGCCCTCTGGGACTGCACCTACATGAAGGCAAACGGGTGCTCGAAGCGGCAGTGCTCAAAGTCGACAAGGGTCAAGGTATCGAGCTGCTCCGCGAAGTTAGCTCGGCCACAGGCGTGATATTTGCTGGCGATGATCGCACTGATGAGAACGGATTTCGAGTCTTGCGCGGGGCCGACGTCGGCGTCAAAGTAGGCCCCGGCGAGTCAGCCGCCAAATTTCGAATCTCCTCGGTACAAGAGACTGCCGCGCTACTCCAAACTGTCTTTCAATTGCGTTCAGAAGCGCTCCGCGCACGATTGTGACGCTTTGCTCTTGACGCGTGTGGAATAGTAGAAGTGATTGCCGGACTGTGATGCTCGGCACATCGACAATTGAATAACTCACTTTCACTACGGATCGTTCGGCACGTACCTGCCGATGAAGGGACTCTGAACTGTGGCAACAGTTACTTTTGACAACGCTACGCGTTTGTACCCGGGCACTGATAAGCCAGCTGTCGACAAGCTCAATATTGAAATCGCTGATGGCGAATTTCTCGTTTTGGTCGGCCCCTCCGGTTGCGGAAAATCTACCTCGCTGCGCATGCTCGCAGGTCTTGAAGACGTCAATGCTGGCCGAATCTTGATCGGCGATCGGGATGTCACCGATGTGCCGCCGAAAGACCGAGACATCGCGATGGTTTTCCAAAACTACGCGCTCTACCCGCACATGAGCGTGGCTGAGAATATGGGCTTCGCACTCAAGATTGCCGGCGTACACAAGGATGAGCGAGCCAAGCGCGTACTAGAGGCTGCTAAATTGCTTGACCTCGAGGCTTACCTCGATCGCAAGCCGAAAGCGCTTTCCGGCGGTCAGCGCCAGCGCGTCGCGATGGGCCGCGCCATTGTGCGTAACCCCCAGGTATTCCTGATGGATGAGCCGCTATCTAACTTGGACGCCAAATTGCGCGTGCAGACCCGTACCCAGATCGCCTCGCTAACTCGTCGTCTCGGTGTCACCACGGTGTACGTAACGCACGACCAGGTTGAGGCCATGACCATGGGTGATCGTGTTGCGGTGCTTAAGGATGGCGTACTGCAGCAAGTAGACACCCCGCGCAATTTGTATGACACGCCAAAGAACGTCTTCGTAGCTGGCTTCATCGGCTCACCAGCAATGAACTTGCTCGAACTGCCGGTTGTTGACGGCGGCGTGAAGTTCGGTGGCGTGGTTTACCCGGTTCCGCGCGATGTTCTTGAAGCAGCTGCTGGAAACACGGTCACGCTTGGCGTGCGGCCAGAAGATCTTGAGACCGACCCCAATGGCGAAGGCTTGCCGGTTGAGGTCGACGTCGTCGAAGAGCTCGGCGCCGACGCCTACATCTATGGACACACCACCTTAGATGGCAAGGACTACGACATGGTTGCCCGCGTTGACGGCCGCCGCCCACCGCTGAAGGGCGACACCATCCACGTTCGCCCCGAACAGGGTCACGTCCACCTATTCGACAGCACCTCCGGCTTGCGCTTAGGCGACTAACAAAAACATCAGCCCAGAGGCTCCGTGCTCCCCGATTGCTCTAGAGCAGGGTGGGGGTGCGGAGCCTCTGGCTTTAACGAGAGAATTGGCGTATGCCTGCTTCCAACGATCCCTCGACCGGCGCACAGTGGCGCGACGAACCGACGGACTTCGACCAACTCGGGAAACTTCCCCGCGACGCCGGCCAACAAACTACGCCACCAGCTTCGGTTCTTGGCTCGCTCAACATCACAGCGGCAGCTTCTGATCCCGAACTTTTAGACTTGCCTTGGCATATTCGGTTGGAAGACTGACCCAATGAGAACCTTGCCGCTCTCCCCGAGGCATTTCTCGACACGTGGTGCGGTTTGCGCATTTGGGCGGCTCCGTTATCGCGGTCAAAGAGACCAGCGAACACGTCGCCAGGCACGAATATCACATGCTGCGCAAGCTGCGCCGCCTAGACGTTCCTTGCGTGGAGCCAGTAGCAGTGATTACTGGTCGAACCACAATCAATGGCGATCCGCTCGATCCAGTGCTGGTCACCCGGCATTTGAAGTTCTCGCTACCTTACCGTGCCCTCTTCTCCCAGATGCTGCGCAGAGACACCCTGACTCGTCTAATAGACGCACAAGGACTGCTATTAGTTCGCTTGCACCTGATCGGCTTCTACTGGGGCGACGTATCGCTATCCAATACGTTGTTCCGCCGCGACGCGGGCGCTTTTGCGGCGTACTTGGTAGATGCCGAGACTGGCGAGCTTTACCCAGACCTGTCCAGCGGAAAGCGCGAATACGATTTAGAGATAGCTCGAGTAAATATCGCCGGTGAGCTGATGGACCTCCTTGAAGGCGGCCTGATCGATAGCGAAGTCGACGCCGTCGCCACTAGCGAGCTAATCATGGATGCTTACCGCCGGCTCTGGGCCGAGCTAACCGAGAAAGAGTCTTTCGAGCTCGGCGAAAGGTGGCGAGTTGGTGCCCGAATTCGTCGCCTCAATGATATGGATTCTTATCGTGCGGATAACAACCCGGACCTTGATGAAGAGATCAGCGCGCACTCTTGGGTGAGCCATGTATTCGAGCCGATTGTGCGCTCAATTCCGCGTGAGCTCGGCGGCAAGTTGGAGCCAGCAGAAGTAGTGCACGAGGTGCTAGAACATCGCTGGTACATGTCGGAAAAACAGGATCGCAATGTGCCGCTCGCAGAGGCGGTCCAGCAGTATATTGACGGCGTCTTGCGGCATCGTCGTGATGAAGCGGCTCTGATCATCACCGCAGATACTCAGACGATGAAAATCCTTGAAGGCGGCGGCATGGACGACGCACCTGAGGAGCCTTAGACCTAAGCTTTTGCTAGCGGTGAGTTGATCGCGGTCGATTAAGCGCGAATATCGCAATTGCGCCACCCGCGATCACTACCACTGCGGCGAGGACCAAAAACACTGTGAGCATGCCGGGGCCACTGTCCGAGCTGCTCGCATTAGCTGGAACTGCAGTGCTTGGGCTGGCGCTGTTAGTGCGGACCGGGCTCGAGGGCGAGGCCGACGTCGGGCTGGAGCTGGTAGCAGTGCTGGACTCGGTGGTAGCAGACTCGCTTGGGCTGGGCTCGAGCTCAGTAGCTGGCACCGTCAGCTCTGGCTGGGTGATCGGAACCGTCGGATCCGGATATCGCTTCTCCGGTTGCTGTACGGGGACGATCTGCTCTGCAACAGATGCCGGTGTGGGAGTTTTTGACGGGGCACCAGTGTCACTCTTAACCGCGGTCGGCTTGCTGGAAGGGCTCTGATCTTGCTCTAGTGGTGGCGAACTAGACTGAACTGGCGGCGGCGTGGGGCTTTGCTCCCGAGCCATTCCGGCAACGCCAAGCAGCGCAAAGCAGCCGAGCACGATGCAGAAAAGTAGCCGTCTAATTGATGTTTTTAACTGATTGCCGAACTCCCGTATACCGCCGCGACCCCCATCATCGGCATCCGACACGCCGCATCAAGGCGACGTGATTCAAATTTCCCTTATGCTACACGGCTTTACCGGGATTGAGAATTCCCAGCGGGTCAAACAACGCTTTGATTTGGTGCTGCAAAGACCGAACCTCGGGCTTTATTTCGAGTCCCAGCCAATGCAATTTGAACTGGCCAATTCCGTGTTCTCCGGTGATGGTGCCACCCATAGCCAAGGCAAGTTCCACTGACTCGTCGAGCGCCTGGTTGAGTCGTTTAATGCCATCTTGCGTGCTGCGCTCAATCCAAAAAGTTGGATGTAAATTCCCATCACCCGCATGGGCAACTACCCGGACGTTGACGTTGTTGCGCTGTGCCAGCTCTTCGGTTGCAGCGACATAATCGACCAATCGCGACCTCGGCACAGCGACGTCCTCGCCTACTCTGGTGTCAAGATCGGCATCCATTCCTCGGGAATGTCGACGCAAATCCAGCAGCCTTTGCGCTTCGCTGGGATCCTCCGCGTAAACCCGACCACCCAGCGGCTTCATCGCGGCAATTATCGCTGCTGACTCTGCATCGGCACCGAAGCCGTCAGTCTGAATAAGCAATAGCGCTCCGCCCCGGCTTCGCAGCGTGGACTGCTGCCTGGCGTCGATGTCTTCCATAGACGCACCATCAAGGAGCTCCATAATTGCGGGTTGAACCCGAAGCCGTCCCACAGCAAGGACACCCGCCGCCGCGGTGGTGAAGTCTTCGAAAAATACCGCCAAGGTTTGGCTCTGCACCGATAAATACTTCAGCCGAACCGTAATGCCCACTACGACGCCTAGCGTGCCCTCTGAACCGACGAACAAGCTAGCGAGGTCATAGCCAGCTGCCCCTTTAAAGGTCCGGTGCCCAGTATGGATCAGGCTGCCGTCGGCGAGCACCACTTCAAGCGCTAGCACCGAGTCTCGGGTAACGCCATACTTTGCGCAACGAAGCCCGCCGGCGTTCGTTGCGACGTTACCGCCGAGAGTAGACATTCGATAGCTCGCCGGATCGGGCGCTTACATCAGGCCGAAAGGCTCCACGGCGGCATTGAGATCGGCATTAATCACGCCTGGTTCCACGATGGCTATCTCATCTTCTGGGTGGATTTCCAGGATCCGGTTCATCCGAACCACGCTAAGCACCACTGATCCAGTCGAAGCGTGAGCACCGCCAGAGACCCCTGTGCCAGCGCCCCGAGTAACCAGCGGGACACGATGCTCTGCCGCCAGACGTACTACCATTTGCACCTGCTCAACAGATTCAGCCCAGACCACAGCAAGCGGTAGTTGAAAATCAACGACCGGACCTTGGTCTACCGAATGATCTTGTAAGTCCTCGGCCGCTGTACTCAGGCAAGAAGCCGGAAGCGCTGATCGAAGTTGCTGCAACATGGCGTCGAAATTCAGACATGAATTCATCCTAGTGCGGCGATGACCTTCGCTACCAACCACACTCCCTCCGAAGTATTCGAAAGTACAGTGACCGTTCGGGCAGTCTGGAAACACTTTCAGCGCCTAATTGAAGCTGCCGTCACCGGTACCTCGAAGCAGAAGATGACGTAGCTTGCTTTGAAGATCACTAGCCGACGGCGGTATTAGTCGAATCAACTAAAGAAGCGAGCCCCACTCAGCGTAGAAAATTCCGAGTCCGAAGGCGGCAAAAAGTCCCGAAAAGTATCCAAAAACGGATCACAATAGTGTTTTCTTTCCAACCTTTTAACTCGAAATGGTGGTGCAACGGGGTCATCTTGAACACCCGTTTTCCGCCGGAAATCTTAAAGTACCCGACTTGGATAACGACGGATAGCGTGACGATGACAAACAAGCCAGCCAAAATGACCAGCAGAATTTCCGTGTGCGAAAGGATTGCGAAGCTTGCCATCGCACCGCCGAGCGCAAGAGAGCCCGTATCGCCCATGATGATTTTCGCGGGGTACGCATTCCACCATAGGAATCCAACGAGGGAACCACAGAACGCTCCAGCAATCAGCGCAAGGTCCAAAGGATCGCGCACCCCATAACAAAGGGTGTCCGAGACGCCCGGCATGGCACAACCTCGGTTGAACTGCCAAATACTTATCAACGTGTACGCACCGAAGACAACAATCGAAGCACCCGTCGCTAAACCGTCGAGGCCATCCGTCACGTTAACACTGTTGGAGGTTGACGTGATGATTAAACTGGCCCAAATGGCAAATAAAATGACGCCGATCAGTGGGCCCGCAAAAGCTAAGTTGGCTGGGGTATCTCGAAAAAAGAGATCGCGGTGGAGGCGGGAGTTCTCCCATTTTCGTCCGGAAAATTAAGCGCAAGAACGGCGAACAATACACCGACTGCTGTTTGACCAATGATCTTCGCGCGCGCATTAAGACCAAGACTTCGTTCTTTAGATATCTTTAAGTATAGTCATCAAGGAACCCCACCCCCCATACCGACAGTAACCATCAGCAATAACAGCCCTGAGGGCGAAGGTCCTGTCGAAGCCCCGAATATCATCGTGATGCTATGGGTGGCGAGGTAAGCGACCACCACTGATCCAATAATTACTACACCACCCATATTCGGGGTTCCACGTTTAGTATGGTGCGATTCCGGTCCATACTCACGGATGAACTGGCCGTAGTTCCTCTTCACTAGTAATCGCGCGAAAAGCGGTGCGAGGAACAAGCTCAACAGCAGGGCTAAAACTGAGGCAAGCAGCAGCGCTATCACGATCGATGCCTCCCAGGCTTCTCCAATCAAATCTGCTCGACTCAATCTTCGCCAATGCTATCTGATTTCATCTATCGGACAGGTTAACTAGCAATGGTGTGTGGGAGGAGCTGGTTCACTAAATCAGCTAAGTGCGGCGATGACCTTCGCTACCGGCAATACTCCCTCCGAAGTATTCGAAAGTACCGTGACGGTCCGGGGCAGTCTCGCGCTGGTGCCAACTTCTAAATGAGACGCCGGCGTCGTAGCCTTCCAGCATCACGACGCCGTCTGCGGGCCGGCGCCAAAAGCCAAGGCCATATTCCAGCGGCGGGGAGGCCAAGGAGCTTTGCGGACGAACCAAATCCTCGGCCAAGGGCTCGGGCGCAATTTGGCCAGCAAATAGCGCGGGCCAGAAGGCTGCAAAATCCGCCGCCGTTGAATAGATTCCTCCGTCACCGGTACCGCGAAGCGGAAGATTAAAGACATTGCTTTGCAGATCATTGGCATTCGACGAAAAATAGCCGATGGCGGCATCACCTGGAAGGGCATCAGATCGCAAGAACTCTGTAGCACTCATACCCGCAGGTTTACACACCCGCTCCGAGACCAGATCTGAGAAAGGCGCTCCAGCGATCCGTTCAGCGATCAGGGCAAGAACCACGAACCAACTATTGCAATATTCAAACTTCTCCCCTGGCCTGTGGGATTGCGGAAACCCACCAAGGACCAACAAAAAGTCCTCGGTATTCAACAACCGGTTGACCGCAATCGGCAAGACATAGTCAGTTATTGGATGGTTGGAAGCTTCTGCGAAATAATCACCGATGCCGGAACGATGCGCGAGCAGCTGTCTGATCGTGACATCCTCATCGATAAGGGGCAGATCGGTGCGGAGGAAGGTTCGCGCCTTCGCGTCAAAGTCCAGCAAGCCTTCATCGATCAGTGAAGCGACCGCTAAGGCAGTCAGCCCTTTTGTGCCACTTGCAATGCCAAATCTGGTAATCTGAATCGCCCCGGTGTGTCCGGAGGGTTTCTCAGACGATGAGCCTGTCGGCGGCTGCCGTGCTCTGGTAGTGATTGTAGTAGTGGTTTTCTAGCTCTACTGGTGGGATGTCTCCGCAGTACTGGTAGAGCCTTCGGTGGTTGTACCAATCGGCCCATTCAGCGGTGCCGATTTCGACTTCTTCTAGAGTCCGCCAGGGCTTGCCGGGTTTGATCAGCTCGGTCTTATAAAGCCCGTTGATGGTTTCCGCCAAGGCGTTGTCGTAACTATCACCCACAGAACCGATCGAGGGGCGGATACCGGCCTGGGCCAGGCGTTCGGTGAAGGCCAAGGAGGCGTATTGAGCCCCGGCATCGTGATGATGAATCACCCCGGAAATCTCAGCCCCGGCCCGTTCACGACTCCAGATTGCCTGATTAACTGCGTTGAGCACTAGCACGGTGTTCATAGAAGCACTCGCTGACCAGCCCAGGATCCTCCGAGAGTAGGCATCGATCACGAAGGCAACATAGACCCACCCGGACCAGGTCGAAACATAGGTGAAATCATCTACCCATAGCCGATCCGGTGCCGTTGGTGTGAAATCACGGCGGACCAAGTCCTTCGCTCGGGCCGCCTTCGAGTCTTTGATCGTGGTGCGTTTGACCTTGCCACGGACCACACCCTGTATGCCAAGTAACCCCATGAGCCGTTCTACCGTGCACCTGGCCACCGGCACACCTTCACGGTTCATCGCCAACCAGACTTTCCTGGTGCCGTAAACCCCGTAATTAGCGGCATACACCTTCTGGATCACGGGCTTGAGCACCTCATCACGTTGTTCTCGGTGAGATCGTGTTTTATCCACCCATTCGTAGTACGTGGACGGGGTGGTCTTCACCCCGTCCCAGTAAGCACCTGGCAGATCGACTCGACACCCCACCGCAATCCATTATTCTCGCGGTGACCGGCATGGTCCTTGATGTATTTCACGATCAGTGTTGTGGCGGTCGAGTTCGACCGCGAAAAAAGCTGAAGCACTCCGAAGGATCGCGTTCGCCCGTTTCAGCTCAGCGTTCTCACGCCGTAACCGTTTCAGCTCGGCCGATTCCGTGCTCGTTGTTCCAGTTCTAGTACCAACATCGATCTCGGCTTGCCGGACCCATTTACGCACCGTTTCCGGCACACCCACACCCAAAAGCTGGGCAACTTTTTGCATCGCCGCCCACTCCGAAGATGCACCCTCCATCTCCGCCACCATGCGCACCGTATGATCCTTCAACTCCTGCGGATACCGTGTCGTAGTTTTCCCTGCCATGTCCTGATCCTCTCAAACAAGAAAGTCTCCGGACACACCGGGGCGATTCAGACAGCATATTTGGTATCGAATGGGCCCGCTCGGCGAATCCGTAGGCAGCAGAGAATTCTACGTTTGCACCATGCGAGACGTGAACTACGCCAGAAAAGCTGCTCTCGCTGGCAACGGAATCCACCGCATCGGCTAGTTCAGACATGGCCTGACACTATCGACTATTCGAACTCCAGACAATGACCAATTTCCGTCGTCTGATGAAGTGGCCCGCGGCAGCGTAGCCCAGCGCGGCAGCGATCAAGACACCCGCTAACGCCGGATGAATGTCTTTTGACAAGCCAGACGCCGGGTCTGGGCGCAGCAACCAGACGCCGAGTGGCACCGCGTAGGCAATGGCTACCACAATTACCCAAGGCGTGAGTCGCCGAAGATGTCGATTCGCCACCGTTGCCGCCAGGATAAACAGAATCGGCACTACAGCGAGGAAAGCGAACTGCCCCGGTTCTCGGTTGTGTGTGAGAAAAGTCTTTCCATAAGATCAGCCTCATGCTTTGTTGGGTTGGTCACTGAAGTCACAAAAAGCTTGTTAAATTAATAAAGGTCCCACGTCGTTGTGGGACCTTTATTCTTACTGGTTGTCCGGCGGTGTCCTACTCTCCCACACCCTCGCGAGTGCAGTACCATGGGCGCTGTGGGTCTTAGCTTCCGGGTTCGAGATGGGTCCGGGCGTTTCCCCCACGCTATGGCCGCCGTAACTCTTTTTTACCGGTCCGCACCCTGTTGTGGGGTGTGGTGGTGTGAAGTGTTTGGTGTTGCGTGTATGTAGTTATGTGGTTTCCGTGTCAACGAACCGTTGCTACCCTTTTTAGGTGTGGGTTTGTTGGTTGGGAACCGTAGAGTGGACGCGTGCATGCAGGTTTTTACACTTACCTTTGGTGATAAACCCCTTTTGAAGGGTGGGTTTATCGGTGAGGTGTGGTTGTAAGTTGTTGGCCTATTAGTACCGGTCAGCTTCACAAGTCGTTAGTCCTTGCTTCCACGTCCGGCCTATCAACCCAGTGGTCTGGCTGGGGGCCTCTCACACATAAAGTGTATGGAAATCTCATCTTGAAGTGGGCTTCCCGCTTAGATGCTTTCAGCGGTTATCCCTTCCGAACGTAGCTAATCAGCGATGCACTTGGCAGTACAACTGACACACCAGAGGTTCGTCCGTCCCGGTCCTCTCGTACTAAGGACAGCTCTTCTCAAATTTCCTGCGCGCGCAGCGGATAGGGACCGAACTGTCTCACGACGTTCTAAACCCAGCTCGCGTACCGCTTTAATGGGCGAACAGCCCAACCCTTGGGACCTACTCCAGCCCCAGGATGCGACGAGCCGACATCGAGGTGCCAAACCATGCCGTCGATATGGACTCTTGGGCAAGATCAGCCTGTTATCCCCGAGGTACCTTTTATCCGTTGAGCGACGGCCATTCCACAATGTACCGCCGGATCACTAGTCCCGACTTTCGTCCCTGCTCGAGCTGTCGCTCTCACAGTCAAGCTCCCTTGTGCACTTACACTCGACACCTGATTGCCAACCAGGCTGAGGGAACCTTTGGGCGCCTCCGTTACTCTTTAGGAGGCAACCGCCCCAGTTAAACTACCCATCAGGCACTGTCCCTGACCCGGATTACGGGCCGAAGTTAGGAGTCCCAAGTGGCCAGAGTGGTATTTCAACGATGACTCCACCCGAACTGGCGTCCGGGCTTCAAAGTCTCCCACCTATCCTACACAAACCACTTAGAACACCAATACCAAACTATAGTAAAGGTCTCGGGGTCTTTCCGTCCTGCTGCGCGTAACGAGCATCTTTACTCGTAGTGCAATTTCGCCGAGTTTATGGTTGAGACAGCGGGGAAGTCGTTACTCCATTCGTGCAGGTCGGAACTTACCCGACAAGGAATTTCGCTACCTTAGGATGGTTATAGTTACCACCGCCGTTTACTGGGGCTTAAATTCTCAGCTTCGCTCCGAAGAGCTAACCGGTCCTCTTAACCTTCCAGCACCGGGCAGGAGTCAGTCCGTATACATCGTCTTGCGACTTCGCACGGACCTGTGTTTTTAGTAAACAGTCGCTTCCCCCTGGTCTCTGCGGCCCTTGCCCGCTCTACACAGCAAGTGTGTGTCACGGTCGGGGCCCCCCTTCTCCCGAAGTTACGGGGGCATTTTGCCGAGTTCCTTAACCATAATTCTCTCGATCGCCTTAGTATTCTCTACCTGATCACCTGTGTCGGTTTGGGGTACGGGCGGCTGGAACCTCGCGTCGATGCTTTTCTTGGCAGCATAGGATCACTGAATTCCCCCGTAAGGGGGTCCCATCACGTCTCAGCCTTAATGTTCCCCGGATTTGCCTAGGGAACGGCCTACCTGCTTAGACCGGGACAACCATCGCCCGGCTCAGCTACCTTCCTGCGTCACACCTGTTAATACGCTTACCTCCCAGGATAAGGTCCCGCGATCCACAAAAAACCTCACACCACAAGGGTGATCGATCATGCTTCTGGCGGTTAGTATCACCTGCTCAGTATGGGCGGTTCTTCGCCGGTACGGGAATATCAACCCGTTGTCCATCGACTACGCCTGTCGGCCTCGCCTTAGGTCCCGACTTACCCAGGGCAGATTAGCTTGACCCTGGAACCCTTGATCATTCGGCGGACGGGTTTCTCACCCGTCTTTCGCTACTCATGCCTGCATTCTCACTCGTGTAGGCTCCACCGCTGGTTTACACCGCGACTTCACTGCCCACACGACGCTCCCCTACCACTCCATACGGCTGAACCACGAAGGCTTACCAATAATATGAAATCCACAACTTCGGCGGTGTACTTGAGCCCCGCTACATTGTCGGCGCGGAATCACTTGACCAGTGAGCTATTACGCACTCTTTCAAGGGTGGCTGCTTCTAAGCCAACCTCCTGGTTGTCTAAGCAATCCCACATCCTTTCCCACTTAGCACACGCTTAGGGACCTTAGTTGGTGGTCTGGGCTGTTTCCCTCTCGACTATGAAGCTTATCCCCCACAGTCTCACTGCTGCGCTCTCACTTACCGGCATTCGGAGTTTGGCTGACGTCAGTAACCTTGTAGGGCCCATCGGCCATCCAGTAGCTCTACCTCCAGTAAGAAACACGCAACGCTGCACCTAAATGCATTTCGGGGAGAACCAGCTATCACGGAGTTTGATTGGCCTTTCACCCCTACCCACAGCTCATCCCCTCCATTTTCAACTGAAGTGGGTTCGGTCCTCCACGACGTCTTACCGTCGCTTCAACCTGGCCATGGGTAGATCACTCCGCTTCGGGTCTAGACCCAGCGACTCATTCGCCCTATTCAGACTCGCTTTCGCTACGGCTGCCCCTCACGGGTTAACCTCGCCACTGAGCACTAACTCGCAGGCTCATTCTTCAAAAGGCACGCCGTCACAGTTACTCGTGATAAATCACATGACTGCTCCGACGGATTGTAAGCACACGGTTTCAGGTACTATTTCACTCCCCTCCCGGGGTACTTTTCACCTTTCCCTCACGGTACTTGTCCGCTATCGGTCATTAGGGAGTATTTAGGCTTATCAGGTGGTCCTGACAGATTCGCACGGGATTTCTCGGGCCCCGTGCTACTTGGGATACGTCCCAGGCGGTGTAAACATTTCAGTTACGGGGCTTACACCCTCTCTGGCCGGCCTTTCAAGACCGTTCACCTATGTTCACACTCTCACCTCACCAGTCCGGTAGAACTGGAACAGTACGTCCCACAACCCCGACCATGCAACCCCTACCGGGTATCACACATGAACGGTTTAGCCTGTTCCGCGTTCGCTCGCCACTACTTACGGAATCACTATTGTTTTCTCTTCCTGTGGGTACTGAGATGTTTCACTTCCCCACGTTCCCTCCACACACCCTATGTGTTCAGATGTGGGTCACTACCCATAACAGGCAGCGGGGTTTCCCCATTCGGACATCCTCGGATCAGTGTTCGGTTATCAACTCCCCGAGGCTTATCGCAGATTCCTACGTCCTTCTTCGGCTCCTAATGCCAAGGCATTCACCGTGTGCCCTTAAAAACTTGAACCACAAAAACCAGAGCTAAAACTCTCACCACACCAAAAGATGTGATGAAAAAATTGCTCTTAAACAAATTGCTTTGTTCTTAAGATGCTCGCGTCCACTATACAGTTCTCAAACAACAACACCCACTCCCACACACAACCCACCGAACAAACGGAAAAGGATTGATTAGTAAGAAGGGAAACCAGAAACAACAAACACACCCCACCGACCTCCAACACCAACCAAAAGTCAGTACCAGAATCAGCAGAGCGCCTGTTATCTCAGGACCCAACAGTGTGTTTTGTACCCACCAGAACCTCCCAAACCATCGAATCTTTCCAACCACTCCCCGAAGGAAACAGCGTACTCAACCAACAATCCGAGAACAGAACCAGCGACAACACCTCCGCACCAGAAAACCAGCACTTCAGCATAAATTTGTTGATATTCCACCCTTGAGCACCCACCGAGAAACGAATGTTCTCGCAATGGGATTTAACTCCTCACACTCACACCAGAAACCATGCGGAAACTGATCAAGTGTTTGGTGCTCCTTAGAAAGGAGGTGATCCAGCCGCACCTTCCGGTACGGCTACCTTGTTACGACTTAGTCCCAATCGCCAGTCCCACCTTCGACGGTTCCCTCCCAAAAGGGTTAGGCCACCGGCTTCGGGTGTTACCAACTTTCGTGACTTGACGGGCGGTGTGTACAAGGCCCGGGAACGTATTCACCGCAGCGTTGCTGATCTGCGATTACTAGCGACTCCGACTTCATGGGGTCGAGTTGCAGACCCCAATCCGAACTGAGACCGGCTTTTTGGGATTAGCTCCACCTCACAGTATCGCAACCCTTTGTACCGGCCATTGTAGCATGCGTGAAGCCCAAGACATAAGGGGCATGATGATTTGACGTCATCCCCACCTTCCTCCGAGTTGACCCCGGCAGTCTCCTATGAGTCCCCACCATAACGTGCTGGCAACATAGAACGAGGGTTGCGCTCGTTGCGGGACTTAACCCAACATCTCACGACACGAGCTGACGACAACCATGCACCACCTGTGAACCAACCCAAAAGGGGGAGTACATTTCTGCACTTTTCTAATCCATGTCAAGCCTTGGTAAGGTTCTTCGCGTTGCATCGAATTAATCCGCATGCTCCGCCGCTTGTGCGGGCCCCCGTCAATTTCTTTGAGTTTTAGCCTTGCGGCCGTACTCCCCAGGCGGGGCACTTAATGCGTTAGCTACGGCGCGGAGAACGTGGAATGTCCCCCACACCTAGTGCCCAACGTTTACGGCATGGACTACCAGGGTATCTAATCCTGTTCGCTCCCCATGCTTTCGCTCCTCAGCGTCAGTTAATGCCCAGAGACCTGCCTTCGCCATCGGTGTTCCTCCTGATATCTGCGCATTCCACCGCTACACCAGGAATTCCAGTCTCCCCTACATCACTCTAGTCTGCCCGTACCCACCGCAGATCCGGAGTTGAGCCCCGGACTTTCACGGCAGACGCGACAAACCGCCTACGAGCTCTTTACGCCCAATAATTCCGGATAACGCTTGCACCCTACGTATTACCGCGGCTGCTGGCACGTAGTTAGCCGGTGCTTCTTCTGCAAGTACCCTCAACACCACAAAAATGATGTCTTGTTCCCTACTGAAAGAGGTTTACAACCCGAAGGCCGTCATCCCTCACGCGGCGTCGCTGCATCAGGCTTTCGCCCATTGTGCAATATTCCCCACTGCTGCCTCCCGTAGGAGTCTGGGCCGTGTCTCAGTCCCAGTGTGGCCGGTCACCCTCTCAGGCCGGCTACCCGTCGTCGCCTTGGTTAGCTATTACCTCACCAACAAGCTGATAGGCCGCGAGTCCATCCAAAACCGCAAAAAACTTTCCACCTACACACCATGCGGTGATAGGTCGTATCCAGTATTAGACCCAGTTTCCCAGGCTTATCCCGAAGTCAAGGGCAGGTTACTCACGTATTACTCACCCGTTCGCCACTAATCCACGGCGCAAGCACCGCTTCATCGTTCGACTTGCATGTGTTAAGCACGCCGCCAGCGTTCATCCTGAGCCAGAATCAAACTCTCCGTAAAATTCATTACAAAAAAACTCTTTCCCAGCATCAACCCACAAGCCACCACACGGGGTGTGGCACCCATGAGCAAATACCAAAAAACAAAACAACTTTGGTATCAACAAAAAACAAAACACACTATTGAGTTCTCAAACAACAGACTGCTTCCGAAGCCATTCTACTGGCCACCGGAGAAAATTTTCTAGCCTACTCTTCCTGATTCTCAGTGTCAAATCCGTGTTTTCACCGTGATTTTTGACTGAGTTTCAAGCTCACGACGCGAACTGCAAAAGCTCCAAATCGTAAGGTTTTGCGCCCTTCGAATGTTCAATCTATCGACTGTTTTCGTTAACTTGGCGCGGGATAAAACTATACCACCAGGATCGGGTGATGACAAACCCAGCTGGTTAGTCCAACCAAGATCCCCTAGATATCAAGGATTCTGGCCAATTGCTCCTCGCCTCAGCGCGCTGAGGTACTTTTTGCCTGCGAGTTTGTGCCGCTAAGGCTCGATCTCGAAGAAATCTTCTCATTAGGACAGAAAGTGGCCGGAGCTGAGGACAAACTAAACCCATGACCAACATTGAACCTTTCAACGCCAAAGTAGATCAGGCAGAACTCGATGACTTGAATCGTCGATTACTCGCAACACGATTGCCGGCACCGCTGCCCGGAGATGACTGGGCGACCGGCGTCCCCACCAAATACCTTGGTGATCTGGTTAGCGCCTGGACTACCCATGACTGGCGGGCCACGGAAACTAAGATCAACTCCTTTAACAATTTCCTGACTGAGATTGACGGCCAAAGCATTCACTTTGTTCATGTCAGGTCAAAAGAACCCAGCGCTACGCCCCTACTACTTACACACGGCTGGCCTGGCTCATTTTTAGAATTTCTCGATCTCATCGGCCCACTCACCAATCCCACCGCCTTCGGTGGCAAGGCGAGCGATGCGTTTCACGTGGTGATTCCCTCGATTCCAGGATTCGGCTTTTCCACGCCACTTACTAGCGGACCGTGGCCCAGCTCCCGAATCGCCGCAGCCTGGCTCGAACTGATGAGTCGGCTTGAGTATGAGAGATTCGCGGTTCAAGGAGGCGACCTTGGCGCAGCAATCGCTCCGGAAGTAGGCCGAGCAGCTCCCGACCGGGTGATCGGCGTCCACGTCAACGGGGCGCTAGGCTTCCCTTCCGGCGAAGTCGCTGCCGAGATGTCGCCATTAGACCAAGATCGAATGGCTCGCATTAACGAGTTCATGCAGCGTGAAGCCGGCTACATCGCCATTCAGTCCACGCGCCCCGGTTTGCTCGGCTCAGCCTTGACCGACTCCCCCGTTGGGCAACTTGCCTGGATAGTAGACAAACTGCATGCCTGGACCCAGCCAGCTGAGGCATTGCCCGACGTCGTACTTGGCATGGACTGGTTGCTTGCGAATGTCTCGCTGTACTGGTTCACCCGATCTGCCGGATCTGCTGCTTATGTTGGCTATGCCTCCGCGAACGGCTGGGGTGCCGAGCAAACCAATTCGCAGGTTCCTACTGCCGCCATTCAGTTTGCGCACGACGTTGGTATTCGAAGCGCAGCCGAACGAAGCAACACCATCGTTCGCTGGACCGATGTGACTGAAAGCGGCGGGCATTTCGCTGCGCTGGAGGAACCTACGCAGCTGGTGGCAGACATCCGGGAATTTTTCAGCGACTTGGCATCGGCAACGGCGGCAAAGCAGCGCTAATTTGCAGGCCTTGTTCGGCAAGCCAACCTTGGTTATAGGCCTTAGTCGCGTAGTTGCAGCCGGTACCCGGCGCAATGCCCACCGTTTGCGATAGCAAGACGACATTTAGATAGCCAGATGACCACGCTTCTGGCTATCTAAATGTCGTCTTGCTATCCGAAACGGACGTATGACCTGGGGTTATTCGGCCGGGGCCAAATTCGGAGCTAAGTACAGCGTGCCCAATGGCGGCAGGCTCAACACGGCCGACGCCGGATCCCCCGTACTCTTCAGCATCGGTGTTCAACAATTCGCGCCACTGCCCAGCAGAAGGCAGCCCAAGTCGGTAGTCATGGTGCGGAGCTCCGGAGAAATTCACCACGCAAACTAGCGGATTGCCCTGCAGGTCCCGACGAATGAAGGAAATAACATTGCGATCTGCGTCCGTCGCGTTAATCCATTCAAATCCGCTATGGGAATTGTCCTGCTGCCAACGCGCGGGCGCCAAGCGATAAACCTCGTTGAGCTGGCGCACCAGAAGTTGCACACCGCGCTGCGGTGCCATGTCCGCCAGCCACCAATCCAGTCCGTGCTGTTCGCTCCACTCAGCTTCTTGGCCGAACTCGGTGCCCATGAAAATTAGCTGTTTGCCCGGATGCGCCCACTGCCAAGCAAGGAAAGCCCACAGGTTGGCCAGTTGTTGCCAGCGGTCCCCCGGCATCTTTCGCAGCATGGAACCCTTGCCATGCACCACTTCATCGTGACTTATTGGTAGCAAGAAATTCTCGGTGAAGGCGTAGACCAAAGAAAAGGTCGCCGTTCCGTGATGCCACTTCCGGTTGATCGGATCTTCAGCAATGTAGGCAAGAGAATCATGCATCCAACCCATATTCCATTTCAGACCGAACCCTAGACCGTTCTGATCCGTTGGTGCCGTAACGCCGGGGAATGCAGTAGATTCTTCCGCGATCATCACTACCCCGCCAGAACGTTTGTACGCGGTGGCGTTGACTTCTTGCAGGAAAGAAATTGCCTCTAAATTCTCCCGCCCACCGAGGCGATTGGGCTTCCATTCACCGGCTTCACGTGAGTAATCAAGGTAAAGCATCGAAGCGACGGCATCCACACGTAACCCATCGACATGGAATTCTTCAAACCAGAACAAGGCATTTGCGGTCAAGAAGTTCCGCACCTCAGAGCGGCCGAAATCGAAAATCAGAGTGCCCCAGTCCGGATGCTCGCCCAGCTGCGGGTCCGAATGTTCATAAAGCGGTTCGCCATCGAATTTTGCCAACGCCCATTCATCTTTGGGGAAGTGCGCTGGCACCCAATCTACGATGACGCCAATGCCAGCGCCGTGCAGCGCATCAACTAAGTGCTTGAACTCCTTTGGATCACCAAACCGGGAGGTTGGGGCAAAATACGAAGTAACTTGATAGCCCCAGGAGCCGCCAAAGGGATGTTCGGCAACCGGCATGAACTCGACGTGCGTGAATCCCATCCACTGCGCATATTCGACCAATTCTCGCGATAGCTCTAGATAGCTCAACCCCGGCCGCCAAGAACCCAGATGCACCTCATAAACACTCATCGGTGAATTATGCGGATCAACGTTGCTGCGCTGCGCCATCCACTCGGTATCAGTGAACTTGTAGTTGGATTCGACGACTTTTGACGCCGTCAAAGGCGGAACTTCGGTGCCAAATGCCATCGGATCCGCTTTGTCTTGCCAAGTGCCTGCACGCGAGAGTATTTCGAATTTATAGCTGTTACCCGGTTTGGCATCTGGAATGAAAATTTCCCATACCCCTGAGGAACCTAAGGATCGCATCGCGTAGCCCCGGCCATCCCAGTTATTGAAATCCGCTTTCACGCGCACGGCTTGGGCGTTTGGCGCCCAGACCGCGAAACTTACGCCATTCACCGCACCAAGTTGCGAAGGATAGCTCCGCGGGTGAGAGCCCAGAGCAGCCCACAATTCCTCGTGCCTGCCTTCGCCAATCAGGTGAAGGTCGACGTCGCCAAGTGTTGGCAAAAAGCGGTACGGGTCATCAAAAGTTTCGACGTTTCCATCAGCGTAGCTTGCCGAAATCCGGTAGTCAGGGGCATGGCCGGGCTGTTCGGGCTGAAGCACGGCAACCCAGATTCCGTCATATTCGTGCTGCATCTCCACGGTGCCAGAACTGGTCACTACCGCAACAGCTTGGACCAGGTCGCGCAGCGTGCGAATTGTCACCCAGCCCTGTTCGTCGAGGTGCACACCAAGAACCTCGTGTGGCGCATGATAATTTCCTGCTGAGACTCGCCGGAGCAGTTCTTCGCTCACTGAGATCGGCTGGTGCGGTTCGGCGGCGTTCGCGGAATTCATGGCTGTCTCGCCTTCGTCGGTTTCCAGTGAGCTCAATAATCTCCGCACCGCTGCAACCGGTACTTGAAGCCAGTCCGGGCGGTTTCGAAGTTCGTAAACCACCTCGTATAACGCTTTATCTAGGCACAATGCCAGAAAGAGCGGTGAGGTAGTGCTGATTCGATTGCCGTCCGCGTCCAACGACTCGTATCCGCGGATAAATGCGGCACTAGTCTGCTCCGCCCAAGCTGAATTCTCTGGTTCGCCATTGGCAGTTGCTGAGGCGTAATCGATTGAACGCAAAAGTCCGACGACGTCGCGGAGCGGCACATCTGGTCGGGATCGTTCAGCCACGGCTCGCAGTGGCTCGCCTTCAAAATCCAGCACAAACCACTTCGCCGGCTGGCCATCTGCCAAGGTTCTAATCACCTGTCCCAGATGGAGGTCGCCATGAATTCGTTGTAACTCCAACGGACCTTCGACATTTACTAGACCGTCCAAGACCTTGCCAACTAGGTGCTGGAAGGGACCGACAGCTGGGCCAGCTTGCGACCAAGCCCACCGAATCCGAGCTTCGAGCTCAGCCAAAAATTCGCCCCGAGCTTGAGCATGAAGCGAGGTGCGCCCCAAAGCCGAACGCATCGTGGCATGTAGTCGCGCCGTGACCAGGCCAAGTTGTTCAGCTTCAACGGTAAAGGCCGGCTTGCCCGGGCTGTTACTGCTGGCCTTTGCGCTGGCAACGGCCAGATCCCAACCATCCTGTGCTTTTGGCACCAATTCGTGCAGCACACATAAACTGCCCACTACTCTTTGACCGGTGCGTGGCGCAGAATCCCAGCTGCCTTGGACCCAGCCGTGCAAGGCAGGAGTGTCTAAGCAGCCCGCCTCCGTGAGCGCTTGACCAACCTCTATATCCGGATTGATACCGCTGTTTAACACGCGGAAAAACTTCAAGATCAAGGGCAACACTCGATTGTTGATCACCACGGAACTATTTGACTGCTCCGAACTGATCACCCGAATTCGAGTTGTTTTGCCAAGTTCATGGACGGATCTGAACTGCGCGGAAGAATACGAGCTCAGCGCACCATCTTCGGTTGTACTTTGTAGATGCAAAAGATCCAGCCAGGCCGCGAGAAACACTGGATCGTAAACTCCGTCATAAACCCAACATTCGCCAAGCTCGGGGTGCTGCGTAATTCCAATCAATGAGGTTTCCGCGCCGGCCAGAGCTTCGGTCCGGCAACGCAACGGGATTTGCAGAACAGTGACTGTGCCTTCTGGCTCTGTGCCTTCGCGCTCGGTCGACGGGGATGTCCGCACTGAGACTAAGTGCACTTCAAGGCTGCCGACGCCGGAATTCTTGGCATCCGCGGGTGGGGTGAGTCGAAATCCACCAACTCGATACAGTCCTGCCCCGTTCGATTCGCCGGATGTTCCGGACTCAACCGAACTGTTCTTCACCGGATACCAACGCCGGGGAGGCAGCCAGTCTCGCAGCAGATCGGGAATCGTCGGGGCAGGGTTGGCCATTAGGGCATGGACCTCTCTTGGTTCCCAGACGCTGGTGCAACCAGCGGCATCGGTTGGGTCAATGGTGAAGAAAGATTGGAATTTGCCGAGCGAAATCGCAACCAAAAGAAGTCGTGACTGCCCAAGGTCAGTGTGAGCAGACCGTCGTCGCCAATAGTGGGAAATACCTTGCCGCCAAAGACATCGCGTAAGCCGCGGCCGGCGTACTGTGGCAATCGAACTTGGGTCGCGACGGGGTGCTGCGAAAGGTTAAAGACGCACAGCATGCTCTCGGCAAGTTCACCTTCGACTTTTCCTTCCGGAAGTTCCCGCAAGAAGGCCAAAATTGAGTCCGAACTTGCTTCGACGTTTTGATAGCCGCCAAGACCAAAGGCGAGGTGTGCTTTACGGACGCTGAGGATTTGCCGTGTCCAGTTGAGCAGCGATGCCGAATGCGCTTGCTGAGCTTCCACATTGACTTGGTTGAAGTGGTAGACCAGCGATTGAACTACCGGTAGGTAGAGTTTGCCCGGATCCGCATTTGAGAATCCAGCATTCCGATCCGGGGTCCGCTGCATCGGAGTACGAACTGCGTCTCGATCCAGCAGCCAAATGTTCTCGCCCATGCCGATTTCGTCGCCATAGTCAGAGAAAGGGGCTACCCGGCAGCGACAACAGCAAAGCGTTGATGAGTTCCAGCTCGGCCCTCGAGTTATCCAGCAGCGGCGCAAGCCTGCGTCGAATGCCCACATTGGCGCGCATTCGCGAATCTGGTGCATACCAGCCCAACATCGCCTCACGCTCGGAAGGACTCACCATTTCAAGCGTAAGTTCATCGTGGTTGCGCAAAAAAGTACCCCATTGCGCCCCCTCGGGGATTGCTGGCGTGTCCCGCATCGTCTCGATGATTGGCGCAGCTTTCTGGTCACGCAAAGCATAAAAAAGCCGCGGCATGATCGGAAAGTGGAATGCCATATGGCACTCTGGGGCTTCTTGGGAGCCAAAGTACTCCACAACCTCTTCCGGCGGCTGATTCGCTTCCGCGATAATCACTCGGCCCGGGTATTCTTTGTCCACCATGGCGCGCAAATCGCGCAAGAAGTCGTGCGTACCGGGCAGGTTTTCGCAATTGGTCCCCTCCTCTTCGAAGAGGTAGGGAATGGCATCCGCCCGGAAGCCATCGATGCCCTGGTCTAACCAAAAACGTACGACGTCGAAAATCGCTTCAACAACCTTTGGGTTCTCAAAGTTCAGATCCGGCTGATGGCTAAAAAATCGATGCCAGAAGAACTGCCGACGGATCGGATCAAAAGTCCAATTGGACTCTTCGGTATCGATAAAAATGATCCGCGCATCTTGGTACTTCTCGTCGGTATCGCTCCAGACGAAAAAATCGCCGTAAGGGCCTTCCGGATCTTCCCGCGAGGCTTGGAACCATGCGTGCTGGTCTGAGGTGTGATTTAGCGGCAAGTCGATAATTACTCGCACGCCGCGAGCGTGGGCCTCTGCGACAAGTCGCTGGAAGTCTGACAAGGTACCGAATTCATCGAGAACTTGGTAATAGTCCGAGATATCGTAGCCACCGTCTTTAAGCGGAGACTGAAAGAACGGCGGCAGCCAAAGGCAGTCAACGCCCAACCACTGCAAGTAGTCCAGGCGCTCGATCAGGCCAGAAAAATCTCCTGATCCATCACCGTTATTGTCGTTAAAAGCACGCACCAGCACTTCGTAAAACACCGCTTTGCGGTACCAGTGCGGATCATGCTGAAGTGACCGGGGGCAATACTCATCAAGACCGCCTTACATGCAGGATATGGGCTGGTTCCACGTGGGCGTCCAACCGAACATAATTCTCGCTGCCCCACTGCCACATTTGACCGGTGATGAGTTCTTCCACCGTAAACGTGCCGTCTGGGGCAAACCCGTCGAGCTCTAAGGCCTCGAGATCTAAGTAAACTACCCCTTCGCGCACACTGTGCGGATCGACATTGATTACTACGATGATGGTGTCTTTCACGCTCGCGGCTGCACCAGAGGCGGACCCAGATTCTAGGTAGGTTTTCGTTTTGCTGAACGCTACTGTAGCGGGATCAGAAGTGGCGTGCACCTTGAGATTACCTAAGTCCAAAAGGGCCGGATGCGCCCGACGAATTTGATTCAACTTGGTCATGAACGGCGCCAATGATCGGCCAGTTTTTTCTGCGGCCGAAAAGTCTCGAGCCTTGTATTCAAATTTTTCGTTGTCAAGGTATTCTTCGGAGCCCGGGCGAGCAACGTGCTCATACAGCTCATAGCCCGCGTAGACACCCCAGGGCGGGCTCGACATGGCAGCCAGTGCCGCCCGAATTTTGAACGCCGCCGGGCCCCCGTACTGTAAATATTCGGTCAAAATATCTGGGGTATTGACAAAGAAATTGGGCCGATAAAAGGCCGCGGTCTCCTGGCTGACTTCCTGTAAGTAGGCCAGAATTTCTTCTTTGGTGTTCCGCCAGGTGAAGTAGCTATAGGACTGCTGGAATCCGGCCTTAACCAGCGCGTGCATGATGGCCGGACGGGTAAACGCTTCAGCTAAGAAAACGACGTCCGGATGTTTTTTATTCACTTTGCTAATCAGCCAATGCCAAAACCAAAGTGGCTTGGTATGTGGGTTATCCACCCGGAAAATTTGTACGCCGTGCCCAATCCATAACAACACGATGCGCAGAATTTCCTGCGCGAGCCCATCCGGATCATTATCAAAGTTCAGCGGGTAAATATCCTGATACTTTTTAGGCTGGTTCTCCGCATACGCAATACTGCCGTCAATTCGGGTGGTTAACCATTCCGGATGCTCAATGGTCCAAGGGTGATCTGGTGCCGCTTGCAATGCCAGGTCAAGGGCTACTTCTAGGCCAAGATCATGTGCTTTGGCCACGAACGCATCAAAATCCGCAAAAGTGCCAAGGTCTGGATGGATTGCGTCATGACCGCCGTCCTTGGAGCCAATCGCCCAAGGCGAGCCTGGATCTGTCGCCGAAGCAACCAGAGTGTTGTTCGGCCCTTTTCGGTTGACGACGCCGATCGGATGAATTGGCGGAAGGTAAATAACGTCAAATTCCATTGCGGCGACGCGATCGAGGCTGTGCGCGGCAGTGCGGAAGTGTCCGCTGGTCCACTCACCGGTTTCAGGATGCCGACTCGCGCCTTCTGAGCGGGGAAAGAACTCGTACCAGGCACCACGTCCGGCCGCGTCACGCTCCACAAGCACCGGGTAATCTGGGCTCTCCGTGCGTAAATCCTTGAGGGGAATCGACCTACAGCTGCACGAATTTCCGGACTCAGTCCAGCAGCCAACCGCACCGGTACTGCCAAGTTTTGATCGGCAAGAGTGTTGGCGGCCGTGGTGAATGCTTGACGCTCGCGGCTGGATCGACCGAGGTTGGACGTCGCGTCAGGAAGTAGCGCGGCGCCTTCAGCCAGCATCAGTTCGACGTCGACGTCGGCCGCAATTTTGAGTTCGGCATGGTGCGCCCAGGTGGCGTAAAGATCCGCGAAGGCTTCGATCCTAAAGCTCCAAAGACCGGCTTTCTGCGGGCTAGGGGTGCCGTACCAGCGATCATTTACTTCCGGACTAAGCCGATGGCGTTGACGTTCTTTGCCTTTAGGGTCAAAAAGCACCGCTTCGACGCCAATCAGGTCGTGCCCTTCGCGAAAGACCGTTGCTGAGATCTGAATATCCGCGCCCGGAACCGATTTGGCCGCGACGTCACCGCCGTCAACTACGGGGTGCACGGCACTAATCGGAATGCGGCCATAACCGCTCGCAGTAAAGGTCTTTGACCTAGCTAGCGGCACGGTTTTGACAGCCTGTTTCGCCGCCGGGAAAGTTTTCGCTCGGATTGCTGGCTGGTCAATAGTCACACTCAAAACGCTAGTGGTTGTGCGCGCGGATTGCGATGGCGTTCCGAAACTGTTGCTCGCACTACCTCAGATGTTCAACCTTTAATACCGCCAGCAGCAGTAAATCCGGTGCCTAACCTACGACCCATGAAGAGATACAGAATCACTACGGGCAGCGAGTACACCAAGGAGAACGCTGCCAATTGGCCGTAAGCGACTTGGCCGTATTGCGCCGAGAAGGTGTAAAAGCTCACCGAAGCGGGCAAGTTATCCGGTGAAAGGAGCAACATGAACGGAACAAAGAAGTTGCCCCACATGCCAACAAAGGTAAAAATCGTCACTACCGCAGTTCCGGGCCGAATCAGCGGCATCACGATCAGACGGAGCGCCTGCAAGGTGGAGGCGCCTTCCGTCCACGCGCTTTCTTCGATATCCTTGGGCGCGCCATCCATGAAATTCTTCATCAAAAAGATTCCGTAGGGCAGCGAAGAAGCCGCTAAAAACACAATCGCGCCAAACATCGAATCAATCAGGTTGACCTGAACAAACAGTGCATAGACCGGAACCATGATTGCGGTGATCGGCAACGAGGTAGCAAAAATAATGACCAGCAGAAATGGCCGTCTAGCTCGCGATTGATAACGCGAAAGCGGATAGGCCGCGAGCGCAGAAAACAGCACGGTGAGGATGGTAGCGCCGCCGCACAAAATAAGTGAGTTCAAAATAAGGCGAAAGGTTTTCTTGCTATTCATGATGGCGTCGAAGTTGGCCAAGCTGGGCGACTTTGGCCATTTCACAGCCAACGACGCGCTGGGATTCAAGGATGCAAAGATCACCCAAAGTAGCGGAACGCAGAAGAAGCCAGCAATTATTAGCAGCACCACACTGGTCAGCCATTTGTTCGCGCTAAAAGGTTTGCGCACTCGGGATGCCTTTGACAGGAGATCTGTTCCAGTGGGCGTTGCCGCATCGATCCTGCTCATGATTTGTCCTCCTTCGGCAACATCCGCAAGTAGATCAGCGAGGCTATCGCCCCTATCAGCAATAGCAACAAGGCAATTGCGGTGCCGTAACCTAGCTGGCCAAAGCTAAAGGCCTGCTCGTACATAAAGAGCGGTAACGTTTGGCTGGCACCAGCAGGCCCGCCAGCAGTCATGATGTAGATCAGACCAAATACCGACAACGTCTGCAAGGTAATTAACATCAGGTTCGTGAGGACCGATCGCCGAATTATTGGCAGCGTAATTGCGAAAAATCGTCGCCAAGCTCCGGCGCCGTCCAATTGCGCTGATTCATCAACATCTGGCGATACCTGGCTGAGCGCGGCACGATAGATGAGCATGCTAAACGCCGTGCCACGCCAGATATTGGCAAAAGCCACCGCCAGAATGGGAAAGCTAATCAAGAGATCTTGGGCTGGCAACCCGAAGAAGCCCAGCATTCCGTTGAGCGAGCCCTTCTCGCCCAGGAAGGTGTACCAGAGGTAACCCGCCACAATCTCGGGCAGAATCCAAGCCGCGATGATGATCGCACTGGTCAGCGTAGTAACAATTTTGTTTGCCGAGCGCGTCAAGAGCGCCAGCAACATTCCCAAGATATTCTGGCCGATCACCGCGGAGACCAGGGTAAAAATGAGCGTCAAGAACACTGAATGCCAAAATTGCCCTGAGCTAAATGCCTGCGAAAAATTGGCCAAGCCCACGAATTCGGTACTTGCAGATCCCTCGCCGCGTAGGGCCTTATTGGTGAATGCTAAATACACGCTGTAAATGACTGGCCCGGCCAAAAACGCCAGCAGGAGCAAAACCGCTGGTAGCAGCGGCAGCGCGCGCAACCAGTTGCGCCGACGGCCTCCAATCGACTTTTCACTTGTGGCGGAGGCGGCTCCGCCGATGGTCGGCGCGCTCACCGAGCGTTCCTACCCGTGACGTTGCTGGCACCAACAATTGCGGTGATTTGCTCGTCGTAAGCCTTGGCCGCGTCTTGAGGCGAGGCGCTGCCAATCATCACCTTTTCCATTGCGGCCTGAATCGATGCCGAGATTTCTGGATAGGCTGCCAGCGCTGGCCGGAAGGTGGCCCCTTCGACCAGCGAGGTGAAGAATTCCACCGTCGGGCTATAGGAGCGATACGACGCATCTTGAGCCACATCTTTGCGGACCGCAATCCCGTTATCTGCAATGTTGTAAGCGGCTGCGTTCTCTTTGCTCATAATGGATTGCAGGTACTCCCAAGCCAAATCAAATTTTTTGGAGCGCGCTGGAAACGCCCAGGTCCAACCACCAGACATTGTTGTGTAACCCTGCCCTTGGCCGTGTTGAGTCGGCATCTTGGCCTGCTTCATCACGGTTGACCATTCTGGCCATGGCGCTGCGGCATCATTTTGTCCAGTAGAGCCCCAACCACCCGCCGTCGAGATTGACTGCTAATTTGCGTTGCGGCAACCAGTCGTTGTAGATCGTGTCGCTTAAATTCGGGTTGAGCGCTTTGCTCAACGGCGGGGCCATGCCATCGTGGAAAACACCACGAATAAATTCCAAGCTATCGACAAAGCCTCGGCTACCAATCACCCACTTGGCTTCTTTCGCGTCGTAAAGGGTGTCTTCAGTGCCGTAAAGCAGCATTTCAAAACCCTGCATCGAGGACGCTTCACCCAACGCTTTACCGGAGAAGATATTGAACGGCGTGACGCCGGGAAGTGCCTTCTGCAGTGTCGCGAGATCGCGAAGTAACTCTGTCCAGTCATTCGGTTGCCAGGGCACCGGCAAGCCGGCTTGTGCAAACAATTCGGAGTTGTACCAAAGTGCTCGAGTGTCGGTGCCAATCGGCACTCCATAAACTTTGCCATCAGCTTCGGTCACTGCGGATTTTGCTGAATCATAAAATTCGGACCAGACGGGCCAGCCCGGCAGCTTGGCATTGATCGGGCGCAAATAGCCTGCCGCCACATCAGATTTCACAATGAAGGTATCTTCGTAGACCAGATCGGGTGCGGTGGTCTCACTCGACATCATCAACTCATTTTTGGTGAAGTAATCGTTATCCCCAGCAACACGGGGCATCAGCTTGATCGCGATGTCCGGGTGTTCTTGGCGAAACTGTTCACTCACCTTCGCCAGAAAAGTCTCCATCACCTCGCCGGAACCCCACTGTTTATAAGCAATCCGCAGGGTGGTACTTGAATCGGTGCTGCATCCGCTCAGCGCTGGCAATAAGAAGGCCGCGCCCAGAGCAACGCCCATAAACGCCCGGCGGCTCACTGATGTTACGCCCCGGGGTTTGGTTCTTAACAAGAAGTACTCCCATCACCTTCGATGTGCCCCGGTCCAGAGCCTAGCAACAACTCCACGGTTTACGCTGCCATTGCGTCAAATTTGCAACTCGACAAAATTGAGCAAGCGTTTACGCGTCATATACCGAATGGTCACTCAAACCAGTTCCAACCGCCTGCGATCTCCGCTACCTTGGAAAAGGTGAAGGCTATCCGCAGATTTACTGTCCGCACCGTCCTGCCTGAATCGATCGCGCCGCTGGCGAAGCTCGCCAGCAACCTGCGCTGGTCCTGGCACTTGCCAACTCGCAAACTTTTCGCTTCGCTCAATCCGCAGATTTGGGCCGAAAGTGCCTTTGACCCGGTCACTTTCCTCGGCTCAGTCAGCCGCGAACAACTCCAGGCACTAGCCGAGAACTTGGACGTCGTCGAAAGAGTGCGCCGCGCGGCCGAAGATCTACAGCGCTATTTGGAAGAGCCACGCTGGTACCAAGGCTTGGGGGATGAGGCGCCAGCGCGAATCGCCTACTTCTCACCTGAGTTCGGTATCACGGAAGTACTCGGGCGGTCTCGGCATCCTGGCGGGCGACCATTTGAAGGCATCCTCAGATCTTGGCGTGCCGTTGATCGGCGTCGGTCTGCTCTATCAAGCCGGCTACTTCAAGCAGTCACTCTCCCGAGACGCCTGGCAACAGGAAACCTACCCGGTCTTAGATCCCGATGGCTTGCCCTTGAGCCTACTTCGCGAGGACGACGGCCGGCCGGCGCAGATCTCGCTCCCCTTACCCGGCGGACGCGAATTGCACGCCTGGATCTGGCGAGCCGACGTCGGCCGGGTGCCATTATTGCTCTTGGACTCGAACGTGCCCGGCAACGACGATGCCGCCCGGCTGATTACCGATCGGCTGTATGGCGGCGGTGGCGATCACCGGCTACAACAAGAACTACTGCTGGGCATGGGCGGGGTAAAAGCGCTCCGCGTGTATCAACGTTTGACCGGCAGCTCCGCGCCGGAAGTCTTCCACGCCAATGAAGGTCACGCAGGTTTTCTTGGCATCGAGCGTATTCGCGAACTTGCCGAGACCGAAGGTCTCAGCTGGGATGAAGCACTGGCAGCGGGCCGCGCCTCGACGGTTTTTACCAGGCACACCCCGGTCCCGGCCGGAATTGACCGATTCCAAAAGAGCCAAATTCAGCAATTCTTCGATTCTGGTCTAGCACCCGGAGTGCCAACCGAGAAGATTCTTGACCTGGGCTCGGAAAACTACCGAGATGGCGATCCGGCAGTGTTCAACATGGCGGTGATGGGCTTGCGACTTGCCCAACGCGCTAATGGCGTCGTAAAACTGCACGGTGTGGTTTCCCGCGAGATGTTCTCTGGCTTATGGCCGGGATTTGATCACGCAGAGGTACCGATTTCCTCGGTCACTAATGGGGTACACGTGCCAACATGGGTTGACCCCAAAATCAGCGCCCTCGCGGTTGAGCGTTTTGGCGGAAGCGTCTTGGACCAGCCGGACTGGTCACGAGTCTACGAAGTGTCCGATCAGGATGTCTGGACGCTACGACGCGAACTGCGCGCAGCTTTGATTGACGACGTCCGACGCAGGTTGCGCTCCTCGTGGAAGAAACGTGGTGCGGCTGATGCTGAGCTGGCCTGGACCGATTCGGTACTTGATCCGGACGTACTCACCATTGGCTTCGCCCGCAGAGTGCCCACCTACAAACGCCTCACCCTGATGCTGCTGGACCCCGCCCGGCTTAAGGCTTTGTTGCTCAACGAGAAGCATCCGATTCAGCTGGTTATTGCCGGCAAATCGCATCCAGCAGATGACGCTGGCAAAAAGATGATCCAAGACTTGGTGAGATTTACTGATGACCCGGAAGTTCGGCACCGGATTGTCTTCTTGCCCAATTACGACATCGCGATGGCCCGGACGCTCTTTCCAGGCTGTGATGTTTGGCTTAATAATCCGCTCCGACCGCTTGAAGCTTGCGGCACTTCCGGGATGAAGTCGGCCATTAATGGCGGCTTGAACCTGTCAGTGCTAGATGGCTGGTGGGATGAAATGTACGATGGCGAAAACGGCTGGGCAATTCCGACGGCGAACAACGGCGCAACCGCTGAAGAATGCGACGATATTGAAGCATCTGCGCTGTACGAACTGTTGGAAACTCAGGTAGCGCCGCGATTTTATGGCGATCCGGGACAATCAGAATCTGCTGGCGCTGCCGGCCCTTCAGACGGCTCCCCTTCAGAATTACCAACGCACTGGCTTGCGATGATCAAACACACGCTCGCTACGCTTGGCCCGGCTGTCTCGGCCGAAAGAATGCTTGCTGACTACGTCCATAAGCTGTACCAGCCTGCCGCGCTAGCTGGTCGTGCCGCGGCAGCTGATCATTTTGCTCAGGCGCGCGACCTCGCCGCTTGGCGAGACAAGGTCACCGCAGCTTGGCCGCAGCTAGTTGTTGAACATGTTGACTCTGTGGGCGTCAGCGAGGACCCGCAAATTGGCGATTCGCTTTCAATCCGCGCTTACGTTGCATTGGCAAACCTCTCCAGCTCCGACGTGCGAGTTGAAGTCGCCTATGGCCGCGCCCTGGACACCGATGAGCTGAACAACACCACCTCGGTGGCTTTGCAACCATCAGAAGACTTAGGCGAGGGACGATATTTGTTCACTGGCGACGTCGTTATTGATCGCTCCGGCAGCTTCGGCGACACGGTTCGCGTCCTGCCAGAGCATCCAGCACTCGCCAGCCATGCCGAGCTGGGACTTATTGTCAACGCCTGAGCTGCCGGGCTAAAACCGCCGATCAGCAAATAGCAAGCAAGTAGGACGCCAGAACTGACCTCAGTTCTGGCGTCCTACTTGCCCTTCAAAGTTTTCTGCACACCTTAATTTATTTCTTCGGCGTGTCTAATGATTAACAAGCATCGCTCTGCTCTACTAGATATAGTACTCAATCAGCATATTGAACACATCATCTTGTAATTCCTGAAGTTTCAAGGAGGGCAATGAGCCGGCTCGTCTACTTTTCCAGCGTTTCTGAAAATACTCGACGGTTTGTGGAGAAGTTGGAAACTCCCGCAGATCGCATTCCGCTCCGACCTCGATCAGAGGCAGCGCTCTACGCCGTCGAACCCTATATTTTGACCGTGCCCACTTACGGTGGCGGCGAACCATGCGGGGCAGTGCCAAAACAAGTGGTTAGTTTTTTGAACGTGCCGCAAAACCGCAAGCTGTTACGCGGAGTCATCGCGGCAGGGAACACGAACTTCGGTGCTGCATATTGCCTAGCTGGCGCAGTGATCGCAGCCAAATGCGCTGTGCCGTTGCTCTACCGATTCGAGCTCTTGGGCACACCGTCCGATATTGCCGCTGTCAACACCGGACTTGAGATTTTTTGGCAACGCCAACTGGGCTTGCACACCGCTTGAAATCGCCTCAACCTAAGAAAAGAGCCACCATGACCGCTTTGGCTGCTTCAGTCACTCCGCCGCACTTTGCTAAGAATCCCGAGGCGCCGCTGCGCCCAATCAACTGGAACCGGATGAGCGACGAAAAGGATGAACCGCTCCGGTGTGTCCGGAGGGTTTCTCAGACGATGAGCCTGTCGGCGGCTGCCGTGCTCTGGTAGTGATTGTAGTAGTGGTTTTCTAGCTCTACTGGTGGGATGTCTCCGCAGTACTGGTAGAGCCTTCGGTGGTTGTACCAATCGACCCATTCAGCAGTGCCGATTTCGACTTCTTCTAGAGTCCGCCAGGGCTTGCCGGGTTTGATCAGCTCGGTCTTATAAAGCCCGTTGATGGTTTCCGCCAAGGCGTTGTCGTAACTATCACCCACAGAACCGATCGAGGGGCGGATACCGGCCTGGGCCAGGCGTTAGGTGAAGGCCAAGGAGGCGTATTGAGCCCCGGCATCGTGATGATGAATCACCCCGGAAATCTCAGCCCCGGCCCGTTCACGACTCCAGATTGCCTGATTAACTGCGTTGAGCACTAGCACGGTGTTCATAGAAGCACTCGCTGACCAGCCCAGGATCCTCCGAGAGTAAGCATCGATCACGAAGGCAACATAGACCCACCCGGACCAGGTCGAAACATAGGTGAAATCATCTACCCATAGCCGATCCGGTGCCGTTGGTGTGAAATCACGGCGGACCAAGTCCTTCGCTCGGGCCGCCTTCGAGTCTTTGATCGTGGTGCGTTTGACCTTGCCACGGACCGCACCCTGTATGCCAAGTAACCCCATGAGCCGTTCTACCGTGCACCTGGCCACCGGCACACCTTCACGGTTCATCGCCAACCAGACTTTCCTGGTGCCGTGCACCCCGTAATTAGCGGCATACACCTTCTGGATCACGGGCTTGAGCACCTCATCACGTTGTTCTCGGTGAGATCGTGTTTTATCCACCCATTCGTAGTACGTGGACGGGGTGGTCTTCACCCCGTCCCAGTAAGCACCTGGCAGATCGACTCGACACCCCACCGCAATCCATTATTCTCGCGGTGACCGGCATGGTCCTTGATGTATTTCACGATCAGTGTTGTGGCGGTCGAGTTCGACCGCGACAAAAGCTGAAGCGCTCCGAAGGATCGCGTTCGCCCGTTTCAGCTCAGCGTTCTCACGCCGTAACCGTTTCAGCTCGGCCGATTCCGTGCTCGTTGTTCCAGTTCTAGTACCAACATCGATCTCGGCTTGCCGGACCCATTTACGCACCGTTTCCGGCACACCCACACCCAAAAGCTGGGCAACTTTTTGCATCGCCGCCCACTCCGAAGACGCACCCTCCATCTCCGCACGATCCTTCAACTCCTGCGGATACCGTGTCGTAGTTTTCCCTGCCATGTCCTGATCCTCTCAAACAAGAAAGTCTCCGGACACACCGGGGCGATTCACTGTGCGTCTTGAACGCTTGACCAGCACATCGTGACAAGACCAGATGACAGAGAGCTGAACGCGACCTCCAAGCGGCGTTAATCCTGCTGTGTATAATCCTCAACCGAAGAATTCTGCTCAATAAAAGTCAGGGTAGATTTGGGTGAATCTTGTTTTGACGCTTCCGCCACCTCAGCCAAAATTTCCAGGACGATCCGATGCGCACGGGTCGCTTTGAACGTGGGGTCAACGTGCCAAACCAGCGTTACCGGCACCGTTGCGGCATCTGCAAAATCCCGAAGGCAATCTGCTAAGGCATCAAAGTTGTGGCCAAAGTGTTTCGGGAAATTTAGCGCGCGAGCAAAGGCATCTAAAACACCTTCTTTGCTTTCGGCAGCTGGAATTTCAAAGCGGCTTGGCGTTGTCATTGGTTCTCCTGAATGAACGAAAAGCTCGCGTAGTGGTCATCCGTGTAGTACTTTTCCCCACCGTCACCGACAATTACCCGTCGGGCACCACGATCTGACGAGCCCGGTGTTTTCACCGTGTATTCCTTGTAGTAACCGCTGGATTTCTTCGGCAATACGCCTTCGAAATTTCCGAAGTTGATGCCATCCCGGTCATACGGGTAGGGGCCGCCCTTCGCGATGAGAGCTAACGTCTGCTGTGCTTCTTGCGGAAGTGCAGAGGCTTTTACTGCGGGGAGTTTCGAAGGGTTGTTCGCTGCGGCGTTTGAGGCGGCTGTTGGCTTAGTTGAGCTTTTAGCACTTGTCGAAGCTTTTGCCGAGTTTTTGGTCGAGCTAGACGCGGCTGCAGCGCCGTCGTCGTGCCCGGTCAGTTTATTGAAAAGAAAAATACCGCCCACCACTAGGAGCAGGGCGATGAGACCGGCCACCAAACCGGCAAGCTTTTTGCGCTGGGTCGTTTGAGCGCGCTGCGCTTGCTTCGGGGTCATGGGCTTATTTGGCCTGGGGCTCGGGGGGCTGCGTTGTCACGTTAGGTACCTTTCCACGAGAACATCCTGCCAGATCATTCCCGAAACATCCTGTACGAGTGCTGCTCCGGGTTCAGGCTTTGTAGATCGTGATCGTGTTGGCCGAATGCGCCAGCTGAGAACCACCCGTGATGACGGTGCCTTGCTGCTTTGCGTAGTTCGCTGAGGTACTGAATCGAAGTTCAAAACTTCGCCCCTCGGCTTCGGGCAATGTCACTGAAACCTCATCCGCCGTGGCGTTGAACACCACCAACCCGTCGGTTAGTCCGTCTGGCGAGCCCAACAACATTTGCAAGACGCGTTGCGAACCGTCTTGCCACTGCTCTGGGCCGAGCGGCTGCCCCGTCACGTCAAACCAGTGCAGAAAGGACGATTCGTCGCGCGCTGGGTAGGTGGAAGGCTGGGCGGAGAGATAGTCCTTGAGCAACCGAATCATCCGTCGGGTGGCAGAGAGCATCTCACGATCGACGGCGGACCAGTCGACCCAAGAGATTTCGTTGTCTTGGCAATACGCGTTGTTGTTACCGCCCTGGCTGCGCCCCATTTCGTCGCCCGCCGTAATCATCGGCACGCCCAGCGAAAGCAGCAAAGTGGCCATCACATTCCGCGAGGTCTGTGCCCGCGCGGCTCGGATGTCGCTCTGCTCGCTAGGGCCTTCAACACCGTGATTCCAGGATCGATTGTTGTCACTGCCGTCGCGGTTTTCTTCCCCATTGGCTTCATTATGCTTGCCGTTATAAGCACTGAGATCGGCAAGGGTGAAGCCATCGTGCGCGGTAACCAGGTTGATTGAGGCCAGCTGGCTGCGCCCTGATGCAGCGAATAATCTAGTCGAGCCGGACAATGCGTCAGCTAACCGGGCCAAGCCGCCGCCGCTACCACCGTTAGCTATTGAGCCTTGATCTGCAATCCAGAAATCCCGCACCGAGTCTCGGAAGTGATCGTTCCAATCCGCCCATCCCACCGGGAATTGACCAGTATGCCAGCCGTCATAACCCACGTCCCAAGGTTCAGAAATAAGTTTGACGCCGGCTAGCGCCTGCGATGTGGTGGCAGCGAGGAGGAACGGGTGTTGAGGGCTGAATGAATTCGCGCCATCACGGACCAGCGTCACCGCTAGATCAAATCTGAAGCCATCAATATGGAATTCCTCTACCCAGTAACGCAACGAATCCAAGGCCATTTGAATAACCTTCGGCTCGGAGAAATCCAAGGTATTCCCGCAACCGGTGGTATCCAGATATTCGGCGCCTGAGCTTGGATCACAGTCAAAGCGGTAGTAGCGGTTTTCTGCCAAACCTCGCCAACTCAACGCAGGTTCATCGTGTTTACCTTCGGCGGTGTGGTTATAGACCACGTCAAGAATTACTTCGATACCCGCGGCATGTAGCAGCTTGACCATGCCTTTAAACTCGTCTTGAACTGCTTGCGGACCCGCTGCTTGTGCCGCAGCGGAGGCATAACTCGCCTGCGGAGCAAAATAACCAATCGTGTTGTAACCCCAGTAATTGGGTAAGCCCAAGTCACGCAAATGTTGTTCGTCGGCGTGCGCATGTATTGGCAACAGCTCCACCGCGCTCACACCCAACCCGCGCAAATGTCGAATCATTGCCGGGTGCGCCAGGCCAGCGTAACTGCCGCGAATCTCCGCCGGGATATCCGGGTGCAGCTGCGTTAAACCCTTGATATGAGCTTCATAAATCACACTGTCTCGCCATGGAGTTCGAGGCGAAACGTCATTACCCCAATCAAAGCTTGCGGCCATCCGAACACCCAGAAGGCGAGCAGAGCTGTCAATCGTCCGAGCGTAGGGGTCAAGCAATAACTGGGTAGCTTCCGGCTCAACGTCGCCTGCGGCAAATCCATACCGAGAGCCAATCGGCATCCCCTCGACCACTCCGTGGTGCACGCCATCGGAAAATTCCGGCAGCGTCATAGCCCGCCAAGGCTGCCCAGGTGCCGCGAAATACAGCACTAGCTCCGCAAAGTCCGGCGCCCAGACCGCGACATTGACGACGTCGGATGGGTCACCTTGCAGCGGAGCGCTAAGTCCCAGCGGAAACGGCCGAGAAGCCGCGGCACCGAGCACGGTGGCGGTAACAATATCTGTCATGGTTTAGACGCTTGGATTCCCTTGCTCCGCACTACCGCCCGAGCGTTGTCTGGCAATCTCGTACAGCGTGATGCCAACTGCCATCGAAGCGTTGAGCGATTCCATTGCGGAGTCAATCGGGATTGACACAATCTGGTCGCAGTTTTCCCGAACCAATCGAGACAAGCCTTTACCTTCCGAACCGACCACAATGCAGACTGGTTCCTTGGCAACCGCGAGCGCCGGCAATGAAACATCGCCATCGCCATCGAGACCTAAGACAAAGTAGCCCATGCCTTTGAAGGACTCGAGCGCCCGGTTGAGGTTTCCGGCCCGAGCGACCGGGACGCGGACTGCAGCACCAGCGCTGGTCTTCCAGGCTGAAGCGGTAAGGCCAACGCTGCGGCGTTCTGGCACGATAACCGCTTGGCCAGCAAATGCCGAGACACTACGAATAATTGCACCGAGGTTACGCGGATCAGTGATGCCGTCCAGCGCTACGATCAGCGGCGAATTTTTGATGTAGCCCTTTTTGAACTTATCGACAGTTTCTTGTGCAATGTCGATTGCATCCGGGTAATCGTAGGGTGGAATCTGAAGTGCTAACCCTTGATGGACGGCGTCATCGGTCATCCGGTCCAGCTCAGGCTTGTGCGTTTCCATCAACGGAATGCCACGTTCCGAGGCGAGTTTAAGAACTTCTTTGACTCGATCGTCAACTTCGATGCGCACCGCGATATAGAGCGCTTTCGCCGGTATACCAGCGCGCAAAGCTTCCACGACCGAGTTGCGGCCGGTAACCATTTCTTCACTGGGCCTGCCGCGACGCTGCGTGCGCTGCAGGCTTGGGCTTGAACTACCGGGACGCTTAGCTGCCGAGCGCTCGGAGAGCTCCTTTGATCGAAATGCCTTGTGATACGGGCGATCTTCAGCCTTAGGCGTGGGACCCTTGCCCTCTAGCGCCTTGCGGCCTAAGCCACCGGTTCCTTTGGACGGGCCCTTTTTACCTTTTGCGGCACGGGGATTTCCAGCCATTGCTCTACCTCTGTTGCTTTCGTTCAATGGACCAGGTGGCACCATTGGATGAGTCTTCAATTTTGATTCCTGCTTCAGCCAGTTCATCCCGGATTTCATCCGAGCGGGCCCAGTTCTTTTCAGTACGTGCTTGCTGCCGTTCTTGCAGTCTGGTTTGGACCAGGGTTTCTAACGCATGCGTAGATCCATTGTCTGCGGCTTGGTCGGTGGCAATTGAGCTGAGACCCAGCACATCCAACATCGCCAGCACTGCTTCAAATTTCTTTTGCAGTTCGACCAGGTCAGAACTTGCAATCGCTGAATTTCCGGCCCGAACTGTCTCATGGAGAACTGCGAGTGCTTTGGGCACGTTGAGGTCATCGTCCATAGCCTCAACGAAGGCGGCTGGAGTGTCACTAAGTGGCGCGTAGGCGAACCAGCCGAAACCCTGCTTAGCGGCCGGTGGAAGGTACATATGACCAGAGTCTTCAACCTCGACTCGTTGAACATTTGCGCCCGCATTCACAAGGAACCCGTCAATCCGAGCCAACGCGGCGGCCGCCTCTTCGAGTGATTCTGGGCTGTAGTCCAGCACCGATCGATAATGCGCTTGGCCCAAGTAATACCGGACCACGCGCGGCGAGGCCTGCGCGAACAGCTCCCCGGGGCCAATGACGTTGCCAATGGACTTTGACATTTTTTCGCCCTGATAAGCGACCAGCCCGTTGTGCATCCAAAAATTTGCAAAAGGTCTACCCGCTGCTTGAGACTGCGCCATCTCGTTTTCGTGATGGGGGAATCGCAGGTCCAAACCACCGCCATGAATATCGAAAGCGTCGCCAAGATACTTGCCCACCATCGCCGAGCACTCTAGATGCCAGCCCGGCCGACCGGCGCCCCACGGGCTGGGCCAAGACGCCGTCGTCGGCTCTTCAGGCTTGCGGCCCTTCCAGAGCGCAAAATCGCGAGCGTCTTTTTTGCCGCGCGGGTCCGCATCTGCGGCGGCCTGCATATCGTCAATGTTCTGGTGCGTTAGTGAACCGTATTTACCCCAAGACCGAACATCGAAGTAAACATCTCCCGAGCCATCCGGCGCTGGGTAGGCGTGTCCGCGGTCAATCAAGTCCTGAATCAACGAGTGCATTTCGGAGATGTTTCCGGTAGCGCGCGGCTCGTAATCAGGACGAGTGATGCCTAGCTTGTCATAAGCCGCATTGAACTGCTGCTCGTATTTATACGCGCGCGCCCACCACTCCTCGCCCGCTTCTGCAGCTTTGGCCAGGATCTTGTCGTCAATATCGGTGACATTACGCACCACCGTAGTTTGAAAGCCACGGAACTGTAGCCAGCGCGTTAGTTGGTCAAAGACTAAGGCGGAGCGAAGATGCCCAATATGCGGCTCGCTCTGCACAGTGGCACCACAGTAGTACAGCGATGCTTTGCCCTCGACAAGGGGCGCGAAGTCGCGTACTTCAGCTGTTGCGGTGTCATAAAAGCGCAGAGTCACCCCTCAAGGCTAGCCGAGCATCGGCAGAAAAGTGTTCTCCACGGGCTAACCCGTGCCCGGATAAAACTTATGTCCCCGGTCTAAGCCCTGTGCTGGGACATAAGTTCAAAGTCAGGCTGCGGAACCGGGTTTGAGGTAGACAAGAGCGGTCGCAATTGCGGTGATGCCCTCGCCTCGGCCAGTGAATCCCAAGGCGTCCGACGTCGTGGCAGAGACCGAAACCGGGGCCCCTGCTGCTTCGCTCAAGACCGCCTCCGCTTCAGCTCGACGCGGACTGAATTTTGGCTTATTTGCAACAAACTGAACCGCAATATTGCCAATTTCGAACCCGGCGTCGCGAATGATCCTGGCAGCTTCGGCAAGCAGAATTACGCCGGAAGCTCCGGCATACTCCGGACGATCGGCGCCAAAATGCGTGCCTAAATCGCCGACTCCGGCCGCTGAAAACAATGCGTCCGCGGCAGCGTGCGAAACCGGGTCGCCGTCGGAATGGCCAGAGAGCCCGCGCTCGCCTGGCCAAAACAGCCCAGCCAACCACAGTTCTTCGGTCGCTTCCCCGTAAGCATGAACGTCTACACCAATGCCGGTTCGCGGAATAATCATCAGCCCTCCACCCAACGAGGCGCTGCCGGCCCCTCAAGCATGGCTTCAGCAATCAATAAGTCGATCGGGGTGGTGATTTTCAAGCTCAGCTCCGAACCGCGCACTATATAGACTGGCACTCCCTGCGATTCAACCAGCATTGCGTCATCGGTAATTGCTGCTGCTTGCGCGTCGTTAAACATTGAAGCTGCTTCGTGGGCTGCACGTAACGTGGCCAGGTCGAAGCCTTGCGGAGTCTGGACGGCTCGCAGCACATCGCGCTGCGGCGTCGTATGGACTTGCTCCGGTGCGATCTCTCGTTCAGTTGAGGGCTGCGCCGTCTTGATGGTGTCGACTACCGCTAGCGCCGGAATAACCGCTTGAGCACCAGCTTCAAGGGCATTTCGCACCCGGTGAAATACTTCCTCCGGCGTGAGCGGACGCGCCGCATCGTGTACTAGAACGGCGTCGATATTCGCCGGAAGGACCGCGAGCGCATTGCTCACTGAGTCCGAACGAGTCGATCCGCCGTCGACCGTGCGGATACTCGGGTCGATCCGAGCACAGACTGCTCGCAGCTCAACATCTCCCCGCGGCACCACCACGCAAAGAAATTCTGCAACGTGAGCAGCTAACACTCCGCGCAGCGCGTGCACCAAAAGCGGCTCTGAGCCCAGAGCGGCTTGTGCTTTGGGTTGTCCCTGGCCAAGTCGCTCCCCCGAGCCAGCGGCCACCACAATAACTGCGACGCGTATTTCGTCCCGATAATTCATCTACCCAGCGTATCCCGGAGCCCTATCGGCTGGGTCCCACTGAGACGGCAAGTTCAGTGGGACAAAATAGTTCTTCCCACGGAGTTGTGGGACTCAGCGGGACCGAGTCAGGCGGCAATCCGCGCCAGCAACCGAGTCAACCGGCTCAAACAGTCGGCGTTAACCACTGGGAACTGGGCGCAAAAAAGCCCCGGTCATCGGGGCCGGGGCTTTTCCACAAAGAACCTCGAAGGCTAGGACGCCAAAACCTCGTCCAGCACTGTGGCTGCTTTTTCTTCGTCAGTTTTCTCTGCCAGAGCAAGCTCAGAGATCAGAATCTGCCGCGCTTTAGCGAGCATCCGCTTCTCTCCAGCTGACAGGCCCCGATCGTGATCACGGCGCCAAAGATCGCGAACGACCTCGGCAACCTTAATGACGTCGCCGGATGCCAGCTTCTCTAGATTTGCCTTGTACCGGCGCGACCAGTTGGTCGGTTCTTCGGTGAACTCAGCCCGCAACACGTCGAAAACGTGCTCCAAACCTTCTTTGCCCACTACATCGCGGACGCCCACCAAATCAACGTTTTCCGCAGGTACTTCAATGGTCAGGTCACCCTGGGCCACTTTGAGCTTGAGATACATCTTCTCTTCACCCTTGATGGTGCGCATTTTGATCTCCTCGATCTTGGCTGCACCGTGGTGTGGGTAAACTACTGTCTCGCCGATCTCAAAAACCATGTGGATTCTCCCTTTCCCGCATCCCAGTTTATCACGAAATGGTCGCGACGGCGCGGCGAGATCGGGATGTTCTCGCAGGTCAGGGCCAGCTCGCGCATAGAAATGAGTGCTCACTACCTCTTGACGCGGCAGCCAAAAGATGCATCCCGAGGGGCGGGGGTGCTTCGAGACGATCCTGCGCGGCTGCCGAGTCGAGCCGGACGCTATTTCCGGATAGGCTATAGTTGGGAAGCTTCCTGAGCCGTAGCTGTGTCCTGGCATGGACCGGCAACTGCCATTGATATGAGGAGAATGTACGTGAAACTCGCTGCGAGTAATCGGGGTCTGAGCCTTTCCCGCCGGCTGGGTGCGGTCGCCATCTTGGGCGCAACTTTGCTTGGTGCCTCCGCCTGCGGCTACATAGCGCCGCAACAGACTACCCATGTCTACTCACCTTCCGACGGAATCCAGCTCAATATTGGCAACGTTGAGTTTCGCGACATTCTCATCGTCACGAGCGGCAGCACGGATAAGCCGGGCAGGGTACTCGGCGCCGTTTTCAACACCTCTAACGCACCGATTGAAGTAACCTTCCGCGGCGCTGATGGCGCGCAAACTCAAGTCACGGTCAAGCCAAATGAGCCTTACTACCTCAACGAGAGCACCGAGGCCTCGATCCTCAGCGCGGTCAGCGAGCCGGCTGGCGGGCTAGAGACGGTAACGGTTAGCCAGAACGGCAGCAAGGGCCCTGCCAGCGAAGACGCGAAGGTGCCAGTTTTGGATGGCACCCTCAAGGAGTACGTAAAGTACATTCCTAAGCTGCTGCCCCTAGAACCAAAATCGAGCGAAAGCGCGACTGCTTCACCGAGCCACTAGGCACTTTCCAACCTTAAAGAACGACGGCGGTCGCTCACCGAAAGGTGAGCGACCGCCGTCGTTCTTTGTTTAAGGTTTCAGGACTCTGGGCTCGAATTTGTAGCCCAGGCCACGTACGGTTACTAAGTAGCGTGGCGAAGAGGGATCCGGCTCAATTTTCGAGCGCAAACGCTTCACGTGCACGTCCAAGGTCTTAGTATCGCCGACGTAATCGGAACCCCAGACGCGATCTATCAATTGGCCTCGGGTGAGGACTCGACCAGAGTTGCGCAAGAGCATTTCAAGTAATTCAAATTCCTTGAGCGGCAGTGAAACTTGCTCGCCGTTGACGCTCACCACGTGCCGTTCGATGTCCATTCGCACCGGTCCGGCCTGCACCGTAGTGGTCATTAATTCTTCCGGCTCGCCCTGCCGACGAAGCACAGCGCGCACCCGTGCCACCAGCTCGCGCGACGAGTATGGCTTGGTGACGTAGTCGTCGGCACCAAGCTCTAGGCCGACGACTTTGTCGATCTCGGAATCTTTAGCGGTCAGCATGATGACCGGCGCCGAAGAGCGTGCGCGAAGTTGTCTACAGACCTCAGTTCCAGACTGGCCAGGAAGCTGAAGATCCAACAGCACTAGATCGGCCCCGACGCGATCGAACTCGGTTATCGCGTCAATTCCATTGTCTACGACCTCGACCTCGAAGCCCTCTTTGGCAAGCAAGTAGGACAGAGGGTCGGAAAAGGACTCTTCATCCTCGACGATTAAAATCCTGCTCACGCAGTCACTCCTTACGTTGTTGCCAAACGCGGCGCATCAGCAATGCCTGCGCTGTTTGGGCTGCTATGGGTCTGCGAGCTTTCCATCTCCGGCAAACGTACCGTGAATGTTGAACCCTTACCTTTTTGGGACCACACCGTGACTTCGCCACCGTGGTTGGAAATAACGTGTTTGACAATGCTCAAACCCAGACCGGTGCCACCGGTCTGCCTAGATCGAGCCGCATCGACTCGATAAAAACGTTCAAAGATGCGTTCTTGTTCTTCAGGCGAAATACCGTCGCCTTGGTCTGAAACCGAAACGCTGAGCAAACCCTCCGAGCGGCGTAGCCCAATGCCTACTGTGGTTCGTTCTGGCGAGTAGCGCACTGCGTTATCGATCAAGTTCCGAAAAGCCGTGACCAATAGATCCGCGTCACCAAAGACTGGCTGTGCTGCGGAGCCACCCAGAACTAACTCAATATGCTTCGCTTCCGCCTGCAGCTTCGACCGATCCACTGCCTCCAGAATCACCGCGTTGAGGTCCACCTCGTGACCTTGCTGGACAATATCTGCACCTTGCAATCGGGAGAGCTCAATAATGTCTTGCACCAGAGCGGCAAGTCGCAACGACTCTTTATGCATCCGTTGCGCGAATCTGCGCACGGCTTCTTCATCATCCGGCGACGCTTCCAAAGCCTCAGCTAGCAGCGAGATGGCGCCAACAGGAGTCTTCAGCTCGTGCGAGACGTTGGCGACGAAGTCGTTTCGGATGGCTTCGGTCCGTGCGATCTCAGTTCGGTCGTCGGCAAGCAACAGCACATAATCTTCACCCAAGGGCGCGATGCGGACCTGAACGATCAGAGTTCCCTCGCCAAGCGGCCCGCGTTGCAGCTCAAGTTCGTGTTCTTCAATAACCCCGCCGCGCCGTACCCGGGCTGTCATCTCCAATAGTTCCCGATGCACCACGGTGTGGCCACGAACTAAACCGAAAGCATAGGCTCCCGGGCTGGCCCGGACTACGCCGTCGATATCGTCGACAACAACAAAAGCGCGCCCGACGACGGCCAATACTTCAGCGGCACCGGTGGGTAGGTTCGGCTCATCCGAGGTCTCGATGACCTTGCGTTGCCGGTCGCTGAGCGTGAATGCGAGCACGCCAAAGGCGCCCATCAGCAGGCCGATCAGTCCGGAGACAACTCCGATGAGCAGGGGGTCCACAGGACTAGCTTATGCTCAGCCTGGGCTTAGAATTGGCCGGATTGGCACTGACTCGCCTGGGTTCAACCAACGTTCACTTTCTCGTGACCGGGAATTCACTGACGGCTGGAAAGCTTGGCGGCAGGGTTGTGGCCACCAAGAGCTTTATTCTGATTCCAGAGATCTCCGAAAATGAGCTCTCTGGCACACCCGCGTATTCACTGAGGGGAAAGGACGCTTCGTGCGCAAAGTATTCCAAGCCGAGCTGCATCAGGTTGGCGAAGAGCTTATTGAGATTTCAGCTCTCGTTACCGATGCCATTGAAAAGGCGAACCAGGCATTTACCGGCGCCGACGTCGAACTCGCGCAGGAAGTGATTGCCGCCGACGCCCGAATCGATTTCTTGCAGAACGACCTTGATGAGCGAGCGATCGACATCTTGGCGCTGCAGGGGCCGGTAGCTTCCGATTTGCGGATGATTGTTGGCTCGCTCCGAATGAGCGCATCTCTGGAACGGATGGGAGATCTAGCCCGGCATATTGCTCAGTTGGCTCGCTTGCGTTTTCCCGCCAAAGTAATTCCGGCTTCGCTGACCGTGACGTTCGACGAGCTAGCGGCGCTAGATATTAAGATCTCTAAGCAGTTGGGTGAGTTGCTGGAAACCCGCAACTTAGAGCTGGTCACTGAGATCGCGGCGTCAAACGCTCGGATTGATGAACTGCACAGCAGCGTTTTCAAGGCTATTGCAGCAGCAGACTGGAATGAATCCGCCGCCACCACGGTGGACGTCACTTTGGCGAGCCGCTACTTTGAACGCTTCGGCGATCATGGCGTATCTGTTGCTCGTAAGGTTTCTTATTTGGTCACCGGCCAGTGGCAGCCTGAGGCCCACGCCTAAATCCACACAACCGCCACACAACGTCGTCGAGTGTCGACTTGTGGTTGCTTAGCGCAGTTCTAAGCAACCACAAGTCGACACTCGCGGTGTTCAACGGGTTATTTTTTGCCTTGATTCGCTACTGCTTGAATCGCAGCAGCAGCAGCCGGGTCAAGATAGCGGCCACCGGCAGTAATCGGTGCGAAGTTCTCGTCCAGTTCGTAAACTAACGGGATACCGGTAGGGATATTCAGGCCAGCAATGGCCTCGTCGGAAATCCCGTCAAGGTGTTTGACCAACGAGCGCAACGAATTACCGTGCGCGGTCACCAGGACCGTCTTCCCGGCGCACAGATCCGCTTTGATATCGGATTCCCAGTACGACAGCAGTCGCTCCAAAACATCTTTGAGGCATTCCGTGCGCGGAATGGCGTCCCCTAGATCGGCGTAACGTGGATCCCCCACCTGGGAGAACTCGGAGTCATCAGGCAGCGGCGGCGGCGGAACATCGTAGCTGCGGCGCCATTCCATAAACTGGGCCTCGCCGAATTCCGCGAGCGTTTGAGCTTTATCTTTGCCCTGCAGAGCACCGTAATGGCGCTCATTCAGCCGCCAAGAACGCTTGACATCAATCCAGCCACGATCGGCTTCGGCCAGGGTCAAATTGGCGGTATTGATGGCACGTTTTTGCCGTGACGTATACAAAACGTCAGGTAGCAAATCGTTTTCCACCAGCAGCTGGCCGCCGCGCACTGCCTCAGCTCGGCCTTGGTCGTTCAAATCGACGTCGACCCAACCGGTGAAGAGATTCTTGGCGTTCCATTCGCTATGGCCGTGGCGCAGCAAAATCAGCGTATAAGTCATGTCTAGAAGTCTATCCAATCTGAAGCTAGTGAAGCGGGTACATTAAGAGCCGTGGTGGAACGCGCTAAGAGATTACAGATCGCGCGCTCGAGCGCGGTAAAACCGGTGGGTAATGTGACTCGAGGAACTACCAATCCCAACCGGCTACGTCGCGTGGACCGTTGGCTAGCCGGACCACAGGCCTGGCGACTACGCACTGATCCCCAGCCGCTGGTAGTGGATTTGGGGTACGGCGCCACGCCAACCACCGCCGTCGAACTTTATACTCGGCTGGCTAAAATCCAGCCTGACCTAGAGCTGGTCGGTATTGAGATTGAACCGGACCGGGTCAGCCGCGGCCAAGCACTTGCACGCGAACTCGGTAACCGAAATCTGAGCTTCTTATTGGGCGGCTTTGAGATCCCGACGCCACGAAGTCCCGTCATGATCAGGGCGTTCAACGTGCTGCGACAATACGAAGAGTTCGACGTCGAAGGGATCTGGCACGCAGTCAGCCAGCGATTGAGTACGACTGGGATTTTCGTCGACGGTACTTGTGACGAAATCGGCAGGCGTTCGGCCTGGGTTGCCCCTGATAAATCCGGGCCAATTTCCTTGACCATCGCGCAGCGGTTCGGCTCCTTTAGCGTGCCGTCGGAAGTTGCCGAGAGGCTACCTAAAGCTCCGATTCACCATAATATTCCTGGCGAAAAGATCCACCGATTCTTGAGCGAGTTAGACCAATCTTGGGCTGCGCACTCGGCTTTGGCACCATTCGGTGCAAAACAGCGCTGGATCGCTAGCTGTCAATCGATCCTTAACGCGGGCTGGCCGGTGCTAGATAGTGCTACCCGATGGCGATTGGGTGAGCTCAGCATTGCCTGGTCCGCGGTAGCACCGGAGTAGCCCGAGGCTACCAGGGCTGGTAAGAGCCGCCCTGGCTTACGCCACCGCGCATCTGGCGCACGGCCGGCCGCACATCCGCAAGATAGGTGCCCGCACCAACGCAAGCCGCGAGCATAAGCAACAACGCAAAACTAAACCCGGCGCCGACGGTATAGAGAACTCCAACAAGCACCGAAATGCCGGTAATCGCTAGCCAAAAGCTTTTGCTCCGTTTGCCAGCGCGTTCAAAGTCCGCTGGCCGCGCAATCAGGCAATCAATCAGAGCCCATACTTGAATGCCAAGGCCCACGAGCCCGGCAAGCAACATAATCCAGTAGGCAACAGTTCCAGCGATTTTCACTTCTTCAGCCTATCGGTTTTGTGCGGAATCCAAGGCTTGACACAGGTCTGCCCAAAGATCCTCTGCGTTCTCAATGCCCACGCTCAGCCGTAACATGCTTTCCGGTACCGTCTTTGGCTCGTTGGCGTGCCGACGTCGGCGCTCCAAAAGCGACTCGGCGCCACCCAGCGAGGTAGCTGGCGTCCAAAGCTCCACGGCGGAAGCCACCACATTGGCAGCAGCCACCCCGCCAACAAGTTCGAAACACAAAATTGAGCCGAATCCGCTCATCTGCGCCTTTGCCCGCTCATGACCGGGATCTGTGCTCAAACCCGGATACCGAACCGCGGTCACGGCAGCGTGCGAACAGAGCCGTTCTGCCAAAATTGCCGCAGTAGCTTGTGAGCGTTAAATTCGCACCGAGAGCGTCCGCAAGCCGCGCAACGCCAGCCAGGATTCGAACGGGCCAGCAATGCCACCCTGAATCGACCGATAGTGCAAGAGCTGCGAGCGCAACTTCTCATTTCCCGTGACAAGTGCGCCCAGCACCACGTCGGAATGGCCGGCTAAATACTTGGTCACCGAGTGAAGGACGACGTCGGCGCCCAAGTTGAGCGGTTGCTGCAGCAGTGGGGTGGCAAAAGTGTTGTCCACCACCACTATCGCCGCCTGGTTCGCAGCTTTCGCCGCCTGAACTAATTTCGCAATTTCGGCCACTTCCAATAATGGATTAGTGGGGCTTTCTAGCCAAAGAAGATCAACTCCAGAAAGGTCGTCAATCACCGCGTTGGTTTCGGCAACATCCACCAGGCGAAGCTCAAATTGACCCCGCTCCGCGAGCTCAGCAGCCATCACAAGCACACCTTGGTAAGCGTGCCGCGGCATAACTAACACTCCACCGGGCCGCACCAGATCAAGTGCAGCGGCAGCCGCCGCCAATCCGGAAGAAAACAATAGTCCCGGTAATTCTGAGCCTTCAAGTTGCGCCAGCGCATCTTGAAAAGGATCCCAACTGGGATTGGAATATCTGCCGTAGGCACGATCGCCATCATGGACTTCGCCGGTGCCGTGAAAGGTCGAAGAAAGCACGATTGGCGGATTGACTGCGGCATCGTGTTCACGCTGAGGTCTGCCGGCCGAAACGACAACGGTTTCCGGAGTCAAGACCCGCTTTTTGCAGAGGGGATCTGTTGAATCGCTGTTTTGGCGGGGTTCCGATGAGCTCACGCCTTGAGTGTAAGCCAGTCGTGTTACCAGCACATGACGCCAAATGCGAAGTACTGGTTACTAAAGCTGGAGGATAACTGGGAAATAGCTAGCAAATCACCTGGCAGTATTCACAGGTGACGTTCAGGGAACTTAGGGTTGCAGGAATCTCCGACAAAAGTACGGAGATTTCAGGACCCCCGCAATATGGAAAATATCAAAGGAGCCCCGAATGAAAATGGCGAAAACAACTCTGCGTGCCTGCTTGAGCAGCTTGGCTGCTACAGGTTTGCTGGTTAGCGCCGTCGCTGGCGCAGCTACCGCTGCCCCGGCAACTACCCCCGCAAACCTTCACCCAGAATCAGCGACTGAAGCAGCGGTGAAATACCTTGAATCCACTGGTTTGAGCAGCAATGACGCTGCTGATCGAGTGGTCAAGCAACCGGCCCTTTCGTTGGCTGCAGAACGTCTCGACGGCGTACTGGGCGCAACTGGCTCGGGCGCATTTATCGACCAGGCAACCGGAAAACTCACCGTCGGGATTACCAATCCGACGGCTGCATTAACAGCCTTTGGCAATGGCGCCGAAAAGGTTGTGCAGATGAGCCGGTCGGCAGCTCAGTCCGAACAGCTCCGGACGGCACTTTCGCCGTTGCTCTCCGAAGTGGCCGGTAGCAGCTGGGGCGTTAATCCCAGCAGCAATACCGTCGATGTTGAACTTCCGGCAAATACGCCAGCCGCAGTCAGCCAAGCGTTGACTCAGTACGGCAGCGCGGTGAAGCTCACGGAAACTGCGGCGACCACAACGGTATTGGCTGGAACCACAAATGCTTATGGCGGTCAAGAGTACGGCTTGCCTGTTGATGGCAAACCGGGCTACTGGCAGGTCTGCTCGCTGGGCTTCGCTGCCGTGGACAAGACCGGGGGGGCTTCCTTCGATGTGACGGCCGGGCACTGCACTACCAAGATCGGTGCTAAGCCGACGCTGCGGCCTATCGAAGCTAAAGGAACCACCATCCTGGGTACCCATGAGAAGTCAAACTTCCCGGGTACCGACTACGGCCTGATTCGCACCAATACGGCAGCAATCTCGCTGCAGGCTCAGGTCGATCGACAGAATGGCACCTACGTCAACGTCACCGGTTCAACCGAGTCAGCCGTTGGCGGCACGTCCTGTAAGTCAGGCCGAACCACACAGTGGACCTGTGGCACTATCAAGGCCAAAAACGTCAGCGTAAACTACAGCCGCGAAGACGGCGGTACCGATCGGGTCAACGGCCTGGTCCAATACAACGCTTGCGTTGAAGGCGGCGACTCGGGTGGCGCCATCCTGTCCGGAACTCAGGCTCAGGGTTTGACCTCGGGCGGCCAGGGCTACTCACAAGGACCGGGTAAGCCGGCTGTTTGTGGCGAAAAGGTTGGCAAGCCCAACGTCGCCTACTACCAGCCAGTAAATCCGGCACTGAGCGCCTACGGCATGACGCTCGTTACTAAGTAATTCATCAAGTATGTCCCCTTTTACCGGCCGGATATCTGGGATCCACTGCGCAAACCTCCGGCTGATCACCTACCTTTGACGCCACCTGACCGAAGAATCAGTTGGCCGAATCAAAGCTGTCGGTGATCCTCGATAGGCTTGACCTGTGAGCAACCTCCCGGCCAACAGCGTCGCACCCGATCAGTCCGCGGCCAAGCGTTCTGGCTTCTTCATCGCGTTCGAAGGTGGCGATGGCGCTGGAAAGTCCACCCAAGCACGGTTACTTGCCGCTGCGCTTAAGGATTTAGGTCGCCAAGTAGTGCTGACTCGTGAACCGGGCGGTACACCGGTAGGAGAAAAACTTCGCTCCCTAGTCTTAGACCATGGTCAAGGCCAGATAGACGCCCGTACTGAAGCTTTGCTGTTTGCCGCTGCACGCGCCGCACACGCCGAACAAGTTATTCGGCCAGCTCTTGCCGAAGGAAAAGTCGTTATCACTGATCGATATATCGACTCGTCCATTGCGTACCAGGGCGCCGGTCGCGACTTGGGTGAAGACGAGGTACGCAAGGTTAATGAATGGGCAACTGCGGGCCTGCTGCCAGAATTGACGATCCTTCTCGACGTCGCCGCGAACGAAGGTCGCAACCGTCGAGCAGGGGCAAGGCCAGATCGTTTAGAGTCCGAACCAGATAATTTTCATGACCGCATTCGGCAAGCCTTTTTGAATTTAGCATCCGCTCGGCCAAAGCAATACCTCATCCTCAATGCGCGGCTCAGCATCGACGAGCTTCAGCAGGCAATCCTGCAACGAGCCAAGGAACTCTTATGAGCGTCTGGGACGACTTACAGGGGCAACAGACCGTTGTGGCACAGTTGCGCAAAGCAGCCCTTGAAGAGATTCCAGTCCATGCCTGGTTGTTTACCGGCCCGCCTGGTTCTGGTCGGTCAAACGCCGCCAAAGCATTTGCTGCAACGTTGATCTGCGAGCAAGTCGACCCCGCGGAACGTGGCTGTGGCAGCTGCCATGCGTGCCACACAGTGCTGGCCGGAACTCATTCCGACGTCACCTTTGTGGAGACGGAAAAGACCACGATCAGCATCGATGAAGCTCGAGAATTGGTCACCAAAGCACAAGACCGGCCCGCATCTGCACGATGGCGGATTATCATCATCGGCGATGCAGACCGGATGGCTGAACGCACCACCAACGTCTTGCTCAAGGCGATCGAGGAGCCGCCGCCGCGCACGTTGTGGATCTTATGCACGCCCAGCCCGGCAGATGTCTTAGTTACTATTCGTTCGCGTTGCCGGTTGGTCACGTTGCGAGTGCCTCCGGTGCAGGACGTGGCCGAGCTCTTAGTATCTCGCGACGGAATCGAGCCAACATTAGCTTTGGCTTGCGCGCGGGCCGCGCAAAGCCATGTTGGCATTGCGCGGCGTCTGGCTCAGGACGAAGGTGCCCGCGGCCGTCGCGAAGCGACCGTCCGGTTACCGCTTGGGCTACGCGGCGTTTCAGAGGCAGTCCGGGCCGCTGGATCCTTAGTCGAGTTGGCCACAGCGGAAGCCGCCTCTTCCAACGAACAACGCGATGCCGTGGACAAAGAAGCACTGTTGCGATCGCTGGGCGCGCCGGAAACCGGTACTTTGCCGCCGTCAATGCGCGCACAAGTGCGCCAACTCGAAGAAGATCAAAAACGTCGATCAAAACGGTCAATCACGGACACCTTGGACCGCGCATTAACAGATTTGCTTTCTTTTTACCGCGACGTCATGTTGATTCAGATTTCCAGCAATCAAGCGGCGGATCACGAGCTAGTCAACGCCGGAATGCGATCTGAATTGGCTGATTTTGCCAGCCGTTCAAGCGCCGAAGTCTCGCTGGCACGCATCGAATCCATCAGCGAGGTTCGACGGCGAATTGTGGGTAGTAACGTGGCCCCACTCTTGGCGATTGAAGCGATGACGGTAAGTTTGTTGTAACGCCGTCCGCTGCAAGGAGCCTTCATGCGAAATGTCCGCCCGTCCCGACAAAGCCGCTACCAGACTTTGCTGCGGGCCGCCGTCGTACTGCTCGCTGGGTCGCTGACGCTTAGCGCCTGCACACCGGTGTTCCCAGCACCGAGCAGTCAACAAAGCCAGGACCCCTCAGTTGTTGCGGACGCGCCGGATAACTTGAAGAGTTTTTACACCCAGCAACTGACGTGGACCAGCTGCGAAAAGAACATGCAGTGCACCAAGGTCAAAGTGCCAGTGGATTATGCCAATCCGCAGGGAGACTCCCTTGAGCTTGCCGCGGTGAAACTTCCGGCAACTGGTAACGCGATCGGCTCGATCTTGGTAAATCCGGGGGGCCCCGGCGGCTCTGGCTACGACATGGTTTCGCAGAGCAGCTCACTGTTCTCGGCGAAGCTACGTTCGGCCTACAACATGGTCGGCTTTGACCCACGCGGCGTGAAACGATCGGCGCCCGTAACGTGCATCAGCGATGCAGACCAAGACAAAGAACGCCAAACCGACCATGACTTACAAACCGACGCCGGCGTTGCCGCTTTTGAAAAGCAAAACATCAATGACATTGCGCAATGCAAGCAAAATACCGGTGCGGTGCTCGGTTTTGTAGATACGATCTCCTCGGCGAAGGATCTCGATATTCTCCGTGCAGTAGTGAACTCGGCGAAGCTTGATTACTTGGGTTTCTCCTACGGAACTAAGCTTGGCGCCACTTACACGGAGCTGTTCCCGGCCAAAGTGGGCAAGTTTGTGCTCGACGGCGCGCTAGACCCCACGCTGACAATTGAGACATTGGGTATGGGCCAGGCAAAGGCGTTCGAGGCCGCTATCAACTCTTGGGCTGAGAATTGCGCGCAAGCTAAAGGATGCCCTTTCCGCGGCAGCCCCGAACAAATAGTTCAGCAAGTGCGGGATCTCAACGCGCAGTATGAGAAAACTCCGCAAAAGACCAAAGACGGCAGGTTGCTCACTGGCAGCGGCTTTAGTTCTGCGTTATCACTAGCTATGTATTCGACTGATCTGTGGAGCGTCTTACAAGCTAGGTTGACCGACGCCGCCAATGGTGACCCCAACGGCATGATGGACCTTGCCGACTATGCGGCCGATCGTGATCCAAACACCGGCAAGTACAGCTCCAACACCGCTTTTGCCTTCACCGCAATCAATTGCCTCGATTATCAAATGGACACCGATATCTCAGCGTTGCGCGCCGAGTCGCTGGCTTTACAAACCGCATCGCCAACTTTCGGAAAGTACTTGGGCTACTCGGGATTGACCTGCAAGAACTGGCCGTATCAGTCTGTAGCCAAACCGCATCCGATTTCCGCACAAGGAACCGGCCCAATTGTAGTCATTGGCACCACTCGCGATCCCGCAACGCCCTACCCGTGGGCACAGGCGCTGCGGAAACAACTAGCCGCTGGCGTTTTGGTGACCTGGGACGGCGACGGTCACACCGCGTATGGACGGTCCAATTCCTGCATTCAAAACGCAGTTGACGGCTATTTTGTGGATGGGAAGACGCCACAGGACGGGTTGCAGTGTTGAATCAATAGTTGAGCAAGCAACTAGGACTTCAAAGCTTTCCGAACCCACATTGAGACGCCTTCAATAACCAGCACAATTGCCAGAATCATTAGCGCAATAGTGAAAACCACGTTGTACTGGCTGCGACTAGTCGCCTCAAACATCACAAAGCCGACTCCGCCACCTCCGACCACACCAAGTACCGTTGCGGCCCGAACATTCGAATCAAGCATGTAAAAAATGTGCCCAACAAATGCTGGCGTAGCTTGCGGGAACGTCGCTGCAGCGTAAATCTGCCCTCGACGCGCACCCGTGGCTTTGAGCGCCGTTTCCGGCCCGGAGTCCACTTCTTCGAAGGAATCGGCCAGGAGTTTACCTAAGAGCCCAATCCCGCCAAGGCCCAAGGCGAAAGCGCCCGCGATCGGGCCAAATCCGGTGGCCAAGATCAAGATGATTGCCAGCAGTAATTCTGGAATGTCTCGGATGGCCAGCAGTACCAACCGGAAAGTTTTGTGTACGGCACCATTAGCGGCAATGTTGCGAGCCGCAAACGAACCGAAGGGAACAGAGAACAGCACCGCAATCAACGTCCCGGCCAGCGCGATATAGAACGTCTCCCAAAGCAAGCTCATCATCTTCGGCGCAGGAGTATCGCCAAAGGACAACGGAAACAAAGTCGAGAAACGCTGCGGCAAGTTCACTACCGCATTGACCACGTCGGGCCAGTTGATATTCGCGTACAAAACCGCCCAAATCAAGACGGCAAGGATCAGCCAGCCAATCAGATTGACCTGAATTCGACGGCTCGTCCACGGCGCGCTAGTCCTTCGCTTTGCCGGGCTAGGCAGAGCAATGGTGGCCAACGAGCCGTCACCGTTCGCCGTCGTCGTGACCAACTTCCGAGAAAGCCGCGACCCGAGTGATTTTCCGGCCGAAGCGCGTCCCAAGATCATCGAACACAAAACTGTCGCAATAATCTCCATCACCACGCACAGCGCAAACAATATGAGCGCGGCGGCGAGCATCCTTTGGTAGTCCAAACGATCTATTGATGCCTTGAGTTCGTATCCCAAACCGGGCATCCCGACGATGCCCAAAATGGCTGAAGCGCGAAGGTTGATGTCATTGCGATGCAGCACGGTCGCCACCCAAGAAGGCAACACTTGCAGCAATACTCCGGAGACAAATTCCTGCAATTTGCCGCCGCCAGCAGCTCTAATAGCGATCCTCGGACCTTCGTCGATCTGCTCTATGGCATCGGCGAAAAGCTTTCCGATCATGCCAACTGAGTGCAGGCCGATCGCCACAATGGACGGCCAGACCGGCCCGCCAGCAACCAAGGTGATCACGATAATGAGCAAGACCAACTCAGGGATGGACCTAGCGAGGACCGTCATGCCGCGAGCAAGCCAGCGCAGTGCCGGGTGGGGGCTGGTGTTACGGGCCGCAAAGTACGCGATTGGAATGGAAATAATGGTGGCTAAAAGCGTTCCGCAGATCACCACGGACAAGGTTTGTAGCGTTAGCTGAGCTAGTACGAGCGGCTCGGAGAAATCCATGGGCACCGAGCGCGCTAAGAATTTGCCAATTTTGTCCAGGCTGGAAACGATCCGGGGCCCAGAAAGCCCAAGGGAGGAAACCGCGACGACGCCTAGAAACAGCGCCAAGAGCACTGCTGCGACACCCAGCGAGCGAGCGGAAGGCCGTGGCAATAACCGGCGTTCGCTTCCTGCCGGCAATACTGTTTTGCTGTTACTCGGTGGTGCACTCAGTCCAGTAGCCATCTCAGTCGTTGATCTTTCGCTGCGAAGCCGCGGCTGCCGCACCAGCAGATAGCTGCTCAGCCGCCTCGGCTAGCTCTTCTTGAACTGCTCTGATTTCCGCGGTAGAGGTGGCCACCTGGCCGTAAATCTCCATCACCTGCTCTTTGCCGAGCCCCTCGGTTGGCGTGTCTAGTACTACCGAGCCAGCGCGCAGGCCAATAATTCGGTCTCCCCAAGAGAGCGCTAATTCGACTTGGTGCAGGCTGCAAACCACAGTAAGCTTGCGCTCCATGCCAATTTCGCGGATGAGGTTCATCACCTGTTGCGAGGACTCCGGATCCAGCGAGACCACGGGCTCATCCGCAAGCAAGATCTCCGGATCCTGCATGAGTGCGCGCGCAATCGCTACACGCTGTTGCTGTCCACCAGAAAGGGTGTCAGCTCGTTGGAACGCCTTCGCACCCAAGCCGACGCGTTCCAAATGATCAAGGGCTTTCGCTCGCAATGATTTGGGGTAGCTGATCAGTCCAAGTCGCGGTCCGGCCATTCGCGCCAAAGCACCGGTCAGCACGTTTTCCATCACGCTCAGCGATGGCACCAATTCAAACTGCTGAAAAATCACCCCAACCCTTGAACGCAGCTGGCGCAGCGACTTGCCGCGCAGTTGATCAACGCGTTCACCAAGCACTCGAACCTCGCCGTTGCTGGGCAACTCAAGTTGATTCAAATGCCGAAGCAGCGTCGATTTACCCGAGCCAGAGAGTCCTAGCAAAACAACAATTTGACCTGCCGGTATAGACAGATTTACATCGTGCAAAGCTTGGAGCTCACCAAAGGATTTGCTCAGCTGGGCGACGGAAATCGCCTCGTCATGAATGTTTGCTGGCGAATTCGCCATAGAAACTCCTGGTTAATGCTGGTGAGCGGGGTAGCCGAAACTCGGCCACCCCGCTCTTGGCGGAAGAATTAGATTCCCGCGCAGGTCTTTACTTCGGGGAGCTTGCGGCAGAAGTCGCGCAAGTCGTTGTAGTAGGCATCGTCTACCGGAGCGTTTCCGTCGCCGAAGAACTTATCGAAGGCGGATTTGGAGGCGATTCCAGCATCGGTAATGTCTTTGACCGTGACCTTGGAGATCTTGTCCGTCAAGGTCTTCTTTAGGTCTGCGGGCAACGCACCAGCGATAGCAAATGGCGGTCCAGGAACCAAAGACTTGTCCACGATCTTCAGGTCGTCCGCTTTGAAGTGAATCGCCCCGGTGTGTCCGGAGACTTTCTTGTTTGAGAGGATCAGGACATGGCAGGGAAAACTACGACACGGTATCCGCAGGAGTTGAAGGATCGTGCGGAGATGGAGGGTGCGTCTTCGGAGTGGGCGGCGATGCAAAAAGTTGCCCAGCTTTTGGGTGTGGGTGTGCCGGAAACGGTGCGTAAATGGGTCCGGCAAGCCGAGATCGATGTTGGTACTAGAACTGGAACAACGAGCACGGAATCGGCCGAGCTGAAACGGTTACGGCGTGAGAACGCTGAGCTGAAACGGGCGAACGCGATCCTTCGGAGTGCTTCAGCTTTTTTCGCGGTCGAACTCGACCGCCACAACACTGATCGTGAAATACATCAAGGACCATGCCGGTCACCGCGAGAATAATGGATTGCGGTGGGGTGTCGAGTCGATCTGCCAGGTGCTTACTGGGACGGGGTGAAGACCACCCCGTCCACGTACTACGAATGGGTGGATAAAACACGATCTCACCGAGAACAACGTGATGAGGTGCTCAAGCCCGTGATCCAGAAGGTGTATGCCGCTAATTACGGGGTGCACGGCACCAGGAAAGTCTGGTTGGCGATGAACCGTGAAGGTGTGCCGGTGGCCAGGTGCACGGTAGAACGGCTCATGGGGTTACTTGGCATACAGGGTGCGGTCCGTGGCAAGGTCAAACGCACCACGATCAAAGACTCGAAGGCGGCCCGAGCGAAGGACTTGGTCCGCCGTGATTTCACACCAACGGCACCGGATCGGCTATGGGTAGATGATTTCACCTATGTTTCGACCTGGTCCGGGTGGGTCTATGTTGCCTTCGTGATCGATGCTTACTCTCGGAGGATCCTGGGCTGGTCAGCGAGTGCTTCTATGAACACCGTGCTAGTGCTCAACGCAGTTAATCAGGCAATCTGGAGTCGTGAACGGGCCGGGGCTGAGATTTCCGGGGTGATTCATCATCACGATGCCGGGGCTCAATACGCCTCCTTGGCCTTCACCTAACGCCTGGCCCAGGCCGGTATCCGCCCCTCGATCGGTTCTGTGGGTGATAGTTACGACAACGCCTTGGCGGAAACCATCAACGGGCTTTATAAGACCGAGCTGATCAAACCCGGCAAGCCCTGGCGGACTCTAGAAGAAGTCGAAATCGGCACCGCTGAATGGGCCGATTGGTACAACCACCGAAGGCTCTACCAGTACTGCGGAGACATCCCACCAGTAGAGCTAGAAAACCACTACTACATATCACTACCAGAGCACGGCAGCCGCCGACAGGCTCATCGTCTGAGAAACCCTCCGGACACACCGGAGCGATTCAAGATGCATGAAAACGGTGATCTTCGAAATCCCCATCGTGTCACGCACGTACCCAAGCATGCTGTTGAATCGGTCACCACCGGGGTCGATTCCCTCCGAGGCCACCGCGCGACTAAATGCCTACTCAACTAGTCCGTCGTCGGCGACGGTAGTACCGGCCATATCCAAGATCGCAAGCTTAAGCTCTCGCACTGGACTTGGCTGCAAAGACTTCACACTTTCGAGCGTCACGTTTGGCGACTCCTTCATCGGGTCAGAGGCTATGTGGCATCCAACCAACCACTGTGTTGCTCCCTTCAGCATGCCGGGAATCCAGAACCGCGCGCTGAATGCTGAGCGAAAGCTGGATGAACAGCCGAGAAACGTTTTGACGCTGGCTGGTCACTCATTTAGAGTTGTTATTTGTGTTGTTGAGGCTAAAGCCAAAACACACATGCTTCCTTAGCTCAGTCGGCAGAGCGTTTCACTCGTAATGAAAAGGTCATCAGTTCGATTCTGATAGGAAGCTCCACTCAAAGATGCTCCTAGCCCGCAAAATGCTGGCTAGGAGCATCTTTGCTTTAACAAGCTTGCAGGCTGCTCGCAGTCCCATCCCGCTGAACTAGATCTATGTGTGGGATAGCCCGCTTTGTCCCTCTCAGTCAGACGATTCAGCGGGATAAAGTATCCAGCTGGGATAACTCAGATCAGGGTTATTGAATCTGTATATACAACAAATTGCGACGTAAAGATGAACAGCTCGCGAAAACCTCTTGAGAGCCCTTGAAACCAGGTCATGATTCCGAGAAGGTCAGACTGTTATCAGGCACATTTAGGCATAAATTAAGGAGATGAGAGAAAATGTTCATCATTGAAACCCACTCAAAAAGACCTTGGGCTCTAGGAACCGCGATAGTAATATCTGTATTGACAACAATTTCGCTTCCCAGTATTTCTCAGGCGGCACCGATGACCGAAGCAGCAAGTGAGCAGACGACGTCGGCCTCTCTCAATGCGCTAACCGGGCCCAACGGTTCGCGACTGAACAAAAGCTTGCTCATCGGCCTGGACGGCACACTGCTCAGCAAAGCAATCTCGGCAAAGGCGCCAAATATCAGCACGCTAATGGCAAATGGCGTAACGGGGGAAAGCTTGCTCTACTCGCAGCCCACCTCCTCCGGCGTTGATAGGCTGGGTGAAACCTCCTCCGGCCCCGGTTGGTCGAGTATCTTGACCGGCGTTTGGCCTGATAAGCACGGCGTGCAGGACAACAGTTTTTCCGGTAAGAACTACACGCAGTACCCGGATTACCTCACTCGGATGAAACAGGTCGATCCGACGATCTCTACTTTTGCCGCTGCCGACTGGACGCCGATCCTCACTTGAGGAGAAAACGGTCCGATAATTTCGGACAAAATCGATGTGAAGCTGAATCCTCAGGATCACAACGCCAGCGACGAAGTTAATGACAAAGAACTGGCCTATGGGTCCGCCGCCTACCTAAAGAACCAGAATCCGGACGCGTCCTTCGTCTATTTCGCCCAGGTAGACGGGGCTGGCCATGAGCATGGCGCCGATAGCGCTCAGTACAGCCAGTCCATCTTGAACGTCGACGCCTATGTTGGTCAATTGCTTGATGCGGTCGCAGCTCGGCCCACCCGTGCACAAGAAAACTGGACCATCATGATTACTACCGACCACGGCCACAAACCGAGCGGCGGGCACAGTGGGAACTCAGTACCGGAGCGTTCTACGTTTGTGATCGCACAGGGACCGGGAATCAAAGCCGGATCTACTGCAAACAATCTCAAATTTGTTGATCCTGCTGTGACAGCGCTCACGATTGCTGGCGTAAAAGTCGATCCGGCTTGGGGTCTTGATGGGATTCCGCTTGGCTCGGTAATACCTGATGACTTCGATGCGCTCCGGTCCGCGTTGAAGCCTTCTGTGGATGAAGAGATTACCGGACTGGGATTCATGCACACTCCCCCGGCTGGTTGGTCAATCGACAATTCTAAGATACCCAAGGGCGGTACGACGGAATGGCAAGGTTGGGCCTTCACCACGCAGGAATTCTGGTCTGCAGCAGAACGCGGTCAAGGCCGGGAAAACTTTATGCGCGGTCGGGATGTCATTGCGGTCGCAGATTCCGACGAGTGGGATAACAAGACTCACGACTCCGGCCCCTTTGACTCCACGCTGATAACTCCGCAGTACAACGTTGTGGGGACGAATGAGGCAACGATCAGCTTCCAAAGCTACTACCAGCAAGACGGAAGCCAGAAAGGCGAGGTGCTGATCTCGTTCGACGGCGCAGCCCCGGTCACGCTTGCCACCTTGAATAAGAATTCAAACGGCAAGTTGAGCTTCACAGCCAAGGTGCCAGCCAACGCGACAACAGCGCAGATTCGCTTTCGCTATACCGGCAGCAACAATTGGTACTGGGGGCTGGACCAGGTAGCTTTTTCCGCTAAATAACAGCTGCTGATGCCCGCCTTCATGAATTGTCGGTGGGCATCAGAGCCTCGGCCGCAATCACGTGCTCAACTACTTGTGCAGCACGACGCACAACGGCATCCGGCGCTAATTCTTCTAGCCGAACCATCGCCACTGCCTCGGCTGCGGTTGCCAACGCATTTCCAGCTCGGGTTAGCTCTCGATGAATAGCAGCAAAACTGCCGGCTGGAATGTTTAGCCCGTCACTCGGCGAGGCGGTATGTGCACGCCGGCACAGCGAACGGACTCGCGGCAACAGGTCTGCCAACTCATTGGCAATCGGAGCCAACTCTTCATGAAGCTGCTCGTCTTGAACTCCTTCGAGCATCTGATGAAACCGGTCTAGGCCGCGACGGAATCTATCGTGTGCTCGGCGCCAAACGCCTTGGCCGAGTTCGGCGTCGTCGCGCTTTGCCGTTCGGAAGCGTTCAAAGAGGGCCACCGGGAATTCGCTACAGGTACTGCCCTGGCGAGGGCACGTTGTCGTTAGGCTGTCCGGCAGGGCGCTGCGTTACTGGAGCTCGCTGAGGCTCACCATTTTCGCCGATGATCACGCCTGGCGCGATGACAGTTCCGGGTGGAAGTTGCCGCAATTGAAGCTGCGCTGCAGTTTGCTGATTAGCCATCTGTTGTGCGGCCAATGCAGTCTGAATGCCGTGAAACAACCCTTCGATCCAGCCCACAAGTTGGGCCTGGGAAATCCGAAGTTCGGAATCACTTGGTGTGACATCTTCCTTGAAGGGCAAGTTAATTCGATGTAGCTCTTGAACCAAGTCCGGCGAAAGCCCATCTTCTAATTCTTTGATTGAACGCTCGTGGATCTCAGCAAGCCGACTTCGCGCTGCTTCGTCAAGCGGCGCGCTTTTTACCTCTTCAAGGAGCTCTCGAACCATTGTCCTGATGCGCATTACCTTGGCCGGCTCGTCGACTAAGTCTTGGATCGCAGTACGCGGGCGGGCCGCCGTCGTCGTCGAATTTTCAGGCTCGTCCGATTCGGGCGCCGAAAGCACCCCTTCGCTGACCGCTTCCGTTGAGTTCTCTCCCTGGACTTCGCTCATGAGGACATACTCTCACGGCTTGCTTCGGGACTTGATCACTGGCTGGATCCGCTGATGCACTTGGACATCTTGCGTAATATCAAAAAGCACCCGCACCGGAACATTGAGCGCGTTGGCAATGCGCACGCCCAAAGCCGGAGTGCAGGACGAGCGCCGGCCCGCCAGTAGATGCGATATGAAGCCTTTTGAGCAGCGAGCCCGCAACGCGAGGGCTCCGAGTGAAATATCCTCTTGACCCATCAGCGCGCGCAGGGTGTTGGCGCTTTTGAGCTGCATACCTCACCTTTCGGCCATCAAATCGAGACGAGTCGAGAACAGATTGATACGTGATTCGTGACCAAGTGTCCCCTAGTGAATTTATATAAGTCAATTACAAAGGGTCATCTTCAGATACACTTGGTAGACGCTTTGTGACGAAAAAGCCCAGTGATCGTATTAAATACAACATGTTTTGCACATTTGATAGATGCATTTGATAGACGGTTGGATAAGCTTTTCGTGTCCCTCTCATTTAAGGAAGGCTGGAAAAGTTGGCTTCGGGCGCAAAATCTGACGACGGATCGACCCAGATCCAGTCAATTGGTGAACTCATCAGAGCTGGAAGGCTCCGTTCGGGTTTTTCCTATCGCGATCTTTCCGCCCGCGCTGAGGCAGCTGGATTTTCAGTAAAATTTCAGTACCTCAACGATCTGGCCAACTCTGGTCCGAAAAGCTGGCCGAAGAACACCGACACCTTCCGTGCGCTGTCCGCAGCTTTGCATCTGCCTGTGAAACGCATCATCCTCGCGTATGCGATTAGTCTCGGCCTCAATGTGACCGATTCGGGCTCAGAGCTAGCTTCGCGATTACCTGAAAATCTGGACCTCATCTCGCCAAAGATGACCGACGCAATTCTGGCCATCATCCGAGCAGCCAGCGCCGAGGCCCAAGCTAGCTCGGTCGATCCGGACAAATTGGGTCTCGCAGCAGATTCGAGCAAAAATCACGGCAAGGTTATGAAGCGAAAGTTCGAGTCTCCGGGCGAAGGCAGCCAAGAACAGCACAAGCACTGAACTAAAATCTTGCTAGTCGAGCAGTCTGAGACCGATACTGTCGGCCCGCGCTTCTAAGCTCATGACATGTTCGATCCATGGCGAATGTTGCGATCAATGCCGCAGGTAACTCTGCTTTGGGTCGATTTGGCTGAAAAGAGCGCCGTAACCAATGGAGTGGATACCGTTTGGTTAGACAAGCACTTATTGCAAGTTGAGCGACGATGCTCATTGACGCATGAACTTATCCACATTGAACGCGGCTATACCAGTTGCCAATCGGCTTCGGAAGAGCTCTCGGTTCGTGCGGAAACCGCGCGGCGGCTTATTCCGTTCAGCGCCCTATTGGAGCAAAAAAGGTGGTCTCGCTCAACTGAGGAAATCGCAGACTGTCTCTGGGTGACTCCGCGCGTTCTGCTCGATAGGATCGAACTTCTTGAGCCGTTAGAACAAATGCAGTTCTTCGTGCTGGATACCGAAGCCGCATGTTAGCCAGCACCGTCGAAAAATTATCTGGGAGGACCCTTGTGAACGCAATAGAAGCCGATTCGTCGCGGAGTAAGACTGTCACCTGGTCGGACCCATTGGTCGGCGCAGAACTTGCCAAAACAATGAGTGGTTTGGCGTACATGCAAGCCATGATTGATGGAAAAATTCCGCCGCCGCCAATATCCGGCCTGATGAACATGACCGCGGTCTCGGCCGAAACTGGTTTAGTCACCTTCGCCTGCACGCCTGACGAATCACAGTACAACCCCATCGGCACCGTCCATGGCGGGCTGGTCTGCACCTTGCTCGACTCGGTGTGTGGCTGCGCCGTTCAAACCACTTTGCCGGCCGGTCAGAGCTACACGTCGCTGGAAATCAAGATCAATTATTTACGTCCGGTCTTGGCGCACACTGGTGAGTTGATCGCCGTCGGACGCGTTACCAAACCAGGCAGCAGCGCGGCTTTTGCTGAGGGCGAGATTCGAGACCAGGCCGGCAAGCTCATCGCCACGGCAAGCAGCACGCTTTTGGTGTTCCCGGTCTAGATCCAGCCCTGCTCCCAAGCGATCCGAGCAGCTTCAAAGCGCGTCTGCACCCCAAGTCGCGCCATCGCGGATGAAACATAGTTTCGCACGGTACCCGGGGCCAAATGAAGGGTTTTTGCCATCGACTGCACCGTCTCACCGGCCCGACTCAGCCGAAGGACATCAAGCTCCCGAGAAGTTAGCGGGCAGCTTTCAGCATTGAGGGCAGTGGCCGCGATTTCAGGATCCACATAGCGTTTGCCCGCAGCTACGTCTCGGATCACCGAAGCCAGCTTCTCAGCCGGCGTCGATTTGGGTACAAACACGGAGACTTTGCTGGCCAAAGCCCGGCGCAGCACCCCGGGCCGGGCATGTCTTGTGACGATGATGACCCGAAAATTGACCGTACGCAGAATCTGTTCGGCAGCATAAATCCCATCTGTCGGTGGCATTTCCAAATCCAATACGCACACATCCGGAAGATACTCCTGCGCAAGCGCGACGGCGTCGGTACCGTTATCGGCAGAAGCAACGACGTCCAGATCCTCCTCAAGCCCTAACAGGGCGACGAGAGCACCGCGAATCAGCTGTTCGTCATCGGCGAGGATAAGGCGGATTTTTTCACAATGCCTCCGGAATGCGCGCGTTGACCACAAAGGTTGCACCGTCTTGGCTAAATTCGAGTGCGCCACCGGCAGACTCCAAGCGCTCGGCGAGCGCTGCCAGCCCAGTGCCAGCAGTCCTCACGCGGGTGGGTTGACTGGTAGTTGGTTCAACGCCGTCGTTGCTGATTGACAACCAGAGCGACTCCGAGTCAGCTCGAAGTTCGATTCCCACCTGAGCCGCATTCGCGTGCCGCAAAATATTTGTTGTTGCCTCCCGCATAACGGAGCCGAACAAGGAGCCTTGATCGCTGTTTAGCTCGACGCCATGATCCTGCACGCTAGCTGAAATAGCGGCGGCCTCAAAAACTTCAGCCGCGTTCTTCAGCTCAGTTGTGAAGGCGACTTGGCGGTAGCCACGAACCAAAGCACGCGTATCCTCCAACGCGGTTCGAGCCAAAATTTGAGCCTCATGAATCTGTTGTTTGGCCGTTTCCGGATCGCGATCCATCACTCGCTCAGCAAGTTCGGTTTTCAAGGCGATGACCTGCAAATGATGCCCCTGAATATCGTGTAAGTCTGCCGCGTAGCGAAGGCGTTCCTTCGCTACGGAAAGCTCGCCAAACGCTTTCCTATTGTGGTTGAGCTGGACGACAATGCGCCACCACCACAGGCCTCCGAGGAGTACCGCAGGGACCATGACGCCCATCATCCAGAAGTAGAAGAGGAAGCCCTGAAAATTCAAATACGCTCGCTGCGTCAGATCAATTCCGGCCAACGCTGCCGAGGCAAGAAATACCAGTACAAGAAAGATCGCCACGGCAATCAGCGCTAAGAACCGTCGGCGCGGCAGTAATGCCGCCACAAAGCAACCAGCCCACCATGCCGGTAAAAGGAGGAAGGGATCGGTGGGACCAGCGAATGCCGCCGGAACCAATAACATCACCGTATAGCGCACCGCGGGCAGCCCTGAACCCAATCCTGGTTTCAGCAGCCAGCAGTAGCGCAAGGACGCTGCCAGCACTAAACCTGACACCACAAGGTAACTAATATTGAGTGCATTGAAGTCATCGCCCTGAGCAAGAATCGCAGCCGGTACTGTTCCGTAGCTTATGACTAGCACCACAACAATTGAGGCCACGGTGTACCACCAAGTTATTAAGACGCCGCGTTCGCTGGCGACCTCGATCCCCTGACTGGGCAATGGTGAGCTCATGGGATCATCGTAGAGCCATGACAAAAGTCACGCCTATCTTGGGCAGAATGCTTAGCGCAAGGTGACGCTACGCCCCTACTCGCCCCACCTGGCACCGCCCAAGATGGGAGTATGAACAATTTTCCGGACGACGAGATCGCGATCTCAGCTCAAGGCTTGCGCTGCGCTTACGGAAGCTTTGAGGCCGTGCATGGCATTGACCTAACAATTCGCAATGGTGAGTTCTTCGCGCTACTCGGAACCAATGGCGCTGGTAAAACCACCACGATGGAAACGCTAGAGGGTCACCGGCCAGCAAGCGGTGGTTCGGTAAGCGTCCTGGGCGGCAACCCGTTTACGCAGAAAGCTTCGATTCGACCCAGACTAGGCATCATGCTGCAGGAGGCCGGTTTCGCCGACGATCTGACCGTGCGTGAAACGGTGGAAATGTGGCTCAAACAGTCCTCCTCAGCCCGCGGGGCCGCCGCAACGAGAAAAGCAGCAGCCACCGATGCACTCGAAGCGCTCGAAGCGCTGATAAAGCGTCAGCGCGGGTCAAACAACTTTCAGGCGGCCAGCGCCGAAGGCTCGATCTGGCGTTGGCGACGGCGAACCAGCCCGAAGTGCTCTTCCTCGATGAACCAACCACCGGCCTTGATCCAGAATCCCGGCAACGCACCTGGGACGTAGTCAGTGCTTTGCACCGCAATGGAACCACGGTATTTCTGACTACGCACTATCTCGAAGAGGTCACCCAGTACGCTGAGCGGCTAGCGATAATGCATGACGGCGAAATCGCTTTGACCGGTTCGGTAGCGGCAGTACTGGCGGTAGAACCGGCATCGATCAGCTTCTCCGTAGGTTCGGACGCCTCGCTCCTTGGCTTGCCCAATCAGGCTGTTATCACGCCAGAATCATCCGGCCAGCGGGTGGAAATACGCACGTCAGGCCTGCAATCCGAGCTCCTCAGCGTGCTGTCTTGGGCCAGCGCCAATGGCATCGTTTTACAACGGCTGAAAGCCTCTGAAGCTTCATTAGATGAGGTCTTTCGCCGGATTTCCAGTGGCAATGGCCCCAACAAATCAACCCACAATTCGATTTAGGTTTCCGCATGAGCATCGCCCCAACTCAGGACGCTCGAAAGGTCAGCCAAATATCTCGAGCGCTTTCCATTGCGTCAGCAGAAGCAAAAATCACCTTTCGCAACAAGACCGTACTCAGTGGCGCACTCTTCATTCCGTTAGTCTTTGGCGCCTTTTACGTCATCACTGGTCCGGGACCGGACAGCCCTGTGATGCAGGTACTGCTTATGCTCACCCTTATTGGCGTGATGGGGGTTTATTTGACCGCTACAACCACGATTGCAACTCGTCGCGAGGAACTTTTCTTGAAACGGCTGCGCAGTGGCGAGGCCTCGAACGGCGCGATCTATGCCGGCATGCTGATCCCCAGTGTGGTGCTAGTGCTCGTCCAGCTCGCGGTTATTCTTGCGGCATTCTTCATTCGCGGTGCGGAGCTGCCCAGCCAACCGGCTTTGCTGCTGGTCGCCGTCGTACTGGTGTTGGCCATCTGCGCTGCCTGTGGATTGTTTAACTGCGGTTTACACCCCCTCTGCGGCAGCGGCCCAAATCACGGTCATGCCGTTCTTTATTATCTTTCTGGGCACCGCCATCTGGACCCTGGCGTTCCCCAACCCGGATTTGCATACCGTTCAGCTATTAACGCCCGGTGGCGCACTATCAACTTTGGTCAGCCAAGCTTGGGTCAGTGCACCTGCTTGGAACGATTGGCTACCGTCAGTTGTGGTCCTTCTGGTGTGGACCGGGTTATTTGCCTACTACGGGATGAAAAACTTCCGCTGGGAAAAGCGATAGGGAACCCGTTGGCAGATTCGTGACCATTTTGGTCCAAACCGCCAACGCTGATCCGGTGCTTTCCTTCATTGCCGAAATCGCTGCTCGGCGCAGCACAACACCTCCGGCTTGAACCAACTTTGACACCGTATTCGGATGCGGCGCTGAAGAGGTAAGTTCGACTCATGCGATTCTCAAACAAAGTAGTTGTGGTCACCGGCGGGGCACACGGAATTGGCCAGGCGACGGTCCGCCGTTTCATTGATGAAGGTGCTCAAGTAGCGATTCTGGATTTCGATCCAGCGGCCGCAAATGCATTGGCTGCAGAGTTTGGCGATCGGGCCCTAGCGCTGAACTGCAATGTGCTTGATCCAGCGTCGGTTGACGGCGCTATCGATGCGGTGGTCAAGCAATTCGGCAAGATTGATGTGCTGGCATCGGTTGCTGGCGGTGAGCTGCCAAATGATGATCCGATGGACGAAGCGTACTGGGACGGCATCGTGGGCCTGAATTTACGTGGCCCTGTGCGAATCATCCGCGCGTGCACCCCGCATTTGATAGCCAGCCGCGGAGCTATTGTGCTCATCAGCTCGGTAAATGCACTGGTAGCGTTTGGCGGCATGGCTTATTCAAGCGCAAAGGCAGGCCTGGTGATCCTAGCCAAAAATCTCGCCGTGACCTTGGGTGTCGACGGCGTCCGAGTCAACGTCGTGGCGCCGGGAACTGTCCGCACCCGAGTCTGGGACAACCAAGAAGGCGGTGCGGATCGTCTCGCCCCGCTGTGCCCTATTGGCCGGGTTGGCGAACCCGAAGATATTGCCTCGGCGGTCGCTTTCCTAGCTTCTGCGGATGCGTCCTGGATTACCGGAGTAACTTTGCCCGTCGACGGCGGGCAGACCGTCGGCCCGCTCGCGGTAATTCAGCACCTGCAGTAGTTCGTCTGTGACCCTGGGGATGCTGAAAGGACGTCAGCAGCAGCGGCCTTGTGGGTTAGCATCCTGACGGTCAGTTTTATCCCGCCAAAACTCGCGTACGGTCATCATTTCGCCGCCCGGGTGCACCGCTTCTTGGTGGGCGCAGTATTTCTCGTAAGCGTCCTCGCCCATTAGCCCTTTGACATACCAGCGCAGAGAAGACCAGGCCGTTTTCAAACAGCTCATGTCAGCACCTCGCCATCTCAATGACCAGCCCTGACCGGCCGCTCAGCCTCAGGCAGCGCGTCCCATTGGGCCTGGATGTCTTTTTCCGCTTTGGAGACGAAGAGTCCGGCTGGTGCAAAAATTCGCGACGGCGTCTCTGGGTCTTCGAAATTCGAGATCTTGCCGCTACGAGCGATTCGGAGTGTCACCCAAATCGCTACCGCGATCACAATAATCGACAGCACCACGAAGATTACCGAGAGCACTCCTTGGATCATGCTGTTACGCACCACCGCTTCCATAGCCGGCACCGATTTTGCCGTGCCAAACGAGGTCTTACCATCAGCCAAAGCCTTTGAGAAGGCGGCGTTCTGCGCAAAGTAGCCCACGCCGGGAACTGAAGAAAAGATCTTTTGGTACGACGCGGTAATGGTCACCACGGCGGCAAAAGCGAGCGGCAGCGCGACAATCCAGAGATACTTCCAGCGACCGGCCCGGGCCACAATTACCAGACATACCGCGAGCGCAATGGCCGCTAGCAGTTGATTGGGGATGCCGAAGAGTGGGAACAGGGTATTGATGCCACCGAGCGGATCGGTGACCCCCATCAGTAGCACCGCGCCCCAGGCTGCGACCATGATCGCCGTCGTCAACCAAGCACCGGGCCGCCACGAAGTGTCCTTGAGCTTCGGAATGAAGTTGCCAAAGGCGTCCTGGAGCATGAATCTAGAAACTCTGGTTCCGGCATCAACGGCGGTGAGAATGAAGAGCGCCTCAAACATGATGGCGAAGTGGTACCAGAAGCTCATAAAGGCTTGGCCGCCGACGAATTGATGCATGATTTGCGCGAGGCCCACTGCGAGGGTCGGCGCTCCACCGGTGCGGGAAACTATCGATTGCTCGCCAACGTTTTGCGCGGTCTGCGCCAGCATGTCTGGCGTGAGGTTGACGCCGGAGAGACCAAGCGAATTCACAAAGGCAACAGCGCCTTCAATAGTCCCGCCGGTCGCCGCTACCGAGGAGTTCATCGCAAAATAGATGCCGCGATCAATAGATAGTGCGGCCACCAATGCCATAATCGCGACAAATGCCTCCATCAACATACCGCCGTAGCCAATGAAACGAGTTTGGCGCTCCTTTTCACTCAACTTGGGTGTTGTTCCGGAGGAGATCAGGGCGTGAAAGCCCGATAACGCGCCGCAGGCTATTGTGACGAAAAGGAAGGGGAAGATCGATCCGGTAAAGACTGAGCCGTTGTCTCGGCCAGCAAATTCGCTGAACGCTGGCACTTTAATTTCTGGCCGCACCACAATGATTGCCAACGCGAGCATCACGATCACGCCAACCTTCATAAAGGTGGAGAGATAGTCTCGTGGCGCCAGCAGAAGCCATACCGGCAGAATCGCCGCAATAAAGCCGTAAATGATGATGCCCCACGCGATGGTCACCTTGTCCAGGTGGAAAAACGCAGCGCCCCATTCGCTATGGCTGACCCAGCCGCCGCCAATAATGGCGAGCATTAGCAAGATAAATCCGATGATCGAAACTTCGGTGACTTTGCCGGGCCTGATGAAGCGTAAGTAGCAGCCCATGAAGAGCGCGATCGGAATAGTCATCGATACTGAGAAGACGCCCCAGGGGCTTTCTGCCAGCGCATTGACCACCACGAGTGCCAGAATCGCGACGATGATCACCATGATCACGATCGTGGCGACCAGGGCCGCGGTACCGCCGATAACGCCGAGCTCGTCCCGCGCCATTTGGCCCAGCGACCGGCCGCCACGGCGCATCGAGAAGAACATCACCAAATAGTCCTGCACCGCGCCGGCCGCGACGACGCCGACAATAATCCACAAGGTGCCGGGCAAGAAGCCCATTTGCGCGGCAAGCACCGGCCCGGCCAAAGCCCCAGCGCCAGCGATCGCGGCAAAGTGATGACCAAAGAGAATTCGCCGGTCCGTTGCGGCGTAGTCTTTTCCGTCGGCCTTGTATTCGGCAGGCGTCGCCCTGCGGTCATTGGGCCGAAGCAGATATTTTTCGATGTATTTCGAGTAAAAACGGTAGGCGATGAAGATAGGTGCATACCGCAGCGAAAACAAACCAAATGGCATTGACTGTTTCGCCGCGAACGAAGGCGATCACCACCCAAGCCACGCCGCCCAGCAAGGCGATAAGCACCCAGAGCGCGATCTTCGCAGGTGTCCATCTTCGGTCTTCGCGCTCAAGTTGTGCCTCGGCAACCGCGACCGGCGGAAGCTTCGGGTCTTGCGCCAACGTATCGCCTGGGCCGCTGTGCCGCGCCATTTTTACTCCTCTTACTCATCCTTGAGAAAAGCTGTGAACTCACTAGGTGAATTACCGCCGCAGGCCAAGAACTCGCGAGACCAGTTCAAAAGCCATAAAAAGTGTTCTATGTCTCATTTTTGGGAATCTTGACTACTATTGAGCGAAGCATTCGCTTTACACGCAACCTTTACCAACTGATGTGCAATGTCAAATGCTGTTTGAGATCGCAACCACTCATCTCCGCTCTGCCTGGTCCTTCCATGTCGGCAGGTCCATGACATTGCACTCTCCCAGACTGGATATTCATGAAGAAAACAGTGAGAATCGGCTTAGCCGCGACTATCGCGGTAAGCACGGGCCTGGTCAGTTTGACTGGCACCATGGCTACGGCAAATGCAGATCCTGCCAACGCAAGCACAATCCACGCTCCGTTGATTTCGTCCTCGACGCAAAATCCGGCACCGGGACCAGTACCTGGTCTGGGTACGCCTCAGCCCGTGACGGTTCCCGGTGAAACTGCACCGCCGGTAGTCAAGAAACAAGCGCCGCCGGTGACAACAACCACCGCTCCGGCAGCAAACCCAGCAGATCTGCCACCAGGGGTTCCCGGACCACTAGATCCGGCGGATCCGGCCATCTACAACTCCAGCAACCCTGCCGGGCAAGGCATCTCAAAGAGCGTAGCTAACAACTTCGGAACTGGTAGTGGCACATACAAAATTGGTGCCCCGGTGGCCGGTTGCGCCAGCAGCGGCGTAGTGCCGCAAGGCTTAGAGAGCTACTACAGCCAGAAAATCAACTGGGAATCTTGCCAGGATTACGGCACAGGGGACTACTTCACCGGCGCCGCCTTTACCTGTGGTTACGCGATTGTGCCGCTGGATTACAGCAAACCTGCTGGCACGACCATTGCGGTAGCTATGTTGCGCGTGCACCTGCCAGGCGGGAACGCGAAGAAGCAAAATCTCTTCATGGACCCCGGTGGCCCCGGATTCCCCGGTATGAGCTTGGCCAACGGCATCGGCGTCTATTTCAACCAGGCAAAGCTACTGGGCAACTACGACTTGATCGGCTTCGATCCGCGTGGTGTTGGCTCATCGGCACCGGCCATTCAGTGTGCCTCCGATAAATTCCTCGATGCACAACATCAAGGCAGCGATCTGCTCAGTTCGGCAGAGCTGACCAAGGCAGCCGAACGGAACACCCAGGCTTGCTATAACAACACGGGCAAAGGTTTCGGCATCAGCGGTGATGATTTCATTTCGAATGTCGGCACTAAATAATGTCGTGAAGGACCTCGATGTACTGCGAAGCGTTGGTGGCGATTCAAGGATCAATTACTTGGGCTTCTCCTACGGTGAATCGCCCCGGTGTGTCCGGAGACTTTCTTGTTTGAGAGGATCAGGACATGGCAGGGAAAACTACGACACGGTATCCGCAGGAGTTGAAGGATCGTGCGGAGATGGAGGGTGCGTCTTCGGAGTGGGCGGCGATGCAAAAAGTTGCCCAGCTTTTGGGTGTGGGTGTGCCGGAAACGGTGCGTAAATGGGTCCGGCAAGCCGAGATCGATGTTGGTACTAGAACTGGAACAACGAGCACGGAATCGGCCGAGCTGAAACGGTTACGGCGTGAGAACGCTGAGCTGAAACGGGCGAACGCGATCCTTCGGAGTGCTTCAGCTTTTTTCGCGGTCGAACTCGACCGCCACAACACTGATCGTGAAATACATCAAGGACCATGCCGGTCACCGCGAGAATAATGGATTGCGGTGGGGTGTCGAGTCGATCTGCCAGGTGCTTACTGGGACGGGGTGAAGACCACCCCGTCCACGTACTACGAATGGGTGGATAAAACACGATCTCACCGAGAACAACGTGATGAGGTGCTCAAGCCCGTGATCCAGAAGGTGTATGCCGCTAATTACGGGGTGCACGGCACCAGGAAAGTCTGGTTGGCGATGAACCGTGAAGGTGTGCCGGTGGCCAGGTGCACGGTAGAACGGCTCATGGGGTTACTTGGCATACAGGGTGCGGTCCGTGGCAAGGTCAAACGCACCACGATCAAAGACTCGAAGGCGGCCCGAGCGAAGGACTTGGTCCGCCGTGATTTCACACCAACGGCACCGGATCGGCTATGGGTAGCTGATTTCACCTATGTTTCGACCTGGTCCGGGTGGGTCTATGTTGCCTTCGTGATCGATGCTTACTCTCGGAGGATCCTGGGCTGGTCAGCGAGTGCTTCTATGAACACCGTGCTAGTGCTCAACGCAGTTAATCAGGCAATCTGGAGTCGTGAACGGGCCGGGGCTGAGATTTCCGGGGTGATTCATCATCACGATGCCGGGGCTCAATACGCCTCCTTGGCCTTCACCGAACGCCTGGCCCAGGCCGGTATCCGCCCCTCGATCGGTTCTGTGGGTGATAGTTACGACAACGCCTTGGCGGAAACCATCAACGGGCTTTATAAGACCGAGCTGATCAAACCCGGCAAGCCCTGGCGGACTCTAGAAGAAGTCGAAATCGGCACCGCTGAATGGGCAGATTGGTACAACCACCGAAGGCTCTACCAGTACTGCGGAGACATCCCACCAGTAGAGCTAGAAAACCACTACTACAATCACTACCAGAGCACGGCAGCCGCCGACAGGCTCATCGTCTGAGAAACCCTCCGGACACACCGGAGCGATTCACAACTCAAAACTGAGGGTCTAACCATTGGCATTATTGGTAATAAGACTGCGAACCAAACGCGAGGAAAGGTGCCCGCAAAGTTTGCAGAAAAACCGCAAATCCTGATTGCTGTCTCAAAAGACAATCTGGCAGCCGCGGCAGCAGTTCAGCGTTACTTCCCTAAATCTGCAGTGCTAGTCAGCCCAGACAAAGCGAGCACTGTTGATGTCTTTCTACAGGTAGAGCAACCCACTATGGAAACCGGGAAAAATACTGAATCTGTGCAGCTCAACTGCCAGAGATGAACCGTGCTCTGCTTAGCACCCGCTTGTCACCTTGTCCTGACAATAGGACTACTTCTTGTTAGGCTCTGATCAGCTGAACTGATGAGGAGCTTACTGTGCCACTGAACATCCCGATCGACAGATCCTCGCCAGTACCGCTCTACCATCAAGTGGTCCAAGGAATTGAAGCTGAAGTACACGCCGGAAAGCTTCCGCCGGGCAGCCGAATCGATAACGAGATTGAACTCGCCGCGCAGCTAAAACTATCCCGCCCTACGATGCGTAAGGCAATGGATGAGTTGGTTCGAGCTGGACTTTTGGTGCGCAAACGCGGCGTAGGCACCCAAGTGGTATCCCGCCAAGTGCGTAGGCCCCTTGAGCTTTCCAGCCTCTACGATGATTTGATTCGTGACGGTGGAAAACCTAGCACTCAAGTGCTGGGCTTTGCTCATATCGAAGCCGCCGCACCGATCCGAGAAAAATTGGAACTAGCCGCAGAAGCGAAGGTATTTCACTTCAGTAGGCTCCGCAAAGTAGGGCGCAAGCCGTTAGCGCTCATGGAAAACTGGGTGCGCGACGACGTCGCCGATCTCGATGAAGCCGCTTTGAAAGCGAACGGACTTTACGCGCTGCTACGCGAAGCCGGTATTAATTTTTCGCTTGCCCATCAACGCATCGGCGCCACGATAGCCAATAAGTATCAGGCAACTCAGCTGGGCACTGATCCCGGTGCAGCGCTAGTGACCATGGAGCGCACCGCCGTCGATGACACTGGCCGAACGATCGAAACTGGTCGGCACGTCTACCGAGCAGATTCATACAGTTTTGAACTAACCCTGGTGCAAAGGTGACTGCGGCATGACTGAATGGGTATCCCCCAAGGGAAGCGCACAGCAAGGCGAATGGGACATCTCGCTGGGCGGCTTTGACTCACAAACCAAAGCGCCCGGCTGGCAACACACCGGGCTCAAAGTAGCCACGTTGACCGCTGGCGATGCGGTACAGATTCCTGGCGCATCGGAAGAGCGATTGGTCATCCAGCTAGCCGGCTCGTTTACCGTTCAGCTAGCGGGCGGCGACGGCGTGCAAAAGTTCGATCTGACTGGCCGAGATTCGGTCTTCGCGGGACGCACTGACGTGGTCTATGCCGGAATCTGGACCACGCTTACCATCAGCAGCGATGACGGCGGCCGAGTTGCCATTGCGAGCGCGCCCGCAACTGAAACCTTTCCCGCCGCATACCTCGCTGCCGAGGACATCCCGGTTGAACTGCGAGGCGCCGGCAATTGCTCCCGCCAAGTTCATAATTTTGGCACGCCAGCGACGCTGAGCGCGGACCGCTTCATTGTTTGTGAAGTACTCACCCCCGCTGGAAACTGGTCCTCTTATCCGCCCCATAAACACGATGAGGAAAAGGCCGGCGAAAGCTCGCTGGAGGAAATCTACTACTTTGAATCTCAGCCAACCCCGGGTGCGCCCGCCGGGACGGACGCCATCGGCTATCAGCGAGTCTATGCCTCAGACGAACGGCCGATCGACGTTACCGCCGAAGTGCGCAGCGGCGACGTCGTCCTGGTTCCTTACGGCTGGCATGGACCAGCGATGGCGGCACCCGGTTATGACCTGTACTACCTAAACGTAATGGCGGGTCCAGGGGCAAAGCGCGAGTGGCTTATCAGCGACGACCCCCATCATGGCTGGCTGCGTTCCAGCTGGGCCACTCAAGAACTAGATCCCAGACTGCCGTTCGGCTCCTAACGGTTGCTAGCGACTCCACCCCCACTTCGGATGCATTTTCAGCATTCGGATGCCGTGCCGACTAGCTGGTACGGCATCCGAAGTGGGGGTGGACTGCGGATCGCGGTCCGACAACTCAGCGATAGAGCTCCGGCTTCGCTGCCAGTACGACGGCGGTCCGCTGCCCCGAGCGCTGGGCCGCCACTCCCGCTTCGCAACAAGCGGCAGTGGCGTAGCCATCCCAAGCGGACGGCCCGCCGATTTCACCGTGCAACGCAGCGTCAACCCAAGCCTGCACTTCGGCATCGTAAGCGGCAGCAAATCGTTCGATGAAGCTTGGCGTGACTTCGCCAGCACCAATACTGCGCACGCCGTTTTCGAAAACCGCTTGAGTGGCCACTTCATAGCCGTAACGAGCATTGACGAAGATTTCCACATCGGCCAGGATTCCTGATTCGGTCTCGATCAGCACGTGTTGCGGGTCGCTGATTCCCTCAGGGGCAAGCGAGGAGCGCTTACCGCGCTGGACCTGGACCTGGACCTGGACCTGGACCTGGACCTGGACCTGGACCGACGTTATTTCCTCGCCGGTAAAGAATCGAATTGCGTCGAACTCGTGCACTACCGAGTCATTGATCAGCATTGGCTCGGTGAAATCTGCCAGCGTTGAGGCATTACGATTCGCGCAATGCAACATCAACAGGCTGCCAGCTGCGCCAGCCTCGATTTCAGATTTGAGCGATTGGTAGCCAGCGTCGAACTGACGCATGAAGCCCACTTGGATTCGTTGACGACCCAGAGCAACCTCGGCCTGCACCACCCGCCAAGCGGAGGCAGCATCCGGCGTCATCGGCTTTTCACATAGGATCGGCACGTCGCGCTGCAGGGCTTGGTACAGCGCCTCCTCGTGCAAGAAGCCGGGCGTGGCAATCAAAACCGCATTGACACCTTCGACGGCGAAAGCCTCAGCGAGGCTGGCGACGGCCAAGGCACCAGTACCTTCAGTAGCTGCTTTAGCTCGGTCCAGATCAATATCGACGACGGCGGCAACCGTGGCGTTATTGATGCTCTCGTGTAAGCGGCGAACATGATCCGCGCCCATTCGGCCAGCTCCAATGACCGCTACGTTCAAGCTCACAAGTCCTCTCAAACAATCCGCGTGCGAGAACCACACGAGAGTAAATAGTCTTTGGTGCGCTTCGCAATGGGCATTGGCTTCGCGAAATCGCAGGGGTACATATCTTGTTCCACTACGCCGAAGATCGGCCGGTCAAGGCGTTCGACAGCGTCGATCACGGCGGAAAGATCTGGCAGCCCCGAGGGTGGCTCAGTCATCACACCAGCCAAATTCGCTGCGGCCCAGGTGAGGTTTTGCTCGCGAACGGTCGCTAGGATCTACGGATCGATCTGTTTGAGATGTAAATAGCCGATTCGCTCCGGATATTTATTGATCAATGCCAGACTGGATGCGCCACCATACTCTGCGTGCCCAGTATCTAAGCACAAAGTAACCAGATCAGCGTCGGTGTTTTGCAAAAAGTGTTCAATGTCTGGCTGGGCACAGACATGCGAATCAGCATGCGAGTGGAATTGTTGTTGCAGGCCGTAGTCCGAGCGCAGAACTCTGCCAAGTTCGTTGTGCCCGGCAAAGAGGTCTTGCCACTGCGAGCTCGAGAGCTCGCCGCTTTCGACGGCCTCGCCAGTGACATCGTCGCGCCACATCGCCGGAATCACCACGATGTTTTCACCGCCCATTGCGGCCGTGAGTTCGGCAACTCTTCGTGCTGATTCCCAGGCGGCTTCACCCTCACGGGCACCACGGTGGAATGCGGTAAATACTGTGCCGGCGGTGATTTTCAGATCGCGTTCTGCAAGCTCCTCGGCAAGCCTGGCGGGATCGGTAGGCAGGTAACCGTACGGGCCTAGTTCGATCCATTTGTAGCCGGACTCGGCCACTTCGTCGAGAAAACGTGGCCAGGGCGTTTGTTTCGAATCGTCGGCAAACCAGACGCCCCAAGAATCTGGCGCAGTTCCAATGATCAACTTGTTCTCCTTCATATCCATCCCATCTTCCCAACCCCTGAAACGCTGCACCACATTTCGGCCTTATTCTGCGGTTTTAAGCCCGAAATGTGGTGCAGAGTTTCGGGAATGGCGAGCTGATTGCTCATGAAGACTGCTCCGGATCGCCCAGAAGCGGTCTTTGCTTAGTCTTGTGCTCAATGTACGTCCGGTACGCCTCCTGCTTACTCGCCAATTCTGAGGTTGACGCGACCGGAACATCCCACCAGGACTCCGAGCTTGGTCCATCTAATAATGGATCCGACTCGAGATAAATCAAGATCGGGCCGCTACCTTCTGGAAGCGCTTTGGCTTCGCCCAGTGCAGCGGAAAGCTCTTCGACGTCGGCCGCTTTGACTACCCGAACGCCGAGCGAAGCAGCATTAGCGGCCAAATCGACCGGCAGCACAGGGCCGTCGTCAAAACTGTGCTGCGCCGATTCCAATGCGCGATATTGGGTGCAGAATCTTTGCGAACCAAGCGAGGCGGACAACGCGCCGATTGAGGCATAACCATGATTTTGGATCAGCACGACGATGAGCTTGATACCTTCAGCTACTGCCGTGACCAGCTCAGTGTGCATCATCAGATAGGAGCCATCCCCCACCATCACGACGACGTCGCGCAGCGGAGTTCCGGCCTCTGCATGCTCGGCAAGCACCGCTCGCTTCACACCCAGACCACCAGGAATTTCGTAACCCATGCACGAGTAGGCGTACTCCACGTGGTAACCGAACGGATCTTGCACTCGCCAGAGTTTATGCAGGTCGCCCGGCAAGGACCCCGCCGCGCAGACCAGTACATCACGAGCATCCAGCGAATTATTTACCGCACCGATGATTGCATTTTGGCTATTTCCGGTGCTAGAATGCTCGGCAAAAGCCGCATCTGAAATGGCGTTCCAACGAGCTTTTTGCGCTCCGATTTCAGCAGTCAGCCTGGCAGCAACCTGGAATCCGGAAAGCGCTCCGCGAAGCGCGGCAAGCGCCTTCCTGGCATCAGCAACTATTGGCAGCGATGTGCCCAGCTTATAGGCGTCGAAGGCCACCACATTGATGTTGATAAAGCGCGCGGCAGGGTTCTGAAAAGCAGTTCGGGATGCCGTGGTGAAGTCTTCACACGGGGTATCAATGCCAATAATCAGATCTGCTTGGGCTGCTATTGCATTAGCCGCAGTAGTGCCAGTGGAACCAATCGCGCCCAGGGCTTGCGGATGATCCCAAGGCAGCACGCCAACGCCGGCCTGCGTGTTGCTTACCGGGATTCCGGTCTCGGCTGCGAGCGCAGCCAATTGCTCATCAGCAAAGGCTTAGAGCACTCCGCCACCGGCGATGATGAGGGGACATTTCGCTGCGCGGATACGACGGGCAGCTTCGGCAATATCTTCGCGTTCGGCATCAGGCCGACGGATCCGCCAATCGCGCTCTGCCAGGAACTCATCGGGAAAATCAAAGGCTTCGGCCTGAACGTCTTGCGGCAAGCTGATGGTCACGGCGCCGGTCTCAGCCGGGTCGGTGAGCACGCGCAAGCCGTTGAGTAAGGCGGAAAATAATTGCTCTGGGCGAGACACTCGGTCAAAGTACTTGGAAACCGGGCGGAAAGCGTCGTTTACCGAGACGTCGCCAGCGTCGTACCGCTCGAGTTGCTGCAAAACCGGGTCGGCAACCCTGGTGGCAAAAATATCTGAAGGTAGCAGCAAGGCTGGCAATCGGTTTGTGGTGGCCAAGGCAGCGCCGGTCACCATATTTGTGGAGCCGGGACCGATCGAAGTGCTTACCGCGAAAGTGGCGCGGCGCCGAGTGTGCCGGGCGTAGCCAACTGCCTGATGCACTTGGGCTTGTTCGTTTCGTCCCGGGTAGTAAGGCATCATCGTCGGATCATGCACTTGAGCTTGTTTGAACGCCTGGCCCACCCCGGCCACATTGCCGTGCCCGAAGATACCGAAAGTGCCCGGAATGAGTCGTTTCCGATATTCCTGCCCGTCGATTCGATCAACGGTGAATTGATTAGCTAGGAAGGCAACAAGGGCCTGCGCTGTGGTCAGTGTCCTGTCTGCTGCAAGAGCGACGCGGCGATTGCGACGGCGGCCGCGACGTCGCCGTCGGGCGGGTAGAGCAGACTTCGGCCAACTGTCAGCCCTTGCACCTGAGGCAATGCGAGCGCCTCACGCCAGCTTGCGAAAGTATCATCCGGATCGCCATCCGGATCGCCGCCCAGCAACACTATTGGCAGCGTGGTCGCCGCCACGACTCGTTCCATCTCCGCGACCACTGGAATCTTGAGCCAGCTATAGGCGCTGGTTGAGCCTAGACCCGAAGCAATTACCATCGATTTGATCACCGCGTCCGAACTCAAATCGTTGCTGATCTTTCCGTCCGCGTTTCGAACCGAGATAAACGGCTCGATCATCGCGATGAGTTCCTGCTCAGCCAACGAATCGACGGCGTGCGCGCAAGCTTCCAGCGCCGAGGCGGTATTGGGATCATCAAAACAGATTCGGGTGAGCATTTTGCCGCCATTGGCGCCGATCTTCTTCAGCGCGACCGCGGTATGTGCGGTAAATCGATCGTCAATTTCATTGACCAAACCGGATAGGCCGCCGCGGTTCATCGAGCCAAAGATCAGCTTTCCTTCAAGTGCACCCAGTAGCAGCAAGTCATCCAAAATATCTGGTGAAGCCAACACGCCGTCCACCGCGGGATTCGCTAGCGCGGTCTGCAACCGAGCCAATAATTCACGCCGATCCGCCATTGCGACGGGTTGGCTGCCGACGGCGAGCGCTCCCCGGGCTGGATGGTCTGCCGCCACAATGAAGTTCTGTTGCCCGGCTTTGACGCCAGGATGTTTTCGACGGCTAACCGCGGCTCGGGCTACTGCGGCCGGGTCTTCTAGACGAATCCGGCTGAGTTCTTGATAATCAGTCATTGCTTGTGGGCCCTTCTAACGCCGGGAAACGACCGCGCTCAGTGAGTAGCTCGATCTCTTCTGCTGACGTTGGCATCGCATCCGCACAAGAGAGCCGGGAGGCGACAATTGCGCCGGCCGCATTGGCAAAATCTAAGCTTCGCGCCAGTGGCCAACCAGCGAGCAATCCGTGACAAAACACGCCACAAAAAGAGTCACCGGCACCCAAGCCATTAAGCGTCTGCACCGGAACGGGGGGCGGAAATAACTCTTTCGGTCGCTGTTTTGGCTAACGCACCGCTAGCACCAAGCTTCACGACGGCGATCTGCACGCCCGCGGCGAGCAGCCGGTCAGCTTGCTCATCGGGAGTGCCCGTTCCGACGGCCACTGCGCACTCCTCGGCGTTGCCGATAGCCACGGTCACCTGCGGCAAAATTAGCTCAATTTGCTCCCTCGCTTGGGCCGCTGAACCCCAAAACATCGGCCGATAATCTAGGTCCACGATGGTGTGTTGGCCTTCGGCAAGGCCCGACTTCGGCCGTGCTTCGAGCGCGTAAAGATGCGAATCTCGGCTGGGTTCTTGGCAGAGGCCTGTGATGGTGAACCAGAAAATCTGGGCTTCTTTTGTTGCGCTTACCGGAATATTGTGACGTTCCAGCTGTAGATCTGGTGCCGTGGGTTGTCGATAGAAATAGAGCGGGAAATCATCCGGCGGTTTGATCGCACAGAAGGTTACCGGCGTAGGCCAGCTGGGATCGGTGAAAACGAATTCGTCAGCCACACCAAATTTTTTCAGCTGCTGATGCAGTATAGTTTCCGAACGGATCATTGCCGGTGCCGGTGATTACCGCACTCGCGCGACCGTGCCTAGCGGCTGCGACCGCAACGTTGCTGGGTGAGCCACCCAGATACTTACCGAAACTAGACACCTCTTCAAGATCTACCCCGATGTCATTGGGGTAGATGTCAACGCTGATTCGACCCATGGTCAGGATTTCATGTGGCACATCACATACTTTGCCGCAGAAGTTATGTCCTGTCAAAGCTTTGTCAGGACATATTTACATTAACCAAATTTTTCGCAGCAATTCGCTACGTACGTACTTTCCACAAAAATTGCGGTAATCAGTGGAAATCTTTCATTAGCCCTTGTAATCAATAACAGCGGGCGAAAGACTCTTCCTGCAATCGCTCGCACTTCAGGTACCCCCCATTTGATCTCGTGTTCACAGCTCGAAAGGATCACCCTGCAGTGAAAAAACTTCTCGCCCTGCTGACGGCTTCCGCGGCCGCAGCCCTTCTCCTGGTAGCCGCGCCCGGCGCAGCCCAGGCCGCTACAACCGGCACCATCACTGGCATCGGCGGCAAATGCATTGATGCAGCCGCTGGCAAATCAGATAACGGTACTGCTGTTCAGATCTATGACTGCAATGGCACCAACGCCCAGCAGATCACTATCGGAGATGACCAGTCGATTCGTATGCTGGGCAAGTGCCTAGACATTGTCGATCGGTCCACCAGCAACGGAGGCAAGGTCCAACTCTGGGACTGCGCCAATAGCGCCAACCAAAAATGGGCCTTCTCGAATGCCAGCGAAATCGTCAACCCGGCGGCCAACCGCTGTCTCGACGCCGAGGGTCAGAAATCAGATAACGGTACCCGGCTGATGATCTGGGATTGCACCGGAAACCCCAACCAAAAGTGGACCGTGCACCCCAGCGGAAACCCGCCGTCGAACTCTGAGTTCCCAATCTCCGAAGCACAGTTCAATCAGCTCTTCCCGAACCGGAATTCGACCTACTCTTACCAAGGCTTGGTGAGCGGCGCAAAGAAGTACCCAGCGTTCGCCACCACTGGCGACGACGCAACCAAGAAACGCGAGGTCGCTGCGTTCCTGGCTAACGTGCAACACGAGACCGGCAGCTTGCAGTACCTCCGCGAACTGAACACCGCTAACTACCCGCACTACTGTGATCGCAGCCAGCCTTACGGCTGCCCAGCCGGCGGCGATCAGTATTACGGTCGCGGATCGTTGCAACTGAGCTGGAACTACAACTACAAGGCTGCCGGAGACTCACTGGGCTTCGATCTGTTGAATAACCCGGATCAGGTAGCTACCAACCCAACCCTCGCTTGGGGAACTGGCCTGTGGTACTGGAATACGCAAAGTGGCGGCGCTAGTACCTCCAGCCACGACTCGATTGTACAAAATCGCGGCTTCGGTGAAACCATTCGTTCAATCAATGGCGGCTTGGAGTGCAACGGAAATGGCGCAGATTCACGTAATGCCCGGATCAATTACTACAAGAACATCGCTGGTGTTCTTGGCGTTGATCCTGGCGGAAACCTTAGCTGCTAGTCCGTAACGAAAAATAGCAAGGTGCGCTGAGCTGACGCTCGGCGCACCTTGCTATTTCTAGCGAAACTCAGCTAGAGCGAAGCTTTACTTTGAGCTTCCTCATCTTCAATATCGGTTTCGCCAGCAAACTGGGACTGGTAGAGCCGGTAATAAGCACCCTGGGCGGCGAGCAAATCTCGATGGTTGCCCTGTTCTACGATTCGACCGGCTTCCATGAACAGAATCGTGTCTGCATCCCGGATGGTTGAAAGGCGGTACGCAATGACGAAACTTGTCCGATCAGTTCGCAGTGCGGCCATCGCTTTTTGCACCAAAACTTCGGTGCGGGTGTCAACGGAGCTGGTCGCTTCATCCAGGATCAGCAGCGACGGGTTAGTAACGAATGCCCGGGCAATCGTAATGAGCTGCATCTCACCGGTGCTGACGTTCGCTCCCTCATCATCCAAGATCGTTTGATAGCCATCAGGAAGCGCCCGAACAAATCGATCCACATAAGTGGCCTTTGCCGCACTGATAACTTGCTCCTCAGTAGCATCCAAATTGCCGTACTTGATGTTGTCATAAATGGTGCCGCCAAACAGCCAAGCATCCTGCAGCACCATACCCACCTTGGAACGCAACTCGGCGCGACTCAGTTCGGTAATATCCACGCCGTCGAGCGTAATTTGGCCACTATTGAGCTCGTAGAACCGCATCACGAGATTGACCAAGGTAGTCTTGCCCGCGCCGGTTGGGCCAACAATCGCCACAGTAGATCCTGGCTTTGCCGCAAATGACAGGTTCTCAATAAGCGGCTTATCTTCGGTGTAGCTAAAGCTCACATCCTGGAACTCAACGTGCCCGTCGGTTTTCGCCGGCAGATGGCTCGTAGCATCTTCAGGCTCGTGCTCTTCCGAATCAAGGAACTCGAAGACCCGCTCGGCAGAAGCGACACCCGATTGCAGCATGTTAGCCATGCCCGCAATTTGGGTCAGCGGTTGGTTGAACTCACGCGAGTACTGGATGAACGCTGTTGCATCACCGAGCGTCATCTGGCCTGAGGCTACCCGAAGCTCGCCTTGTACAGCTCCTCGTTGCGTTCGTCGAAGCGTTCCAACATGTCTTCTTCGTGACCGAAGAGCGTGACCAAAGTATGTCCAGAAAAGGACTCCTCAATCTGGCCGTTAAACGCTCCAGTGGTCTTCCACTGCGCAGCGAAGAGTTTCTGGCTTCTGCTACCAATAACGCCAGCAACTACACCTGAGAGTGGGATGGCAATCAGCGCGATCAACGCCAGCTGCCAAGAGACCAAGAACATCATCACCGTGAATCCAACCAGCAGCAGAATCGAGCTGACCAATTGGGAGAATGCTTGCTGTAGGCCTTGCTGAACATTGTCGACGTCGTTAGTCACCCGGGAAAGCACGTCACCGCGCTGACCGGTATCAAAGTAGTTCAGCGGCAGCCTGTTGAGCTTCGCTTCAACATCGCTGCGTAGTTTCCGAATCGCCTTCATGACAATCCGGTTCAGTAGATAGCCCTGGAACCAGTTGAATACTGAAGCAATGAAATAAATCGAGAGTACAACCAGAATGAGATAAGACAACGCATTGAAGTCGATGCCATGCCCGGGCACCACCTCCGAAGTCGCGAGCATGTCCGCGAAATTGTTATTGCCTTGCGCTCGGGCCCCGGCAATAACCTGCTCTTTGGTCGGGTTGGCCGGTAACCCAGTACCAATCACGCCATTGAAAATCACGTCCATGGCTTTGCCCAAGATCTTTGGACCGATTACGGTCAAAACCACGGAGATCGCCACGGCCGCAAAGATTGCCACCAGCGCAAGCCACTCGTGCCGGAGCAAGCCAACTAACCGTTTAGCGGAAGGCCAGAATGCTTTGGCTTTTTTGGCCGGAGCGCCACCAAACATGTCGCCATCAGCCTCGGTGGGCTTATATTCTTCTTCGACAAAATCATCGTCGTCTTCGAGCACTGCCGTCTCGGCCGAAGCCTGCGGCGCTTCAACCTCTTTGCCGCGCCGTCGCGACTTTCGTTTGTCTTTCGGTTGCTCGCTCATGCTGCATCCTCCGCGCTGATCGTAGGAAGCTACGATTTCCTGATAAGTCTCTGATGAAGCCAAAAGCTCATCATGAGTGCCGCGATCAACGATCGCACCGTCATCCAAAACCAAGATTTGATCTGCCTCAGTGATCGTCGTGACGCGCTGCGCCACAATTATTACCGTGGCATCGGCTGTCTTTTCCTTGGGCGCCTTGCGCAGGCGTGCATCGGTGGCCACATCCAACGCAGAGAATGAATCGTCGAAAAGGTACACCTTAGGCTCCGCCACGAGCGTACGGGCGATGCATAAGCGTTGCCGCTGCCCGCCGGAGACATTCGTGCCACCTTGGGCGACCCGAGATTCCAAGCCTTTGCTCTTCTCCCGGACGAAATCCGCACCCTGCGCAACGGTCAAAGCATCCCAGAGCTCGGCGTCGTCCGCATTTGGCTTACCAAACCGCAGATTCGATTCGATCGTGCCTGAGACCAGGTACGGCTTCTGCGGCACCATTGACACCCGAGAAGTAATTGCTTTCCGGCTTAGTTCGGTAACAGGAACGCCGTCCAGCAGCACTTCACCGGAGGCCACATTATAAAGCCTGGGCAGTAGCGAAAGCAGCGTGGTCTTCCCTACCCCGGTGGCGCCGATAATCGCCACTGTCTGGCCGGGGCTCGCGGTAAAGGAAATGTCTTTCAGCACGGGCGCCTCAGCTCCTGGATAGCTGAAGCTGACATTGCGGTATTCGACTTCGCCCCGCTTTGCTGCTGGCTCGGTAGGCGTCGGTGCCATATGGATCGTCGGTTCGACGTCGAGCACCTCACCGATGCGCTCGGCACAGACCACGGCACGCGGAATCATCATCGCCATTAAGGTGCCCATCATCACCGCGGTAAGAATCTGCAGAAGGTATTGCAGGAACGCGGTCAAGGAACCGATCTGCATTTGCCCAGCGTCAACACGTTGCCCACCAAACCACAACACCGCAGAAGTCGCGATGTGCAGAATCATGGTGATGAGTGGGAACATCAGTACGAAAATTGCGCCAACCTTCAGCGAGACCTTCGTTAAATCATCGTTTGCAGCATCAAAGCGCTTGGTCTCGTACGGTTCGCGAACGAAGGCTCGGACTACCCGAATACCCACGATTTGTTCGCGCAGTACCCCGTTGATCTTGTCGATTTTTGCCTGCATTGATTTGAACAGCGGCATCAGTAAGTAGACAAGATACCCGACTACCACGACCAATAACGGCACCGAAACCCAAACCAACCAGGACAAGCTGAGGTCTTCACGAAGCGCCATAATAATGCCGCCAATGCACATGATCGGCGTCGTGACCATGAAGTTCAAACCGACCAGCAGCACCATTTGGACTTGCTGAATATCGTTCGTGCCGCGAGTGATCAACGTCGGGGCACCAAAGCTACCTAATTCCTGGGCCGAAAAGGCGGTGACCTTTCGGAACACGCCGCGGCGCAAATCTCGACCGACCGCCATCGCGGCTTTTGAGCCGTAATAGACGCCAGCTATTGCCGCAATGACCTGAACCAAGGCCACGATCAGCATCACACCGCCAACGCGCCAAATGAAGTCAGTATCAGCTTTGGCAACACCTTGATCAATGATCTGCGCATTCAAGCTGGGCAAGTAGAGCGCGGCAATCGTCGAAGCGAGTTGAAAGACGAAAACCGCAATGATGTATGGAATATACGGTCTGCCATATTGTCGTAAAAGCTTGATGAGCATGCTGAGTTTCCCCTCGGCGCGTGTTTTTACTCAAGTTTTTCTACCAAAATCGTAGTCGAACCCACCGACAGTTTGTCAGTTAAATAAAAAACAGGCCCAAACCCACTAACAGGCGCAATGTGCAACCTGTTAGTGAATTTGAGCCTGCCTAACGCAAATGCGGCAAACTTTAGAGCGCTGCGAAAACCTCGCGCAGCAGTTTTGCGCTTTCGGACGGCGTTTTGCCAACCTTTACGCCAGCTGCTTCAAGAGCTTCTTTCTTAGCCTGGGCGGTACCGGCTGAGCCGGAGACGATGGCGCCAGCGTGGCCCATGGTCTTACCTTCCGGCGCAGTGAAACCAGCAACGTAGCCAACAACCGGCTTGGTCACGTTCGCCTTGATGAAGTCAGCAGCACGCTCTTCAGCGTCGCCACCAATTTCACCGATCATCACGATCGCTTTGGTCTCTGGATCAGCTTCGAAAGCGGCCAGCGCATCGATGTGCGTGGTACCGATAACCGGGTCACCACCAATGCCAATTGCGGTAGAGAAGCCCAAGTCGCGCAGCTCATACATCATTTGGTAGGTCAGGGTACCGGACTTGGAGACCAATCCGATCGGGCCCTTGCTGGTGATGTTGTTTGGCGTGATGCCAACCAAGGACTCGCCAGGGGTGATGATGCCAGGGCAGTTCGGCCCGATGATCCGGGTGACCTGCTTGCCATCAGCATCGACCTTAGACTGAGCCAGTGCCCAGAACTCAGCCGAGTCCTGAACCGGAACGCCTTCGGTAATGATGACGACGAGGCCGATGCCAGCTTCAATCGCTTCAACTACAGCGTCTTTGGTGAATGCCGGCGGCACGAAAATGATTGACACATCAGCGCCGGTCTTTTCGATTGCCTCGGTGACGCCACCGAAAACCGGCAGCTCCACGGCGTTACCAGCGGCATCCGTGTGGCTTACCGTGGTGCCGGCCTTGCGTGCGTTCACGCCGCCAACTACCTGGGTACCAGCCTTGAGTATCAGGGCCGTATGCTTAGTGCCTTCGCCGCCGGTGATGCCCTGGACGATGACCTTGGAGTCTTTGTTGAGGTAAATAGACATTTTTTCTCGTCCTTACTTCGCAGCGTGAGCGAGCTCGGCAGCCTTATCGGCGCCCTCGTCCATGGTGGCGGCCTGAGTCACCAGCGGGTGATTGGCTTCGGTCAGAATGCGGCGGCCTTCTTCGACGTTGTTACCGTCGAGACGGACCACGAGCGGCTTGTTCGCCGACGTGCCCAAGATTTCCAGCGCCTTCACGATTCCGTTTGCGACTGCGTCACACGCAGTGATGCCGCCGAAGACGTTCACGAAAACGCTCTTGACCTGCGCGTCGTTGAGAATGACGTCCAGACCGGCTGCCATCACCTCGGCGGAAGCTCCACCACCGATGTCCAGGAAGTTGGCTGGCTTCACGTTGCCGTGGCTCTCGCCGGCGTAAGCGACGACGTCCAAAGTGGACATCACCAAACCTGCACCATTACCGATAATGCCAACTTCGCCGTCGAGCTTGACGTAGTTGAGGTCGTTCTCTTTGGCTTTAGCCTCAAGCGGGTCGGCCGAGTCTTTGTCCTCAAGAGCTTCGTGATCAGGGTGACGGAAGTCAGCGTTAGCATCCAGGGTGACCTTGCCGTCAAGGGCAAGGATGCGACCGTCGCCGGTCTTCACCAGTGGATTGACCTCGACCAAAGTCGCGTCTTCCTTCTGGAAAACATCCCAAAGCTTCTTGATGGTTTCGATCACGCCATCAAGCACGTCTGCGGCAAAGCCAGCAGCGTCGACGATCTCTTCAGCCTTCGCCTGGTCGATGCCCACAGCGGGGTCAACGGCAATGCGTGCAAGTGCCTCGGGGCGTTCAACCGCGAGAACTTCGATCTCCACGCCGCCTTCAACCGAGCACATGGCCAGGTAGTTGCGGTTCGCTCGGTCGAGCAGCACCGAGAAGTAGTATTCCTCAGCAATATCTGCACCCTGGGCGATCATGACTTTGTGCACGGTATGGCCCTTGATATCCATCCCGAGGATGTTGCCGGCGTATTCGAACGCCTCATCCGCGGTCTTGGCGACTTTAACACCACCGGCCTTACCGCGGCCGCCCACCTTTACCTGTGCTTTGACAACGGTCACGCCACCGATTTTCTCGGCTGCGGCCTTGGCTTCTTCTGCGGTGTTGGCGACAATGCCTGCAAGCACGGGAACGCCGTGTGCTTCAAACATGTCGCGCGCCTGGTATTCAAACAGGTCCACGGGCTAAGTCCTTCTACGTCGAAGTAGTTTTCTTTTCAATCTGGTGATTGCTGCATTGGCACTGAGAACAGCCCAATGCCCCACGGGGAACTTTAGTCCAGTACCCGGGTGGCTCGCCTCCAGAGTACCTGTTTAGTGAGTAACCCCACAGTCGAGCGGTTCTTTATTGCTTGGCACCAAAAAGCTCATATTTGTCTTTTGCGATGAAAAAACCGACACCATTCGAGAGGTTCGCGCAGGCCACACCCGATTCCATCGGTACGCAGCGGTAACCCTGAGAATCCAGCGCTTTCCCCTCATCTAATACCGGAAATTGGGCTAAGACTTTCTTGATATTGCTGCTGTCGTCACTGCCCGCTTCCATCCCGGTTAGCCCGGTACGGCAGCTTCCGTAACTCACTTGATCGGGTTTAAGTAACGCAACCCCACCCAAGTAGCCCACCCCGGTGCCACCGCAATTGTCTTTAACATCTTGAGGATTTGGCGCCGGATACGCTGCCAACTCGCATTGCAAAACCGGGACAAGCGGCTGCGGTTGATTGACCGAGTCGGTGAAGTTATTTGGCTCCAAAGGCGAATTGATCTGGCCATTGCGCGAACCAGCCAGCACACAGGCAATGTCTTTGCCGCCGACCACGAAGCCTCGCACGCCGTCGGACAAGGTTTTTGCCGCTGTCGATGTCGGTTCGACGAGCTTCGCTGTTTTGATTCGCTCCAGGTACGACGGCGGCGGCCCGGTAGACGCGCTGGGGTCGGGCTGCTGACTGAGATGCAGCCAGAACACGCTAGGAGGACTGACAGAACCCCGAGTACGGCGGCATAGCGGCGTGCCTGGTTGCGAATCATTCCCTTAGCTTGCCGCAAGCTTAGGGCGTTGATCAACCGATGAGAGTTATTTGGCGACTGGGCAACTCACCGCAGCACCTGCATAAGCACCGATGTTCGGTGCGCCGGATTCTGGGATTGAATTGCCGAAGTAGTCTTGCCCGCCGTTATCCGCAATCGTGCTGCCCGCGGCAAGCGCCGGCGAACCAGAACACAACTTGAAGCCAGCAGGGCCCATTGCCTCAGAGACAAACTTTGGCTCGGAGCTGATGCCCTCACCAGCTGGCGCTTTTTTGACATTGACAAAGTCGTTGTTTGATAACTGGTACCCACCGCTGGCGAGATTGATCGACGCTGCGCCAGAGCCACGTTTGACCACGATGTTGTTCCGGAAACTGACGTTACGTTTGGTGGTGTTGTTCTCTTGAATCACCGACTGGCTGATCCCTGGGCCAATATAGATCGAGTTGTTATAGACGGCCGCGGATTCGATGGTTCCGCTGCAATTTTCCACGCCACGATAGGAATCGTCGATGCTGATGTTGTAGCGAACTACTGCATTTTTGAGTATTCCGTTGGCATTGCAAAGTAACAAGAATCCGCCAGCGTTGTGATGACTGTAGTTGTATTGAAAAATCACGCCGTCGGTGCCTTGATCTACGTCGTACGCCATTCCGTCACGAGTGGTCGTACCGCCAGTAGCTTCGTTGTATCGAAAGACCGTATTGTCCGAATCATACGTCCACATACCGGCGTTATAGCCAGCCGATCGTTTCTGAAAACCGTCCACTTTGTTGTGCTCCACCAAAGCGCCGGTAGTGTTGCCCGGCACAATGCCGTCGCCGCCAAGATCGGCAAGTTGATTGCCACTGATCACCACATTGGCCCACGGCAAGAACGTGCCCGCGCTTTGCACTTCAAACCCGGATCGGTTCCAGGTAGACACCATGAAGATGCCTTCGCGATCTACCGAACGGATGCTGTTGTTCTTGACCAGAAGGTCCTCGAATGCCGTCTGCACCGCGGTGCCCGTAATCGAGAAGTAAATGCCACCGCTACCACCAGTGTCTTTGGTGTCGTCGCCGTTAACGTCGTGAATGCTGAGGTTCTCCAGCACAATATGGCTCGCGGTGCCAAAGTCTTTGAGTTCTACCGAGACCGCGCGACGATTGCCCACCGAGGCGCCCTTATTACTCACATCAAGGTTGCGAATTTCCCAGCCTTGCTGGTTGTAAAGTTTGATCGCGCGCGAGGCACCGGCGCCCTGAATCTGTGGAGCAGCCCCGGCGCCGTATGCGTCAATCGTGATGGGTGCCTCAGCAGTTCCTGAGCCTTGCGGCGCCAATGTGCCAACGCAGGAAGTGCCACTTTTGATCTTGATCGCGTCGCCGGGCTGGAATGTTGTCCCACTAATCTTCGCGAGTGACTTCCACGGACTCTCGACGGCGGTCCCATCGGCTTGGTCGTTGCCGCTCGCGCAGTCGAGGTAATAAGTTTTTGCCACTGAATCGGTAATTGCTGGTGCGCCAACAGCGAGAAAGCTAGCGCCGATAAGGACCGTGCAGAGCGTACCTAGAAAAGCGGATTTCATGGCGACCTCGATTTCGCGTCAGCAAAGACTGAATTTTAGAGATTGAAACATGGATATTTCAATCACCATAAGTAATGCTGTGCGGCTTGGCTAGGCCTTCGTCAAGGGCGCATAGCGCAAGAGCAACCGCTTCTCTTCGGCAGCAAAACGGACTTTAGCCACGGTCTTGTCCCCGGATCCTTCCAGCGCCACAACTGTTCCAGCACCAAAACTGGTGTGTTCAACTTTGTCACCCACCGAAAGCTGCGGAATTTCCTTTTGCGGCTGAACCCTTGCCGAGCGAGTTGCCAGGCTGGGCGGCAATTGGCCAGCATCGCGGCCACCGACCGCTGAGCCAGCACCCCAGTGCGAACCCGAATAACGGTCACGACCAAAGCCGGAGGAGCCGATTGACGGAATCGCCCTGGACATCCCCTCGCGCTTCCATTCAATGAGATTCGCGGGTACCTCATCAATGAACGGGCTTGCCGGGTTGTATTGGCTCTGACCCCAGAGGCTTCGCACTTCGGCGCGCGTCAGATACAGGCGCTTTCGCGCTCGAGTTAGCCCCACATAAGCTAGTCGACGCTCTTCCGCCAGTTCCTTTGCATCGGTAGCGGAGCGAGCTTGTGGGAAGATTCCATGCTCCATACCGGTCAGAAATACCGCCGGGAATTCCAAGCCCTTCGCGGTGTGCAACGTCATCAAGGTGACCACGCCAAGCCGCCGAGCTTCAGCAACCGCAGCTTCGGTGTCGCTACCTGGCGCATCCGGGATCTGATCCGCATCCGCTACCAGCGCCACGCCTTCGAGGAAGTCGGTGAGCGAGCCTTCTGGCTTATCTCGCTCATATTCACGCACGACAGCGACCAGCTCGGCCAAGTTTTCCACCCGAGACTCGTCTTGCGGGTCGCTGCTTGCGCGCAAGGTCTCTAAATAGCCAGTTTGCTCGAGTACTGCTTCCAGCGCCGTTGCCGCACCCGAGGTACTCGCTACTTCGGTGAGGTCATCGATGAGCTTCACGAAGCCGTTCACCGCATTCAGACTGCGGGTAGCTATTGCTGGCGCGTCCTCGGCATGACGCAGGGCGGCCATAAACGAGCTACGCTCCCGCTCTGCGAGCGCCGCAACCGCTCCCTCGGCTCGATCACCAATTCCGCGTTTGGGTTCATTCAAGATGCGGCGCAGATTGACGTCATCCTCCGGATTAACCAATACCCGCAAGTACGCCAGCGCATCCTTGATCTCTTTGCGCTCATAGAATCTGGTGCCGCCAACCACTCGGTACGGCAGACCAACCCGCATCAGGATTTCTTCGATGGAGCGAGACTGCGCGTTTGTTCGGTAAAAAATTGCGACGTCACCGGGCCGAAAGTCTGCTTCATCCTGGAGTCTGTCAATTTCTTCGGCGATGAAACGAGCCTCTTCGTGCTCATTTTCCGCGACGTAACCGATGATCTTTTCGCCGTCGCCCTCGGCCGTCCAAAGCCGCTTCACCGGGCGATCGGGGTTTTTTTCGATCACGGCATTTGCCGCGCTCAAAATGGTTTGCGTGGAGCGGTAATTCTGCTCAAGTTTGATGGTTCGCGCATTGGGGTAATCTTTTTCGAATTCCACGATGTTTCGAATGTCTGCGCCGCGGAAAGCATAAATTGATTGGTCGGAGTCGCCAACAACAGTTAGCTCCGCGGGTTCGTCGCCTGAGCCCTCGGCCGGACCGACGATCTCCTTGACCAATGCATATTGCGCGTGGTTGGTGTCCTGATACTCATCAACCATGACGTGCCGGAAGCGACGTCGATAATAATCGGCCACTCCGGGGAAGGCCCGGAACAGCCAAACAGTCTGGGCGATTAGATCGTCAAAATCGAGGGCGTTTGCTTGGCGTAGCCGTTGCGTATAGCCCCGGTATACCTCGGCAACGCCTTGCTCAAAAGGATCAGTAGCGGTAGCAGCAAAAGCGTCATCGTCGATAAGTTCGTTTTTTAGCGCGGAAATCTTGTGTTGCATCGCCTTTGGGGCAAACCGCTTCGGATCCAAATCAAGTCCGCGAGCGATCAGGGTGATTAAGCGCAAGCTGTCCGCGGAATCGTAGATTGAAAAACTTGAGTTAAGCCCCACGGTGCTAGCTTCACGACGCAGAATTCGCACACACGAAGAGTGGAACGTGGAGATCCACATGTTCTTTGCGGCATCGCCGATGAGGGCAGCAATTCGCTCCCGCATCTCTGCTGCGGCTTTGTTGGTAAAAGTGATCGCGAGAATTTGCCCGGGATGAGCGCGTCCGGTTGCCAGCAAATAGGCAATTCGATGACTGAGTACCCGGGTCTTGCCCGAACCAGCGCCCGCAACAATCAGCAGCGGCGATCCAGCGTGTGTTACCGCTGCTTCTTGCTCCGGGTTAAGGCCGTGCAGCAACTCTTTCGCATCAGCCTGCGGGCGAGCGGGTTCCTGGCCAGACGAATTTTGCGGCGCACGCGGGTCGAAGAGCATATCCATGATCATTCAAGTCTAGGTGTCCCAACCGACATTCTGGACCGGTACTCAGAATTCGAGCGTTAACTCGCCGGGACTCCGAGCGCTTCAGCGAGCTCTGCGACGGCGGTTGAGCCACCGGCCAAAAACCAATTCAGCCCGTTGACTTGAACGACAGCGGTACTGCCGCCAGCCGCCAACACAATCGCCTTGCCCGGCAGCCAGTCCCACAACGCCGTCGAATGCTGAAACCAACAGCCAAGTTCGCCTTGAGCCACTCGGGATAAATCGCACGATCCGGAACCGAGCAGGCGGAAAGTCGCTAGCCGGCTTGCCGCAGCGAGCCACGGCGTCGCAGCCTCCGGTCGGCCTAGCCACGTTGGGTGCAAATAGGTTCCGGCGCTGAGTTGGTCCAACCCCGCTTGCGACGGCGGCTGCAAAGGTTCACCGTTAAGCGTCGCCGGGATGTCTTTGCCACCCAACCAAAGCTTCTCTTCCTGAGGTTGGTAAACCGCCCCGAGCGCAACCTCAGGATCCAGAGCATCCGCGCCATCGATCTGCAGCGCAATCGCCGAGCACCAATAGGTTGAGCCAGACAGAAAGTTATAGGTGCCATCTACCGGATCAATGACCCAAGTTCGACCACTATTACCGAGATATCTGGCACCTTCTTCGCCCAAGATGCCATCGTCAGGGCGCACCGTCCGCAACTGACTCATGACGTACTTTTCGGCCGCCTTATCCGCCGCGGTAACGACGTCAGAAACTGAGGTCTTCCGTTCCCCCTGAAGTCCTTCGGCTCGCATTGCCAATGCCAATCGGCCTGCGTTTCGAACCAAGGCGGAGGCTAGTTGGGCGTCATCAAGGTCAGGACTGAGGTTTTCTGGAAGTGGCATGACTCCAGCTTAGTTATCAACAGCAGATAACTGACCCATAGCCCTGCGGGAGTTCCACCGGTTATTATTTTTTTAATCTTGAACTAAGGAAATGAGCCTCCGATGTTTGGACGGTACGCGGCAGACTGGTCCAGCTTTGACGAGCGCCTCTGCGCCGTTGCCGCCGCGGCATCCACCGAGTTAAGCAGTGCTCCGGAAGAGGCTTTAGAAGGTTTTGGTGCCAGAGTAGAAACCGTGCTCAGCCGGCTAGATCCCGCTGAGATTAAGGCAACCTGGGCCGAGATCGAAGATCTTGGCATGTCATCTATCTTTGGCAAACTAGATCCAGATTGGGCAACGGGAATACTTCGCTCGGCCTCAGCCGCGGTACGAGTGCTGATTAGCGGCAACCAAGGCAAAGCTTGCAGTCGTATTCAGCTCGGCCTCGATGGTGCAGACGGTTCATTAGCGGCCCAAAGTGGTTCGACTAAGCCAATGAGTTTTGATCGCGAAATCCGCTTTGTTCAGTTTCAAACTCAGCTGCTCTGGAACGTCTTACAGCCGCTGCTACCAGTGGAGGAAGCGCTGACCGCAACCAAGGAAAGCTATCTACCGATCGTCGAACGAATTACGCCGGTGTCCCAGTTGCACGCCGCCCTGGCTTCAGCCATCGTTGCCCATCCACATTGGAGCACCGCAGAGGCGCTTAGTAGCTTGTTGGATCTGCCTGCGGACTTAGCCGCGACCGTTCACCAAGAGTCGGCAAACCTGCGAATTAGGGTAGAGGTTTTGCGCGCCAGCGACGGAGAGTCTTTGCACTGGGCAGGCCGTTGGAGTGTGGCTAATGGGCAACTTTCAGCTTTGAAGACCGGCTAACCAGAAATGGTGATATTGAGCCAGCACTTATCGCAGTCGGCTTTGGCTACGTCGCCACCGAATTCAACGATGCTTTAGCCCGGGGCAAGACTTTCCTCGAAGCGCCCCGTCGGGGAACCGGCGGTTCGATTTACCCCGCACCCTAGCCCGCGAGCACTCGGTCTATGGGAGTTTTGAGCGTGCTGTAATCGGTCGAATCTACTGAAAGCAACTTGCCGTTCAGCACCACGGACGGCGTACCGCGCAACCCCAGCGCAGTCGCGTCTTGTAGGTCCCGTTCAACCCGATCGCCAATTTTCGCCGACGTGAAATCTTGCTCGAATTTGGTCATGTCCAAGCCGAGTCCACGTGCGTATTTGGCAAGTAGTTGAGCTTGGCCGTCGGTGGCCTTGGCCCAAGTTGTTTGGCCTTTGAAGACCGCCTCGGCCATCGTGGTCAACGCATTCTGTTCCGCTGCTGCTTCCACCGCGCGCGCTGCGATCGGGGCGTTCGGGTGCATTGCTAAGGGGAAGTTGCGCACCACTATTTTCAGTTGGCCCGAATATTCGTCTCTGGCCTTATTGATTAAGGTATCCATCTTGGCGCAGTAGGGGCATTGGTAGTCGGTGAACAGGACTAGCGTTGCCTTGGCTTCGGCGGGATTGTTGACGATGCGAGAATCCGCCCTGACCAAGGGCAACGCGGTAGCCGATGCATTCGGACCAATAGGCGCGCTAGTGATACCGGTTGAACTAGTCGCACCGGTGTTTACGTCTGGCGATGCAGCCTCAGGGCTGGCACAGGAAGCCACGGACGCAATCAGCAAGGCTGCGCTCAGCCCAGCTAGACATAGTGTTTTTCGTTTTAACATTCGTAAGTCCCCTTATGCAACTCATTCCCAAACACTATTTAGCCTAGGTGAGCGGCCTTGCCGAACCCATATTTCGTGATTGGTCTAACATCGCGCACAGCTGACACAGTTAGAGATGCCAGAATGTATTGCATGGCCAAAAAACCTGCACAGCGCGCGAAGAAACACGGCAGCAAAGCGAGCCCCGGCGCTACGCAGGCAGCCAACCAGCCAACAAATCCCTCAGCTCCGCGCAGCCCGCAAAAAGCGAAGAGCAATGGTCATCTGATTGTTATTGCCGGCGTTGTCGCTTCGGGATTTATGTTTTGGTACTTTCATTTGCTGACTCTCAATCAAATGACCCAGCTGACCGACGGCCTTGCGATGCCGGATTCGATGCTGTTCGGTTTTGATCTCGGATACGTGGAGAAGCTCAAAGGGCTACTGAACGCTGACGGGCTTGGCCAGCTCCAATACGTTCACAAAACCGCTGGCACGTTATTCCCGCTGATCTTCGGCTTTAGCTGGCTACTGCTCATCGGCCTCAATACGGCTAAACGCTCACTGCGTTGGGCACTTTGCGCTCCGCCCGTACTGTTTGCGGTGGTGCAGTTAGTCTCGAATGTTTTGATCGACGCGATGTTGGCCAACTCGGCGCCCGACGCCGCCCAGGTTGCCTGGGCCAGCGCTTCGGTCATCGCTTCCTGGACGCTCTTAGTCTTGTCATTAATTTGCGCAGCAATTGCACTGCTTGGCCGGAATCGCCGCCGTATTCAGAGTGCCGCTAATTGATCTCGACCTGATCTCGACCTCACTGGATCTTCCGTTGCGCCCGGATGCCCTTCGCCACGGTAAATCCAATGACGGATAGACCCAGCACCACCGGGTAGACGATGAGCCGCTCGAAAAAGCCGCCGGCAAACCCCGAAGTTTTAAGCCAGAGATCAAATACCGTAAATATCACGGTCGCTAGCGCTGAGATGATGCCACAAACTAGCAACAGCCAGGCGGTACGGCTTCGACCACGCCAAATCTGCCACAGCAGGAATTGCGCTACCGAACCAGCAACGAAGAACAAAGCAGCGCCAAGATAATGCAAGCCAGGAATAGTGTCTTCGGGAAAAATGCCGACCAGACCTACGCCAACACCGGAACAAATCAGCAACGCCTTGGCCCAATTCGCAAGCTGCAACTGTGGCGGCTCAGCCCGCTGAACACGTGCTGCTACGCCTAGCATCATGCTACTGAGCAACATTCCGCCAAGGACCAGCGCCAGCCCTTGAAGCACAAACGATGAACCGTTACCGGTTTTATGCCGCTTCCTTTTGAGTTTGGAAGGAAGCATTGATGGTTATGAATCGGAAGTTTTCGCGGGAGGTTCGGGACAGGTCGGTGCGGCTGGTTTTGGATCATCTCCAGGAGTATCCATCGTTGATGGCTGCTTGTGCTGCTGTGGGCGGCAAAGTCGGGGTTGGGAAGGAATCCCTACGTCGTTGGGTGAGGCAGGCCTAAATTGATGCCGGGACCAGGGTAGGGATGTCCACGACGGAATCGGAGCAGGTACGTGCGCTCAAACGTGAGAATCGTGAGCTGCGTGAGTCGTTAGAGATTGTGAAGGCTGCGTCGGTTTTCTTCGCGGGGGAACTCGACCCCCGCGAAGCATTGATCAGGGGATTCATCGATGAACAACGCTTCCTTGGCTGGGCAGTCGAGGTGATCTGCAAGGTCCTGCGTGGCCAGGGCTTAACGGTCACTGCCCGGACCTACCGTAGTTGGAAGGTCTCCACCGCTTCGGTCCGGGACATGGCAGAGGCTTCGGTTATGGATGCGTTGCTAGGAACGGTAGGGACACCGGAGGGAATGTACGGGAGGAGGAAAATGACGGCTTGGCTGCGTCGGAAAGGATTCGAGGTCTCTTACCGGCAGGTGAACCGGCTCATGAGCTTGTTGAGTTTGAAAGGCCGGGTACGGGGCAAAGGTGTGCGCACCACGGTGCCGGACCGAAACCATGACCGTGCCCCGGATTTATTGGATCGGTGCTTCACCGCAGCTGGCCCAAATCAGCGCTGGGTTGCGGACTTCACCTATGTGCGCACCTGGGCAGGTTTCGTCTATGTCGCGTTCATCATTGATTGTTTCTCCAAGTACATCGTGGGCTGGAACATCTCCACGATCAAGGACACCGCCCTGGTGAGCACAGCACTCAGGATGGGCTTATGGCAGCGGACACGCACCAGGCATCCGGTCGCAGAAGGGCTGATCCATCATTCCGCCGCCGGGTCCCAGTACACTTCCTTGCATTTCGGGGAAACCCTGACTCTGGAGGGCATCGCAGCATCAATCGGCTCTGTCGGGGACGCCTACGATAACGCCTTGGCCGAGTCCACCATCGGCCTGTTCAAGACTGAAGCCGTCCGAGAAGATTCTCCCTTCCGCAACGGGCCGTTGAAAACCATCGATGAGGTTGAATGGGCCAGCTTGGCCTGGATCGATTGGTACAACAACGACCGCCTACACACCAGCATCGGAGACATCCCACCGACAGAACACGAAGTAGCGTATTACGCTAAAGAAACCATCCCGGCCCAACCGGTGCAGGGACTCGCATAAAAGCGGCAAGAAACCGGTAACGGTTCACTCTCCTTGAAAACTCCGTTCAAAATTCTTGCCACGACGGCAATAGCAGCCGGGTTACTTTTGGGTGCCTCGATTGCGCCGGCCAACGCGGCACCGGTCGGCTCCGGTAGCGCGACTCCAGACATCATTGGCGGAACCCAAGCCAACGACCAAGGCATTGTGCAGTTAGTTTTCCTAGACAGCGACGGCTGCGGCCACGGCTGTACCGGCACCGCACTCTCCGATACCTGGGTCTTGACCGCAAAGCACTGCGTCGACTCTGCCGAGTCGATGAATGTGTACTACAGCAACGACACGCAGAACCGAGGCAAAGCTATTACCTCGGACAGTTTCTACCAGTTGCCAAAGGGCGACGTGGCCTTGGTCAAACTGTCGACAAAACGCGCACTGAGCTTTTACCACAGCTTTAGCAGCAGCTACACGGCCTCAGTCGGAGATGAAGGCACTATTTACGGCTATGGTCGCCGGGCTGATTACGTGAAGGCTGATCACCTCTACGCGGCCGACGTCAAGGTCGTCGGGACGCACGAAGATCAGCGTGGCGGCCCCGGAATTTTACTGAAAGCCATCACGGGAATCTCCTGGAGCGGCGATTCCGGTGGCCCGCTGTTTGTCGACGGCGTGATTGTTGGCACGAGCTCCGGCGGACCGTCCGGAGACCGCGATATCAACTCGCAAACTTGGTAAACTAAGCTAAGCACGCACAGCTCTTGGATCAAGGACACCACCGGGCTCTAAGCGCCCGCAAGTTGTTTGCTGGCAGAGCGCTGGGAGTAAACAACATTTGTCTTCCCTGAAGTGCACCCGGGCGATTACCCTCGAAAATAAGGGCAATCGCCCGGGTGCATTCAAGTTCGTTTGAACAGAGGAAGACCATCATCAGCAAACCGGCCATCGTACTTGTCCACGGGTTCTGGGGCGGTGGCGCGCATTGGGGCAAGGTCATTTTGGACCTTACTGCACGCGGCTACACCAACATCCATGCCGTTGAAAATCCACTGACCTCCCTTGCAGATGATGCCGCTCGCACGCAACAAATGGTGAAGCAAATTGACGGACCGGTATTACTTTTTGGCCATTCCTACGGCGGCGCGGTGATTACGGAAGCCGGTAACCTGCCCAACGTCGTCGGCCTGGTCTACATCGCGGCGTTCGCGCCGGACAGCGGCGAAAGTCCCGGTAGCATCAGCCAAGCACAGCCTTCGGTTACCGCTGAAGATGGCAGTCTCTCCGTCGATTCAGACGGTTATCTCGGGATTGCGCAGGATCAGTACCAGACCAACTTCTGCCAAGACCTCAACGACGACGATTCGCGCGTTATGGCCGTGACGCAGAAGGCTCCGCTCGCCTCAACCTTCGGTGACAATGTCACCGAACCGGCCGGGAAGCACAAGCCGACCTGGTACCAGGTTTCCGAAGACGACCGGATGATCAACCCGGACGCCGAGCGGATGATGGCCCAGCGGATGAACCCCACCAAACTCATCGAGCTGGCATCGGGTCACGCATCGTTGGCATCACTGCCGAAAGAAGTCTCCGATTTGATTGACGAAGCAGCGTCAAGCTTGAGCTAGTCTTCCAGTCTGAGAATGCAGCGGGTCCGGTTATGGACCCGCTGCATTGTCATTAATTGGTACCCCAGGTGGGACTCGAACCCACACTGAACAGATTTTAAGTCTGGTGCCTCTGCCGATTGGGCTACTGGGGCGCAGCCTATAGTCTAACAATATTTGGCTAGCTAAAATGGACGCAAGACACAGCCAGCGATTTTGATCGAGGAAGCCGTTCATCGCTACGGCTATCAAGCTGTCATTAATGCCACGGGAGACCTGCTGCAGGGCAAGGTCCCTGAAATCGGGCTACAGCGCTTTGGTGGCACCCCGGGCTGGAAATCCTCTTGACTGCCCTCCCGGGGCGCTTCTGACCGACCCAGTTCCTCACGTGCGTGCCGCGGCCGCGCCGCCGCCGCCGCCGCACGAGCCTTGGGCCAAATAGGCGAGGCCGAGCACGCCGTCGAACTCAAAAAACTACACACTGACACAGCTCAAGTTAGCCAGGAGTCCGAACAAGCTCTGCTTGTTTTGGACCACGACTTGATCGCGCGCTCTAAATTTATGTCCCACCTTTAGCGCTGAGCCGGGGACATAAGTTGCGAACCTAGTGGAGCTACTGGCTATTTAGCTGGTTCAGGGACCTTAGTCTCTTCGGACTTCGGCGCAGCGGGAGCGGCTGCTGCAGCTCTGGGCGCCGGAGTGGCGGAAGCTTGGAAGGCGGCACGTGGCCGTTCCAAGTCCATCAGTTCAGCAATGTCACGGCCCATGAAGACACTGAGAATCCAGTTCCAGATGACTCGGACTTTACGCTCGAAGGTCGGCATTGCGAGACCGTGGTAGCCACGGTGCATGAGCCAAGCGATCGGTCCGCGGAAGCCGACTTTACCAACCTTGGCAACACCCTTCCAAAGACCCAGACCGGCGACTGCGCCCAGCGTCTTGTGCTTGTAATCTTTCAGCGGCTTATCCCAACGCGAAGCCCAGAGGTTCTTCGCCAGGAGTTTCGCTTGGCGAAGCGCGTGCTGAGCGTTAGGTACACAGAATCCGCCCACGCCACCGCCGGTCAGATCCGGAACCGCAGCTACGTCGCCAGCGGTCCAGGCGTTCTCAATCGCGCCAAACTCACCAGTGATCCGCAAATCTGCGCCAGCTTTGACTCGGCCACGCTCATCAATCGGGAAGTCGGTGTTCTTTGCCGCCGGGTTAGCCTGCACGCCAGCGGTCCAGATCAAAGTATCGGTTTCAAACTCATCAGCAGCCGACTTGTCTGGCATGTTGATCAGCTTCAGGTGGCCGTCAGTTGCATCAGCAAGCGAAGTGTTCAGCAACACCTCGATATTGCGCGAGCGCAAGTGCTCAACAACCAAAAGTGCCTGCTGCTCAGTAACCTCAGGCATGATTCGGCCCATGGCTTCAACGAGCACGAACCGCAGTTCCTTGACGTCAATCCTAGAGTTTTTGCCGGCCAAGTTGCGGGCCAGGTCCTCAAGTTCACCAATGGTCTCAACACCGGCAAAGCCACCGCCGACGACGACGAAGGTCAAGGCACGCTTGCGCTTAGCCGGATCCGTCATGGTGGAAGCCAGCTCAATGCGCTCAACCAACTGGTTACGCAGCGCAACAGCTTCTTCGATGGTCTTCAGACCAATACCCTGCTCAGCAAGTCCGTTGATCGGGAAGGCCCGAGTAATCGCACCGGCGGCCATCACGACGTCGAAATACGGGATTTCGAAGGCTGCGCCACCATCTGCTGGCTCTACTACCGCTTTACGGTTCTCGTGATCAACCTTGGTGACTTTGCCCTGAATGAATTCAGCCTGCGGCAGGTGCTTCCGGAAGGACACCACGGTATGCCGCGGTTCAATGCTGCCGCTAGCCACTTCAGGCAAGAACGGCTGGTAGGTCATGTATGGCAGTGGATCTACCAAGGTGACAATGCCACAGGAATTGGCAATCTTCTTCTGCAGCTTAAATGCGACGTATAGGCCGACGTATCCGCCGCCGACGACGAGAACGCGAGGACGATCCTGGAGTGCTGGTGTGGTAGCCATAGTTCCATTCTAACCCACTTTGTGAAAATATTCACGAAGTATTACTTGGCCCGCTTTTGGCTAATAACTTCCGTCGCAAAACCAGCAGATGAACCACGGCGCCAATAATTATCAGCACCAATAAACCGCCAAATCCAAGCACCAGTGCCGCAGGTAATCCAGCGTCCAATTGCGACGGCGGTGCGGCGGCTGGTGTAGCGGCCTCCGGCAGCGTCGGCGCGGCTGTGGTGGGCGGCGCTGGCGGCTTAGTACTCGGCGGCGGAGTGTCGCCGCGGCGGTGGATTTTGATCCATTGTTCCAAGGTGCCGCCGTCGAGCGTGAGCGGATTAACTGTCACAAGTGGCACATCGCCATTCAGCGCAGCATTCGCGTCAACCACGCCCCAGCCGTACAAGTTATTGGGCTGGCCTTCCCCTTTTGGCTTGGCGGTCTTGATGATCCGGTTGATCACTTGAGCTGCCGACATCCCGGGGTACTTGGACCGAATGAGCGCCGCAATACCGGAGACAATCGGGGCCGCGCCACTGCTGCCGTCCCAATCAGCATAATTATTGCCGGGAAGTGCGCCGACTAACTTCTCGGCCGCAGCGGCAACCGCAATACTGATACCGGCGGTGGATGAGGACAAGCTCACGGCGCCCGTGCGGTCTAGTCCTGCCACTGTCAGTACACCTGGGATGGTCGCTGGCGCGCCGACTTGAATTTGACCAGAGCCATTATTGCCCGCCGCCGCAACGATCACGACGTCGTGTTGTTCCGCATACAGAAAGGCATCATCCCAACTCTGCGGCCATTCCACTGAACTACTGCTGAGCGACATATTGATCACCCGAGCTCCAGCGTCAACAGCCCAGCGCACCGCCGCCGGAATTTGCTCATCGATGCCCTTCCCCGCCGGGTTCGCACTGCCCAACCAGGTGGAAACGGCTAACAATTGCGCTTCCGGCGCTACGCCAACAACTCCGTCTGGCTTAGGGCTATCTTCCGGCTTGCCGCCGTGCCAGCGACCAGCAAGCAATGATGCGACCAATGTTCCGTGCTCTGGTTTGGCACCGATCCCCTTCAGACCGTCAGCTGAACCGGCACCAGAGACATCAGTGCCACCGACAACAGCGCCTGCCAAGTCGGGGTGAGTTCCGTCAACGCCGCTGTCTATGACGGCCACTTTCACGCCAGCACCTTTGCTGGATTGCCACGCAGTAGTCACTCCGTAGTCATCGAGCCAATATTCGCGATTTCGAATGTCATCCGCAGAAGCGGGCAGGGCGGCGGGAAGCATGGTGGCCACACTGATTACAGGCAGCAGAATCGCCAAGGCGACGCGCGCTGCGGTCCTTCGTTTCATGCTGGCCATCGGGTCCGGGAACCTTTCCCTGGAGCTATTGTGGGCGGACGCTGTTACGGGATGCTCAGCGCAATTCCATCAAGAATATCGTGTTCGCTGCTTTGTGCGTGGCTTATTCGCCCAGCTGTGAGCCTGGCCATCTCGGCCAAGATCGTCCGCCACAACAGCGCACCCGCACCGATAACGTCGACTCGACCCGGATGCATATAGGGAAGTGCAGCGCGTTCTTCGTTGCGCATTGCCAACAACGCGTCCGCGGCACCTTGGATTTCGCCGATGCTTAACTCGGCGCCATCAATTGCTTCCGATTGATAGCTGGGCAGATCCAGCGCATGCGCCATTATGGTGGTTACCGTGCCGGCCACGCCAATGACTTTTACCACTTGATCTAGCGGCACCTCTGCCGCAACAGTAGCGATAATTCTTTCAGCTTCACGCTGTGCCGCGGCAATTTCCACCGGGCTGGGCGGGTCGGAGCGCAAATAACGTTCCGTGAATCGGACGCAACCCATATCGACGCTCTGAGCGGCCAGCACCCCGTGAGCATTGCCAACGAAAAATTCGGTACTTCCGCCGCCAAGATCAACCACAAGCACCGGCTCCTCGCCCAGCTCTGGCAGCACACTAGCTGCTCCGGCGAAAGACAACGCCGCCTCCTCCGTACCGGGTACGATGTCGGGAAGGACACCTAAGCGGGCTTGGACTCCATCGATGAACAGCTGCCGATTTTGGGCATCCCTAGTCGCCGAGGTCGCAACGAAGCGAATTCGATCGACCCCGGCTGCCCTAATCAGTTCGGCATACTCGTCGACGGCGGCAAACGTCCGCTCCAGCGCAGCCGCGGAAAATTCGCCGCGCGAATCTACGCCCTCGCCGAGTCGGACGATGCGCATTACGCGGTGTAAATCCCGCAGTTTGCCGTCCACCACCTCGGCAATCAGAAGCCGGATGGAGTTGGTGCCACAGTCAATCGCCGCCACCACACTCATGATTTTTCCTCGTCTGCCGCTTCAAGTTTTCGCTGCAATGCATACCCTTGGTTTTGCCGTCGCACGTGCCGGCTGAGATCTTGTTCGGGAATCTCCGCCGCAGCATCCCAAGCGCCAGCACAATAGCAACGATCAGCTGTCCACCAGGGCGCGGTGAGTTCAATCGCTTCATCCCCCAGCGGGTTGACTCCGTGACCGGAAGCCAACGCATGACCCACCAGGACATGTAAACATTTGACCCGCTCTGGCATGCCACCGGCGGAAATACCGGCGATCTCGGGAACTTCGCCCACCTCAGCGGCCTGGCCAATGTGGTCCCGAGCGACCAAATAAGCCTCATGCGCAGCACGGTAGGCTAACGCGAGGTTCGCATCCTGAAGCAGTCGATCATTCATCCGATTCATTTCACCGTCGGCTTCAAGCCGGGAAACCGCTGCAGTAATCACTGGGTGCGTCAGATAAAACGTTGTCGGAAACGGAATTCCGTTGCTCAGCCGAGGCGCTGTGGCCGCCGCTAAGGGATTGCCACATACGCAGCGCGCCGGGATCGAAACCACGTCTCGCACCGGTCGGCCCAGTTGCAAACTTAGGGTGTCCAAGTCGGCTGGAGTTGGAGTCGATTCATACTTCACGTTGCGCCCCACTGGGGTGTTGTCATTCATAACTTCTCATTCGGTGCAGATTGCCTAGACGCAGATTGCCTCAGTGCAGACTACTCGGTTGCGGAGCGAATGATCGATTTCCATAGACCGTCCACCCAGGGCAGACCCTCCGGATTGGCGCTAGTTCCAGGTTGGTCTGGGGTAGCTGGCGCTTGATCGCCGCCATAAACCCAGTATCCAGTTTCCCCTGGCTGAATCATATTTAACCGGTCGCGGGCCTGCTGCTTGACATAGGCCGGGTCCGACCAACGAGTGAGCTGATTCTCAAGGTCCTTCTGTTGCTTCTCTTTGGCGGCAATATCTGCTTTAAGCGACGCGATATCTGCTCGCTGCTGCAAAAAAGTATTGAGCGAAGGAGTCAGCAAAAGCGCAACGGCAATAAGCACCGCGACCAAAGCCACTAAGCGACCCGAAAACGCCCGAGCCGCTACCGGAGCATTGGCAGCATCCGAATTCCGTTCAGCATTACGGGCCGAGGCGCTCGTAGGTTTATTTGAGGGTGCTGCTGACTTAGTCACCTTGGAAAGACGCGGTTCGGCGTTGCTTTCGCCGTTAGCTACTGAATCGGTGCTATCTGGCGCACTGCTACTCGGGCGCGATGCCTGCGGCACTTTGGGCCGTCGAGTGGCCATGATAAAACCTTCCTAAAACTGACTGGTTCTGGCTAAGCTCTCTTCAGCTTAGCCAGAACCAGGTGTTACTTCGCGTTGATCAAGCTATGTTGATTAGGCTGTGAAGCGCGGGAAGGCGCTACGTCCGGCATAGCGCGCTGCGTCGTCCAAGTCTTCCTCGATGCGCAACAGCTGGTTGTACTTGGCCACCCGGTCAGAACGAGCCGGCGCGCCGGTTTTGATCTGACCAGCGTTGGTAGCTACCGCAATATCCGCGATCGTGGTGTCTTCGGTTTCGCCTGAACGGTGCGAGATCACGGTGGTGTAGCCGCTGCGCTGGGCCAGAGACACAGCATCGAGCGTTTCAGTGAGTGAGCCGATCTGGTTCACTTTGACCAGCAGAGAGTTGGCGGTCTTGCTGTCGATACCGCGTTGCAGACGCTCCGGGTTGGTTACGAAAAGGTCGTCACCGACGATCTGAACCTTGTCGCCAATTTCTTCGGTGAGGGTCTTCCAACCATCCCAATCCTCTTCATCGAGCGGATCCTCAAGCGAAACCAAAGGGTAATCGCGCACTAGCTCCGCGTAGTAAGCGCTCATCTCGGCCGCTGACTTGCTCTGGCCTTCGAACTGGTACGCGCCATCCTTAAAGAACTCGCTGGAGGCAGCATCAAGCGCCAAAGCGATGTTTTCCCCCGGGGTGTAGCCCGCACGCTTGATGGCTTCGACGATCAAATCGAGTGCCGCACGGTTGGAAGGCAGATTCGGCGCGAAGCCGCCTTCGTCACCCAATCCGGTGGACAGGCCCTTTTCATTGAGCACTTTTTTGAGCTCGTGGTAAACCTCAGCACCCCAACACAGAGCTTCTGAGAAGGTGCTGGCACCAAGCGGCACCACCATGAATTCCTGAATGTCGACGTCAGAATCGGCGTGCGAGCCGCCGTTGACAATGTTCATCATCGGCACCGGCAGCACGTGCGCGTTCGGGCCACCCAAGTAGCGGTATAGCGGCAAGTCCGCTGAATCAGCAGCAGCGGCAGCAACAGCAAGCGAAACACCCAGAATCGCGTTAGCGCCCAACTTGCCCTTGTTGGCAGTGCCGTCTAGATCGATCATGGTCTGGTCGCTGAGGCGCTGATCGGTGGCATCGATTCCGATCAATGCCGGCCCGAGGTCGTCGATAACCGCATCAACGGCCTGCAAGACGCCTTTGCCTTGGTAACGGTCCTTGTCACCATCGCGTTTTTCCACTGCTTCGAATGCACCGGTTGAGGCACCGGAGGGAACTGCAGCACGGCCGACTGAACCGTCGTCGAGCCCTACCTCGACCTCGACCGTGGGGTTGCCACGGGAATCCAGAATTTCGCGGGCATGGATGGCGTCAATGATGGCCATAGAAGGGGCTCCTTGAGCGTTCAAATTCACAGTGAATGACTGACGACGACGGTGTCTTACTAAGCCTAACGCCTCGCCAGTATGTATTACTTGACGTTTCGAACATAGCGATATATCTTTGACGTATCGCGACATTGCGACTTACAGAAAGATATAACTCATGAAAAACAAGGAATTCAAACATGACGATGACTCAACACGGCATAGCCACCATGGCGATCCGCTTCGGATGGGTGCGGATGGCTTTCGAGAAGACCGCCGCAACCGGCGGGACGATCGCTTCGGCGAAGACCGCGGCGCTGACCGCGGCGGCCCCCACCGCGGTCGTGGACGTGGCTTTGGTCCAGGATTCGGTCCCAGCCCATTTGGCGGCGGACGCGCACAAAAAGGCGACGTCCGCAACGCGATCCTTTCCCGGTTGAGCGATTCGAACTACAACGGCTACGGCCTAATGAAAGCCATCGCCTTGCATTCAGATGGCGCCTGGCGGCCAAGCCCCGGCTCGGTATACCCTGCACTTTCGGGGCTACAAGCTGAAGGGCTCATCGTATCGATCGGCGAAGGCCGACGCACCGAATTTGAGCTCAGCGAAGAAGGCCGCAGCTACGTGGCTGAACACAAAGACGAACTGGCTGCAGTTTGGGCCGAAGTTCGTGAAGAAACTGGCGCAGCACACGACTTGCGTCTCAGCATTGGCAAGCTCATGGGAGCTGTTCAACAAATTACGATGGACGGTACCGAAGAGCAGCTGCGCACCGTAACTGCCTCGCTCGATGAGGCCCGCCGAACGATCTACAAACTACTTTCAGACTGATGCGTCCGCACCAGCACTGTTCACCACTTTCTAGCCGCATTTCAGCTGATTCTGGCCTTTACTAGAACTCAGAATCACTAGAAAGTGGTGAACCGCGCGGAACTCAATCTAGAAAACAAGCTTCATACCCTCGTGGCTAGCGACAAATCCAAGCTTCTCGTAGAAGCGATGCGCGTCTACCCTCGATTTATCCGTACTCAGTTGCACTATCGCACAACCGCGACACTTGGCCTCTTCGATAGCCCACTGAATCATCAAAGAGCCGACACCACTACCGCGCAATGACTCGGCCACGCGCACCGATTCAATCTGCGCCCGGAGTGCACCACCCCGAGACATGCCCGGAATAAAACTCAGCTGAAAAGTGGCCACCAGTTCCGCAGCACGGGCGCCAACAAGCAAGAGTTACCCAGCGTCGGCTTGAATTGCAGCAAATGCCGCGTAATACGGCGCGAGATCCGTTCCCTCACGACCGACGCCGAGCGCGTCATCAGTCAACAGCGCAACAATTTCGACGACGTCCTCCGCAACAGCTTGCCGGAAGCTCACGTCGGCCGCGCTAAATAGTTCAGCCATCGTGTTCACCTTGAAATCTGCGAACCGCCATCCGCAAGGCCCGCTCGGCGTCCACGTCCGGATTGGACCTGACCAGCTCTAGGAGCTGCTCGCCAAGCTCTTCTTCAGCCAATTGCGACGGCGACCTAGCCACCTTGTCCCGACGCAACGTCTTCTGCGCTAAAGCCAGCGCGGGCAATGAGGCTGGAATGCCTTCAAAGCGACTTCGCTGCGGATTCTCCAGCGCCTTGGCCTGGTTCCACTTCGTGATGATTTCATCGATGGATGCCGGAAAATGCTCCTGCAAACTCCCATCCGGCTTGAAAACATGCGCATTACGCCGCGTCATTTTTTCGGTGAGGCCGCGCACCACATCATCGATGACAAACTGGCCTGATTCTTCAGCAATTCGCGCGTGTAGAACCACCTGAAGCAACACATCGCCAAGTTCGCCACGCAGCTCCGCTGGCGTCTTCCCGGCTTCAATGGCCTCAACCACTTCATAGGACTCCTCGATCAAATACTCGATCAAGGATTCGTGGCTGAGCTGCCGCATCCATGGACAATGCTCCCGTAGGGCAGCAATTGTCCAGACCAGCCGGTCGAAATCGGCAGACATAACTAGGTTTAGCGCAAGCCGGCGTAAGCCTCGGTGATGTATTCGGCTAAAGCTTCGCGTTCTTCCAAAGGCAGGAATGCCGCCTCTGCAGCGTTCAAAGTAATCGCCAGCAAGTCGTCGAGGTCGTAGTCGAAAGTCTCAACCAGCAGCTCAAGCTCACTCGTCAAGGTCACACCAGACATCAAACGATTATCGGTGTTCACGCTGACCCGGAAGCCGGTTTGGTACAGCAAATCAAAGGGGTGCTGATCAATAGTGTTACCCCAGGCCGCGATAGCACCGGTCTGCAAGTTCGACGACGGGCACAGTTCCAGCGTGATGCCACGGTCCCGAACCCAGGAGGCCAACGACCCGAGCGTCACCATGCCCAGATCGGCTTCGTTCGCTTCGTCCGTGGTGAAATCAACCTCAATGTCTTCAGCGATTCGGACGCCATGCCCAAGCCGAAGAGCACGGCCATCAACTAACGCAGACTGAATGCTTTCCAGCCCAGCGGCCTCACCGGCGTGCACCGTAGCCGGGAAATTCTGCTCAGCAAGATAGCGGAAAGCGTCTGCAAAACGGGACGGCAAAAAGCCGTCTTCCGCGCCAGCAATATCAAATCCGACCGCACCGCGATCGCGGAATTTGACCGCCAATTCCGCGATTTCTTGACCTCTGTCTGCATGGCGCATTGCGGTGATGAGCTGACCAACTTGAATGTGTCCGCCGGCTTCTTCGATCGCTTCGGTGCCTTCTTCGATCCCAGCTTGGACGGCTTCGACAGCCTCATCCAAGCTCAACCCCTTAGTCAAGTGCTGCTCCGGCGCCCAGCGCACCTCACCGTAGACCACGCCGTCGTCGGCTAGATCCTCGACGAATTCGCGCGCCACCCGCTGCAAGCCTTCGCGAGTTTGCATCACGGCAACCGTGTGCTCGAAGGTCTCTAAGTAACGGACCAATGATCCGGAATCTGCGGACTCACGGAACCAGGCTCCGAGCGCCGCGGGATCAGTTGAAGGTAGCGTGTGGCCGATCTGCGCTGCGAGCTCGATGATCGTGGCCGGGCGCAAGCCGCCGTCCAAATGATCATGTAGCGAGACTTTCGGCAAGCTACGGATATCGAAGGGCACGTCTGATGAAATCTGGGCTTCGGTAGTCACGGCTCAACTCTACTGGAATTTGGCTTATGGAATGTTAGAACCAGGTTCGACGCTGGGGACCGTCGTTTTGCTTACCTTGGTGTTGGCTTCGCTCGGCTCGGCAACGAGATCGCTTTCCACACTAGCTGCTTGTTTTTGCGAACGCTTTTCAAGCCATTTGTGAAACATCTTCATCAGATGATCGACGAGGAATCCGATGATGATGGCAAAGACGATCGCAATTCCAACACCCAACAAGTGATTGTTCTTGATCCAGCTGCCGGCAAAGGTGCCAATACCTACGCTGTAGGCAGCCCATGTCACACAAGCAACAGCGTCGACGGCGGCAAACTTTCGCCAGGGGTACTGGGTGGCTCCAGCGGTAAAGTTCACCGCAACTCGACCAACGGGAATGTAACGCGCGGTCAGAATCAATACGGCACCGCGTTTATCCAGCTCCATTCTGGCCCAGTCAAACGCTTTGGCAACCTTAGGCCGCCGCATCCATTTGAAGCCAGCAGTGCCAATTCTTCGGCCCAGCTGATACGCAATGTTGTCACCGATGATCGCACCGATCGCACCACCGGCCATCAAGAGCCAAACGTTCGGCTCCCCCGTGCTCAACGAAACTGCAGCCAACGCCACAATCGCCGTCTCGCTAGGCAGAAAGATAAAGAAACCATCGATCAGACAGAACAGCGTCACTAGCGGAACAATCCACCACTGGCTTGCAGAGTGCGCGATCATCTCATTGAGACCGCGGAACAATTCTATTAAGTCCACGAAGGACGGCTCCTTGTACTAGTGCGAGGTTGCATTAATCGTCCCACGCAGCATTTGCAGAAGCTATCGCTCCTAAGGGTGAACCTTGCTGCAGCATGTCACCCCACGGTATGAGTTCAGGCGATTCGGTCCATGATCAGTTGATTTGCCGGCCGCGATCCCTCCGGCGCGATGGTCACAGCGTCCGCCAGCGCTTCTTTGGCTCGTTCAAATCGCTCTGGAGTATCGGTCAGTAAGGGCATCAGCGGTTCACCAGCGCGAACCACAGCCCCCGGCTTGGCATACATTCGGACCCCCGCACCAGCTTGCACTACATCATTCTTTTCGCGCCCGGCCAGCACCAAGCCGCCAGGCCGCAATGCCAACACTGAGTGCATCCAAGCCAACCAAGACGCCGTCCGCCGGGGCATAAATCACCTCAGACTCTTTGGCTACCGGAAGGGCTGCCTCCGGATCGCCGCCCTGGGCCTTGATCATCCGCCGCTAAACGTCCATGGCTCGACCATCTTTTAGCGCTGCCGCTGGGTCAGCTCCGTGCAGGCCCGCGGCGCTCAACATCTCTTCGGCAAGCCGAACTGTTAGCTCAATAACGTCCTGCGGTCCCCCGCCAGCAAGTACTTCAACTGACTCTTCAACTTCAATTGCATTTCCTGCGGTAAGGCCCAGCTGCGTCGACATATCGGTGAGCAGCGCCACTGTTTTGACACCTGCATCGGTGCCCAGCTCCACCATAGTTTTAGCCAATTCGCGCGCCTGAGCCAGATCCTTCATGAATGCACCCTAACCGACTTTGACGTCAAGGACCAGAGACCCGGTACCCTCGGCGATCTTCTTACTCAATGATTGAGGAAGCAATCAGCGGGATAGCCTCAACGGTTCCCGTAACATCACGCAAGGCATAGATCTTTTTATCAGCCGGCGCCAAGCCAGAACCTGTGGCACAAATTACTGCGCCGACGTCTTGAAGTTGCTGCATCATCTCCTCATTTGAGAGCGCAGCCCGCCAGCCAGGAATCGCTTCGAGCTTGTCCAAAGTGCCGCCAGTGTGACCAAGTCCACGGCCAGAAAGCTTCGGCACCGCAACGCCAAAGACTGCCACCAGCGGAGCCAGCGGCAAGGTGATCTTGTCCCCCACACCGCCGGTCGAGTGCTTGTCCGACGTCGGCTTGCTGCCCTGAGCGTTAACCGGGCCGCCGTTGACTGCCCTGAGACTAGAAAATTCCATTCGCTCGCCGGAGGCGATCATCGCAGCAGTCCATTGTGCGATTTCTTCCCGGTTCATGCCATTGAGCAAGATCGCCATGTTCAAAGCGGCCATCTGCTCTTCCGCGATGACACCTCGGGTGTAAGCGTCAATAGTCCAAGCAATTTGCGCTTGGCTCAAGATTCCGTGATCAAGCTTGGTGCGGATCACATCAACGGCATCAAAGGATTCAGTCATGAGTTCACTCGCTATTCTGAATAGATTTTCCGGACCGAAAGCATCTGGCAAAACTTGGTCCATGGTTTTAATTCCGGACACCGTCATCAGCTGCATATCGCTACCTCGATGTTCGTAAAGTAGCTGCCGGCAGCGGCCGCAGGGCATCAGCACTTTGCCCTCGCCGTCTACACGATAAAAGGCAGCGATCTTGCCGCCACCGCTCATCTGTAGCGCACCAACCAAGGTGCACTCGGCGCACAAGGTGAGTCCATAGGAGGCGTTCTCCACATTGCAACCGACAACAATTCGACCGTCCTTGGTGAGTGCTGCCGCACCCACCGGGAACTTCGAATAGGGCACATAGGCTCGCCGCATCGCGGCAGTAGCCTGGGCGGCAAGTTCGGGCCAATCGATGCTGCTATTCACAGCGGCTAGCCTTTCACGTATGGTTCGCCGCTGGCTGCCGGTGGTCTAGATCTGCCCACCAAACCAGCCACCGCAATGATGGTCAACAAGTACGGCAGCATTGCCATGAACTGGCCCGGAACGGGTGAGCCAATAATGGTGATGATCTGTTGCAAGTTATCGGTAAAACCGAAGAGCAGCGCGGCCAGAAACGCACCGATGGGGTTCCAGCGGCCAAAGATCAGCGCCGCCAACGCGATGTAACCGCGACCGCCAGACATGTCCTTGCTGAAGGAATCAACGGCCACCAAGGTAAAAAATGAACCACCAACGCCGGCTACCGCGCCGCCCAGCAAAACATTCCAAAATCGGGTCCGATTGACGTTGATGCCCACGGTATCGGCAGCTTGTGGATGCTCATCAACTGCCCGCACGCGCAAGCCCCATTTGGTGTGATACAGCCCGACGTAGACCACGATAACCGCGATATACATCAAGTAACCAACAATCGACTGGCGGAAAAGAATTCGGTCCAATCACCGGAATATCCGATAGGAACGGAATGGCCACTGGCCCAAGTCGCGGCGGCTTATTGAATTTATCTGGGTCCGTCGTGAGCACGGTAGAAAAGAGGAAGCTGGTCAGCCCAGAGACCAACACGTTGAGCACTACGCCAACAATGATCTAATTGACCAGATATTTGATGCTCACTACTGCCAGCACTAGCGAAACCAGAGCACCAGCCACGGCAGCGGCTACCAGTCCAACAAAGGGATTGCCGGTGATCGTGCCGACCACCGCTGCGCTGAAAGCACCGAACAGTAGCTGGCCTTCAATCGCAATATTTACCACGCCCACTCGTTCGCTCAACACTCCGGAGAGCGAACCGAAGACGAGCGGCACGGCAAGTGTCACTGCGCCACCGAGGAGACCAGAGAGCGAGATAGAAGGCATCTCATCCCGGCCACCGCCAACGATCCAGACCATGAACCCCAGGACGAAGACGACGGCAAAAGTAGCCCCGAGCCAAGCCGGAGTCCGCCGTTTTTACGAAGTCAGCCAGATTGCATACGCCGCCAACAGACACAAAAGTATCGCGGCAATCCAACCAACGATGCCACTAGGAACACTGATTACTTCGACCTTGGCCATGCCAAGCAAGCCGACGACGGCAAGTACTAATAACGTGGCGAAAAGCGGCCAGAACCAACGCGGGGTCGGTAACTTATTTCGTCTTTTGCTATAGACCAAAGCGCCAAGCGCCAGAATCAAAACTATTGCGGCAAAGAAGGTGACCGCTGCGACTGCGGAGGCTCCGCCGTCGGACGATTCGGTAATGCGGAAGCCGGCCTTCTTCTCATTCGACATGAAGCCGAAGAGAACAAGCCCCACCAATGCCAGCAAGCCAAGGCCAACTCCGGCCTTCCAGCTCACCAACTCTGGATCGATGGTCTTCTTCGAATCCTTGCCCGCATTGACCGAATTATCTGGGTTAGCCGGGTTGTCATTGCGAGGTGATTGCGTCACGGCGCTCATACGTTTGCTCCGCTCGTCAACGAGGTATCAGAGGTAGTCTCGTCTGGCTTCTTACGTTGCTTCTTTCTAGCGTTCATCCCAAATACCGCACGAACTAACGGCGGGGCCGCGATGAATAGCACGATGAGTGACTGAATGACCAAAACGATGTCGATAGGTGTGCCGGTCTGCGCCTGCATCACCACACCACCGGCCCGGAAAGCCCAAAATAACAAGCCAGCGAAGAAAGTGCCCCCGGCGTCGAGCGGCCCAGCAAGGCTACTGTGATCGCATCAAAGCCAATCGACGCTGCCACCCCGCCTGAGATGTATTTCTCGGTACCAGATACCTGCGAAATACCGGCGAGTCCGGAAAGCGCACCGGCAATCGCCATCACCAGGATGACGCGACGCGAGACACTAATGCCAGCTGTGCTAGCTGCCTTCGGATTGGCACCGACGGCGCGAAACTCGAAACCGATGGTGGAGCGATTGAGCAGCCACCAAACGAAAATCGTGACGATAATCGCCAGAATGAAGCCTGCATGCAATCGGAATTGCGGGCCAAGCAACAACGGGAACAATGCGGTTTCGTCCAAAAACGGCGAAATCGGGTTGGTTGACCCTGGCCGTTGGAACGCTGGCAGCGTGAGCAAATACATCAGCAAGAAGTTTGCAATGTAGTTGAGCATGATGGTCACAATGACCTCATGTGCGCCAGTCCTAGCTTTCAAAAGCCCGACGACGCCGCCCCACACCGCGCCGCCGACCAGGCCAGCCGCGATCACCAAGAGCAAGTGCAAGCCCCACGGCAAATGCCAGCTAAAACCAACGTAAGCGCCGAAGAGGGCACCCAAGATAATCTGACCCTGCGCACCGATGTTGAACAGACCCGCACGGAACGCGAGCGCCACACCCAGGCCAGCACAGATCAGCGGCGTTGCTACCGTCAGTGTTTCGGTGAGCGGGTAAATTTTTGCGTTGAAGTCGACGCCAGCCCAATTGAAAATACTGCCCTGGATCAGCGTGCTATAGGGCTTGAGTACTTCAGAGATCAAGTCGCCGGGCCGCGAGAAGAAATAGCCTGCTGCGGCGCTGACTTTAGGGTTGGTGACCGCCATCAAGATGCCGCCGATCACCACGGCCAACAGAATCGACAGCACCGATACCAGGGCATTTCCAGCGAATATTTGGCGCAGAACGGAGTCTTTTTGCGGCTCCGTCTGCACGGTTGTGGTCTCAGACATCGGCTTCGCCTCCGTTGGCATGGTGAGCATCTGAAGTCTCGGTTGCCTGCTGCTGAGCTTCTTCGGCAGAGACGCCAGCCATCATCAGGCCAAGCACGTCTCGTGGGGTGTTTGCCGGCACAATGCCGATCAGTTTGCCGCGGTAGAGCACCGCAATCCGATCCGCTAGTTCCACAACCTCGTCAAGCTCGGTGGAAACGATCATTACGGGCGTACCGTGATCACGTTCGGCGATGACCCTTTTATGCACAAACTAAATTGAGCCAACGTCGAGGCCGCGAGTTGGCTGCGAAGCAATAAAAAGTTGCAGTGGCCGGGAAAGCTCGCGGGCCAGAACTACCTTCTTCTGGTTACCGCCGGAAAGGGTGCCGACCGACGTCGTCACCGACGGGGTGCGCACGTCAAACTCGGTGACTTTCGCTTCGGCATTCTTCGAAATCACTGCGGGCGTCATGCCCAACCCCTTTGCGAAGGGCGCTTGGTCATAAAGATCCAAAATCATGTTTTCCGCGATGCTGAAACTGCCGACCAGGCCGTCTATCTTGCGGTCTGAATCGCCCCGGTGTGTCCGGAGGGTTTCTCAGACGATGAGCCTGTCGGCGGCTGCCGTGCTCTGGTAGTGATTGTAGTAGTGGTTTTCTAGCTCTACTGGTGGGATGTCTCCGCAGTACTGGTAGAGCCTTCGGTGGTTGTACCAATCGGCCCATTCAGCGGTGCCGATTTCGACTGAACCGTTACCGGTTTTATGCCGCTTCCTTTTGAGTTTGGAAGGAAGTATTGATGGTTATGAATCGGAAGTTTTCGCGGGAGGTTCGGGACAGGTCGGTGCGGCTGGTTTTGGATCATCTCCAGGAGTATCCATCGTTGATGGCTGCTTGTGCTGCTGTGGGCGGCAAAGTCGGGGTTGGGAAGGAATCCCTACGTCGTTGGGTGAGGCAGGCCTAAATTGATGCCGGGACCAGGGTAGGGATGTCCACGACGGAATCGGAGCAGGTACGTGCGCTCAAACGTGAGAATCGTGAGCTGCGTGAGTCGTTAGAGATTGTGAAGGCTGCGTCGGTTTTCTTCGCGGGGGAACTCGACCCCCGCGAAGCATTGATCAGGGGATTCATCGATGAACAACGCTTCCTTGGCTGGGCAGTCGAGGTGATCTGCAAGGTCCTGCGTGGCCAGGGCTTAACGGTCACTGCCCGGACCTACCGTAGTTGGAAGGTCTCCACCGCTTCGGTCCGGGACATGGCAGAGGCTTCGGTTATGGATGCGTTGCTAGGAACGGTAGGGACACCGGAGGGAATGTACGGGAGGAGGAAAATGACGGCTTGGCTGCGTCGGAAAGGATTCGAGGTCTCTTACCGGCAGGTGAACCGGCTCATGAGCTTGTTGAGTTTGAAAGGCCGGGTACGGGGCAAAGGTGTGCGCACCACGGTGCCGGACCGAAACCATGACCGTGCCCCGGATTTATTGGATCGGTGCTTCACCGCAGCTGGCCCAAATCAGCGCTGGGTTGCGGACTTCACCTATGTGCGCACCTGGGCAGGTTTCGTCTATGTCGCGTTCATCATTGATTGTTTCTCCAAGTACATCGTGGGCTGGAACATCTCCACGATCAAGGACACCGCCCTGGTGAGCACAGCACTCAGGATGGGCTTATGGCAGCGGACACGCACCAGGCATCCGGTCGCAGAAGGGCTGATCCATCATTCCGCCGCCGGGTCCCAGTACACTTCCTTGCATTTCGGGGAAACCCTGACTCTGGAGGGCATCGCAGCATCAATCGGCTCTGTCGGGGACGCCTACGATAACGCCTTGGCCGAGTCCACCATCGGCCTGTTCAAGACTGAAGCCGTCCGAGAAGATTCTCCCTTCCGCAACGGGCCGTTGAAAACCATCGATGAGGTTGAATGGGCCAGCTTGGCCTGGATCGATTGGTACAACAACGACCGCCTACACACCAGCATCGGAGACATCCCACCGACAGAACACGAAGTAGTGTATTACGCTAAAGAAACCATCCCGGCCCAACCGGTGCAGGGGCTCGCATAAAAGCGGCAAGAAACCGGTAACGGTTCAGCGTTCCTCCAGACAATCCTGATTTTCACAGGGCAGATAACGATGCGAGTTCCACTGGATGCTTCAATGAGTGTCCGTCCGTCATGGTGTGACACACCATGTCCCTCAACTCTGTTTTCACTGATATCGTCGTGGTGCTGCGCCGTAGGCTCCTCATCGAGTTAAGAGCCCGCCAGCGCAATCATCACCTTATCGTAGTGCGACATAGATCACTGAAGAAATCCACAGCGTCACTCTTGCCGCATCGTTGGGAAGTTGTTATCAATCGACTGTCGCAAAATCGCCTCGCCCCCCTAACACTCTACGGATGCATTTTCGGCATAGGGATGCACCAACAACGCCTTGATAGGGAATCCCTATGCCGAAAATGCATCCGTAGTGGGCGTCACCAGTTGGCGGCGAGCGCTTCCAAGGTGTCGATTCGGTGCTGCACGTTATACGTGTAGCCCGTGACCATCAGCTCATCTGCCCCAGTTGCCTCAACCAAGGCGCGCAACTCTGGAAGCACCGTTTCCACCGTGCCCACGGTTTTAATCGCCGGCAGGTGTTTCATCGCAGCAAGCTCAGCTTCGCTGAAAACGCGCTCGGCAGCTTGCTCAGGAGTCACAATCGGCCCCAGCATTCCGGTCCGCAAGGCGAGCGCCTGCACTCGGCTCGGGCCAGCGAGGAACTCAGCCCTTTCAGCAGACTCTGCAATCAAAGCAGACGTCGCAATCATCACGTGCGGCTTTTCCAGCGCGGGTGAGGGCTTGAAAGAGCTTCGGTAAAGTTCGACGGCGGCAAGCGCGTCGGGCGCGAAATGATGCGCATAGCTGTACCGGAGTCCAAGCATGCCAGCCATCTGGGCGCTGTAGCCCGAGGAGCCTAATAGCCAGACCTCCGGGTACGACTGCGCGTTTGGCGTCGCCGCGAGCGGCTTCCGAGTGCCCAATGCCTCGATCAGTTCTGGCCGCACATCGCCCAGCATCGCCATCGTCTCCAAGACATGCAGCGGAAAGTCCTCCACCGACATTGCATCAGTATGCCGACGCAATGCCTGCGCAGTGGCTCCGTCGGTTCCGGGTGCCCGGCCGATGCCGAGGTCAATCCGCCCCGGGTGCAGAGCTTCCAGTAAGGCGAATTGCTCGGCTACCACCAGCGGTGCGTGATTAGGCAACATCACCCCACCGGATCCGAGTTTGATCCGTTCGCTTGCCCCAGCCAGATGCGCCATCAAAACTGGCGGGTTCGTCGAAGCGACCGCCGGCATATTGTGGTGCTCCGCCACCCAGTAGCGTGCGTAGCCAAGCCGGTCTGCCGCCTGCACCAAAGTGGTGGAGTCCGCTAGCGCTTGCGTAGAGCTACGCCCCACCCCCACACTGGCTAGATCCAGAACGGACAGTTGAATCTTTTGATCCGCACTCTGATCAGCGTGGGATTGGGGCGCAGTTACATCAGTCAACGGTGATGACCATCTTTCCAGTATTGGCACCGCCCAGCATGTCGATGAAAGCTTGTGCCGTGTTCTCTATACCTCGGACAACGGTTTCCTTGTACTGAATCTTCCCGCTCGCAACCAAAGGGCCAACAAGCTGGGCGTATTCACCGGCAAACTTCGCATACGAGCTCACAATGAAGCCATGGAAATTGAGCTCTTTGCCGATTGCTAACGCAAAGTTGCGCGGCCCGACCGGAGCTTCTGTGGAGTTGTACTGGCTGATCGCACCGCAAAGGGCAACTCGACCAAACTTGTTCAAATGCCAAATTGCCGCTTCAAGATGCTCGCCGCCAACGTTGTCGAAATACACGTCGATGCCGTCAAAATCACCCAAAGCAGCTTTGAGCTGATCCTTGACCGGACCGTCGTTGTAGTTGAATGCTGCGTCAAAGCCCAACTCAAGCAGCTGGGCAACCTTCTCGGCAGAGCCTGCGCTACCAATGACCCGAGCGGCGCCGAGTTGCTTGGCAATTTTCCCCACCAACGAGCCAACAGCTCCGGCCGCACCGGAGACGAAAACCACGTCGCCAGCTTTGGACTCAGCGATCTTAGTCAGGCCAATATAAGCGGTCAGACCGGTCATGCCTAGCACGCCCAAGTACGCGCTCGCCGGCGCAAGGGAAAGGTCAATCTTCTGCACTCGAGCAGCGTCGGCAATCAAGTAATCGCGCCAGCCCCGGTCATGGACGACGGCGTCGCCCACCTGAACGCTGTCACTACGGCTGGCGATAACTTCGCCCACCGCGCCGCCGTCCAGCGGCTTATCAAGTTGAAATGGCGGCACATACGACTTGACGTCGTTCATCCGGCCACGCATATAGAGGTCCACCGAGACGGCGACGTTTTTGACCAGAATCTGGCCGTCAGCCAGTTCGGGCAAATCTGCCTCGGTGAAGCGGAAGTTCTCCAGCGTCGGTACCCCGTTCGGGCGCGACGCCAGTTCAAATTGACGTGTTGAGACCGGCAAGCTCATGCTGCGACTCCTGCGGGTGAGAGCTTGACCTCGATGTTGCCGCGAGTGGCGTTGGAATACGGGCAAACCTGATGTGCTGCTTCAACAAGGGCTTGCGCGGTGGCGGCATCTACTGCGGGCAGGCTCACTTCGAGCTCCACTGCCAGGCCGTAACCACCTTCACCGTTGGCGCCCATGCCAACCTTTGCCGTGACGGTGGAATCAGTAACATCGGCCTTTTACCGACGAGCCACCACGCGCAGGGCCGAGTGGAAACATCCCGCATATCCAACAGCAAAGAGTTGCTCCGGATTGGTACCTTCGCCGCTGCCACCCATTTCAACCGGGCTAGCTAGCGTAACGTCCAACTGGCCGTCTGAGCTGCGGCCGTGGCCATTGCGGCCATCGCCGGTAGCAAGGGCTTCTGCGGTGTAAACGATGTTCATGATGCTCCTTCTAATTTGTGAAATTTAGTGGTCAAAATCTGTGGGAAAGCTAAACAGTCTGGCGGAGTGAAGTGTTGAGTTTTGCTAGAATTGAGCACAGTTGTTGAACTTCTTCCGCGCTAATACCGGCCTTTTCGGCCAGGTCGTGTGGCACTGCACCAGCACGTTCGCGGAGCGCGACGCCTTCGTCAGTTAGCTCGACCTCCACCCGACGCTCGTCATCGACGGCGCGCCGGCGGCGAATCAGTCCTGCCACCTCCATCCGCTTCAACAGCGGCGAGAGCGTGCCAGAATCCAGCTGCAATGCCTCGCCTAATTCGTGCACGGTAGCGCCGTCTTGTTCCCATAACAGCAACAACACCAAGTATTGCGGGCTAGGTCAGTCCAACCGATTCCAACATGGGGCGGTAGGCCGCGGTAAACGATCGGGAAGTGGAATACAGCGCAAAACAAACTTGCGATTTGAGGGCTTGCCGTTCACCCATACTTTTACTGTTGTACACAATTAGATTGTGCACAACCTAATTGCAAAATCCGATACCTTTTCCAGAATCTCTGGCAGTCATATGATCGTTGCAGTAACGAATCCCCCTTGGAAACGAGTCGATGCAATGACCGGAACTATGCAAGCTATTTTCCTCGATGGCCCGGGAGCACCCGGGGCTCTCACCATCCGTTCCCTGCCGATTCCCGTTCCCGCCACCGGGCAGGTATTGATTCGAGTAAAAGCCTTTGGGCTTAATCGATCCGAACTGCATACCAGATTGGGTCTAGCCGAAGGGGTCACGTTCCCCAGGGTCCTCGGCATCGAAGCGACTGGCGTTGTTGCCGAATGCCCTGGCGGAGAATTTGAGCCTGGTCAGCAGGTTGTCACCATGATGGGCGGAATGGGTAGAACTTTCGACGGCGGATACGCCGAATACACCTGCGTACCGGCCGGCCAGGTGATTGCCTTTCGCAGCGAGCTCGACTGGTCGGTATTAGGTGCGGTTCCCGAAATGCTGCAAACCGCCAACGGTTCACTTTCGATTGGCCTGAACGCCCAAGCTGGGCAATCGATCCTGATTCGTGGCGGCACCTCCTCAATTGGCATGGCGACCGCAGTGTTGGCCAAGCTTAAAAACATGACCCTACTGTCTACCACTCGCAGTGAAGCAAAAACCTAAGCTCTGCGAGCGCTAGGCGTAGATCATGTATTGATCGACGATGGCCAGATCGCCGCGCAGGTTCGGCAGATACTGCCCGACGGCGTCGATGCAGCCCTTGAGCTCATTGGCACGCATACCCTGCCGGGCACCCTGGCCTCGGTCAAGGTTTTGGGTACCGCTTGCTTTACTGGGATGCTCTCCAACGAGTGGACAGTCAAAGACTTCTATCCGATTGAGTACCTACCGCGCGGTGTGCGACTCAGCGCATATGGTGGCGGCTCTGAGGATCTTTCCCCGGCGGTATTGCAGGGATTTCTTGATGCGGTTGCCAGCGGAACTGCAACGGTGCCCATCGGAAAGATTTACGCATTCGATCAAATCGTTGAAGCGCACACCGCGATGGAATCTGGTAGTGCCGCTGGCAAGTTAGTCGTCATCACTGACTGAGCTAACTGCCCATTCGACAGCCCAGTTAGGGCAGGTCACGGATAGTGCGCAATGCGGTAGCGGCGAGCACCCGGATGCCATTTGCTAGTGCAGCTTCGTTGAGGGCGTAGTCACCACGGTGCAAATCGTAAACCTCGCCACCCGGCGTGTGCGTGCCTAACCTCATCATCGCGCCAGGGATGTCCTGGAGGAACCAGGCGAAATCCTCACCACCCATGGATTGTGGTGTGAGTACCACCGCGTCTTCGCCCAGTTCAGCGCGGGCTGCGGCTTCGATAATTACCGTTTCATGTTCCGAGTTGGCTACCGGCGGCACGCCACGCGTGTGTTCCAGGTGCACATCAACGCCGTATGGCGCGGCGACTTGCTGAACGACGTCGTCGAGCAACTCGCCAGCGGAATGCCAAGCGTCCCGATCAAGGCAGCGCATAGTTCCGGACATGAACCCGTTGGCCGGAATGGCGTTCGGTGCAGCGCCAGCCTGAATCTGTCCCCAGACCACTGAAACCCCACTACGCACATCAACTCTGCGCGAAAGTACCGCGGGGACGTTGATCGCAATCTGCGCTAACGCGAAGACCAGATCCTCGGTCAGGTGCGGCCGGGAAGTATGGCCGCCACGACCGCTGAGTTCGATCCGAATCGTATCTGAGGCCGAAGTTATCGCACCGATTCGGGTGCCAATTTTACCCACTTCGATGCGCGGGTCACAGTGCAGCGCCATGATCCTCGGCACGCCGGTGAGAGCCTCTTGCGCTATACAGTCCAGAGCCCCACCGGGCATGATTTCTTCGGCCGGCTGGAAAATGATTCGAATGGTGCCGCCCAGCGGCTTCTGGCTGTGGATGGCTTGCAACACCAAGGCGATACCAAGCATCGTGGTGGTGTGCACGTCGTGCCCGCAGGCATGAGTCACGCCGTGATTGACCGAGGCAAAAGGTAGCCCGGTTTCTTCGATCACCGGAAGCGCGTCAATATCGCCGCGTAACGCGGTAGCTACCGGTCCAGCGCCGACGTCGACAATAACCCCAGTACCAGCCAACCGACGCGGCTGCAGCCCGGCAGCGCTTAGTCGTTCCACGATCTTGTCGGTGGTGCGAAATTCTTGCCGTGAAAGTTCAGGATGCTGGTGCAAATCGCGACGAAATTCGGTGAGCTCCGCCAGTAGCGGCTCCAACCACGGCCCGATTGCCTCAGTGGGCTCGGCATCTTGAGTGTAATTACGCACAAAGAAACTCTAACGACTTAGCGCCGTTTAGCCTTCACTGGAGCGTCATACGGCGAGATTCGCGCTCAATCTTCGAGCAGCGCCTGCGCATAATTGGTCATCGATCGTTGATACCTCGGCAAGTGCGGAACAAGCGCTAACAGGGATATTGACAACGCTTCACGTTCTTTACCTTGGGAGCTGAGTACCAGCGCTAAGAATCCTTGAAGCGCGGCGGTGTATTCGTTCTGGGGCCTCGCGACTTCGGCACGTAACAGCGCTTCAGCCTCGTCTAACTCGCCCAAGTTGCGCAACGAACTGGCCAACTGCACTGTCAGTTGGCGACGTTGTGCTCCAGCGAGCCCTTCAGCTAACGCTTGACGATATAGCGGGATCGCTTGCTCCGGATGTCCGGTCGAATCAAAGAACCCGCCGCGCGCAAAAGAGATCTGCGGATCGCCAGCCGGCAACTGCGCCAGCAACGCTTCTAGCTCAACGCGGAATTCTGCTTCGGAAAAGTCATCGAATCTGAGCCAAAGCTGCTCAATGCTGGCTTGATTAGTTTGATTCGCTGGCATGACTGATCAGAGCACATCGACGTCGCCGGAAGCCTTGAGGCTCTCGACCGCAGCTTTAACACGTTGCGCATGCGCCGTCGTCGTGACCAAAAGTGCGTCGGGCGTGTCCACGATGACGACGTCGTCAATACCAATCAGTGCGATGACACGTTTGGTGTCAGTGACCACAACGCCCGAGGCATTTTCAGTGAAAACCCGTCGCGCGCCCTCGCCAAGCACCGTGACGTTATCTGCGTCTTTAGCGCTGTTGAGGCGGCCGATCGCGGCGAAGTCACCCACGTCATCCCATCTAAAGGATGCTGGTACCACTGCAACATCGCCTGCGACTGCGGCAGGTTCAGCGACAGCATAGTCAATGGCAATCTTCGGCAACGTGGGCCAAATACGGCCCGTTACTTCTTCTCGCTCCGGGGTGTCCCAGGCGTCAGCAATTGCAATGAGACCGGCATGTAATTCAGGCTCATTCGCGGCCAAATGCTTGAGCATCAACTTCACCGGCGCAACAAACATTCCCGCGTTCCAGTTGTATCCGCCTTCGGCCAAGTACTTATCAGCCGTCGCCTGATTCGGCTTTTCAACGAATTCCGCCACGGCGTGCGCGTTCGGTGCACCAGGAATGTTGAGCGGCTCGCCGGTGAGGATATAGCCGAACCCCGTCGAAGCGTGCGTTGGTGTTATGCCAATGGTGACGATCTTCCCGGTCGCCGCAGTCAAAATCGCTTCCTGGACTGCTGCCTGAAAAACCGAGTCCGGACTAATCACATGATCAGCGGCAAAGGATCCCATAATGATTTCCGGATCCCGCCGATGCAAGATCGCTGCCGCTAAGCCAATGGCTGCAGCGGAATCTTTTGGTTCGCTTTCAAGCACTAGCTCGGAGTCAGGCACCTCCGGCAGCTGTGCGCAAACCGCTTCTTTGTGCGCCGCACCGGTGACCACCATCATTCGCTCCTGCGCAAGCGGGGTCAGCCTGTCGTAAGTAGCTCGCAATAAAGTACTGCCAGAACCAGTCAGATCATGCAGAAACTTGGGCGCGCCAGCGCGCGAGAGCGGCCACAATCTGGTTCCCACGCCGCCCGCAGGTATTACTGCGTGGAAGGACGCCAAAGCCGCTTGTTGCGCCGCGTTTAAGTCGACGTCGTCGTGGTTCGAATTATAAGAAATCATTGCGGACCACTTTAGCGGACGCGGAGGAAATACCCTCGATTTCCAGGCAGTCGCACAGCTAATCCAAAAATTTGACCGGAAAAAGCAGTAATTCTGTTGCTCAGATCACTGCTTTACGGGCTCAGACACGGTAATTGTGACCTGCTGCAAAAAGGAAGGGAAGCCTAAGTTGAGTAAGCTGTGAGCGAAGCCTAGATTTAGGCTTGAGTTAGCTGAACTAGCGCGGCTGCGGAATGAATCTTGTCCGAGCGCGATACGCCGCTCAGCAATAGTTGCCTGCAGTTGCACTACCAGGAGGTTTATTCAGTGCCGACGAAACCAGCTAGCACCCTGTACCGCGGCCGTGAGGGCATGTGGTCATGGGTGGCGCACCGAGTCACCGGCGTGGTGATTTTCTTTTTCCTGCTGGTGCACGTGTTGGACACGTCCCTGGTACGGGTATCACCCGAAGCATACGATGCCGTGATCGGCACCTACAAGAATCCGTTAATGGGCCTGGGTGAAGCCGCGTTGGTCGCCGCCATTGTGTTCCATGCTTTCAACGGCTTACGAATCATCGCGGTCGACTTCTGGAAAAAGGGCCCCAAATACCAGCGGCAATTGCTTTGGGGCGTCTTAGGGCTTTGGGTCATCACCATGGTTCCCTTCTTAATTCGCCAATTGAGTATTGTTCTTCCACCACTGTGGGGAGGTCACTAATATGACTGCTATTGAAGCCCCACGTAGCGCAAAGGCCACGGGAAAGTCCGGAATCAATTACAACCGGAATAAAGGCTCGGGCTCAAAGTTTGAGATGTTCGCCTGGTTATTCATGCGTTTGTCCGGCGTAATTTTGATCGTCCTCATCTTCGGTCACCTCTTCGTCAACCTGATGGTCGGCGAAGGTGTGCACGCCATTGATTTCGGCTTCGTTGCCGGTAAATGGGCAAGCCCGTTCTGGCAGATCTGGGATCTGCTGATGCTTTGGCTGGCGATGCTGCACGGCACTAACGGCGTGCGAACCATCATCAACGATTACGCAGAAAAGACCGGTACTCGAATTGCCTTGAAGACCGTGCTCTACGTGGCTACCGTCGTCATCATTACCCTGGGTACCCTGGTGATTTTCACCTTTGATCCTTGCGTCGTTGGTTCCGATGGCTTGCCGCTACCTGGCAGCTTCTGCCCAGTACCTTAGTAGGCCATCGCTTTCGCTGTTTGGCCCTTAGTTTTTCGCTCGGCCTCACTCGGTCTTACACACCAAGTACGGTTCCACAGAGGAGTTTCACAGTATGCAGGTTCACAAATACGACGTAGTGATCGTCGGTGCGGGCGGGGCTGGCATGCGTGCAGCTATCGAGTCCGGCCAACGAGCACGGACCGCGGTGCTGACCAAGTTGTATCCGACGCGTTCGCACACTGGTGCCGCTCAGGGCGGTATGTGCGCGGCACTGGCGAACGTCGAAGAGGATAACTGGGAATGGCACACCTTCGACACCGTCAAAGGCGGTGACTACCTAGTTGACCAGGACGCTGCTGAGGTCATGGCAAAAGAGGCCATTGACGCAGTGCTCGACTTGGAAAAAATGGGGCTGCCGTTCAACCGCACACCCGAAGGCCGGATCGACCAACGCCGTTTCGGCGGCCACACCCGCGATCACGGCAAGGCACCCGTCCGCCGCGCCTGTTACGCAGCAGACCGCACGGGCCACATGATTCTGCAGACGTTGTATCAAAACTGCGTCAAGCACAACGTGGAGTTCTACAACGAGTACTACGTTTTGGACCTGCTCACAGTAGTCGATGAGGAAACCGGCCAAAAACGTGTTTCCGGTGTGGTTAGCTACGATCTAGCCAGTGGCGAGCTACACGTATTCCAAGCAAAATCCGTAGTTTTCGCCTCGGGCGGCACCGGCAAGGTCTTCAAGACCACCTCGAACGCACACACTCTGACCGGTGACGGAATGGCAATCGCTTTCCGCCGCGGCATCCCGTTAGAAGACATGGAGTTCTTCCAGTTCCATCCGACCGGTTTGGCTGGACTGGGAATCCTACTTTCTGAGGCGGCCCGTGGTGAAGGCGCAATTTTGCGTAACTCCGAGGGCGAGCGGTTCATGGAACGCTATGCGCCAACCATCAAGGACTTGGCACCCCGCGACATCGTTGCCCGATCAATGGCTAACGAAGTCCGCGAGGGTCGTGGCTGCGGCCCGAACAAGGACTACGTGTTGTTGGACTTGACTCACTTGGAGCCGGCGCACATCGAAGCCAAGCTCCCCGACATTACCGAGTTCGCCCGCACCTACCTTGGTGTGGAACCGTTCACCGAGCCGGTGCCTGTCTTCCCCACCGCGCACTACGCCATGGGCGGCATTCCCACCAACATCTCGGCTGAAGTTCTTCAGGACAACGACACTGTGATCCCTGGGCTGTTTGCCGCCGGTGAGGTTGCCTGCGTTTCCGTGCACGGATCAAACCGTCTGGGCACCAACTCGCTGCTAGACATCAACGTTTTCGGTAAGCGCGCCGGTATTTCGGCCGCAGAATACGCCAAGGGCGCTGATTTTGTGGAGCTACCCGAAGACCCTGAGGCCTGCACCTTGGGCATGCTGGATCACGTTCGTACGTCCGACGGCGGTGAGAAAGTCGCGCTGATCCGTAAAGATCTGCAGGACTCGATGGATGCCAATATGCAGGTATTCCGTTCAGCAGACACGCTGAACTTGGCATTGAGCGATATTGCAAAGCTCGAAGAGCGATACCAACGAATCACCGTTCAAGACAAAGGCAAGCGATTCAACCTGGATCTGCTTGAGGCTGTTGAACTGGGCTTCTTGCTCGAACTGGCCAAAGTTATGACGGTCGCGGCACTACACCGCGAAGAATCTCGTGGCGGCCACTCCCGCGAAGACTTCCCGGATCGCAACGACGAGAAATTCATGAAGCACTCAATGGCTTATCTGGACGAAGGTGCCGAAACTGAGCACATCGCCGGCATTCGTTTGGATACTAAGCCGGTTATTTTCACCCGCTATGAGCCAATGGTGAGGAAGTACTAATGACTAGCACAATTGAAACCGCTGAAACCGCACCGGAGCCGGCGTCGAAAATTGAACTCCCAGCAAGTGTTGGCGGCGGCGGCAAAATCCCCACCTTCGACATTACGCTCAAGGTGCGTCGCTACAATCCGGAAGCTGGCGGCGCCGACGGCGAAGAAGCGCACTGGGACGAGTGGAAGCTCACCATGTACGGCACCGACCGCGTGCTAGATGCCTTGCACAAGATCAAATGGGAGCACGACGGCACCCTGTCTTTCCGCCGCTCTTGCGCTCACGGCGTCTGCGGTTCTGATGCAATGCGCATTAACGGCCGTAACCGCTTGGCTTGCAAAACCTTGTTGAAAGATCTGGATACCAAGAAGCCAATTACGGTTGAGCCGATTAAGGGCCTTCCGGTGGAAAAAGATCTCATTGTGGACATGGAGCCGTTCTTCCAGTCTTACCGCGAGATCATGCCGTTCCTGATCAACAAGGGCCACGAGCCGACCAAAGAGCGTTTGCAGTCTGCTGAGGACCGCGAGCGCTTCGATGACACCACCAAGTGCATCTTGTGTGCGGCGTGCACCTCGAGCTGCCCCGTATTTTGGACTGACGGTCAGTACTTTGGCCCGGCCGCAATTGTCAACGCGCACCGCTTCATCTTCGATTCTCGCGATGATGCTGGCGACATGCGTTTAGAGATCCTCAATGACAAAGAAGGCGTTTGGCGCTGCCGAACCACCTTCAACTGCTCGGAGGCTTGCCCACGCGGCATTCAGGTCACGAAGGCAATCTCAGAGGTTAAACAGGCCATTTTGGCTCGTCAGATCTAATTCGTTTTTAGCGCCAAGGATGTCCCGTTGAGTCAATGAACTCGGCGGGACATCCTTGTGCTTGCGCACTATGGTGTGCGCGTGATAGTTTTCCGGTGATCGTGATCAATCGGCAGGAGGTGAGACCCATGAACGCAGTATCCATAGTGGGCGCTCCCCTGCAGTCCACGATCGCGCGGCTGAACTAAGTCGCCACTGGGAGCGCCGAATAGGCTCATCGCGAAAGGCGACTCCCATGAAAACAACATCTTTTTCTACTCCCTCATCAACGTCCACGGCGTCCAGCAAAGCAGCGCAAATATCGGCTGAACCGGACCGTCAGCGAGCATTAGTTCTCGGCGGCGGCTCAACAGGCAATGCGTGGCTGATTGGTATGATCGCTGGCCTGTTTGACGCCGGAATAGACCTCACTGAAGCCGATCTCATTGCCGGTACTTCGGCTGGATCAACAGCGGCGGCTCAGATTACCGGCGTCAGTCCGAGCCAACTCTTCGCCAGTATCTTATCCGCCGCAACGCCACAACAGTCCGCGCCAGTTGCCGCCAAACCTGAGCAAGGGCCTCCCGGCGTGTTCAGCTCGGTCCCGGATCACATGCGCAGGACTAGTGAGGTGATAGCGGCTGCGCACGATGTAGCCGATATGCGGCGCCAAATGGGGGCATCTGCGCTTGCATTAGCCGCGTCATCCGATGCCCCCACCCAATCACGATGGCGCGCTACGGTCGCAGCCCGATTGCCGCAGCAGCAATGGCCGGCACAAAGGGTGCTCATCACGGCGGTTGATGCGGATACCGGCGAACCGGTAGCGTTCGACAGTCACAGTGGCGTGGATCTAGCCGACGCCGTCGCGGCAAGTTGCGCTGGTGGTTTCGCCTACCGAATCGGTAACACCCGGTTTATTGACGGCGGTTACCGGACCAATGCTGAGAATGCTGATCTAGCCACCGGATACGCACGAGTTCTGGTGCTGTCGCCCTTTGGCGGCAGGTCCCGGACTCCAGTGGAGTGGGGCATGCATTTGGCAACTCAGATCGAAGAGTTACGGGTGGGTGGCAGTGGCGTTGAAACCATATATCCGGACAGTCAATCCGAGCATATGTTCGGCACAAACGCAATGAATTTGTCACTGCGTCCAGCCGCCGCCCAAGCCGGTTACGAGCAGGCGCAGGTCCTCGCTAAAAGTATCGAGGGATTCTGGCGCTGATACCGGTGGAAATCCGATAGTAGGTCAACTGGCAGTGCGCCCGGGCCGTGCCATCGGGATATGTTCAATGTTGTCCTCGTAAAAGACTTCACCGGCTGGTGCAAAACCAAATTTTGCATACCAATCCTGCTTGTCAGTCTGCGCGTCCAAAACGATTTCTCCGCCGGCCGCCGTCTCCACCGCCACCGCCCGCTGCATAAGTTCTGCGGCAATACCTTTGCCACGCGCAGTCAGGGCGGTGGCGACTCGACCAATTCTGAATTGCGAGCCTTCATCAAGTAATCTCAGCGTCGCCAGCACACTGCCCTCATGCATTGCCCAGAACATCAACGCACCAGGTTCGTCATCGCGTCCGTCTAACTCCGGATAGGCAGCACCCTGTTCCACCACGAAAACCGCAACTCGCAAACACAGCACCCGGTACAGCGTTTGAGGTTCCATCTGACTCAGCGGTTGCGAGAAGTATTCCATCCCACTAAATCTAGCTCCCCCTTCGAAACGCTGCACCACTTTTGGGCCTTAATCAAGGGTGCTTTAAGGCCCAAAAGTGGTGCAGCGTTTCGGGGAAGGTTCGTTAGCTTTCGCTGTCTTCCCGGTCCAAGGCAATCTGCCGAACGCCGTCGATCGAACTCAATGCGATCAACAAGTTGTCTACCGCGTTGGGTGACCCGTCTACTTCCAGCACAATGTCTTGAAAGCGGCCAGCATCCTCGACGCGGTCTACCGTGTCAAGCTCGATTTGCTCGCTTTTGAGGATCTGAAGATTACTCACCTTCATGCCGTGCGCGGCCACCGCAGAAATGATGTCCCTCAGCAAGCCGTGCCCGTCACGGTACCGCAGGCGAATACTGTGCCTAGTTCCTTTGGCATGTGGCATCCGCTGGGTCAACGGTTTAATCCCCAAGGTGACCAAAAGATAGACCAAAACAACTCCCGGCGCGATGATAAACATGCCAGCCCCTGCTGCCATTCCGACGGCGGCCACCAGCCAAATGCTCGCAGCTGTAGTCAGCCCTCGCACCACATCGCGACGGACAAAGATCAGACCGGCGCCGAGGAAACCGACTCCGGAGACAATTTGCGCCGCAATGCGCGACGGGTCCAGACCAATACCTGTTTGTCCCAGAATGTCGTAAAACCCGTGTTTGGAGACCACCATGAACAACGCTGAGCCAAGGCCCACTAAAGTATGCGTGCGGACACCCGCTTGCTTTTGGTTGTATTCACGTTCGATGCCAATGACTAAGGACAGCACCATCGCGAGCACAATATTGATCAGGTAGGGCAATTCATTGTTCATGGAGCTTCCTTTCAAACCTGCTCTAACCTACGCCTCCGGGCGGAAAATCCCTCGAGCAAATCCTCTCGAAACGCTGCACCACTTTTGGTCGATATGAGCCCGTCATAACAACCAAAAGTGGTGCAGCGTTCAACGGGGGGGGATGGGAACGGGCTATTTGGCTCGTTGCTCGGCGTCAGCCTTTGCTACGGTGCCCCAACCGGCTGCGATCAAATACACCTGAGACAGCAGGTAAAACCAGACAAACAAGCCCAAGATTACCGAAAACGGGGCTAACAGCGGATTCTTCCCGGCGACGTTGGCCAGTAAAACGCTCGAAAGCGCCCGCAACACAGTGGAACCAACTGCTGCGATCAGCGCAGTCTGCCAAAGCGCCACTCTGGGCATTTGAATAGCAGAGACGGATCGGAAAAGCGCCATACACACTGCAAGGTCCAAAAGTAGCAACACCACAAAAGACGCAACGTAAGTGATTGGACGCGCCAGCTCAACATCGAGCGATAAGGCCGCCATCACGCCGTCGAGCGCCGTAACCACGCCAACGCTTATTACTGAGGTCGCCACCAACAGAATACCCAGCACCAGTAAGGTAGCTGCATCTTTGAGCTTCAGTAAGACGGGGTTGGCTTCTAGCGGCCCGGTAGCAAAAATGCCACGAATCCCTTCCCGCAACCCGCCAATCCAGCCCAAAGAAGTGAGCAGCAAAGCAACTCATGAGATCACCAGTGCCCAGCCGAACCCCTCAGTTGACTTGAACAGTTCCTCTGGCGTGGCCAAGCCGCTGCCGATTTTGATGAGGCCTGGAGTTGCCTGCGCCACCGCCTTAACCACGGCGTCCTGCAGCGCTTTGTTGCCATTCGCCACCAGGCCCAAAATGGAGAAGCCTGCCACCAGCATGGCGGCGACTGAGAAGAACATGTTGTAGGCCGAGCCCGCGGCCAGCAGTGGACCATGCCGCAAAGAATATGTTTGGAAAGCTCGCATAGGCCGCAGCAAATTCAGTTTGGCTAACCAAAATTGCACTCTGGCTTGAAGCAGAGCAGGCGCGCCGGGCGCCTTTCGTTTTGCCTTGCCCAGATCGATCCGTTTCAGGATCAGCCGCCGTTCAAGTTCTTTCCGATCGGTGGGTACCGGTTGCTCAGACTGAGCTACCGGCTTCCTTTTCACTCTGTTCAGATCCGCCAAAGCTGAACTCCTCCTGAAGCTGCCAGACGCCGTCGACGTCGTGTTCATACAACCCCATGCTATCGACCTGAAAACTTGCCCGATAGGATCTAAGGCGTTGCTCGGCCTCGTCCATGCCGGGATCGGAAATATCGTGGGCCACAGTGACGTGCGGATGGAAAGGGAATTCAAGCTCGCGGGCAAGAGGTCCCGCCTGGAGCTCTTCGTGTAGCTGCACGCACTCATCAAAGCCTTGAACCACTTTGAGGTAGATCACCGGCGATACTGGACGGAACGCGGCAGTGCCTTCCAGGGTGACCAAAAATCCCTGCTGCTCAGCGGCTACCTCGCGGACATGCCCCAGCACAGCAGCCCAATCGCTCGCGGGCGTAGTGGTAACCAAAGTGATGTGGGCAGGAACGACGTCGGCCAACGGGTCGCCGAATGAGGCTCGCCAACGCTTCAGATCTTCAGCAAAGGGCTCGGGAAGCGCAATCACTACACCAACCGACCGCACGGGGTCTTCGCTGGCAGCCACTTCACGAATTCCCATGGTGCTTATTTCGCCGCTTCGATGCTAACTGGCGCGAGGAACCCCACCTTGCGGTAGACATCCTCTAGCGTGACAGCCGCGACCTCGCGGGCCTTTTGCGCGCCGACTGCCAGCAACCGATCTAATTCGGCCGGGTCTGCCAAAAGCTCTTGGGCTCGTTCCCGTATTGGACCGAGCTCGGCAACCACAAGATCTGCAAGTTCGACTTTCAAATTTCCATACATTTTGCCGTCAAAATCTGCTTCGACTTGGGCGATCGACTTCTTGCTCAACGCGGCATAGATCGACAGCAAGTTCGAAACGCCCGGCTTATTTTCCTTGTCGTAACGAATCTCGGCACCATCGTCGGTGACCGAGGATTTGATTCGCTTCGCGGTGACCTTCGGATCATCGAGCAAATTGATCAAACCATTGGGTGAATCAGCAGATTTGGACATCTTTGCTGAGGGGTTTTGCAAATCTTGGATCTTTGCCGATTCTTTCTGAATGAAAGCTTGCGGGACCACGAATGTCTCGCCAAACCGGTGGTTAAATCGCTTGGCCAAATCTCGGCTGAGCTCTACGTGTTGACGCTGATCTTCACCAACTGGCACGCCTTCTGGCTGGTAAAGCAGAATGTCGGCAGCTTGCAAGATCGGATAAGTGAACAATCCAACGCTCGCAGTATCAGAGCCCTGCTTAAGGCTCTTGTCCTTGAACTGGGTCATCCGGGAGGCCTCGCCAAACCCAGTGAGGCAATTGAGCACCCACGCCAATTGGGTGTGCTCGGGCACATGAGACTGCACAAAAAGCGTGCACTTTTCTACATCGATGCCACCAGCCAAATACTGCGCCGCGGTAACCCTAGTCCGCTGGGCAAGCACACCCGGATCCTGCGGAACCGTGATTGCGTGCAGATCAACAATCATGTAGATCGCGTCGTATTCTTCCTGCATCTTCCGCCACTGCACAAGCGCGCCCAGATAGTTTCCCAAGTGCAAGGAATCTGCAGATGGTTGCATTCCGGAAAGAATACGGGCACGTGCTGTAGCTGGCATGTCAGGCTTTCAGTTGTTAATGAATGAGGCGCGGGCGCGAATTAGCGGATGTTGTAGTCAACGACGAGCGGCGCGTGATCGGACCGTCGAGTGTCGTAGCTGGCGGCGCGGTCTACCACGACGTCTCCGGCGGCCGCGAAGAGCTCCGGCGTAGCCATCTGGTAATCAATCCGCCAGCCGGTGTTGTTGTCGAACGCTTGGCCGCGCTGTGACCACCAGGTATACGGCCCTTCAACCTGCCCCGCCACCTCGCGTTGCACGTCTTTCCAACCCAAACCGTCTTTGAGGTCGTTTGCGCTGAAAAATCGGTCGAAATATGCGCGTTCTTCAGGTAGGAAGCCAGCGTTCTTGACGTTGCCTTTCCAGTTCTTAATGTCCAAGGTGGTGTGACCTACGTTCAAGTCGCCCACGATCAGGGCATAGTCACTGTGTGCGGCCAGCTCCGGCATTCTCGTCAACATCACGTCGAGAAAACGGTATTTATCGTCCTGTTTGGGCGTATTAACTTCGCCGGAATGCACGTAGGCACTCACGACGGTAAGCTGTTTGCCGCCGGAGAGTTTGTAGTCGGCTTCAACCCAGCGTCCAGTGGTAGCAAAGTAATCATCGCCGATGCCAGTTCTGGTAGCAATCGGCTCAAGCGAGTCCTTGCGGGAGGCAATCAAGACCCCGGCTCGGCCTTTGTCTGCAGCTTCAGCATGAAGCAGGTGCCAGTCTTGTGCAAGGAAGCCTTCTACCACGTCATCTGGTGCGCGCACCTCCTGTAAACAGAGGATGTCCACATCCCGGGCGGCAAGCCAATCGGCCATGCCTTTGCGGTAAGAGGCGCGAATTCCATTGACATTTACCGAGGCGATTCGCACCGCGTCAGCTGCTTTTTTCGATGTCGGATTGCTCACTCGGACCACTTTACCCGGTTTGAGCTATTTGCCGGACGTACGCTCAATAGTTCTTAGAGCATGACGCCAGTGACTGGCTCTTCCGGCCCGTCCTCGCGCTTGCTGCCCTGCCCGCCACTGATCATGTCCCGCCCGTTGTGCGCAGTGATTTCGATCGTCTCCAAGGCGCGTTCGATCTTTTCTTTACGCTGCGCACCGGTCTCAGCATCATTGGACAAAGCCAAGACTTTTTGAATTTCACGCGCCTGAACCTGAATGATTTTGAAGCTGTGGTCCAGTTTCATATCCCGGGCACCGTCCGACGGTGCGCTTTCGGCGACTAGGCGGGTGCCGGCGTCGTCTGTGGAAGTTTGCTTCTGCATACTGGAAGTCGCTCTACGGACTTGCTCCGCACCAAAGCGTGCCGCCTTATAGACGCCCACGTACACCAAAGTTGCCAAGATCAGCCACGCCAGCGCAATGACCGCAATGACCCAACCGAGCACTGTGTTGTTATTGGCGGCCATCACTAAGGCAACCAAGAAAACTACGGCCAAGATGATTGGCCCGACGGCGGCCCAGCGGCCGGGACGTTTACCAGGTGTCTGCTGAGATCCCAAGGAGAACATGTCTCCATTCTCTCAAAGAAGCCGTGCTGATGAGCCCGCTTCCGCGCCGGGCGAAACCGAAGCTGGCTTAGGCTCGGGTTTTGGCTTGATCATCGGTCCGAAGAGGAACCACAAGCCAACGATGAACCAGATTCGGCCAATCGACCACCAGAGCAATTGCTGCGCTTCGGCGTCAGCAAAGAACACAATGAGCGCTAGTGACACCGCTGAGGCGATCGTGGCGGCCAGCACCACCCGATACCACTCCTGCCACAACGCTTGCTGTTTAGCTTTGCCATATTTTGGTTTGGGCGTTGGCTCAGGCCCGCCCGCAAATCGGTGCGCGAATCGAACATCGACGTACCGGACAAGCGCGGGTCCAAAAGCAACGCTGAAGCCCAGATAATAGGCGGCGGCAGTATGCACCCAGCTGAGTTGGGCGCCATGTGCCATATCGATCGCTACCGCGATCAAGAGCACCACATCGAGCAACGGGATGGCGGCTAACATGACCGTGCTGGTGCGTTTTAGTCGCAAGAGATACCGCAGCGCTAAGCCGAGGAAAAGCACCACCCAGAGGCCAATTTCGCAGCCGATAATGACCGCGACGATCGGGTTTTGCCTGACGAAGTCGAAAGCATTCATTTTTCTTCGACCTCCTTTTGGGCTGTCGCTTTTTGCCCTGCTGCGCGACTGCCGAGTGACACGATCGTGTCCACGAGCCAAACGATGGTCCAAATCCGAGAAGTGTTGGCCGTCCACAATTGGCCATCGATCGAGCTAAAGACCGAGCTAGCTGGTTGACGCCCGGAAAGGACCTCCCAGGGCCAGGAGAACCCGAGCAAGATGAAGACGACCTGAGCCAGTATGAAAACCGCGGCGTGAATGAGCCAATGTTTCATATCTCTAGATTTCCGGTACCGGCGCTGAAGCACATCCGCCAGCTGCAGGAGGAGCCCGTCATACCTTCGGAGGACACTGGTGGGCTTTCGCTTGTCCAGGACCTCAGCAGACGGGAGAATCAGAAGATGATACGAGGGCTGCGTGGAACTTTGGCTGGCATTCCTCGGCAGGATTTCGGTATGGCGCTGTTTTACTTGGTACTCGCCGTTGTGCTTCAAATGAGTGGCCTGCATTTGTTTGGCGTTGGTGATATTGATGTCTTTCCAGCCGTTCAACTCTGGCCACTTTTGTTGTTGTTGGACTGCTGTGGCATCGCGCTGCGTAGCACCAAGATCGTCTCGATGATTGTCATCAGCTTGGCCTGTGCAGTCCTACTCGCCTTGGACGGCGCCGGGATCGTGGCATTGTTCTTAGTTTTCGAGGTGATATTCGCCGGAACTCGCTACGCCGGGCCGACTTTGAGCAGACTCACCCAAATTTTCGCTATATCGCTGAGCGTCCTCTCGGTTGCCGCGGCCGCTGTGATTGGCAATGCTTGGCAGTCCGCGCTAGCTGCCGGGCTTCAAGCCGTCGTGGTATTTCTGACGCCAATGTGGTGGGCAGCTAACGTGCGGAAACAACAACAGATCGCAGAAGTTGAGCAACAGAGAGCTCAACAAGCGGAGCGCATGGTGCAACAAGAGCGGGACCTTGCCCGGCTTGATTTACAGCTTTCAGTCAGTCGCGAGCGAGCGAAGATGGCAAGAGACCTGCACGATGTCATTGCCGGAAGGCTGTCCGCGATCGCCTTACAAAGCGAAGCTGCCATCAGAACCAGCGATCCGGAAGTCCGGCTCACTGTATTGCGAACTTCACGCGAGACTTCGCTCAAAGCTCTGGCCGATATGCGGCAGATGATCGACGTTTTGCACGCTGGTGACGAACTCGATGCACCAACCAACGCTGGTGGCATGGACCTAGATTCTGAACTTCAAGCGTTAGCAGTGGCGAGCACCTCCGCTGGCAACCCGGCGCAATTAGACCTCCGAATCAGCCAAGAATTAGCGGCCGCGACCGCAAGCACGCTCTATCGGATTAGCCAGGAGGCGCTCACTCATGCCGGAAAACATGCTCCTGGCCAACCTGTGCTGCTCAGCCTCTACTCGAAGAATGACGGCATCTTGCTGACGGTTGACAACCCGGTAACTCACACCGAATCCATCGCGGCAGAGCCAAGGGGATACGGTCTGAAAAACATAGCGGTTCGAGCAAATGAGCTAGGCGGATCATTTTCCGCCGGTGCCGAGTTAGGCAATTGGCACCTCGTGGCTAGGTTGCCACGGTGAACCGCACTATTTCGGTGCTTTCGGTGCTACTCGCTGATGACCATGCCGCGATTCGGCAGGGACTTCGGATGATTCTTACTCAAGACCGCGCGATCGACGTGGTCGGTGAGGCCGAAGATGGATCCAGTGCCGTACAAATGAGTCAGACGCTACGCCCGGACGTGGTGCTTATGGATATTCAGGATGCCCGGTGTTGATGGCATCGCCGCCACCCGGCAGATTGCCACGGCGGGCACATCTAGAGTCCTAATTTTGACGACCTTTGACTTGGACGAGTATGTGTTGGGCGGCCTCCGAGCTGGCGCAGCCGGGTTCCTGCTCAAATCGGCCTCCGCCGAGGAGATCGTGCAGGCAATTATCACCGTGGCAACAGGTGGCTCGGTACTAGCGCCGGAAGTGACCAAGACTGTGATTGAGCAGATGCTCTCGGCATCCAGCCGGGCGGAAATCCGCACGCCGCCAGGACTCGCGGAACTTACCGCTCGCGAGCTTGAGGTGCTGCGCGCCGTCGGCGCTGGTTGGACCAATCAGCAAATCGCCAACCGACTCGGTATTGCCGAGACCACCGTGAAAACACACGTTTCGCGAATATTCAACAAACTGGATTTAGTTTCGCGAGTACAAGCCGCGATATTCTGCGTAGAACACCAGCTCGACTAGCGCAATGCGCCTTCTAGCTGGTTGATCTCGGCCCACACCATATCGAGTGAAAGCCCCAAGACATTAGCCAGAGCCGCAATGGTGGGAAAGGCCGGCGTCGCTATCCGTCCAGTCTCGATTTTTCGAAGCGTCTCCGGTGAGACTCCAGCATTGAGAGCGACCTCTAACATTGAGCGCGCTCCCTTGGCCCGCCGCAATAGCGCGCCAAGCCGTTCGCCGCGTTCGACTTCTTCGGATGTGAGCGGCAATCTGACCATAGCGCCAATTATAGTACCGGGATAATATTGCCGGTATAGTTATTGGTTCCGCAGGAAAGGTGCCCAATGATTGAAATCCTCAACCCCCGCGAAGTTATCCGAGCAAAAGCGACCGGCAAGCTAGTGGCCAATATTTTGCATACGCTCAAGGGACGCAGCACAGTCGGCACGAACTTGCTTGAGATCGACCGCTGGGCAAAGGAGATGATCCTGGATGCTGGCGCGATCTCCTGCTACGTCGACTATGCACCATCTTTCGGTCGCGGACCATTTGGGCATTACATTTGCACGGCGGTCAACGATGCTGTTTTGCACGGCTTGCCCTACGACTATTCGCTTGCCGACGGCGATTTGCTGACGCTTGACCTTGCCGTGGTCCTGAATGGCATCGCGGCAGACTCGGCGATCAGCTTTGTTGTGGGCAAAACGCAGCCGGCAGAAAGCATCGCCATGATCGATGCAACCGAGCGCGCGTTAGCCGCCGGGATAGCTGCCGCCGGCCCGGGCGCTCGAATTGGCGACCTCTCTTACGCCATCGGTTCGGTGCTCACCGAGGCTGGGTACCCCATCAACATCCAGTTCGGCGGGCACGGCATTGGCTCAACAATGCATCAAGACCCGCACATTTCGAACTCCGGACGACCCGGTCGCGGTTATAAATTGCGCCCTGGGCTATTGCTCGCACTGGAACCCTGGGTGATGGCCAATACCGCTGAGCTGGTGACTGACGACGACGGCTGGACCCTCCGGAGCGCCACCGGCTGCCGGACGGCGCACAGTGAACACACCATTGCGATTACCGACGACGGCGCTGAAATCCTGACGTTGCCCAGCTGAGCTTGAGCCGCCTTTAGAAGGATTCGCGCCAATAACTGAACTCGCCGTCGTACTCATACAAGAGGCCTAACTGCGGTTGGCTCAGCCGCATCCTTACGTGCTGTTTGCCAGTTCCCGGCTCAAATCGCTCGGTAATCCGCACCAACGGCGCGATAGCTTTCGGCACTGGCAGCCAACCACCAGGAACGCGAAATCGAATCCGCTCACTGCTCAACTGCATCGCACCCTGGGCAGCCTCGGCCCGCAGCGAGGCAGCAAGCCAGCCGTGTTTCCCTAAGTGGTCAACAAGAGAGCCATCCCGTTCAGCCGTGATGACGTCCACCATTTACCGTACGCCACTGGCGAACCTGAATTTTCTAGTAGCGAAAATTGCCGTCCGGCCATGGCTGTCAACACTCGGCCGGTTGACCACCTCGAAGACGACATCTTGCTGCCACACCGGAAAGACAATTCCCTCTTTGCTAAGCAACCACAAAATAGGCCAAAGCCAACGCCGCGGCGTACCTACACGGCGAAAAACGCCGACACCTTTGCCGATCATGCCCTCGGGAGCACTATCGAAGTAATCCCGGAGTCCTTCATCTAGCTTGGCCACCACCTCAGGTGCTGCCAGAGTCCACACCGATGCCATCTTTTGACCTTAGACCAAATATCACGGCATTTTTGAACGAGATTTTTGAACGAACTGGGCTTAACCCTGATCGACTAAGCAAAGTGGATGCCCCGCCGGGTCAAGGTAGACCCGGTAAATCCGGTGGTCGCAGTCGATAAGCTTTGCGCCCAGGGCCAACACTTTAGCCTCCGCTTCAGCCAGATCTGCAACAAAGATATCCAGATGAGCTTGCTGTCCATTGATTGCAGCTGGCCAATTCGGCGGCACGTGTCGCTCCACGCGCTGAAATGCCAAATGCGGATAGCTACCCTTCATGCCGAGCTCAACCCATTCCGGATCATCCGCATAGATAGGCAATCCCGTCAGCTCACGGTAGAAATTGGCCAGCGCTTGAGGGTCTTCGCAATCCAAAGCGCTGAGATTCCACTGCCCGATCATTTCAATCGACCAAACAAAATGGATGTCCCGCCGGGTCAAGGTAGACCCGGAAACCGGTATCGAACCCGCCCACGCGTTGCGCACCAAGAGCCAAGACTTTCGGCTCTGCCTCGACGAGATCAGCCACCTCGAACTCAAGGTGCATCTGTTGTCCGTTCACCGCTTCGGGCCAGTTTGGCGGAACATGATTCTCCACTTTTTGGAAACAGATTTTCATGCCGTTCTGATGACCAATCGCCGCCCAATCATCGTCATCGCGAATAATCGGTAGGCCAGTTATCTCGGCATAAAAAACCGCCAGACCGTGTGAATCTTCAGTATCTATCGACACGTTGTCCCATTGAGCAATCATGAATCCAGCTTGCCTTAGCGCACGACGTCGGCAGAGTCCATTGCGGACAGCTACTGTCCGCATCATCTCAGCAAGCGGCAGTTAGTTGAGGAACCAGTTACTTGAGGAACAGTTTGCGCAGCCTGGTGGTGGTCAAGATTAGTCCCAAAATAATCATCACGAGGTAGTAGGTGATATGGCCAAGCGTGCCCCAACCAATCACGCCAGCACCGAGCTCGCGGAGTAATTCCACTCCATGCCATAGCGGCATGGCTTGAATAAGCCACTGAACCGGCTGCGGATAAACCGATAAGGGATAAAACGTCGCCGAGAATAAAAACATTGGCAGCAGGACAAAGTTAATCCAGTCCATACCTTGGAAACTCTTGATAAAGCTCGTAATACCCATGCCGAAACTAGCAAAGCCGAAAGCAATAAATACCGAAGCCGGCACCATAAGCAGTGCCAGCGGCGAGGTGACCAAGCCCATTTCCGCCATCACGAGAGTGAAGCCGGTGGCATAGACAAAGCCGCGTAAGAGAGCCAAGAAAATTTCTCCCAGCGCCACATCCAACGGTCCCAGCGAGGTGTACAGCATGCCTTGGTACAGCTTGGCGAAATTCATCTTAAAGAAAACGTTCCAGGTGGAATCGTAGACCGCGCCGTTCATTGCCGAGGTCGCCAAGAGTGCGGGCGCAATATAGGCCGCATAACTGATCGGCTGCCCGGCCGGGCCAGTTACGGTGCCCACGAGCGAGCCCAAACCAACACCCATCGAAAGCAAGAACAGCACTGGCTCAACGAAGCCAGAGAGCATTACCAGCCAGTTGGTGCTTCGCGTAGCCAATAGACCGCGAGCAATAACTGCCCTCGCATTGCCTGAGTACAAGGAGCCTAGGGCGCCCTTGCGACCGGCCACCCGAGCCGCAGCCAACTTAGTAGTCTCCGAAACTGTGCTCATGATTCCAACCTCTTGGCGAAAACTCGCTGTGCCAATACCCAACCCAGCCTGGCCAAAATCAGCAAATAAGCAAGGTGCACGATAGTCAACCAGGCCGGCTCTGAGTAGCCAAAACTAAGCGCCCGACCAAGCTCAGTCGCGTGCCACAGCGGCGAAACCCAGCCAATCCACTGCAAGAACCAAGGCAACTGAGTGAGCGGGAAAAGGTGCCAGAAAACAAGAACAACGGCGTGATAATAAACCGCTGTACCATTGCGAACTGGCCTGAGTCGGTCTTGAGTGTTGCGACCCAAGCCATCAACGGTAGGCCAAAACTCATCGATGCCAGCGTCGCGGTCAGCACTGAAAACCAGCCCCAAGGACTCGGCGCCGCTTGGAACAGCACCACAATCAGGTAGTAGACCGCTGTGGGTAAAAGAATCCGGATAAAGGTCGAAACAATATGACCCTTCGCAATCTGTTCCGGCACCAGTGGTGAGGCATGCGGACCGTAGTAAGTGCGCCGCCATCGGAACCCAGCCATGACCGGGAACATGAAGTCGCCGGCGGCGGAAATCAGTGCCGTGGAAGCAACCAAAGCTGGCGCAATAAAGGTCTGGTAACTCACCCCGGAAAACTGACTGTTAGTACTTGAGTTGACCAACGACGCCAGGCCAATGCCCATGGCGAACAAATAAGCCAGCGGCGAGCCAATTGAATAGGCGGCAATCGAAAGTCGCCAGTTCCGCATCTGCCGGAACATATGCTCGGCCATGTACCAGGAGCCGTATCGTTCACCCCGGGCCGCAGATTCTTCTGGCGTCAGCGGAACAGGCAAAGCGGTCCGGCTTTTTGATGTCACGGGAGGTTCGGAAAACTGGGGCTCAGTCAATGAGGCTCCTCCCCGTCAAGCGTAAAAAGACGTCTTCAAGCGAGGAACGCCGAATCAGCGATGTGAGCGGGTGCAGGCCACGGGCAGCGATTGCCTCCATCACCTTTTCGCCGTCGTTGGCATAGATCAGTACTCGATCCGGCAGCGTTTCAATCCGCTCGCCCACTCCGGCAAGTTCGTTGGCAACGGTCGCATTGCGCTCGGAGCCAAAGCGAAGTTCAACCACCTCACGCGTCGAATACTCCCGAATCAAGGACGCCGGTGAACCCTCAGCCATGATGGCACCCTTGTCCACCAGAATCAGTCGGTCGCACAGTTGTTCGGCTTCGTCCATGTAGTGCGTGGTTAGGATCAACGTAGTGCCGGACTCTTTGAGTCTAAATAGCCGGTCCCACAAGATGTGTCTTGCCTGCGGGTCTAGGCCCGTCGTCGGCTCATCGAGCAACAAAATCTTGGGATCGTTGATGAGCGAACGCGCAATCGTCAGCCGTCGCTTCATGCCGCCAGAAAGGTCATCGACCTTTGCCGAAGCCTTTTCCGTGAGCTGCGCGAATTCAAGCAACTCATCGGCTTTTGGCTTCAAATAGCTCAACGGCAATCCGAAATAGCGACCATAAACAATCAAATTGTCGCGGACCTTAAGCTCTTCATCGAGGTTGTCTTGCTGCGGCACCACGCCTAGATGCACCCTAACCTGTGGGCCATGCATTTCCGGGTCCAAGCCCATGATGGTCGGCTCACCAGAGGTCCGCTGCGAGACGCCACCGATCATCCGCATTGTGGTTGATTTTCCAGCACCGTTGGGGCCAAGCAGCCCAAAAGACTCCCCCGGAGCAACGTCAAAGGAAATGCCGTTGACGGCGGTGAAGTCTCCGTAGGTCTTTGTCAGGGCATGGGCAGAAACCACCGCATTTGCGTTGGGGGTTTGAATCGAAACAGGTGTGAGTTCCTCGTTGAGCACCTGAACAGAGTAGTACATATATTCGATGATGTTAATAGCAAACGCTGTACCACTTTTGGTCGCTATGAGTGCTTCATAGCGACCAACAGTGGTGCAGCGTTTGGGAAAAGTGGCTACACCTTCGCGTCGGCGAGGTCCTCATCTCGCGGATCAGCCGTGGCTGTTTCGGCAGACTCGTGGAGGGCGGTAACTTTCGCGCCTTCTACATCGACGTCGGGCAGAATCTTGTTGAGCCACTTCGGCAACCACCAAGCTGATTTGCCAAGCAAATGCATCGCGGCCGGCACAATCGTCATCCGCACCACGAAAGCATCAATCAGCACGCCGAAGGCGAGCGCAAAGCCCATCGGTCGAATCATGGTCAGGTGCGAGAAGATGAATCCGGCGAAGACGCTGGTCATAATGATTGCCGCGGCCACTACTACCTTGGCTGCGTGGCCAAAGCCGGTGCGAACGGCTTGCTTAGCGTTTTCACCGTGTGCAAAGGCCTCACGCATGCCAGAGGTAATGAAGACCTGATAGTCCATGGCCAGGCCAAAGAGTACCCCGATCACGATGATCGGTAAGAAGGACAGCACCGCAGCTGGATGAGGTACATCGAACACTGAACCCAACCAGCCCCATTGGTAAACCGCCACCACGCCGCCGAAGCTTGCCGCCAGCGAGAGTAGGAAGCCGCCAGTTGCTAGCAACGGCACCACAATCGAGCGAAACACCGATAACAGCAGGATCAGTGAAAGGCCGACGACGACGGCCAAGTACAGCGGCAGCGCGCCACCTAGTTTTGCCGAAACGTCAACGTTGGCGGCCGTTTGACCGGTTAGACCAACCTGCACGCCAGTGCTGGCCTTAATATCCTTACCAGCTTCACGCAGATCGTGAACCACCTGGACGGTGCTGGCGCTAGCTGGGCCATCCTTCGGAATTACCTGGAAGACCGCGGTTCGCTTATCATTGCTGAGCGCAACAGGCACTGCCGCAGCGACATTTTGCACGGAACGGAGTTTGTCCGCCACGTTATATTGCGCCTGCTGAACCTGCGCGTCGGTCAGCCCGGAAGGCAACTCGCCCACCACCACAATCGGGCCATTCATACCAGCACCGAAGTTTTTCTCAATTGCCTGGTACGACTTGAAAGCGCTCGAATCTACCGGTTCGGAGCCGCCGTCGGGTAACGCCAAGCGGAGACTTGCTGCGGGTAAAGCCACCACAATAAGCGCCAAGACACTGGCCGCCAGGGTAACGATGGGGTGCCGGGTGACGAATCCGCCCCAGCCAGAACCTTTAGCACTGTGTGATTTGGCCTCCGACTTAGCATCGGCTTCCCCCGGATGTGCGGCGTTTTTGCGCCAAGCCCGCCGGGAGACGATCCGCCGGCCCAGGAGGGACAGAATTGCTGGCGTCAGCGTCAAAGCGATGAGTAGCGCGAAGGCAACTGTTGCTGCTGCCGCCAACCCGAGCACCCCGAGGAAAGGCAGCCCGGAGATCGTCAGCGCGGCAAGCGCAATCACTACGGTTAGGCCAGCGAAAAGTACCGCTTTGCCGCTAGTTCCAGTGGCTCGGGCGATGGATTCGCGCATTTCCATGCCAGCCAAGATTTGTTGCCGGTGCCGATTGACGATGAAGAGCGAATAATCGATGCCTACCGCCAGGCCGAGCATCAGCGCAAGCATTGGCGAGATCGAACTCATTTCGATCACGCCGGTCAGCGCAAAGGTACCGCCAACACCAACGCCGATCACCGCCATAATCAGCGGCAGGCCGGCGGCAATCAACGTACCCAGCATCACCAGCAGCACAATAAAGGCGATCACGACGCCGATAATCTCCGCCGGGCCGAACAGTTCCGACACATCTTCAGTAATTTCCTTGCTGAAGTAAATTTGAACGCCGGTGGACTTAGCCGCGTTAACAATGCTCTGCACATCTTTCCGGTCGCTGGGTTCCAGGCTGTACAGCGAGACTTTGAACTGAACCTGGGCAACAGCTGCTTTGCCATTTTCAGAGACAAAGCGCAGGCCCTGCGAAGATGCTGCCTGAAGTTTTGCCGCAGCGATCTTAGCTTCGCCAGCTGCCGCATCGGCTTCAGCAGCATCAATTTGGGCCTTGAGTGCTTGATATTGAGTCTCAAGCGCTGCGGGCTTCTGTGGAATTGCCTCCAACTGGGCCAGCTGAGCCTTGCCCGCGGCCAATTGTGGCGCGCCGTCGTCGAGCTTTTTCTGACCCTCGGCAATCTGGGCGGTCGCGCCGTCCAACTTAGCTTGAGTCTCGAACGGGCTCACTGCACTTTGTACGTAGCTCTTGGTGGCCAAGTTTTTTAGCGCGTCGCTGATCGCGGTTTTCTGTGCGTCGTTGAAGCCGTTATCTGATTCAAAAACAATGCCAGCGCTACCGCCAGCAGAAGACGGAAAATCGGTTTTCAACTTGTCCAGCATCCGCTGTGTCTCGGTACCAGGAATCTGGAAGTATTAGACATCTGGCCGTGGAATGCCGCCGCAGCGCCGCCTGCACCCAGCAAAACTACCAGCCACACCGCGACCACCGCCCAGCGGTGCTTTGCGGAGAATTTTCCGAGTCGATAGAGCAGCAGTGCCATGAGGTTTTCCGTTTCTCAGATGGTGTTAACGTCAGTTGTGCGGTTGCGGTTCGGGGCGGGCGAAGCCCTCGCCCAGGTGTTTGATGGCCTGAATGATCAAGGTCCGAAGTTCCCGAAGTGATGTTTCGTCGATCGTGGCGCCATGCCGGGCAAACCAAACTTCCATTGCAGCTTTACCGCAGGAAATTACCGAGCCAACAAGGGCTCGAACATAGAGCTCGTCGGTATCCGCGCCAAACCTTGGCTTGGCGGCGTCAATGATCTTATCCGTACAGTCATTCCAGATTTCAAGCTGAAGACGCCCGACGACGTCGTGCTGGCCAGTCAGGCTATAAACTTCAGCGATCGTCGCCAAGTGCATCGGATCGGCGAGCGCGATGAGCGCATTTTGCGCCGCGTCCAGAATGGGTTCATCGAGTGGACGTTCGCGGAACTTCTCGATTGCTAGGTCCAAAAACGATTCGGTACTCGACACGATGGCCGCTTCTGCCGAAGGGAAATAGTTGAAGAAGGTCCTTCGTGAAATGCCAGCGGCATCGGCAACATTTTCTACCGTAAATCCACCCAGACCTTTTGCCCGTAAAAGGTCAACAGCTGCCTGCGCGATCGCTTCGCGAGTAGCCGTTTTGTTTTTCTCACGGCGGTTCTGCTCCTGCTGAACAGGGACTTCCTGGATTGGTGCTTCGAGAATTTCACTCACACAAATACACTAAGTGCAAGTTGGCTGAGTCTGTTCTACGGCACCTCTCTACTTTCGCCGTTTCCCCGTTCCTTCCGTCGAGTGTCGACTTGTGGCGGCTTTTGACCACTAAAAGCAGCCACGAGTCGACACTCGACGGAAGGTGTCCGCAATTGCGTTGTGTTGCCGTCGCGAATCTGACTGAATTGAGTCATGAGCCAAGAACTTACCCATGCCTTCCGTTCTCTCCACGACGATCTGCTGATTTTGCCCAATGCCTGGGACGCAGCCTCTACACGACTTATGGTCCGCGCAGGAGCTCAGGCCGTGGCGACGAGCAGTTCTGCGGTGTCCTGGTCCCACGGCTACCCGGATGGCAATAATCTGCCGTTTGAACTAGCCCTGGCCACGATCGCTCGCATCGTCCACACGGTTGATGTGCCAGTGAGCGCGGACATCGAGTCCGGATACACAACCGAAGATGATCAGCTTGCTCAGAACGTTCGCGCCGTGATCGATGCTGGCGCAGCCGGAGTCAATTTTGAAGATTCCACTCAATCCGGGCTCTTGGAACTGGCGGAAGCAGCCCGGCGGAGCGGCGTCGTACGTGCGGCTGCCGAGGCGTCCGGCGTCGAGCTTTTCATCAACGCACGCACAGATATTTTCCTCACCGGCAACCCGCCCGCGGACGGCGTCGAACAAGTGATTGCGCGCGGGCAGGCATTTCTTGACGCTGGCGCGAGCGGATTATTTGTTCCTGGTCTGCACGATCTGACAAAACTAGCTGAGATTACCGCAGCAATTGATGCCCCGGTCAATGTGCTTGCCGGCCCGGGCGCCCCCAGCGTGGCCGAGTTCAAAGCTGCCGGCGTGCGTCGAGTTTCGGTGGGCAACGATATTGCAGGCATTGCCTACGCAACTGCCGAAAATGCGGCTAAACGAATCCTAGAAACTGGCGAATTCGACTCGCTAGAAGGTGCTGCCGAATACGGACAGATGCAACAGCTCTTTTAACTTCGTCGAGTGTCGATTTGTGGTCGGTTAATAAGGTTTTTAATCGACCACAAGTCGACACTCGACGCAGGTTATCTGCTGGAGACCGCTTCGGCGGCCTGCACTACATTGCTCATCAGAAGCGCCCTGGTCATGGGACCTACGCCACCTGGATTTGGTGAGATCCAGCTGGCGACGTCGGCCACGTCCGGCGCAACGTCGCCAAGCAGCTTCGACTTACCCGTGACCTCGTCACGCTCGCGCGAGACACCGACGTCGAGCACAACAACGCCCGGCTTCAGATTCTCAGCCTTGATCATATGAGCCACCCCCACCGCTGAGATCACGACGTCGGCCTGCCGCAAGTGCGCAGCCAAATCCACGGTCCCGGTGTGTGTCAAGGTCACCGTTGCGTTGATTTCGCGCCGAGTGAGCAACAGCCCCAGCGCGCGGCCCACCGTGATGCCACGGCCGACGACGACGACGTGCTTGCCAGCCAGCTCGATGCCGTTGCGCAGCATCAGTTGGATCGCACCGACCGGCGTGCACGGCAGCGGTGAAGTAATGACTCCATTGACATTGAGCACCAAGCGACCAAGGTTTACCGGGTGCAAGCCATCCGCATCCTTGTCTGGGTCAATCCGCTCCAAAACCGCTTGTTCATCGAGGTGCTTCGGCAGCGGGATTTGCACCAGAATACCGTGCACGCCAGGATTCGCGTTGAGCTCATCAATAACCGCATCCAGCTCGTCTTGGCTCGTCTCGGCGGGCAAATGCCGCTCAAACGACGCGAGTCCCAAGGCATTAGCGTCCTGATGTTTCATCCGGACATAGGACTGGCTGGGCGCATCGTCGCCCACCAAAACCGTGGCCAGACCAGGAGTGATTCCGCGTGCCACCAGCGCCGCGATTCGCTCAACTAGCTCGGATTTGACCTCGGCAGCCGCTTTTTTACCGTCTAAAATTTGCGCAGTCATGCTCAGCCTCCAATTCCGGGGTACAACGGGAATGCTTCGGCCAGCTTGTCCACGCGAGCGCGCAGCGCCTCAACATTAGCGGACGCGCCAGCCTTCAAGGCTGCCGCGATGATCTCGGCAACTTCGGTGAACTCAGCGGCCCCGAAGCCACGAGTTGCTAGCGCCGGGGTGCCGATCCGCAGGCCTGAGGTAACCATCGGCGGACGAGGATCGAACGGCACCGCGTTGCGATTCACCGTAATTCCCACACTGTGCAGAAGATCTTCGGCCTGCTGACCGTCGAGTTCGGAGTTGCGCAGGTCCACCAGAACCAAGTGCACATCGGTGCCGCCAGTAAGCACCGAAACGCCAGCATCGGCGACGTCGGCTTGGTTGAGCCGGTCGGCCAGAATCTTGGCCCCTTTGAGGACCCGTTCCTGCCGTTCGCGGAATTCGGCTCCGGCCGCAACCTTGAAAGCCACGGCTTTCGCCGCGATCACATGCATCAACGGTCCACCTTGCTGACCCGGGAAAACCGCCGAGTTGAGCTTCTTAGCCCATTCTTGTTTAGCCAAAATCACACCGGACCGAGGACCGGCTAGCGTCTTGTGCACCGTAGAGGTGACGACGTCGGAGTACGGCACCGGGGACGGGTGCAGGCCAGCTGCAACCAAGCCGGCAAAGTGCGCCATATCAGTCCAAAGCAGTGCGCCCACTTCATCCGCAATGGAGCGGAACGCTTCGAAATCGAGGTGTCGTGGATACGCTGACCAACCAGCGATGATCACCTGCGGTTTTTCCGCTTTGGCTTGCTCGCGCAGCTTGTCCATATCGACACGAAAGGTGTCTTCTTCAACCTGGTAAGCAGCGACTTGGTAAAGCCTGCCGGAGAAGTTCAGCTTCATCCCGTGCGTAAGGTGGCCACCGTGCGCCAATGACAGGCCAAGGATCTTGTCGCCAGGATTAATCATTGCGGCGAGCGCCGCAGCGTTCGCTTGCGCACCGGAGTGTGGCTGAACGTTGGCGTATTCGGCGCCGAAAAGGTTTTTGACCCGCTCAATGGCGAGGCTTTCCGCGACGTCAACGTATTCGCAGCCGCCATAGTAGCGGCGACCGGGGTAGCCTTCAGCGTATTTGTTGGTCAGCACTGAGCCCTGCGCTTCAAGAACTGCAAGCGGCGCAAAGTTTTCAGAGGCGATCATTTCCAGCGTATTACGCTGGCGGCCTAGCTCGTCTTGCAGAACTTGGGCAATTTCGGGGTCAAGTTCAGCGAGCGATTGATTACTGATGGACGTGGTGGAAGCGTCTACGGACATGTGCGACTCCTGGCAAGGATTGACGGACGGTTCAAGGTCAGGCTACCGGTTGATGTCAGCTATGACACCTCCGTGAACATGACCCCGGTCCCAGGCGTTCGATCCATGGTCTGCACTCTGCCGAACGCCGTCAAATAGGCGTCCAACGCCGCTCCCCGGTGGTTGACCACCTTACGCCAGTCGCGACCTAGTCAGCTTAGCTCAACACCGTCTTCGGCACGCAACTATGACGGGCACGCCCTGCCCACTCAATTAGTCGGCCCAGTTAGTCCGCCCAGTCGAAGCGGGCTACCACGCCGGTCTCGAAATCGCTGCGCAGAATTCCGTAGCCCACTGAGGCAAGATACTCTCCATCAGCTGTTGGCCAGCCTTGGCGATAGTGTGCCTCTTTGAGGAACCCTGCCTTAATGAACGTTTTTCGCATTGCGAAATTATCTTCGCGAGTTTGGCCCTCGAACCTGCGTAGGTTAGGAAAGCGGCTGAAAACCAGTTCAGTAAATGCCCGCAACACTGGTTCAGCTAGCCCTTGGCCTCGGTACTCCTCCGCAAGGCGAAGATCAAACACTGGACAGCCGCCGTCGTCGATGTCTTCGAGATCCTCCAAGGCCAAATACCCGATCCGTTGAGGCGTCTCAATCCAAAACACTTCTCGGTCGCCATTGCGGTAGTAACCTTCAGCGATCCGTTGCCGAACAGTCGCTTCGGTCAAAACAGCCGAGCTATGGAACGGCCAACTATTCTCGGTCAAAAAGGCGACCAAGTCCTCGGCTGCGGCAGCTAGGTCAATGGGCTCAAAGCGGATCTGCATCCAGCTAGGCTAACCCGGGAATTCCCAGTCAGTGCCGACCGTTGGAGTAAACATGTACCAAGTCATTGTGATCGGCGCCGGACAGGCAGGGTTTTCGGCCGCTTTCCACCTTAAACGCAGGGGCCTGCGTCCCGGAGTCGACTTCCTGGTACTCGATGCAAATTCCGGTCCGGGCGGTGCCTGGCGGCACCGCTGGCCCTCGCTAACCCTTAGTGCCGCGCATGGAATTCACGACCTACCAGATTTTCCACTCGGAGCCCCAGACACTTCCAGACCCGCGTCCGAGGTCGTCTCCGAGTATTACGGCGCCTTTGAGGCCGCAAACGAGCTTCAAGTTCGCCGGCCAACTCGAGTCACCGCGATCAGATCAGAAGCTGGCCAGGACCGTCCGTTAATCGTCGAAACCGACGTGGGTAGCTTCGAATCCGCGATCGTTATCACCGGCACCGGCACCTGGGATAAACCCTATTGGCCCTACTACCCGGGCACCGATGATTTCAAAGGCCAACAGCTACACACTCATGACTTCCACGCCGCCGAAGACTTCACTGGCCTGCGCGTCCTAGTAGTGGGAGCGGGGACCTCAGCGGCACAGTTTCTGCTGCAATTGGCCGACGCCGGCGCAAAGACTTTTTGGTCAACTCGTCGCCCGCCAGAATTCCGCTGCTTAGACAAGAACCCGGACTGGGGCCGCGACGTCGAGCGCGCTGTGAACGAACGGACCAGCGCGGGCTTGCCACCGATCAGCGTGGTGGGCGTGACCGGCTTGCCGATGACCAAGATGTACCAGGACGGCATCGACGCCGGGGTGCTAGTTTCTCGCGGCCCGCTTTCGCAGCTGACCGAGAATTCGGCTGTCTTTTCGGACGGAACTTCGGAGCCGATTGATGTGGTGCTCTGGGCCACCGGGTTCCGCGCCTCGCTCGATCATTTGGCGCCCTTGAAACTCCGCGAGCCAGGCGGTGGAATCACGATGGACGGCGTCAAAGTGACCAAGGTACCGAGACTGCTTCTCGTTGGCTACGGGGCCTCTGCCTCAACTTTAGGCGCTACCCGAGCCGGGCGGGCCGCCGCCTTGGCTGCAATCCGGCTACTCAAGGAACCGGCAACTCGTAGCGAATCCGCAAGCGTCAAAAACGAAACCGAAGTCAAAGATCCGCGAGATCAACCAGTAGCCTGAGGAGATGACTGACGCCTCGCGCTACGCACTCACGCTGTCCTGTGCTGATCAACCCGGTATTGTGCACGCAATCAGCGGGGCCTTGGTGGCCGCCGGTGGCAATATCACCGAATCACAGCAGTACGGGAGTACCACTGAAGCTGCCGCCCGAGGTGAGTCTGGCGGTAGGTTTTTCATGCGCGTGGAGGCGACGACGTCGTCCTCTTTTGCCGAGTTGAAGGCCAGCCTCAGCCCGGTGGCTGAAAGATTCGATATGGCTTGGGAATTGCATCGAGTGGGCGCTCCCGTCCGAACGTTAATTTTGGCTTCGAAAGACGCACATTGCCTCAATGAGCTGCTGTTTCAACAGCGCTCGGGGCAACTGCCCATCGAGGTGCCTGCGATTGTCTCCAATCATGCCGACCTGGCTGAAATGGCGGCGTTTCATGGCGTGCCCTTCCATCACTTGCCGGTCACTGCCGAGAACAAGCCCGAAGCGGAACGCGCGCTGATAGATTTGGTTGCTGAACACGATGTGGAACTCGTGGTGCTGGCCCGCGTACATGCAGATCCTCTCCGATGGGCTGTGCCGGGAACTAGCTGGCCGGGCGATCAACATTCACCACTCGTTCCTGCCCTCTTTCAAGGGTGCCCGGCCGTATGCCCAAGCTCATGCGCGCGGCGTCAAGTTGATTGGCGCCACGGCGCACTATGTGACCGCAGATCTGGACGAGGGACCAATCATCGAACAAGAAGTAATCAGGGTTGACCACGCCCATACCCCAGAGCGGCTGGCTCGAATGGGCCGGGCGGTTGAAGCCCGCACGCTAGCCCAGGCCGTGCAATGGCATACCGAACATCGAGTGTTGTTGGATGGCACCAGAACTGTTGTCTTCGCCTAGCAGCTTTGACCGCATGCTCATTAGCCCTCCGTTCTGGGATGCATTTTCGGCAGAGGGATGCCGTTCCGACTAGTTTGTTCGGCATCCCTCTGCCGAAAATGCATCCCAGAACGGAGTTATAGTGGGCGCAGCCCTGCGCGAAGCAGATGATCGCGGAGCGCTCCCGGTGAGACGGCGGTGTCCCACATCCACCGAGTCACTGACCAGCCAGCTTTGCGTAACCTTTCCTCTCGGTGCTTTTCAGCTTGAATCACATCAGCGCTGCTCTGGCCCTTCAAATAGATTTCATTGCGATATTTGCTCATGCCATCGAATTCGCCAATCAAGCCAAACTCCCGCCAAGCAAAATCGCTAAACCCAATCAAGCCGTGCTGGTCCTCATGTCTGGTTTGTAACTGCGGCGCGGGAAAGCCCGCCAAGTAGATATTGACTCGACTGATCGATTCTGCCGCCGACCCCGCTCTGGGGTCAGCAAAATCAAGCACTCGTCGAACCCGCCGGATCGCACTTTCGGTGACAAGTCGCATGGCTACGGCATCTACATCAGCCTTGGTTACTAGGCGAGGCCTGTCCTCGCCCGACAACTGCTGCGGGTTCAGCACGCGATCCATCGCGGCAACTCCCCACGCCATGGGCAAATTCAAAGCGAGTTCGACGGCGGTCTGCAACTTTCCGGTGACGGCGAGCCCATCGAGGAACCAGTTCCCTGGCTCTATCGGGTCACCGCGACTGCGGTGGCCACTGTCCGCCGGCACGTTGACGCTGACTCGACCAGGTAGCTCACCAACTGGGATTCCCCACAAAACAGCCGCGGATTCCTGGCTAAATACCGGGCGCTTCCGGTGCGCCGCAGAATCTATCGAATGCATTTTGAGCAGATGCTGCTCCTCGGGGCTGCTGTTAAGCCAATCGCTTTTGTCGACGTATCGCGCTCGACGAATTCTTACCAAACGACCCGAACTCGCCTGAGATTTCAGCTTCCGTGCCAAATTTTCATCCAGGGGATCATCATCTGGTCTCAAGATCATCGGCCGGTTTTTTTGCACCATCTGTTCACTTTGCGACAGCAGCGCCGCGAGCAAAAGAGGCAACCGTAGCTCTGTGGATAACTTCGGTTGCATTTTCGGCTTTGGGTTAGTCGAGTAACGCGTTGGAACGGCATCCCTATGCCGAAAATGCATCCGAGGGCGATACGCTGAGCCCATGAGTCCTGTATATGAATTTGCTGGCAGCGTGCCGCAGATCGCTGACGACGTATTCATCGCTCCCAGTGCAAGCATCATTGGTCAAGTGACGATTGGCACCGCATCGAGCGCCTTCTACGGAGCCGTAGTCCGCGGTGACTCCAGCCAAATCAGCATCGGCGCGGGTACCAATTTGCAGGACAACGTTGTGGTGCACGCAGATCCAGGATTCCCCGCCATTATTGGCGACGGCGTGAGCGTGGGGCACGGCGCCGTGGTGCACGGTTGCTCGGTCGGCGATGATTCGCTCATTGGTATGGGCGCCACCATCATGAATGGGGCAACTATTGGCGCTGGCTCGCTCATCGCTGGCGGTGCCGTAGTGCTTGAAGGTACTGAGATTCCGCCGCGCTCACTGGTGGCCGGCGTGCCAGCCAAAGTTCGCCGCGAAATCAGCGACGAGGAGCTTGAGGGCATTCGGAGCAATGCTGCGCACTACCGCGAGCTAGCTCAGGCGCACCGCGAACTTCATGCTTAGAGCTTTGGACTAATACTCAACAACCTCGCCGCGACATTAGGCATCCGTGTGGCCAAAAGTTTGCCTCCAGGCAGCAATTTTGGAAAAAACTTTCATGAAAGCGCCCGCAAACTTTGTTTCCGCTATGCGTTCAATTCTTGACTTCAACGGCAAAGTGATGCACTCTACCTATATGTCTGCCGATCCACGCTCGACGAAGAGCCTCCCCCGGAACCCGGGATCACAGTCGGCCTTGCGTCAGTCGAACCAGCAACGGATCGTCGAAACACTCTTGAACGCGGGCCCACTCACCCAAGCCGAACTCTCCCGGCATACCGGGTTATCAACGGCCACCGTTTCAAACCTGGTTAAAATCATGTCCGACGGCGGCCTGGTCTCCACTGCGCCAACCACCAGTTCTGGCCGACGTGCCACCTCAGTGCGGCTAAATTCCAATGGCGCGGTCGCGGTCGGAATCGACGTCGGCAGAACCCACGTCCGAGTCGCCATTGCGAGCTTGGGCTACCGCGTGATCGCCGAACGATCGATCAAATTGCCACTGGGGCACCTCGCCGTCGAGGGCGTCAAGGCAGCCGCAGATTTGCTTCAAGGTCTACTCCACGACGCGGGGCTACCCGCCAGCGCTGTCGTGGGAGCCGGCGTCGGAATTCCAGGTCCAATCGACAGTCGTACCGGCACAGTAATTCAGGGAGCAATCCTGCCGGAATGGGTGGGCATCAACATCCTCGAAATGCTCGAAGATGCTCTCAAAGTGCCTGTTTACGTCGACAATTACGCCAATCTTGGCGCACTAGCTCAGGTCACGTGGGGCGTACACAGCGCCGTTGAAGATCTAGTTTTCGTCAAAATCGGCAGCGGAATCGGTGCGGGTTTAATTCTTGGTGGATCTCCGTATTACGGCAATATTGGCGTCACCGGGGAAATCGGTCACGCGACCATTTCTGAACAAGGATTGATCTGCCGCTGCGGCAATCGAGGCTGCTTAGAGACGGTCGCTTCCACCGCGATCATGATCGAGCTTCTCTCTCGTGGCGCCCCGGCGCCCATCACCACCGAAGACATCATCCGACTGGCGCGCGAAAAGGACTCTGCAACACTTCGAGTGATCGACGACGCCGGTCAAGCAGTTGGCCGGGCAATCGCCAATGTTGCGAACCTGCTGAACCCCGAGGTCATCGTGGTGGGTGGTTCGCTTGCCGAACTTGGCGAGGTACTGCTTGAGCCGATTCGTCGGGGCCTCATCCGGCACGCAGTGCCGGTAGTTGGTGAGACGACCCACTTGGTGATGTCGTCAATGGGCAACCGAGCCGAGGCTCTAGGCGGCGCGGCACTAGTTTTCCAGCACCAAGGAATTGGTGCCACGGTGAGCTCAGGAATAGCGGTTTAGCAACAGTCGTTATCTAGTTGTTGCGTTCAATACTTGACGACAAGGCGTCTGAGCGAGTTTACTTTCTTCAGACGTAAGCACCGGGGCGACGACGGCGTCCCACTGGGAGGGAATGTTCATGTCAGTCAGCGGTACCGATGCTGCTCCGGTGATTCTGGAGATGCGTTCGATCACAAAAGAGTTTCCGGGAGTGAAAGCGCTCTCGGATGTTTCGCTAACCGTACGGGCTGGCGAAATCCATGCGATTTGCGGCGAAAACGGCGCGGGCAAGTCCACTTTGATGAAGGTCCTCTCCGGCGTCTACCCCTTCGGTAGCTACGAGGGTGACATTGTCTACCAAAGCAAAGTCTCTGAATTCCGTGACATTCGCGCCTCCGAAGCGGCGGGCATCGTCATCATCCACCAAGAACTTGCCCTCATCCCAGAGCTGTCAATCACTGAGAACATCTTCCTGGGTAATGAACCAACCTGGTTCGGCATCATCAACTGGAGCGAAGCCCGCAGTCGTGCGGTGGATCTGCTTGCGCGGGTTGGTCTGAGCGATGATCCAGAAACTCCGGTGAAGGAAATCGGCGTCGGCAAGCAACAGTTGGTAGAAATCGCCAAGGCGCTGAACAAGTCAGTCAAGCTGCTCATTTTGGATGAGCCCACGGCCGCGCTGAATGAATCCGATTCACAACACTTGCTCGACCTGATCCGCGGCTTGAAGTCCAAAGGCATCGCGTCGATCATGATTTCGCACAAACTCAACGAGATTGAGGCGATTGCGGATTCAATCACCATCATTCGCGACGGCAAGTCCGTTGAGACCTTGGACGTCAAAGCCGACGGCGTCGATGAAGACCGGATTATCCGCGGCATGGTGGGACGTACTTTGGAATCACGATTCCCGGAGCACACTCCGAACATTGGCGAGGTTTTCTTCGAGGTAAAGAACTGGAACATCGCGCATCCACAGATCGCCGATCGGATGGTTTGCAAGAATGAGTCCTTCACCGTCAAGCGCGGCGAAATCGTTGGCTTTGCTGGCTTGATGGGTGCCGGTCGCACCGAGCTGGCTCGTAGCGTTTTTGGCCGCTCCTACGGAAAATTCCTTTCTGGCACCATCGTCAAAGATGGCAAAGAAATCAAACTACACAATGTCTCTCAAGCCATCGATGCGGGTCTGGGTTACGTCACCGAAGACCGCAAATCACTGGGTCTGAACCTGCTCGATGACATCAAAGCGACGACAGTTTCAGCCGCGTTGAAGAAGATCACCAAAGGGATTGTGATCGACGACGATGCCGAGTACGAGGTCGCGGAGGAGTACCGCAAGCAATTACGTACCAAAGCACCCAATGTCGACGAGGGCGTAGCCAAGCTCTCCGGCGGAAATCAGCAAAAAGTGGTCCTGTCCAAGTGGATGTTCACAGATCCAGACATCTTAATCCTGGACGAGCCAACCCGAGGAATCGACGTCGGCGCAAAGTACGAGATCTACGGCATCATTCAAAGACTCGCCGATCAAGGCAAAGGCGTGATCGTGATTTCGTCTGAGTTGCCAGAGCTACTGGGTCTCTCTGATCGGATCTATACCATCTTCGAGGGCGCTATTACCGGAGTGCTTAACAAGGGTGACGCCGACCAGGAAAGCTTGATGAAGCTCATGACCACCGCCAAGAAGTCCGCTTAGCTAGCGCAATCAACAAGGAACGCACTGATGAACAACATCAAACAGATATTCGGCGGCAATCTCCGCCAGTTCGGCATGATTTTTGCATTGATTGCGCTGATGGTCTTCTTCCAGATCTTCTCTGGCGGCAAGGTTTTCACTCCATTCAATATGCAGAACTTGATCAACGGCAACACTTACGTCTTGATTCTTGCAATCGGCATGGTCCTAGTCATCATTGCCGGACACATTGATCTTTCGGTCGGTTCCGTGGCAGCTTTCGTCGGCATTGTTGTCGCCATTACGATGCGGGACTGGGGACTTCCTTGGTATGTCGGAGTCCTTCTAGGTCTGGTGGTCGGAGCGCTAGTTGGCGCATGGCAGGGCTTCTGGGTGGCAATCGTCGGTATTCCAGCCTTCATCGTGACGCTCGCTGGCATGCTTCTCTTTCGTGGCTTGAATCAGCTCGTTGGTAATTCACAGAGCATCCCAGTTCCTGAGCAAATCCATTTTCTAGGCGGCGGATACCTACCTGAGATTGGCCCAGATACTGGCTACAACAACCTGACCTTACTTCTCGGCGTGGTTTGTTTGGCAGCCTTGATTTGGAGCGAAGTTCGTTCGCGCCAAAACTCGAAAAACCTTGGGGCTGTTGTGCCGCCGCTTTGGGTACCAATTGTCAAGGTGATTCTCGTGGCCGCGGTTATCATCTTCGCGACCTATCTCTTTGCCTCGGGGCGCACGGGCACATCCTTCCCGATTGCCGGTGTCATCCTGGCTGTATTGGTTTTGATTTACGGATTCATCTCGTCGAAAACAATTCTCGGCCGTCACGTTTACGCAGTCGGTGGCAATAAGAATGCCGCTGAGCTCTCTGGAGTAAAGAGCCGCAAAGTGAACTTTCTGGTCATGATGAACATGTCGATCCTGGCCGCGGTGGCAGCAATCATCTTTATTGGTCGTTCTACCGCCTCCGGCCCCTCCGACGGTACCGGTTGGGAGCTTGACGCAATCGCCGCAGTCTTCATTGGCGGTGCAGCAGTGAGTGGCGGCGTCGGCACGGTACTGGGGTCTATGATCGGCGGCCTGGTAATGGCAATGCTGAATAACGGCCTGCAGCTGATGAGTGTTGGGGCGAACTGGACGTCGGTCATCAAGGGGCTTGTCCTCTTGGTTGCAGTTGCCATTGACGTCTACAATAAGAGCCAAGGTCGCAAATCGATCATCGGACTCATGATGAAGAACTTCAGTCGGAGTGAAAAGACCGGGCTGCAGACAAACACCTAATTTCTCATTCAACAATCACTCGAAAAAGAAAGCGACAATCATGGTGAAATTCACTAAGACGCTGACGTCGGTCGCGGCCATTGCTGCCATCTCAGCGCTTGCTCTGACCGGCTGCGGCCGCGGCGATTCCTCCGGCGGCGGTAGCAGTTCAGCCGGCGGCTTCGCTAAAGACGCGACAATCGGTGTTGCCCTTCCGCAGAAGACCTCAGAAAACTGGGTTCTGGCCGAAAACCTATTCAAGTCCGATCTGAGCAGTGCTGGCTTTAAGGCCGACGTTCAGTTCGCCAACAATGGCGCGACTGAACAGCAAAACCAGATCAGCTCAATGATCTCCAATGGCGCTAAGGTCATTATTGTTGGCGCCGTTGATGGCTCGCAACTGGGAACCCAGATTAAGCAAGCGAAGCAGGCTGGAGCTACCATCATTGCGTACGACCGTGCGCTGACAAATACCAGCGACGTCGACTACTACTTGGCTTACGACAACTTCAAAGTTGGTGAGTCGCAAGGCCAAGCATTGCTTGACGGTATGAAAGCAAAAAAGGCCTCTGGCCCCTACAACGTTGAGTGGTTCGCAGGTTCACCCGACGATGCTAACTCGAAGCCATTCTTCGAGGGTGCGATGAAGGTGCTCAAGCCAAAAATTGACGACGGCACAATCAAAGTAGTTTCTGGACAGGTGACTCAGAACGATGCAGCTACCCAAGGTTGGCTTGCTGCGAATGCTCAGAAACGAATGGATACGCTTCTAGCCGGAAACTACACGACTGCATCGCTTGATGGAGTTCTTTCCCCGAATGACACATTAGCTCGTGCCATCATCACCTCGGTCAAAGCTGCTGGCAAGCCGATTCCGGTAGTAACTGGACAAGATTCCGAGGTCGAATCTGTTAAGTCGATCATGGCTGGCGAGCAGTATTCGACTATCAACAAGGACACCAGCAACCTAGTAAAAGCTGCCATCTCGATGGTGACCGATTTGCAACAGGGCAAGACCCCTGAAACAACGACAAAGTCGAATAACGGTACCAAGGATGTCCCGACCAAGTTCCTCGACCCCGTTATTGTCACCAAGGCCAACGCGGCCGAAGCTTACAAGAATGATCAGACCCTAGAACCGCTGACTAAGTAATTCGGTTAGGCACGTGAAGCGGTGCTCGTCAGAGGACGAGCGCCGCTTCCGTTTAAGATCGTTGGTCAAGTCATTTTCGCAGTGTCAGTGCCCAGCGCAACCTAAGATCGTGATTCCAAGAGCCGCGAGAGTTGTGGATACGGACACCCAGCCAAGATCAACCACGACTCCTCCTGGTAAAAATGCGGTGATTGTAAAAAACGCTCCGCCGAGAACACAAGAGGCTGGAACATCGAGGCCACCACTCCCACCTGTATTGATATGTCCAACGTGATTACCACTGATGTAAACATCCAACCACCCAGGACAAGAATTCGGTGCTTTATCGTTCCAGTTGTAACCAACACCCAAATTAATACAGAAATACTCATATTCTCCAGTAGGGGGCATCGCATCTGTATTTTTGGTATCGGCTATCGCGACCGGTGTAGTGGCGGAGACTTGAGCATTGAGCAGCAAGCTCTGTGATTCCAAGTGAGTATTTAGACTGGGCGTTCGATCAGTTGCGGTGGCCGGCGGGGCTAAGAATAGAACTGCACATAGCGCTACCAAGATCCCAAAAAGAAAAGTCTTAGAGAATCGATTGGATCCCATTTTCGTCCATCCTGTTTGTAAGGCTAGACGGCTTGTCTACCCCCACGAACTTCGATCTCTCGCGATTCTTCGAACAGCCGCCAGTCTAGTTCAGATTGATTTACCGAGGTTTGGTGCCTCAGGCGGCTTAATATACGCCAAGAAATATTGTTAGTCAATCAAACGTATTAAGTCGCTGATGTATTCGCTGGGTTCTTGGAAAATGACGAATCCAAACCGGGCTTAGATGCCACTACGAGCGAGCAGGACAACGGCACCAAAAAGGTACCCACCAAGTTCCTCGACCCGGTTATTGTCACAAAGGCCAATGCGGCTGAAGCCTATGCCAATGACCCGACTCTGGGACCGCTAACTAAGTAACAACAGCTGTCTCAAAGATCCGACGCCCCCACCGTAGGGAGGGCCGCCGTTCTGGTTTGCATCGGCGACTATCCTAGGCAAGCTCTGTGAACCGGCTTAGAATCAGAGAACCAGATTCTTGCCAAAGGGGTGGACAAGTGCAAGCCCTGCCTCCTGGCTCTCACAAGGAGGAGCTATGCAACGAATTACCAGGTTTCTCAGCATTATCTCGGCGCTAGCATTGACGCTAGTCGTTTCGATCGGAATCGCGTCACCAGCACAAGCTAACAGCGGTCCGCCATATAATTATGAGTGCACCAGCAACGCCGGGCTAGTACAGAACTGGAACGATAAAGACCCCTACACATGCGTGGGCTATATTGATGTTTTCAATTCGACCGGCGCTCAGGTGGAACACGTCAAAGACGGTGCCAACTCTGCTGAAGCCGTCGACTGCTCTTTTGGGAAACCGGACCAGATCATCGATATCTTCACACCCAGTGAGATCATTGGTTGGGGCTTAGCAGAGTACATTTGGGAAGATTCCTGAATCGTTAGCTTCAACTGTCTATCCACTTAGAAACGAATCGCATCAATCACCTTGACCCGCACCGCAACTAGGGCAGGCAAGGCACCGGCTACGGCGCCAGCAAGAATCGCGGCCCCGAGACCAATCAAAGCGGCGCTGACCGGGAATGGCGGGTAATCTGTCATTCCCGGTCCGATCTTTGATTCGATCCAGGGATTTTTCACCAAGACATATGGCCGCCATGACGCCAAGGATTCCAGGGACGGTCGTGGCTACCACCGACTCCATCAGTACCCCGAAGAACACTCGACCACCAGTAGCGCCAAAGCTTCGCCGAATAACGATTTCTCGCACACGATACCGGATGGTCACCAAGGTGATATTCAGCAGGCTCAAGACGCCCAGGAACATCACCAGGGCCGCGATTCCGGCAATGAGCAGCTGTGCGCTGGCAAAGGGATCGCCTTGGGCTGCGTAGTCGCTCCTCCGGACGTCGGCGGGCACGTTGGGGAAGATCGCAGCAAAGTCAGACCGCAAGGCCTGCACCAGCTGTTGAGCTTGCTCCGGTTGAACCCAGACTTCCAGGCTCATGCCGCTGAAATCTCCAGTACCCTCGGTGGCAATACCCGGTAAGGCATAGGCCATTGGCTGGGCTTGTTCGTACTCGTTGGGCACTACCCCAATGACCACCCTGGTTTTACTCACGTCGCCGGTCATTTCCACTTCGGGCTATTTGTTGAGATCCGGACGACCCATTGCGTCGTAAAATTTTTCGTTCACAACCAGCGCCGGTGTCAGTCGTTGAGCATCGTCGGCAGCAAACCATGATCCCCTGCTGACCTTGAGCCGATGGATGATGTCATAGGCCGGATCCACAATCGAAATTTGTGTCTGTGCCGCGCCATTGATGAATTGGAAGCTACCGTTTGCCGAACCTTTCAAGCTGACATATTTTAAGCCGTATCGGTCTGCCAACTCATCAATTTTCTGCCGAGCGTCGGCTGGCATCTTGGCAGCCATCGTCTGGAAGTACGTTTGGATTGTCGCGGTGCGGCCACTGTACTTTTCTTGGCTCTGCTGCATAGATGCCCGGGCCAAATCGCCTACGCCGACCACTGACGCCAACGCTGCGACCGAAAGCGCCACACCAATCAGCGAGAGCAGCACACGAGCTTTTTGAACTTTGAATTCGCCCCAGGCTTCTACCACTGCAGCAATGAACGCGGTCATGCGGACACCTCTATCTGCGAGCTCAGCCAACGTCGGGTCTTCGGTCAGCACACCGTTATCGAGTCGGAAATGCATTCGGGCCAATCGAGCCACATTGAGATCATGCGTGATCGCCACCAACGCAGCGCCTGTTTCTGCGGCAACGCTATCAAGCAGTTTCATCACGTTTTGCCCCGTCTCCACATCCAGTGCCCCAGTCGGTTCATCAGCCAGAATCAGTTGCGGTCGCCGGACCAGGGCCCGGGCAATCGCCACTCGTTGCTGTTCACCACCAGAAAGTAGCCCTGGCACTGAATCCATCCGATCTGCTAAACCAACCTGTTCGAGCATCGCGGCCGCGAGCGAACGCCGTCGCCAAAACTTGCCGCCGTCGGCATAGAGCAAGGGCATCATCACATTTTCCAGAGCGCTCCGGCCCGGTAGCAGATTGAATTGCTGAAAGACGAAACCCACTGAACCGCCGCGTAATCGTGCTCGCGCACGTTCGCCAAGTCGCTTGGCGTCATTCCCCAGGAACCGGACGCTGCCATCGGTTGGTAGGTCCAGCAACCCCAACAAGTTGAGCAAAGTAGATTTACCAGAGCCCGAACGCCCCGCAATTGCGGTGTGATCGCCTTGACTCAAGGTGAGATTGATCCCGTGCAAGATGGCCAAGGTCTCGTCATTCGGTAAAATCACCGTGCGAGTGACATTTTCCAACTCAATGAGCGTCTCTTCAGCCATTTCTCAGCCACCCACGATAGCTGGGCTGACGGCCGAGTTGCACGGCGTCCCTGGCGGGCAGTTTCCTTGGTCCCCCGTGGCGCCAGGGAGATACTTCAAAATGGTGTCACCCTCGACCAACCCAGAAGTCACCTCAATCGTCTTGCCGTCGCTGAGGCCCAATCCCACTTTGCGCTCTTCGGAGCCCTTTTCCGTCTTCACCCACACCTGGCCACTCTGAAAGGTGCCTTTCACCGCCGTGAGCGGAACAAGCAGCACTTTTTTACGCTGCCTGCGACGAGCGACATCTTCGCACCCAGACCGGCGAAGACCGGGACGCCGGCCGGCACCTTACAGGTCACTTTGCCGGATACTGCGGCATCGTCAGCGGTACCGCCGCCCGATCCGCCAGGACCAGCTTGCTGCCCCATCGACCCGGAACCGCTGGCAGCGCCCGTGCCACCTGATCCAGAGCTACCCGATCCTGATGATTTCCCAGCCAAATCAGCAGCACCAATGCTCACGTTAGGGCATTCAAAAGGTGCCGGACCATTGTTGACAGTCACCGTACTGGTAGTCGGTTTACTCAATAACCGGTATTGTTGCGCGCTGTCCAGATTTCCTTCGATAGACAGGGTCTGTTGGCTGACGCTGCCCACGTTTTGGCCCACGGTAACTTGTTGTTCCAGCAGCACCGGAAAACTATCCAAGGTCCCCGCAATCGGAGCCAATACGCTCGTGTACTTGTAGATCGGCTTGCTTGGCGACGCCTGCTCCGCCCCGGCCTTTCCATCGTTACTCTGCTGCGCCGCATTAGGCTGCTGACGCACCTCAGTTTTCACCTGAAATAGCGGGTCGCCTTCGGCAACCGCCGCCTTGGGATCGACGAAGACTTTGACAACCTCGCCAGCGGCACTGGATAGCACCGGAATCGATGGATCCGAACGGACAGACCCTTTGACCTCGACGACATTATCGATGTTCCCTTTGGCCACTTTTATCGTGGCCTGCTCGATATTGGCCGCGGGTGCCCCGACAACGTTGCTCGCTCGGCTTGAGTCCATCCAGAAAGGCAAGTTTGACTAAGGCGATGGCGATGATTGCGAACACCACAATCCAGACGATCGGAAAACGACTCTTCGCAGTACCCTCACGACAAAACCTCACTCTGATTGATAAATTCTTCTTGCAGCAAGAATTGCATACTCAGTACGTATTAGGCAAGGATGATTGTGCAGCAAAATTCACCCACTAACTGACGCTAGAAGATGGAACAATAGCTCCATGACTAACTCCCCACGTTTCATAGATCGGCCAAGCTGGTTCGCAGGCAGCAACCGGAAGCACGCTGCGCTGGGGTGTGGTTTCTACTGGCAATATCGCTAACTCGGTAACTACCGATTTAGCGATATTAGCCGACGCGCAGTTGTTTGCAGTTTCGTCTCGTACCGCTGAAAACGCGGAAACGTTCGCGCAGCAATTCGGCTTCCAAAAAAGCTACGCCGATCGGGACGGCATTGCCGGCTACCAGCAAATGTTTCAGGATGAGCAGATCGATGTGGTCTACATCGGGACGCCACACGGCCAGCATTTCGACGTTGCTAAGGTGGCGCTTGAAGCAGGTAAGCATGTGCTGTGCGAAAAAGCTTTCACGATCAATGCCCGCGAGGCCGAATTTCTGATCGAGCTGGCACGCGAACGCGGCCTGTTCCTCATGGAAGCCATGTGGGCACGTTTTGTGCCAGGAATTCAACGGGCGCTGCAAATTGCGGCCGACGGCGAATTGGGAACCATCCGCTGGGTGCGCGCGGATTTAGGCTTCCCGGCGCCGATGGATCGCAACTCGCGAATTTTGGCTCCTATCGACGGCGGGGGGCGCACTATTAGACCTCACGGTCTACCCTTTGCTCTGGGTCTGGGGCATGTTCGGCGCACCGGATTCAGTAACCGCGAACGGCTCGCTGACCGATTGGGGTGTGGACGAACAAAATGCGCTGACTTTGAGCTACCAAGGCGGCGGCCAAGCTCAATTGATGAGTTCGTTGGTGGCCCAATGCCCTGGCATTGCGACGGTCGTAGGCAGCCTAGGTTATCTCGAATCCATCGGCTCGATGAATAATCCCTCCGGACTAAGGGTGAGGGCCGGCTGGAATGGCGCTGGTGGGGACACCGACCGAGTCGAAGAATTTACCCTTGCTTGGCGGGGCTACAGCCACGAACTGCGTGAAGTCACTCGATGCATCCAGGCCGAGCTGCAACAAAGTCCCACAATGCCCTGGCAAGACTCGCTCGACATCATGCGATTTTTCGACGGCGTACGCGCGCAAATAGGCGTCGTATATCCGCATGACCTGCAATAGCGCCGGACGCCACTAGCGGTCATCTACGTCATCTACGTCAGCGGGGCAGCTAGTGCGCTCTGCAAGTCTTGCAAACGCGCACCAACTGCCCCGTAAACGATGGCTAGCTTCTAGGCGACGCCAAGATAGGCTTCCTTGATCGCCGGGTTAGCCAGCAGCTCTTTACCCGTGCCGCTTTGGGTAATGGAGCCTGTCTCTAAAACAAACGCTCGGTCCGCTCGAGCCAACGCCTGGTTCGCGTTCTGCTCCACGAGCAAAACCGTGGTGCCCTGCTTGTTGATCTCGGTGATAATCGAAAATATTTGCCGGATCAGCTGCGGGGCAAGACCCATAGACGGTTCATCCAGTAACAACAATTTGGGTCCGGACATGAGTGCTCGACCGATCGCTAACATTTGCTGTTCGCCACCAGACATGGTGCCGCCCAGTTGTTTGCGGCGCTCCTTGAGGCGCGGAAACAAATCAAAGACTCGTTCCAGGTCCGCATCAAGTCCTGATTTATCAGCTCGGCCGAATGCGCCCATGTCCAGATTTTCCGCTACCGTCATGCCAGGGAAAATCCCGCGGCCTTCCGGCGCTTGCGAAATCCCTCGAACCACCCGGATATGCGGTTTAACCTTGGTGATATCTTGGCCTTCAAAAAGGATGCTGCCCTTAGTCGGGTTGAGCAACCCAGAGATGGTTTTCATCGTCGTGGTTTTACCAGCGCCGTTGGCCCCAATCAATGAAACGATTTCGCCTTCATTGACGCTGAAGGACATATTGTGAATCGCTTGGATCCGTCCGTAGAACACCGAGACCTCTTTGAGCTCAAGCAAGGTCATCTTCGGGCTCCCCTAAGTAGGCGGCAATAACTTTCGGATCGTCACGAATTTCGTGCGGCGCGCCGTCGGCAATCTTCTTACCGAATTCCAGCACCACGATTCGATCAGTAACGCCCATAACAAGCCGCATATCGTGCTCAATCAGCAACACAGTATAACCGTCGTCGCGAATTGATCGGATCAAGCCCATCAACTCCTCTTTTTCGGAGGGATTGAAGCCTGCCGCTGGTTCATCTAGGCACAGCACTTTCGGATCCGTCGCCAGGGCACGAGCAATTTCCAGCCGTCGCTGGTAGCCATAGGGCAAATTCCGCGAGAGTGAATTCGCTTGATCGGCAATGCCCACAAACTCCAGCAGCGCCATCCCGCGTTCAATCGAGGACTTCTCCTCTCTAATGTGCCGAGGAGATCGAATAAGAGCACCTACAACGCTCGTCCGGTGCCGTGCGTCCAAACCGACAACAACGTTTTCCAACGCCGTCATCTCGATAAAAAGCCGAATGTTTTGGAAAGTCCGGGCTAAGCCCAGCCGGGTGATTTTATGCCGACGCTTGCCGCCAATCGAATAGCCCTCCAATAACACCTTGCCCGAGGTTGGCTTATAAACCCCGGTCATGGCATTGAAGCAAGTGGTTTTACCCGCACCGTTTGGGCCAATCAGACCGAGGATCTCGCCACGTTTGATGTTGAAGGAGACATTGTCCAAAGCGGTCAACCAGCCAAACTTCACCGTCAAATTTTGCACTTCAATCAGATTGTCACCGATTTCGACGGCGATCTCACGATCCGGGGCGACTTGTTCTGCGACAGCTTCCGATATCGCGCCATTTTCTGGGCTGACGCTCATGCTTTGGCCTCCTTGACTTCCGGGTCGCCGTCGGGGCTTGGTGAATCGGGCCCCGATGCTGAATGCGAAGGTCTTTTGGCTACCTTTTCATAAACTCGTCGGCCGTAAGCCAGCAATTGCAATCTGGCTGCGAGCAAGCCGTGCGCCCGAAAAATCATCAGCAGCACAAGTGCTGCGCCGAAAATCAGGTATTTGTAGTCAGCAATCGCGGTAAAGCGCAACGGCACATAGGCAACCACCGCGCCGCCAATGATCGCGCCAGCCTTGTTGCCTGCACCGCCAAGAACTACCGCAGCCAAGAACAGGATTGAAGTCTGCACGTCGAACTTTTGGTTGTTTACAAAGCCATTCGCCCCGGCAAAGAGCGCACCGGCCAATCCGCCGATGCCTGCGCCTAATGCGAAGAACCAGACTTTGTATTTGAACGTGGGTACGCCCATGATCTCGGCGGCATCTTCATCTTCGCGAATCGAAATCCAAGCACGACCAACACAGCTTCGCTCCAAGTTGCCCACTAAAAGCAGCACAATAATGATCACGGTTATGGTCAGCCAATACCAGGGAGTGCCATTGGAATTGCTAAAAATCGGCACCCCGGACGCATCTTTACCTGGCGGGCGACCAATGTTCTGGAAACCAACCTGACCGCGCATTGCCGGAATGATGGTTGCCATGATTCGAACAATTTCGCCGAAACCCAAGGTGACAATGGCCAGGTAGTCACCGCGCAGCCGCAGCGTTGGCACGCCGAGGATGACGCCAAAGAATATCGTCACCGCCATGGCCACTGGCACGGTCCACAAATACGGAACCTTCACAAAAGGTGAATCCGGGCTAGTCAACATTGCTGCGGTATAGGCACCCACTGCGAAAAAGGCGATATAGCCCAAATCGAGCAAACCGGTATTACCCACCACAATGTTCAACCCGACGGCACCAAGCGCAAAAACTGCCATCTGGAAACAAGCCAAGGCAAAATTGTTGCCCGGCTCAGTAGTGATGATTGGTGGATTGAGCACCGGCAAGGCATAAGCCAAGCCGACGACGATGAGCAGCCAGAGCCATTGTTGCGGACGCGAAAGCGAACGCCATTTTTCGCCTAAACCACTAAACAGACCTTTGCGCTTCTGATTCTTGCTACTGGCAATTCCGCTAGTTGAGGTAGTCATGCTTTGCTCCTTCCCAGGGATTGGCCAAGAATTCCTTGCGGTCTCACCAGGAGCACCAAGACCAGAACCACGAACGCGACGACGTCGGTCCATCGTGAATTCCCGAGCAAGATTTGGCCGTAGTTGCCAATGAGCCCCAAGGCTAGCCCGCCAAGCAGAGAGCCACGGAAGTTACCGATGCCACCGAGCACTGCTGCGGCGAATGCCTTAATTCCCAAGACGAATCCGCCGTTGTAGACGACGCCGGACGGCACTTTCATGACATAGAACAAAGCAGCGGCTCCGGCGAGAATTCCGCCGATGATGAAGGTGGTGACGATAATTCGATCTTTATTGACGCCCATCAAGGTTGCGGTATCTGGATCCTGAGCTACCGCACGGATGCCACGGCCCGTGCGTGAGCGTCGAATGAACTGGTCGACCACGATCATCATGATCACCGCCGCCACGACAATCACAATTTGCTGAGAATCGATGATCGAACCGAACACCTCGAATATCGGTGTCGGTTTGAACATCGTCACGGCCGGTATGCGACCCGTTCCAAAACGTAGGCCACCGCTGCCGAGGCGATCATTGCCACGACCATAGCCAGAACGGGGTTCAAAATGATTGACCAAATGTCGAGCCGCGGCGCAGAAGGACCGAAGCCTAATGATGTCAGTGTGAAAACCACACCGTAGCAGCCGACAATGAATACTTCTGAGTGGGCAAAGTTAATGAGATTGAGCACCCCGTAAACCAGGGTGTAGCCGAGCGCCACGAGCGCATAAATTGCGCCGAAGGTCAGGCCGTCGAAGGTAACGCTCCAAAAGTTTTGAGCGAGTGAGTTGACGTCGAAGGTGATCCATTCACCGTCGGTTGGAACTAGCTGTGGGACAGCATGGATTAAGGTAGCGAGCATTGAGTGGTCCTGACGATGCCGAGTAGGTGAGACAAGTCCAGCCCTTGAAGGGCTGTTGCGGTGCCATCACGGCCCGCAACAGCCTTTTCAAGGACCGCTAGCTAATCGGGCCTACCGGCGCAATCTTGCCGTTTTCGATCTTGTAACCGTAGACGGTTGGTGTGGCCAACTCGCCTTTGTCGTTCCATTTGTAGTGCTTAGCAAGACCATCTTTGTCGTATGACTTGACCCAAGAAAGCAGGTCAGCTCAGGTCTGCTTGCCAGCATCAATTCCGGCCAACAGCACAGTGGTGACGTCGTAGCCTTCAATGGAATACGTTCCGGGCTCCACGCCGTTGGAGATCTTCTTGTACTACGAGGCAAAGTCCGGAATCAACTCGCCCGGAATGCAAGGGCAAGTGAAGTAGGCATTCTTGGACGCATCGCCGGCCTGCTTGATTAACTGGTCATCTTTGACGCCGTCGGGCCCAAGAAAAGTGCCTTCCCAGCCCTTGTTGACCAGACCCTGGTCAAATGGTGCACCCTCAGCGTAGTAACCGGCGTAGAACACCGCGTCAGCCTTGGCGGTCTGAATCTTGGAAATCACCGCGGAGAAATCCTTCTGCCCGGTGGTCACCTTTTCAGTTCCTGCCAAGTTGTCTTTGCTCAGTTCGCTGGAGACTGCGGTGCCCAGGCCAATGCCGTATTCCGAATCGTCCTGCACAACGAAAACCTTTTTAGCTTGCAGTTTTCCCGTTAAGAACTTGGCAGCTGCTGGTCCCTGCACCGAGTCATTACCCAAGCCACGGAAGAACGTCGTCCAACCTTTGGTAGTCAAAACTGGAGCGGTAGCAGACGGGGTGATATGCACCAGTCCGGCCTGTTCAAAGATATTTCCGGTCGCTTTTGACTCACCCGAGAACGGCAGGCCGACGACGCCGATGACGTCCGCCTGCGTGGTCACCTGGGTAACTGGGCCGTTGGCTTTATCCGGCGAACCTTCAGTGTCATACTTGCTGAATTTCACCTGGCAGCCAGGGTTGTTTTCGTTATGCTGATTGATCGCCAGCTGAATGCCGTTGTAGATGTTGATACCCAATTGAGCATTCGGGCCGGTCTCGGCGCCGATGTACGCGAGTGTGGTGTTTGCCGGGCACGTAGCCTTGCCATCGCCCTTAGGCGAGACGGGGCGTTCGGCGGAATATCGACCTTGGAGATTGACGGGATATTCACTTTCCCGCCGCCAGAGGCCCTGCTATCCCCCGGTGTAGCAGCTTGATTTGCACAAGAACTCATCAAAAATCCAACTGTTACCACTACCGCGATAGTGGAAAGAACTTTCTTCCGGTTCATCAATTTCCCTTCCCAACAGCGGTACGGGCAGGCGTGCGGGTTGGCCCGGCCTCATACCGAATATGATCCAGAACACTAAAGCCAATTAGCTATTTTTGGACATACTTTAGGTGGAAAATTCAGGTAACGAATTTTAGGCAAAATCGTTACCAAATGTGATCTACATCACGTGATTGTGCAACCTTTCACGACAAAAAGCAACCGCTTGTTTCCAGTTTTAAAACAAGCGGTTGCTTTGATGGTCAAAACTGACCTAAATTCGGTATTTTTCGGCTGCCACCAGAACCGCGCTCATCCTGGGCAAATTCATCGATTTACGGCATCTCAGGTACTCAAACCGTAACGGTTTGTGGCTCCTCGAACGCCGCATGCCCCCGCCCCTTGGCCGTGATGGCAGCAAAAATCTTGTCAACAGAGAGCGTACCGCCACCAGCGAATGCCAAAACCAGAGCCGCCACAAAGTAGAACCAAAGTGATCCGGCAGTAATCCCGGGCGCGTCGGTAAAGAGCGGATCGCCTGCTGCAGTAGCAAGCCAGATCAGAAACATCATCAAAGCAGCGAGTCCGCCAGCAACTCGGGTAAACACGCCGAAGATCAACGCGATGCCTAGGCCGAATTCGCCAAGAATTACTAGCCAGCTGGAGATCTCAGGCAAAGGAGCTCCCATCGCCTGAAAGTTGGCGACACATCCCTGCGGACCGGCGAGGATTTTTTGCGTGCCTTGGATTGTCAACATGGCGCCGAGAAAAACCCGCAGAATTGTCAGACCAAGCTGGGTGGTCAACGGATTTCTTGCGGTCAAGTGGTCGTTAGTGGCCACGATAGAACCTTTCGTAGGGTGTCAAATACAAGCACCCGCCCGTGCTGACGCAACATCTTTTCAAGGAAACCTTAGGATTACCTCAGAAAATGTTCTCCCACGTCATGCAGAGTCACGCAAACGAAAACGATCCCTCCCCACAGGGAAGCGCCGTCCGTAAACTGAGCAGAGCTAGTCGGCTCGCTGAACTAGCCAGCCAAGGAATTAGCCAGCCAAGCGTGCCGAAAGGTTTTCGTCCAAAGCTGCCAAGAAGTCCTCGGTGGTCAAGAACGCCTGGTCCTGGCTGACCAAGAGCGCGAGGTCCTTGGTCATTTTGCCGGACTCGACAGTCTTGATAACGACGTCTTCAAGGGTCTCCGCAAACTCGATTACCTCGGGGGTGTTATCGATCTTGCCGCGGTGCATGAGACCGCGAGTCCAAGCGAAGATTGACGCGATCGGGTTGGTCGAGGTGGGCTTACCTTGCTGGTGCTGACGGTAGTGACGGGTCACAGTGCCGTGAGCAGCCTCAGCTTCAACCGTCTGTCCATCCGGTGTCATCAGTACTGAAGTCATCAAGCCGAGTGAGCCGAAGCCCTGTGCCACGGTGTCTGACTGCACATCGCCGTCGTAATTTTTACAAGCCCAGACGTAGCCGCCCTCCCACTTCATCGCGGAGGCAACCATGTCATCGATCAAGCGGTGCTCATAGGTCAGACCTGCGGCGTCGAACTGATCCTTGAACTCGTTGTCGAAGATCTCCTGGAACAGATCCTTGAACTGGCCGTCGTAGGCCTTCAGGATGGTGTTTTTGGTGGAGAGGTACACCGGGTAGTTGCGCTGCAGACCGTAAGCAAAGCTAGCCCGGGCAAAGTCCTTGATCGAATCGGTGAAGTTGTACATACCCATGGCCACGCCGCCCGCTTCCGGGTAGCTGACGACGTCAAACTTCATCGGCTCGGAGCCATCTGCCGGCTCGAAGCTCATGGTGAGCTTGCCCGGACCGGGAACCTTGAAGTTGGTGGCGCGGTACTGATCACCGAAAGCGTGCCGACCAATGATGATCGGCTTGTTCCAGCCCGGCACCAGGCGCGGGATGTTAGAGATGATGATCGGCTCGCGGAATACGACGCCGCCCAAGATGTTGCGGATGGTCCCGTTCGGGGAAACCCACATTTTCTTCAAGCCGAATTCTTCTACGCGGGCTTCGTCCGGGGTGATTGTGGCGCACTTGACGCCAACGTGGTGCTCTTTGATGGCGTTCGCAGCATCAATGGTCACCTGATCATCGGTGGCGTCCCGGTTCTGGATAGACAGATCGTAATAACGCAGATCAATGTCAAGGTACGGGTGAATCAGGCGGTCTTTGATGAACTTCCAGATGATACGAGTCATTTCATCGCCGTCGAGTTCGACGACGGGGCCAACTACCTTGATTTTGTACGCTACAGAACCTTCAGACACTACAGTTCTCCTCATTGCTAAGGGGCCTGGCAGACGCGCGACCGTGCATTACAGGTCAAATCTGCCGGACGGGTAAGGGGGCCCCAGATATTGTCAGGGAATTCTCCACCTCCCACTATGCCACGAGCCGTTGTGCCGTACTAAATCCGTTTCCTTGACGGCGAGCTTCAAGTCAGCTGTCAATTTCCCAGATACGGGAATATTCGGCCAGCGGCCGGGTTGTCGCAACCGGGCCCACACAGATTCTTGAGAGGAACAACACAATGGCGCGCATCGGCACTTCTGACCTTGACGTCTTTCCATTAGCTCTAGGAGGCAATGTTTTCGGCTGGACCGCAAATCAAACGCAGTCCGAAAATGTCTTGGATGCTTTTGTGTCCAGCGGCGGTAATTTTATTGATACTGCAGATGTCTACTCCGCCTGGGCTCCGGGAAATTCGGGCGGCGAATCCGAGACTCTGATTGGTGAGTGGCATGCGGCGCGGCGCAATCGTGATCAGGTGGTTATCGCCACCAAACTGAGCCAGCATCCTCAGTTCAAAGGACTTTCAGCTGCTAATGTTTCGGCCGCAGCTGAAGCGTCGTTGCAGCGGCTGCAAACCGACTACCTCGATCTGTACTACGCACACTACGACGATGTACAAACGCCGCTGGAAGAGACGGTGGCGGCATTAGACGGCCTAGTTCGTGCTGGAAAAGTTCGCTATATCGGCATCTCAAACTACTCGTCGGAACGAGTCGCGGAATGGTTGAAGATTGCGAACGCGGGCGGATATGCCTTACCCGTTGCACTTCAGCCGGAATACAACCTCGTCGCGCGAAAGAACTTTGAGCAGACTTTGGCTCCGATAGCTTCAGCTCACAACCTCAGCGTATTTCCTTACTATTCGCTGGCCAGCGGATTCCTGACCGGGAAGTACCACTCTGCCGAAGACTTTGCGCTCTCACCTCGCGGGGCTGGTGCCGAAAAGTTCCTCAACGCTGATGGTCTTGGCGTGATCGATGCGCTGAGTTCTATCGCTGAATCCCACAATGCAACTATCACGACGACGGCGCTCGCTTGGTTGCTGGCTAAGCCAGCAGTAGCTGCCCCACTCGCGTCGGCGCGAACCGTGGAGCAACTGCCCGATTTGCTCGCCGCAACCAGCCTCAAGCTGACTGTTGAAGACGTCGCTACTCTGGACAGCGCTTCAGCGAGGTTCGCCTAACGGCTTCTTCCGCATTGCGGCGGCAAATTTATCCCAGCAATTTTATCCCGGTGAGCTGGCCAGTTCAGCGGGATAAAACAACTATGTCCCACTGAGCATGCTGACTCAGCGGGACATAGTTTTAAGCGAGGACGTTAGCTGTTGCCCAACGGACCTGAACTGCGCGCCATGCTATTGCGCACCGCGCTCTCATTCACATACTTATCGCCGGACTCGCGGCCAGAATCAGTAGCCAGCTGCAAGGCTTTCTCCTGGTGACTCAGCACGCGTTTGCGCGAAATTCTGGGTTGGATGACCAGAAACCACAGAGCGAGGAGCCCGACTACCGCCACGATGGCGATGCCGATCCAGATTCCGGAAAGATCCATCGGCGTGCTAACTACTTCGGTGTAACGCATGATGCACTCCTGACATCGGCGAACAAGCAGCTACCGCCTGCCCAGTTAATCCAGTATAGCTCCAAACTAATGCGGCTGCTAGAAAGCGCAGATCACGATTTTGCTACACGGTCGGATCAGTCGGCTGCTGGTATTGCTGCGGCGGCTGTTGAGCCTGCGGCGTCTGGTAACCCTGCGGTGCGGGATTTTGCGGTTGATTCTGGCCCTGGAATTGCGGTGCTGCTTGGTTAGGGTACTGCTGTTGCGGCGGGTAATACCCTTGCGGCCCATGGTCTACCGACTGAACTACTAGTTTACGCCCCTTGACCGAAGCCGAAATATTAGAGACGCGCACCACGACCGGCACGATGAGCAGTGGCAGCCCAACCCATACGGTTCGCGTACTGGGCAGATTGACGTAAATTCCATAACCAATGAAGCCCAGGCCCAGCAAGATTCCGGCCACACGCCCACCAACTGGGATTTTGGGCAGCAGCGCGGAGATCACCATCAGGGCACCGAAAATGAACAACGCCAGGATCATGAGGTTAGTGAAATCGTCAGTCATCCTGAACGCAGGCAAAACGGTACTGAACATAGAAGTCCCCTAGATACGGTGGCTAACCACGATGAATTGCGATATAGAGAACCATAATCGCAAATTCACAACTGTGCCACAGGAAACCTCTTTAAACCGCAGTACGGCTCAAAGATCAGTGGAAGAAGTGCCGCGCGCCCGTCAGATACAACGTCACACCAGCAGCATTAGCTGCGGCAATCACTTCGTCGTCGCGCTTTGACCCACCTGGCTGCACCACGGCACGAACTCCAGCATCGAGCAGGATTTGCAAGCCATCAGCAAAAGGGAAGAAAGCATCCGAAGCAGCAACCGCACCGCGAGCACGTTCAATCGGGTTTCCGTCGGCATCAAGTGCCAAGGTATTCGCCCGCTCCACCGCCAATTTACAAGAATCCACCCGGTTAACTTGTCCCATACCAACGCCTACCGCAGCGCCGTCGTGAGCTAGCAGAATCGCATTCGACTTCGCCGCCCGAATTGCGCGCCAGGCGAAGGTCAAATCAGCCAATGTAGCTTCATCGGCCGCTTCACCAGCCGCAAGTGTCCAATTGCTCGGGTTGTCTCCTTCGGCTTCAATGGTATCCGCCATCTGTACCAAAACCCCACCGGAAACTTGGCGGTACTCCGCGGCATCCCGACTGTAACCTTCTGGAAGGGTCAAGAGTCGAATGTCTTGACGCAGTTGCAGCCTTTCCAAAGCTTCTGGTTCAAAGGACGGCGCAATAATGACTTCGGTCAAAACACCTTTTAGATTTGCCGCCAGCCCGGCGGTCACCGGACGATTGACCGCGATCACGCCACCGTAAGCGCTCATCGGGTCGCAGGCGTGTGCCCGGGCGTGTGCCTCGGCGACCGGATCGACCGCATCTGCCGAAGCGACGGCAATGCCGCAGGGATTTGCGTGCTTGATGATCGCCACTGCGGGTTCGCTGAAATCGAAGGCGGCCCGCAACGCGGCGTCAGCGTCAACAAAGTTGTTGTAGCTCATGGCTTTTCCGTGCAATTGATCCGCCTGGGCAATACCGGGCGCGGCCGCCTTGTCTACGTAAAGCGCGGCAGCTTGGTGCGGATTTTCGCCGTATCGGAGCACTTCCGATCGTTCCAACGCCAGGCCCGCATACGGCGGCCAGTTGTTCGCAGGATCAGTGCCGTCGCCAAATTGGGCCGCCGTCCACGAGGCAACTGCCGTGTCATAGGCAGCGGTATGCGCAAAAGCCGCAGCTGCCAGCTGCTGACGCACGGCCAAACTGAAGCCGCCCTGCTGTGCGGCCAATACGACGTCGACATAACGCGCTGGGTCTACTACAACCGCCACTGAAGCGTGGTTCTTCGCCGCAGCACGCACCATAGAGGGACCACCAATGTCGATCTGTTCGACGACTGCGTCCTGCTCAGCGCCGGATCGAACCGTCTCAACGAAGGGGTAAAGATTCACCACGACCAAATCAAAAGCATCGATCTGATGGTCAGAGAGCTGCTGCACATGGTCCGACAAGCGTCGATCCGCCAAAATGCCTGCATGAATGCGGGGGTGTAAAGTTTTCACCCGGCCGTCGAGCATCTCCGGCGAGCCAGTAACCTCTTCAACCCCGGTCACTGGGATACCTGCTGAGCGCAGCCGAGCTGCCGTGCTGCCAGTGGAGACAATCACCACACCTGCGGCGTGCAGACCCGCGGCTAATTCTTCAACGCCAGTCTTGTCATAGACCGAGATGAGCGCTCTGCGGATGGGGATCAGGTCAAACTGCACAGATGTCACAAAAATCTCCGTGGGGTGATCTGCAAAGCGCCTTGACTGGGCCGCAGAATTTTCGGTGGGATACCCAGTAAGTTTATGCCACGTCGGCAGCAGCAGAATGCGATCCAATCCAGTCCTTGGTAATTCTGGCTAGTTCGGGCGCATGACTTGCTGGCCACCAATGCCCACCGTGAACTGGCAACGTGTCGGTATGGGGCGCCCACTCGTGCACTCCCTGGGCAAGGTCTACCGAGACGAATCGATCTTGGATGGGCTGCACCAAAAGCGCTGGCACCTTAGTACTGCGTTGCAATTTGGCCCTGGCAGCTGGCAAAAACTCGGACGTGCGAACCTTTCGTATCCCGGTGTTGGCCCGATACAGAGCGAGCCCGCGTGCTGCATTGGTACCCAGCCCGTCTTCCTGCACGCCCGTGCGGAGTCCAGAGATCACCTTGGGCAGCATAATTTCTGGCAGCTTAGGCAGCTGGAAAAACAGGATGTACCAAGATTTAGCCAACTGTCCTAGGCCTTGAAGGCGGGTTTGCCGGTTACTCAGCGTGCGCTTCAGCCAATGTCGATAATGTCGCAAATCTGGCCCCGAGACCGAAAGCAAAGACTGCACTCGCTTCGGCGCTCGCTCATCGCGCACTGCTGACCAGGCTTGGACTGAGCCCCAGTTGTGCGCCACAATATGCGCCTTGTCCACGCCGACTGAATCGAGAACCGCATAAACATCGTCGACAAGGTGCTCAATCACAAAGGGTGCCAAGCCACCGACGGTTACCCAGGACTTGCCGGCGTTACGGGAGTCATAAGCAACGAGATGGAAATCCTCGGCCAGCTCGCCGATGAGCGGGGACCACAAGCGATGATCGTCCGGAAACCCGTGCATTAGCAGCACGGTCTGCACGCCTGGCCCGGGTTCTAAGCCAAATTCAAACACGGCAATGTTGGCACCGTTCACCGGCACAGTACGCGGTCTTGGCAAAGTGCCGCCCGGAACCTGAATCTCACCCATCGCCAAACCATATCGGAGCTTGCTGAGATAAAACCCGAAAGGATATGGCAAACTTGTTGCCGCCTAATTGACAGCCTCGCGAGCGGCACATAAGTTCGGCGGATGACCTCTGAGAATCTACTGCGCGAAGTCAATGGCGTGATCTGGCCCGGCTTCTTGGGTAGTAGTGTGCCCGATTGGCTCAATGACGCGCTCAGTGACGGCTTAGCGGGAGTCGTATATTTTCGGCAAAACATCGAATCCGCCAAACAGCTGAAGGATTTGTCAGCCCAAATCCGCACGCTCAATCCGTCGGCAATTATCGGCGTCGATGAAGAGGGCGGCAATGTTACCCGCTTACAGACCGAACACGGTTCGCAGCTTCCGGGTGCCGCAGTTCTTGGCCGACGCGACGAGCTAGCTGTGACCGAAGCCGCCGGCACAGCCATCGGACGGCTCTGCCGGCAAAGCGGCATTAACCTGGCGATTGCGCCGGTTGCCGATGTCAATACCAACCCGGCAAATCCCGTTATCGGCGTCCGGTCGTTTGGCGCGGACACCGGTTTAGTCGCCCGACACACTGCTGCCATGGTTCGTGGGATTCAAAAAACCGGAATTGCCGCATGCGCCAAGCATTTTCCCGGCCACGGGGATACGCACACAGATTCTCACCTTGGGTTGCCTCGGCTGGAATTCGATGTGGCTCAACTACGCGAGCAGCATCTGCCGCCGTTTCAAGCTGCGAGCGAGGCCGGCGTCGAGGCTGTTATGACCGCCCATATCGTCTTAGCCGACCTTGGCGAGGAACCGGCCACCACTAATTCCTCAACGTTGCAGATGCTGCGCGAAAGCGGGTTCGACGGCGTAATCATCACCGACGCACTCGATATGGCGGCAATCAGAGAAACAGTCGGTTCCGGAGCTGGCGCGGTCAAAGCAATATTGGCCGGTACTGACCTGCTCTGCGTCGGCAACCCGGCTAATCCAAGAGCGTCGGCCGACCCCGAGCCTGATCGCACCGATTATTTGGAGGTCCGTGATGCTCTGCTTGCCGCCGTCCAAAGTGGTGCACTCCCCCGTGAACGGCTCAAAGCTGCCTACCAGCGCAATCAATCGCTAGCCACCCGGATTGCCTTAGCTACGGAAAATCCGCACAGCGTCAACAATTCCACCGAAGATCCGGACTGGGTTGACGTTGCCGAAAGCGTGCTGTGGAGCAATGCACCGCTGTCAGAATCACTTTTTGCTGCCAAACGAATTTCTTTGCGGGATCTTCGCGGTGACCAAAATTTGGCCATCGGCGCCGCGGGTAGCTTTTTCCATACCGCATTCGCCGAGTACTTTGAGCTGGTCGAAGCTGATGTGCCCGACGTCGTAATTGCTGATTCTTTGGAGGATGGCTCCAGACAATGGCGTGAACTTTCTCGACTTGCTGCGCTGAACCCAAAGTTGATTTGCCTCAATGCCGGTCTGCGCCCAGTTCAAACGCCGCCAGCGATCACGGTGACCGCCTTCGGTTCCTCCCAGATTAGCGCACAAGAAGTGGCAGGCTATTTCCAAAAATCAGCAGTGCCAGTGCTCTAAATCAAGGGAAGAACGCCCGTCAAAGCGAGAAATCACGCCGTTGCGCTGGCAGGACTACTTCCCTGGTGAGCTCCAAGGCATGGGCAGCATCGTCATAGCGACGCTGGGCAACAGCGATGAATATGCAATCAACCAAGGCAAGCTGAGCTAGACGAGAAGACATCGCTCCCGAGCGGAATGGCGACTCACGCACTTCCGTCCGCATGCTGAAATCGGCAGATATTGCTAAAGGTGAACCAGGCGCATTTGTCAGCACAACGGTTTTAGCGCCGCTTTCTGCGCGGTAGTGATGAAATCGAGCGTTAACACCGTAGTTCCGCTGTGCGAAAACGCCATCGCCACATCACGTTTACCCATGAGCGCCGCTCCCATCAGCGCATCATGCGGGTTGGTATAAACCGCGGCCTGGCGGCCAACGCGGAAAAGTTTGTAGTACATATCCTTGGCGACCAAATCCCCTGCACCCACGCCGTAAAGATGAATCTTCTCCGCGCCGTCAAGCACTGTCGCAATGGTATTCAGATTGTCCAGATCGGCCGCGGCCAGTGTCTGATCGATTCCTCTAGTTTCGTTAAAACGAACCTTTGCGACGACGTCAGCAAGAGAATCATGAGGATGCAAGGCGGTCTCAGGAAGCCCCAGTCCTTCTTCGGCTCCGGCGATCCGGCCTATCTCAGAGGCGAGCGCTAGGCGCAGTTGCGGATAACCCTTAAATCCGAGGACTCGGCAAACCCTCAACACGGTGGGTTCCGATGTTTTTGCCTTGACCGCGAGCTCTGAGATGGTCAGATTGACCGCCTCGCCCAAATTGTCCGTAATCACGGACGCAACCCGGTATGCCGCTGGGGTCAGTTCGTTTAAATGTGCGCTAACCAGAGCCTGGAAATCTGTCATCTTCGACCTTTCTCCCCCACGATCAGCTTAGCCGGAATATATCGGGCCATCAGCGAAGCCGAACTTGCGCAGCGCATTTGGCACGATTTTCGAAGGTATCTCTGGAAAAAAGTGACGAACACGATAGTTCCAAAATTTACATGATGGCGTAATCTAGTGTAGAAAATTTTCACCCACATCATTCGAAGGGCAACTGTGCCCTCGAGAGGCAATTCATGACAGAGGTCAGTACTGCGTCACGCGCCGCACTCGAACAGCTTATGGCTGAGCTCAGTTCTGCTCATCTGGTGAATCTGACCGGGCTTGGGACCGCAGAATTAGTCAAGGCGCTCAACGGAAGTGCAGCTGCCGCGTCTGCGGCGATCCAGGATGCAGGCCACAATGTGGCGGTGGCAATCGACTGAATCGTGCCGCGGCTGCGCAACTTTGGTCGCTTGATCTACCTTTCCGAGGCTCATCACGGCCAATTTCGTCTGCTATCCCAGCAAAGTTCCGAGCTGGGTTCCGCCACGGAAACGATCTCGCAGACTTTTTCAGCTTCAGATTTTTTGTCAGCAATACCAGCCGCCAGCGCAGAAGAGGATCAGCTCGCCGGCGCAGCAGACATGCTTGCACTGGAGCTGACTTCGCAAGACTGCCTGATCGGCATTTCCGGTGCACAGGAGTCGCCCTATCTCGACGCCGCGATGAAATCAGCACTCCGATCCGGGGCCCTTACCGTCCGAGTCTGCAACAGCACAGCTGGTATTTCGACGGGCACTTCGGCAAACGAGGACGAGATGTTGCTGGCGTTGCCTTTAGCTGCTGCCGAGGCGGATCCTCGCTTACCCGATTTCCATCTGACCGTGCAACAGATGATCGTGAATTTGATCAGCGCGGTCTGCATAGCCAGGCTCGGCACAGCTACCGAGATCCAAACTGGTGATTTGCGTTCAACAAATGAGACTGCATTTAGTCGCAAACAACGGACTCTTATGACGGCCACCGGCCTAAACGCAATAGATTCAGCCAAGATGTTGATTGCTGCGGACGGCTCAACAAAGGTCGCGATTTTGATGGTGATGACCGGCTTGCCAGCAGAACGGGCGCACCAGATCCTGCTTCGTGAAGTGGATGCCTTGGAAAATGCCGCCGAGAGCCAAGGTCGATGACCGAGCCAGATCAGCAGGCCAGCCTCCGAAACGAGCTCAGCACTCTGGTCACGGAGTCTGGGAACCCTGATCTTTCAGATTTGGACCAGTTGAGCACCCTGGAGCTGGCCACAGCAATGAATGCGCAAGACTCCGTAGTGCCAACCGCTATTGCAAACGCAGTGCCGCTGATCGCAGAAATCATTGACCAGATCGCTGGACGAATGGAGCAAGGAGGCCGACTGATCTATGTGGGTGCTGGCACTCCAGGTCGGTTAGGTGTTTTGGACGCAAGCGAATGTCCGCCAACTTTTGGGGTTACGCCTGAAACGGTGCTGGGCATTATTGCCGGCGGCGATTTTGCGCTACGTAACGCGGTAGAAAACGCTGAAGACGATGCGGATGCCGGTAAAAAGATCTCACCGAGCTGAAGCTTGGGCCATTGGACTCAGTGCTTGGCGTTTCAGCATCTGGACGCACACCCTACGTACTGGGCTCCCTTGACGCAGCATCAGCCCGTGGCGCACTGACTATCGGCTTTTCGTGCAACGCCAGTTCCCCGCTAGGTCAGCAGGCAAATTTCGCCCTTGATATTGAGGTCGGTCCCGAATTCGTGGTGGGTTCCACTCGGCTGAAGGCTGGCACCACCCAAAAATTAGTCCTGAACATGATTAGCACCATCACTATGATTCGATTAGGAAAAACCTATCGGAACCTGATGGTGGATTTACAGGCAACCAACGCAAAATTGCGGGCCCGCAGCGAACGAACAGTCATTCAAGCCACCGGAGCTGATTTGCTAGCCGCGCAATCGGCTTTGACTGCGGCTAGTGGCTCAGTAAAAGTCGCGATTTTGATGATCCTGGCCGGTTTTAGCGCTACTGAGGCCGTCAAGGTACTTGCTCAGAATCACGGCCGATTGAGCCAAGCACTTCACGCCGAATAGCCATTGGTCGGGTTTCCCCGCAAAATCTGAGACGATATTGTTTCGGAAAGCGATTTTCTTAACCGTTGCCTCCGCTATCCGCAAAACTGCCCGATCTCAGATCATCGTCGCGACCCACCGTTCCGCCGTGACACCAGAACGGCGAACCTGCTAAGGGGACTACTATGTCAGCACGACCATCCATCAACGCCAACGAATCGAAAGGTTGGCGAATGAGATCTGCAGCTTCCAAGCCCAAGTTCCGGTTTGCTGCGAGCCTATTGGGCATCGCCGTAATCGCAGCCCCCTTGGCAGAAGCTAAGCCGTCGAACGCCGCGGATGCCAGCGACAGCAGCAAGACCAGCACGCTCAAAGTTGCTATGCCTGGTGAAGTCGATACGTTGAATCACTTCACGTCTATCGCGAGTTCGGCCCAGAGCGTCTTGGCGCTGCAATACGAAACCTTGGCCGGCTACGACGCCAATAATGAACTAGTTCCAGCCATGGCCGATAAATGGGATACCAGCACCGATGGCAAAGTCTGGACCTTCCATATGCCAGAGGGCCGAAAATGGTCTGACGACCAACCCATCACGGCAAAAGACACGGAATGGACTTTCAGCTCGATTCAGTCCAACGATGCGCTCAAGCAAGCGAACGGCACACTCGTGGAGAATGTCGAAAGCGTTGTCGCCAAAGACGCACAAACCCTGGTCATGACGCTGAAGAACGCTCAAGCACCAAACCCGGGTAGCCAGTTGCCGATCATGCCAGAACACATCTGGTCAAAAGCGGCTGATCCTAGCAAATTCGCTAATGACAAAGACGACGTCGGATCAGGACCTTTTGTGGTCGTAAGCTATGACAAATCCGCCGGTGTCACGATGAAAGCTAACCCCAATTACCGGTTGGGAAAAGCCAAGGTTGATGGCCTCATTTGGGTGCCTTATAAGAACTCTGACGCCGCGGTACAGGCCTTGAAAACGGGCGAAGTCGATGTGGTTGGTCGGCTAACCGCGACTCAATTCGAGGCATTGAAAGACCAGCCCGGAATCACCACAAACTCGGGTAAGACGTAGTCGATACGTAGGAATTGCGCTCAACATTGGCACCCGTGCGAAAGACGGCACCTTGATGGGAGATGGCAACCCGGCCTTGCAGGATCTCAATTTACGCAAGGCCATCTTGATGGGCATGGATAACAAGACTTTGCTAGACAAAGTTCTCAACGGTCAGGGCGTCGAGTCAACCGGTGAAGTTCCAGCGAGCTATTCCCTGTACAACTGGAAAAACTCTGACCTGCCGCTGAAATTTAATCCGGATGCCGCGAACAAGCTGCTCGATGAGAGCGGCTATGTTAAGGGCGCTGACGGCGTGCGACTTGATAAGACTGGTAAATCGCTGACATTACGGCTACTGGGCCGCAATACCGACGGAACGCATCAACAAATCATCGATTTCGTCACGAAGTGGCTGAAGAACATTGGCATCACGGTCACCCCTGAGATGAAGTCCAATGTCCAGGTGAATGACGATTCGATCCTTGGCAACGTTGATATGTATTTCACGGGCTGGAATATTGGACCAGATCCCGACTATCAGCTGTCAATCAACCAGTGCTCAGCACTGCCAAATGCGGACGGCACCGGTGGAACGTCGGAAAACGGTCTCTGCATTCCAGAACTTGATGCATTGATCAAAGCTCAGCACACCGAGTTGGATCAGACCAAGCGCAGTGAATTGGTGCAGAAGGCACAAGAGATGATGTAAAATAGCGCTGCGGTCAATGTGCTGTATTACCCCAACTCCCTTGAAGCGTACCGCTCGGATAAGTTTGAGCCATTCGCTACTCAGCCCAAAGTGGGTGGCGTCATTACCGAACAAAACGGGGCCTGGGGCTATTACTCAGCGACGCCGGTCGGTTCGGCAGGTTCTGCTACGGACGGTGGCTGCCAAGTGTTGGTCCAGGGCAAGACCGTGGTAGATATTACGGTTGGAGACGCCGTCCAATTCAATGCCCACGGCATTGAATTGCCGGTAGCTGATCGACTTCCCGCGACGACCTCGACTTTCTACGATCTAGCCTCGATCAGCAAATTGTTCACCGCGGTTACCGCGTTATCTTTAGTGGCCGATGGGGACTTGGCTCTGGACGAGCCGATCGGCAGAATTTTGCGGCAATATCGGTCGGGACCAAAATCCAAAGTTACCTTGCGGCATTTACTGAGCCATACCTCGGGCTTAGCTAGCGAATGGCTTGGCTGGCGATCCGGCGTCGCAGAGCATCCACATTTTGACCGCGATCAGTTGCTGGCCAATTTACTCGATGCGCAGTTAGAAGCTGAACCCGGAAGTCGCAACGCATACTCTTGTTTCGGCTACAACACCGTGATGGCACTCTGCGAATCGCGCACCGCTAAGCCGTGGGCTTCGTTGGTCCAAGAACGTGTGTTAGCTAAGCTTCCGACCAGCGGATTGACGGCAACACCGCTTGTGGACAATTGTGCGGCAACCGAGTTTCAGCCCGAGTATTACCGAGGCATGATTCGCGGCATTGTCAGTGATGAAGCCGCGTGGTCCTTGACCGCCAAGGCAGCTGGACCCGCAGGCAATTCGGGCATGTTCGCCACCGCGAACGGGCTGAGTGTCTTTGCTGAAGCCCTGCGGCTTGGCTTACCAGGAATCTTGCCCCGTGAGCTTGCCGATGAAATGCATCGAGATCAGCTGGCAGACATCCTTGGCCCTTCCAGCACCAGTGAGTTGGGATTTGGCCAAGGGCTAGGCCCGCAAATTGGCCAGCCGGAATGGATGTCGGTATTCGGGCATCAGGCCTTTGGGCATTCCGGCTTTACCGGCACCTCATTATTGGTAGATCAAAGTGTAGAACTCAGCATTGTTTTGCTGACTAATCGAGTGCATCCGGGCCGAAATGGTCCTGAGATGCGTCCGCTGCGAAATGCGGTATCTCAAGCCGTCTACGCCAGCTTGGCTACTGCGTAGAAGCACTCAGCTCGGCCAACACTTGGATCAGCAGTTCTCGTTCAACAACTTTGATTCGCTCGTGCAAGCTTTCTTCAGAATCTGTGGTCAAAACGTCGACGGCGCGCTGGGCAATAATCGGCCCGGTATCCACGCCAGCATCGGCGTACATCACGGTGCAGCCTGTCACTTTGACACCATATGCCAAGGCATCGCGAACACCGTGCGCACCCGGGAACGCAGGCAATAACGCCGGGTGTGTGTTGAGATAGCGCTTCGGGAAAGCATTGATAAATTCCGCACCAACGATGCGCATAAAACCCGAGGAGACGACGTAGTCAGGCTCATACGACTGGACCTTTTCTAATAACGCTTGGTCCCAATCCGCGCGTTGCGCAAAGGCCTTGAAGTCAACGACAAAGGTTTCGATGCCTGCCGCCGCGGAGCGCTCAACTCCGTAGGTATTCTGCCGATCCGCCCCGACCGCTACTATTTCGACGTCAAGCTTGCCCGCCGTCATTTCATCGATAACGGCTTGTAAATTGGACCCGGTACCAGATACCAAAGCGAGAATGCGCATATAGAGAATCCTAGGCGAAACCGGTCAGTGCGTTTGGTCCTGAAAAGGATCGAAATCCTGACGCACGGACTTTCGTTGCCTGGCACCTTCCAGCCACGGGGCGACTGCGTATCCGATCAGCACACCGATTGCGGCTTCACAGCCCAGCCAAGCTGCCGTCGCAAGCGCTTCTGGACCAACATCGGTCAGCCGACCAATGCCAACAGAACCTTGCGAGAGCCAAGCGAGAATGCCGGTAAATACTGCTGTTGCAGCGCCAATGACCGCGGCAAGTCCGATAGTGGACAGACTCGCGCTCAGCCAGCGTTGATGAATTCTGATTGAAAGCCAGTCGTCAAAGTGATTCTCGCCCTCACGCAAGAACCACCAACCAGCGACGACTCCTGCCCCGATAGGCAGGACTAAGGCAAGCACTCCCCAACTGAGCTGGCCAACCGGTAGTGCTGCAAGAATGGGGATCGCCGGAATCGGTGCCACCACGGTGCCAAGCGGTCCCACTGTTGAGCCAACGCCTAAGGCGAATCCAGAACCAGATGACCAGGCCATCGTCCAGACGGCAAGATTCGGGAAATATCCAAGTTGGGCCAAGGTGAGCGCTGCGCTGCCCATGGGCCCGGCTTTGAGGCCTTCGTACACCGCCACCACATCAGCCCAATGTACGGCCAAGTTGATCGCAAAAAGCAAAGCAGCTAAGCCCATAACAACAATCACGGCCAAAAAGGCCGCGCGTGTTGCCGACCATAAGTATGAACCTGTCCAGCGCGACACTTGACTTGTCCGTGCCATGCGTTCAGCAGCATCGACACCGATCAGCCGTCCCCAAGAGCCGGCTTCTCTGCGTGCACCAATGACCAAACCAAGTAGTACCGGAATAAGCGGAATCAAAGCTGCCGGCGCTAAATCTGCCGAGGCAACTTGGGTCCGGCAAATGTATCCAGTAGCTAATCCCAGCACCGCGTAAAGTGCCGCTGCACCGAAGAGCGCTTGCCACAATTGATCCGAATACGATGCCCTGGCCAGCCTGCGGCCAGCGCGCCAAGCCAAGAAAAAGGGGATCAGCGCCAAACCAAGTGGTACTAGCGTGAGCGCACCACTTTGCACTGAACCCGATGAAGCACCCGCTGCCATGGTGAGGTTGAGCGGAACACCATGAATGAGTAACCAAGCTTGTCCACCGAGTTGAGCCACCTCACCGGCCGCAGGATTCCCAAATCCGCCGCTAAGGAATACTGCACCGATAGGCAGTAAGACGAGCACTGCGACTATCACCGAAAGCTGCAGAGATTCGAAGACCCCTTGCAGCCACAAGGGCATTGCAATGCCGCGTTGGCCGCTTTGGCCCTTGGTAATTCTCATTAGATCCATCGTGCCATGATCCGGCTTGCTACCCTCTGGGCCTCGCCGCAATAGCTCAACTTCGCGGCCAAACCCTTCGGCTTGGATCTAGCATTGTGCTGCATTTTGTCGTAATTGTCTGCTTCGAATGTTAATCAAACAGATAGGTAAATTACGTGAGCGAGTCGTATTACTCTGCCCCACAGATTCACACTGACCCGCAGAGCCATCCGATTTTTGGTGCTAGCTTCGGTACCGCGCTCAAGCGTTACTACGGAAAATACGCCACATTCCGTGGCCGCGCTTCTCGCAGCGAATATTGGTGGACTCAGCTATATCTGAGCCTCATCGGCATCGCCTTATACATCCCGGTGCTGCCCTGTTACCTGGATTTTCTCAGCTCTGCAACAAGTTCTAGCCGTTACGGCAGCGTCAGCAGGTCGTCTCCCGAGATGGGCCCGCTCACCGTGGTCGTTGTGATCGTCGTGGTCATTTTCGTGCTCGCGCACATCATCCCGAACCTCTCAATACTCGTACGCCGTTTACATGACGCCAACATGTCCGGTGGCTTTATATTCCTCAGCTTCATTCCATTCGTCGGCGGACTCATTGTCTTCGTACTCACTTTGCAGTCAAGCAAGCCAGAAGGTGCCCGCTTCGACTGATCAGCGGCGGCTTATGTTCATCTAAGCTTTCCCGACCTGAAACCCTTTTTGGAGCAAATCGCAAGCCTGGGCACTCACTATTGAACTGTGAGGATCGTACTTTTCGCCGAGTCATTCCTGCCCAATATGAACGGGGTGACCCACTCCCTGCTCAAAACGCTGCAGCATTTGCGCAGCCAGGGCGATGAAGCCTTGATTGTGGCACCCTCAAGCACCGACCCCACCGCCCCAAACGAGGTGGAAGGCTTCCCGGTCTTGCGGGTGCCCTCCTTGCCGCTAGCTGGCTACCCCAACTTGCGCGTCGCCTTTGGCTGGGTCAATCGGATGAAACGAATCCTGATCGACTTCCAGCCCGACGTCGTCCATTTGGCTTCACCCTTTGAACTGGGCTGGCGCGCAGCGAGAGCCGCCGCCCAGCTGAACTTGCCTACGGTAGCCATCTACCAAACCGAGGTTCCGTCCTATGCTGGCCGCTACGGCGTGCCGTTTTTGGAAAACTGGGCCTGGAACCGGGTGGAAAATATTCATTTGCTGGCTACTCGAACGCTGGCTCCGTCTAGCTTCGCTTTGAATCAGCTGCGTGGGCACGGCATTCCTCTAGTAGAGCTATGGCGTCGCCGGGTGGATACCGAACGCTTCAACCCGGTAAAGCGCAATGGCGTGCTACGAATTCAGGCGAATGCTGAAAACAAACGAATCATTGGCTACCTAGGTCGTCTCGCTGCCGAAAAACAAGTTGCCGATCTGGCCGCGATTGCGGACATTCCAGGCACCCAGCTGGTCATCATTGGCGACGGCCCGCTGCGCAGTCAGCTGGAACAACAACTGCCACAGGCCCATTTCGCTGGGTTCCTTGGCGGCGACGATTTGGCACACGCGGTGGCCGACTTTGACTTGTTCGTGCATCCAGGCGAACTTGAGACCTTCTGCCAAACGATTCAAGAAGCCATGGCCTCCGGAGTGCCCGTGTTCGCAACCGGCCGCGGCGGTCCACTGGACCTCGTGGATAACTCACGGACCGGCTGACTCTACAACCCCGGCGACCTGGCGCAATTACGCGGCCATGTGCTCGACTTGATTGGCGATGACGCAAAACGATCCGCATTCGCGAATGCGGCCTATCGCAGTGTGCAAGGCCGAACGTGGAATACCGTTTGTGGCCAACTTACCGCGCACTATCAAGCCGTGATTCATGAGCACTCCACTGCGCGCCAACCAGTTTGAGCTGCAAGAATTCCAATAGCTGTTTCAACCTAGAATTCCCTGGGAGATTGCCTATTTTCCTGGGTATTACGTCGTATATTTCGTGATTTTACGTAGTGTGTCACGCTTCACAAACAACCATTGTCATGTCGCATTTCAAGATGATTTACTGCGGGTGGCAAAGAAGCCATTTCGCGATTGGAGAAGCATATGAGCATCATCCCGGGTCCACGAAAAGTCGGCGCCGCTCTGCTTGCCGCAACCCTTACCCTGGGTTTGGGCGCAGCAAGCATCCCGCTAGCGGCAAGCGCCGAAGCAGCCAGTTCCACCGAGGGCATGCAAGATTTCAAGGGCATCCACCCCGCTGATTGGCTTAAAGATGTAGACGACGTCCTCGATGGTTCGCTGGACTATGTACAGAATCGAGTAAATAACAAGGCCTCAGACGAGAAGCTCGCCGTTGTCTTCGACATCGATGACATAACCTTGGCTACTGACTTTGCCATCGACCGTCGCAATATTCCGGCGATCGGATCCTCGTTAGAACTGGCACAGACGGCTGATTCTCTTGGCGTCAAGGTGTTCTTCGTCAGCAACCGTCGCTACGACGGAGACCGTACCAGCAACACCTCGACCAAGAAGTCACTCACCAAGGTCGGCTACCCGGTTTTTGAGATCTATCACCAGACCGGTGACCACCGGATTCCGGTGCAGGAATTCAAAACCGCCAGTCGCCAAGATATTGAGGAGCGCGGTTACACCATCATCGCCAATGTGGGCGATCGGCAAACCGATCTCGACGGCGGATACGCAGAAAAGACCTATAAATTGCCGGATTACGACGGCGCGATGCAGTAAACCCACACCCGGTCTGGCCTTTCATCGCGGCAAGCACTAGGTTCGAGGAAAGACCCACGAAAGGATCCAGCATGGGAATCAGACTCGGGCATGTGGCGCTGCGATTGGCTAGTGGTGCGTTCATCCTCAATTCCGGCGTCGGTAAGCTCAGCCTCGAAGGCGAGCATGCAGCGGGGCTGCAGCAGATGGCTTTGAATGCCTTCCCTCAGTTGAAGGAAATCGAGCCAGAAAAGTTTGGTCAATACCTCAGCTACGGGGAAATTGGTTTGGGTACTTCACTGCTCTTGCCATTTCTTCCTAGCCGGCTGGTTGGTTTGGCACTCACTGGTTTTGCTGGAGCTTTGGTCTACACCTACTTGAAGACTCCCGGTATGACGCAGTCCGATGGGATCCGTCCCACCGCACAAGACACCGCGCTGGCTAAAGATATTTGGCTGTTAGCCATTGGCTTGGCTTTGTTGTTCGACCGCAAAAAGAAATAGCCAAAAGCACGACGGCGGCCCCGCACCCTCGTTCGCTAGGGTGCGGGGCCGCCGTCGTGCTTTTGGCCTAAATACTATTTAGGCTTTGGATCCCTTGCGTCCAGTGATCATGCCGTAGATAAGCAACACGATGATTGAACCGACGATGGCAAGAATCCAGGTCGAGATCGAGAAGAATCCGCTCAGATCAGTGTGGAAGATGAGCCCGCCAAGCCAGCCACCACCCTGCTTGCCCGGGAGGATGAACTTAGCGATTTCACCGGCAATGAGGCCTAAGATTAAGAAGCTAAAGAATCCCATTATTTATTCACGCTGCCTTGTTCTGTTGATTTGGTCTTTGTCACGATACGACCTGTACGGCGTCCAAAGATGTATGCGGCGAGTGCTGCTCCACCGATAAATATGATCAGGTTGCGCATTGCACTCCTCTCTGCGGCCTAAGCCATTTCATAAGGACCGTTTGGCCCCTTCATGACTAAGTCGTTGTGGGCAGCGCATTCGTCACGCAAGATCAGCAATTTTTTCTGGCGACAGCAATTGCTTAGTTTTCAGCGCCGATTTTCGAGCCGCCGATATTGGCCAAAAGCTGCTCGAATGGCAGCGACTCAAGCCTAGGCACCTCGGGTTTTGGCGTGCTGGATTGCACCGCTTTGGCAAGCTCATTTGCTGCCTGAGCAATACGTTGCGGTAAGGCAGACCCCAATGAGTTGGCACTCCCCCAGTCATCAGGTGAAGCATAAACACCCGTCGGCACAACGTGCGCATGTAAGTAGCTGAACAACGGCCGCAAGGCATGGTCAATGACGAGCGAATGCCGAACACTGCCGCCGGTGGCACCAAGTAATACTGGCGTTCCCGCCAAGGACTTAGGGTCAATGAGATCGAAGAATGACTTGAACAGTCCACTAAATGATGCCGAAAACACCGGTGTCACCACAATTAGCGCATCTGCGCTCTGGACCGCGTTGATCGCCTCTTGCAGTACCGGAGCCGCGTAGCCAGTGACAAAATTGTTCGCAATATCAACCGCCAGATCGCGCAATTCGATCGTCTTGATGCGAACCTGATCTCCCGAAGCGTTTAGTTGATTGCTCGTTGCCGCAGAAAGTTGATCAGCCAGCAACCTGCTCGATGACGGCGAGCCTAGTCCTGCCGAGACGACCATGATCGTGCGGTCCATTTCACTACTTTCTTCTATCGATCCATGCGTTTGCATCTATTGTCCGTTGTAACGCGATTGCCACAACTGTTATTCCCCGCTGAAACAGGGCTATCGATGACTTTCAAAAATCAATAGTCTTTCCTTATGACAACGGCACAATTGACGCTTCCACAAGAGCTCGTCTTGTTAGCCACGGACGAGTCCAGCGGTAAGCGGCTTATCAGCGCCCAGACTGCCAAGCTTGCGCTGGCTGGCGCAAGCTTGGCGGAGTTAGCCATCCAGGGCGCGGTAACTGTGGATCGTGGAAAAGTCCTTAGCACCAGACTGACGCCGGGCGCCTGCACCTCGCAAGCGCAACGCATTGCGCAAGCACGTCCAACCAAAGCCAAGAATTGGGTACGAAAGCTCACTAATTCAAAATCCTGGCAAGAAGTGTGCCTAGAGCTTTCAGAACTAGGCATTTTGAGCCAAGGGCAATCGTCTTTCTTTGGCTCAGCTCGGTTCCCGCCGCTTAACCCAGAGCCAGAGCAGCAGCTGCGTAATGCAATCCAAAACACGCTCAACGGAATCAGTCCCACCGAACGGATCGCGGCCGCCATCAGCCTGCTCCAAGCCGGCGGACTTGTGCGCAAGCTATTTCCGGGCACAGATCGAAAGCGAGTGAAAGAAATCGTTGAAGGCCAGTGGGCATCTAAAGCAGTCAAGTCGGCAATAGATGAGATCAACGCCGCCATCATTTCGGTCGTCGTGATGACAACGACCGCTGGCAGCTCGAGCTAAATTAGTCGCTCATCCCGAATTGGTACGCAGCCGGAATGTCAGCTCCCGGACAGACTTGCTGCCATAACGCCGCCAAAGAGTTTTCACCCTCATGTAGATCCGGAACGGTTATCCCAGCTTTGAGCGCTTCGGCAGCTTCAACAGTTCGTCCAAGTGCCGCGAGCGCTTGCACTCGGAGGAACTCAACCCTGCCGCCCCGAGCGCCAGCCGAGAATTTGGCTAGTGCTTCCAGTGCTGCAAAGGCTTCCTCTGGCCGGCTTGCCGCCAACAATGCAGTAGCCGCCTCAACTACGATGGCTCGATTTCCAGGATCGCTCTGGCATGCCTGCACATAGTGACTAGGATCTGACTCCGCGATCGCCAATCCACGGTAAGCGAAACGCACGTAAAGTCGAGCTTGTTGATTCGCCAGCCAACTCAAGGCAACGCCGGTATTGTTCGGCCGCTTCGGCATCCTGGCCAGCTGCCTGCGCCAACGTGCCCTGATGAAAAGCAATTTCTGCACCGTCACCAGTTGCCTGAGCTAAGGCAACGTTCCACTTGGCCCCGTTGACAAAGCCTTCCGAGCCCTCGAACGTGCCCTCGCGTAAAAGAGCAAGCCAAGGCTGCTGGGCGGTGCCAAGCGTCGACTCATCGAAGGGTATTCCCGAGTAGCTCCACTCCGAGCTGGTAGTTCGCCGAGCCAGTAGTTCCAAAGCTCCCCAACCGGAACCCTGCTGAATGGATCGAGCAGGCGCTTGATCTGCCCACTCTTGCCAACTGCGAAAAGTGGCTTCAAGCTGAGCGGCGGGGAGTAGTCCCTCAACCCACCGCCCAACACCTTCAACGGCTTCCGGCCATGCAGCATGAGCGGTAGCCGGACCAACTTGAGCGTTGCCATAGCATTCAAGCCAGGACCAGGAGTCACCAGCAGGTAGCGGCAAGTTTTCAAACTGGGTTTGCGCCAGGCCAGCCTGAATTTCGGCGTATTTTCCACCGTCCGGGCTGAGCCATTGCTGCCATCGTTGGCCACCAGCACCTTCGCCCCAGACAAAAAGCTTCCGGCCCCGCAATCGCTCGGTTGAAAGCATCGCCAAGCCGTCGCCGTCGGCGTCAGCGGCAACAATCCAGCGTCGCTGTTCCGCAGCAATGTCGAAGAAGTAGTCTGCCGCGTGCTGATTTTTGCTGGGCCAAGTGCAATCGACGCCGTCCAGCTCATGCGGTGTTTGCCGCTTGATGCCATTTTCATAGTCGCTAGCAAAGGCACTAGACGCAGGTGCAATCACTCGGGTCTGGTCCGTTTGTGGCGCAGCAGCATTGGACCACCAATAGATGGGCACCTCATGGTCATTCGGGTTGCTGATCCGGATTGCTACGTTGAGTACAGCCGAATCATCCGGAAGCCACGCATCAACTTGAAAAACCACTTCTCGTAGTCGATCAAATTCCCACATCCGTAGCGCCTGCGAACCGTCCGCTAGCTCGACGACGGCGGCGTGCAACGGCGAGCAGGTGCTGGGCGAATGGCCCCGGGTACCAATGTTCCACTCAATTCCGCCAGCAAACCAGGCGTTGCGTAGCGCCAAGTTGCCAAATTGGATTTGCTCCGGAGTATGCAACAAATTCTTGCCAGTTGCCTTATCAATGAGTTCCCAAAGCCTGCCACCCAGTCCAGGCAAGAAGCGTGCACGCAGGTGCCTGTTTTCGAGCACGACTACCGTGCACTCAACCTCTTGAAGCTCGCGATCGAACTGATCTTGAAGTTGATACGGGTGCAATGTGCTTGGATGACCGTACGTTGAGTTGGCAATAATTTCTGCCGGAATGTCACCACTAATGCTGTAGGGACTCTCCAGCGGCTTGCCGATATTGGGCAGTGGGTTCTCGGCAGCAAGATTCGCCATCACAAGTGATTCGGTAACTACGGTAAGAGAGCTGGATTCGGTCATATTTAGACACTATATGACCGAATCCAGTCCATAAAGAGCAGAAGTCTTCATTTTTGGATTATTTCTGCACCAAAACAACGTGGGCCTACTTAGAGATGTGTCGGTGCGAACATCTTCAGCAGCGTCTCCACCACAACTACGTTAGGACCGTCAGCAGCAAAGCCTTCGGTGAGCGCGGCTTTTACATCTTCTGGAGCCACTCGCCTTGCGGGCACACCAAATGACTCGGCAAGCGCCACAAAATCTGGTCGTGCCAATTCGGTGTGCGTTGCCTTGCCAAAGGCGCCTTCCATGTATTCGCGCAGGATGCCATAACCGCCGTCGTCGACAATCAGCCAAGTCACCGGAACATTGTGCTGCCTTGCGGTGGCCAGCTCCGCGATCGAGTACATTGACGAGCCATCGCCGGAAACAGCCAAAACACGCTGCTTGAGGCCTACCGCGCCACCGATTGCAGCCGGGAAGCCGTAACCCAAACCGCCCGCGCCTTGTGCTGAATGGAATTGGCCGCTGCGAGCGTCCCAACAGCTCCAGCCCCAATAAGCGGCAATGGTCATATCCCAGAAAGTCTGCATGTCATCCGGCACCGCAGCGCGAATGTCCGCCATAAACTGACGCTCTTTGGCTAGGTCCTGCTCATCGAGCCGGCCCTCAACTTTCGCCAACACGCTCGCGACAAGTTCCACCGGCGTAGCGCCATGCCAATCAACGGCATGACCTGCCAGCACCTCAGCGCTAAGCGCCGCGTCAATTGCCTCTAGTGCTTGACCGGCGTCGGCCCGAATACCCAAGGCTGGTCGGTTTGATTCAAGAACACGCGGCTCCGCGTCAATCTGAATGATTCGACCGCGCGGCTCCAACGTGAAGGAGTTGCTGGTAACCTCACCGAGCGAAGAGCCGACGACGACGAGCACATCGGCATCCTCCAAAACCTCAGTGACGTAACGGTCTTCAACCCAGGATTGCAACGACAACGGATGCGTCCAGGGGAAGGCGCCATTGCCGCCGGGCGAAGAAACTACCAGAGCCTGCAACTTCTCCGCAACCGAGAGCAGCCACGATTCGGCGTGGCCACGACGGGTGCCACCACCGGCCACAATCACCAGACGCTTCGCTGCGGAGAGCCATTTGACCGCTTCGCGTACCAGCTCCACGCGCGGCGGGTTATCGAACGGTTCTGCGAGGGCATCCTCCACCCGAGGCACCAGAATCGGATCCAACAAGACGTTTTGCGGGATTTCGATCCACACTGGTCCCTGTGGTGAAGACACCGCTTCGGTCCAAGCATCCTGGATGGCACTGGGAATTCCTGAGGCATGTTGAATAAGGCGCTGACTCTTGGTGACATTGGCTGCCGAGGCCTTTTGATCATCCAGCTGGTGCAGCATGCCCTTACGGCGAGCGCCTAGTCCATCAAGCGGAATTTGCGAGGCGATCACGATCATCGGCACGCCCGTGGCGTAGGCCTCTTGCAGGCCAGCAAGTGAAGTTAATGCGCCAGGACCGGTGGAGAGAAACAGTACGCCCACTTCATTGGTGGCACGAGCGTAGCCATCAGCGGCGAAGGCCGAGTTGTTTTCCACTCGCGAGGAGACGAATTCCAATTCCGAACGGCTCAACGCGTCGAAGAGACCCAGGGCATGCTGGCCCGGGATGCCAAAGACGGTCTTTGCGCCAAGCGCATGCAGGGTCTCCACCACCAGATCGCCACCGTTGCGCACATCGCGCTCTACGTTTTCCGCTCTTGCGTCGCTCATCGGCTGCTCTCTTCAGTCTTCAGACGATCGCGATTTACGCCGTCGGCCAATAGGGATACCAAGTCATAGGCGACATGCGAAGCCGCAACGCCAGTGATTTCCGCATGATCATAAGCCGGCGCGACCTCAACGACGTCAGCACCAATCAAGTTCATGCCACGTAGTCCGCGCAAGATCTCGAGCAGCTCGCGGCTGGTAATGCCGCCAGCCTCCGGAGTGCCGGTACCCGGCGCGTGTGCAGGGTCCAGCACGTCAATATCGATGGAAACGTACAGCGGCCGATTGCCGATTCGGTCCCGCAATTTGTGCACAACTTCGTCGACGCCTTGCCGGAAGACGTCCGAGGAAGTGACGATGCCAAAGCCAAATCGCTTATCGTCTTCCAGGTCCTTTTTGCCATAAAGCGGGCCACGGGTACCAACGTGGCTGATTGCCTCGGTGTCCAAGATTCCTTCTTCGACCGCGCGGCGGAAAGGCGTTCCGTGCGTGTATTCGGCACCAAAGTAGGTATCCCAGGTGTCCAAGTGCGCATCGAAGTGCAACAGTGCAACCGGTGCGCCGGCCCGTTCGGAGGCTGCGCGCAACAACGGCAAGGCAATCGTGTGATCTCCGCCGAGCGTCAGCAGCTTGGCGCTACGCCCCTCCGCATCCGGCGCAGTGAGCTCAAGCGCATTGTGCTGGATCTCCTCGATCGCCTCGTTGATATTGAACGGATTGACCGCCATATCACCGGCGTCAGCGACTTGCGCCAGTTCAAAAGGTGAGATGTCTTGCGCCGGATTGTAAGGACGCAGCAAGCGCGAGGATTCGCGCACATGATTAGCGCCAAAGCGCGCGCCCGGGCGGTAGGAGACGCCAGTGTCGAACGGCACGCCAACGACGGCGACGTCGGCCCGGGCCACCTGGTCAAGTCGCGGCAGTCGCGCAAAAGTGGCTGCGCCGGCGTAACGTGGAATACGGGAAGAATCGATTGGTCCGAGGTTTCCATTCGCCTCGATGCGCAGCTCATTCATGTGACCCATGCTACAACGTCAAGTTGCCTTATGTGAATCAAAAGTTGTTCTATGCGTAATAGGGTTTGACCCCGATATTGGATTGAGCCGTAGAAATTTTGGCGGCTCAATCCAATATCGGGGTCATTTGCAAGGAGTTACAGCCAGCGACCGAAACGGCGGATGTACAGCGTCTTGATGCCTTGAGTCAGCAAGCAGTACGCCGCCAAAGTACCGACCAGCCACGGGAAGTAGGTCCAGGGCAAGGCGACCAGGCCAAGCGACTGACCGAAGCCGCTGAACGGCAACACCAGAGCGAAAACACAGGCGGAACCGGTCAGCAGCAGTACCGGCCAGGAAGCACGGGACTGTACAAACGGAATCTTGCCAGTGCGGATCATGTGCACAATCAGCGTCTGCGAGATCAGCGATTCAATAAACCAACCGGACTGGAAAAGGGCCGCTTGATCCGGCGAATTGGCACCGAAGACGAACCACATCAGCGCGAATGTCGTCAGGTCAAAGACCGAGGAGATTGGCCCGATGGTCACCATAAACCTCGCCAGACCCTTGGTCTCCCACTTTTGCGGCTTCTCCACATATTCTTTGTCCACATTGTCCCAGGGCAACGAAAGCATCGAGAGGTCGTAGACCAGGTTCTGCAACAGCACTACCACTGGAATCATCGGGATGAACGGTAGTAAGGCCGAGGCCACCAGGACTGAAAACATGTTGCCAAAGTTGGAGCTCGCGGTCATCTTGATGTACTTGATGATGTTGCCAAAGGTCCGGCGACCCTCTTGAATACCGGCTTCTAAGACCATCAAGTCTTTTTGCAGCAAGATGATATCCGCAGATTCCCGTGCAATATCAACGGCAGTGTCCACTGATATACCAACATCGGCGGTACGCAAGGCAGCGGCATCATTGATGCCATCGCCCATAAATCCGACGGTATGGCCGTTCGCTTGGAGCTGTTCCACAATGCGCGCTTTCTGCATCGGGTTAACCTTGGCGAAGACGTCGGCACCTTCCACTGCCGCGGATAGCTGTGCATCATCTAGCGCTTCCACCTCAGCTCCGGTAAGTAGCGAGCCAGGAACATTGGTATCAATGCCAACTTGCTTGCACACCGTCCGAGCGACCAACTCGTTGTCGCCGGTGATGACTTTCACCGCGGTTCCATGCTGGCGTAAGGCCTTGATTGCCGAGGCGGCGGACGCCTTGGGCGGATCCAGGAAGGACAAGAAGCCAAGCAGCGTCATTTCTTTTTCATCTGCCACCGAGTAATCATCACGCTGAGATCCTGGCGCGGTAGCAAGCGCCAGTACTCGCATCCCTTCCGAGTTTTTCCCCGCGACCAGCTCGCTTAGCTCGGCCCGGCGTTCTGCGGTCAGCGGGTGCGGGTGGCCTTTCACCATAACGGTGGTGCAAACTTCCAGCACCTCCTCCACAGCGCCCTTAGTGATCATCAGCGGCGCGGTTCCGCCGTCGAGCACTACCGTCATCCGACGGCGCGAGAAGTCAAAAGGGACCTCGTCAATGAGCCGGTATGCGCCATCCATCTCAGCCAAGATCTCCGGCCCAGCTGCATCGAGCACCGCCCGATCAAGCAGATTGCGCAGACCCGTCTGAAACCGAGAGTTGGCCGCAGCCATCCGCAGTACTTTGAGGCTTGAGGTTCCGTTGACGTCCAGGTGCCGCTCCAGCACGATCCGGTCTTCAGTGAGCGTGCCCGTTTTATCAGTGCAGAGCACGTCCATCGCGCCCAGGTTTTGGATCGCGTTGAGCCGCTTCACAATTACTTGATGCTTAGACATCTTCACTGCACCGCGGGCAAGGTTTGCTGTGACAATCATTGGCAGCATTTCTGGGGTCAAACCGACGGCGGTTACCAGACCGAAAAGGAACGCGCTAGTCCAATCTTTAGTGATTCCGTTGACGATGAAGACCAACGGCACCATGACGAGCATGAACTTAATCAGCAAGAAGCTGACCTTCTTCACCCCTTGATCAAAGCTGGTCTCGGGTCGCTTGCCGGCGAGCTGCGCGCTCATTGCGCCGAAGTAGGTCTCGGATCCGGTGTGCACCACAACAGCAGTACCGCTGCCGGAAATCACTGAGGTGCCCATAAATCCAAGGCTTTCGGCTTCTAGTAAATTGCTCGCAGTGATCTCTTGCGTGGTTACCGAGGACTTCTCATTCGGCAGCGACTCCCCCGTCAACATGCCCTCGTTGATCTGGAGATCTTTAGTGCGCAAGAAGCGCACATCGGCCGGGATCATGTCCCCCGCGGCAAGTTCAATCAGGTCACCCGGAACGATGTCTTCAATCGGAATCTCGCGTGTTACTGGCTCGCCAAGGTCATTTTTCCGGGTGACTGCCGCCGTCGTCTGCACCATTGATTGCAGAGCCTGAGCTGCTTTGCCCGAGCGGCATTCCTGCCAAAATCGCATACCTACCGACACCAGCACCATGATGCCCAAAGTGATAACGCCTTTGAAGGACGGGCCGTCCTCTGGGTCTGCAAAGACAATATCGGTGAAGGCCATCACCACGGCGAGGAAGCACAAGATCAACACAAACGGGTTGTTGAATTCTGAGAGCAACTGCAACCAGGCCCGCGCGGGCCGGTCGTGATTGACCTCGTTGCGGCCGTAGCGCTCCTGGCGGACTTGGACTTTGAGCTGATCGAGCCCATTAACTCCGGAACCTAAGCGCTCCAGAAGCTGATCGGCGGGCTTGACGGCCGCCACCGCCATCGATTCAGAACGCTCCGCAAGTTTCGCCTTGAGTCGCGAATTTTGCCGAGCGGCTTTCGCGGTACGACGGCGATTTTGCGCGTTCTGCTCGGAGTTGGGAGCCGGCGTGCCCGGCGGAGTAAGGGTGCGAGGTGATGTGGTCTGCATGGTACTGCTCCTGAAATTTGTGGCTAGCGAAGGGTGCGAGGCAGCCGAAATTGGGCGCGCAAAGGCCGGTCACGACTGATTTTGGGCACGCCAGAATACGGCGAAAAATGCCGAAATTTCGGCGGTGGCGATGTTATGTCCCGAACGCGACGGCGCAATCTATTCGCGAAAACGCGAACTGAAAATCAGTTGATTGGTCGACGGCGAACGGGACAGGGTTGATGACCAGAACTCATGGTTCAACTCCCTCTCGTTCGGCGCGGCGCGATGTTTCTTGCGGATTCAATGACAGATTCATGACCGCAAAACAAGAGAGGTTCGGCTTCTTGCCGATGATTGCCCCTCCTCGTCAGACCTTTGGCACTTCGCGTCGTAACCCGGCGGAATCCGCTGGGAGCCAATCGGGATCACCCCTTAGGCCGGGGTGGTCTGTCCTGATCCGGGGCGTCTCTCGACGTTTGGGATCGCTGGCTTGTGTCCGCGAAGGAGCCTCAGCTATCGAGTGGCACCTTGCTTATTCAGGGCAACCCCGGCTTCTGTTAAGCGCAAACCCCATCGGAAGGCTCACCGACACAGCACCGGGAACGAGCTAACTCCGGTGCCGACTTGTGAGCACGATTCCGCTAACCAAGACGGCCGTCAGTACGCAAGCGATGACCAGCATCGACGCAAAGGTACCCAAGGCGCCAACCATCAAACCCAGCACAATGGCGGAGATTCCCATGCCCAGAAAGGCTGCAATAAAGAAGATCGAGAGCACGCCGGCACGGGAAGCCGGTACCGCTGACATCGCGGCTTGGCTGAGTCCGGCCTTAAAGGTTAGCCCGGCGCCCGCGCCCACCACGGCGGCTGCAGCAAGAAACACGCCCAACGAATGGTGCGCAATCGCAAAAAGCGTCAGCGCAAACCCCAGCAAATAAAAAATCAGGCCTAAGCCGGAAAGTGTCTTGGGTCTTAGCCGCCCAGCAGTGAATTGGGCCGCAGCCGAGGCGGCACAGACCGCGAAGGTGCCTAGGCCACCAAGAAACACATCTCGGATGCCGAGGTCATAACGGATTATTGGCGAGCCAAGCGCAGAAAAAAGCCCAGTCACACCAAACGCCGTGAAGCCTAAAACTGATGCACCGATGAAGATCGTACGCTTTCCATCCTGAATATGTACGCGACGGACCCTAAATTCGGGTTGGTCACTGATATCCACGGTTTCCGGCGTGACGAGCACAAAAACTAAAATTCCCAGCAGAATGAGACCAAAGACTACATAGGGCAACAAAAGTGCATCCGGTAACCATTCAGCAGTGGCTCCCGCAATGATCGGCCCCAGTGCCAAGCCGCCAAGACTTGCCCCAGCAGCAACCATGCCGGGCCGAAGGGGCGCATTGATATGGGGCCGGGCTTGTTGATCTAAATCAGCAAGATAGGTGGTTGCGGTCGCAGACATCAGACCGATGGCGACGCCGGTCAGGAACCGGCCGATGAGGAGGCCGGGGAGTTGTGGCCAGGCGATCAGCACAAAGGTCGCCGCAATGCCCACGATGAGCGCCGGCACGATGATTCGACGCCGGCCAAACCGGTCAGAAAGGTGCCCGGCTGCGCCGAGTGCGGCAGCGATACCAGCAACCAGCGCCGCGAAAGCAACCGTAACCATCAGCGCGCCAAAGCCGTCCCGCTCCTGATACAGCGGCCACAACGGCGTCAGCGCAGTACCAAATGCGCTCAAAGCTGCGTAGGCGACCGCAACTACCCAGAAGCCGATTGCGTGCGGTAAATGTCCTGGAGTGCGCGCCGCCTGAGGACTGGATGCTTCAGTTTCGACCGTCGCCGGGTAGTTAGTCATTGCGCTATTTCATTTCTCTTTAGTCATTAAGCCGTGGGTTTGAAAGCTCGAAAAGGTGCCTCCTAGCAATCATTTCAAGGAAGTAATATCTTTGGATTAGCAGAATCAGATATCTAATATCTGCTGGAGAGATTGATTATGGAAATTCGACAGCTTCGGCACTTTCTCGCCTTGGTCGAGGAAGGCGGTTTCATCCAGGCCGCTCGACGTGAGTCAATCGTGCAGTCGGGACTGTCTTCCTCTATCAAGGCCCTAGAAAATGACCTTGGCGTGCAGCTTTATGTCAAAGGAACCCGAATGCTGCGGCTAACGGCGGAAGGAAAGGCGCTGCTTCCGGTGGCTCGCTCGGCTGTCCGGGCGGTTGAAGCTACTTACCAGGCCGTGAACGCCGTCAACGAGCGTTTAGTTGGCCGGCTCGACGTCGGCACTTTTACCCATGTTGAACATCTTATACCAATTTCTGGCGCGCTCGCCCGTCTCATCGGTAGATATCCCGGCCTGCAGGTGAGACTCACTCAATTCGCTTCCGACGATATGGTCCAGATGCTCGCCGCCGGAAACTTGGACTGCGCGATCACCTCGAACGTGGAGAAATCGATGCCCGGTATGAGCTTCGAAACCCTGGCCGAAGAGCCTTATGTGCTGCTTGGCCACCGGAGTCACCCGCTTCAACATCAAGCAGAGATTCACCGCAAAGATCTTGACGGGTACGGCTTTATCGAGATGCCGAGCTCCTGGGCAGCACGTTCCCGCCTCGATGCGCTCTTCCAAGATTCAGGCTCGAAACGTAAGCAGGTTGCCGAGGTCAACGACTGGGCGTTAGCTCCAGACCTGATCGCCAATAATGCTGGCCTAGGTTTTGTGCCAGAGAACCTCGCAGTGCAAGAGCAACGTTCAAATCCGGACGGCGTCTGGTACCGCGCAGTAGCCGACATTTCGCTCTCGCGCCGGATCGACTTTGCGATGCCGATGGGTAATGCTGCCTCCCCGGCCGCGAAAGCGCTACGAACCGAACTCTTCAGCCTCAAACAGCGACGAACTGCACTCTGACAAACGTGGGCAGTCAGGCTGTCCTGGCACGCAAATAATCGTAGAGTTCGCGCGCAGCCAAGCCCAAGGCGTGTTCGGCCAGCGGTTGAATGTAGGCCGGAATCGATGAAGCACTCAGCACGGTAACCACAAATCCCGGATGCCCCTCTGGCTTCGCAATCCCAGCTTCATGGCGCAAGTTCAAAAAGGTTCCGTTTTTAGAACTCCACGACGTGGCATCCGACTCAAAATGCGGCGCTAGCCTGCGACGAAGCGCATTGTCTCGAAGCATTTTCATCAGCTGGCTACCGATGGCGCCGCCGTCGGAGTGAATCATTTGCAGAAGGTTGCTCACCGAACGCGCGGATCCGATATTGGCATGATTAATATCCAGTGGACGAATCACATGACCTTGCCCACTGGTTTCGCTATTGATCGCCAGTTCGAGCACCAATCCGGGCTGCTCTTCATCGAGAATATTGGCGATGCTGCTTTGCAGCTCAGCAAGAGTGTGCCGCACGACGACGTCGGAGACACCGTACTCGCCCAACACCTGGTTGATCCGCTCCGGCGGGCAAAAGCTAAAAAGCAGCTCACCGGCGGCGTTGTCGCTCATCGTGACCGCCATAAAGACCAAATCTGGCAGGGTGATCTGCACCGGTCCACGAAATCGACTAAGACCGGTGGGGCCGGCCAGGCGTTGGTGTGGTTCGCTCATTATCAGTTGGTCGGGATCGAGCCGACCGATCTCGATGTCTTGCAACACGGCGAGCGCGAGCGGAACCTTGACCAACGATGCCAAAGGGAAGCGTCGCTCGGTATCGATGCCAATCTCGGCTCCCGAACCCAAATCTCGCACCAATATCCCAGCAGCTAACCCGGCGGTGGACAGGTGCGCTTTTGCCCGAAAAATGGCTGCCGTGGCACTGCTGTTTAACTGATCAGCACTGTTCATAGTTGGGTGCTTTCTGGGACGCGCTGGGTTGGCGCAGCAGCAAGACCAAGCGCCTTGGCCATTGCGCGGCCAAAGTCGATAGAGCCGGTCAACTCTGGGGCGCCTTCCCGCGCAGTCATGCGCAAATACCGATGCACGTTCAGATCTCCCAGCTTGCGCCAGAATAGGCCGTACCGTTCAGCTTCCTCCACGGTGCACAGTAACTGTGCACCGTGGAAACTGACCGGTGAAATCCATTCGGTCAGATGTGCGGCCACCCGTAGTTGGCCGCGGGCCAAGGCCGAACGATCTCCTGCGCGAAAGAGCGCGTCCCGAATTGCCGGTACGTCGTCAATTTCCTGCAACCAAAGGGTAGCGGCCCGGTTAGCAGCCGGATTCGATGCGGTGCGCAGGGAATCTAGGAAGAATCGTCTCGCCCCATTGTCTAGCTGACTCGCGACGCCTAGTTCTGCCGACCATTGCGCTTCCCGTTCCGGCGCTGACTCCACCAACATGTCGACGTCGAGTGCCCGGAAAGCGCGGGCGGCACTTCGCACGTCACAGCGGCAGATTCTAACGTCGTAGCCCAAACGGTGTGCAACCGCGACCACCGAGGCCAGTTCAGGGAGATCACATTGTTCCGGAACACAGAGTCGAATCGGTTGTGCGCGTTGCTCTGCCGCCTGCAAGGCCAACTCGTCAGCCATCGCACATAGCCTGCGGGCTTTAGCGAGCATCGTGACACCCAGTTGGGTCAGCACCACGTTCCTGGTCGATCGATAAAACAGCGCACCACCCAAATGACGCTCTAGCGCGGCGACGCGGCGGCTCACTACTGGTTGGACGATGTTTAGCGCTGCCGCTGCCCCCGTAAATGAACCCCGGTCGCTGACCTTAACAAAACATCGACATCCCGCGAGTAGGTCCATAAGTCGAGCATATTTCATTCATGCATAAATCGCATGAATTGGATTGATTTGTGCTTTTAATACATCAAAGGCGTTATTGGATTCTAGACAAATGAAAAGCACAGCAGAGCAGGCAGACCAGCAAACACCGTTGAGCCACCAATTCAGCAGGCGCAGCAGTTTGCTTGCCGGGCTGGGTTTAGTGGGTGCAGGCACGCTCTCGCTGAGCGGCTGCTTTGGCCAGCCGACATCAGCGACCGCGACATCGACAGCTTCGCCGAGCTCAAGCAGTTCTGCCGCTTGGACGGAAAGCTGACAAAACTAGAACAGGATGCCGAGATAACTCTTGCGGTATGCGCCTCCGTTCAAGGCGGCCAGCGACTTGAATATCGCGCTACTGAACCGTTGGCAATGTGCTCAACTTTTAAAGCAATTCTGGTGGGAGTGCTGCTCAGCAAACATGCACGCGACGATAGTTATTGGGCAACCCAAGTCATGATCGATCCGGCAAAAGTCCTCTCGTACGCCCCGATCACACAGCCATTTGCCGGTCGCCCGATGCCGATCGCGGATTTATGTGATGCAACGCTGCGCTACAGCGATAACACTGCCGCGAACCTTTTGCTCGAGCAGTTAGGCGGTCCGCCTGCTTTGACGTTCTTTGCCGCAGATCTCGGCTTCAAAAACACTCGACTCGATCGAACTGAGCCAGATTTGAATGAAAGCAAAGCGGGCGATGCGCGGGATACGTCAACGGCTGCAGATCTTGCCGGAATCTATTCCGCGTTGCTACTTGGCGATGCCCTTGGCGCACTCGGGCAGAGCATGTTGCGCGGCTGGATGCTTCGAAACACCACCTCGGCTCAAAAAATGGGCGCTGGAATTCCAAAAGAAGCCGAGCTCGCGGATAAGACTGGCAGCGGCAGCTACGGCACGCTGAACGACGTTGGCGTGATCTTCCGGAAAGCTAAACCTCCGGTTACCTTAGCAATCCTGAGCCGGGCGGTAAGCACCGATCCAAATGAGCAAGGCGATGCTTGAGGCCATCGGTTGAGCATCACATCTTGACCGCTAGTGCGAAGCTGCCGGAGTAAGTATCCAGAGCACTCGGACGATTTTGTCGCTGTAATTTGTCCAGGAATGTGGTTCGCGCCCCGGAAAAGACAGCGTGTCTCCGGTGGAAAGTTCGTAGCTTTCACTGGTGAACCGCAAGGTGAGCTCACCCTCGATGATGTGCAAAACGTCAACTTCGCAATCAACGGTGTACAACTCGTCTTCACCCTTGCCAAAGGGCTTAATCTCAGCGTGCAACACCTGCAAACGACGTTCTGACCGTTCGGTGAGTAATCTTTCGATGATCCCCTCGCCACCCAGCGAAACACGCGGGCCTTCAGCGGCACGCACCAAGTGCGTACTGGGCGCAACAAAAAGGTCGCCGATGGAAATGGCGAGTACCTCGCACAAAGTCACCAATGAGGCGACCGAGGGAGAGGTAAAATCGCGCTCTACCCGGCTCAAGAATCCCTTAGTCAGACCGGTTGCTTCAGCCACATGCTCAATGGTGAGTCGCTGAGCTTGGCGGGCGGCTCGAATTCGAGAGCCGATCTGCACTGGACCTTGATTCGGCTCTGCCGGCAGCGCCTTCATGTAGCTTCACTCTCGCTTTCATCCGTCTACACAAATCCTATGACCCGCGTAACGTTTGACTGTTACCTCGATCACACAATAGCCTACCAAGCAACATTAGTTTCCTTAAATAGGCAATTTATTTGGCCTATATGCCATTCTCCGGGGGCCTCCAGATGGACGCACAAAACATCGTCAATATTGCCATTGTTGTTGCCTATCTTGTTGCAATGCTTGGTTTCGGCTTCTGGGGAAAGAGCAGAACCAAGAACAACTCCGATTTCCTGGTGGCGGGCAGACGGCTAGGCCCTGCGCTATAACACCGGCACCATGGCCGCCGTCGTACTTGGCGGTGCATCTACCGTTGGTGGCGTCGGCCTGGGTTATAGCAAAGGCCTCTCCGGGCTGTGGCTCGTGGTGGCAATTGGCAATTGGCGTTGGCGTGTTAGTGCTCAGTCTGGCTTTTGCCGGCACTATCCAGCGGCTGAAGATCTACACCGTCTCGCAAATGCTGAGCTTGCGTTACGGACACACAGCGACCCAAACCTCTTCTATCGTGATGCTGGCCTACACCGTGATGCTCTGTACTACTTCGACTCGCGCCTACGCCACTATTTGTGTGGTGTTGTTTGGTTGGGAGTGCTGGGTTTCCATTGCCCTGGGTGGAGCCATCGTGCTGGTTTACTCAACCATCGGCGGCATGTGGTCGATTACTTTGGCCGATATGGCCCAGTTCGTCGTTAAGACCTTGGGCGTCTTTGGCCTGATGTTGCCGTTTGCGCTAGTTGCCGCGGGAAACCAGGGTGGCTTTGATTCGATCAAGGACCGCGTCAAAGAAAGCTTTTTCCAGATCGATGGCATCGGCGTGCAAACGATCATCACCTACTTTGTCGTCTACACGCTCGGCTTGCTGATCGGTCAGGATATCTGGCAGCGCGTCTTCACGGCAAAATCGCCGAAGGTAGCCCGCTGGGGCGGCACGACCGCTGGTATTTACTGCATTCTGTATGGCGTTGCCGGTGCTTTGATCGGCATAGCAGCTCGAGTGGCGATGCCAAATATCGATATTGCGACCGGCGGCAAAGATGCCGTCTACGCCGAAGTTGCCGCGAATCTGCTGCCCATCGGACTCGGCGGACTGGTGTTGGCAGCTGCGGTGGCGCGAGCAGACGTATTGCCATTTATCGCCAGCTGGTTTGGCAAAGTCGCCAATACCCAAGACAGTGACAATCCAGAACACGATGTGCGCGCAAACCGCTTGTGGGTACTTGGCCTGGGTGTAGTTGCCATTCTGGTCGCAATCTCAGTCAAGGACGTGGTTGCCGCGCTGACTATCGCTTAAGACATCTTGGTCGGCGGGCTGCTCGTCGCGATCATCGGCGGCCTGGTCTGGAAACGCGGGACCGGGATCGCTGCGGCAGCCTCGATGGCGGTGGGCGCCGTCGTTACCGTGCTGCTTCTCATTTTGTTCAGCACCGGCGCTATTGCCAGCGAAGACGGTATTTACGCGAATGAACCAATTTACTTTGGCCTGGGGTCATCCTTGCTGGTTTACCTGGTGGTCTCACTTGCGACGCCGCGAACCTCAGCTGCCACGATGAGCATTTGGAATTCGCGCGTCAAAGGCGCGGTGACTCCGGACTCAGCACGAGAAAAGGAGACTGCGTAATATTACGCGGTGCTACCCGTTCCCGGGTTTAGAGTGGGAGTGCTTCATGAGTTGCGGTCGCTCTGTCACAGCACAGCTCCGACTGGCCGCACGCCAACCCCATGTTCAAGGGTGGCTCGGATGAGGAAGCGACCTGGCGGGCCACGAGACAAACCCGGCGGGTAAGAGCACTCCCGGAAGGCACGCCCGTGTCTGGCATTCGTTTTGTTCTCCCCGCCGTCGAGGTCAATCTCGGCACCGTTGCGTTCCTTTACGACGGCGAATGGCGCAGTTTCTGGGTCGCCAAACCCACTTCATTGCTCAACGCACTAGCCAATGCTGTGCGACCAAGTCGCTGGGACGGCGAACGGCTCACGCTGACCGTGACGGTGGCTCGAACCGGCCTGCGCAATGGTCAGGAAATGGAATTCAGCTTGGCACCGACTCAGGATAGCCAGCCGACTTTGCGATAGCAAGGAAGCCGGTCTTCTTGCTATCGCAAAGTCGGCTGGCTATCGCCAAACCTTCGTTGAAGGTTGAGGTGCACCGAAGCTCCAAACTAAGGAATCCCAGCCGAAAATCCCCGGAAATAACAGCTAAAGTTGGGGCTGACCCGAGGAGATAACGTGGCTGAGACCGCCCCCACCACAGCACAAATAAAACGTTGGCAGACGTACTTGGCCGACGAGCGTGCCGAAGCTTCGGTATACCGCGCCCTGGCAACAAAGCGCGACGGCGAGGAGCGCGATATTCTGCTGGCCCTTGCCGAAGCGGAAAAACGGCATGAATCGCACTGGCTCAAATTACTTGGCGAACACGCTGACAAGAAGCGGAAAGCCTCGCTCAACAACCGAATCCTAGGCTTCCTCGCTAGGCACTTCGGCTCAGTGTTCGTGCTGGCACTGGCCCAACGATCCGAGTCCCATTCGCCGTATTCAAAAGACCACGATGCCACTGCCGCCATGGCAGCTGATGAGGCAATCCACGAAGAAGTTGTTCGGGGCCTGGCAACGCGCGGCCGCAATCGTCTCTCCGGCACGTTCCGCGCCGCAGTCTTCGGCGCTAACGACGGACTGGTCAGCAATCTGTCGCTACTGATGGGCATGGCCGGAGCGGGCGCCGAACCGAATATTATGCTGCTCGCTGGCATTGCTGGCTTACTTGCCGGCGCGTTGTCCATGGGCGCGGGAGAATACGTGTCAGTGCGTTCGCAGCGCGAGCTGCTCGACGCCTCGCGGCCAACCCAGATCACACTCTCGGCGGCGAAAGCCTTGGACATTGACGCAAATGAGTTGGTACTGGCCTATCGCGCCCGCGGCATGAGTCAAGAGGAGGCCGAACACCGGGCCGCCGAACGGATGGGTAAATTCGAGTGCGACTGCAATCCGAGTTTCTCGCTCCAGCCCGATCTGGAATCTGCTGCACCGGATCATGAGACTATTGGCACCGCATTTGGCGCCGCGATTTCTAGCTTCTGCTTCTTCGCCTCGGGGGCAATTATCCCGGTGCTGCCATACATCTTCGGCATGACCGGAATCGGCGCGATTCTGGTGGCGGCAGTTCTGGTTGGGTTGGCGCTGCTAGCAACGGGCGCAGTAGTCGGTTTGCTTTCTGGCGCACCGCCGCTGGCGCGCGGAGTTCGGCAGTTGCTGATCGGCTTTGGTGCAGCAATTGCCACCTATCTGCTGGGGCTGCTTTTCGGCACTGTTACCGGTTGATACCCGGCCGCCAAGGCTAGCTATTGGCCCAAGAAATCGACAGCCGCTTGCTGATCATCAGTGAGCAAGATTCGCTCAGCCATACCGCGATCAGAGGCAAGGCGCTGAAGCAACTGCCAAACGGGCAGTTCTTCGGTCCAATAGCGCTTGCCTAAGAGCACCATCGGCACCGGCTCGGCCGCGGCATAGTAGTTTTCACATGCGTCTTGGAAGATCTCCTGTACGGTTCCAGCGGCACCAGGCGAGAACAGGATTCCGGCCCGGCAACGCTCTAAAAGCACCGCTTCGCGGACCGAATTCGTAAAGTATTTTGCAATGCTGCTGGCAAAGACATTTGGCGGCTCGTGTCCGTAGAACCAGGTCGGAACTCCTAAATTGATCGGGCCACCGGGGAAACGTTCGACGACGTCTAGGGCCGTGCGCGCCCAGCGCGCAACCGAGGGGCGAAAGTCCGGTACGGTGCTGAGATGCTGCACTGCCCATTCGAGTGAACTTGCCGACTCGTTGGCCAGCCAAGCGCCTAGATTTGCAGCTTCCATTGCGCCGGGTCCGCCACCAGTGGCTACCGTAAACCCGGCCAGCGAAAGGCGGGCACCCAACTCTGCCGCGGTGCGATAAGCAGCGCTCCCCCGGGCTGCTTCATGCCCGCCCATCACGCCAACCACTTTTTCACCCAGCCCTGCGCCATCGGCGTTAACGCTCGTGAGTAGATCATCAAGGGCATCGCTTATCGCGTGGTCGTGCATTGCCGTGGCTAGCGTGGAATCTAAACTGCGTTCAGAAGTCAGCGTCCACTGATATATCTGGCCATCGACGCTTTGTTCGTACCCATCGCGCAGGCCGGTGTAAAGCTCAGAACCCGAGTAAAGCCGAGCTCGATACGCGTCAAATGGCACGTCCGGGATAATCGGGAAAATCAGCGCACCTTGCGAACGAAATCGAGCCTCAGCCTCTGGGCTGAACCGACAACCCAGAAATACCGCACCGGAGACGTCAACTCCGTCAAAGTTCAGCCCACGCAGATCCAATGACTGCACATGCCAACCCTTGATGGACGTCGGCTTAGCCGCCAGAAGTTCGTGCAACTGCGCCAAAGACTCTACTTCAACATTACGAACATTCACGCGGTTTCCTGACCAAAATACTCAGCCATTTGTAGCAAGGTGCGCTCAATATTTCCTGGGTGTCTGCGAGTAAACCCAGTCAATCGCAAACCCAGTTTTCCGCGCATATTACGCGCATCCCACTGTTCAGTCACGAGAGTTCCGCCCTGGGCCGGCTCCAAAATGTAGCGCCAAATGTGACCATAAAAATGCCGCCAAGCGATCCGACGACCTTCTTCAAACTCAACCACGTGATTCATGATCTTGTAGGAAGCCTTCATTTTCATATCCATGCCGAAACTGGCTCCGGCGCTGAGCTGTTCCGGACCGTTAGGTTGCACTCCTTTGACGGTGTCGGAGCCGCGATAACTTCGTGCATCGCGGGGTGGGCAAGTAAGTCGAAGACTTGCTCCGGCATCGCCGGGATAAGACGGGTACGGGATATGAAGTATCGGTCAGCCATGGAACTCAGCCTAGCTGGCCGTCCTCCCGGCCTGCCCGGCTAGCCAGATAATGTGCTGCCGCTTGCTGAATTCGCCGTTCGGCAGCTAGCTGCCGTTCCAATTCAATAAGCCCTCGAGCAGTTTGCGCCTGCTGTGATTGCAAGGCCTGTTGTTCTGCCGATATCCGATGCACCTCAGACATAGCAGTGCTGAGCTGCAGTTGCTGCTGAGTGTCAGCGAGCTTTTGCGCCACTGGTTCCTCGATGAGTAGCACTCGTTTTCCGGGTTGCGTAGCTTCCGCAAAACGTGTTGGTCCCACCTTTGGAATCGAGCCTGTTGCGCTGAGGACCTCAGCAAACTCTTGATCAAGGTCAAGCTCGGGCTCGCTCTGCTGAACTAACGGTGCATCAGCAACCGGTTCCTTGAGCTCAACGGTGGTACGCAGCGCACGTTCCTTGATGAACAACACCGCAATAAGCGCTACGACGGCGATAATCGCCGAAATCGTGAAAATGAGTGAGGTCGCATCACCGTAAGCTGCCCAGATCACATCTCGAATCGGCGCTGGCATATCCGCCAAGTCGAGGCTGCCACCGGACTGCTGGGCGGAGGACGGAACACCCAATTTAGTCAGGCCATCCGAAGACAGCGAGGTAACTCGGTTTGCCAACACTGCACCAAGCACCGAGACGCCAATCGCACCGCCAAAGGACCGGAAGAAGGCAACTGAGGAACTTGCCGAGCCGATGTCTTCGACTCGAACCGTGTTCTGTACCGCGAACACCAGGTTCTGCAACATCAAGCCAAGGCCCAGTCCCATGATGAAGATAAACAAGCCAACTAGGGTCAGATTCGTGGTGTGGTCGATGCGTCCGGCAAAGCCCAAGCCACCGATCAGCAAGATTGCACCGGCGACCAAAAAGCGCGTCCACTTGCCAAATCGACTAATGAGCTGACCCGAAAGTACCGAGCCAATTAGGTTTCCTGCGATTAGCGGCAACATGAGCAGCCCAGCCTCGGTTGGCGTCGCGCCACGGGAGATCTGGAAATACTGACCAAGGAAAGTTGAAGATCCGAAAAGTGCGACGCCGACGGCAACCGAAGCCAAGATGGCCAGAGCGGTGGTGCGCTGCGAAATGATCTTGAGCGGAATGATTGGCTCACTCACTTTAGACTCCACGAACAGCATGACGACCAAGAGCAGCAACCCGCCACCAGCCATCAAGGCGCTCTGCCATGAGATCCAGTCGTAGTAGCCAGCTTTTCCAGCAAAAGAGATCCAAATAAGAATCAAAGATACGCCTGCGGTCAACAAAATTGAACCAGCCCAGTCGATCTTCGCGGCCTTTCGCACGTGCACGATCTTGAGGGTTTTTTGCAGCAAAACCAGGGCGATGACGGCAAGCGGTACACAGATATAGAACGTCCAGCGCCAGCCCAAGGGGCTATCCACAATGACGCCGCCCAAAAGCGGCCCGCCCGCGGTGCCAACGGCCATGACCGCGCCCATGTAGCCGGAATACCGTCCACGCTCACGCGGCGCGATCATGGTGCCAATAATTGCCTGTGCCAATGCGGTGAGACCACCGAGCGCCACGCCTTGGATAACTCTTGCGGTGAGCAACATCGGAATGCTTTGGCTAAGCCCTGCCACGACCGAGCCGGTAACAAAGATCACAATGCTTAGCTGGACGAGAAGCTTCTTGTTGAAAAGATCAGAAAGCTTGCCCCAAATAGGCGTCGTCGCGGCATTAGCGAGCAACGCCGCAGTAACCACCCAGGCGAAGTCTGTTTGGGTGCCTTTGAGGTCGGACATGATGGTGGGCAAGGCATTGGCCACAATGGTGCTGCTCAAAATCGCGGTAAAGAATGCCGCCAACAGCCCGGTGAGGGCTTCCATTATTTGTCGGTGCGACATAGGCGCTGTGTCTGCTACCGGTAAGGAAGTTTGGGCCGAATGGCTGGCCATTAGTTGGTTCCTCTGTGGGGTTCAGTGTGGATTTTTCCGGTCGCCTTTGCCCGGGAAGCTTCAATAAAAGTGCTGGATAGGTCTGCTAGGAGCTCAATCGCTTCACTGGCGCGTTGTTCATCCCAGCCGGCTAACGCCTTTGCCACGATCTCGGCCTGCCGATGATGCGCTGCGTCTAGTTCTTTTCGGCCTTTTTCCGAGAGGGCGACCAGCTGCGCTCTGCCGTCCAATGGGTCAGCTCGCCGTTGGATAAAGCCGATTTCGTGCAGGTCGGCAATATGCCGGCTGAGCGCTGACGGCCCTACACCTAAATGTGCAGCCACATCTGAGGCGCGAGCTTCGCCAAAGCCATCAATGATCCGGAGCACTCCCAGTAAAGCGACACCCGGATCAAGGGAGCTCGATTTAGCCGAGACAAGGCATTTGGTTGAGCGCTGAAAATCTGTAATCCGGCTGACGAGTAGTTGGGCTACATCTGGTCCTACCGACATGGCTCTTCTTTCGAATTATTGTTTGCTTCAAGCAACTATATCTTAAAACATATGCTTTGGATAACTAATCAATTTGTCTGGCTTATCCACTGGAGTATCAGGCGGTAAGTTGGCTGGCTTGCTTGATTTCGGCGCTGGCCTGGAACGTATTCTTTCCCATCGCCGCCAACTTTCCCGCCGTTACGCGCGTGGTGCAAGTATTGACCCTGCTTGGCGCTTTAGGCACACTCCCAGCACTCTGGAATTTGCTTCGCAGAAAGCTCCGGGGCTGGCCGGCAATTCTCGGCTCGACACTGCTATTGCTGGCTTCGCTTTTCCTCGGTTGGTTCGGCTTCACTTTCCACATTTTCAGTGGAATATTAGCTACTGACTTCCGGCTGAAACAGGAATCGCACTTGGAGAGCCGCATGAGGCTGCATTAGCCTTGGGAGCCAAAGGGTTGCGCCATCGGGGCAGCGCGCTCGGAGGGAGCACGATGGCAAAGATCCTGATCGTCGAGGACGACCCGAATATCAATGCCGCATTCAAGTTGGCATTGTCGCAACGTGGGCCCCAGGTTGAAGGCTGTTTTTTGGGTGCTGAAGGAGTCATCGCCGCGCGGAGTCAAAATCCACCTGAACTGATCGTGCTCGATTTGATGTTGCCGGACCTCGACGGTTTCAGCGTTTGCCGAGCAATCCGACAAACGAGCCTGGTGCCGATCATTATGATGACTGCCCGCAGCGACGATGCGGACATCGTGGTGGGGCTAGAGGCTGGTGCCGACGACTATGTGGTCAAACCAGTGGATCCAGCCATTTTGGATGCCCGAATTCTCGCCGTGTTGCGCCGCAACAACTTTGAGGGCGAAGCAGCAGACAAGGCCGACGTCGTGATCAATGGTGCGTTGCGCATCGACCGTAGCGCCTTGTCGGTCAGTAAAAATAATGCGCCACTGCCACTATCACCGACTGAAATTAGGCTGTTGCTGGAGTTGTTACAACACCCTGGCCAGGTCCGTAGCCGGGAACAGTTACTACGCTCGGTCTGGGGTGCGGAATACCTTCTTGACTCGCGGATGGTTGACGCTTCGATTCAGCGGTTGCGCAGCAAAAACGAAGATGATCCGTCGAACCCGCAGATCGTGGTGACCGTGCGCGGCTTTGGGTATCGATTCGATCAGCAAAAATGATGAAGTTCCGCAGGCTGCTTGGCACCCTCGGTGTCAGGTTGGCGGCCGGGTTTGCCCTCATCGCGATGATCTCTGCGGCGGCAACTGGCGCTGTGTTGTTTTGGTCATCTCGCGACAACATTCTTCGGGCTGAACAAGACCGCCTCTTCGCCAACTTCAAGACCAATTTTGAGAAACTCCCAGCACAACTCGATATAGGCACGTTCTTTGCCCCCTCTGGCCCCGCCACCGGCCGCGAAATAGCAGGTTTACTGCTGGGCGGGCTGCAGAGCAGTCCAGGGCTGACATTGCGCATCGCCAGCACCGGAGACAGCACTGATTACGCCGGTCCTGCCAATATTCCGGCGGATTTCCTGAACACCATTGACAAAGACAAACAACAGTTCGGCCCACAATATATATATTCGAACCCAGGAAGCTGGCGTCCCGAATTTCATCATCGCGCAGACCAAGTCAATTCGAATTACGCAGCCAGATTTATTGCCAGCTGAACTCCACTCTGGCAACGTCGACGGCGCAGTTATTGACGTTGTCCTCATTCTCTTCTTCCTCGCTCTACAGCCAACAGGCTCAACTGGACTCGCTGACCAGCTCAGCCATCTGGCTGACCGTCGTCGTCGGCATCGGCGCTGCCGCTGTTGGCGTGATTCTGGCCCGCCAGCTAGTTCGACCAGTAAAGTCGTTGCGGCTCGCGGTTCAGGATCTTGGCAGCACCGGCGAAGCCGCACCGCTAACGTCCAAGGGCATTAGCGAACTGGGTGGCTTGATCGAGAGCTTCAATACGACCTCGGCACAACTGCACGACGATGTCTGAGCTCACTGAGTCCGAATCCAGGGCACGCCGCTTCGTTGCCGATGTCTCACACGAGTTACGCACCCCACTCGCGGCCATGGTGGCCTCTGCCGAGGTGCTAGAGAATCCGGCAGCTTCCAGGGCAGATGCCCGTGAAGCCGCCAGACTGACCAGCTCCTCAGCCCGGCGATTGGCCAAATTAACTGATGATCTTTTGGAAATTTCACGCTTCGATGCCGGGCATGCCTCAGTTCAAGTAGCGCCCTTCGATGCGACCGCGCGGTTCTTGGACCTAACCGCCGCACGCCACTGGCCGGAGACCGTCACGCTCAAAGCCACCGAACCGCTGCAGATCATGACAGATCCGAGGCGTTGGGATGTGATCGTGGGCAATTTGGTGGCTAACGCGCTAAAGCATGGTTCAGCGCCGGTGGTGGTTGATGCCCGGATTGTTAACGATATTTTTCAGCTCGAGGTGCAGGACGCCGGCCCTGGAATTCCCGCCGAAGATCAGCTGCATATCTTCGATCGGTTCTTCAAGGCTGATTCCTCGCGCAGCGCGGACGGCACTGGCTTGGGCCTCGCGCTAGTCGCGGAAAACTGTGCGCTGTTGGGCGGCAATATCACGGTGCAAAGCACGCCGGGTGCTACCGTTTTCATCGTCGAGCTGCCGGTTCGCAGCAGAACAGATTCACAGCTGTAGCACGACGGTGACATAGCCGCAGCTAAACCAGGACATCGGCTTCATAGCCTGGATGCATGTTCAGATTCTGGGCGAAACTACTCTTAGCCGCCACCTCAATTATCCTGCTCGTCACTGCTTGTGCCACCGCCACCATAGGCCCAACGGTCACTAGTGATCCGGTGGCGGGCTATAGCGTCAATTGGCCACAATCGCCCGCGAGCATCATGTTGGTTGACGGTAAAACCCCGCTGACTAACCAGCCTGCCCAGCAACCGGCCCCGACCGCCAGCACGGCAAAGATCATCACGGCCCTCACCGTGCTGAAGGAAAATCCACTCAAAATTGGCGATGACGGGCCCACGATCAAGCTGGGACGTATAGACGTCAAAAGTTACGAAGCTTATCGTGAGGCAAACGGCACGGTAGTGCCGGTCTACGAGGGCATGGAGATTAGCCAGCATCAGATTCTGGAAGCAATGCTGCTACCTTCCGCTAATAACTTAGCTGACTCACTTGCCCGTTGGTCTTTCGGATCGTTAGAGGACTACCGACAATCGGCACAAGATTTCATTCGTGAGCTGGGACTGACCAAAACCACCATCGGCATCGATGCGAGCGGATACGATCCGTCCACGCAAAGCACCGCCACCGACCTCGCCGTCCTAGCCGCCGCAGCGATGCGAAACCCGGTCATTGCAGACATTCTTGGTCTTGCCGCAGTCGACGGCGGAACCATGGGCAAGTTGGTCAACACCAATAATCTACTGGGCCAACACGGTCTTATCGGCTTGAAAACCGGGACCACTCCGCAGGCTGGCGGCGTCTTCCTCTTCGTTGCACGCGCTGTGGTTGAGGGCCTCGATGTCATTTTTGTCGGCGCGGTCCAGGGCGACGGTAACAGTGCTAAAGATGCGATCGCCGCCGCCGGGCAGATGCTTGGCTCAATCAGCCCTTTCAACGAAGAAATCAAAACTGCACCAAATGGCGGTGCCGAACCATGCGGGCAAGCGACTATGACGAGCAGTCAGGGGGCACCGGAAAATTTTTGATCTTCTTGGCATCGGCGGTACTTGTTGGCGGGCTGCTCGCTGCCGGCATCGGCTTTGGTCTGAGTAAGTTGATACCAGTCAGCGCAACGGCTGCCGTCGATTGCCCTACCGACAAAATAAAACCAGCGACCATCGAGAGCGGTTCGGTCAACGTCTATAACGCGACTCAATCCAGTGGGCTTGCGGCCAAGACTGCGGCACAATGAATCGCCCCGGCGTGTCCGGAGACTTTCTTGTTTGAGAGGATCAGGACATGGCAGGGAAAACTACGACACGGTATCCGCAGGAGTTGAAGGATCATACGGTGCGCATGGTGGCGGAGATGGAGGGTGCATCTTCGGAGTGGGCGGCGATGCAAAAAGTTGCCCAGCTTTTGGGTGTGGGTGTGCCGGAAACGGTGCGTAAATGGGTCCGGCAAGCCGAGATCGATGTTGGTACTAGAACTGGAACAACGAGCACGGAATCGGCCGAGCTGAAACGGTTACGGCGTGAGAACGCTGAGCTGAAACGGGCGAACGCGATCCTTCGGAGTGCTTCAGCTTTTTTCGCGGTCGAACTCGACCGCCACAACACTGATCGTGAAATACATCAAGGACCATGCCGGTCACCGCGAGAATAATGGATTGCGGTGGGGTGTCGAGTCGATCTGCCAGGTGCTTACTGGGACGGGGTGAAGACCACCCCGTCCACGTACTACGAATGGGTGGATAAAACACGATCTCACCGAGAACAACGTGATGAGGTGCTCAAGCCCGTGATCCAGAAGGTGTATGCCGCTAATTATGGGGTTTACGGCACCAGGAAAGTCTGGTTGGCGATGAACCGTGAAGGTGTGCCGGTGGCCAGGTGCACGGTAGAACGGCTCATGGGGTTACTTGGCATACAGGGTGTGGTCCGTGGCAAGGTCAAACGCACCACGATCAAAGACTCGAAGGCGGCCCGAGCGAAGGACTTGGTCCGCCGTGATTTCACACCAACGGCACCGGATCGGCTATGGGTAGATGATTTCACCTATGTTTCGACCTGGTCCGGGTGGGTCTATGTTGCCTTCGTGATCGATGCTTACTCTCGGAGGATCCTGGGCTGGTCAGCGAGTGCTTCTATGAACACCGTGCTAGTGCTCAACGCAGTTAATCAGGCAATCTGGAGTCGTGAACGGGCCGGGGCTGAGATTTCCGGGGTGATTCATCATCACGATGCCGGGGCTCAATACGCCTCCTTGGCCTTCACCGAACGCCTGGCCCAGGCCGGTATCCGCCCCTCGATCGGTTCTGTGGGTGATAGTTACGACAACGCCTTGGCGGAAACCATCAACGGGCTTTATAAGACCGAGCTGATCAAACCCGGCAAGCCCTGGCGGACTCTAGAAGAAGTCGAAATCGGCACCGCTGAATGGGCCGATTGGTACAACCACCGAAGGCTCTACCAGTACTGCGGAGACATCCCACCAGTAGAGCTAGAAAACCACTACTACAATCACTACCAGAGCACGGCAGCCGCCGACAGGCTCATCGTCTGAGAAACCCTCCGGACACACCGGAGCGATTCATGCTTTGCCAAATGGCTCGTTTGTCAAGGCTGACGGCAAGCTCAACGCAGTGGGTAACCCGCGTCCGCTCAATGGTCTGAACGGCGCTTTGGATTCGAACACCATGGATACCAATGTGATGGTCTTGCCAGTTCAAGCCGCTGCGCTGGGTCTCGATGTGACCAAGGCCGCACCGTTCACCTACCGGGTAGCGACCTACTCGAACTACAAGGCAAAAGACGGCCTTTTGGTTCCGGTTGACCAGACCGAGCCGAAACAATACGACCCGGTTAACCCCGCGCTATGGTTCGAAGATGGCACTGCAAGTCAGTTGTTCTTCGATAAGCCGGATTCTGGCTTGAACATCCATGCCGGCCCAGGAGCAAAAGACGCTAAAGCGCTCTTCCTGCACCTGCAGAACGCGACTGGCGATCTAAGCGCAAAGGGCGACGGCGGCAAGAAGGCTGAAGTTGTGCCGGTTTCAGTAGGCGTGACGAAGCTGTCGTTGACGCTGCCCTGGACCTTTGCGGGCGGCTTCACCTTCGCAAGCGCTTCCGGACTAACTCCGGATAGCACTGCAACCTTCACCCTCGACGGAAAAACTGTCGGCAGCCAGAAGGTTGGCAAAGACGGCAAGGCTTACGCCTTCGTTTGGGTACCATTCACCACCAAATCCGGCAGTTACCCGGTAGTGGTAACGGACTCCAATGGCGCGAGCGCCACCTCGAAGCTGCAGATGTATTCGCTCTGGCCGTTCTAAACCAGCCGCTAGTTTCAAGCTAGTTCGCTAAAAACGTCCCCGGGACGCGAAGCCACTTGGCATCGCAACCCGGGGACGTTTTGCTTTAAGCCTTCGGGTTATCCACGACGCCTAGGAATAGTGGCAATCCAGTTTCTAGCTGGATGATTTGATAGCTAAACGGCCGATCAAAATCCAGTTGACGTGGTGTCTCCGTGACCAAATCGACCGAAGTTTCAACGTTAATTTGCGTCAAGGCAGCCGCGACGGTGCCCTTTTCGGCAACGTTGACCACGGCCGTTTGTGCAGCACCACCGATCAGAGCGCCAGGCAGAATCGCGTCAAAACCGCCGTCGTCGAAGGTCTTGCGTAGGCCAATCTTGCGCAGCGGTTCCATCAAATCCAAATTCGACATCTTGTCCCAGCTGGGCAAACCCAGCCCAATGAGTTGCTTTTGCGCCGAGCTCAAGGAGCTTCCGACGGCGGCCAGCTGCGCAGCGCCTGGTAGCGGTTTGCCTTCTGCCGCAGGCAGATAGAGTCGCATCACGAAGCATCGGCCGTAGGGCAAATCAATGGCCTGCCAGCCGGGCCCCTCGGCATAGGTCAGCTTCTGAGTGGCGTGCATCATCGGCACGTTGAGCTGCCAGGAGGCCGCATGAAATGGTGCATCCAAAGTTGACTCTGGATTAAACGGTTGCTGCCAACGAGCAGCAAAAAATAGCGCGTTCAGCAGGCTCAATTTTGTGTCTGCTGAGCTTTCCAACGGCGCTTTCTCAATGAGTCCGCCGATGTTTTCTTTGACCCAGGCGTTGATCTTGTCTTTTGCATCACCAGCGAAATTGACCGGGTAGACCCCGGTACCGTAGTGCTTTGCCAGCACCGTCAAAAAGCCCGGGCCAATCGGAGCCGATTTTTGCACGAAGATGCCATTGCTAGTTTTTGCCGCCGGCTTTTCTGGCGGATTAGCCTTATCTACTGAGGCGGGATCGCCGTCGTACTTTTGCAGTTCAGCCAACACCGCGTTGATACCGCGCTGCCGGTCCGAGCCCCAACCAAGCACCGAATCCATCTCTTGCGCACCCTCTTCTGAGGCACCCTCACGGAGCATACTCAGCGCAATCAGCGCACTGGCTGGTGAGACTACCGCATCGTTTCCGGCCTCCGCGGCAAGCTTTACGCCCAGGGTGAGCGCGGCCTGCGAGACCTGCAGTACCGCCTCTTTCGCCTGATCTGGGCTCACCACAATCCGCTCGACGTCGGCCGCGCGGCTCGAACTGGGCGGCTGGCTTCCGCAACCACTCAGCAGCAGCCACAGCACCGCGACCACCGCTATCGTCGGAATCGTTGTTTGAAATCGCATCGCGTTCTTCTCTCAACAGATTAGCTAACGTACTAACACCATAGGCCCGGCGAAACCCGCAAGGCGATCACTCTAGGGTCACGATTAGTAAGCAATCAGCTTGGCCCAGTTTGGCCAGGTACTGTTTCCCTTGATGGAACTCTTTCATTTGCGATACTTCGTAGCTGTTGCCGAGCAGCTAAGTTTCTCCAAGGCTGCGCGTACTCTGCATATGGCCACCTCACCGCTGAGCCAACGAGTTCGCGACCTTGAACGAGAATTAGGCACGGTGCTCTTCGAACGAGATTCGCGCAGTGTGAGCCTGAGCGCGAGTGGCGCTGCACTGCTGCCGCTCGCTCAAGAAGTGATCCGAAAATTCGATGACATCCCACTGCGACTCAATAGCGCCGCCAACCCAGAGCAGATTTCCTATTGCATTGGCGTTGCACCCTGGCTACATCCATCGATCCGTAGCACCTTGGCAGATTTTGGCCTTCAGGTAGCGGATCACTACCAACTCAATCGCTGGTCTGCCGGCAGCCGGGAGCTGCTTACGGCGGTGCATCAGGGCAAATTCGCCTTCGCGCTGGTGCATTTACCTGCGCAGATGCCGGGAATCTCAAGCCACGAAATTTTTCGCGAGGAACTCGGCGCAGTATTACCGGCGCGCCAGTTTATTGGAAGAGATTCAGTGTCTTTGACCGATCTGGTTGATTTCACCTATATCAAGACTGCTAAGGGAACCCAGCCAACCTATTACGATCAGCTAGAAGTGCGAATGTCGGCCGCTGGTGTGCACAAGCGCGCGGTCCTTAGCTCCGGAGATTTTGCCAGCCCGGCCGAAGTTGTTTCGAACGGTAATTCCTTTTCATTGACCATTTTGGATCAAGATATTTCCGCAAATTCACGCAATGCGGAAGAAGTCATTGCCCTTCCTTTTAGCGATTTCAACCCAGAATTGGCAACCGGAATAATTTGGCGAACAGACCGCGCCGAAGAAGGTAGTGACCTGTTCGAACTAATTACTGCGCTCCGAGAAGCCTTTGCCGAATCCCACTAAAAATAGTCCATAAACCCCTAAATCTAGGGGATATTTACCATGAACACTGTGGTCATAATAGTGTCCGCGCAATGGTGTCAAAACTAACTGGATTTTGATTGCCTGGGCGAACTACTATGGAAAACGAGCCCAAAGAAAGCGACCCATCGAATATGAAACATTAATTCGATTTAGCTACTGTGAGGATTGTACTAATGCCCGACCAAAAAGTTGCCACACTTTCCAGCACTAATGCTGGTCCGCTGGCAGGAATTCGCGTCGTCGACATGGCGACCGTAGTGATGGGACCATACGCAGCGCAGGTCCTTGGCGACCTAGGCGCCGACGTGATCAAAATCGAGTCGCCCAACGACACCATCCGCTCAGGTCTGTTCACCAAGACGCCGGGAATGACTTCGCTGCATTTGAACGTCAACCGGAACAAGCGCAGCATCGCCCTGAACCTCAAGTCTTAGGAAGGCCATGCCGCCGCAATGGATCTAATCGGTTCCGCGGATATTCTGATTTCCACTATGCGCATCGATGCGCTGCGTCGCCTAGGCATGGATTACGAGAGCCTGAGTGCAAAATTCCCGAAACTGATTTACGTACACGCCCAGGGCTTTCGACCAGATTCCGATCGCGCTGGACTGGCCGCTTACGACGAGACCGTACAGGCCGCTTCTGGTTTGCTGGATATCGCTCAACGAGCTGCCGACATTGAAAAACCGGCGGTGCTGCCCACCATCTTGGCAGACAAAGTTTCCGGTCTGACCATGGCCTACAGCGCAATGGCAGCTTTGGTCCATCAACAAAAAACTGGTCAAGGCCAAAAAGTAGAAGTGCCAATGACAGACACTATGCTTGCTTTCAACCTGGTCGAGCACTTGCAGGGCCAAGCCTTCGTCCCCGCATTGAGCCAGACCGGATTCCCCAACTCGCTCATGAAGGGCCACTACGCTCGCCCGACGAAAGACGGCGGCCTGGTGATGGTCATCCCTTACGGACCGCAGAACTTCCGCGATCTGTTTGTGGCCGCTGGTCGCCCTGAGCTAGCTGCCGATCCGCGCGTCAACAACGAATTCATCGATGTTCGCGCCGATGGCAACGACCTTTCCGCACTCTTAGATGAGGTAGTTCCGCTGCTGAGCGCTGAAGAGTGGGCCGAGGTTTGCCTTAGCAAGAGCATCCCCTTTGGTCCGGTGCTTCGACTCGATGATGCGATGGACGACGAATACGTCCAGGGCTGACATTTGCTCGACGTTGCCGAACATCCCAGTGAAGGCCCGATCCGGATGATCGGCGTTCCAATGCAGTTCTCCGCCACGCCGGCGTCGATCCGCCGACACGTCCCCTTGCCTGGTGCTGACACCGAAGAAGTACTCACCGAACTCGCAGCGGAAAAGGCATTGCTACAGACCGAAGAATTGGCAGGAGCCCTGGCATGAGCAATACAGCAGAAGCCACGACGGAAGTAGTTCTGACCGAAGTTGTTGGCAACACGCTAGTGATCACCATCAACCGGCCCAAGGCACGCAACGCTGTCAACGGCGAGGTCGCCCTTGGACTGGTAGCCGCACTAGATCAGCTGGAAAACGACGCCGAGCTGCGCGTCGGCGTCGTGACCGGGGCAAACGGAACTTTCTGCGCTGGCATGGATCTGCGTGCAGCTGCTGCGGGCGAAACCGTCAGCGTACCGGGTAAGGGCTTCGCTGGCTTCGTCGAGGCGAAGGTTAGCAAGCCACTCATCGCAGCTATCGAAGGCTATGCGCTTGGCGGAGGCCTGGAAATTGCACTCAATTGCGATTTGATTGTCGCCGCCGAAGGCGCAACGCTCGGCTTACCAGAAGTAACCCGCGGCCTGATCGCAGGTGGCGGCGGTGTGATCCGGTTGCCCAAACGAATCCCGCATCACTTGGCGATGGAAATACTCCTCACCGGTGCTGGCATTGATGCAGCTCGCGCTCACGAGCTAGGTCTAGCCAATCGCGTTGCCCCTGCAGGTCAAGCGCTAGCCGCCGCACTGGAGCTGGCCGCCGTCGTGGCTCAAAACGCTCCGCTAGCCTTGGCTGCGGTCAAAGAAGTCACCAGAATTGCCGATTCCCAACCGGAACCGGAAGCATTCGCCGCGCAAGCCGCGCAAATCAATAAGCTCATGAAGTCCGCTGACGTCGCCGAAGGCATCCAAGCCTTCACCGAGCGCCGCGCCCCGCAATGGCTTGGGAAATAGTGGAACGGAAACGCAATGAAAATCTCAGAAGTACGTCAACAGATCACCACGCCGCTAAGCAGCCCGGCCTATCCCGCGGTTGGCTCCCGATTCACTAATCGCGAGTACCTCAATATTGTTTACCGAACGGATGCTGCAGCCTTGCGCGCCGTCGTTCCGGAGCCGTTAGAAATTGACGAACCGCTGGTTCGATTCGAAATTATGAAAATGGGCGACGCCACCGCGTATGGGCCGTACGTTGAAGCCGGGCAAGCGATTCAAGTCTCCTTCAACGGCGAAAAAGGCGAGTACCTACACGCCATGTATTTAGACAACTTTGCCGCCACCGCAGCGGGTCGCGAAGTGAACGCCTACCCCAAAGTGATGGGTAGTCCTGCACTGACGGTCGACAACGGCGCATTGCTAGGCACGCTGGACTACGGTTCCGTCCGAGTTGCCACCGCGACCATGGGCTACAAGTTCCGCCCCTTGGATTTCGAAGAAGCTAAGGCACAGATCACCGTGCCAACCTTCATGCTTAAGATCATCCCGGACTTGGATGGCAGCCAACTTTCGGCCAAACTCGTCCGCACTGAGATCAGCAACATCACGGTTAAAGAGGCGTACACCGGCCCGGCTAGATTGCAATTATTCCAGCATGTATTGGCTCCACTCGCGGACCTTCCAGTGCTGTAAATTGTTTCAGCAAGCCACATCAATACCGATCTAACCCTGGCCTCGGCGGTTCCGGTCTTCGACTACCTGGCCAACAACTCGCAAGGATCATCAAAATGAGCATTAATAATATTGCGGTCGTTGGTGCTGGCACCATCGGACTATCGTGGACGGCGCTCTTCGCTAACGCCGGTCTAGACGTCACGGTGAGTGATCCCCGGCCCGATTCTGGCCGACGTCGTCCGCGACTCGATGCCGGAGCTTGCCGCCTCATTGGGCAGCACGGCTGAAAAGCTGCTCGCCAAAATAACGATCTCCTCGTCCTTAGCTGACGCTGTGGCAAATGCTGACCTGGTGCAGGAAAGTGGCCCGGAAAGGCTTGAATTCAAGCAGCAACTCTTTGCCGACATCGCTGCCGCAGCGCCAGCCCACGCGCTACTTGCCTCCTCTAGCTCCGGCATTGTGGCCACGCTCATCGCCGAAAAGCTTGACGACGAAGCTGCCGCCCGGATGCTGATTGCGCACCCCTTCAACCCACCACAGCTAATGCCGCTGGTGGAGATTGTGCCTGGCGAGCGCACTGCTGAAAGCCTCGACCGTATTGGCGATCGACTTCTACCGCGAGCTGGGCAAAGTTCCGGTCCGCGAGCACAAGGAGATCCAGGGTTTTGTCGCCAATCGTCTACAGGCAGTAGTGCTCAAAGAAGCTTTTAGCCTGGTTTTGCAAGGCGTGGTCTCGGTCGAAGAACTCGACACAGCGATGAAAGCTTCGCTCGGCGCACGCTGGGCAACCATCGGGCCGTTCGAAAGCTATCACCTGGGTGGCGGGCCCGGCGGCATTCGGCACATGTTTGAGCACCTCGGCGCGAACCTCACCGGTGGCGATTCTGGCGTAACCGAGGCCGACGTCGAGCGTCTTATTGCCGACGTCGAGCGCACCTATGGCGCCGGCCCAGAAGCCTACGCAAGCCTCACCGCGGAACGCGATCGCAAGCAGCTAGCCGTCAACGCGGCAGTAAACAACTAATCTTTTCGATTCAAGAAAGCACGTGATACCCATGGCAAGACCAGCAAATACCAATCCCGACTACTTCGGCTTCGAAGAGTTGCTCACCGATGAAGAGCGCAGCGAACTCGTCCGAATCCGAGAATTCCTCACTAAGGAGATCAAGCCGCTGACCCAGGATGCCTGGGATAAGACCGAGTTCCCCTTTGAGGTCATCGAAAAATTCGCCGAACTAAATCTGGCCGATGACCAGTTCCCCGGCTTCGCCTCCGCCGGAAAACAACGCCGCGCCCTGATGACCGGTTTCTTGAGCATCGAGCTCAACCGGATGGACCCGTCACTGGCAGTATTCTCCGGTGTACACACCGGCTTGGCGATGGGCTCAATCTTCGGTGGCGGCGATGAGGAGCAACGCCAGCGCTGGCTGCCGGACATGATCGCTTGGAAGAAGATCGGTGCTTTCGCCTTGACTGAGCCTGAAGGTGGCTCGGATGTTTCTGGCGGCATGCGTACCACCGCGCGCCGTGAGGGTGACACCTGGATCATTAACGGCGCCAAGCGTTGGATTGGTAACGGCACCTTTGCCGATCTAGCGATCGTGTGGGCTCGCGACGAGGCTGACAACCAAGTGAAGGGCTTTGTGGTTGAGAAGGATATGCCCGGATTCAGCTCGGCAAAGATCGAGGGAAAGATTGCGCTGTGTACCGTGCAGAATGCGGATCTGAGCTTTGACAACGTTCGAGTACCCGAGGCAAATCGGCTGCAGAATATCAATAGCTTCCGCGACACCGCTGAGGTGCTGCGCGCTACTCGCGGCGGCGTAGCTTGGCAGGCACTTGGTGTCTCGATTCGCGCTTATGAACTGGCCCGGGATTACGCAACCACTCGCGTTCAGTTTGGTAAGCCCATTGCCTCTTTCCAAATGATCCAAGATCTGCTGGTCAAAATGTTGGGTAATATCTCGGCGATGTTCGGCATGGTGACCCGGTTGGCCCAGCTGAGCGAAGAGCTGCGTGACACTCCGGAGCAGGCTGCCTTGGCGAAGGCATTCTGCACCTCAAAGATGCGTGAAACTGTCGCCTACGGCCGCGATCTTTTTGGCGGTAACGGGATTGTGCTGGACTACGAAATCGCCAAGCTGTTCTCTGATGCCGAAGCCATTTACTCCTTCGAGGGCTCGCGGGAAATGAACACCCTGATCGTCGGCAAGAACATCACCGGGATCAGCGCTTTCATCTAAACCACGCTCAGGCTTGATCCGGAAAGGCCTTTGGGCTGCAACGTCGGCATATTTGTACACCGATTTCGCAGCGCAAGGGCCTTTTCACGTCCAAGCAAGCAACCGTCAAGATACCGTTAGCGTGTGAAGCAGACGACGGCTCCATCCCTAGCCAGCAAGCATCCCTTGCTACTTGGTGCCGCGATCATGGTGAGTTGGCAGCTGGTGGTGTACGGATTAGGCTCAGTGCCGTTTTCGAGTCCTGCCTGGTTTCCAGGCCTAGGCGCGCTGCTGGTTAACGCGGTGGGGGCGGCCGTGGTGCTGGGTATTGGTGCATGGCTCAGATTGCTGCCACGTTCTGCACTCGGACTGGGGAGCCTTCGGCGCTATTGGTGGCTTGCTCCCTTAGTCGCGGTGGACCTCAGCTACGGTTTGATCAGCACCAACGGAGTTCCCGGTATCGCTGGCACGCCGGAACTTTTGCTCAGCAGCGCTGGTGCGCTAGTCGCCGTCGGAATCTCTGAAGAGTTAGCCGGCCGAGGCGTAGGTCTGGCTGCGGCTGAGCCAGCTGGGCGGTGGAAGGCCGCGATTGTGCTGGCTGCGGTCTTCGGCCTGGGGCATCTGGGCAATTGGCTACTTTTTGGCAGCAGCCTTGAGGACGCACTGTGGCAGGTATTTACCGCCGGCGCGGCTGGATTTTGTTGGGGCGCGGGAAGGTTCTTGCTCAATTCAATCTGGCCGTTAGCCTTTGTGCACGCTCTCAATGACTGGATGCAGATTAACTCGCCAGGTGCTGCCCCGCTCTACTTTCAGATCGCCATCGCGGTGTTCAACATCAGTTGGGGCGCCTTGATGCTCACCTCGGCTAATCGGCCACGAATTCGCCACTGATATTGGATTGAGCCGGAGAAATTTCAGCGGCTCAATCCAATATCGGGGGCGAAATGAGTTACGACGCCGGCCCAGCTTCCGGAGCGTGCGCGGCTAAGAACGAGTACACCTCGGTTTCGTCAACGCCGGGGAAGACGCCGGGCGGCATCGCGGCGAGTAGATGCGAATGCGCACGAGCACTGGGCCAAGCATTGCCGCTCCGCTCCCCCGCTAGCGCGGCTGGTGGTCGTTTACAGCAGGACTCATCCGGGCAACGTGACTTCGACCGCTCTTGGGTATCCCGGCCACGAAACCACTTCACATGCGCGTAGGGCACGCCAATGCTGAGTGAGAATTCGCCGCCGGTTGAACGCTCAGTCCGAGCAGTGCACCAGTAAGTGCCGGCCGGCGTATCCGTGTACTGGTTGTAGGCGCTGAACTTATCGCTCACGTCAAACACTTCGCGCGAAGTCCAGTATTTACAGATCGGCTGACCTTCGATGGCGCCAGTGTGATCGGTAGGGAAAGTTACGCCGTCGTTCTCATAAGCCTTGTAGACGATGCCACTCTCATGCACCTTCTGAAAATGCGTCAGGATGCCCAAATGCTCGGTGGCGAGATTGGTGAAACGGTGCGCCGCTGTTTCATAAGACACGGCAAAGGCATCCCGGACATCTTCTACCGCGATGCTCTTGGCCGCCTTGGCGCGCTGTAGAAATTCCACGGTCTGCTTTTCTGGCAGCAACAAGGCCGCCGCGAAATAGTTAGTCGCCACTCGCTGCGAAAGAAATTCACCGTAGCTAGTTGGTGTTTGGTGCCCCAAAACATAGTGCCCCAGAGCTTGCAGCAGCACTGAACGGGGGTCGTGTTCGCTACGCCCGGACTGGGTTAGATCAATTCGGTGATTCTTCAAATCGGTGACGCTGCGGGTTGAATGCGGTAAATCAGACACGTGATGAAGTGTGAATCCGAGGTGGTTTGCGATGTCCGCAATCACGTGTTGAGACAGCGGTCCACCCGAATAGCCGACGCCGGAAAGTACCTTCGCAGCCTCGGCTTCGTACTCGCCAAAATAGTTGTTCCGCTCGCGCATTTGCAACCGCAGTGCGGTGTTTGCTCGACGCGCCTCCTCGGGGGTAGCGACCTGCTCGTTTAGCCGACGTTCCAGCTCAGCTTGTAGGCCAACTAACGCCTCTAACGCATCCATCGAAAGCCGCGAAGATACGCGGACCTTGGGCAGTCCAAGCGACTCATAGAGCGCTCCACGCTGCGCGCGTTCCAGCTCAATTTCTAATGCAGCTCGACGGCTTGGCGGCTCGGAGCCAAGCAGCTGTTCAATGCTGACGCCCAGTGACTTCGCGAGCGAATTCAACAAGCTCAGTTTCGGCTCGCGTTTACCGTTTTCGATCATGCTCAGCTGGGACGGTGCCGCATCCACCATGAGGCCCAAGTCATCGAGCGTCATATTGGCACTTTTGCGTAAGTGACGCACCCGCCTACCAAGGCTAATTACATCGATTTCGTCGTTACTAGCCGCACGCTCTGTGCCAGGAGCGGGCCTTTGCCACGTTGGACTCGTGATTTCTTGATGAATACGTGAAGAAACGCAAATCTTTCCGGAATATTTTCTAGAAAGTGCCTTGAAATAGGTGAAAAGTAAGAACTGGAAAGAGAAACAACAGAAGTTCAGCTCGGAATCACTTCCGGGAGGCCCAATCAAGGAGCAAGACATCATGTAGGAGAATCAGCAGAAAACAGCAGAGGCGCTGGAGCTGGAGTGGGCAGCCAATCCCCGTTGGGAAGGCGTGCAGCGCGATTACTCGGCAGCCGACGCCGTCAAGCTCGCCGGACGCGTGCAAGAAGAGGCCACACTAGCCCGCCGCGGATCAGAGAAGCTCTGGGATCAACTGCGCAATGCCGGCCCGGAAGGCTACACTAACTCACTTGGCGCACTGACCGGCAACCAGGCCGCACAACAGGTCAAGGCCGGACTCAAAGCCATTTACCTCTCCGGCTGGCAGGTTGCTGCTGATGCAAACACTTCCGGCAACACGTACCCGGACCAGTCGCTCTACCCGGTGAACTCAGTTCCCACCGTGGTTCGTCGGATCAACAACGCACTACTTCGCGCGGATCAGATTGAATTCTCCGAAGGCAAGCAGTCCGTTGAAGATTGGCTGGTCCCGATCGTGGCCGACGCCGAAGCTGGCTTTGGCGGCCCGCTCAACGCTTACGAACTGATGAAGTCAATGATCCAAGCTGGCGCTTCGGGCGTGCACTGGGAAGATCAGCTCGCCTCGGAAAAGAAGTGCGGTCACTTGGGTGGCAAGGTGCTCATTCCCAACCAGCAGCACGTCCGCACGCTCAACGCGGCCCGGCTCGCGGCCGACGTCGACGAGCGTGACCAAGAGTTCACCACCGGCGAGCGCACTGCCGAGGGTTTCTACAAAGTACGCAACGGCATTGAACCGTGTATTGCAATGGCCAAGGCTTATGCCCCGTACGCGGATCAGATGCTGGCTTACAACTGCTCACCGTCGTTCAACTGGAAGAAGCATTTGGACGACGCCACGATCGCGAAGTTCCAGCGGGAGCTCGGCGCAATGGGCTTCAAGTTCCAGTTCATTACCCTGGCTGGCTTCCACGCCCTGAATTACTCAATGTTTGACTTGGCTCACGGTTACGCCCGTGATGGCATGAGTGCTTACGTCGAATTGCAAGAAAAAGAATTCGCCTCCGAAGACCGCGGCTACACCGCAACCAAGCACCAACGCGAAGTGGGCACTGGCTACTTCGATCTGGTCGCGGCCGCCCTGAACCCCAGCGGCAGCACGCTCGCCTTGGCTGGCTCAACTGAAGCCCAGCAATTCCACTAACACCCGCAAACGCTGCACCACTTTTGGTCGCTATAGAGCCCTCATAACGACCAAAAGTGGTGCAGCGTTCGGTACCGCAGACTTGGAGAACCATCATGAACTCGACGAACAGCCTGAACGGAATCACCTTCAACGGCATTACGTTGACTGCCCAACCCATCCACCGTCAAGAAGAAATCCTGACCCCTGAGGCCTTGGATTTCATCGCGGCGCTGCATCGGGCCACCTCTGGCCGACGCCAGGAGCTCTTGCAGGATCGGCAGACCCGCCGTCAGCAAATCGGCAATGGCGTGGACCCGCGTTTCCTGCGCGAAACTTCCACCATCCGCGAAGATCCGAATTGGCGAGTTGCTCCGCCAGCACCAGTTCTAGTAGATCGTCGAGTTGAAATCACTGGGCCGGTTGACCGCAAGATGACCATCAACGCGCTGAACTCTGGCGCGAAAGTCTGGCTTGCAGACATGGAAGATTCCTCAACGCCCAGCTGGCGAAACGTCATCCAAGGCCAGATCAACTTGATCGACGCGCTGGAACGCCGCATCGATTTCACCTCAACGGCCAACGGCGTGAGTAATAGAGTACAAACTCGGCGCCGAGAATCCGACGATCGTGGTTCGGCCGCGCGGCTGGCACTTGCCGGAAAAGCACATGCTGATCAACAACAAACCAATCGCGGGTGGACTGGTCGATTTTGGTCTCTACTTCTTCCACAACGCCAAGCGGCTCATTGCGCAGGGGAAGGGTCCTTACTTCTACTTGCCGAAGATTGAAAACCATCTGGAAGCCCGGTTGTGGAACGACATCTTCATTTTGGCGCAGGATTTTCTCGGCATTCCGCAGGGCACCATCCGAGCTACCGTACTGATCGAAACCATTACCGCAGCCTTCGAGATGGAAGAGATTCTGTACGAACTGCGCGATCACGCCTCGGGTTTGAACGCGGGCCGCTGGGATTACCTATTCTCCGTGATCAAGAACTTCCGCACCCGTGGCCCACGCTTCGTGTTGCCGGACCGCAATGAGATCACCATGACGGCGCCATTCATGCGGGCTTACACCGAGCAGCTTGTTCGGGCTTGTCACCGACGTGGCGCGATGGCCATTGGCAGTATGGCTGCTTTCATTCCGAATCGCCGGGATCCCGAAGCTAATGAAATCGCGTTCGGCAAGGTTCGTGCGGATAAGACTCGTGAAGCAACTGATGGCTTTGATGGCTCCTGGGTAGCGCACCCGGATTTGGTTCCGGTGGCTATGGAGGTTTTCAACGGCGTTCTGGGCGAGCGCGCGAATCAGATCGACAAGCTGCGTGAAGACGTGGTTCCCGATGACAAGGCGCTGCTGAATGTCACCGCGACCGAGGGCTCAATCACCGAATCCGGCATCCGAATGAACATTGAGGTGGGTATTCGGTACATCGAGTCTTGGTTGTGTGGAAATGGTGCGGCTGCGATCCATAACCTGATGGAAGACGCTGCCACCGCAGAGATCTCGCGCTCGCAAATCTGGCAGTGGATCTACGCCGAGGCCATCACTGATCAGGGCGAGATTATCTCGGAAAACTGGGTGCGTGAGCTGACCGACTAAGAGTTCGGCAAGTTGGAGCGCACCGAAGGTGACAGGTTCGACGACGCCCGGGAGATCTTCGAAGAGGTCGCCTTAGGTGAGGCTTTCCCCACCTTCCTGACGGTTCCGGCCTACGCTCGGTTCTTGCACGAGGCACGTGAATCGGAGTTGAGCGCAGCTTAAGTCGACACACAACACTTGGCCGACCGTCGTCGTCGCCGCCTCAGACAGCCCGAAATCCGGGCCAGACGCGTAGGCCACATGTGAAAGGGCATCCCTGCTCAGCGGGGGTGCCCTTTCACGTGCCTACTTATGTCCCCGTTTAGTGCTCTGGGTGGGGACATAAGTAGGCATGTCCCCACCCAGAGCACTAGCAAGGGACATAAGTTTCGACGTCGAGCGGCAATCCTTGACATGCAACCATTTGGCTGCCTATTCTATTTTCGTGGATTACGTCTTCCGCGCTCTCTCAGACCCGAGTCGGCGCAGGCTGCTTGACGATTTGAATCGGCGCAACGGCCAAACACTCGGCGAACTCTGTGCTGGCTTAGCGATGACTCGGCAATCCGTCAGTAAACACTTGGCAATTTTGGCAGCCGCAAACCTGATCAGCACCACAAAACACGGCCGCGAGAAACTCCATTACCTCAACGCCGCGCCCATTAACGCCATCGCCGATCGATGGCTCAGTCAATATGACCGGCAGCGCGCCAAAGCACTTGCCGACCTCAAGACCGCATTGGAGCAATCGCCCATGGATAACAACGGCACCGACGAAGATTTCGTCTACATCACCTACATCAAAACCACGCCAGAAAAACTCTGGCAGGCGCTCACCGAGCCAGCGTTCATCAAGCAGTACTGGGGAATTGAATTAATCTCGGACTGGAAGGTCGATTCTACCATCGACTGGCACGTTGCCGGCGTCGTAATTTCAGACCCCGAGCAAGTCGTTTTGGTGGCCGACAAACCGCACCGGCTGAGCTTCACTTGGCACACCGTGAGCGAAGAGTTCGGCAAGGCTATCAACGCGGACCCGCAAGAAGTGGCCGATATGGCCGCCGAGAAGCGCTCAACTGCGACTTTCGAGCTGGAGCAACAAGGCGACGTCGTTAAACTCACCTTGATTCACACGGGCTTCCCCGCCGACAGTGAGCTGCGCGCCGGAGTTTCGCAAGGCTGGCAGCCAATCCTTTCCAGCCTCAAGACACTCTTGGAGACCGGCCAAGCACTGCCAACAGAATAGTCTCCTGAGCTATGTCCCCGGCTTAACGGTCAAGTCGGGGACATAAGGTCAGATCTGCGGCCAGAGGATTTTGTCAGCAGCAAAGTCAGCGATCACGACGTCGAGCCAGTCACGTTCAGCGACAGCTAACACCCGAGCGAATTCGCTTTCGATCAACGCCGCCCGTGCAGCCACCGGGATCTCGTGCACCGCGGCCAAATTTCGATCGAATTTTTCTACCAAACCCTGCACTGCAACTCGGCGCGCACGCAACGCCTCCGCAACCTGCCCAGGGTTCAAAATCATCATGAAAGACAAAGCGGCCGGAAACTCCGGGTACTCATTGCGTGGCATTGAGAGCATCTCGAGAACCCAGGCCTTCGAAGCTGCACTGCCTGCCGCGGTCACGGTGTAGCTGGTTTTTTCCGGATACGAAGAGTCTCTACTGGTTTGCTCTTCGGCAATCAATCCAGCGTCCTTGAGCCTGGCGATCATTTTATAAAGACTCGCGCGCTGCCCCACATTGATGAACTCATCCTTACCCCAGAGCTTGATGAGCTGCTGGATCTTATAAGGGTGCATCGGTTCAATTTCTAACAATCCCAGAATCGCCAGCGCAAGCGGCGAAGGTTTGAATGCGGCAGCTTCAGACATAGGCTAATCGTATACTAGCTGCAAATACACTAGTCCTTATGCGACTATTAATTTCAATAGTCGCATAACAGGAGAATTCTCATGAAAGTCATCATCATTGGTGCCGGCACTGGCGGGCTCGCCCTGGCACAATCACTCAAAAAGTCCGCCATCGACGTCGAAGTCTACGAACGGGATCACACGCGTAGCGATGGGCTCTTCGGCTTCCGAGTGGGCATTTCGCCGGATGGCTCACACGCCTTGGCTGAAGTGCTGCCCGCCAATCTGTTCGAGGTTTTCAAAGCCACAACGGCCATCGCCCCCGGCCGCTTCAATATGTTTACCGAGCAACTCAAAGAGCTGCTCAGCATTAGCGGCTTTGACGAGGCGAACCCGAACGATCCGGGCGCTGAGCGCAGCGTCAGCCGGATGACCCTTCGGCAAGTACTGCTCACCGGGCTTGAAGACATTGTGCACTTCGACAAAAAGTTCAGCCAATACCGCAATAATGAGGACGGAACCGTCACAGCGATCTTCGCGGACGGCACCGAAGCCACCGCCGATCTGCTGGTTGGCGCGGATGGCTCCAGTTCCAAGGTGCGGAATCAGTATCTTCCGCATGCGGTTTTGAAAGACACTGGGCTCTACGGCGCCACCGCAAAGTTGCCACTCAATGATGAAACACGAAAGTATCTCAAGCCGAAGATGCTCCGTGGCGTGAACATGATCAGCGCGCCCGGCGGTGACAGCACCATCATTCACGTCATGGAGTTCCCCTGGGATGCCGACGGCGCGCCGAAGGCAGGTGCCGGAAGCACCGACGCCGAGCTACTCAAAAGCTGGCCCGGCCTAACTTTCGACAACACTCGGGACTACATCATGCTCGGCTTCGGTGGAAACCGTAAAAACTTGCCGGAAAACTTTATGCAGCTTGACGGAGCGGCAGTTCACGCGCTCCTTCTGGAACACACTAAAAGCTGGCACCCCGACTTGCGTGAAATGTACCGTCTGGCCGATGCCGACACCTGTTTTCCGGTCAATATCCGCACCACTGAGCGAATGGAACCCTGGGATAGCAGTAACATCACTCTCATTGGCGACGCCGTGCACACCATGACGCCAGGGCTCGGCGTCGGCGCTAATACTGCGCTACAGGACGCCCAGATCCTCGCGGCTAACCTGGCCGCTGGCATGACCGTCGTCGACGCGGTAGCCGATTATGAACGGCAAATGCACGGCTACGCCTGGAAACGGGTTAAAGAATCTCTGGAACGCTTCAATGCGACTGATCCGGTCTACAAATCAGGGCTAGCCGGCTGGTTCGCCACCGCGATGATGCGCACCGGGATGCGAGTAGTTAACGTGATCCCGTTTATCAAGAAGAAGCTCGCCGCGAAGATGTTTGAGGAACGAGACTCCACAAAATAGTCACCCGAGTTATGTCCCCGCGATTGCCGTCAAGCGGAGACATAAGTTGAATTCATATTATCAAGTGGCCTAACCGGCCACGGGAATTCTGTGCAGCATGAAGGCGTTGCCAAATGCGTGAGGATTCAAATCTGGTCAGATATCGCTTGCCCTTGGTGCTACATGGGAAAGCGCCGCTTCGAAACCGCACTGGCGGCTTTCCCACATAAGGATCAAGTTGAGGTGCAATGGAAGAGCTTCCAACTGGACCCCAGCTTGCCCAACCACTACGACGGCACCGAGGTTGAGTACATCAGCCAACGCAAAGGCATGCCGGTAGAACAGGTGAAGCAGATGTTTGCCCACGTGTTCGACCAAGCTGCCGGCGAGGGCTTGGCCTTCGACTATGACGCCCTCACCGTTGCAAACAGCCACCTCGGTCACGAACTAATCCACTTTGCCGCCGAGCACGGCAAGCAAGATCTGGCCAAAGAAACCCTGCTTAAACAACACTTTGAACAGGGCACAGACATTGGCAACCTGGACACGCTGGTTGCGGTCGCCGTCGAACTTGGTTTAGACGGCGAGGCAGCTCGCGCCGCACTCACCGAGCGGGATTTTGAAGCCGCAGTTGATCAAGACATTGCCGAGGCGCATGCGCTAGGCATTCAGGGCGTGCCGTTTTTCGTTGTTGATCGAAAGTACGGCATCTCCGGCGCACAGAGCCCCGAAGTCTTCAGCCAGACGCTCAACGAAGCCTGGGCCGAAAGCCACCCGCTGATCATGAGCGGGACCAACGACGCCGAAGCCTGTGGACCAGATGGCTGCGCCATCTGACGCACTTCGACACCAGATCCCATCTCGCCCCACCCCCTCCCGTACTTGGATGCATTTTCGGCACACGGATACTCCTTAGACCGCTTAAGGCGCATCCGTGTGCCGAAAATGCATCCAAGTACGGGGTGACGGCAGTACGGAGTGACGGCTACTTGACCGCACCCGCGGTGAGCCCGGCCACAAAGTTCTTTTGCAGGAACAAGAAGCCGACGACGACCGGGATGCTCACCACGAGCGACGCCGCCATGATCTGGTTCCAGTAGACATTCGTTTGGGTGGAATACAGCTGCAGGCCGACGGCGAGCGTGCGATTTTCGTCAGTCGTCATCACCGAAGCGAACAACACCTCGCCCCATGACGTCATGAACGAATAGATCGCCACCGCGATCAGTCCGGGCCTCGCAGCAGGAAGCACTACCCGCCAGAGTGCTCCCATCGGCCCCGCGCCGTCGACCTTTGCTGCCTCATCCAGCTCGCGCGGAATACCGTCGAAATAGCCGGCTAGCATCCAGATCGAAAACGGCAGCGAGAAGGTGGGATACGTAATGATCAGACCCAGCCGAGTTCCTACCAGCTGGATGCCAAGCGCCGAGTTGATGTTGACGAAAATCAAGAACAACGGCAGCAGGAAAAGTACACCAGGGAACATCTGCGTTGAGAGTACCGTGGTAGAAAATACGCCTCGGCCAAAGAACTTATAGCGACTCATCGCATAAGCGGCGAAAATCGCGATAATGACGCTGATCACCGTCGCCGAGCCAGCCAGCCAGCCAGCCAGCCAGCCAGCCACGATAAGCGAATTGCCAAAGTAACCAGCCAGCGGCACCGTCTTCCAGATGTCAATAAACGGTTGAATGGTCAGATTGCTGGGCCACCAGCTGAACGGCCTTTGCACATCGCCCAGTGGCTTGAGCGCGGAGGTGATCATTACGTAAATGGGCACCGCGGTGAAAACGCCAAGAATTACCAGAGTCACAATTCGGAAGACTTTGCTCCCTTGGGTTTCACGCACGCTTAGACTTCCTATTCAAAATCAGAAGATAGATGCCGCTGACCACTAACAGGAACAGCAGCAAGAGCACTGACATTGCCGAACCCGAGCCAAAGTTCCAGGTCAAGAACGAGGCGTTGTAGATGTGGAATGAGATCAGATCGCCCAGCGGCGGTTGCGCGCTGCCAAACAACACAAAGGGCGTATTGAAATCGTTGAAAGTCAAGAGAAACATCACCAAAAGCAGCACGGTGTTGACCGGACGCATCATGGGTAAAGTAATGGACTGCCACTGCCGGAACGGCTTTGCGCCGTCAACTGCCGAGGCTTCATAAACATCCTGCGGAACTGATTGCAGGCCAGCCATCAGCATCAGGAAAGCGAGCGGCCACATCTTCCAGATCGCCACCACAACCAACGCCACAAAGGAGTTGTCACCAATGAGCCAGAACGGCTTGTCCCCGGGCAAGTGCAGTACGTCGTAAAGGAAAAAGTTAATCGCGCCTGTATCCTTCTGGAACATAAATTTCCAGGTGATAACCGCAGCATAGGTTGGCAACGCGTAGGGGATCAGGCAAAGCGTCCGCAAGAATCCGCGACCAAAGAATTTGCGCTGCAGCGCCACAGCGCCTGCCATTCCGAAGGACCAGGAAATACCCACCACCAAGATGGTGAATCCGCAGGTGACTAAAAACGAACGGAGTAAGCCCTGCCCAACAGCCCCGTTGAAGTCAATGGCAATTTGGTAGTTGCCAAGCCCAATAAAGGGCGCGCTGCTCCAATTCGCAATGAACACCTTGGTCAGCTTGAAAAAGCTAACCCAAATGCCAAACACCATGGGGACGACGTGAATGAGTAGTTCAAAAATTACTGCGGGTGCCAACAAGGCATATGGCAACCAGCGACCCACCGGTTTGCGCTTTTTGACGCGAGTTTTATTGCGGGCTACCGGAGGCTCTGCGGGACTCTCGGCGCGAGTCAAGACGGACACGTTTTTCCCTTCCAGGTCCAACCTGCCAAGATCCTGGCAGGCGAATTTCGTTGCGGGGCCGCGCTACTGCGACCCCGCCGTCGTCGACTATCCGGCTGCTGCTACTTGCTCCTGAGTTGCTTTGAAGGCCTTACGAATATCGTCGGCGCTCACCGTTCCGCCAGAGGCAATGGTGGCAAAGAACTGGTTCATCGCCTTACCTACGGTGTTTTCAAACTGATCCTCATTGGGCGTCAGCGGCAATGGCTTGGACATGTTCGCGTAAATATCGCTGAAGGTTTTTGCCTCCGCCTCGTTATCGGTAAAGACCGCCTTTGCATCTTTGAGCACCGGCAAGGAAGAAAACGGCTTACCCAAGGTCGTTTGGGTATCCGGGCTGGTCATAAAGTTCACGAATTTGAGCGCGGCGTCCTTATTTTTGGTGTTTTTGAAGATCGAGAGATTGATGCCGGCAACAAAGCTGGCAATCTTCTCCTTCGCATTCTGCGGAGCTGGGAAGGGAACCACGCCGTATGCGTCGCTTTTCATTCCGTTGCTTGAAATCGAATTATCGGCGTTGTTCTGCGTCAAAATCATGCCGACCTTGCCGGAAGCAAAGTCTTTGACTGCCTTGGTCCCGTTGTCGTATTGCGCATTAGCCACGTCAACAACTTTGTCCGTCTGCATCAAATCGAGGTAGCGCTTCACACCGTCCACCACGCCGTCCGAGTCGAAGGTCGGCTTAGCGTCTTTGTCGAATAGCTCTGCACCGTTTTGGGCGGAGTTTATGAAGGCAAAGTGCGCGTTTTCGGTGTAGCTGCCCGCGGCCAAGGCGAAGCCATGAACGCCACCGGTAGTGAGTTTTTTCGCCGCAGAAACCATGTCTTCCCACGTTGTGGGAGGCTGTAGCCCGGCAGCGGTAAACATCGTCTTGTTGTAGTAGAGCCCATAGGCCAGACCGTAAAGCGGCACTGAAGTGGCAGTCTGTCCGGGCGCTCCACCGGTGTCCAAAGCGGTTTTGACGAATTTGTCCGCGCCGCCGGTCGCCTTCATCTCTTCATCGCAATAGGGCATAAACGCGCCAGTGGCCTGCAGCGAGGACGCCCAAGTATTGCCAATATTGACGACGTCGGGCGCCTGACCAGAAGTGACAGCGGTTTGGATTCGGGTCTGCAAGTCATTCCAACCGATGACTTCTAGGTTCACTTTTACGCCGGTTTGTTGCTGGAATTTGTCCAGCAACGGCGTCAGATTCTGTTTGTCATTGTCCAGGCTGGCGCCCTGGTTCGAGGCCCAATAGGTCAGAGTGCCACCACCTGAGCTATTCGAATTACTGCCGCCGCCCCCGCAGGCGGCAGTGCTGAGTGCGAGCGTGCTGAGCGCCGCAATTGCTACGAGTTTGCGAACTTTCACGGAAGACTTCCTTGTCGGTTGAACCGAAGCAGATCACTGAAATGTGACCCGTCCCACAATGGTTATCTCAAACCTAGAGCAACTTATGCCGGAGGTTAATCAAAAGTGCGCAGTAAATTGGTTATTCTTGTTTGCATCAAAGCAAATGACTTGCGAACGGTGCGAAAGGATCGAGTATCGGCGCTCAGAAGGCGATGGCATGCCGAAAAGCCCGCACCAAAAAGTAAGCATCAGACCTAAAAGTTGAACGTCAAACCTGCTACCGCCCAGATTTAGAGCAGCGCGAGCGCCGCATCAATTCGACTAGCGGAAAGCACGTGGTCGGTGACCATTCGACTAGCGCCCAGGACGCCGGCCTCCGCCCCCGCCTTGGATTGCACAATACTCAATCGTGAGGTAGCAAGGGGCAGCGAGCGCGCATAGACCACCTCTCGAACGCCTGCTAGCAAGTGCTCGCCTGCCGCGGAGAGTGAACCGCCGATGACTACCACCGCTGGGTTCAGCATGCTGACGCAGGTGGCCAAAACATCGCCAACATCGCGTCCGGCCTGCCGAAACACCTGGATCGCCTGAACATTTCCAGCACGAACGAGTGCCAAGATTTCTTCGCCGTTATTGGCGGGCACCCCGGACTCGGTCAACGCACGCGCAATGGCCGGCCCCGAAGCAATCGCCTCCAGGCAACCTTCATTGCCGCAGCGACAAATAATGCCTTCACCCCTAGCCACCCGCACATGACCCAGATCGCCCGCAGTGCCATCCGCGCCACGTTGCAGTAAACCTCCGCTGATAATGCCGGAGCCAATGCCAGTGGCGACCTTGATAAATAGCAGGTCCTGCGCTTCGCGCCAATGGGCCGCGCGTTCACCTAGCGCCATGATGTTGACGTCGTTGTCTACCAACACATCTGTGTCAAAGACTCGCTGGATATAGCTCGGAATATCAAAGCGATCCCAACCAGGCATGATCGGCGGACTGGCTGGTTTTCCACTGCTGTGCTCGACTGGCCCAGGAACTCCAATGCCTATTCCGGCAAGCTCTTTAGCTGACCGGCCGGACTCTGCGAGTAATTCTTGACATTGTCGAATGACTAGATCGAGCACTTTTTCGGGCCCGTCAGATACGTCTGCCGCGACTTTCCGCTCACCCAACAGCCGCCCACCGAGATCGGTCAGCGCGACCAATAAGTGCGTCGCTCCGACGTCGACGGCAAACACAATCCTGGCAGTGGGGTTGAAGGCTACGCGCGACGGCGGCCGCCCACCCGAAGAGACAGCCTCACCCGCGGGACCGATCAGGCCAAGGGCGGTCAGCGCATCGAGCCTGGCGGCAACGGTTGACCTCGCCAGACCAGTGAGCTCGGCCAGCTCAGCGCGGGTACGCGCTTGGCCATCTCGAAAGATCTGGAATAGCTCCCCCGCTCGAGTCAGCGAACTGGCGGCGTTGAGCGCGCCATTAGAAAGGCCATTTGCGGTGCTTTGGAGCATTGACATGGATCCAGTGATAGCACGGTCCGAGGACAAATGTCCTGTTCAGAGCGAAACTATTGCCAACTAGGGCAATTCTGACCGGAAAATTGTTGAACCTTCTCGAGTATTGTCATAAAAATGGCATCTTTTGCTTGACGATCGACATAAGTTGAATAGAGTTGATGCTATTCAGCTCATTTCTCTCCACAAGGAGCAGCATGCCCAAGCCATTGCTTTCGGTCCAGCTCTACTCGGTGCGCCGCCAGCTTGAAGAAGACCTTTCCGGCACGGTAGCCAAGATTGCGGAACTCGGATTCACCGCCGTCGAACCTTATAACTTTGCTGCCACGGCGAAAGAGCTTGCTGTAGCACTCAGTACTCATGGCCTCAAGGCCTCAAGGCGCCAAGCGGACATGCGCCACTGCTGAAAAGCGATCAGGACGAAATTTTTGCCGCCGCTAAAGCACTGGGCATTGGCACGGTGATCGACCCATTTATCCCCGAAGAGCAATGGAAACGCCTCGAAGAAATTGAGAAAACTGCTCAGGCGCTCAATGCTGCGGCCGCCAAGGGCGCCGAATACGGCATCACCGTGGGCTATCACAACCACTGGTGGGAACTGGAAACCAAACTCGAGGGCCGCAGCGCCTTGGAGCAGCTCGCCGACCGCCTAGACGACGCCGTAGGGCTCGAAGTTGACACTTACTGGGCCGCAGTGGCTGGTGAAAACCCCGCCGAACTTTTGCATCGCTTAGGTAACCGAGTTAAGTTCGTTCACCTAAAAGATGGACCGCTGACTACCGAGCCACTGGACCAACTACCCGTTGGTGAAGGAAAAGTGGATATTCCCGCTATTTTGGCCGCCGCGCCGCAGTTGGAAGCTGGCGTAATCGAGTTTGACGACTACCGTGGCGATATTTTCGATGGCCTAGCCGGAAGCCTGGCTTATTTGAACGGCCTCGCAGACGCTCAGGGTGCTAACGCATGAGCGCCCCAGTAGGAATTGCGCTCATTGGCGCTGGCGTCATTAGTAAGCAGTATCTGGAAAACCTCGCGAAGTTTCCCGATGTCAAAGTTCATGTAGTTGCGGACGTCTTTGAACAAGTTACTGCTGACCGTGCCAAGGAATTCAACATCGAAACTCACGGCGGCGTAGAGGCGGCGCTCAGCCACCCCGACGTCGAAATCGTGGTCAATCTGACCATTCCGGCCGCGCACGTTGAAGTGGCTGAAGCCGCCGTCGCAGCGGGCAAACACGTCTGGAGCGAAAAGCCATTTTCCCTAGACCGGGAAAGCGGCCGTGGCCTGCTTGAGGCGGCTAACCGAGCTGGCTTGCGGCTCGGTTGCGCACCGGATACTTTCCTGGGGCCTGGCCTGCAGACGGCGCGCCGGATGATCGAACGCGGCGACATTGGCCAACCGCTGACCGCCCTCTCGGTGTTTCAGTCCCCTGGCCCCGAATCATGGCACCCGAACCCCGCGTTCTTGTTTCAGCAAGGTGCCGGGCCGCTCTTCGATATTGGCCCGTACTATTTGACCGCGCTAGTGCAAACTTTTGGCTCAATTTCACGCGTTGCAGCTCTCAGTTCACAAGCCAAGGCTCAACGCGTCATCGGCTCCGGCCCTAAAGAAAACGAAGTGTTCGACGTCCAGGTCCCTACGCATTTTGGCGCACTTTTGCAGTTCGCCGACGGCGGCTCCGGGCAGAGCATCTTTAGCTTCGACTCGCCGAAGGTACGAGTAGGCGTGGTGGAAATCACCGGAACCGAGGCGACTATCGCGTTGCCAGACCCGAATAATTTCGACGGCGAGATCAAAATCTGCCGAGCTGGCAGCGATGAGTGGACCACTGTTCCTTGTGAAGGGGAAGTCACCGGACGCGGCGTTGGCGCCTTGGATATGGCCCGGTCGATTCGGGCCGGTGTGCCGCACCGGGCAACCGGCGAGCAAGCCTTCCACGTGGTCGATGCGATGGCCTCAATAACGGAGTCCGGCGAGCGCGGCGAGTTTGTTGAAGTAACTTCCACTGCCCCAGCAACGAAGGCGCTACCAGCGGATTGGAATCCGTTCGGCGCTACACTGGGCGGCTGACCATGGCTAGCACCACCACGCTAGGCATTGCCGCGATCGGCTACGGGTTCATGGGCCGCGCGCATTCGGCGGCTTGGCGGAATGCGCGTGCGGCATTTGCGTTACCTCATTATCAGCAGCAGGTATTGGTCGGGCGCTCCTCAACCGAACTCGCTGCCGCCGCAGCCCAATTCGGCTGGCAAGAAACTGAGACGGATTGGCGACGCGTTCTTGAGCGCGATGACATCCAGATTGTGGACATTTGAACACCCGGCTGGACGCACGCCGAAATCGCGATTGCCGCCTTGCAAGCTGGAAAACACGTGATCGTAGAAAAGTCATTGGCCAATTCGGTCGCCGAGGCAGAGGCGATGGTTGCCGCAGCAGCCGAGGCAACGAGCCGCGGCGTTTTCTCGATAGTGGGCTTTAACTATCGTCGAATTCCCGCGCTAGCGCTTGCCCGAAACTTGGTAACCTCCGGGCGACTTGTCGCTATTCGGCAAGTCAGAGCGTCCTACCTCCAGGATTGGCTTAGCGATGAGCAATCACCTATGACCTGGCGTTTACGTGCTGAGACCGCCGGATCTGGCGCGTTGGGAGACATCGCTAGCCACGCCGTCGACTTGGTGCAGTTTGTGCTCGCAGACAAAGTAGCCGCTACCTCTGGCCCGCTGAAGACCTTTGTGGCAAAACGCCCAGGGCCCTCCGGCCAGCTCGAAGAAGTCACGGTTGATGACGCGGTCTGGGCCAACTTGGTATTGGGATCTGGCGCGGTCGCCAGTCTGGATGCATCCCGGGTGGCTACCGGCCGTAAAAATGCGCTTCAGCTGGAGATCTATGGCAGCGAGGGAGCATTGAAATTCGACCTCGAGCGGCTCAACGAGTTGGAATTCTTGGACTCCACAGATTCAATCGCTGAACAGGGATTCCGACGAATTTTGGTCACCGAACCAGAGCATCCTTATCTAGCAGCGTGGTGGCCGCAAGGTCACATCATCGGCTGGGAGCACAGCTTCACGCACCAAGTCCGTGACTTCTTGCTTTGCATCGAAGGTGGCGAAACGCCGTCGCCGTCATTCGCGGAAGGTCTGCAAGTTCAACAAGTGCTGGAAACGATAGCTCGATCGTCAGCGGAAAACGGTATCTCCATCCCAGTTCCTTCGGCTTCTACCGCTTCTCTCCGTTGAGGGGTCGCGTGATGACGCTAAGCGCTTCGCTTAGCGTCATCACGCGACCCCTCAACGGAGAGAAGGCTGGTTCTCAGGGGGCGAAATAGTCGAGACTCAGCGTTTACTGACAAAATCAGCTAATATGTCTACATGCCCCGCATAGTCGCCTCCAGCAACGCCGAACAGCGCGAGCTCACACAGCGCAAAGTCCTTGACGCGTTCGGCGAGCTGCTCTTCTCACACGGCCTGCCCGGACTCACCATGACCGATGTGGCTCGACGCGCCGGGGTGGGCCGGACCGCGGTCTATAACTACTTCGCGGACTTGGAACAGCTCCTCGTCGCGTATGCCCTCGATGAAACCGGCCGATTCTTAGCTGATCTAAAGTCGGAACTTTCTGCTTTAGCCAATCCTGTGGACCAGCTTGCTTGTTACGTTCGCGCACAGATTGAAGACCTGTCCAAACGTCACCTTCCGCCAGGACCCGCAATGCGTTCAGTGCTTTCAGCTGACTCATTCGCCAAGCTATCCGTACACGTGGGCGAGCTCAGTAAGCTACTTCAGGATATTTTGGCGCGCGCGGTTACTGAAGGCTACTTGCCACCCACTGAGGTAGCCGATTTGGCACACCTCATTCATGGCTCGTTGACTGCGAGCGCTTCACGCAGCACCGACGCCGAAGATGCTGCACTCCAAGAGCGCATCGAAACTACCGTGCAATTTATCCAAGCAGGCGCCGGGGCACACTTCGACGAAACTGGCCGGCCCATCCGATTGATCAGCGGCGCCGCTTAGGCTCAGCGCAACAAGTAATCTGCGCTGAAAATCCGCGTCTGGCTGCTTGAATATTCGTAGTTCAAAACAGCACTTGCAGCTGTTGGCGAAACAAGCGCATAGATGTTGAAGGACAAATCAGCGCGGTCCGGAGCCTTGGACTCGCAGCGTATTGTCGCCTTATCAACAACCTCGCATTGCCAACCGGCAGGCTGATGATCCCAAAGCCCAAACGCTAGGCTCGAATCTCCTTTGAGTCGAAGCGTGACGGTGGCGGGCTCCAGCATTGTGGTCCCCGAAACATTGAAGCTGACGCGCAATAAGGGCGCCGACGACGGCGGTCGCGCCGAAGCGCTTGCGGACACGAGTAGTTGGGCTGCTTGCGTTGGCGGCACAGCGGGCGACGGCGTTGCAGAGGGCGTTGGATCGTTTCTCGCCGATGGTGGAGCAGTTGGCGAGGGCACCGGAAGCGGGCTGGGCACTGCAACTGGCGGCAACGGGCTGGGCGTTTCGCCTACTTCAGTCGGTGGCGGCGAGGCTACCGGAGAAGTTTCTGCTGTTGGTTGTACTTGCGGGCTATTCGATGTGGGCGCCGCGGGTTCCGCTTGCGCGGTAGGCGGTGGTGACCACAGCCCAAAACCCTGACTAGCAACGGCTGCCACGGCAACCGCAACCACCACTACTGCCGCCCCGGAAACAGCTAATGTCGTCCGGCCAAGCTGTTGGAACCATTCGAATATTGCGCGCACAATCCCTTGTAGCCAGACGAGTAACCCGGCAGAAGCTACTACGCCGCCAGCTGGCGCCAGGCCAAACCAACCAAGCGCTCCCGCGCCCAGCACCACCGGGATCAAACCGGCACGCATGGCCGAACTGACATCAGTGAGTTCCAACAGTACCGCGGTGCATTTCGCGCAATTCTCTAGGTGCTCTTGCACTGCTCTACGCTCGGTTCGGCGCAGGGTATTCATCGCAAAGGAACCGAGTTTCGAGGCGTAAGGCGCGCAGTTATCCTGGACCGTCTCGCTCACATGGCTTTGCAAATAGGCTTTGCGTAAACCGTCTCGCGCCCGGATTGCCAAGGCTGAGACCGCATTTGGTGAAAGGCCCAAATATGTTGCCGCCATGGCCGGCTTCATTCGCTCTACATCCAAGTACCACAGCACGGCTTGCCAACGTTCGGGCAGGATCGAAAAAGCTTGGGAGACCGTATTGGATTCGAACTCTAGGAGCACCGGATCGGCGTCCTGAGTGGCTTGGTCTAAAATCTCAGTCTCGGAAGTTAGCCCAGATCTACCAGCATGTACGTTTCGATGCCGGGCAATCCGAGTCACCGCAGAGAGTAAATAGGCTCGGAAAAAGCTATCGGGCCCTTTTCCCGCACTCAAGGCCTGAAATATTGAGGAAAATGCCTCAGAAACGGCGTCTTCAGCATCGGTAGCACTATCCGAATTTCGTCGGGCAACGGACAGCGCAACGTCGCGGTGCCGCTCAAAAAGTTGCCCAAACGCAGCGGTGTCACCAGTTCTGACCCGCGCGATCAGTTCTCCGTCGCTCGTTTGGTCAGGACCGCCGTGCTCCGGGCTCGATACTTCACCCATTGACGAATCCATTCCCTGCTCCCCCAGGCAAAACCCCTCACACAGTCTGCGGCCCTCGCTTCACATTATGCAACTAAGGGCTATTTCAAGAATTTCTCGCGCAATTTCCCGTGCCTCAAAACTTTTCCGGATTTTCCCGTCACGATTGGTTACCTCAACGCACTTATCTCATGTGGAACTGATTAGCCTTCGTGGCCTCACAATTGTGGGCGGCCCGGCTGATCGCACCCTTCAACAATGGCAAGCGCTCAGTATCAAGACGTGTTGGCGTCTGCCACAAGATTGGTGGCTCAGCGAGGTAGAGATTGTCGCGAGAACCGGAAAATCAGTGGAAGCGCTGATCTTTGCCGCACGGTCGCTGGGTAACGCTAGGCATCGCCAAGGCATTGGCATGGCGGAAGCACTTGGTGATTTCTATTGCTTCTTCCAAGCCGCACACAAATCGTTAAATTTCGCCGCCATTCAGGCCTTTGCAGAAGGCTGGGCCGAAGGCTCCGAATCTGGGCAATCACTCATTTGCACCGATCCCGCAACGGGGCTAATCAGCTTAAGCCACTTCAGTTCTGAAATTCACCGGTTAGCTAGCTCGACGGCGGCCGGGTCCTCAGTGTTGGGTACCGTGACGTTATCGAAGAACTCTGCTGCCCCCATCCAACCGGTGATGGACTGGCAGCAGCTGGCCGCATTGGGTCAGATCTGCTTGGAAGTCTTTGCGCCAGCAAATGCCACGCTCACCGTTCGCGGACACAATATTCACGCGGTTGCCGAAAAGTCTCCGCTCTTCTTTGCCGCGTTGCTTAATTGCCAAGCAGCACTGACCAGCACCGAAGAATTTGCCGACTTTCGCACGCATCTGGACTGTGAACCAGTGCCTGCTGATTCCGAAGATATTGACCGACTGCTGGCCAGTATTTCTCGTTGAATTGAGCCGAGCTCGTTGACTTGAGCCGGGAACGAATACGGGCCTGTCCGCTGAGCCTTTCTCAGGCTTCGAGCGGACAGGCCCGTAACATTCGGCATCTCGTAGTGAATGCCCCCAATAGATCCTGCTTCCACTACTAGGTGTGCTGGATCTAGGATTCGTGACGCGAAAAAACAAAACTTCTTTTTAAATCTTTTTTCGGAGGGTCCGGCAGCAGTGTTTGGGCCTAAGGGTCAGCCTTTGGCCGCACCAGCGGCGCTTTTGCAGACGATCTTCCCGGCAGTTTTATCTACTTTGTCAGCCGCCATTGGACCTTGGTAGCCGCCAAGCAGGTAGACGTCCACGGTTGCATCGGCCCGATCATCCTTTCGGTATTCCAAGCCAGGCAGGTTTCGCTGCAGGTTGAAAGCTGCAGCTTGACCCATGAGGCCAGAAACAATGACGCCTGGGCTCGAAGACTTCATCTCTTTATCTCCGATGGTGCCAACCTGATAACCGCGCGCCTTTAACTCGGTTGCTAGACCGCCAGCTAGTCCAGCCCGCGAGGTTGCGTTAAATACACTGACTGAAATACCGATGTTGTCCTGACAATCAAAGGTATCTGCGGGGCAAGTTGGGTCCGCCGGCGCACTACTGCTGGTCGATGGAGCAGCTTGCGGAAACTTCACTACTCCGTTTAACACCAAAAACGCCAAGGCCAGTGCCACCACAACAATGACACCAAGGATCGACAGGATCACTCGGTGAGTTAGTCGATGCCGCCACCGAATTTTCTCGGGCGTCTGCTCCTCGAAAACCTCGTCAAGCGCCTCGCCATCGACCACGTGATGGCCGTGATAGGCCTCCCCGCGTGCCTCGGCCTCATCCCGGCGCAATTGCTCTTCAGCTTTAGCTGCGCGTCGCTCTTCAAGTTCCTTGAGCTTCGCTTGGCGCGCACGCTCGCGTTTGAGTTCGCTGGGCGACAGAGGCGGCTTTGGCGGCACGGCTGGCTGCGATTCGCCGCCTTGCTCACCGGCGCTTGTCCCGGCGTCAGTTGGCTCAGTCATCGAGGATCAGCACGCGGGCGTGCAAGACCGTTCGCTGGTGAAGTGCGGTTCGCACCGCACGGTGCAGGCCGTCTTCCAAGTAGAGAACGCCTTTGAACTGAACGACGTGCGGAAACAGGTCACCGAAGAACGTCGAATCTTCGGCCAGAAGCGCTTCCAGATCTAGCGTGCCCTTAGTGGTGATGAGCTCATCGAGACGAACTTGTCGTGGCGGAACTACGGCCCAGTCCTTAGGCGTGTTGTATCCGTGTTCAGGGTAGGGCTTGGAATCGCCCACAGCTTTAAAGATCACGAGACCAGCCTAAAGAAATTATTCCATTTTGCGCCTTTATTAACGCTGCGCAGGCCAGGTTGTAGCCAAATGGTTACGTACTTAGGCAAGCTGTTTTTCGATCGCCGCAACTACTTCGGCAGAATCCGGCTCTACCGTGGGCGCAAACCGAGCGACGATCTCGCCGTCGTTATTAACCAGGAATTTTTCGAAATTCCATTTGATCAGTCCGGGCAGAATCCCATTTTTGAACTTGGTCAGTTCAGCATAAAGCGGGTGCTGATTTTTGCCCCGGACATCAGCCTTGGCAGTCAGGTCGAAGGTTACGCCGAAAGTTTTTGTTGCAAAAATCGGCGATGTCTTCGTCGGTGCCGGGTTCTTGACCCGCAAATTGATTGCACGGCACGCCCAAAATTTCGAAGCCCTGATCTTTGTACTTCTCATAGAGCGCCTCGAGCCCGGCATACTGCGGCGTAAATCCGCACTGCGATGCAACGTTGACCACCAGCACGGTTTTGCCTTTGTAACGAGAAAAATCGCTTGGCGTCCCATCGTTCAGGGTCAAGGGAATGTCATAAAGCTTGCTCATGATGGCACCTTTGCTCGCGGATCTTTGTCACTACGCAGAACGCATTCGCTGCCGAAGGGTATTCCGGCTTGGACCAATCTTGACACACTCATCCGTCAACGCGAGATGACGCCTAAAAGCGTCCGTTCGATGGCGACGGCGGCAGCCCCACGCGCCCATTCGGCAAAGTCGCTGCTGGCCAAGTTGTCCGGCGTTGGCACAAAATCTAGCTCTGCCGCTTCCGGGTCTCGTCGTTCTGCGGCAGCGGCCCGAACAGTTGGTTCAACGGCCAGAAACAAGCCGATGCCTTCCCCCGAGAGCACAATGGTTTTCACCCCGGTCAAATTCGCAACAGCGGCCGCGAGAATACCCAATGCACGGCCCGCTTGAGTGATTAGCTGGCCCAATTGCCGGTGCCCATCCGCTGCACGTCGCAAAACATCGGCGTAGTCCAAGGGCTCGCCATAGGCCTGGGCCGCTAATGTGCAAATGCTTTCGATGGTCAGAAAGGCCCGGGCACAGCCACGATGTCCTGCAGCACACTGCGGGCCGCCTGGATCAATCGGGAAATGACCAATAAGGCCTAAGCCCCAATCTGCTGATTCGATCAGTCGGTCATTCAGCACCAGTCCGTAGCCCACACCGGCACCAATGGTGAGCACCGCGAAGTTTTCTGTTCGCCGTCCTGCACCAAACCACTGCTGGGCCACGGTGAGGGCTTGTACATCGTTCTCCAGAGCTACCGGGCGGTGCAAATGGTCTTGCACTTTGGCAGCTAGCTGAACATTTCGCCAACCCAAAAATGGCGCGCGCAGCACCGTAACTCCGTCGGCCACGCTGCCGCCTAGCGAGATTCCTACCCCGTTGACTTGAATTCCGGTTTGGACCTCCATCGCCTCAACCACCGCACAGACCTGGCGGTCGCGCAGTTTTACTCGCTGGGAAATCACTGGTTCAGCACGCAAATCCGTGATGACCGCGAAGATTTCTGACCCAGTAATCTTCAGGCCAGCGAAGTGTCCAGCATCCGCTCGCACATCGAGTAATCAGAGTGGACGGCCTACATGTCCGTCGCTTATCAGCTCGCCCTCCACTAAGAGCGTTTGCCGCAAAAGCGGTGCACCCAACCTAGTCAAACTAGCTGCCGAAAGGTTTAGCCGCGAGACCAGATCCGCGCGCGTTGTGGGTCCGTGCACCAAGATGGCCCGGAGTAATTCGCGCGCCGCCGGCGGTACCTGCACTACGGATTTTGCGGCGGAGTCAGACTGCTGAGGCATGCTCAAGTGTAAGCACCCGTGATCCACCGAGCGATTCGCGATGTGACCTTTGACACTCTAATTATTTTTGCTGTAAAACTAATCCATGAGTCTTAGCTACTCCGTGCCATTAGGAGCTCAATTCGCCCAATTTCACCGAGGTGGAACTAGCGTCGTCGTGGAATGCGCGGACGCCCGAATGCCACGCATTATCTACTGGGGTGCCGCCATTGATCAGAATGGACCGCTAGCTACCGCGGAGCTGGCAGCACTGTCTTTGGCTGGTGCGCCGCAACGCGTCTCCGGCGGCATCGATCTACCGGCCAGACTGAGCTTGCTCCCGCAGGAATCTGAGGGCTCGCAACACTTACCTGGGCTGCAGGGGCACCGGGCAGGGCGCGCCGCCTTCCCTGATTTTCGCGTGCAGAAATTCGACGTCGGCAAGAACCACGTCGCAATTCAGGCAGTTGATTCTGACGCCGAGCTACTGCTAGACGTCGAACTGGAGTTGACAGCTTCTGGTCTGCTCCGTCAACGACTCAGCGTGCAAAACACCGGCGAATCCCGCTACGAAGTCATCGCGCTTAACTCAACGTTTCCCTTCCCTGCGAACGCTACCGAAATCTTGGATACCACCGGGCGGCATCTCAAAGAGCGCAGCCCACAACGCCGCTCACTCACGGTCGGTGCTCATGTTCGTGAAGGACGCCGCGGACGCACCGGGGCTGATGGCCCACTGCTACTAGCCGCCGGCACTTCAGGTTTTGGCTTCAACCGCGGCACTGTGCACGCGGTGCATTTGGCCTGGAGCGGAAACTATCGACTGAGTGCAGAGCGAACCGTGGAAGCGGACAACTTCTTCAGCGCCGCCGAATTGCTGCTGCCGGGGGAAATGACTCTGGCAGCGGGCGAAAGCTATCAGACGCCCTGGGCCGTCGGTGCGTGGGGAGCTGGACTCGATGACCTTGCCGCCCGCTTCCATCAAGATCTACGCGCACGTCCGCAACACCCCAAAGCACCGCGTCCGGTCACACTCAACAGCTGGGAAGCGGTCTACTTCGATCACGATCTTGAGCGGCTCAAGGAAATTGTTGCCGCTGCCACTTCAGTAGGCATTGAGCGTTTTGTGCTCGACGACGGCTGGTTCGGCTCCCGCCGCGATGACACCTCAGGTTTAGGTGACTGGCAGGTCTCCACCGATGTCTGGCCCACCGGCCTCGGTCCGCTCGTGGAAGCTGTTCGCGCCGCCGAGATGCAATTTGGTCTGTGGTTTGAGCCAGAATATGGTCAATCTCGACAGCGATCTGGCTCGAAATCATCCGGAATGGATTCTGCATCCCACCGCAGGCGGCCAGGCTCGTTGGCCGGTGGCTGCCCGCAATCAACAGGTTGTGAACTTAGACGCGGAGGCTTGGCAATACCTTTTCGACGCGATCAGCGCCGTCGTCGCCAAGCATTCGATCGATTATTTGAAATGGGATCATAATCGTGATCTTTTAGAACCGGTAGACCCGCTGACCGGGGTAGCCGCCGTGCATGAGAGCACGCTGGGTGCCTCTCGGCTGATGGCAGCTTTAAAGCACGCGCACCCTGGTCTAGAAATCGAATCCTGCGCCTCAGGTGGTGCCAGAGTTGATCTGGGCGTGTTGGAGCACACTGATCGGATCTGGACGAGCGATTGCATTGACCCCATCGAACGCTTGGATAATCAGGCCTACACCGGACTTGTAGTGCCTTACGAGATGCTGGGCGCCCACATCGGCGGGCCACAGTCACATTCCACGCACCGAACTCACTCCTTAGACTTCCGCGCAAGTTCGGCATTATTCGGTCATTTGGGCGTGGAATGGGACATCTCGAAAGAATCCACCGCTGAACGGGACGAAGTGAAGCATTGGATCGCGGTGCATAAGGCGCACCGTGAATTGTTCCATACAGGACGCAGTGTGCACGCTGACCTGCCGGATGCTTCAATAGATCTGCGCGGAGTCGTTGCGCAGAACCGCAGCAAAGCCGTGTTTGTTCTCAGCCAGCGCAGTGCACCCGTTACGTATCCCGCGGGACCGGTCACTTTCCCGGGGCTAGACCCTGCCGTGAGCTACGCCGTCGAACTCCTCACGCCCATCACTGAACACAATTCGCCGGGCCGCTCACCGCTGCCCTGGGCAGCTGCCACTCCAGGTCTACGTTTGAGCGGTGCAGCTTTAGCCAACCTTGGTTTGCAGATGCCGGTGCTCTTCCCAGAAAGCGCCGTAGTTATCCGGTTCACCCAGACCCACGCATGAGAGGATCCATTGCATGAATCTTGATTCCGCTACACCCGCCCCCAGCACGCCAACCCCTGGCGCAGACTGGTGGCGGCAAGCCGTTGTTTATCAGGTCTACCCACGCAGCTTTGCCGATCAGAATGCTGACGGACTGGGCGATATTCCGGGCGTAACGTCGCGCGTGCCCTACCTGTCCGCCTTGGGCGTCGATGCAATTTGGCTCAGCCCGTTCTACCCCTCGGCGCTTGCCGACGGCGGTTACGACGTGGATGACTATCGCAACGTCGATCCACGGCTGGGTTCGCTAGCGGACTTCGACGCGATGGTTACCGCAGCGCACGGTGCCGGAATCAAAATCGTGGTGGACATTGTGCCCAACCACTCCTCGAATCGGCATGTTTGGTTCCAGCAGGCGTTGCGTTCAGCGCCTGGGTCTGCGGAACGAGCGCGCTACCACTTCTATGACGGGCTGGGGCCGAACGGCGACCAACCGCCGTCGAACTGGGAATCGCACTTCGGCGGCGGTGCCTGGACCCGAGTCACGGCAGAAATGGCTAACGGCGAAGCCGTGGTCGACGCCAATGGCCGAGGTCAATGGTATCTGCACCTTTTTGCGCCAGAACAGCCGGACTGGAACTGGGCGAACCCGGAAATTCGCGCAGACTTTCTGCAGACTTTGCGATTCTGGTCGGATCGCGGCGTGGACGGCTTCCGGGTTGACGTAGCGCACGCCATGACGAAAGACATGTCGCTACCGTTGCGCGCAAAATTAGGCTTTTCGCCGGCGGTTGCCGATGGCACGGATCCGCTTTACGACCGCAACGAAGTACACGAGGTTTTTGAATCCTGGCGGTCAGTATTCAATGAATACGATACACCTCGAACGGCAGTGGCTGAAGCCTGGGTGCCGTTCCCAGAACGACAAGCACTCTACGCGCGTCCCACCGAACTAGGCCAGGCATTCAATTTCGACCTACTCAAGGCCGATTTCGAAGCCAGCGAATTCCGCCAGATCATCAGCAAATGCCTAGCTGAAGCGGCCGCGACCGGTTCTTCGTCAACCTGGGTCTTCTCCAATCACGATGTGATCCGGCATGCCTCGCGCTACGGGCTACCCGCTGGTATGACCGATGCAGATCAGGATGCTTGGTTGTTATCTGGCGGCTTGTCACCCGCGCTAGACGCCGAGCGTGGAGCCCGGCGAGCGCGCGCAGCAACGCTCTTAATGCTCGCATTACCTGGTTCCGCTTACCTGTATCAAGGCGAAGAACTGGGTTTGTTCGAGGTGGCAGATCTACCGTTGAGCGCTTTGCAAGACCCGGTCTGGGAAGGCACCGCCCATCAACGCAAAGGCCGTGATGGTTGCCGAGTCCCGCTGCCCTGGACGGCTTCTGGCTCCTCCTACGGCTTTGGTCCCGATGCTGCCGAGGGCGGCTCCGCGCCCTGGTTGCCTCAGCCGTCTTGGTTCGCGTCGTTTGCGGCTTCAGCGCAAGATGGCGTCGCGGACTCCTCGCTGTCGCTGTATCGCGCAGCGCTGGCCGCTCGGCGTGCCTTGCAAACTGCGGAGACGCTCGAGTGGGTTAGCTCGGAATCGACGGAGTTGATCGAGTTCGTGCGGCCAAACGGTTGGCGGTCGTTGGCTAACTTTGGCGATACTGAGCTGCCGATTCGCGCCGGCTTGGCGGGCGCCGTCGTCGTACTTTGTTCCGGGCCAGGGCTGGCTCCAGATTCCGTGCTGGCCTCAGATTCGGTGATTCCGGCTGAAACTACCTTTTGGTTGCACAGTTAACGCCGAAATTGCCACCGATATTGGACGGAGCCGGCGAAATTTCGCCGGCTCCGTCCAATATCGAGGGCAGTCACCTTCATGTGATTGCATGGGGTAATGAAGATCATCCGCAGCATTGTGCCTTTGACCGCTTTGCTGTTGCTGGCTAGCGGCTGCAGTGTGCAGAATGCTGATCCAAAGCCAAGTGACCCGGCCAGCGATGCCGCCGTCGTCGTGCGTGAATACTACGAGGCGGTCTTAGCTGGGAACTGGAATGGCGTCTGCGCACTGGCTTTGCCTGCCGAGCGCAATGCTCTAGGCAGCTACTGCGAAGGGTTCATCGCCGATTTGTACCGCGACAAAACGAACTTCTTCCGGGACGCCAAAATTGACCCAAGCAAGGCGACGCCCGCTAATAACCCCTCCCGAAAATTCACCATGCCCGATGACGGGATAGTCACTGTCCAGGTGGAACAAGGGTTTATCTTTGGCGCCGAGGCATTGCGTTTTCCGGACGGCGTGGACCCGGTCCGAGTTGGCCTCGAAGTGGTCAAAATTGACGGTCGCTGGTTCTGGATCTCCGGAAACTCAACGAGCTGACCATGGCTAATCCGCTGCGTCGTTGGCAGGCCGAGTTGAAGAGCACCTTCACCGGCCAGGAAGAGTCACGGCCGGAATGGGTGGAGCGCCTTGCCGACGGCGACGACGCGGGCTACTTCACGGCGTCGTCAACCGTTTGGTCAGTTCATTCGTCGATGATTACCATCGTTGCCGGCGTGCGCGCGTTACTAATGCAGGCACTGCACCCTGGCGCGCTGGCTGGCGTCTGGGACCACTCGCGCTTCCGCGAAGATCCCCTGGGTCGACTAGCCGGGACCATCCGGTGGATCTTCAGCGTCAGCTACGGATCAACCGCTACCGCCCAGGGCGCCTCCAATTGGGTCCTACGCCTTCATCAAACTGTGCGCGGCGATTTTGTTGACGGGCATGGTGTTAGCCGCCGCTATTCAGCCGCCGACCCTGAGCTACTGCGCTGGGTGCACATCGCCTTCATGGACGCCTTCTTGACCGCAAATCAGCGCTATGGTCGACGCGTCAACGGCGACACCTATGTGCGCGAGTGGGCCCAAGCCGGACAGCTGATGGGCGTTGCCGATGCCCCGCTAACCGAGGCGCAGATGCGCGCGGAACTGGGTCAATGGTTCGACGACGGCGATCTTCGCGCTGATGATCTAGTAGCCGAGGTGGTGGCGTTCATTCGCAACCCGCCGCTACCGCCGTCACAACGTGGTGGGTATCGGGTAATTTTCGCCGCTGCGGTGGACTCGTTGGACCCTGAAGTATCGGCAGCTACTCGGCCTGCAACGGTCAAGATTTCCCTGGCTAACTCGTTGGAGCGTCAAAACAGTGCTCGGCATTGTTCATCTGGGGCTGGGCAAAGTGGGACCCAGCCAACAAGCTGCGTTGCGGAGGATTGCGCGGCTTCAGCAAGAACCGTGAACCGACAGCAAAATGCCCCGATATTGGACGGAGCCGCTGAAATTTTGGCGGCTCCGTCCAATATCGGGGCAGGATTTGAAATAATTAGTGCTGTTCGCCTGTGGTCAGGTCCTGAGTCTGAACGATCAAGCCACGCAATGAGCCCGTCACGCCCTTGACGTTCGAGGAAGCCAATGCAGATACGGCACCGTTAGCCTCGATGTTGAAGCGGCCATCAGCTCCGCCGATGACAAAGAACTTACCCGGAGCATACTGGTGCAGGAAGTAGATGCCAGTCTGCCCTTCCGTCAGCAACGGGTCCCGATCGTCTTCAAGCTTTACCCCGTTGACAAGGCCACCGGTCTGGTTAACCATGGCCGTTCCGGTGATGCTGCCACCTTTGAGCCAGGTCTTGACGTTGAGCACGTGATCGGTGAAAGGGATTCAATCTTTCACTGAGGAACTCTTCGAGCCGATGCTGGCCAACACGACGGCGTCGGCACCTTGGTGCAAGCTCTTCAGGTCCTTTGAAGCTTTGCGCCTGCGATAAGTGCATCACGGCCGGCTTTTGGCTATCTGCACCGACGCCATTGGAACCATAAATAGCCTGCACGCCATCAACATCATCCTGTTGCGGTGTGAAAACGCCACAGTTCGTCCGGTCCGGTGTGGTCGGGTTCATCAACACGCAGGTGCTGCTGTGCGCCAGGCCCAGCGTGTGGCCCACCTCGTGCGCTGCGACGCCTTCGCGCTTATCGGCGCTGTACCCGGAGGTGTAAGCAGCGTTAAGTCGAGCACTAACATTGATCATTAAGTCGCCGGAATTGTTCCAGTTAGTGATGCCATCCCAGCTGACGCTGGAATCGTTAGACACGTTCCGGCCAGGCTTGATTCTTAGCGCGGTTGTCGCTGCGGCAGCGCTAATAGTTGCGGCGGCACCGCGACGGAAAAAGTACTCTTACCCGAAGGGAACAAGCATTGAGCACTCGACACTTTGTCTTTATTGAAGGAAGTTCCCGCACAGACGGCAATACCGCCGCGCTGGCGCGCAGAGCACAGCAGAACCTGCCCGCCGGCGCGACCTCGGAATGGATCAATTTGGCAGACTTCCCGCTGCCAGACTTCCAAGACAGCCGCAGCCCCGAAGATCCACCGCCCATTTTCCCCGATGGCAACGAGGGCGCCCTGCTAGCAGCAACCTTACGAGCAACCGATTTGGTAATCGTCTCGCCCCTGTATTGGTACAGCGTCTCGGCACCGATCAAGCGCTATTTGGACTTTTGGTCCAACTGGCTCAAGATCCCCGGCTTGAAGTTCCGGCGCGCCATGACCGGGCGCGCATTCTGGGCAATCACCGTTGGCAGCGACGCAGATCAGGCTAAGGCCGACGGCTTGGTCGCTTCGCTCAGACTGGGCGCCGAATATATGAACATGAACTGGGCTGGCTTGCTCTACGGATCTGGCGACTATCCCGGCGACATCGAAAAAGACCTTGAGACGGTGAAGTGCGCAGAGTACTTCCTCACACTGTCACCCAACTTCGCAACAGAACAGGACCCAATCCCCGCAGCATAATGGCACCAGGTGGCCGCGAGATCAGTGCAGGCAAGTACTGATCTCGCAGCCACATCTCTTTTGCCCGGGAAATGAATGTTACCTATTGCACGTCAAGTTCTTTTGCCTTCAAAGATTAGCTAAGGCTACGCTTCTTTAGGTAAGCCTTAGCTAATCTTTGAAGGAGTAGCCGTGTCCCCCATGACCAATAACGACGTGCTATTGGTCACCGGTGCGGCCCGCGGCATTGGCCGATCGTTTTGACCGCAAAAAAACTCATCATGTCCTCGCGAGCCTTAGGCGCGCTGGCCTTTGCCCTGTTGGCGCTAAACGCTTTTTCTGCTGACCAACAGCTCTGGGCGATCTATGCGCTGGGTGCATTTGATGCCTTTGTTGGCTCACTCGCAGTAACCGCGTTAATGGCGGTAACCCCCACGCTGGTGCCGCGGGACAAACTCGCGGCTGCCGGTGCCTTGAATATGCTCACGGTTCGCTTAGGCACCATGGTCTCGCCCGCCGTGGGCGGAGTAGTTATTGCCGCCTGGGGAGTTGGCTGGAACTATTCTGTTGGCCGCCTTGGGTACTTGCCTCACTCTGACACTGCTTTCCGGGCTACCATCCTTGCCCTCTCCCGGCGGTAACGCGGGTTCGAATCCGCTGCGCACGGCGTGGCAGGGTGCGGTTTTCGTCTACCAACACCGGGTGATCAGAGCCGTCGTGGTAATCGGCACGCTCGAAACGATAGCCACGGGAGTCCGCGTTATGCTGCCTGCGGTGGCGGTTGTAGTTCTAGGCGGTGGACCGACAGAAACCGGGCTGCTGTTCTCTGCAATTCCAATCGGTGCCGTCATAGCCTCGCTGTTGAGCGGCTGGCTAGCTGGCCTACGACGTCCGGGCACTGCGCTCATCGGTTTTGCGCTGATGCGCGATCTAGTCTCTATGTTTGGTGTTCCTAGCCGTCTTTGGCCTACTCAACTCCTGGTCCGGCATTCTGCAGTATGCCCTGGTGCAAGCCAATACGCCCGATGAATTGCTAGGTCGGGTCAACGCACTGTGGATGGCCCAAGAAACCACCGGCGATTCGGCTGGCTCACTTGTGCTCGGCGCACTGGGCCGCATTCTGGCACCGTCGGCGGCGGTGCTCGCTTTCGCCGCGGGTGGCGCCGTCGTCGTGTTGGGGACCTTAGTTGGCTGCCGTTCACTCCGACGCGCGGAATCACCAAATGCCGCCGTTTCTACGCTGGCCTAGGAAATTATCCCCAATAGTCAGCGGTATATATTGACGCCAGTTGATTTGGTTTTATGGTCAATCGAAGCCGTGATTACGATCATCTTGCCTTGAAATACCTAGCAGCCTGCAGCTAGCAGCCTCAAAGGCTAAATGCTGAACATCTTGATCATTTCTTGAACTCGACTCACGTTTTGAGTGCAAGTTTTGCGCGAGTAACGGTTGGCTAAGCGAGATTAACACTAAAAGTCCCGGCGATTAACCATGCCTAAAATGAATATTAATTCAGATAATCGGCAAAAAAATTCGCCTTACTTCCGCCGTAAGACTCACAGAGATTTAGCAGGATTGCAAGATTTTGACTATTTAACAGCCTGGCGTTTATAGTCCAACCCCGGCGCAGACCCCGGGCTCAGCTGGACTCCCTCGCAGCCAGTAGCTACGGGGCTAACGGGTCTGCGGCTTAGTCTTCTGAAAACGCCATAAACAATACTCGATCATTCAGATTGCTCCCATCAATCGACCCGTTTCAAATAAATGATTCATAGTCCGTAAATTGTCACTCGGGTCGATCTGAACCATCAGTGTACTGAATAGCCCCGGATTATAACCGGGTGAGCCACATCAGTAAACCACAATAATGTAGTTTCAAAAGTTCCAGAACGACCACTTTATAAACTATGAATTTCATGTATTCTTCAAACCTATGAGCTCCTCGGAATTTGATCCCACCCTGACCAAATTGTTTAAAACTTTCCACCGAAATTCACAGTGAACTTCCAGCTATCTTTGATGAAATTCGGACAATAACCTATTCGGAACTCGATGCCGAGTCTGACAAGGCCGCAAGCCTGCTTCAAAATGCCGGCGTAATTGCCGGAGATCGAGTAGGAATTTACCTGCCACGGTCAATCGAACTGTGCATTGCGATACTTGGCGCGCTCAAGGTCGGTGCAGCATATGTTGCACCGGACACGAGGTACCCGCAGAGTCGCCGGGACCTGATGTTGCAGACGAGTGGTGCTCGGATTGTCCTCACCTCGCCCAGCTCAACGGAACGACTCCAGAGCGTTGAGGCACAACTTATTGACATTGAAAAACGAGCTCAGTTCGACGGCGGCTTTCAGGCGCTTGCCGAGCCGCAAAGGGACAGTGCCGCCAGCGTACTCTTCACCTCCGGCTCCTCCGGCACACCCAAGGCGATTGTCTTGGAGCATCAGAACTTGGTCTCCTTCGCCACCAATCAAGGAATGCCCCAGCTCAGCACGAGCGACCAGGTGGGTCAGGTTTCGAGCATTTCCTTTGACGCGTTCCATTTTGAATTCTGGTCCTCCCTGCTTGCTGGAGCCCAAGTAATCATCCTGCCGCCCGTTCCGGAACTTTTGGCAGCGGACTTCCGTCGCCAAATGGTGAAGTTTGGTATCACTGCAATGTTGGTTCCGACCATGGTGGTCAACCATGTTGTTCGCGCCGACAGTGAAGCCTTCTCGTCATTGCGGATACTTGGCGTGGGCGGTGACGTACTGCTGCCTTCAGCAGCTAAAGCACTGCTTGACAGCCGGTTCGACGGCGAACTGATCAACTTCTTCGGACCCGCCGAAATCACCACCGCCTGCACCGCACACCGAGTCACGAAGGAAGACGCCGACGCCGACTCGGTGCCGATTGGGCTACCGCTGACGGGCGTGACGATCCGAATTGTTGACGAGAATCTGCGCGACGTCGCAGAAGGGGAACCCGGCGAACTTCTTGTGGCCGGGCCGGGGGTAGCCAAAGGTGATCAAGATCGACCAGACCTCACCGCTGAGCGCTTCATCATGATTGACCAAGAAGCCGGGCAGCCACTACGGATGTATCGCACTGGCGACTTAGCTCGCCGTCGCCCCGACAACGTCTTGGTCTTCATGGGACGGGCCGACAATCAGGTCAAAATTCGCGGTTACCGAGTCGAGCACGGCGAGATTGAACGCGCGCTGTGTCGCTACGAAGAAGTTCACGACGCAGTAGTCATTGCTGACGGTGAAGGAAACGATCGCAGGCTAGTTGCGTTTGTGGTCCTGGAAGGTGATATTTCAGTCAAGGAGCTGCGCCAACGTGCAGAACTCCATCTGCCAGACTTCATGGTTCCCAGCCAATTCATCGTTCAAGATCACATGCCAGCCACCGCCCACGGAAAACGGGACGTTGCAGCCTTACGCGAAATTCTTGCGCAGGAACGTAAACCAGAAGCGTCACAGTATGAGCCGACGACCGAAACCGAACGGTATTTGACTGAGCTATGGGCGGAACTGTTGAACGTCGAGGGAATTGGTTGCGATGAGGACTTCTTCGCACTTGGCGGGCATTCGCTGCTGGCTTTTCGCATGCACCGCCGAGTCACCCGCGATCTAGCCTGCCGAGTGAGTTTTGCCGACTTACTCGCAAGCAGCGTCCTGCGCGATCAAGCCCAAGTTATTGATTCGATGCTGGTTTCGGGGCAATCCTAATGCCGCGAGCCCAGCGCCAGTTCAAAATCCTCTGAGGTCACAACAGTATGTCTCTGCCGATCCCACCTGCCCTGTCCAATCCCTACATTTACGGCGAACTCATTGAAAAAATCGTCGCTCATCACGCCCATAAACGTCCAGAGGCAATCGCACTCCAGCAAGGCAACCGTACGCTGAGCTACCAGCAGCTCACTGCAGAATCAGACAAGATTGCCGCCGCTCTTGCGCACCTGGGCCTCAAACCTCATGGTCGTGTTGCCGTGCGTATGCCGCGCTCGCGCGATTTGGTGGTCATGTTGCTTGGCGTGCTTCGGGCTGGCGCGGCCTACGCTGCTACCGATGAAAGTTGGCCGACCGGCAGGGTTCTCGATGTGCTCGCTGGCACGGAAACAGATCTCTTGATCTCAACAAAAAGAGGCGAACTCGAGTCCGCCGCCTCAGCCAGTGGGATGGCTGTAGTCACGTTCGATGAGCTGCAAAAGATTAGCTCCGTTCCGCCAGCAGCATTAACCGACGGCTCTTGCGCTGCCAGCATTTTTTATACCTCCGGCTCCACCGGCAAGCCGAAAGGTGTTCTTTCACCGCATCGAGGCACCATCCGAACCGTAGTCGATTCGCCCACCTTGGACCTCGATTCACGTAGCGTCTTTTTGCAGGCAGCACCGCTACCTTGGGACGCGCTTTCGCTTGAATTGTGGGCACCTTTGCTCAATGGTGGACGCTGCGTTTTGATGGATCAGAGCTCAGCGGCTCTGGACAGCGATCAGCTAGAGCGCGCAATTGCGCGAGGAGTGAATAGCCTCTGGCGGACGAGCTCTCTGTTTAGCCTCTTTGCTGAGGAGCGCCCCGAGTTATTTGCCGGGCTCAAATTGCTGATTGTTGGCGGTGAGCGAGTATCAGTTGCCAGCGTGAGTGGCGTGATGGCGCAATACCCCGAGCTAAAAATTGTCAACGGATACGGCCCGGCCGAAGCTACGATCTTCGTCAGCACACACGTAATTCGCGCGGTAGATGTTGCTGATTCCAGTACCGAAATTCCCATTGGCACGCCGTTACCGCACACGCCGATCTTGTTCTTGGATGCAGAAGGTCATCCCCGCGACGCGGATGAAGGAGAACTAGCCGTTGGCGGCGACGGGCTGGCGCTTGGCTACGCTGGCCAGCCGGAGGAGACTGAGCGCGCCTTCTTCAGCCATCGCGGAATACCTTACTACCGCACTGGGGATCGAGTGGCCAGAGATCCGCACGGCATCTTGTCCTACCGCGGCCGCATTGACGATCAGATTAAGATTCGTGGCATCCGAATTGACGTTGGTGAAATAGAAGCGGTCCTAGAAAGCCACCCCGAGATTGTTAAAGTCTGCGCTCTGACCATCAGCAGAGAGAATCAGCGGCCGGTGCTTGCTGTGGCCTATTCCAGTAGCGCCGGGTCTCAACACACCGAATCCGAGCTAAGAAAATTTGCCTCCCACCGACTACTACCGGCCATGCTGCCAACGGTCTTCCACCAGCTGACCTCGCTGCCGCTCAATGCCAATGGAAAAACCGATCGGAAAAAAGTTCGAACCCTGCTCGAAGCACACGATGCTAAGCCTCGCACGGCTGCTAGCCCGTCCGAACCCCTGGACGAAAGCGATCCGTTGCTCGCCGAGATTCGAGAAATCGTTGGCCTGCCCAATCTCTCCGCTGAGCACAATCTGGTGCTTGCCGGGGCAAACTCTTTGGACATCATCCGATTAGCGGCAAGGGTTGGTAAGCACTTCAATACCCCCCTCAGTGCGGGTGATGTTTATCGACTGGGCAGTCTTCGCCAGCTGCGCGCCCATTGCCACACGGTGTCCGCTCAACAACGTCCGGCGCTATCGATTCCGCTAATTGCCGACGATTCCGAACAAAACATTGCGCCGCTTTCGCACGCTCAGCAAAGGTTCTGGCTGGCCGAGATGCAAGAACCCGGTTCCGCGGACAACATGTTGGTGCTTGCCTACCTTCTTGAGGGCCCGCTGGAGGTGACCACTCTGGTTGACTCGCTCCGAAAAGTGATCGATCGTCACCCCGGGCTGCGAACTCGCTACCCTTTTGGCGAGGAATCTGCGGTCCAGGAGGTGCAAACCTCCGAAGAGGCAAAGCTAGAAATCCAGCTCAGTGCGTTGCCCGCGGGAGCTGGGCATCTTTCGGTTGAAGATGCGGCAGCACAAATCAGCCAAGATCTCTGGGATCGTCCTTTTGATCTAGAGGACGAAGCCCCCCTCCGCTTCAGAATTTGCCAGCTTTCTGCGCAGAAACATCTCCTTTTCCTGCAGGCGCACCATATTGCTTTCGACGGATGGTGTGAACAGATTTTTCTCGACGATTTACAAGAAGTCTTCACCGGCGAGCAGCCGAATCAGCAGGCACTCGCAGCCAGCAACAATTTCACGATGGCCAACTATGGTGAGTGGGAGGCCGGGCAAAAGGAAACCTTGGCCAGCTACGATTTGCCACATTGGCAACATGCTTTGAAGAACGCCGTCGCACCTTTTTGCCCGCTCCGGCAACTCGCGCTGAGGCCTGCCGAGAAGAGGCCATTGCTGAGATTAGTCCGGAACTCACGGCAGAGTTAGCCGCAACCGCTGCCAAAAACGGTAGTCCGTTACTGCCGCTAATAGTGGCCGGCTCCGCGATCGTGCTAGCTGGCATTTTCGATGTGGAAGAACTGTGCCTAGGCTCCGTGACCGCAGGTCGTTTCGACCCGGCTCTGAACGAGGTGATTGGCTACTTCGTCAATCCCTTTGCGATTCGTCTTTCGGCAAATTCAGCACTTGAACAGGTGTTGTCCCAGGCTATTGAGCAGGTAGCTTCCGCGCTAACGCACGCTCAGATGCCCTTTGACGCGCTGGTCCGAGAGCTTTCGCCACCGCGGACCAGACACCCTTGGTTCCAAGCTTTCGTGGTGCTTCAAAAGGAGCCATATCGGGGCCGGCTCAATGACTTAATCACCGTCCAAGCGATTCGAATCCGGCCGCCCAAAACCTCTACCGAGCTCACGATAGAAGCGATCCCAACGGCCGCCGGCGGGATGCAATGCATCGTTTCCTGGCGATCAGATGGGATTCAACTCGCGGTAGGCGAACAGATCGCAGCGGAACTACTCAGAGCTCTTTCTCGCATCGCGACAGTCAACGCTGGGCTGCTCGTTTCCGCTGCCCAGTCTCCGCAGGAAAGGCCAGCATCGTGATCACGGACAAAGAACTGAACCGCTCCGGTGTGTCCGGAGGGTTTCTCAGACGATGAGCCTGTCGGCGGCTGCCGTGCTCTGGTAGTGATTGTAGTAGTGGTTTTCTAGCTCTACTGGTGGGATGTCTCCGCAGTACTGGTAGAGCCTTCGGTGGTTGTACCAATCGGCCCATTCAGCGGTGCCGATTTCGACTTCTTCTAGAGTCCGCCAGGGCTTGCCGGGTTTGATCAGCTCGGTCTTATAAAGCCCGTTGATGGTTTCCGCCAAGACGTTGTCGTAACTATCACCCACAGAACCGATCGAGGGGCGGATACCGGCCTGGGCCAGGCGTTCGGTGAAGGCCAAGGAGGCGTATTGAGCCCCGGCATCGTGATGATGAATCACCCCGGAAATCTCAGCCCCGGCCCGTTCACGACTCCAGATTGCCTGATTAACTGCGTTGAGCACTAGCACGGTGTTCATAGAAGCACTCGCTGACCAGCCCAGGATCCTCCGAGAGTAAGCATCGATCACGAAGGCAACATAGACCCACCCGGACCAGGTCGAAACATAGGTGAAATCATCTACCCATAGCCGATCCGGTGCCGTTGGTGTGAAATCACGGCGGACCAAGTCCTTCGCTCGGGCCGCCTTCGAGTCTTTGATCGTGGTGCGTTTGACCTTGCCACGGACCGCACCCTGTATGCCAAGTAACCCCATGAGCCGTTCTACCGTGCACCTGGCCACCGGCACACCTTCACGGTTCATCGCCAACCAGACTTTCCTGGTGCCGTAAACCCCGTAATTAGCGGCATACACCTTCTGGATCACGGGCTTGAGCACCTCATCACGTTGTTCTCGGTGAGATCGTGTTTTATCCACCCATTCGTAGTACGTGGACGGGGTGGTCTTCACCCCGTCCCAGTAAGCACCTGGCAGATCGACTCGACACCCCACCGCAATCCATTATTCTCGCGGTGACCGGCATGGTCCTTGATGTATTTCACGATCAGTGTTGTGGCGGTCGAGTTCGACCGCGACAAAAGCTGAAGCACTCCGAAGGATCGCGTTCGCCCGTTTCAGCTCAGCGTTCTCACGCCGTAACCGTTTCAGCTCGGCCGATTCCGTGCTCGTTGTTCCAGTTCTAGTACCAACATCGATCTCGGCTTGCCGGACCCATTTACGCACCGTTTCCGGCACACCCACACCCAAAAGCTGGGCAACTTTTTGCATCGCCGCCCACTCCGAAGATGCACCCTCCATCTCCGCCACCATGCGCACCGTATGATCCTTCAACTCCTGCGGATACCGTGTCGTAGTTTTCCCTGCCATGTCCTGATCCTCTCAAACAAGAAAGTCTCCGGACACGCCGGGGCGATTCAGACACCACTGACAATATTATTGGGCTATGACACCGCGCTGGGAACAAGACCCTAATATTCGACATGGTAGACACGTCGTACATAACCTTCACGCACATTTGGTGTTCGTCACCAAATACCGTCGCGGAGTCCTCAACAACGACATGCTCACCCGGTGCGAAGAAATCATGGATGACATCTGCAAAGACTTCGAAGCTGAACTGACTGAGTTTAATGGCGAAGAAGACCATGTGCACCTGCTGGTGCACTACCCACCGAAAGTCGCGCTCTCCAAAACTTGTTAACTCACTCAAAGGAGTCTCGGCAAGATACCTGCGACAAGAATTCACTGGCCGCACCAACCGCACCCACATGCGAGGACACTTCTGGTCGCCGTCCTGCTTCGCCGCATCCTGCGGCGAAGCACCCCTAAACATCGTGAAAAAATACATCGAAAACCAACAACGACCAACGGGCTAACCCCGCCCTAAACGACAGGGCTTGCGCCCTATTAAAACGGGTCACCAACACATCTCACAAGTTTATCAAGATCTGGTGGCCCTGTAGGCCAACGGCAACGTCGCATGCTAGTTCTGCAGATTGCCGCTCTGCTGGTCTTTATGCTATAGATTCACGGAATTCACGCTCCCTGCAGCTGTGTTCTCTGGGTTCCAGAGAAATGTTCGACATTTGCTCTCCTTTAACTCTTTTACTCGTTGGTTGGTTCGTTTCTGAGGGACGGGCCGCCTTAGGCCATATCCCAATTTTTTGTTTGTATCGTTCAGGTGCGCTTCATACTCGCGTGAGGCTGAGTTGGACAGGAATACCTGGACGGCCGCCTAACCTTGATCAGAAACTTGCCCATCCCCGGACGAGCCGAGCCGTTGCGGCTTTTGGCAACGGGACGGCTTGCTTGAGTTTGTACGTCTCCGCTCGTTGCAGAGCAGCAGTGAAAACCATGCCGGAACGCGGGTCCGTTGAACGAGCGGAGATGGCTTTCGCTGGTGCGCTGTGGTAAAATAAAAGCTATGAAAATAAAAAAAATTTTAGCGCTGACTGCAGTCACTGCAGTCACTTTTTTTGGGGTGGCTCCTCTTGCGCAAGCTTCGCAAGGTGAAGGGAATTCTTCCACTTCAACAGTACAAGGCTTCAGCAGTGTTAACATTTTTCAACAGGGTGGTTATTCTGCTTTCTTTCACGAGTTAAGGCCTGACGGGACCTCCAGCGCCGCAGGAGGACCAGTTGCAGCTGGTGGCTCTTATAGTTCTGGTGATTTAGGTAAAAAGGGCTTCGAAGACGGAGATCTTGTTGTTCCCGTAGTAAACGCGGTTTTTGGAAATGAGCAAAAAGGAAGCTCCTTTGTTTATAACAAAGATGGTCCTGCCAAGGAACTGAAAGTCTGGGGGACGACTCTAAACGTAGGTTTCGGGTGTAACGATAATGCGCCATCCCCAATGGGATGTGGCCCGGCAAATAAACCTGTTGCATCCGGACTTCAGCCTCCGGCGGGTCCTCTTGGCGGCGGTACTGTGGTGAAGGTGGATGGCAGCAACCTATTCGGCGCATCGCAAGTCTCCTTTGGAGACAAACCGGGAACGGACATTGCCGTCGCTCAGGATGGTAACTCGTTGACTGTAAAAACACCAGCAGTAGATGCCGCTGGCCCGGTAAAGGTTACAGTCACTAACCCCGGTGGGGAGACGGTAACGTACGAGAGTTTCCACTACTTCGGAAGCGCCCCGACAGCAGCAACTCTCGAGCCTAAGACTGGGCCTCGTGACGGCGGTACTGTGGTGAAGGTGAATGGCGGCAACCTATTCGACGTATCGAGAGTTACCTTCGGAGACAACGAGGCAACGGAAATTCACATCGCGCAGGATGGCAACTCGTTGACTGTAAAAACACCAGCAGTAGATGCCGCTGGCCCGGTAGAGGTTAAAGTCTCTACACCTAACGGTTCCGCAACAGCAACTGACAAATTTGAATACGTGGGTAGTGACCAACACCCAGATATCCATGCACCAGATGGAGCAACTCCGGTTACTGGTAAATGGTGGTCTGGCGACAACAACACGTATGGTGGATGGTTCAAGGACGGCCAATGGGTACTGCAAAAGCCAAATGCTGGTTCCGTTTCAGTTGCTTTTGGTAATCCCGGTGATACTCCTGTCACAGGTGACTGGGATGGTAAAGGTCGATTTGGTATTGGCGTTGAGAGAGGCGGCCAATGGTATCTATCGAATGCTGGAACTTCTATTGGTAAAGTAACAGCGATCGTTGCTTTTGGTAATCCCGGTGATACTCCTGTCACAGGTGACTGGGATGGTAAAGGTAAAACATCGATTGGTGTGACACGGTCTACTGCTAATGGATTAGAGTGGTATATTACATCAGATCTAACCACTGCCAATCCGCCTGTTTCCTATCATTTCATATTCGGAAATTCTACTGATGCCCCAATTACTGGGAACTGGATCGGGACTGCAAAAACCCAGGTTGGGTTACATCGTGAGAATAGTATTTTGATTAGTTACGATGCCCAGACTGTTGCCTCAACCCATGTCTTTGGTAATGCTGGGGATGTTGCGGTAACTGGTCAGTGGAATGGTGAGGGTAAGACGAGTTTCGGTGTTTTTGAGCACTCCTCCGGAGCTTGGAAACTATCTAATGACCTTAGCGGAAAAATAGATATTACCTTTAACTAAGGTTTATTAAATCCTTAAATGAAAAAAGCCCATCCAGTGGATGGGCTTTTTTCATTTAAGGATTTAATAAACCTTAGTTAAAGGTTGTTGGCTTTTTAGGTAACAGGTGTTGATTCAGGTAAGACGGCAACGCCGGATGCATTCTGTAAGAAGTCTAGAAACTAGTCTTCATGGCGGCTTGGCGACTATTAAAGAAAGCCACAAACCGTCTGCTGGGCCTGCGCAGGCTGGAAAACTGTTGGAGAATTCACTGGAGGATCGGTTTTGAGGTCTGCGATGTGTTTTCCATCAAACGTGGGCCAAGCCCCCAGAACACCATTTACCAGTAACCGGAGTTGCTCCATCTGGTGCATGGATATCTGGGTGTTGGTCACTACCCACGTATTCAAATTTGTCAGTTGCTGTTGCGGAACCGTTAGGTGTAGAGACTTTAACCTCTATCGCGATGTGAACGTCCGTTCCCTGGCAGGACCATATTTTTTATAAACAAAAGAAGGTCCTTTGACCGCGTCGGGATTCCCATCAGGCTTGAATTCTTGGAAGTAAGCAGAATAACCACCATGTTCGAAAATGTTAACTCTGCTGTAGCCTTGAAGCGAGTTAAGGGGGCTGATGCAGGTTTGATGGGGTATTTCACCACTAGCCCTCAACCACAAAAAAAATTACCGCTGGTCTCTGTAGTTGGTTAGACTGTAACGAAGTTATAAGCGATTTGAATCGCCCCGGGTTTCATGCACTCCCGGTTATGTGTGAAGCTGACAGCTTGGCGGCTTGGTTTCTAGCATAGTAGTTGGCTATTGCTTCGGCGGGCGGGATCTTTCCTAGGCGATGTATCAATCGTTCGTGGTTGTACCAGAACACCCACTCAGCAGTGATGATTTCCACGTCGGAGTGCTTCAGCTTTTGTCGCGGTCGAACTCGACCGCCACAACACTGATCGTGAAATACATCAAGGACCATGCCGGTCACCGCGAGAATAATGGATTGCGGTGGGGTGTCGAGTCGATCTGCCAGGTGCTTACTGGGACGGGGTGAAGACCACCCCGTCCACGTACTACGAATGGGTGGATAAAACACGATCTCACCGAGAACAACGTGATGAGGTGCTCAAGCCCGTGATCCAGAAGGTGTATGCCGCTAATTACGGGGTTTACGGCACCAGGAAAGTCTGGTTGGCGATGAACCGTGAAGGTGTGCCGGTGGCCAGGTGCACGGTAGAACGGCTCATGGGGTTACTTGGCATACAGGGTGTGGTCCGTGGCAAGGTCAAACGCACCACGATCAAAGACTCGAAGGCGGCCCGAGCGAAGGACTTGGTCCGCCGTGATTTCACACCAACGGCACCGGATCGGCTATGGGTAGATGATTTCACCTATGTTTCGACCTGGTCCGGGTGGGTCTATGTTGCCTTCGTGATCGATGCTTACTCTCGGAGGATCCTGGGCTGGTCAGCGAGTGCTTCTATGAACACCGTGCTAGTGCTCAACGCAGTTAATCAGGCAATCTGGAGTCGTGAACGGGCCGGGGCTGAGATTTCCGGGGTGATTCATCATCACGATGCCGGGGCTCAATACGCCTCCTTGGCCTTCACCGAACGCCTGGCCCAGGCCGGTATCCGCCCCTCGATCGGTTCTGTGGGTGATAGTTACGACAACGTCTTGGCGGAAACCATCAACGGGCTTTATAAGACCGAGCTGATCAAACCCGGCAAGCCCTGGCGGACTCTAGAAGAAGTCGAAATCGGCACCGCTGAATGGGCCGATTGGTACAACCACCGAAGGCTCTACCAGTACTGCGGAGACATCCCACCAGTAGAGCTAGAAAACCACTACTACAATCACTACCAGAGCACGGCAGCCGCCGACAGGCTCATCGTCTGAGAAACCCTCCGGACACACCGGAGCGATTCAGTCTCGCATAACGCAAAGTTCTCTAGCGTCAAGGCAAGCTGGACGGTGCCAAACCTCAGCTGTCCATCATCTGGATTCCAGTCTTCCTACCTGTGGATTGGGCTTGGCGGTTGGAACGATGACAAGGCTTTAGAACAAGTTGGTTCCGCGCAATGGTGCGATAACGGAACCGCGCACTATGGTTTGTTCGCCGAGTTTTGGCCGGACGGTCCCATTGCCGGAGACGGCGGCGAATACTCCGGATATCCGGTCAAGCCCGGCGATAAACTTGATGCCAGCGTGACCAGGCTAGCTAATGGCCAGTACCGGCTGAAAGAAGTTTCTAGCCGCGGTTGGACCTATACCAAGGACGGCAATGCACCAGGGAGTTCCGCTGGAAACCTGACTGCTGAAGTCATCGCTGAACCGCCGTATCGCCAGGCATATGGTGAGCCCTTGGCCAATTTCGGCACCGTGGATTTTAGTAATATTTCCATCACTTCCGACGGTTCGCCCAGCCCCACTTTGTATGACGTGCAGTACAACAACGTCAAAAAGACCGAAGCGAGCAAGTCGAGCAGCAGCGCGCTGCGCGTCAAATGGCTGCACGCCTAGTCTGAAGAACTGGTGCAGTGCCGCAACGATGTTTGGGGCACCGCACCAGTGACGCACTAGGCTGTGATGGTGTTACGCATCGCCTTCGTTCCCGGAGTGAGCCCGGACAAATGGTTCCGTCGCTGGGCTGAACGGCATCCCCGTCATCCGGTGGAAGCCGTTCCGATCAGTATCGAAGAGCAGCGCGAGGTGCTTTTTGACGGGCGAGCAGATCTTTGCCTACTCCGGCCACCAGTGGATCGCGAAAACCTGCATCTGATTCCGCTCTATACCGAGGTTGCGGTGGTTGCAGCCCCTAAAGATCATGCTGCGATGGCTTTTGATGAGTTAACGCTGGCTGATTTGGCCGATGAAAACCTACTCGACGATGCTAGCGTTCCCGGTCACCATGGCACGGAAGCGATTCTGGATCTGGTCGCGGCCGACGTCGGGCTTTACCTCTTGCCGCAGTCTGAAGCGAGGCACTACAACCGCAAGGATCTGAGCTTCCGCCCGGTAACCGATGCGCCCGAGTATCCGGTGGCGATTGCTTGGTTGGCTGAACGCGAAGAGGACGATATTGAAGAATTTATTGGCATAGTTCGCGGTCGAACAGCTAATACCTCGCGTAACGCTAGGGCTGAGGAAGCCCCAGCGAAAAAGAAACCGGTGCGCAAACCTACTCAACCGACCAAGCGTAAACCGCAAAATCAAGCTCGACGGCGGCCTGGTAAACGACGCTAGGCGCTCACGATGGCTTAAGAACGTCGTCCTCCGCGCTTTGGGTGGCTGCTGTCATCTCGCTGATGAACCGGCTGATGAGACTTAGATCTGTGGCACTGTAAACCCTGCATTGCCAGGCTTAGGTGTCGGGCAAGCGGTCCGAAGAGAGCTCGACCGGTTTGCTTTGCTTTCTCAGTACTTGCCAGTTGGACTTGCCGGCGGTCTGTTCCGCTTCGTCGTCGTTCCACGTGTCCGGCCCGGTCTAGGCGGTCGATCAGTGCTGTGGTGGCTGGTGAGCTTAGGTTCAAAGCTTGACCAAGTTTGCCAGGCGTCGCCGCCTAACCGTTGCGATCGAACCTCGCCAAATGAGCTAGCGCATTGAGGTCTGTTCGGTGCAGACCTGCCCCGGCGCCCACGGTTTCGATGAAATGCTCGGTTTGTACCGTTAACTCTTGCAGCAACAGCAGAAGCGTTGCGCTGAGCTGCCGATGACTGTCGCTATTTGTTTCGGAATCATTCATAGGTATTATCTCCATCATGGAGAGACTTGATGTTGGACGTACAGCCCATCATCCGGCACCTGTGGCTGCCAGCACAACTGATGAGCGTACCGATAGGCAAGATTGGAATCCGCGTCGCTGGCTGCGGATCGTTTTGCCTTCGATTTTGATTGTTCTCTGGTTACTTGCGGCGTCATTTGGTGGCCCAACCTTTGGCAAACTTTCCGGGGTTTCTACGAATGATCAATCGAGTTTTTTGCCGGCCAGCGCAGAGTCCACTGAGGCAGGGGAATGGCAGAAAAAGTTCTCAGATTCGTCGGCAATTCCAGCTATTGGCTTGCTTACTTCTGAAACTAAACTGAGTTCGGAGCAGCTTGCTGGCATCGCCCAGCTGGTAACAAAGATCAGTTCTGTTCCTGGAGTGCAAGGCCACTCGGAACAGACTTCCAGCTCAGTGATTGGGCCCATGCCGTCGCAGGATGGCAAGGCCTCGGAATTAATCATTCCCATCTCTGACACGAAGAACCTTAAAACAGTTGTCGGAGCGCTCCGGAGCGCACTGGAAGAAAATGCGCCTGATGGGTTGAAGACCTTTGTTACCGGCCCTGCCGGGCTGAGCGCGGATCTAGTGAGCGCTTTCGGTGGAATCGACGGCATCTTGCTGATTGTCGCTTTGGCCGCAGTCTTGGTCATTCTCTTGATTGTTTATCGTTCAGTGGTCTTGCCGTTTTTGGTGTTGCTAACTTCAGTCTTTGCTCTCACCGCATCGATTCTTTTGATTTACACTTTGGCAAGTTGGGGATGGATAACTCTCAACGGACAAAGCCAAGGCATCTTGAGTATTTTGGTGATTGGCGCTGCCACCGACTATTCACTTTTGCTGGTTTCTCGATTCCGTGAAGCGCTGCATGAGGTAGATAACCGTTGGGCTGCCCTCGGCCGAGCGTTCAAAGCGTCTTGGGAGCCGATTTTGGCCTCGGGTGGCACCGTAGTGGTGGCCTTGCTGTGCTTACTGGTCTCTGATTTGAACTCCAACCGCAGCCTTGGGCCGATCGCAGCGATCGGCATCCTGTTCTCGTTAGCGGCGGCCTTGACCCTGCTTCCGGCGCTGCTTGCGATATTTGGCCGAGTAGCCTTTTGGCCTTTTATGCCCAAGCAGACGGCTGGCCATCATCGGCATGCCGCTCAATCTGCGGAGCTAGCTGGATTAGCAGGTATTTCCGGGCTGTGGAAACGAATCGGCACGCTGATCGGACGGCGTCCTCGGGCTAGTTGGCTGATCGCGGTAGTGGTTTTGCTCGCGGGTGCGGCCGGAGTACTGCAGCTCCAAGCAAATGGCGTACCGCACACCGCGTTGATTCTTAAGCAATCCAATGCTGTAGACGGGCAAAAGGCTTTAGGCGAACATTTCGACGCCGGCAGTGGTAGCCCGATTGTTGTCATCACGCAGGCTTCGGCTCAAGATCAAATACTTCAAACCATTAAAAATTCAGCTGACTTCTCGGCTGCTTCCGTGTACCAAGGAGCTGGTCGCCCCGATCCTGCGGCACCCGAGATTGTCAAAGACGGCCGAGTTTTGGTCAATGCCACGCTCACGTCGGCCGCGGATTCCGCGCAGGCAGAGCAAGCTGTGAAAGGTTTACGTTCTAAACTTTCCACGCTGGATAGTTCGGCGCTCATCGGCGGGGTCACCGCGGTCGCCTTGGACACAAATACCACTGCACAGAGTGATTTATTCAAGATCATTCCCTTGGTACTGGCAGTGATCTTACTGATCTTGATGCTGCTTTTGCGTTCGGTGCTTGCGCCAGTACTGCTGATTGGCTCAGTGGTCCTGAGTTACCTAGCCGCGCTAGGAGTCTCGGCACTGGTTTTTAACCACATCTTTGGTTTCCCCGGCGCGGATGCTTCCGTGCCGCTATTCGGATTCGTTTTCCTCGTGGCACTGGGAGTCGACTACAACATTTTCTTGATGACTAGGGTTCGTGAAGAGTCACTTCGACTTGGTACTCGACCCGGAGTTCTCCGAGGTTTGGGCGTGACCGGTGGCGTGATCACTTCCGCTGGCGTCGTCCTTGCCGCGACATTTGCTGCGCTGGGCGTTATCCCGATTCTATTTCTTGCGCAGATTTCATTCATCGTCGCGTTCGGAGTGCTTTTGGACACCGTCATTGTGCGGTCAATTTTAGTTCCGGCCCTGGCCTATGATCTGGGCGGCACCATTTGGTGGCCCTCAGCGCTTTCACGCCGAGGGCCCGGAGTGAATGGCTAGGCGCTCATATTCTCAGCGCCGACCATCCAGGAGTACTGCTCGATCTTCTCGATGATTGCGTGCAGCAAGTCGGCCGACGTCGGGTCTTCCGCGTCGACGTCGTCGTGCACTCGACGTGCGGTTGCTGCGGTGGCATCTAGCCGCTCAACCACCAGATCGACAGCCTTGCCGGTATCTACCAAACCGGAGGGGAAGGCCGGTAGTGATGTGCTTGCCGCCACCGTTGCGGTTCGGCCATCTGGAACGGCGTGCAAAGCGCGCATCCGCTCAGCGATAGTGTCAGAAAATTCACGGGCGTCGGCAATTACTTCATCAAGCTGCAGTTGAAGATCACGGAAGTTCTTGCCAACAATGTTCCAGTGCGCTTGTTTGCCTTGGACATGGAGTTCAATCAAATCGACCAGAACGGCTTGCAGGTTTGCAGCCAGAGTTTCTGATGCTTGCATGTTGCTTGCTCCTGTTCACTCAACGAACGTCCTTACTCTTCGACACTATGCCTCGGAGCTGACAGTCTCAACTGAGGCTGTGCTCGGCAACGGTCTACGTGCCATGAACGCGGCAAAAATAGCCCCGGAGACGTTGTGCCATACCGAAAAGACTGCTGCTGGCAGTGCGGCAAGTGGTGAGAAGTGGGCGGTGGCTAACGAAGATGCTAAACCGGAATTCTGCATGCCAACTTCGAAAGCCAGTGCGCGCCGGGCTTTCGCATCGAGGCCGCCGAGCTTACCAGCTAGGCAACCCAGGCTGAGCCCAAAAGCGTTGTGCAAGACGACGGCCAAGAAAACCACGGCGGCCGCGCTAGCTAGTTTCGCGGCGCTGCCCGCTACGACGATCGCCACAATTATCGAGATGACCAGCGCCGAAAGCCAGGGTAGGGCTGGCAAAATAAAGTTAATCAGGCGCTTGAGTAATAAGCGGGCTAGAAGGCCGGAGATAACCGGGACCAACACGGTAATCGCGATGTCTAGCATCATGGCGCCGGCATTGATATTCAAAAAAGATCCCGCGAGCAGCAACATCAAGGCCGGAGTCACCAGCGGCGCCACCAGGGTGGAAACGGTAGCAACCGCTACTGAAAGCGCCACATCACCTTTGGCCAAATAGGCCATCACGTTCGACGCCGTTCCGCTGGGTGCGCAGCCAACCAGGATGACGCCAGCGGCCAACATGGGGTCTAAGTGCAGCATCGTGGCAATCAGCCAACCAGCCCCAGGCATGATCACGTAGTGCGCCACCAGGCCCAGGGCCACAGCCCAAGGCCGCTTGATCACCGAAGCAAAATCCGGCGGAGTAAGGGTCAAGCCCATACAGAACATCACGGTGCCTAGTAAATAGGGCACCGCGGGCGCCATGGGTGAGAAGGCGCCGGGAACCAAGAATCCTAGAACACCGGCGAGAATAACCAGAAGCGGGAAAACGGTCACCGCGATCCGGGCTCGGTGTTGTTCTTTGAGGTCAGAAGTGCTGGAAGCCGGGGTAGTCGTGGGCATTCTCCCACGCTTTCACTGATACCTTGCGGATGTCGCTCCCAGCAAGAAAGTTACGACCGCGGAATCTCCATGAACTACAGTTCCTGGATGATTTCTTCTGAGCTTTGCACTGCTTCTGCGACGAATTCCGCAGTCCCCTCTTGGTGCGGGATGATCCATTCTTCGATCCATTCGAACGGCAGACAGACCGGCGTCCGGGGGTGGATCTGTGCAACTTCGCCCGCTGCTGGCCTGGTCAGAATAGTCGTGGTCAAATGCCATTTGTTGGGATCATCGGCCGGTTTTTCCGGGTCAGCCCACCAAGAATAGAGGCCTGCGAAGAACAACAGTCCATTGGGATCCTGGACAAAATACGGGGTTTTCACAGTACCTTCTGTGTGGGTTTCGTAGTAGCCAGCGGCGGGCAAAATGGCTCGTTGCCGCTTGACTGGCCCGCGGAAAGACGCCAATTCGGTGACTGTTTCGCTGCGCGCATTGAAGGTGGGGTTTTTGCCGCGTAATTCTTTCGAGAACGACGGCGTGAGCCACCACTGTGCTGGCTCGGCCCTAAGTTTGGTTGGGCCGGTTGGATCGTTTCGGTCAAGAAGCGTTTCAACCAAGATCGGAACTTGTTCGGTTGGCCGGATGCTTTCTGAAAGCGTCCAGCCTGGCCGCCAATCGTGCGGCGCTTGACCAGTCGCCATCACAAACTCAATGATCATGTCGTTGACTTCGGAGTCGATCGCGTATCTTCCGCACATCTTCTCAGTATCCACGTTGGCGCTGATTTCTGAAAAGTGCAGTCAGCTAGTTTCTGTGATTTTTGCGCTCTTGGCGAGACCAAATCAGAGGAACGGCAACACCAGTTTCGAATAGTCAGTCTTCACTCGTGCCGGGCAGATTGAGCTTGTTGCGGTCCCTGCCAATGATCATGATTTCGATCCCGGCCGTGCTGTCATCAGAATTCCTTCTTGGTGATTGGTTCAAGTTCGGGCTGAGTGCCGAAAAGTTCTAGCTTTTGCAGCGCGGCTAAAGCATCTTCCAAGGCTGGCAGCTCAGGATTCCACGCGAGCTCCCATTCCAGTGAGAACCACTGCTCAGGTCCGACGAGTTGCACAGCCTCACGCAACGGCAGCTCCCCGTCGCCCGGTAAGGTCAACCCGCCGTCGTTATGTAAGTCTTTCAACTGCAGGTAGCCAAGCCACGGCTTGAGCGCAGAATAGGTCTCGGCTAGCTGCTCACCGGCTTGCCAGCTATGCCGAAGGTCCCAAATCACCCGGAAATTATGGTCTGGAAGTTCTGCCTCCAACAGCCGCATTACTCTGCCGATATCTGCACCATTGCGGGACTGATCGTGAGTTTCAAGCAAGATTTGTACCCCGCTGCCTTGAGCTGCCAAACTCAGTGCGGCAAGGCCGTTGAGCAGCTGTTCATCGCTTTGCACAGTGGTGTTGAGTGTGCTGACGCCACCGGGGAAAACCCGAAGTCCGCCTGCTTGCAGGTCGGCCGCGAGCGAGATCATCGCTGCCGCCTCACTGCTGGTCACTTCACTTTTGCTCGCTGGCGGTTCGTTTTGGCCCAGAAGCCGCAGATAACTTGCCACGCTGAGCAGTCTCAGGTCATGGTTTTCCAAGGCTTGGCGAAGATTGCGGCGGTCGACGGCGGTCAAGCCCGGGTGAACTAGTTGGCCCTCACCGGAGCGCAGTTCCAGACCTTTGATCGCAAAGCGTTGGGCAAGGCGCAAGACTTCCGGCAAATCTGCGTCTGGGCAACCCAAAGTGGAGAAGGCTAACGGCATTAGTTCACCACATCCGGGTTCGGTTCCTGCCAGTCTTCGGCCCAGCCTTCGGCACTGTCCAGAGCCCCGGTAACAAGGGCAAACGCTAGGATGTGTGGCTGGCAGCTGGTGAGGTCTATTTCAATGATCGACCTTTCCAATTCCCGCAGCACAAAACCTCTGCTTGCTGCGGACAGGGCTGTGCAGCTAAGCAATCGCCGTCCCGCAGGTAGGTTGATCCTGATTCGTTTCGAAATCGGGAGTTTGGTTACCGTGGCGTAAACCGTATCTGGATCGCTTCCTTGTGAGAAGTATCCCCAGCCCGGGTAGGCCCACGCTGCGGCCAGGCCCTTGCCGTATACGGCGTCGCCATTTTCGCGAAGCCACTGGCCAATTTCCTTCGCCAGCTCAACTTCACTCGGTTCAAGTGAGCCGTTGCCGGTGGGGCCAAAGTTCAAAAGAAGATTGCCACCCAAAGAGACGCAGTGCGCCAGCATGTCGATAATCTCGGCAGAGTTCTTTACCGTCTGACTTGCCCAAGGGCCTGCGTGGTGCCCCCAGCTGGCCTGCGGGATGGTCATACAAGCTTCCCAATCTTGTATGACCACCGTCCGATCCCACGGCTCGGGCAGCCGACGTTCATAACCACTTTCATAATCGCCCATCAGGAATCCGTTCGAATCCCGGTGTCGGGAACCCAAGTCGTCCGCACGGAGCCTACTGCTCACAATGAGTCCGGGAATGATCGCTTTAAGTCGCTGTTCAACGTGCCAAGTCCATTGCCCATTTGCCTTGACCGATTCGTCCCAAGTGCCATCGAACCAGAACCCTTTGACCGTCGGGTAGCGAGTGGCAAGTTCTTCCAATTGGTTCAAAGCGAAGTCCAGGTAACGGGTAAAGGCCACTTCATCCTCGGCATTTTCTAGCCGGTAACGCCAATCCGGATGATGCCAATCCAGCACTGAGTAGTAGAGGTAGACCTCTACGCCGAGATTTTCATAGGCGGCCAAAAGCTCAGCCAAAACGTCACAACCTACAGCAGCATTGCCAACGTGAAAATCGGTGTACTCGCTGGGCCAGAGGCAAAAACCTTCGTGATGTTTGGTGGTGATGGTGACGTACTTAACGCCAGCGTCGACCGCAATGCGGGCCCACTCCTGCGCATCGAAAGCTTCAATGCTGAACTCTGCTGCCAGCTTGGCCCATTCTGGTTCTGGAATCCCGGCGGTCTGAGGCAGGAACTCAGCAACAAATTTGTATTCTTTGCCCTGCCACACTCCGGCTGGTAAAGAGTAAGAGGCCCCAATGGATGAATTGGCCAAAGCGATTGGCCCGGAATTTCTGCATCGCTGGGTCTTGGCGCGGATGCTTCCTGGTCGCGCCATATTTGAGCTCGATCATGCCGTCACCGCCACGATTGGCTGCGTCAAGATCCCGTCCCAGGGCACGAAGTCGGCAATATCAATCGTGCCAGATGGGCCATCACACCAACGCCAACTCACCGTACTGCCGGAAACTTTGACGGCGACTACCTCGGCAGCGGTTTTGGGCAGTTCACGTTCAACAGTCAAGGAGTGCAGTGCTACGTAACAGCTAGTTTCGCTGCTTCCTGGTGCCGTGAGAAAAGCCGCCGCTGAGTGCTTTCCAAGCGCATTACATCCTTGGTACCGAGCCACCTCAGCCTGTTCCCAACCATGAATTCCTAGCAAAGAAGACCGGAGCAGGCCTTGTTCTAGTCGGACGCTTGTTGTTTGAATTTGTTGCGTGGGTGGGGTGTTGCCAGCCAAGGCGAAGCTACCTTCGCGCACCGTATAACCGGCCGAGCCATGCACCAGATGACAACGCAGCTCGTGTGGACCATGCAATATCGAGAGGGTGAGCACTGCGCTGCCGGGCAAGGTTTTGCCGTTTACCTGGGGCAGATGTACCGAACCGCTGAGCGCTCCGTCGGTGCGAAACCCGCGGATGGCGCAGCGTCGGCTCGCCAGCCCATTCTGATCGACTAACGCTAGCTGGCCATCAATATTATCGGCCCAGGCAGCATCGGTCCCCGGTGCGGTATGTGAGCTGTAACTGAACTTAGCGTGGTGCGGATCGTCCGGGTCCTGCCCGGAATCTGCCGAGAGCCAACAATGGTCGCTGCCATGATTGGCCATTCTGAAAATCCCGTCAGCTCGGCTTAGTGACCAACCGACCTCGGGCAAACTCGAGACGGCATCAAGCGGTGGCTGTGGCTCAGGCTCAGAATCTGTCCAGACTGGGTGATCGGCAGGCAGCGCGAGGCCCAAGAATCCTATTCCGGCAAGAAAGGGCGAACCGAAGCCGCTGTAGCTTTGGCAGCTGCCACGATGCTGGCCGTACCAGCCCAGACTTAGCGGTTGCTCAACTCCGACGCCCTCAGTGACAAAACGCGAGCGCACCGAGGAAGCCAATTTTCGGCTCGCGCCCGCTGCGATCGTTGGCGAGGTATTGCTGTCTGCTGAAACAGCGCACCAGAGCGCAGCTAAAGCCGCAGTGCGGTAGGTCAGTGACCGGCCAAAATGCAGCAGCGCGCCGTCGTCGGCAACGAAATCTGCAAACCCGGCAACAAATTCATTCAATCTGCCGGTATGCCGTTCAGCTTCGGCACTGTGCTGGCGGTCCGTCAGCCGATACCAGGCCGAAAGATAGGGGTGAATCGCCCAAGCGTTGTAGTAGTCAAAAGCATGTTCGGGTCCGTCGGTGTACCAGCCATCGCCGGCATACCATCCCTCCACCCGGGCCACATTTCGCGCCCCGGTAAGTCCGCGGGTGTCCTCACCAACCGAGTGCAGAAAAGCTTCAGCCATAGCGGGGAAAGCTTCCAGTTGTTCTGCCAAACCTCCAAACTTGCGTGGTGTTTCAACCAGGCGGCAACTTATGATTTCTCTTGCCGAGAAAGCGGCTCCCATAAAAGTTCCGGGCAGACGGACAGGCTGAAGGAAATATTCGCCGCTTCCACGATCGAATTGGTCACGCCCTGCAAAGGAGTGCGGCAAGCAACCCCTTTCGGCCAAGCCTCAGGCCCAGCCGGCGCGGTGCCGCTGACCAGAGCCTGCCGGTACCAATCAGCCAAACTGGATGCCGATTCACGCTCGGCAACAGAGCTGGCCGGATGGTGCGCGCCGGCAATCCGCGGGGCAGCCAGAAGCAAGCTCCGGCCGATGATTTCCATTCCTTCACGCCGCACGCCATCTCGGGTCACCGGTCCCGGTAACACCGGCAATGCGTGACCGGGACTTCCGGCGGCAATCACGGGTGCCAGCCACTGATCGGCGGTGCGCCACCAGTGTTCCCGAGTCCAACCGGTACTCGGCGAAAGATTCATATCAAGAGCGGGCAAAGTAAACGGTTGATCCGTCATGCTGCAGGCACTTCCTCCTCAATTGGCTTGCTAATTCATGCTGGCAAAACTACTTAGTCAAAAGCTTCTGGTATTCGCCGCGGATCGTGTCGCCATCTGATTGCTTCCATTTGGTCACCGCACTCTTGACGTCGTCCATCGATTGCCGGCCCGCGACAAAGCCCTTGACGGCGTCCCAATACGCTGCCTTTGGCCGCATCAGTGGAGCTGAACAGGTTGGCGCACGGGTTTGCTGAGGCACCTGGAATGAGCTTTTGATAGGCCGAGTGCAAAGCGTCGACGGCGGCTTTATCGGTTGGGCTGTAAATTGCCTGTTGCGGTGCCGCAACGAACTTCCACGGAACTCCAGTGTGCTGTTGCGCTTGCGGGGTGGCTTGGGGGTTTCCTTTGGCATCCAGCACATAATCGGTGCCAGCCGAGCCGTAGTTGATCAGCAAGTACTCTTCGCTACCAAAGGGCGCGGCCAGGAAATTTGCCACGGCGAGAAGATCCTTCACCTTGTTTGACTCAGCCTTTTCCCCATGGTGGTGCCCACTACTACATTGTCGATCCAAGCTTGACCTTTGCCGCCGTCGTGCCCGAAGGGGAGGATCGGCAGTGCCTTATAACTGGCATTAGCTTGTGGCAGGCTTTGCGCATAACCGGTGCTGCTGAGGTACGCGGGTAGGCCGTCGTAGATCATGGTGACTTTCCCGGAAACGAAGGCATTGACCATCTGGCTCTTAGTCCAGCCATCGGAGCCAGGACAGTAGTAACCCGCTTTATAGAGCTCTGCGGCATACTCAATTGCCGCCAAGTATTCGTCGGTTTCGAAGTCCTTTACTAAATTTTTTTGGTCCCAGCGCCACTGGTACGGCGAGCGGAAAATGTGGTGCAGAGTTGGCAAGCCAAAGCCGGTGCTGCCAAGTGCCCATTGGTTTTGGTCGGGCCGAGTCAGCTCCTTCAGTAGCGCGGTGAAGTCGTCTTTGTTCTTGATCTTTTCGGTGGAATCCACCCCGGCTTGCTTCAGCAATGTTTCGTTGAAGAAGCCCGAGCCGCCCGTCAGGCCGCGAGGGATGGGCAGAAAGTAAATCTTCCCGGCCTGGACGCAGGCCTGCCAGTACACTTCTGGAATCGCAGCCAAGTTTGGATATTGTTTGATGTTCTCACCGCTGAGAAAAGGAGTCAGATCCGCGCAGCTGGACTCCAAGAATCCGACAATATCCTTGATAGCTACCGAGTCGTTGAACATCAGATCCGGCAGATTTCCGCTGGCTACCTGGGTATTGAACTTAGTGGCGTAGTCATCTGAGGAAACCGCAGTGAGTTCAATACTGCCGCCTAATCGCTTTTCAATCTCCTGCCAGGCCGGGTTGTTATCCCGCGAGTTAGCTACCGGGCCAAACAGCAGTGTGGTGGCACTATATTTCTGGCCGCTCAATGGCGCGCTAGTGACGGTTTTATAGGGAGCTGGATAGTTGTAGAACGCGGCTGGAACGCCATCACTGCTGCCCGGCAAATCTGGCGTGAAATCCTTAGCCGGCAAGTACTGCGGCAACGTGACTGGCCCTGCGCTCGCCGTTCCCGACGGCGCTCGCTGCCCACACCCAGCCAATACAGTTGTGCCGATTAAAGCGGCGCTTAAAGCCAGCCAGTCCCAAAAACGACCGACGGCTGGTGTTGTTCAAAAATTCAGTCATGATGTCCTTCGATAGCCGGGCTGAACTTAGCCTTTGACGGCGCCAATGAGAACGCCTTTGGTGAAGTAGCGCTGGAGAAATGGGAAGACTAAAACAATCGGGACCAAGCTGATAACCACAACGGCCATCTGGATTGTCTGGGAGGGCGCTGCGATCTCCGCAGTGTTGGCACCGTCGGTCATAGGCTGCCCTAGTAAGGCGTATTGCCGAAGGATCATCGGCAACGGCCACTGATCCGCATTGAGATAGAGCATGGCGCTGAAAATGCATTCCAGTAATTGACGGCGTAAAACAAACCAATGACGGCCAGAACTCCTTTGGACAGTGGCAGCACAATTCGGATGAGTATGCCAAAGTCGCCCACACCGTCGATCCTTGCCGCCTCTAACAATTCCTGTGGCAGGTTCTGGAAAAACGATCGGATGACGATCAAATTGAAGGCGGAGATCATTACGGGCAAGATCAGCGAAACGTAATTGTTGAGCAGCCCGAGTTCCTTCACCACGAGGAAGTTCGGGATGATTCCGGCGCTAAAGAGCATGGTGAAAAGGGCTGCAGTCAAGAAGAACTTGCCGCCGATGAGATCTTTCCTCGTCAATCCGTAAGCCATAGCTACCGTGATCGACAACGAACATGCTGTGCCCACCACGGTGATCAGGAGCGAACGGACCAGTGCGCTGGTTACTACCCCACCGGAGAATATCGTCTGATAAGCGTCCCAATTTGGGTGCAGCGGAAAAGCACCAGACCGTTGTTTTGTGCGATTTCTGTTTGGCCAGCAAAACTGGTGCCAAGCACGGCAAGCAGCGGGTAAAGCGTCAAGAATCCGATCAGTAGAATCAACAGGCCTTTGAAGATCAGGCTGATGGAATGCGGCTTTTCCTGCCATACCGGTCTGGAACTCAGGCGGCGAGCTGGTTGGCGAGCGGCAACCCGGCGACTATTAATGACGTTGTTTGCCACTGGCGTAGATCCCTTCATGTCCGAATTTATGGGCCAATTTGTTTGAGCCAAGAACCAATATCAGACCAATCGCGCCCTTGATCAGCCCGGCAGCCGCGGCAACACCCCACGGCCCGCCTTGGACGCCGTTGAAAAAGACATAAGTTTCCAAGACTTCTCCTGCCTGCGGCCCTACGTTGTCGCGTTGCAGCAGGATCTGCTCAAAGCCGACCGACAGGATGCTGCCTAGTTGCAAAATAAACAGCAATAAAATGACGGGGAAGATGCCGGGCAAGGTGATGTGAAACAGCCGGTGTCGAGCTTTCGCGCCATCGACGGCGGCTGCTTCGTAAAGTTCTTGATCAATGTTGGCGATTGCAGCCAGGAAAATGATGGTGCCCCAGCCGGAATCTTTCCAAAATGCTTTGCAAGGTGATGAGGAAGGGGAAGAACTCTGGTGTATTCATGGCGTTGAAGCCTGGTAGGCCCAATGACTGTAAGAAATGTGTCAGCGCGCCACCGGCACCGAGCATTTCAGAGAATAAGACGACGATGATCACCCAGCCGATGAAGTGCGGCAGGTAGATCACGCTCTGGATGAAGTTCCGAAGTCGTTTCGAGATGATGCTGTTGAGAAAAAGCGCCAACAGGATGGGCACGGGAAAGACCAGCACCAGTTGCACGACGGTAATTACTAGGGTGTTGCGGAAAGCGGCCCAGAATGCCGGGTCTGCAAAAAGCAAGACTAAAGTTATCTAGACCAACCCAAATGCTGTCGATAAAGCCAATATTATGGACGATAGTCCAGGAAGGCCACGATATTGCCGAGCAACGGGATGTAGTTGAACACCACGAAAAAGAGGAAGCCGGGCAACACCAGGGCCAACATGACTTTGTCGCGTCGGAGCCGTTGCCGAAAGCTGCGTTTGCGCAGCCGCGGGATGGATGCGTTGGGCGCTGTCTTCGACTTAGCTGGGGGTCGTGGCGGGCTCAATACGCTCATCCGCGAGCTTCCTTTTCGTCTCTGAGGTGGTTTGAAAATACCTAGTAAGCGTTTTCTATTTTGCTCAGTATGCCCTCAGGGCCATGTGATGTCAATCACATGGTCCTGAGACTATCCTTATATCTATTGACTTGATTACTGTTGAGTAAAGCTGTGATTAGATGACTAGGATAGAAAACGTTTACATATAGGTGTGAGACCTCCGCATCACACCACGACCCCTAACGAGGACGATCAATGAGTACGGACGCAGCCAGCCGGCCAAGGTTTCAGGCCGCTCTGGCAATGGACGAGGAGACTAAGGCAGTGCTCTTCGACGAACCTGAGTGGCAGCAGATTGAGCAACTGTCGATCTTGACTAGTAGGGTTCCGCTGACTGATTTGGCCGACGTCGATCCCGTACGTTTGGCGCAGACCGAGGTGCTGATTACCGGCTGGGGCGCACTGTGGATTGGCCCGGAATCTCTTGAGGCGATGCCTGCATTGCGGTACGTGATCCACGCTGGTGGAACCGTGAAGAAGTTTTTGGCACCGGAAGTTTTTGAGCGCGGCATCCAGGTCTCCTCGGCAGCGGTTGCAAATGCGATTCCGGTGGCCGAATACACGCTGGCGAGCATCATCATGGGGCTCAAGCGTGCGTCTCGATCGGCATCGTTGGCGCATCCCAAGTTGGTCGAAGGGTGATCAATTTGTTGAGTGGATTCGATGTGCGCGTTCTGGTTTACGACCCCTATCTATCGGCGCGGGATGCCACGGGTCTTGGTGCTGAATTAGTTGACCTGGATCAGCTTTGCCGAGAATCGGACTTGGTCAGCCTGCACGCACCGGCAACCGCAGACACTTGGCAGATGATCGGCGCGGCACAACTGGGCGCGATGGCAAACGGCACAGTGCTTATCAATACCGCCCGCGGTAGTTTGGTCGATACCGCCGCGCTGGAGGCTGAATTGGTCACTGGGCGCTTTGACGCATTTCTTGACGTCACAGATCCAGAACCCTTACCGGCAAGTTCGGTCTTATACCGGCTGAGCAACGTGTTTCTCACCCCGCACATTGCTGGCGCGATGGGCAATGAAGTCAAGCGGTTGGGGCAACAAGAAATCTCCGAATTGGGCAGATTGAGCCACGGCCTGCCCTTTGAGTATCCCGTAGTCGTCAATGATCTCTCCCGAATTGCATAATGGTGGGATGGGTCCTTCCAAAGCAGATATGAATCCGAGCGAACGGAAGCCCCGACCTGTTGCGACTATTGCCGACGTCGCAATCGCGGCAGGCGTGTCCGTGGCCACTGTTTCCCGGACGCTGAGCGCAAATTACCCGGTCGCAGAATCCACAAAGGTGCGCGTTCTTGAAGCAGTGCAGAAGCTCGGTTACGTGGCGAATGCGCATGCGCGAGCCTTGGCCGGTGTTACGACAAGAACCGTGGGTATCGTGATTGCGGACGTGGCCGATCCGTTCTTCGGCTACATCGCGCGCGGGGTAGAACGCCAAGCTAGCTCGGAAAAACGACTTTGCTTGATTATGGCGACGGATGGAGATCGCGATCGCGAGCTGGCGATTGTCGACTTGATGCGGGAGCAGCGTGCCGATGCCGTTATTTTGGTCGGCGGCGCCTCCGACCATCCGGGGTATCGAGCCAAAATGGCGGCCCGGGCGGCTGCCTTGGCGGAAAATGGCTCCGTACTGGTCCTGTGCGGACGGCCCTCCTTGGGCAATGACGTACCTACTGTGAGCGTGAATTACGACAATTCCGGTGGTGCCTTTGCGATCACCGACTATCTCATTTCGCAAGGGCATCAGCGGATCGTTTATCTCGGTGGGCCGGAAAATCTTTCTACCACGGCCTCGCGATTCAGGGGCTTCAGCTCTGCCATGGAGGCCCGCGGTTTGGCATTGGACCCGAATTTAGTGCATCTAGGCGAGTTTGGCCGCGCGTTCGGATACCGTCGGATGCGTGAAATTCTGGCGTCCAGTCTCAGCTTTAGCGCGGTCTTTGGCGCTAACGATCTAGTTGCTGTTGGCGCGATGGAAGCTATTGCTGAAGCTGGCTTGCGGGTACCAGAAGACATCTCGGTTGTGGGTTATGACAACATCCCAGTCTCGCGTGAAGTCAATCCGAAACTCACTACAGTCAATGTGCCGCTGGAGGACTTGGGCAGGGAAGCGGTTCGGGCGGCTTTAGGGCCTTTTGAATTTGGCTCGGAATCAGCCAACTCAACTCTTGGTACGCATATTGTGCTCCGCGATTCGGTGCGAGCCGTCTGATCTTCTCGAGCATTTTCGGCTAGTCGCCGACTTCACATTGCGGTACCTCTTTTCTGAAGAATACGGCCAAATATCTCGGTAAACGCTTACTTAAAGCGGAATGACCCGGACAAGTGTGACGCCAAAATCGGTATAAAAATCCTTTTAATCGCAACACCATTGACAGCGCAATCGCCGAAACATACGATGTTTCGCATAGTAAACGCTTACTATAAATAATATGATCCGCCCAATGAAGGGTAATCTCATGTCTCCATGGATAGTCCGCCGATCACCTTTGCGGCGCAACGTTGGACTGGCGTCGCTCACGCTTGGTCTTTTGATTCTCCCGCTGGGTATTGCACCGGCTGCTTTGGCCGCTGGCACCCAGCCGTTCCCGGAGTACAGCAGCGCCAGCAACCCGGCGATCAATGGCAGCTTGCGTGGCGACATCGCCGGTTCTGCCTTCGTCGACAACGATGGAGCGTTCCACTGGATTAGCTCCTATTCCGGTTACAACAACGCCACAGATACCGCCACGACCAACTCACGCACCAAAACGTTCACCAAAACGTTCACCAATTCTGATCTGGGCACGGTAAACAGCGGAATAGGCAACACCACCACGGTCAAGGACGCAAATACTCATATGAATTTGCCTGGCTCGCTGTGTTACAAAGTGAATCAGAAGCCGGTAAATCCGGCTCCTTCGCTTTATCAAGATGACCATTATGATGTGATCGGCATCTGGACTGACCCAGCAACCGGGACCTGGTATGGAGCTGTCAACGATGAATTCCAGTTCAACCCGTGGTCCACTAGCAACCCCACCCCGGCGCAGCGGGTGGCCACTGGCATCCACTACAACCGCATCCTGATGGCGACTTCCTCGGACAAAGGGCAGACTTGGAACTACCAAGGAGCAATTGTCACATCGCCATATCAGCACGATGGCGTGGCCGATAGCACCGCGTTTCCGGCGAATACTTGGTCCTACGGAATTGCCGGCGTCCGGCTTTTCGTTGACCAAGCCAGCGGGTATTTTTACTTGCTCTATAACGAGCAGATCAAAACTAAGCCCGGTTACACCAGCTTCGCCAAATGGTTCTCGATGGCCCGTGCGCCGATCAGTGGCAAGATGGCTGCGGGCACCTGGAACAAGTACGCAAATGGGGCTTGGACTGAGCCAGGGCTTGGTGGGCAAGACGGAAAAATGGGCAGTTCGTTAGATATTGAGACGTCATACAACGCTGCCAATGACCTGGTGAGCTATCAAGGCACCGGCGCGGACGGCAGCACGCTCAATTTCTCGAATCAAAAAGTCTCCTCGAGCGGAGTTTTTGGTTTCGCCGATGCCCAAGGGACTAATTACCAGGCCGATGCAGTCCTGGGTACACTGAGCGACGCTAGCGGAAATGTGCTCCCGAAGGTTGAGTTCCATGATCCGGCGATTGGGGCGGACGTCCTCGTGGAAGCGAATTCGGCAAAGAAGATTGTCATTACGGTGACCAACGATGCTGGCGATTCTCGGCAACAGGTGGTTTCTGCTGGAAATGTCATTTTCCAAAACCCCAGCACGCACCGGTTATACGTTGAGTAAAACCGGATCGAAGAGTCGATCATCAGCTACGACGCTTATTCCCAGCGGTATCGCACAGTAAGCTACAACGGCTACGTTTATGAAACCGATGATCTGAGCAAACCTAATAGTTGGTTCCCGGTGGGCAAGCAGCCGGCCGGCACGACCAACTCCTATTTGTCCGGTATCGATAATGGCAGCTTAACCAATCAAAACGTCAGCGGCCGAACCTACCGCACGATCTCAGCTTTGAATGGCGCTGCCTCCACAATCAGCCAAACTCCACACACCGCTTCGCAGCCTGTGTACTCCAAGGGCCGCTTACCCTTGGACGTGCAAGGAAATACCATCAATCCGCAGGCCAATTATCAATTGGCGCTGGGAAGCACGCCTTTAGCGCTAGGCGCGGGTTCGCCAAGCAGTCTATGGAAGATCGTTCCAGTCCGTGATGAAACCGATTCGGCCTACAATAGCGGTTTCTACCGATTGCAGAATTCAGCCACTGGAGCCTATTTACAGCTTGGCGGCAGTACTGTGGAGTCTCGACGAGCAATCGGTTCAGCAGCACTGCAAGGCCCGGTACTTCCTGGATTCAATGCAGCCGGGAACGGGGGTAACGGTATACCTGGCGGCAGCGACCAATGGTATTTGCAACCAGTTACTGACAATGTCCCGCTTACCTTGGCTCTGAATTCCTCAGATGCCACGCAGGCTCAAGCATCGAAGACTTCTGTCGACGGCGTGCAGAGATACCGACTGGTCAATCGAAATAGCGGCTTCGCCTTACAGGCGCAATCCAGTCAATTCGTGCTTGCTGGGCAGACTCCCGGCAATGCAGCGCAAATTCTGAGCATCACACCAGCGCCCTAAACAGGTAGCGCTCAATCGGCGCTGCCGCGTTGAATCCCTCGCGCAAGATGGGTTCAACGCGGCAGCTCCGATGATTGTTGATTGGTTCTAGGTGACTGTTGTCACATTTCGTTAATTCGAAAAAGGAGGGACAGACTTTCTTATTCTCAAACTTAACCGGTTCAGTAGATTTGGCACCTGTGGAAGGCGATCGCTGGACGGCGAGAGTAAGCGTTGCTGTTCTAAGTGCATAATACCCAGGTATTTCCCAGTTTCGTGAAATCGAATCGCTCAAACGCACTTACCAAAGGCGTCGAATCTTGTCCTCCACACGAAGGAACACCATGAATCGTCTGCACGGAAAAGCCGCAACGCTTTTCTTGGTTTCACTGATATCTGCAGCAACTCTCTCAGTAGGTTCCGGCACGGCAACTGCTGCTGCTGCTGAACAAGGCTCCAGCAGCTTTGCCCCCGATGACAAAACCCTCTCCACTCCTTTAGCAGCGATCGCTACGGCCAATGACGCTCCGCAGTCTTCACTCGCTTCGGCAGTTCGGGAACAACTAGATAGCGCCTCTAAGGTGACTGACGCCGCCGGTCAACTTCCCGTTGAGATTTCAGTGGCCAAGGGCGCTTTGCAGCAGGTGGCTGGCGAATTGCGGAAACTAGGCCTGTCCAAACTGGATCTTGTTGATGCCGGCGCGCTTTCAGCGATTCACACTTCGATTTCAGCACAGCAACTCAAGACAGTTGGCAAGCTTGACGGCGTCCGTCGGGTAGCGCCAGCTAATGCTGGTAAATCAACAGATGCTGGCGCCGTGACTTCACAAGGCGACGCCGTTATCAAGGGCCCGGAGGCGCGGAAAACAACAAAAGACAAGCCGACGTCGGCCGATGGCGCGGGCGTCTACGTTGGCGTTATCTCTGACTCCATCAACCGGAAGTCAGTTGAGGTAGCTGATCCAGACAATCCTGGCGCAACTAAAACGGTTTCTGGCATCGAAGCTGCCCAGGCTTCTGGAGATTTGCCGGCAACAGTCAACGTTCTCAATGATGGACCAGCAAATACCGTGGCTGAGCCAAATAACTCTTCTGATGAGGGCCAGGCGATGGCTCAGATCATCTACGATGAGGCCCCTGGAATCACTCAGTTCGCCTTTGCTTCCGCCTCAGAGGAAAGCAAGTCCGTCGCGATAAATCGCTTGGTTAACGCTGGTGTAAAGGTCATTGCGGATGACATCTACGACATCACCGATCCGGTTTACCAGGATGACCCAAGCGCGGTAGCTGCGGAGAATGCAGTCTCGCACGGGATTTCGTATGTGACCTCTGCCGGTAACCGTGGTGGCAATTCCGCATTCGAGACTCAGCCGGCCTTCGTTGCCGATAAGAGTAAGAAGGAAGCGAACCCCGCAAAACCGGTCAATCCGGCACTGGAAGATTTCGGCAATGGAGTGACCAATAAGAAAATCGCCACGATCGCCAACAAGGGCAGCGTCTATTACGACTTGCAGTGGAAGGAAGGCTGGGGAACCGCCAAGAGTGACCTAGGTCTTCGTCTAGTCAACTCGGCAGGCAAGCTTTTGACCGCGACCTCGCTCAGTGACGACGACGACGTGGCTTCTGGCATTCCGCAGGAAGGCGTTAGCTACAAAAACACCACCGGCAGAGCGGTTGATGTCTACGTTCAGATCACGCATAAGCGTGGAACTCCGGCACCGTCACTTTTGCGTTTGCGTTCGAATAAGGATTTCGTTGCTGGCTTTGGTAACGCAATCACCGTGAATGCCGGTGTTTCCTCGGCAAAGGGTGTTATCGCCGCAGCCGCGTCTGATTGGTCAACCCCTACGGTGCCGGAAGAGTGCAGCTCACGTGGTCCGGTAACGCATTACTTTGACCAGAATGGTGTTGCGTTGGCAACTCCGGCAGTGATCAATAAGCCGGATGTGATGGCGCCCGACGGCGTTGCCACCACGGTAGACGGATTCGATGCGTTCTCCGGTACGAGTGCTGCTGCACCAGCAACCGCGGGTGCAGCAGCACTCGCGCTGACCGCCTACCCGGCAGCTACCCCGGCTCAAATCAAGACCTGGATTACTTCGGGCAACGCAACAACGCCTGCCGCGCAGGGATATGGTGCGAATCGAGTAGGTTCCGGCCTCATCCAGGCTGACCTGCTGGTTGGGCTGGCTAAGGCACAGGCCGACGCCGTAGCCGCGAACGCAAAGAAGTAGGGCTTGAAGATGAATCGAATACATGGGAAGGCCACAACGCTTTTCTTGGTCTCGCTAATGTCTATAGCGAGCCTTAGCGCAGCTTCGACGATTGCGAACGCGGCTGACGCGCAACCGGGCCAGACTGCTATTGGCGACAAGGCTCTCGCGACTCCATTGGCGGTGATTGCCGAAGCCAGCGCTGCGCCGCAGTCGGCCTTGGCTGCAACGGTTCGTGAGCAGTTAGGTTCGGCCGCGCAACTCTCGGATGCAGCGGGCAAATTTCCGGTTGAGATTTCGGTGGCACGTGGAAGTCTGCAAAAGGTTGCTGATGGACTGAAGGGGCAGGGACTCAAAGAGCTGAGTTTGGTGGAGTCTGGGCCTTTGCCGACAATTTATACTTCGGTTACCGCGCAGGAATTAGCCTTGATCGGCAAGCTGCCCGGCGTCAAAAGGGTGGCTCCGGCCGATTCGGGCCAGTCGACTGATGCAGGTTCGGTGACCTCGCAGGGTGACGCCGCGATTAAGGGCCCTGAGGCTCGGCAAACTACCGCGGCAAAGCCCGTGTCAGCCAATGGCGCGGGCGTCTATGTTGGAGTCATTTCTGATTCCTTCAATATCAAAACCGTTCAGGTAGATGATCCGGATAATCCCGGCCAGAAAAAGGCCGTCCCTGGCCTGAAGGCGGCGCAGGACTCGGGCGATTTGCCGGCCACTGTCAAGATTTTGCGTGAGGGTTCTGCGACTGCAACTGACGAGGGTCAGGCGATGGCGCAGATCATTTACGATGAAGCGCCGGGGATCACGAAACTTGCGTTTTCAACCTCGGGCGGAATCGGCAAGGCCGCAGCTATCAACAGCTTGGTCAACGAAGGCGTCAAGGTTATCGCGGACGACATTTACAACCTTTCCGATCCGGTTTACCAAGATGGCGCTGCCGCAATCGCTGCCAATAATGCGATAGCTCAAGGCGTGATTTATGTTGCTTCCGCTGGTAATCGTTGTGGCAATTCGGCATTCGAGACTGCTCCGAACTTCGTCGCGGATCCCGATGCGCAGGAAGCCGATCCAAATAAGCCAGTCGCGCCGGAGCTGGAAGATTTCGGCAATGGTGTCACGACTAAAAAGATCGCTACTATCCCGGTGAAGGGAAAAGTGAATTACGACCTGCAGTGGAAGGAAGGCTGGGGTAACGCGCAAAGTGATCTCGGCTTGCGATTGGTCGACTCGACCGGTGCGCTGTTGACGGCAACGTCCTATAGCGATGCCGATAATGTGGCGTCTGGAATTCCGCAAGAAGGTGTCAGCTACATCAACACCACTGGTGCAGCGGTTGATGTTTATGCGCAAATTTAACATAAACGCGGCACGCCAGCGCCTCCGTTGTTTCGCTTGCGGTCAAACCAGGATTTTGTAGCCGGCTTCGGCAATGCAATTACGCTCAACGCCGGTGTCTCATCGGCAAAAGACGTCATCGCAGTTGCCGCTGCGAAATGGTCCACGCCAACGGTTCCAGAGAGCTTCAGCTCACGCGGCCCGGTGACGCAGTACTTCAATCAAAACGGGGTGGCGCTAGCCAACGCGGAAGTGCGCAATAAGCCCGAGGTGATGGCGCCCGACGGCGTGGCCACCACCGTGCAGGGATTTGCTGCTTTTTACGGCACTAGTGCGGCGGCTCCCGCGGTCGCCGGTGCGGTAGCGATGGCAGTTTCGGCTTACCCTGCCGCAACGCCCGCAAAAATCAGGGAGTGGATTGCCTCCGGCAACGCCACAACATCGGCTGCTGATGGCTACGGCCCAACGCGGGTGGGCACTGGCCTGATTCAGGCGGATCTTCTTGTTGGCCTGGCGAAAGCTCAAGCGGACACGGATGCTGCTGCGGCAGCTCAGAGCAACAACGAGTAACTCGAATACGGATGAACGGGTGGTGTTTGGCTGGATTATTTCCAGCTAAACACCACCCGTTTTCTGGCTAAAGCGTTGCAGTGCTCCGATAGCTCTGCATTTGCCGCCATCGCCTTTGCAGACTGTCCCGGCGGCTTTCGTCGTCCGCAGCGGTGAGTTCAATATGCTCTGGACCGTAACGCCACAGCAAGAGATCGTCGAGCAGCCGGTCTGGTCCGGGGGAGTATCGGTGATCCAGGGCCTTGCGAACATGCGATATCGATGCGGACTGAAGTAGCGCGGCAAGATCGACCGTCCGCACAAGTCCATGCGCGGCAAGCAGCTCCGTTGCCCAGCCCCAGTCGTCATCGGATTTGCGGTCTACGTGGGGCAATAATGTCTGCCAGATGTATTTGATCCGTTCTGGCGAAAGCGCGGTGCCACCTTCACCAGCTTCATCCCAAAAACTAGTGACCGTTTCATAACGCTCGTGCAAATCCGAAAAGGTGCTGTCGACGGTCTCTAACATGGCCGCCGTCGCGGTGAACTGCCGATCAAAGTAGGGGCTCCAAGCGCGGCGATCTTCTGCTTTGAAGCGAATATCATGCTCGATCTCGCTCCATGCGTGCGCAAAACCGGTACGGATCTGGTATTCAAAGAGGTAGCTACCGTTCGGTTTACCTTCGGCATAGAGGGCTTCTTGATAGGCCCGGACCGCCTCGTTTTGAATGGTACGCAGAATCAAGTGCCTGCTTGAATAGCCGTAGGTGCCGGACTCAATGGAGCCAATGTCTTTTTCTCGGTCACCCCGGCAATCGAAAATTGCGCGTCGACGTTTGATGAGGTTTGCCGCGGCAGCGTTCTCGTTGGGCAACGTGGTGATTACCCGGACGCCGACAAGATCAATCAAATTTCGCAGCGGATCCGGGAACTGGAGCACTTGTTCGCCATCCGCCTCAAGAGTCCTAGAAGCCTTTTCTCGAAAGGACTCAACGGACTTAGTGCGGCTGGAGACAAAAAGCGGTTTGACCTCGACGTCGTGGAACATGGCCCGAATCCGAGCCTCAACGTCTGCAGTGACTGCTTCGAGGGCAGGCCGAATCCGCTCGTAAACGGCTACGTTCGCAGCGACTGTTGGCTGTAACCGCTCATCCAATCGGTCCCATTGCGTGCTCATTCATGCTCCCTTCCAGTGGGAGCCTAGCATCGCGCCAAGACAGAATCAGCTTGGATCACTGTTGCTGTGCAAAACCGCCATAAGGGTTGAGCGGGATGAGCTGAAAGCTGGACATCTTGGCCTGGGCCAGTGGTAAGGCATCGATGATTGCTTGAGCTTCAGCGGCGTCTTGTGCTTCAAGGATGAAACAAACCCCTCTGGTATCTCCGCGTAGCCAAATGTTTCGGACTTTCCCTTCGCCGTAAAGCCGACGAATGGTATTGGTTTCGCCGGGGATATATGGCTCAAAATCAGCCAAGGAAAAATTAACCAAATCGCGTTCGGAGAGCACAAGGAATTCCATATTCGGAGCCTAACATCGCTGCAAATATTATGATCAATGGCGTGAAGGCTTTCTCATGACGGTATCTCGACGGCTTTTTCTTGCTGCCTCCGGAGTTATCGCCCTGAGTGGATGCGGTAGTTCGGAGAGGAAATCTGGGATGCAGAAGTTCGCTTATGGGAACGATTCCGCGCAATACGGGGAGCTTTATCTGCCTACTGGATCGGCGTCAGTTGCTGGCGTTGCTGTGGTGATCCATGGTGGTTATTGGCGCTCTACCTACGGCGCTGAATTGGGCAAACCTTTAGCCGCAGATTTGGCGGCACATGGCATAACAGCCTGGAATATTGAGTATCGTCTAGCCGGAAATGGCGGCGGCTGGCCGGCAACTTTCGAGGATGTCGCCGCGGCGATCGACAAGCTGGCCGACTTGGGCGTAGACACCGCGAAGGTAGTACTGGTGGGGCATTCAGCTGGCGGGCAGCTTGCCGCTTGGGCTGGCGGTCGGGCGAAGTTGCCCGCTGGCACGCCAGGTGCTGCGCCGAAAATCTTGGCGACCGCCGTCGTCAGTCAATCTGGAGTGTTGGATCTCAAGGCCGCGCGCGAGCTGAATCTGAGCGATGGTGCTGTGGTCAATCTGCTCGGCGGATCGCCGTCGGATGTGCAATACCGGTTGGCGGACCCCATGCAGCAACTACCGCTGGGGATCCCAGTAGATGTTGTTTACGGCGAGATGGACACTACTGTCCCGCCACAGATTTCCAAAGACTACGCGGCCGCAGCAAAGTCTGCTGGCGATCCAGTTGAGTTAATTGCGGTTCCCGGCGACCATTTTGCCCTGATCGACGTTTCGACGCCGGCCTGGGCAAAGTGCCGAGAGCTGGCGTTGCGGGCATTGAGCTAGCGCTCTTTATAAACTTCGCGGCGATGCGCAACTTTCACAACTAAAACGGTAAGTACGTCGTCTTGAATGGCAACCAGGATCCTATGATCCCCAATTCGATACCGCCAGAAATCTTGGCCGACCAGTGCCTTTCCAAGTGATCGAGGATTGTCTCGATTCAGGCGGTCAAAAAAATCTTTCACTCGTCGAACGGTCTGCTTATCTAATTTCTTTAGATCCTTGATGACCCGCGGCGTGTAGGCGATTCGATAGGTCATTCGCCCAGCGAATCCCAGTCAACTTCTTCGTGCAAGACAATCTCATCGTTTGACTGAGTGAATTCCTCGAGCGCGTCCTTGGCTAAGAAGAAGTCTTCGTGCTCATCTAAATACTGTTTGAGCGCATCAGTTGCATAGAAAGACTTAGAGCGACCAGTTCGCTCAGCGAGATTTTGTAAACGAGCATTGGTTTGCTCATCGACACGCAGGTTTAGCTGACTCATGGCCAAGCTCCTTCGAGTTGCTATAAGATCTAGATTATACATGTATAGCAGCTGGGATCAAGTGCAAGAAATGGTTGTCCTCGCTGAATTCCTCTGATTGCATAGTGTCTATACCGCAGCGCGGTGTTCACCCAGGAGCTAATTATTACTGTCACCTTTAACCACACAATTATCGCCTCGAAGGACAGCGGCGAATCAATAGATTTCTATTGCGAGCTCTTTGAGTTGCCTGAGGCTCCAGCTTGGGGGCCTTTCCGCAATATTCAGTTGGACGGCGGTGTGCTGTTGCAATTCGCTGCGCCACCGGTCGAGATTCAGATGCAGCACTACGCGTATCTTGTTGATGACGAGCATTTTGATCGGGCCTACGGACGCCTGAAAGCAGCTGGTGTGGAACATTGGGCCGATCCGCAAATGCAGCGCGTCGGCGAAACCAATACGGAACACGGCGGCCGAGGCGTCTATTTCAAGGACCCAGCTGGCCACGCGATCGAACTGATAACTAGGCCTTATCTCTAATCGACCTGCGCGGCTTCAGCCCTGAAGCCGCGCTGATGCGGCGGTTGCCCTTTCGGCGTACGGGCGTTGTATCAGCAGCGCCAGTACCTCGTCCATAACTTGACTCAGCGGCACACTCATTTCTGCTTCTAATTCGCGGGCCAGAATCGAGGTTAGCTGCCATTCTCGATTCAAAATGGGCATGATCTGCCGAGCCGCCGGAGTTAGTTGCACCAATCGCGTGCGTGCATCAGACCCTGCTTCACTCGAAACTAGACCGTCGCGCAAGAGCTGGGCAACGGTCTGGCTCATCGCTGAATGAGTTACGCCCACGGCCTCGGCTAAGTCTCGAATGGATTGGCCGTCTGCGCTGTCCAGAACCTTTAGTACTGGGGTGTAGCGCGGCCGAAAACCCGGTAAGCCTAGCTCGGCGTACACCTGGGCAAGCCCGCCGTCGAGCAAGTCTTGGACTTGTTTTAGCCGAGTGCCTATGAGATCTGTGGACTCCATGGCTAAACTATAACAGCGCTGTTATATCTGAGGAGAACCATGGAACGCTATCCAGAAATTGAACCGTATGAAACCGGAATGATGGATACCGGTGATGGAAATCAGATCTGCTGGGAAGTCAGCGGTAACCCACAGGGCACACCAGTTTTGGTCCTGCATGGTGGCCCAGGTTCAGGTACGACGCCGGGTGGTAGGCGAAATTGGGATCCAGCAAAATATCGAATTGTGCAGATGGACCAGCGCAATTGCGGGCATAGTAGGCCGTTAGCCAGCGATCCGTCATTGGATTTATCCAACAACACCACGAGTCATCTGATTGCCGATATTGAGCAGTTGCGTACGCTACTTAGCGTGGACCGCTGGGTACTCTGGGGCGGCTCCTGGGGAGTTACGCTTGGCCTCGCCTACGCGCAGCAATATCCGGAGCGGGTGCGAGCGATGATTCTGGTTTCGGTGACGATGACGCGGCCCGCCGATGTGCATTGGCTTGCCCATGAAGCTGGCCGATTTGTACCCGAGCAATGGCATGCATTCCGGGACGGCGTTCCAGAAGCGGAGCGTGACGGCGATCTGGTCGCGGCCTACTACCAGTTGCTGAACCAAAATGGCGATCTAGCTGTGCAGAAACAAGCCGCTCTGGATTGGTGCCTGTGGGAGGACGCCGTGTTGTCCTTAGCGCCGGGATTCACACCATACAAACGATTTCAAGACCCGGATTTCCGGATGCTTTTTGCCCGCTTGGTCACGCACTATTTTCACCACGCCGGCTGGTTGGCAGAAGATCAACTGCTTCGAAACGCGCACAAACTCGCCGGGATCCCAGGCGTATTGATTCATGGGTGGCTAGATATCAGCGGCCCGGCAGACGTGCCTTGGTTGCTGGCTCAAGAATGGTCTGAGGCTCAGCTACATATTGTTTCGGAAGCTGGGCATCAGGGCAGTGCAAAAACGACTCAACTCATCCTCGAGGCGGCAGAACGGTTTGCCGACGCTCGTTGATGACGGTTTAGAAGGCCACTCCGGAGCGTAACGAAAATATTCGCGTAGGGCGTGGCTTCGCCGGTGCGGACTATCAGCTCCGCCTTAGCCAGTCCGCTCGTTTCATCCAGCGAATCCAATAACCTCAATCGGTGCTGATCTGCACACCGCGTTCTTCGAAGACCTTCTTGGCTATGAACGTGGCATTGATGGCTCGGGGAATTCCGCAATAGGCGGCGGACTGGAGCAGCGCTTCGATGATTTCATCGGGCGTCAAACCGACGTTGAGCGAAGTATTTACATGCACAGCGAGTTGCGGGTCACAGCCGCCCAAAGCCGTCAACATACCTAACGTGACTAACTGGCGGTCACGCGGTGCCAACTGTGGGCGGCTATAGATTTCACCGAAACCCCAGGCCACAATCTGATGACCTAACTCGGGCGAGATTCCGGCAAGCGAATCAACGACTTGCTGGCCACCGCCGTCGCCGCTTACTTGGTTGAGCATTGCCATACCTCGCTCGAACCGTTCGTCCCGCCCTTTATCTGCCGTTGTCTCTGACATGTTTTCGCCTTCTTTAACTGCTGCGCCCGCACTTAGTCCTCTGATCAACTGTGCATCCTGTCGCAGGCAAAAGATAGAGTTGCAGCATGCTGACAGTCATCGGTGAAGCCCTGATCGACGAAGTTGTACATCCCGGCGCGGAACCAGTGCCGCACGTTGGTGGCAGCCCACTCAACGTTGCGGTGGGACTAGCCAGATTAGGTCATCCAGTGGAGTTCCTTGGCCGCTACGGCCAGGACGCCTACGGTGAACTCATTGCCGCACACTTGCACGGAAATTCAGTGCTGACTCCGCTGGCCGCCGATGCATTGGCCACCAGTGTTGCGCGGGCAAATCTCGATGCGGACGGCGCTGCGAGTTATCAATTTCAACTGGCTTGGACGCTGCCTGAGGTCACATCGGAACAACTTCAAGCGACAACTTTGCTGCACACCGGATCGATCGCTGCAATGCTATCGCCGGGCGCAGACGCGGTGTACCAAGCGGTGCTCGCGGCACGCGGACATGCCACGATTTCCTACGACCCGAACTGCCGCCCGTCCATCATCAAAAATGTTGCCGAAGCTCGTGAGCGAGCCGAGAAATTCGTACGGCTCGCTGATGTGGTCAAGGCTTCCGATGAAGATTTGCATTGGTTGTATCCAGAGTCCGATCCGCTCGATTCTGCACGCAATTGGCTGGGATACCCAGATGGCCCTGCTCTTGTTGTGGTTACTCGAGGCGAAGGTGGTCCTTGGGCTGTTGCTGCTGCAGCCGAAGTGACAGCAGATGTGCCAGCGGTCCAAGTCGCAGATACCGTGGGTGCCGGTGATTCATTTATGGCGGCCTTGATTGGCGCGATTGTTGACCGTGAGCTTGATGGAGCTCAGCGTAGAGAGCAGCTGCGCGCGATAGGCAAGCAAGATTTAGCTGACATCCTGAACATTGCGGCACATGCGGCGGCAATCACCGTTTCTCGACCAGGGGCGAATCCGCCAACTAAAGATGAGCTCCACAATTTTGGAAGGTAAATCATGATTAGTTATGACCCTTATGCAGACCTGCCGCAGTTGCCCGGTTTTACGCTGAGCAGCGAGTCATTCAAAGACGGCGATGTCTTGCCAACGGCTCAGGTTTCCGGCGTGATGGGCGCGGGTGGATCGGATGAGTCACCCCAATTGAGCTGGTCGGATTTCCCGGCAGACACAAAGAGCTTCGCCCTAACGGCCTATGATCCCGATGCGCCTACCGCGAGTGGGTTTTGGCACTGGGCAGTTTTCAACCTTCCGGCGTCCACCACGTCTTTGCCGGCCGGTGCCGGGACGCCGCAGTCGCAGGCTTTGCCGTTGGGTGCCGTGACGCTCAAAAACGACGCCGGCATGCCGGGCTACGTGGGTGCGGCACCGCCAGCTGGGCACGGCTCGCACCGTTACATGGTGGTGGTACATGCGCTCGATGTTGAGGCATTAGATGTACCTGCTGAAGGTTCCTGCGCCTACCTGGGCTTCAATATCTTCAGCCACGGCATTGCCCGGGCCCGAATGATTGGTACTTTTTCTCATTAACTTAGCTGAATAGTTCATTGGCTTGCGGCGAGACTCGATAAGACACGGAGGCGCGATGAAGCTTCGCGAACACCGGTCTTTTATGCTGCTCTGGAGCGCGGCCACAGTGTCCAGTTTTGGCACCTACATCACCACCTTGGCGCTGGGGTTTCTGGTCACGGTGCAGCTTGGTCAAAGCGAGCTAGAACTGGGGTTGGTCAACGCTGCCAGATGGCTGCCATACGTCTTTCTGGGCTTGATCGCCGGCACGTTAGTGGAAAGGTTGCCGCAGCGCAGGCTGCTGATTGTTGCGGATCTACTGCGAGCGGGCGCACTTGGCTTCATCAGCTTCTCGGGATTGCTTGGCGTGCTGACCGTACCGATGTTGATCGTGGCGATGGTTGTTTTCGGCGCGTTTTCGCTGATTGGCGACACCGAGCACCAGACCTACTTGCCGCAACTCGTACCGCGAGAACTCTTGCACAAAGCGAACGCCCGAGTTGAACAAAGCGACGCGGTTGCACAAGCCACAGGACAATTGCTTGCTGGTGGCCTGATCAAAATGATCGGGATTCCGTTGGCATTTTTAGTCGATGCGCTCTCTTATGTTTTTTCGGCGTTAGTGATCTGGCGAATCAGAGCGCAAAACCTTATGGCACCAGAAATTTCAGAGCCGCGGGCCAAACTGAATTTGCCGCGCGAAATCAGTGAAGGGGTGCGCTGGGTCTACACGCATCCTCGGCGGCGTCCTTTGGCAATAAGCTCGCACGTCTGGTTTATCTTCAACGCGATGGCAGGTACGGTCTTCATCGCCTATCTGACCCTGACGCTGCATCTTGATGCGGCCGCTGCGGGCCTGATTTTTACCGGAGTTGGCGTCGGTGCAACGGTGAGTACTGCACTCACCACACGATTGGGTCATTGGCTTGGCCCAGGCAAAACCATCATGCTTTCCGGCGCCTTTGATGCCCTCGGCTTTGCCTTGATTGCGCTGCAGGCAACCTCTGGTGTGACGTCCACCAGCGCGCCCAATGCCGTATGGCAATTATGGCTGCCTTTGATCGCAGGTCAGTTCATCTATGGTTTGGGTTTCGGGATGAGCGGTGCGCATGAGTTGGCCTATCGCGTGATTCTGACGCCGAGACGACTACATGGCCGGATGAGCGCCACGATGCGTTCGATTAATCGCGCGATGATTGTCGTTGGTGCACCGCTGGGCGGGGCTTTAGTGCTTTGGCTAGGCGCTGCGCCAGTTTTTTGGATCATTACTGGCGGTTTTGTGGCCTCACGACTCTATTTATTACTGGTCGGCTTTGCCTCGGCCAGTTATCAAGAAGGCGTCGCGGTCGCTGAGCCATCTGAAGCACGGATAACCTGAAGCTATGCAATTGATCGCAAGCGATATCGACGGAACGATCCTCAACCACGACGGGAAAATTAGTCCACGCACCGTGGCTGCATTCCAGCCCGCGCTTGCAGCCGGCGTCGAAGTTGTCTTTGTGACGGGTCGTCCTCCGCGTTGGTTGGATCCGCTGCGTGAGCAAATTGGCCACGTGGGAACAGGGATCTGCTCCAATGGCGCGCTGGTTTACGATTTGGCTGAAGAGCGGGTGCTCAGTACTAAATGTTTGCCAATTGCAGACGTTTTGGCGGCTCGCCAGGCGATTAAAGAGGTGGTGGCTTCGGCTAGTTTTGCCGCCGAGGCCATCGACGGATTGTTCATTGAACCAGGGTTTGTTTGAGAGACCGCACCGGCGGCATTGAAGGCGATAGAGCCCCAGCTTTTGGCAGATTCGTTACGCGCAGAATGTGGCGTGTTGAAGCTATTGGCTAAGACACTGGACTCAAACGCGGATGAATTTTTAGCAAAGGTCCGGCCCGCCGCCGCCCAATGGGTGGATGCCACGCATTCAGCACCGGATATCGCCTTATTGGAAATGTCCAAGGTCGGCGTCAACAAAGCTGCAACCTTGAGCGAGTTTGCAGCTTCTCGCGGCATCCCGGCCGAGGCGGTAGTTGCTTTCGGGGACATGCCTAACGACGTCGAAATGCTCGCCTGGGCCGGGCGCGGCTACGCGATGGCTAGCGGGCACGAGTCTGCTTTGGCGGCCACTGACTTGGTGGCGCCTGGGATCGACGACGACGGCGTGGCGCAAGTGATTGAGCAGCTTTTGGCCCAACAGCAAGGCTAGAAAGTTCCAGATTGCTTTGGCGGCGCTTCTAGCCCCCGTAGCTTGGTACGCTTGCCGCGTGAACACAACTGGGCCTTTGCCTTATCTAGACTCGGCTGTTCCATTGGCCTTCGCGCATCGTGGGTTTTCGATGACTGGCACGAATATTGAGAATTCCTTGCCTAGCTTTCAGTCCGCCGTCGCATTGGGCTTTCGGCACGTTGAAACGGACCTGCGAACTAGCTCTGACGGTGTTCCACGACGAGGTCTTAGACCGAGTTACTAACGGTAAAGGCAAGATTTCTGCACACACCTTTGCGGAACTTTCCCGGCTCCGAATCAATGGCACGGAAGTTATTCCGCGTTTCGAAGATTTGGTTGCCGCGTTGCCCGGAACCAAAATCAATTTTGATGTCAAAGATGCTGCTGGCGTGGTGCCGTTAGTGGATGTCATTGAGCGGTATTCGTTGCATGATCGAATTTGTATCGCATCATTTTCAGACTCGCGTCGCCGCGCGGTGTTGGCCAGACTGAGCAAGCGCACTGCCTCGTCAGGCGGGATGCTATCGATTGCGGCTTTTCTGCTCTTTTCCGCCTGGCTGCCACGGCGTTGGCTGAAGCGAATACTGCACGACGTCGATTGCTTACAGGTGCCCGAGCGCGCCGGGGTCCTTCGGGTAGTGAGTAGAAAATCCATTCATCGAGCGCATTTATGGGGCTTGAAGTTGCATGTCTGGACCATCAACGACAAGGCAGATATGCACCGGCTCTTTGACTTGGGCGTGGACGGTGTGATGACCGATCGGGCCGACCTGCTGGCGCAGGTGATGCATGAACGCGGCTATTGGCTCAGCTGAACTCTGTTCGGTAGCGGTCGGAAACGGTAATGTGGCGGCATGGCTGCAGAAGTCCCCGAATTATTGGTGCAAAATGCCGAGCAATGGCGCGAGTGGCTCACTGAAAATCACGCGAGCCGTCCTGGTGTGTGGCTTGTGCTACATAAAAAAGGTGGCACTGTCACCGAGATAACTCACGCCAGCGCGCTCGATGAGGCGCTGTGCTTTGGCTGGATCGACGGCCAGGCCAAACGCCGCGATGCCGAAAGTGTTTTTCAGCGCTGGACGCCACGCGGGCCAAAAAGCTCGTGGTCGGTGCGAAATACTGAGCACATTGCTCGGTTGGAAGCTGAAGGCAAAATGGCGCAAGCCGGTTGGGCGGCGGTAGAAGCAGCAAAAGCCGATGGTCGTTGGGAGATGGCTTATGCAACCCAGAGTGATTCGGAGTTGCCCGCAGACTTGCTCGAAGCTATTTCGGCTAACCATCGAGCACAAAAGATGCTCGATGTGCTCAACACCAAAAACCGCTTCGCGATGTATTTCCGGCTCAGCCAACTCAAGACAGAAGCTGGTCGCCAGCGAAAGATAGCTGGTTTTGTTGAGATGCTCGCGCGCTATGAAGCGCCATACCCGCAACGGGATAAACCGGCTGGCGAATAGTGCTCAGCCCGCCGAATCACCGGCAGGCACCATAGGATCTGCCCAGTTTTCCAAGGCAGAATAGACGGATGCTTTCAACTTCGCGCCGAGCGACCCCGAACCGCGCCCTTTTGATCTGGGCGGGAGTTTTATTCATCGTCGGGTTGACGGGTTTCTTTGTTTTGTGGGGCATGGTGGCAGAAAATTCGGGCCTTACCGTTTACGATAAGCCGCTACTTGAGTGGCTACAAACCATCCGGGTGCCTTGGGCGACGCAGCTGTTAGGAATAATCACCACCGCGGCGAACCCGCTCTGGTTCACCGTGATTGTTATTGTGCTCGCGGGGCTCTGGGCTTTGCTCCGGCGCGAAATTTGGCGACCGGTGTTGCTTGCCTTAGCCATGGGGGTAGTGGCGTTGACCAGTACCTTCGTCAAGCTAGCCATTGCCAGGCCTCGGCCGCCAGCGAAAGACATGCTGTTCGGTATCAGCACCTCGTATTCTTTTCCCTCCGGGCATGCTCTGGCGGCGGGCGTCTTTTTCATCGTGTTGGCTTACTTGCTGATCAGCAGGAATACGGAAGTTGGCCGCCGCGCTGTTTGGGCGGCAGTCGCCGTCGTCGGGATTTTCGCGATCTCATTCAGCCGACTGTATCTGGGCCATCACTGGCTCACCGATGTACTTGCGGGGCTGTCGCTTTCGCTCGCTATTGTGTCGTTAGTTCTGGTGGCAGACGCGTTTCGGTCTGAGCCAGTTGGTGCGCGGATTCAAAAATCATCCAGGCCTGTAGCTGGGTCGAAAGTTGCACCGGCGTCTGATTCGGATACGACTGATCAGCACGGAGCTGCAGATCCTTGGTAAAGACGTCTTCGGCGGAGCGGGAGGCCCAGATCGCCTCGGCGGTTGTGAAGACCAAACTCGCGGCAGTGGCTCGGGTCCGGGCCGGTAGCGCCTGATTCCGGGCCGCAACTGCCAGATAGCGAACCAAGATTCCGGTAAATAGCCCGCTGTCGCCATCGCCATGCAACAAAATTGCGCCATCCGAGCTCAATCCGCGTTCGACGCCGGCCACCACCTCAGCGGCCCGGTCTAGATTGCTGTCAGTTGGCACTGCACACAGCGCACCAAGGACCGGTCCTTGGTTATAAGTCCAGACCGTTTCTTCGCGTTCTGGCCCGGTCGATCTGAGGTGGATTCCATCCAGATACAAACCACGTTCGGTATCCCAGAGGTTGGAGTAGAGCCAGTCGAGAAGCTGCTGAGCTCGTTGCACGTCGCCGACGCGCGCGAAATATAGCGCTGCTGGTCCGTTGGCCGGCGTGTTTTTGAAGTCACGCCGCTTAGACCAAAACAAACCGCAGCCCGGTTCAGTGCTGAAGCCTTGAATTAGCTGCCGGCCCAACGTTCGTACAGCCCGGTTTGCACCCGGGAAAGACCTGCCAGTGGCTTGTAGTGAGAGCTGCTCGGCTCTGCCGGCCGCCAGCGCCAGCCACGCCATATCGTCATAAAAACTATTACTGAGTCGAAAGAAATTGCGGAGCTTGATGCTGCGTAACAAGGCTTGAGCTCGGTGTAAATTAGGCTGTTTGCCGGTTTGGAGCTTGCGCCAACCGGCATCTAGAAGGCAATCCAGATAATGAGCTTGCCACCAGTAAGCCATTCCAGGTTTCGCTGCGCAGGGGCAGCAATCTTAGCCAACCAGGTACCCGGGATGATCAGGAGTCGGCGGCCAAACCGGGAATTTACCGCGCTTTCCGCCGTCGCGGCCCGGTGTGCCCATGCTTCGGTCTGGGTTTGCCCGCTCATGCATTCACTCTAATCCGATTGCCTGGTTTCGTGCTGATGGGTAGCTCTGCGTCAGAGCTGTTAATTCGGTTAGTATGCATTAACGGAACTCGATGAGGAGGAAACATGAAGATTAGCGGTTTGAACTCTGAAATCGTGGTGGCCCTGGTGACAGGTGGTGCCTCGGGCTTGGGTGCGGCCACGGCCCGGCGACTGCATGCCGGTGGTGCCGCCGTCGTCATTGTTGATTTGCCTAGCTCTCATGGTGCCGAAGTTGCCGCCGAACTTAACGCCAGTCGTGAGAACAGCGCTGTTTTTGCTGGGGCGGACGTCACCGACGAGGCGCAGGTACAGGCAGCCGTCGCCGCTGCCTCGACGCTTGGAACCTTGCGCGTAGTGGTCAACTGTGCCGGAATCGGTACGCCAGGAAAGGTCTTGGGCCGGGACGGCGTACTGCCGCTTGAGGCGTTCAACCGGGTGATCCAAGTGAATTTGGTTGGCACCTTAAATGTGCTTCGACTCGCAGCCGCTGCCATGGCGAATAACGAGCCCGTAGTTGGCGAGTTCAACACTTCCGAACGCGGCGTCATTGTCAATACCGCCTCGGTGGCTGCTTTTGACGGACAAATTGGGCAGCCAGCATATGCGGCCTCAAAGGGTGCGGTTGCCGCAATGACACTACCCATTGCCAGAGAGTTTGCCCGCTCGCTCATCCGGGTGATGACCATTGCGCCCGGTATTTTTGGCACGCCGATGGTGGCCGGGTTGCCACAAGACGCGCAAGATTCCTTGGCCGCGCAAATCCCGCACCCGTCCCGGCTTGGTCAGCCCGATGAGTATGCGGCCTTAGTGGAACACATCATTGCGAATGCCATGCTCAACGGCGAGACCATTCGCTTGGACGGCGCAATCAGGATGCAGCCTAAATGAGTGTGCCCGAACGCAGCTTGCCCAGCGCCGACTTTTACCATCTTGAATCGAGGCTGACCGGCTTCGAACAGCAGAAGTTGGCGCAGCTGCGCGAGTTTTTGACCGAGCAGGTTGCACCCTATTGTGTGCAGTGGTGGAATGATGCCGAATTCCCGGCGCATATTCTGCCGGATCTGGCCAAGCTTGGTCTTTCTACTGTTATTCAGCAAGGTTATAGCCCGCTTTTTGCTGGCCTAGTCATTGTGGAAATCACCAAAGTAGACACCTCGCTGGCAACCTTCTTCTTGGTTCACCACGATCTTTTCGTAGAGTCCCTTTACCTCTTTGGCACTGACGATCAGCGATCGCGTTATTTGGCCGACGCGCTCGCGCTGCGGACTACCGGGGCATTCGCATTGACGGAGCCAGAACATGGTTCTGACGTTGCTGGCGGAATGACGACGACGGCGCTCCGAGACGGCGACGAATGGGTCATCAACGGGGCAAAACGTTGGATTGGCAACGGGACTTTTTGCGATTACATGCTGCTCTGGACCAAAGACGCAGAAAGCGGCGGGGTGCGCGGGTTTATCCTGGACACCTCGCTCCCGGGCGTCAGCCGAGTCAAAATTGATAATAAGATTGCGCTGCGAACGGTGCAGAACGCCCATATCGAGCTGGACAAAGTTCGCGTCAGTGAAGCTGACCGTTTCGCGGGAATCAACTCATTCCAAGACACTAATGTCCTGCTGCAAGGTTCCAGAGTGATGGTGGCTTGGCAAGCTGTTGGACAGCAATTGGGCGCATTCGAGATCGCCAGGAAGTATGCGGTTGAGCGGGAGCAGTTTGGCCGGCCCATTGGGTCGTTCCAATTGGTGCAGGCCCAGTTGGTGAAAATGCTTGGAAATGCCACGGCCTCATTGTCGATGATGACTCAGTTGACCTCTTTGCCTTTTATGAGCATGGACCAAGTGGCTTTGGCGAAGGCGTTCACCACGGAACGAATGCGTGAAACCGTGGCTCTAGGTAGATCGATTTTGGGTGGCAACGGCATCGTCTCCGATTACCGCATGTCGAAGTGCTTTGCAGACGCTGAGGCAATCTTCACTTACGAGGGATCGTTTGAGATTAATACTCTCATTGTTGGCCGTTCAATAACCGGTTTATCCGCAATTGTCTAATATGGCGGCGGTGCCAACGGACGGGCTTTTATCTCGATAAGATTCATGGCATGCACCCCCATGTGCTTGCTATTTCTGGATACCGACCGCCCGGGGTTGTTTTCAATGAAAAACTCTCCGCCGGAATTCAGGTAGAAGCAAGGTTGGATAAAGCGGCGAACCGGAATTGATTCTCGGCGTCATACGCAACAGTCTGTCGCAGAAATGGCCGCTCGTTCTGCTTTAGAGGTAGTCCAAACCGCGGGGGCTCTACCGGAGGAAATTGATCTGGTCATTGTGACCACCGAGAGTTCAGTGGTGCAGTCGCCACCGTTGGCCCCGCTGATTGCTCAGCAGGTTGGGGCGCAAAATGCAGGCGCCTTCGACCTTGGTGCCGCTTGCGCCGGATTTTGTTATGGCATGAGTGTTGCAAGTGGGCTGATAGGCGGCGGTGGTGCGGAGAAGATCCTCTTGGTTGCTGCCGAGCAGACGAGTATTTGGTTGCATTATCAGGATCCGAACACTGCCGGAATCTTTGGCGACGGTGCCGGGGCCGCGCTGATCTCGGCCGCAGCAAACCGCACGATCTGGCCCGCTGCAATGTATCCCGACGGCACGAAACATGACCTTATTGGTATGAGTCAAGGAAATTTGCGGCATGCCTTTGATTCCAGCCCACCTATTTGGCCTAGTTCTTCAATGAAGGGAGCAGGTGTATTTCGATGGGTTATTGAAAATAGTTCATCGATTATTGACAAAGCCTTGAAAAACGCCGGCAAAGAAATTGAAGTCTTTGTACCGCACCAGGCGAACTTTCGTATTACCGAGGAACTGGTGAAACGTTTGGGCTTCAGCGGCGCGATTTTAGCCAATGATGTGTCCACCATGGGAAATACCTCTAGTGCCTCAATCCCGTTGGCTGCCGCGGCACTTTTAGCCTCTGGGCGTGCCCAACCTGGCCAGCTCGCGCTATTTTTTGGCTTTGGCGCCGGGATGACAGCGGCGGCGCAGGTGGTTCGGCTGCCAGCAGCGTACTCGCTACTCGAAGGTTAGAGCAGCTTTTCACCAGCTTCGATCCGCACCGGCAGAGAGTTTTCCGGCACCGGCTGTGGGCAGGTGCCAAAAGCAGAGAAACCGCTGGGCCAGTTCAAGGCATAGTTGAAATCAAGATCAAGTCTGCCGTCCTCGAGTTTGCTGACGTTGAGGAACCGCCAGCCGGCAGTTTCGGTTCCGTTGGTGGAATCCTTGAAATTCACCAGGTAGCCATCATCAGTGTCCTGAGCCAGCAAGCGGTAATGTTCGCCCGCAAGCTCGAAATGAACTTCGCCGGCTAGCTCAACACTGGCCGGTACCCGTGGATTGGCGCTGGCAATGGCGCGTTGTGTAGGCGCATCGAAGGGCTCGAAGCTCCCACTGAGCGCAAAACTCGGGTCGTAACTAAAAGTGGGCACGCCGTCGAACGATTGAAGCGTGGCTGCGCTGGAGTCCCTAGTGCGGATTGCGTAACTGCCGCCGCGCACGGCAAGTTCGATCACGACTGAACCAATTCGTAGCCAATTGAGTGACTCGTTTTCGGCTAGCTTTGCCGATATGGTGCCGTCGATCGGAACATTACCGGCTATCAGGATGAGTCCGTCTGCGGCCTGCGCGGTGACCGTTGCCCCACTTTCGTCGGCTTGCCAAGCGCCCGGAATCAAGTCCAGGGTGGCAGCTGTCTCCGGGAGCCACTGAAATGATGTAAGACTCAGCCAGCCGTGCGGTGCGGGCAAGGTTCGGTTTCGTTCGGCGCGAAAGGCTTCCCAAGATTTCAAGGTCATGCTGTAGCTAACTCTTGGTGCTGGGAAGCTATTCCTTTGAAAAATCGTCGGTGCCGCAGGCTAATCTGGACAAATGCCCTCTTTCCGCGCAGTCCTCCAGATCAAAGGCCTGCTTCCCGGTCATCAGCCACAAGCGGTGATGAGTACCGCGGTTGCCGCTTTAGGCTCAATCCATCTTGTTGAAGCCAATTCGCTCGACGTCGTGGCCGGAGTTCCAGTGATTACCTTGCGGTTTCTGGTGGAGGCGAGCACTGACGAGGACGAAAATCTGCGGGCGAGCGATGCCTCGGCAAAGTTGCGCAGCGCGATTGAAGAAATTGCCATCACTGGCCGCTTGACCACCTTGCGACGCGAGCGTGGCAAGTGGCTTTTTGTTAGTTGAGCTGTTTAGGGGTACTCGCGGCGGGTCAAACGACTTCGCGGAGGGTTAGCCGGCTGAGATGTTGCACATCGTGCCCGGAAATCGGGTCAGTGAATTCCAAGCTGCGTGCCAGTAATTGCAGTGGTTTTTGGTAATCATCGGGTGCTTGTTCGCTTAACACGGGATAGAACGGGTCATTGAGAATGCCCATTCCTAGCGCGGCCATGTGCACGCGTAATTGATGAGTTTTGCCGCTATGTGGTTCAAGCCGGTAAAGGCCGCGGGGGCCGTCCGCACTGGGCCAAGACCGTTCCAATGAAACTCGAGTTTCTGCGTTGGGCTCACCGGCAAGCTCCTGAGTGAGTAGATAGCTGCGTGATTTGTACAGTCGGCTCCGGATGGTCAGCGGCAATTGCAGATCCTCACGCACGGATGCGACGGCCTCATAATGTTTGCGAACTTGGCGGCACTCAAAGAGCAGTTGGTATTTTCCTCGGGTTTGTGGATTGACTGCGAAGAGCAGAATTCCTGCTGTCATCCGGTCTAGACGGTGGATCGGCACCAGGTCTGGTAGATCTAAAAGCACCCTTAACCGCACCAGTGCGGATTCGGCAACATACATGCCGCCTGGCGTTGTCGGCAGGAAATGAGGTTTATCAATAACGACCAGATGATCGTCTTGGTGCAAAACATCCAGTTCTACTGGGAGCCGATTTTCCACTGGGAGCTCGCGGTAGTACCAAAGGAAAGTGTGCTCAGCCAAGGGCGTCTGCGGTGTGATGACCACACCGCCAAGTCCTTGAACCTCGCCGCGTTCAAAACGATCCACTACACCCTGCGGGTCCACATGGTTGAAGCGATCCAAAACGTATTCCATCGCCGTCGTCCAGGGACCCTCTTCAGGCAGCCTGAGCCGGGTCGCGTTGACGCCGTTGCGCACCGGGAGCGGAGATTCCATCACCGGACTAGTTTAGTTGGCTAAGGGTTGGCATCGCGGACAGAAGTAGATGACTCGGCCCTCAAGTTCGTCTTCTCTAATGAGGGACCCACAACGACGGCAAGGTTGTCGAGCTCGTCCATAAACCCAGCTCGCATTATCTGCTCGGGCGGGACCTCCGGTGGTGCTGCGTTGCTTTCGATTTTTGTTCGCTTCAAGCAGCCGTTTAGCAAGCTCAACTACCCGGCCTAGGTCAACCTTTTCGACTGCGCTGAGCGGATGTGCGCCAATCAGAAAACACAATTCGTTCCGATAAATATTTCCGATGCCGGCCAGATTCCGTTGATCGAGCAATGCCAGGCCAATTGGTCGGCCAAGTTGGGCGCTAAGTCGGTTCCGGGCTTCTAGCGGGTTCCAGTCAGGTCCCAGCAAATCTGGGCCCAAATAGTCCAGATCGAGTTCATCCGGCTTGACCACGTGGACAAATCCCAGCGAAAACCCAACTGCTACTGCTTCTGCGGCCTCCAGGATGACGCGGGCAGTGTAAGTTGGGCGACGCCAGGTTTCCTGGCGAGAATAAGTGTGCCAGCTGCCTTCCATTTTGAGATGTGAATGGATCAGCGCAGTGTTTTCAGCAGGGGAGTTGCACTCAATGAGCAGATGTCTGCCGCGGGCTTTGACGTTTTCTACTCGGTATCCGGCTAGGTCAACAGTGGCGTAGGCCGGTACGCGAAAATCGCTGCGATGTAGTTCTTATTCCGTGCAAAACAAGGTCGAGCTGCTGTGCTTGCCACCAAACAGTATCTCCCTCAGGCGCGGATCCGCACCCCGCGTGGAGTTGAATACGCCCCTGCTGCAAGCAATTCGCTGGCTAGTAAGGTCCCTAGCACCTCGCCACCGTTTACTTTTCGATGGCAAGCCGCTCGGCCGCACCGCGTTTCACGAGTTTGACCAGTGCGGATGCCGCTGCGGCAATTACGGCAGGTTCAGTGGCGAAACAAAGCACGGTTTTTCCACCCCGTTCCATGTAAAGCACCAGCTCGCCGTCGACAAGTACCACCAGCGCCCCAGCTTTTCGCCCTGGTCTATGACCGGAGCCTTCTAGGCTGGGCCAAATTAATGCTGCCCCATATGGGTTTGCTGGATCTGTTGCAGCCAAGGCCAGTGCGGAGAGAGAGCTGCTCTGCCGAGAAATCTGTAGCGAAGGTCCGTAGCCGATCGACGGTAGCTGGCACGGCAAATTGAGCCGCCCCAAGCTTTTCAATAAAGTAGCCGCGGCGGCTTCTACCTTGTTCTTCAAGGCGGGAGAGCACCTTGTACATTAAGGCGAATCCGCCTGGCTGACCCTCCGCGGCAACCGAGCCGCGCGTGACTACCCCGTAGCGGTCCATGAGTATCCGCCATAGCGTGCGCGCGAACGGTCGGCTCTAACACCTCGGTGGCAACGGCGAAACTGCTCCAACGGCCACCGACCATAGGCGAACCCATTGGCGTCGCCGGTCTACTCAGACCCGCGTAGCGCCCAGCACCTTGGGCGCCTGGTAAACGTCCGGGCCGTAGCCGAGGCGTCCTTGCCTTTTGCTTATGCGCGGTGTGCCCGCCGTCGAGCATGCCGCGGACCGGAGCGAAAGTTTCGTTTCCTACCCTGCCAGCCCAGACTAGTTCCCAGAGTGCTGAGGTGAGCGCTTCATTGGAGGGCAATTCAGTGTCGCTGAGGCCCAGACGTAACTGTTGGAAAAAATAGGCACCTCCGGAGCTGAGAAATTCTTGAACTCGTAAGGCAAGCGCTCCTGGCATGTAGTCCTCGGCGGGGCTTAGCGTGAGCGCGGCAGACTCTGCCAGATGTAAGGAAATCCAGCCGTCATTACCTGGTAGCGAACCTGCTCCAGACCACAGCACTTCGCCGGAGGCCATCAGCTCATCCAATAAGGCCGGCGAATAATCTCGCACCCGCACGGCCAGAACCAAGGGCTCCACGGCGGAGACCGGAATCGGTACACCTGCAAGTTGATCGATCACCGTGAGGACGCCGTCATGACCACGGAGTGAGGAATTAATGTGTTGCCAAGCCGGCAGGAACCTAGCGTAGGCCGCGCGATCAACGGGTTCAACTTCGGCGCGCAACGCGGCCAGTGAACGTTGCCTGATGCGACGCAGAACCTGGGCATCGCACCATTCCAGCCCGGTTGCACCGCCCTGCGTAGCAATTGGCCGGAACTCGCCTTGCACTACTCGACCATCGGCGCCAAGCCGGTCTAAAGCGGACTGGACAATCGCAACGCCCAAGCCGAATCTCGCGGCCACTTCCGAGGTGAGAAACGGCCCGTGTGTGCGGGCATATCGGGAGACTAGGTCTCCCAGCGGGTCCAAAACTGGTTCAATGAACGCCAGCGGAATGCCCATCGGTAGTGGGAGGCCAAGCGCATCACGCACTCTAGCGGCGTCTTCTACCGCAAGTAGTACCGATTGGCCGGCGATCTTGCTAGTAAATGCCCTATTTGCTTTGACTAATTCGGTAATCGCCACCTCGGCGCTGACCAGCTCTGTGGTGGCGGTTTCTGCGCTAAGCCGCGCCGTGATTTCTTGTTCCGAAAGCGGCCCAAGCCGTCGGAGTAGATCGGCGACGCCTTCTACGCCTCGAACTTGTCGTGAGACTGCCAGACCTTGCAGCTCGGCCTCGGTATCAGCAATAACTTGTGGGTCTAAGAGCTCGCGCAGCTCTGCTCGGCCAAGTAGCTCGTTAAAAGTAGTGCGGGGTCGAGTGAGAGCGCCGCTGCGCGCCGCTCGGCAAGCGGTGAATCGCCTTCATAAAGAAAACTTTCCACGTAGCCAAAGAGCAGCGAGCGAGCAAACGGTGATGGTTGCTGGGTGGTAGTTTCCGTCATCCGAAGCTCACGCCGAGCAATTGCGCTGGCAATATCTTTCAACGCTGGCAGATCGTAGACATCCTGCAGGCATTCCCGCACGTTTTCTAAGATAATCGGAAAGGTTGGGTATTTTTTGGCTACATCGAGTAGCTGGGCAGAGCGCTGCCGTTGCTGCCACAGCGGCGATCGTTTTGCGGGGTTTTGACGGGGCAGAAGCAACGCACGCGCAGCGCATTCGCGGAATCTGGCAGCGAAAAGTGCCGATCCGCCCACCTGGTCAGTGACAATCTGTTCGATTTCGTCGGCGTCGAAAATGAACAACTCAGCGCCCGGTGGCTCATCGTCCATCATCGGCACCCGCAGCACTATGCCGTCGTCAGCCGCCATAGCTGAGCCATCAAGACCGTAGCGCTCATGAAGTCTTGCGCCTACCGCGAGTGCCCAGGGGGCATGGACTGGCATGCCAAAGGGGCTGTGCAGCACAATTCGCCAGTCGCCTAATTCGTCATGAAAACGTTCGATGACCAAGGTCCGGTCGTCAGGTACGACGCCGGTAGCCTCGGCTTGCTCAGATAGATAACCGAGGAGGTTCCCGGTTGCGTAGTTGTCCAAGCCAATCGCGGCACAACGCTCGGTGGCCACTTTTGGTGATGCTGCTGAGACCTCGCGCATAAAGGCGCCGATGGCGCGGCCCAGTGTCACGGGGCGGCCTAAGGAGTCGCCCTTCCAAAAGGGTAATCGACCAGGCTGGCCGAATGCGGGTGAGACCAGCACGCGGTCGTGTGTAATGTCTTCGATTCGCCAACTGGTCGCGCCCAAAGCGAAAACGTCGCCGACTCTGGACTCGTAGACCATTTCCTCGTCGAGCTCGCCCACCCGGCGTGAATTTTTTCCCTCCTCAGCGCCAACTAGATAGACGCCAAAGAGCCCGCGATCTGGAATTCTGCCCCCAGAAGTGACGGCGAGCCTTTGTGCCCCTGGCCTGCCGGTGATGGTGCCGGCGTTGCGATCCCAGACGATGCGCGGGCGTAGCTCCGCGAATTCATCGGAGGGGTAACGCCCAGCGAGTAGATCCAAGGTCGCATCGAACGCAGATCGAGGCAGCGCGGAAAAGGGTGCACTGCGTCGAACTGTGCTGAACCATTCTTCAACATCCAGGCTGCCTAGGGCTGTTGCGGCAACGGTTTGCTGCGCCAAGATATCCAAAGGATTTGCGGGGATGAAAAGCGGCTCGATATTGCCAGCAAGTATCCTTTCCACGGTGACAGTGGAGTGTACCAAGTCCGCGCGGTGTTTTGGGAACAGCACACCCTGCGATACTTCACCGACTTGGTGGCCAGCTCGGCCCACTCGTTGCAAACCGCTGGCGACGCTGGGTGGTGATTCAACTTGGATAACCAAGTCCACTAGGCCCATGTCGATGCCGAGTTCCAAGCTAGAAGTGGCCACCACGCAGCGCAATCTGCCAGCCTTCAGATCATCTTCGATCAGCGCGCGCTGTTCTTTGGAGACCGAACCATGATGGGCCTTCGCAAGTATTGGCTCACTGCCAGCCGTGCTACCTGCCTGGCCCATGATGTGCGCTGGCATGGGCGAATCCGGCAGCGGAGCGCTGTTTTCTTCCTTAGCCTCTATGCGTTCGGTGTAGATCTCATTGAGCCTGCCGGTTAACCTTTCAGCAAGACGTCGAGAGTTAGAGAAGACGATGGTTGAGCGATTCGCTAACACCAGGTCCACGATTCGTTCTTCCACGTGTGGCCAGATTGAGGCATTGGGTTGCAGCCCCGAGGCCGGCCCAAGGTCGTGCGCAGCGGCAGCTGAAGCGAGGTCTGACATGTCCTCCACCGGTACCGTGACCTGCAGATTCCAGGTTTTCGACGCCGGTGGTGCCACAATTTCACACGGCGCTTCGCCGGACAGGAACCGAGCAACGGTGCTGAGCGGTTCAACCGTTGCGGATAGTCCGATGCGTTGGGCAGCTTTGCCAGTACCTTCCGACCCGGTGAGCAAGGTGTCTAGCCGTTCGAGGGAAACTGCCAGATGAGCGCCGCGTTTGGTGCCAGCAACCGCGTGGACCTCGTCGATGATCACGGTACGTACCGTTTTCAAAGTTTGTTTTGCTTGCGATGTCAGCATCAGAAAAAGTGACTCTGGAGTGGTGATCAAGATTTCTGGTGGATGGCTAAGTAATTTCCGGCGCTCATTGGCGGGAGTATCACCACTTCGCACCCCAACGCTGACTTCTGGAACTTCGGCGCCCTGCCGTAAGGCGTTTTGCCGCAAACCGATCAGTGGAGCGCGCAGATGCCTTTCGACGTCAATGCCCAAGGCCTTGAGCGGAGAAATGTAAAGCACCTGAGTGCCAATCCGCTCAGAAGCGGCGACCTCCGCATGCGCTTTGATGAGCGAATCTAGCGACCAGAGGAACGCCGCTAGCGTTTTGCCGGAACCAGTGGGCGCGACCACCAAGGCATTTGCGCCGCTTGCAATAGCCTGCCAAGCGCCAGTTTGAGCCGGCGTCGGCTGCGAAAAGGCGCCCTCGAACCAGGCGCGAGTTGGCGCGCTGAAAAGGTCAAGGGCAGAATTGCTCATAGCTACCATCATTGCGTATTGCACTGACAGAAACACTCCTGCGGTGTGTCCGCAACACACTGTCGGCGCCGCGAGGTAATCTGAAGCTAACGGCAAAATACTGACGCCCCGCGATATTTCCAGGGTTCGGCAAAGACCGGTGCAAAGCAATCATTCGTGGGGACGATGTGGGAGATGGAATAGCCGTGGAATCGCGGCATGTAGGGAACAACTGGCTACCCTTAACGGTGTTGGCTTTGTTGTTTCTCAGTGGTGCGGCGGCCGATTTGAGCACCAGCTCAAATAGCTCGCTCATTGCCTTGCACTATGCCGTTGGTTCAATGATTTTGGCCTTTGTTACCTGGCTCTGGTTTTTGAATCGTAAGCCAGCAATGACAGGTACTGCGAAAACCTATTTATATTTGGCCTGCGGAGTTGAGTTCGGCGTCCTTTTTGGCGGCGCAATTGAACCGTTTCGGGGCTTGGGTGGTTGGTTAGTGCTTGGCATCGGGCTTGCTTGGTATGGCCGGGTAGAGCAGGCTCGAATCCTCGTCACCGTCGGAGCAATCTGTTCGGTAAGCGCACTTTTGGCGCTTTTTGCCCCGGCCCCGGTGCTTTCTGGCATCTTGCAAGGTATTTCCGCAGTCGCTTGCGTGATTGCGGCAATGCGCTTGCACACTATGTTGCACGGCAGACGAACGCCGCGACGGCCAATGGAGTTGGGCAGCCTGACGGATCTAGTTAAGCCTGATTTGTCAGACCGCCATGAAAGCGCCGATTTGCAACAACACCACAGCGTTCTCGGTGCACGCAGTGAGCGGTTGGGCGATATAGAGCGCATCCGTGGCGCTGGGCGGGTAGACCCTTAGGCCATCGGCCTGTGACTGACTGCAGCCGCTTTGGTAGTTAGACGCCTGAGAGTACTGCAGATCGGCAGTAGCACTTTGCCCGGCTGCAAGCAGAACTGGTCCTTTGGATGGCTTGTTCTGATCGCGATCAGCTGCTGCTCCTAATTGCGTACCATTGCCATTCCCAACGAGTGATACCCCCGGGTAGCCGTCAATCGTGCAGGGTTTATCCGAGGAATTCTTGACGATGATTTTCATGAATACGTGTCCAGCTCCGGCCCCACCGTCACCAATCGTGCCGCTGAGCATCGCCGCAGTGCACAGCGCGGGGCCGGCAACAGCGCTACTGGAGGGGGCGCTCGAGGTAGGCGGCGTCGTCGTCGGGCTGGGACTTGATGCCGACGGCGAGCTGTTGCTTGGCGAATTTTGCGGCGCTGGCTGTGCACAGCCAGCTAGTGTCGCAACGCTGAGCAGAGCTAGCGTTCCAGTGACGAAAAGGGCGCGCGATGAGATTGATGATGGCATACCAACACGATGCTGCTAACCGGTGCCCTAGTCAATCATCTAGCCGGGCGATTGGCCGATTGGGGCCGGATTGTGACCGACCCCAATCGTGGTTCAGCTAGGCGTCCAACGTCTTCGAAGCTTTGTTACGGGTGCGGAAGAGTGCAAATGCACCCAATAACAACCCGGCAATTCCGGCCCCTAGCCCGATCCAGCCAGGAGCTTGCGATCCGGAATCTTGAGTTGCGGCAGCGGGGGTCGGTGCACTGTGGCCACTGTGCGCATCTTCCGCAGCGGCGGCCGTCAGGGTGATCGATGGTGCGGGATCTTTGACCGCATCATGATCTTGGCCGGGCTGTACAGTTTGCGCCCAGTTAGTCTCACCCTTTTCGCAGCTTCGCAGAACCGGGAAGTTCAGCTGAGATCCGCTGGCATCTGGGAGTTTCAGCGAGAGCACCAAGGCATCGCGTTGCGCCGGGTCCAAGGGGGTTTTCACCGTGTAAACGACCTGACTGGTCTTTTCGGTCACCTGGCTGCCATTTTCCAAGGTTTTCGGTTGAGCCAACTTGGTAGTGACCTTGCTGGCAACCCAATTAGGGTTCACGGTAGGGGTTGCGTCGTCAATATTTTCCGGCAGTGAAATCGCGATTTTGGTGGTCGCGGAACCACTGCAGCCGTGCGGGACGCTAAAGGTCAGTAGCGAGTAGGAATTCGAAGCGGTGCTGGAGGCGCTGACGCTCACGTGTGCGGACGCTGCCGCCGCACCGAGGCCCATCAGCCCCGCGGTCGCTACTGCGACCATCGTGGTTTTTAAGGCAGTCTTCTGGGAGTTCTTTTTCATGTGAGTAGCTTTCTGGGTGCGCCAAATAAGGCGGATTCAAGTTTTATCCGCCGACCAGGCGGAATCAGGAAAGTTTGAATGTCATCCAGTGCGACGGCGGCCCCCGCCAGCGATGCAAACTCAAGTAGCATTCCGGCAGCGGTTTTTCGATGCTCCGCGGTGTGCTGTCCGGGCGGCGGAATAGCGGCACAAAAACTGGCAGTTTGCGCTCGATCAGTGGGCGTAGCCAAGCTGCCAACGCCCGCAGAGCTGCTTCGCCACGAGCAAGTAATAACGCGGTCATTGCGGTAGCAGCGCAGTGCATGATGAGCATCAAAACGCCGCCAGAATTAGCAAGATGCTCTGGCATCGCTAGATCTGGAATTTGGCTAGGCATCCCGTGTTGGTGCCCCAATGCTGGCGTCACCTCGGACATCGGGCCGATCGCAAACCATTCAAAACCTTGGTGAAGTGCAAGCTGGCTTGCGGCCAACACTGCCAGCATGGCCGGCGTCGTAAGTTTCCATTGGGCAAGGAGCACGCAGAGTAAAAGGACTAAGGATGCCATTGCGGCAAGAATCGGCAGGGCCGGCAGTTGGCCACCGGCACCGATGTGCGCCCCGCCCGCAATGAACAGGGCGCTGAGGGCAACAACGCCGCTGCGCAGGAGCCGGAAGGGGCGGGTTTAGGCATCTCCGGTTCCTCTCGTCATTCGCTGGGAAATCAAAACTGATCAATAGCGATTCGTAGCGGGTCGCCGGATAGATTTTAGCCGATTTAAACCGGATCGAATGGCGAGTCTCTTGCGCCTCAGTTGTTATGCAGGATCTGAATCAGATTTCCGCAAGTGTCGTCAAAGACTGCGGTGGTGACCGGCCCCATTTCGAGGGGATCTTGCTGGAAGCGCACGCCCAGAGCAGTTAAGCGCTCAAATTCCGCAACGACGTTTTCGACGGCAAAAGCAGCGCACGGGATGCCCTCCGCTGCGAGGCCTTCTTGGTAAGCCTTGACTACCGGGTGACGGTTCGGTTCTAACAGCAGTTCAGTGCCGTCCGGATCCTCCGGTGAGACTAGGGTGAGCCAGCGATTTTCACCGAGCGGGACATCAAATTTTTTCTCGAACCCAAGAATATTTGCGTAAAACTGCAGCGCCATTTCCTGGTCCTCGACGAAGATGCTTGTGCGTTGAATTCTCATAAGGTGCCTCCGATAGTTGGTCCTGTACTGCAAGGCTTATTGAGTATTTGATCATTGAATCATACATATGGTTGTGTATATATATGACTTGGAGTATGTTAACGATCATGAGATCGAACAGCGTGCTAGAAGCTATTGCCGAACCAACTCGGCGACGCATTCTCGATGCCATCCGCACGGGTGAGCGATCGGTTGGCGATCTTGTGGAGATTGTCGGAATGCACCAACCAGGCATTTCCCGGCACCTCAAAGTGCTTCGAGACTCGGGGCTTGTTGAGGTGCGCCAAGATGCGCAACGCCGGCTCTACCGTCTGCGCGCAGAACCATTGAAAGAGCTGGATCAGTGGCTTGAGCCGTATCGGCTGGAATGGGCTGGCCGCTTAGACGCCTTGGAACAACATCTAGAACGCACCTCTCAACCGATTAGACCAATATCTAACAATCAATCAACAAAGGAGTCATCATGAGCCACAGTGCCAATGGCAGCATCGAGCGCACCGCTGAAGGCGGCCTCGTTCGTTTTGACCGCTTGCTTGCGTTCTCCATCGAAGATGTTTGGGCGGCAATTACCGAACCCGCTCGTCTGAGCGACTGGTGGCCGCCGTTCACTGCGGAGATCACTGTCGATCTTCGCGTGGGCGGCAAGTTGGTATTTGTCTGGCCAGACACAGACTTCCCAACTTTTGAGTTCACCATCACTGGCCTTGAGGTGCCAAGGCTGCTTGAGCACACCCACGCCAGCCCGGGGGCTTGGATGCGCTGGGAGCTTGAGTCGACGCCGGAAGGTACCAGGCTGCTGGCTACCTACTTCATCCCGAATCAAAATGTGGAGATGGCTATTGAGCGTGGCGACATAGTGGGTCTGCACCATTCGCTCGATCGGCTTGAGCCAGCGCTTTCCGGGCACCCAGCGCCTTGGGACAATGACGCATTCGACGAAATACGTGCAGGCTACGCAAAGGTTGAGAACGCCTGATCCGACTCGGCTGAGATCGGGCAAAGCAAAAGGCCCCCGGTTTCCTTTTTAACAAGGAAACCGGGGGCCTTTTATCGTGGCGGTGACGGTGGGATTTGAACCCACGTTAGGCTCTCACCTAAACAACATTTCGAGTGTTGCACCTTCGGCCGCTCGGACACGTCACCAACCCGAATACTCTACGGCACACAACCCATCCACCCAAAATGGTGGAACAATACGCCCATGAGCACAGCAAAACTTCGCGCTTGGTCCTGGCACAAACAAGGACTGGACGGTTCACTCGCCGGTCAGTCCGCTTCGGAAGTGCTGAACCGCAGCGGCTGGGCCCGCTCAGTGGGCGGCGCGAATCCCTACCTCGGACTCTTTGCCCGCGCAGGTCTGCACCGTGCTGAAGTGGATGCCGCGGTGGCCGCCGTCGAAATTCATGAACTTCCGGTGGTTCGCGGCTGCACCTATAGTCCTGGACGCCAAGGATTTCGACTGGGCGCTCCAACTGGGTAAAGGCGCCAATAACTCCGCAATCAAAGTGGTGGAAAAACTTGGCGTCACTCGGGCAGAGATTGAGGTGCTCGCGGAATCGGTGCTGAAAACCCTCAACAACAGCGGCCCACTAGACCCGCAACGGCTCAAAACTGAGCTGGGTGACGCCGTGCGCAACCTTGGTGAGGAGGGCAAACGAAAAGGTGCCGCCACCACGCTGCCTACAGCCTTGGGTACGCTGCAGACCCAAGGCCGAATCCGGCGAGTACCGAGCAACGGTCGGCTAGATCAGCAGCGATACTCTTATCTGGCTTGGGACTTGCCTTTGAGTAACCTCAGTGATGATCAAGCGCGCAACGCAATAATGGCTAAGTATCTGGCCTGGACCGGTGGCGCGACGCTCAAACAAAGTCAATGGTTCACCGCTTTCACCGTTGCGCAGTCCAAAGCGGCGCTCGCGGACGTTGGTGCAATTGAGCACGACGGGGTGTGGCAGCTCCCAGCCGACCGCGAATCCTTCGAGGATTTCCAGCCGCCAACCGAGGAGCAGATCCAGTTGCTTGCCGGCACTGATGGCATTGCCTTGCTCAAGCGTAACTCCGCCGAGCTGCTGGCCGCCGAGGACGCGGAAAAGTCGATTCTTGGCGAAAAGTCGTTAGCTCTGCAGGCGGATTTACCCGATCATCCAATTTTTGATCGTGGCACCATTATTGGGCTGTGGCAATATGATCCGGGCCAACAGGAGCTTGTCGCGTGGACCTTCCGGAAACCCAGCCGTGCCGTGAAAGAACGCCTCGCGGAAGTAGAGAGCTATATTCGCGATGAACTGGGTGATTTCCGCTCATTCAGCTTAGATTCGCCAGCATCGCGGCAGAAGCGGATTGACGCCTTGCGGGATATGCGCGGCTAAGCCGGGTACGAATGACCAGATCCGTCCACATCGGACCCGATTACGCCCTAGTGCAGGCGGGTCGCGGATCTTAGGCTCGAAGGTATGAGAGCCCTTTTAGTAATAGACGTCCAAGAGTCATTTCGGCAACGCGAGAACTGGGCCGTAATTTCTGATCCGAATATCGCAGCCAAAGTTTCCCAACTGGTGGAGCATTCTCGACGCGCTGGCGATGCCGTGCTGTGGGTTTTGCATGTGGAACCAGGCACCGGCAATGTCTTCGATCCTGAGCTGGGCTTTACTCGCCCGATTGAAGGCCTTGAGCCGATCTCGGCCGAACCTATTTTCACTAAGACTTCACATAACGCCTCCAGCGCTACCGGGTTACAGCAGTATTTGGTGAGCCACGGCATTGATGAATTGCGTATTTGCGGGATCCGAACCGAACAGTGCTGCGAGACCACTGCGCGTGTGGCCAGCGATTTTGGTTACCCAGTGGAATTCGTGATTAATGCTACGGCGACTCAACCGATAGAACACTGGACTGCCGAAGCTGGCCGAAGCTTCACCGAGGTGTTGGCCGATCCGCTGACACTTGGCACCAATGAAATCATTGAGCGAACTAGTTATGCACTTGCTGGCAGATTCGCTAGCATCGTGACACTTGATGAGGTTTTGTCGCGCTAAAAGCTCTAACTGGGAGACGAGATGACGATCATTGCAATACCTGTGATGGATCGGGTGCACTTGCTTGACTTGGCTGGCCCCGCGCAGGTTTTCGGTGACGCGGCAGCGCTTGGTTCCGATTTTGAGCTCTGCTTTATCAAAGATGGCGAGCAGCCGATTTCCTCTGCGCAAGGACTCGCTCTTGCCCCCGAGTCAAAGTGGCCGGATCTTTCCGTTACTGATCTCATCTTGGTCCCGGGTGGGTCAGCGCCAGAGGTCAAGTCGGCGTCGATCCTCAGTTCAGCGAGCCTGCAACGACTCAGCGAGCACGGCAGCCGCGGTGGGCGGGTGGCGAGTGTCTGTTCCGGTGCGATATCGCTTGGCTTGGCGGGTCTGCTTGATGGTCGGCGCTGCACCACCCATCACGAACTTCAGCAGGGACTGGCCGCCAGATTCCCGGCAGCAAACGTCATTTCTGACGTCCTTTTACCGAGGACGGCAACATTCTGAGCTCGGCCGGCATTGCTAGCGGGATTGATCTAGCGCTACACATCGTGGCGCAACAAGAGGGGCCAGCAATGGCAGCGCGGGTGGCTCGCGGAATGGTGATGTACGCCCGACGCAACGGTAATGCGCCGCAACAAAGCGGGATTCTTCGGCATCGGGCACATCTGACCGATCTGGTGCACCGCGCTCAGGACATCGTCGATGAAAGATTTCGTGAACGCTTACCGCTGACCGAGCTCTCGCATGCTGTAGGCGTCAGCGAGCGCACTTTGACCCGGGCGTTTACCGATTCACTTCAGCTCTCGCCACTGCGCTACCAGCAGCTGTTGCGCTTAGAGGAAGCGGAATCCTTGATTGAGCATGGGAGCACGGTGGAATCGGCGGCAGCAGCTGTCGGATTCGATGACGCGCGGATGCTTAGGCGGCTACGTTCCCATCGGCCTTAGTCTTGTCTGATCGAAATACCCATAAACGCATCAGCGTGAAAGTGCATAGTGCTACGCAGCCGATGGCAAAGAACTGCACCACGATTTGCGGGAAGCCCCAAAGCTGTACAAAGAGCCATGAGGATGCCGAAGTTGAATGCGTAAGCAAATGCTGCCACAGCAAGGAATTTCGCAGCCGAGCGTCCGGCAGCTCCCTGATGCGCAAAGGTAAAACCGCGATTGCCAAAGTAGCTGATCACCATGCTCAGCAAAAAGCTCGCGGTCAGGGCGATGAAAGCTGATGCACCAAACAGGGACAGGACGACGAAAAGTAGGTATCCAAGTAAGTTGCTGGTCAAGCCGACGACGGCGAACCGCCAGGAAGACCGCAACAGATTGCTTCGAGTGGCCATTTGGTCAGCCCTGCCGATGTCCGGCGAAAAACTCGCGTAAGAGGATGGCAGATTCAGCTTCCCGGACGCCTGGGTACACTTCCACCCAATGATTGAGGCGCGGTTCGCGCAGGATTTCGAACACCGAGCCAGCTGCGCCCGCCTTGGCGTCCCAAGCACCAAACACCACTCGCGGCACTTTGGCCAGCACAATGGCGCCAGCACACATGGCACACGGTTCCAAGGTGACCACCAAGGTGCAGCCGTCGAGCCGCCAGGAGCCAGTTGCCTCAGCGGCCGCACGTAGGGCCAGTACTTCCGCGTGTGCGGTGGGGTCGCCGTCGGCTTCGCGTCGATTTCTGCCCGTGCCAACCACGTTGCCAGAAGCATCTAAGACAACGGCGCCGATCGGGACATCTTCGGTTTGTAATGCCGCCTGCGCTTCGACGAGGGCAGCCCCCATCCAGCTCCGGAATTTATCGGCATCTGAAGGTTCGGATTCGAAGGGCACCGCTCAATGGTAACTTTTAGCTATGCGCGTTCTGGTTGTTGACCACCCCCTTGTTGCCCACAAGCTCACCGTTTTGCGGGATAAAAACACTCCTTCGCCGGTTTTTCGGCAGCTCACCGAAGAATTGGTGACCTTGCTGGCCTATGAAGCGACCCGCGAGGTTCGGGTTGAAGAGGTGAGCATTGAAACGCCGGTAACCAAGACAGTGGGCACCGGTTTAGTGAAGCCGACGCCGCTTGTGGTGCCAATTTTGCGGGCAGGCCTGGGCATGCTCGAAGGTATGACCCGGTTGCTGCCGACCGCCGAGGTTGGCTTCCTCGGTATGGCTCGTAATGAGGAAACTCTGGAAGCAATAACTTACGCCGAACGGCTGCCTGAGGATCTCACTGGTCGCCAGGTTTACGTTTTGGACCCGATGCTGGCAACCGGTGCAACATTGCGCGAAGCAATCAAGTTTCTGTTCGCTCGTAGAGCGCTGGACATCACTTGTATCTGCTTGCTGGGCGCCCCGGAAGGCATCGAAGCGTTGCGCGAACAGCATGAGGGAGCCAACGTCACGATTGTGTTGGCTTCGATCGATGAAGGCTTGAACGAAAAGGCATACATTGTGCCCGGCCTAGGTGACGCGGGTGACCGGCTCTACGGCGTCGTCGGCTAAATGCGCGCTGGTACGCCCTAGATCTGACCGTCTAGCGGGACCAATCTGCCTAGATCGTGAGGCTGTGTTCTTGTTATGTGTGCGGGAATGTCTATCACAAATTGGTTCAATGCAGGGCACTCAAGCGATATGCTCAGCGCATGGACCAATTCCAGCCACCGAGTATTCCTCCGGGACCGAATAACCAGCCGAACCAGCCAGTGCAGCCACCGTACGGCCAACCAGCGCAACAGCCGTATGGCCAGCCGCAACAGCAACCGCAACCATACGGCCAACCGCAGCCTTACGGCCAGCCGGCATACCCTAGCTACCCTGGTGGGTACGGCACTCCGCAGATCGCTCCTGTTGCCACACCGCAGAGCTTAACCATTGCGGTCTATCTGATGTATGCCGGCGCGGCGTTGGCGATTGTCGGCGGCATTTTCAGCCTGGTGACGATTGAGCAAGGCATCCAACTGGGCTTGAATAGCTCGAATACCAGATTGAGTGGCCGCGAATATGAAACGGCGGCCTCAGTAGCTCGAGCGATTGCTTACGCTGGGGTGCTCTTCAGCATTGTGGTGGGCACCGCATTGTGGATCTGGATGGCATTGGCTAATAACGCGGGTAAAAACTGGGCGCGGATTGTTGCCACGGGTTTTGCCGGTATCGGCATTGTCAGCCAGCTGATCAGTGTGGTTTCAAGCGGCGCAAACCATACTTTGATCGTGGGCAGCCTAATTTTCGGTATCTTGACCTTGATCGTTTCTATCGCTGCACTGACGCTCATGTGGCTCAAGCCATCAAGCGAGTACTACAAGTTCAAAAGCCAGAAGGTTGTTTACTGAGCTCATCGCGTAGACAAAAAGTGCTCCTGGCCGCTGATTAATGAGCAGCCAGGAGCACTTTTTGATTTGAACGAGTATCAGTACCAGCCAACGGACTGCGAGTGACCCCAGGCGCCGCAGGGGCTCCCGTAACGCTGCTTGATGTAGCCCAATCCCCAGGTGATCTGAGTCTTGTAGTTGGTGCGGTAATCCGCTCCGGTACTTGCCATTTTCTCTGCGGGCAGGGACTGCGCAATGCCATAGGCCAACGAAGACGGGTTCTCCGCAGTGGTCTTCCAGCTTGATTCGCGGTTCCACAGTGAGACCAAGCAACTCATTTGGTCTTGACCCCAACCGAGGCTGGCCAGCTGGCTAGCAGCGAACGCCTGGGCGGCACTCGGGTCGTTTAAGGCTTGGACATCCGAGGAAGCGGCGTTGGTGCCGGGCTTATTAGCTGACGGCGTCGACGTGGAAACGACCCGGACGAAGCTTAGGTTTGCTGTTGCGTCAGCGGTAACTACCGAGGCCTTGCTGGGGCTCTGTGCAGTGACGTTGGAGGCAGCTTGCGTCGGTGCAGTGGTGCTGATGCCGGCGACGAGGATTCCGGCTACCGCTAAGGCAGCTACCCGCTGGGTAGGAACCTTTGGCGTGGCCTCCCACAAAAGCCCAAGGGTGCTTTTCTGGATGGGGGCTCTGCGCCGTCCGCGTTCGCCCGCTACCGAGGTGCTGGTTGCGCTATTTGCTTCGCCGGGTAGGGCTGCATGGCGCGCCAAGCTGCGGCGTCCTTTGGCTTGATTAGCCACGTGGTGGTGCCTCTCTTTGAGCCTGCGAGGTGGGCTGTCTGATTCGGATGGAGAGCACCCGGCCTTGCGCTGCAAGGCTTCACCCCAAGGCCGCCTAAACGGCCGAATGTGGTTCCCCGTCTCTGCCGGAATTGCTTGAACCATCCGGTAGCGGCAGAGCTCGGCGAACCTCCGGAGGCCGTGTCCACTGATGCAGACACCTCATCCACGATACGGGACCATTCGAGATTAGTCACATTTAGATAACGAGATCACATATTTTGGCATTTACTTAGCAAAGCTAATGACTTATGCTAACTATGTGGAAACTCGAAAAAAGATCTCACCGCTCGCCGTCGAACTGCGAATGGCGGTGATGCGTACCTCGAGAAGACTTCGAGTTGAAGCCACTAGCGAGAGCGTGACGGCCGGGAAGTTTACGGTACTTGCCCTCTTAGGAAAAGGTCCTTTGACGTTGCGTGAATTGGCGAATGCTGAGCACGTTCAGGCACCGTCAATGACTCGAACTGTCAACGGGCTGGAAGAAGCTGGATTGGTTCGCCGGACGCCACATCCGACCGACGGCCGGCAAATCCTCGCGGATCTCACCGAGCAAGGGCGAGAAATCTTGACTGATACCCGGCAGTGTCGCACCGAATGGTTAGAAAAGCGCTTAGCCAAGCTTAGTAACGAAGAACGAAGAACGCTTCGCGAAGCGGCCGAGATCTTGCAGCGAGTGGCGGCTAAATGAGCAGTATGTTCAGCGCGATGAAAGTCTTCAACTATCGGCTTTGGGTTTCCGGTGCGTTGGTATCAAATATTGGCACGTGGATGCAGCGAGTGGCCCAGGACTGGTTGGTACTCACGGTGCTTACCAATCACTCAGGCACCGCTGTGGGGATCACCACCGGCCTGCAGTTCCTGCTGATCCTCATTTTGGGGCCATGGGCTGGTCTCTTAGGGGATCGCTATTCCAAACGCAAGATTCTCCTGATGACGCAGAGCGCAATGGGCACGTGCGCGCTAATCTTGGGTGTTTTGGTCGTAACCAACACCGTCAAGCTTTGGCATGTCTATCTTTTGGCGCTGCTACTTGGCGTAGGGAGTGCGATCGATGCGCCGTCGCGGCAGGCCTTCGTTTCGGAGGTTGTGGAAGCCGACGACGTGCCAAACGCGGTTGCGTTGAACGCTACTTCGTTCAATCTGGCTCGGTTGGCTGGGCCTGGCTTGGCACCGGACCGGCGTTTTTGATCAATGCTGCGAGCTTTGGCACAGTAATCATTTCCTTGGCCAAGATGCGGCCCTCAGAATTGCACCCAACCGCGAAAGCGCCGCGTGGCAAAGGGCAGATCCGCGAGGGCCTGCGCTATATCAAACAGCGCCCAGATCTAATGATCTTCATGGTTTTGGTGAGTTTGGTGGCGACTTTGACCATGAACTTCCAAATAACCAACGCACTGATGGCGACGGCGGTGTTTGGTAAGGGGCCAGGAGAGTACGGCCTACTTGGCACCGTGATGGCAGTGGGTACGCTATCGGCAACACTGCTTGCGGCTCGGCGAAAGAGCGTTCGAATGGCATACATTGTTGCGGCTGCGCTGGCCACCGGGGTCTTCACAATTATTGCCGCCTTTGCGCCAAGTTTCTGGCTCTTTGCACTGGCGCTGATTCCGATCAGATTGTCCGCAATGACCTTCCTCAACGTTTGTAACACCACGGTCCAGCTCACGACCGACCCGGCATTTCGCGGACGAGTGCTAGCTGTCTATATGGCGGTGATGCAGGGCGGTACGCCGATTGGTGCCCCGCTAGTGGGCTGGGTGGGCACGTTATTGGGCCCGAGATATTCATTGATTGTTGGCGGCGTTGCTGCTTTGTTAGCTGGCATTGTGGCTTTAATTGATTTTGCGCAAGCGCAATCACACATCGTTGCGGGCACAGTTGGGTTCGGTCATGCCGAGCCTCAAGTTGAGTAAAGCACTGAAGCACTGACACTGAGCGCGATGGCTTGATTCGCTATCGAGATTACCTGCCAGCCAATAGGATTTGTGGCTATGGGACTACGACTCGTTCAGGTGAATTTCAAAGCTCGAAATGACGCCGCGCTGGGTCAATTTTGGGCTGATGCACTGGGCTGGGGCGTCTCCAGCGAAGCGCCCGGCGTAACCAATATTGAACCGTTGAACTTCTCTTGGCCAAACTCCACCGCCGTCTGTATTGATGTGGTGTCGGTGCCAGATCCGGAAACGGTGCACTATCGCACGCATTTGGATCTCAACAGCACTTCCGCAGCGCATCAAGCTGAGCTGGTGGCGCAGCTGATAAAACTTGGCGCAACGCCAGCTGAGGTAGGCCAGGGTAAGGTGCTGTGGACGGCTCTAACCGATCCGGAAGGAAATTTATTTCGGGTACTGGAGCCGCGGTCGATTTATCGCGATACCGGGCCAATAGCTGCTGTAGTGGTCAACTGTGCCGATCCCCGGGCGATGGCACAGTTCTGGGCTAGCGCAATGGGCTGGACCTTGACCGAGGCAAGTGATGACCAAGCACGGTTACGTTCAGCCGACGGCTTGGGACCGTATCTTGAGTTCCACCGCACTCCCGCGTTGAAGGCTGAGTCCGGTCGCGTCCACCTTGATCTGTTGCCCTATACCGGCGACGACCAATCCGCCGAGGTGGCGCGGCTGCGAGAGCTGGGGGCTACCGACGTCGAACTTGGCCAAGGTCAGGTTCCCTGGGTGTGCCTGGCAGATATCGAAGGTAACGATTTCTGCGTCCTTGGTGGGAATTGATCGCCAAGAACGTACTGCGAGTTCACTGGTTTCGAGGCAAATCCACAATGAATTGGGTGCGACCGGGTTCAGAAGCTAAGGAAATGGTGCCACCGTGCGCGGCAACAATTGCTTGCACAATCGAGAGCCCTAGACCGGTTGTGCCATCATGGCCGGAACGTGCAACATCCACTCGGGAGAATCGATCGAAAATAGCCGATTGAAATTCTTTCGGGATTCCGGGACCGTTATCTGCCACAGTGAGCCGAAGCGTGTTCGCATCTGCTTGGCGCAGGCTTGTGGTGACCACCGTGCCTGCATCCGTGTGCTTGGCTGCATTGGAGAGCAGATTGAGCAGCACCTGGCGAATTCCGCCGGAGTCGGCTTTCAAAATGAAGGGATCACTGGGCAGGTCCAGTTTCCACTGATGGTCTGTGATGGCAACTTTCATATCGTTGACCGTTTCCACTACCAATTGCGTCATTTCGGTGTCGTTGAGCTCTAACGGCTTGCCTTCATCGAGCCTGGCCAGCGTCAAAAGGTCTTCCACCATGGCACCCATTCGCTTGGATTGCGACTCCACTCGAGAGAGTGACTTCTCACCCGAAGCGCTGAGCTCCTCGGTCATCTTGATCATCTCGGTGTAACCGCGGATTGCGGTGAGTGGGGTGCGCAACTCGTGGCTGGCATCGGCAACAAACTGACGTACTTTAGTTTCGCTGCGTTGCCGCGATTGCAACGCGAAGGCAACGTTATCCAGCATCCGGTTCAGCGCCAGGCCGACGGTGCCAATCTCAGTGAATTCATTAGCGGCCGACGGCGGTACGCGCTCGGCGAGCTTGACCTCGCCTTCGTCGAGCGGCAGCTTAGAAACTCGGGTGGCCACGGCTGCAAGTTTGTCTAATGGCGCCATTGCTCGGCGAATAATGACCGTACCGATGAGTCCCATCATGATCAGACCCGAGGCGGAGACAAGCAATATAGTCAGCACCAGCGTGGTCAGGGCATCGTGAATCTCGCCGTTAGGCAGGCCGGTCAGCACGATGTTTCCGTCGCTTTGCCGAGTTGCGATGAGCCGATAGCTGCCGAAAGTGAATTTTCGATCGGTGAAACCGTCCGAGGGCAAAATATCAGTGAGCGTGCGCATATCGGAATCTGGCAGCAACATCTTTTTGCTGACGTTTGCATTAGCCACAATTTGCGGATTGCCGTCGAGGCCGGTTTCCAACGCACCGTTATGGATGTAAGCAACCATGGTGCCATAATTCAGGCCCTGCATTGAGGTAACTCGCAGCACGTCTTGGGCGTAGTACGTAGTGACTCGGCTTGAGGCATCGCGAACCGCAACATTGAGTTGGTTGTTGAGCACCAAACTCATCGTCGCGTAGGAGATCATTCCCACGATGAAACAGATCGCGGTCAGAAGCCCAAGCGTGGCCAAAACCATTTTTGACCTCAAGCTCCAGCGCGAAAAAGCGAATCGTTCCTGAGCTTCCTGACGTAGTTTGCCAGCCTGCGCAGTCATTTTTCGAGCTGAAGAATTGAATTGCTTCGCGCCGACCGTTGGCGAGGGAGCCGTTGAACTAGGCGATGCTGTCACCGGCTCAGCGTTTTGAGGCGCTGGTGAATTCAGCGGTTCGGGTGCGCCTTCGCTACGATCAATATCGTTTTTTGCTGGATCAGAACTCACTGATCAGCCGGTTTGAGGATGTAACCTGCGCCGCGCACGGTGTGGATCATCGGTGGATGATTCGCTTCGATTTTCTTTCGCAAATATGAAATGTAGAGCTCAACGATGTTCACCTGGCCACCAAAGTCATAATTCCAGACGCGATCCAGGATCTGCGTCTTGCTAATCACGCGCTTCGGGTTCTCCATGAGGTACCGAAGTAGTTCAAACTCAGTGGCGGTAAGCGTCACATCATCAGCTCCGCGAGTAACTTGGCGGGTGTCGTGATTGAGCACTAGATCGCCAACCCGAACTTCAGCGGAGTCTTCAGCAATAACGCCAGCGCGCTGCACAATGCGATGCAGGCGCAACAGCACTTCTTCCATGCTGAAGGGTTTGGTGACGTAATCGTCGCCACCGGCGGTCAAACCGGCAACGCGGTCCTGCACTGCGTCCTTCGCGGTCAGGAACAGCGCCGGAATGTTCGGTGCGAAGAGGCGAATCTTGCCCAGGAGCTCGACGCCGTCGAAGCCTGGCAGCATGATGTCCAGTACCAAGACGTCCGGCCGGTATTCCCGGGCAATCTTGAGCGCCTCATTACCGTCGTGGGCAACTTGGACGTCCCAGCCGGCCATTTGTAGTCCCATGGACATCAATTCGGCCAGACTCGGCTCGTCGTCGACCACCAGGGCGCGAATAGGGGAGCCATCCGGGTGATTGAGCCGAGGCAGGTTATCTGTGAATGATCGAGTAGTAGCCATAATCTAACTTTCTGATATTTTCACATGAATAATCTTGGAGCCGACTGGAGATCAACTGTGCAAGCTGTGAATCAAGCTGAACTAAATCTAGTCCTGATTTCATCTCAATAGTGGCTTTGAAAGGTATCAACGTGCTTGGAACTCTCGGAGTGCCCGATGTGGATTTTGCGTATGACTGTCTTGAATGAGCCGAGCAAGCCGACCTTGACCGAACAGGTTGTTTCGAGGCAGGAGAAGACGCCGTGCGAAGAATCTGGAATTTGAGCGAATATAATTTTACCGGAACGCTAAATGATTGACTTAAATCAGTCAATAGACATCGATTCTCGGTCAGAAGCGAAGAATATTCATTCTTTGACTGATTTGTGATCTGCATCACAAATCATCAATTTGTCTCAAAATGTGAGCCAAATTGTTCATTGTTACTTGCAAGTTTGGATTGTTATGTTGCACACTTCATATGTGAAGATCCACTCAAGAGCATCTGCAGCCGCAGCGATTCCCAACGACACACCCGTCGATGGAGCCATGTGCTGTTGTCGAATGCATGCCTAACCTCACCATCTGAAGAGTGCAAGGCAAACGGCCAATCTGGCCAGCCCAATGATGGGCAACCTCCGCGGAAAAACTTAGCGGAGTCAGGCATTCGAGCCGACTATTCGATGTCGGCATTTCACGACGAGGTCAATCATGTCAATCGCACCCGGTTACGTTCACATTTCCGTACGAAACGCTAATAAGGTTTCTCGCACCGGAATTACGCCTTTACCCACAGAGCCGCCCGGCCAGTTACGGTTTTTCAGCGACGCCGCAAGCACCCCAACACCGAGTAGTGCCGGTTAGCCAGCACGCGCCAATGACCGCACCTACGCCACTTATTGCTGGTTCGGACCATTCGGTGCGCAGTGTTGGTCAGGACAACGTGGCGCACGGCTTTGTGCTCTACCTCGGTATTGATGAGGAGACGGCGGCTGCTAACGGAACCTCGCTGGCCAAGCTGGCTCAAGACATTCGCGCCTATGCGCAGTCATTAGTGCCGCAGGCGAAAAGCTATGCTGCGGTGGCGATTGCCCCGGCTGACGCACCAGGCACCCCGCTCGACGTCGTCCGCTCCACCTTTGGTGGCCCCACCGTTGCCGTGCGGCAGCGACCGGAAGCTCGGCAGTTCTCACCGCAAGAGACCCGTCCTGCGGGAGTTTTGATAGATTTGGCTCGCCGAGAAGTTCATTTGGACGGCGAAACCTTGAATTTGACCTTCAAGGAATTTGAGTTGCTCAACTACCTAGTGGAGAATGGCACTCGGACGGTAGGCCGCGACGAGCTGTTGGACGGTCTGTGGCGCAATGCTGAAGAGGTACCCAATGAACGCACGATCGACGTGCACATTCGGCGCTTGCGTTCTAAGCTGGGCCGCCTAGCTAATACTGTCCGCACCGTGCGCGGCGAAGGCTACCGGTTCTACGAGCACCCCGAAGTTGTGGTCTGGGCAGCTCCAGAGTACTCCGTCTAGCTTCTGCTTTGGTCTTAGACTGACTTGATGGAATCTGGCGGGCATCACCTTAAAAAGCTCATTTTGATGCGGCACTCCAAAGCGGATTATCCGCGCGGAGTAGCCGATCATGAGCGCCCGTTGGCGGCGCGTGGTCATGCTGAGGCACCGCTGGCTGGGAAGTGGCTTTTGGAAAACGCTGTAGTGCCGGATTTCATTCTGTGCTCTTCAGCATTGCGGACTAGGCAGACCTGCACTTGGGTCTGCCTAGAGCTTGGCGATTTGGCTCCCACGCCAAAGCTGGAAGACGATCTTTACGACGGCGGCCCGGCGCGGATGCTTTCAATGATCAATCACGTGCCCGAAACGGTGACCTCGCTTTTAGTGATTTCGCACTTCCCGACGGTTCAAGACGTCGCCTTGCGGCTAGCTTCGCGGGACTCGGATCAAGATGCCTATATGGACTTGGCGGAGCGGTTCCCCACCTCAGCTTTTGCAGTTCTGCAGCATTCGCTGAGTTGGGCTGAGCTAGACGGGCAGGATGCCAAGCTCAGCAACTTCGTGGTGCCGCGCTGACTAGTCCGCTGGATTAGATCCTTGACGCTGCTTGGTGCAAAAGAGCCACGACGTGCCGGATCGCTGGGCTAGCGGCCATCGTCTTGCGGAAAATGACCTGCACCTGGCGCTGGTTACACATATCGACAACCGAGATCGGCACCACATTCTCCGGCAGCGCTGGCCTGCCTAACCGAGGTACTAGTGCCACGGCAATACCCAGCGAGACGAATTCGATGTGGGTGGAAAAGTCTGGATCGTAAACTCGAACCTTTGGCGTAGTGCCCCTATCCGCGAAGATCTGCATCAACGCTTCACTGCAGATCGCGCCCATCGGAGTGCTGATCCAAGGTTCGTCAAGAAGGTCGCGTCGAAATACCTCGGTTGCGCTGGCAAGTGGGTGCTCGGTATTGACCAAAACTTCGGCGTCGTCGAGGCAAAGGTTCTCCACCGCCAGGTGATCCGGAATAGCTAGTGGGACGGACTGCCAGTCGTGTACAACGGCCAGATCGGCTTGCCCTGTCGCCACCCTTTCCACTGCTTCTCTGGGATCTTCGCCAATGATCGAAAGCCGCACGCCACCGCCGTCGAGCTCGTTCAAAATGGGTCCAACCAAACCACGGCATGCGGTGGAGAATGCGGCGATGCGCAACGTACCTTCGGGTTTTTGCGGGTCCGCCAACAATGTCGATTCGAGCAGTTCAACGTCGTCCAGGATCTGTCGACCGCGTTCGGCTAGCGTTTTGCCTCGCTCGGTGAGTAGTACGCCGCGTCCGTAGCGCTCCAGCAACACAACGCCAGATTGCTTCTCCAACTTTTTGATTTGTTGCGAGATGGCGGAGGGGCTGTACCCCATAGGCTCAGCGGCTTTCACCACTGAGCCACTTTGTTCGACGGCTACTAGGGCTCGGACTGCGACCACATCAATCATGAAGCAATTCTACATAGTTAGATGCCGAAAGATTTGCTTTTACTTAAATGAATTTACTGTCACAGTGGAAGAATGAAGCCCAAGCACGCCCTGCTCGCCGTCCTGGTTACCCTTATTTGGGGCACAAATTTCTTGGCGATCAACGCCACATTGCAGTCGATTCCGCCGATGTTATCCGTGGCATTGCGTTTTGTGCTGGCGATCTTCCCTTGGATCTTCTTCATCAAACCGCCAAAGATTGGCTGGAAAGTCATTGTGACTCTGGGTCTGGCCGTCAATGCGGGTCAATTTGGCCTAATGTACCTAGCGATGCACATGGGGCTGCCGACTGGTCTGGCACCGTTGGTGCTCCAAGCGCAAGTGCTACTTACCGTGCTGATCGCAATGTTCTTTGTGAAAGAGAAGCCGAACTTAGGCCAGTCGATCGGCATTGGCTTAGGCATCGTTGGCCTGATTGTTGTTGGGGTAGGCCGGGCTCAAGTAGCGCCCATCCTGCCTTTTATTCTGGGCCTCGGCGCGGCATTGTCCTGGTCCATCGGCAACGTCGTCTCGCGTCAGGTGCAGAAGAATGCCAGTACGGCTACATCCGGACTCAGCTTGGTGATCTGGTCTGCAGCCGTGGTGCCGGTGCCAATGTTTGCCTTGTCCTTCCTGCTGGAGGGCCCGGAGCAAATAGGTTTTGCGCTGAGTCACCTGCAATTGCCGGCGATTATCGGCGCGCTGTTCACCGCCTATATTTCGACGATCGTTGGCTATGGAATCTGGAATTATTTGCTCGGCAAATACTCCTCAGCGGTGGTCGGGCCGTTTACGCTGCTCATCCCAGTAATCGGCATTGCCTCAGCGTGGCTGGTACTGCAAGAAGCGCCAAGCATTCCCGAGTTGGTAGGCGGTGGGCTGTTGCTCGCCGGTGTGGCAACCGCAGTTATTCGTTTTGGCCGGAAGCCGCGACCGGTGCCAGAAGTGCTGTCGGAGCAGATTCAGGCCGAAGGCGTCTTAAGGTAGCCGTGCATCACCGTCATCAAGGCCCGGACGCCTTCATCGCGTTTGCGCTCGGGATGGAATACCTGCCGGTCTAAACCGATCACCAAGGCAGCACCCAAGGTCATGCCAACGATGATGTCTGGGGCTACATTGTCCTGAACCTCATGCTCGGCAGCTACCCGAGCAAAGGTCAATCCAGCCAGGGTGAAAAGGCGTTCGCGCAATAGAGTCAGCGTCTCTCGCCATTCGCTCGGCGTGCGCCACATTTCAGACACCAATAGTTGGGTAAAAGACGGATACTCGGCAAAGAAGTCCAGGGTTTTGCCCATCACGGCTTCCAACGCTTCGAGCGAAGGTAAACTCTCATCCGGCGTAAGCCGAGATTCAAGTAATTGCACGCCGTATTCGAGCAATTGCGCAATCAACTCGGACTTCGAGCCAAAGTTGTAATACACGGTGCCCTTGGAGACGCCCGCAGCGGCAGCAATCTCATCCACGGTTACCTCCGCGGGGCCGCGCTCGCCGATCAGCTGCATCGAGGCCTCGAAAAGCTTCTGCCGGGTCGCATTGGTGCGTTCGGGTCGTTTCACCCCGCTGGCCTCGGCGCTCATATTGAGATCTCCGGCTGCAGGGTCTTCAACGTCCAGAATTTATGTTTGCGAACTGCTAAGAAGGAGAACAGTACGCCCAGGACTGTGTAACCCACTAGGCCAAGGGCTATTGGCAAAATCGGAGTCAAATCGGCTCCGCAGATTAGCACTCGCATTCCGTCCACCACGTGTCCCATCGGCAAGATCTGGTGCAGTACGTGCAGCGGTTCCGGCGTAGTTTGCCAGGGGAAGGTGCCGCCGGAGGCTACCAGCTGTAGCACTAAGAGGATCAAGACGACGAACTTGCCCGGCGTGCCCAATAGCGCGACGATTCCTTGGATCAGCGCGGTAAATGCCATGGAAGCTAATAACAGCAGGCCCAGCGTGAGTGCCGGGTAGCTGGGCTCAAGACCTAGACCAAAGTGAACTACCGAGTAGAGCACTACGGCTTGCACGACTGAGACCGTGAGGAATGGCAGCCAACCGCCAATCGCCACTTGCCAGGCCGGTGCGTTGGAAGCCAGTGCACGTTGCGTCAATGGCCGCATCGCTTGCATCAACATGAAGGCACCAACCCAGAGCGCCAAAACTAAGAAGAATGGTGCCAAGCCCGCGCCATAGTTTGCAGCTTTGGTCTGTGCCAGCGAGTTGACCGTGATCGGATCGCCAATAACCTTCGATGCGCTGGCCTTTGTTGCGTCGTTTGGATTCGGGATTTGGTCGACGCCTTGGCCTAGCTGGGTGGCCAAGGTGTTGGCGCCGTCGGCCAACTTGACTGCGCCATCATCGAGCTTCGCGGCGCCGTCGTCCAGAGTTTTTGCGCCGTCAGCGAGTTTGTTAGTTCCAGCGACTGCCTGTTGCTCCGAACTGGCCAGTGTCTGGGCGCCGGTGGCCAGTTTTGCGGTACCATCATTGGCTTGGCTAATGGCGGCGCTCAGCGCAGGAGTAGCGCCGGCTAGAGTTTTTGCGCCGTTAGACACTGCCTGCGCGCCGTCGGCCAGCCGTTGCACATCGGCTGCATCGGTTTGGATCTTGTCTTTGATCGGGTCAATATCGGCTTTTAGATTCTGCTGGATCTGGCTTTTTTGCTCAGGAGTCAACACTTGCTGCTGGACGAGCTGGTCTAACAGAGTGTTTAGCTTGCCTGAGGCGTCTTGATCGATCTGGCCAAGACTACCGACGGCGGACTGGACTTTCGCATTGAGCGTGGCGTTTCCGGCGGCTACTTGGGCGGCGCCGTCGGAAAGCTGCTGTGCTGATGCTGGCAGCCCGGCGGTTTTGCTGTTCAATTGCGCCAAACCGCTGGAAAGCTGATTAGTGCCGGCGCTCAAAGTACCAGCGCCGGCCGCTAGTTTTTGCTGACCATCCGCAAGTTGGTTGGCACCCGAAGACAGCTCAGTGCTGCCAGAATGCAGTTGTTGTACGCCGTCGCGAAGTTGGTTAGCGCCGTCTGAAAGCTGTTTTGCGCCGTCGGCCGCTTTGCTAATTTGCGTGTGGATGGTCCCGTAGCCGGTAAGCAGCTGGTTCGCTGTGGTCTCGCCGACTTGCTTAGCTACCGAAGTATGTACCTGAGTCGTGACTTTATCCACAATCGTGGAGAGCAGGTAATTATTTGCATCATTGGTGGTGACGTTGAGGATGGCTTGTTTGGCTGAGTCGAAATGTGCCGGTGAAGCCAGGTTGGCAGAGAAGTCTTTCGGGATCTTTAGCGCGAAGGAATAGCTGCCATTGGCAACGCCGTCGTCGGCTTGTTGATCTGAGTCCACCACAATCCAGTTGAACTTCTTGCCGTCAACCAGGTTCTGCGCCACTTGCTGGCCAACCTTGAGTTCTTTGCCATCTGCCGTTGTGGTTCCTTGGTCGTCAACGACGATTGCTGCGTTGAGCTGGTTGAGGTTACCGTACGGATCCCAGTTGGCGTATAGGTACACGGCCCCATAAAGCAGCGGCACAAAAGTCAGCGCCAGAATGGACAGTTTGGGTAGTAAACCGCCGGTCATCCGTTTTAGTTCGGAGAGCGCGAGACGGAATACGGTCATGATTGGTCCTGCGATTCTTCTGCTTCGGGTGTTTCTGCTGGTTCAGGCTCTTCGGGGGCTTGTGTTGTGGCCGCGCGAAGATCGATCGGGTTTTCGATGTGCGCTTGGGCGCGGTGCCAGTCCGCCGGAATGCCGGACACCGTGGCTACGATGCACAGCGGCCGGCCCGGATCCGCAGCCCTGGCCACCAACTGCGGAAGCCAGTCTTGCGGATCGGCACTGTGCCGGTCGGGGGAGTCAACCACGAGTAGGTCCACTTCAGGATTGGCAAGCGCAAGGGTGCAAAGCAATTCGAGCCTGCGCGCGGTAGGTACTTGATCTACCCAAACTTTGGCGATGTCTTCGAAGGCGTTGATCTTCAGCCAGTCCGAGGCATGCCGAATTCCACGATAACGCCGCGGGATCAAAGCCAGGTCCTCCGTAACGAGGTCTTTGACGCTCAGGTGTTGCTCGGGTTCATTGACGCCAGGTGAGTCGATGAGGGCGCTGCTATTGCGCAGATCGCCAATCTTAGAACTTTGGCCCAAGCTCACCGTGCCTGCGCTGACTTTCATCCGCGCACTGAGTGCTAAAGCCAATGCCGTTCGCTGTGGCTGCAGGTCTCCGGCAACCAGAAGCAGTGAACCGCTGGCGGCTTGCAGGGACATGGGTGGCACCAGGTCGTCGTGGCGGCCCTTGACTCTAAGTTGTTGTGCGATCAGCACGATGCGACCTTCCGGTGAAGTGGTTCTGGTACTACTCTAACTGAACTGACCGGTCAGTTCCAATAGGATTGTCATTATTCGATGTGAGCTTCGCCCTCGATATTGGATGGAGCCGCCAAAATTTCAGCTGCTCCATCCAATATCGGGAGCGAAATCGGTTCGCAGCTCTGGAGGGGTGGCGCCGTCGTAGCATGAAGCTATGGCCTTCATCAGAGCTGCCGAGCACGCAGACTTCCACGAGTTGACTACTATTTGGCGCGCCGCAGTGGAAAGTTACGCACGCTTTCGTTACGCCCGAACAGATTGACAACTGGGAGCCTAAGGTTCATTACGAATACCTACCGGCACTGCGGGTCCTTGTCTCGGAGTCTGACGGCGGGAAATTAATTGGCTTCGCCGGATTAGACGAGGCCAAGCTAGAGATGCTTTTTGTTGACCCGAATGCGCATAACCAGGGCATTGGTCGTTCGCTTGTGGAGCGAACAGTTGCAGAGCTAGGGCCACTTACCGTGGATGTGAACGAACAAAATCCTCGTGCCTGCGGCTTTTATGAACGGATGGGCTTTGTGTCAACGGGTCGCTCCGAGACAGATGCGGAGGGGAATCCGTACCCCATCTTGCATATGGCGCAGGCTTAGAGGCCCAGCTTTTCAAGCAGTCGCAACCAGACTTCACTAATCGTGGGGTATGACGGAACCGCGTGCCACAAACGGCTCAAGGGAACCTCACCCACAATGGCAATAGTTGCCGAATGTAAGAGCTCGGCAACGTCGGGCCCGGCAAAAGTGGCTCCGATAATCACCTCTCTCTCCGCATCAATGACTAGTTGTGCCCAGCCTTGATAGTCGTCGGCGTAGAGACTAGATCCGGCGACGGCGATTGGTAATGAAACCTCAGTGACCCTGACGCCGTCTGAGTTGGCTTGAGCCACATTCCGGCCGACCAGCGCCACCTCTGGATCAGTGAAGATGACGCTGGGTACCGCGAGCTCGTCTGCGGTTTGTGCGAACTTGCTCCAGCGCTTTGACTCCACTGGCCCCTTGGCGCGAGCCGCGATCGCATCACCAGTAATCCGAGCCTCGTATTTGCCCTGATGAGTGAGCAGTACTTTTCCGGCAGCATCACCTACCGCATATAGCCAGTCAGTGCCGTCAACTCGGCCACTTTCGTCGGTGGAAAGGTGGGATTTTGCCGGGTCATAGGCTTGCAGATTGAGGCCTTCTAGCCCGACATCGGCAAGCGCGGGTGCGCGGCCAGTAGCTACCAGCAGCTCTTCGGCATGAATCGTTTCGCCGTCTAGTTCAACGTGCACGCCGTCGGAATCGCGGCTAACCGAGCGTGGCGAGGTGTTCTCGCGAAGGTCAATACCGTCCTGCTGGAACGCCTGGCGTACTAGCTGCCGAGCCTCGGCCGGCGCGACGTTAAGCAGTCCGCTGCGAACTAATTGAGTGACCTTAGCGCCAAGGCGGGCGTAGGCCTGGGCCAATTCTGCGCCGGCAACCCCGCCGCCAATCACGATGAGACTTTCGGGCACGCGTTGTGAACTAGTTGCCTCTCGAGTGCCCCAGAACTCGATGTCTTTTAGACCAGTAAACGGCGGCAGTGTTGGTTGGGATCCGGTGGCCAGTACGACGGCGTAGCGCGCCTGGACAGATTGGACCCCGGCATCCGGGGCGGAAATATCAACGCTGAGTTTCCCGGTGAGCCTAGCTTTGCCGCGGATAAACTTGATCCCGGCACCGTCAACCCAAGCAACCTGACCGTCGTCGTGCCAATCTGCGGTAAAAGAATTCCGTCGCTTCAGCACGGCATCGGCATCAATTTTTCCGCTAACCGCTTCGCGCGAACCGGCCAGGCTTTGTGCCGCTTTGAGCGCGGTAGCTGGCCGAATCAAGGCCTTAGAAGGCATGCAAGCCCAATAAGAACACTCACCGCCAACCAGTTCTGATTCGATGAGCAGCGCGCTGAGGCCGCCCTTTACCGCTCGGTCGGCAACGTTTTCCCCGACGGCTCCTGCGCCGATGACGATTACGTCGAATGTTTCCGCAGAACGTTCCTCAGTCATGCTCCGAGCCTAACTCAAGCAGGCTCGATCAAGAGGCTGAGATAGGCGAGCAATTGCTTTGCCACAGCCACTTGCGGGTCGACTATCCTCTGAGCAATTGCCATGATGGTCTTGCAGAGATTCTGGCGCGGAGGCCTGACGAAAGGTTCAGCTAAATGACGGATCAGGAAATGAACGCTGGCTACATCACGGATACCGCGCCTGGCCGTGGGCTGAGAACCGCGCCAAGATCGTGGCTGAACTCCGACGCTGCGGTGCTGCCGCTCAATGGCGATTGGCAATTCCGGATGCTGCCAGCGGCGCCGGGAACGCTAGCTGGCGATCGGGCACTCCCGGCCGGCGAATCCGCATTATCGATGACTTCCCTCGATTACGACGACGGCGGCTGGGACGTGCTGCAGGTCCCGTCGCATTGGGTGCTCCAAGGCTTAGCTGACGGCGAGCCAAAATACGGCAAGCCGATCTACACCAATGTGCAGTTTCCCTTTCCGATCGATCCCCCGCATGTTCCCGAGCAGAATCCAACCGGCGATTACCGACGCTGGTTTGAGCTGCCTGCAGATTGGTCCGCCGCCGAGCGAGTATTGCTGAGGTTCGACGGCGTGGAGTCCACCTACCGAGTCTGGCTCAACGGCGTCGAAATTGGAGTGGGCAAAGGCAGCCGGTTGGTCCAGGAATTTGATGTCAGCGCGGCGCTGCAGTCTGGTCAAAATCTCTTGGCAGTTCGGGTGCATCAGTGGTCGGCGGCAAGCTATTTGGAAGATCAAGACCAATGGTGGTTACCTGGTATTTTCCGCGAGGTCACACTCATGTCCCGGCCAGCTGGCGGCATCGACGATGTCTGGATTCGCGCCGGCTTCTTGGCTGGGCAGGGAGATCTCGACGTGGAAATTAAGGCCCAGCCAACCGCTTATCCGATCACCTTTCGGGTGGCCGAATTAGGTATTGAACAACGTTGGGAATCTGCTGCCGAGGTAGCCATAATCGACTGTGGTTCAGTGCAAGCGTGGACTGCTGAGTCGCCAAGGCTTTACGACGTTGAAGTCATTTCGGCTGGCGAAGTAGTTCGATTGCGGACGGGGTTCCGTACCGTGCAGATTATTGGTGATCAATTTTTGGTCAATGGTCAGCGCATGGTTTTCCACGGTGTTAATCGACATGAAGCTCACCCCGAGCGAGGTCGCGTTTTTGACGAAAAACACGCTCGGGCAGACCTGGCACAGATGAAACGGTTCAATATCAATGCGATCCGGACCAGCCATTATCCACCACACCCCCGGTTGCTTGATTTGGCGGACGAACTAGGGGTTTGGGTTATCGACGAGTGCGATCTGGAAACGCATGGCTTTGAAAAGGGCGGTTGGATCAGTAACCCAAGTGATGATTCACGCTGGCGTGATGCCTATTTGGATCGAATTGAGCGCACTGTGGAGCGGGATAAAAACCACCCCTGCGTAGTGATGTGGTCATTGGGAAATGAGTAAGGAACTGGGGCGAATCTTGCCGCAATGTCTTCCTTGGTGCATCGGCGGGACGCGGGCCGTCCGGTGCACTACGAAGGTGATCATGCGGGCGCATATACGGACGTTTACTCGCTGATGTATGCGCCGGTTCCGGCTTTGCTTTCCATTGCACAAGACTTGCCAACTCAGCTCTATAACTGTTCAGTTGCTGAATCTATTCGCCAGCGCGGCAAGCCGTTCTTGCTTTGTGAATACGTGCACGCGATGGGTAATGGCCCGGGCGCGATTGATCAGTATGAAGATCTAGTGTGGCAGCATCCACGCTTGCACGGCGGATTCGTTTGGGAATGGCGTGATCACGGCCTGCTGACCCGCACCCCAGCAGGGAAGCCTTTTTATGGTTATGGCGGCGACTTTGGCGAAGTGGTTCATGATGGCAATTTCGTGATGGATGGCATGATTCTCAGCGATGAAACGCCTACACCGGGATTGCATGAGTACAAAGCTGTGGTGCAGCCGATCCTGTTCAGTTTCGATGCGGATTCGGTGCGGCTGAGCAATTTGCGGCATTCCGCTGATACTTCGGATCTGGAATTTAGCTGGACTATCGACCGTGATGGGGAGCAGCATTCGAGCGGGATTTTGGCGCTCCCACAGATATCGGCCGGTGACGATGCCATTGTTCCGATGCCGCCGACTCCCGATGCCACTGGCGAATTGTGGTTAACCGTCACCGCCGCTTTGAAAGCGCCAACTAACTGGGCGGAAGCAGGACACATTGTGGCTTCCGCGCAGAACCAGATTCAGGCTGCTGTGGTAACGGCTGTGCCAGCAAGGCCGCTTGGCGTTGTTATGAATAATGGGGTGAGCGAGACTATTCGACTTGGGTCGGCGGTTTTTAGCCACGGGGTGCTGACTGAACTTGCTGGCCTAGAAATTGCCGGCCCACAATTGCAGCTGTGGCGTGCGCCAACCGATAACGATGAAGGCGCGTCGTTTGGGAACTACGACGACGGCGATCCGGTTGCCACCGGTGGGTGGGGGAAGCCCGGACCTGCCGTTGCGGCTCTTTGGCATAGCGCAGGCTTAGATCGCTTGGAGCATCGATTGGATGCGCAAGAAGTTGGCGAAGGCTTCGTGCGTACCGTGACCAGATCGGCCGCGGCAGATTCTCGGGAATACGTGCGTAGCACTGTGCTGTGGCAGTTTGTTGATGATGAGTTGGTGCTGGGGATCGACATTGAGCCTTCGCGGGGTTGGACTTCGGTGTGGCCCCGGATCGGCGTACGGTTTGATCTACCTGCAGTGATCGACGGCGCGCGCTGGTTTGGCCAAGGACCTGCTGAGTCTTACCCGGACAGCATGCGGGCTGCTGCCGTAGGTCGCTTCGAGCTAGGTATTGATGCGCTGTCGGCCGGTTATGCGCGGCCGCAGGAAACCGGTCATCGCTCGGGCTTACGTGAGCTGGATTTGCTGGCTGCGGGTCAGCGGCGATTGTCGATCCGGGCATTTGCCGACCAACAAGGGCGGCGACCAGGTTTCACCTTGTTTCGTTACACGGCTGAGGAACTAACCGCAGCCGGACACCCGCATGAGTTGCCGACGTCGTCCGGTTCCTATCTTTATTTGGATGCGGCACAGCACGGGCTTGGCTCGCGGGCTTGCGGGCCGGACGTTTGGCCGAGCTATACGCTACGGCCAGAGGCTCGAAGCATCACCCTGAGGATCTTGGCTTAGTAGTTCAGCCAGTGCGATGGCCCGTAGCTGGCAGCTGCGGGCCATCGTCGTGTTACGGGTCGATTTTCGACAAAATCACCACGAGGCTTGCAATGTGCCCTTTGATCAATCATGATCTTAATCACCTATAATGAATCATTACGTGTCATATTCTGTTCGGTGCTGTGAGATTTAGTGCCGCGAGAGGGGATTCGATGAAAATGCACACTGCACGCGTGCTGGTTGCAGGCTTGGCGGCCAGCTGTTTGACGCTGGCGATGGTGCCAGCGCAAGCCCAAGCTGCCGACAGCTACACAATTTCGACGGGACCGACTAAGTCCTATGCGTACCCCACCGATACGCCAGCTAGCCCCTATATCGATAAGGATGGCAAGTTCTACTTCCAGCAAGCTGCCGCGCTGTACGGCGCTGACCTGCAATCAAATCCACGCGAATGGGAATTCTATACAGGCACAAGCTTCGACGATGCCAAGAAATCCCCCACCAGCGATGCGGTCAATCCAGCCAACTCGCAAGATAAAAACAATGACACTACCTGGCGCTGCAATAACAGCCCAACGGGTCTGACATCGACGTATGCGCCGAATAACGCGAGCTACTCGCGACGCAATTGACTACGCGGTTTCTAGCGATCAAGGCAAGACCTGGAAGATCAAAGACAAGGTCATTACCTCGCCCTACAGCACCACTCGCGGCGACACTACGCAGTTCCCCAACCAGACGTACTACTACGGCGACGGTGACCAGCGCTTGCTGGTGGATACGGCGTCGGGCTATTTCTACGTGTATTACGGCTCACGGGTTGTTGACAAAAACGGCGGCTGGAACGGTTTTTCGGAACATGTTGCTCGTGCGCCGATCTCGCAAAAGATGGCACCGGGATCATGGCAGAAATATTTCGAAGGCAAATGGCAGACTGACGGCCTAGGCGGCAAAGAGAGCAATATCGTCTCCACTTCAACCACTTACCCAGATTGCTATGTACCCACAGCCAAGGATTACAACCCGGCCAATACCGGCACCGCGAGTCAGCAAATTGCCGCAGGGAAGCTTCTCAAGCGCTCTGATTTGTTCGTGATGAATGTTTCTTACAGCGCCTATCTAGGAATGTACATCGGTACGCCGGAAACCGACGGAATTCAGCCGCTGCACTTTTACGGCACTAAAGATTTAGCAACGCAGAAGTGGACTGATCTGGGTGCTGCACCGAACTATTCGACGTCATCCTGGTACCGCTGGATGGTTGATTCTGCCACCGGGACAACCGGAAACATCTTGGGCAAGACCTTCCGGTCATATTGCTCCATTAGTTGCTCCAAACAGGCTAACGGCAATCAGTCTGACGGCGAATACGTTGATGTAACCATTGGGTCCAGCGCTCCAGCAGCACCCGTGGTTGATCCGGCTAAGGCCTATTTGATCAAGTCCGGGGCCGGAACAATCTTGACGCCAGCCGGAAATGCAACTGCGGCCAAATCCACGCCTACTGGCGCTGCCTCAGAAGCTTGGCGATTCCGCAGCAATAACGACGGCTCGTACTCGATCACCAACGCCGACTCCGGTCTAGCGCTTGGTGTGCCGACGACGACGGCCAACCGGGCTTGGGGCACGGCACCAGTATTGGGCGCACTTAGCGCAAGTAATGTTGGCCAGCAGTGGTTTGTTCAAGCGCAGTCAGATCAGAGCGGGAATTTCCGCATCATTAACCGCTACAGCGGACTAGTGATCAGCCTGGGCAGTGCCAAAGTTCAAACGAGTCCGTTCCGGAACTGGAGCAATAGCGGTACCGGCACGGCGGACACCAGTACGCCGCAAAGTCAGACGCTCTCGCTCCAGGAGACTTCAGTGTCTAGCTCTGCATTTACCTTGGTGGGAGCCGCCTCCTCGCGTTGCCTCGAAACTGCGGCGCAAAGTACGGTGCAACGGTGCAACGGTGGATATTGGCGACTGTGCTGGCGCGGTGAATCAGAAATGGACGGTCACCGCCGCTGGCGAGCTGAAGCTCGATACCAACGGTAAATGCCTGGACCTCTTTGATAACAAGACCGCGCCAGGTTCAACCGTCGGGGTCTGGGATTGCAACGGTGGGAGCAACCAGAAATCGGCGCTCAAGGCCAACGGTTCGATAGTGTCAGGATCATCGAACCTCTGCCTCGATGTGATGAACGGATCGACGGTGGCAGGCTCTGCGGTCAAAGTCTGGACCTGCACTGACGGCACCAATCAGCAATGGGCACGAAGCTGATTTGTAGTTATCGATTCATTTCTGAATAGCAAAACAAGTTGTCCGGGTGCCTCATCAATGGGGTGCTCGGACAACTTGTTGCCTAGCGCAGCTGATGTTAGTTCGACTGCTGTTCCTTCACCGTGCTTCCTGGCTTAGCACCCTGGGCCTTAACAGATAGCAGCCCCTCACTCGAGGGTGAGGGGCTGCTATCTGTGCGGGCGAAGGGATTCGAACCCCCAACCTTCTGATCCGTAGTCAGATGCTCTATCCGTTGAGCTACGCCCGCAATTTACTGGCCAAAAGTCCGAAGACAACTGTAGCGCGAATCATGGCTCAGCATCAAATCGGATTTTCTGTCGGCGAGCCAGAAGACGTGTTAGCTACCCGTTTCGCTTATGACGACGGCGTTACCACCGCCGCGCTAGTCCCGCCACGGCGGTCTTTTTCGCCAACCGCTGTGATCTTAACCTCAGTCCCCGATTCGCTTGCTCCGAACTCCAATACCGCCACCACACCGATTCTTGGCGGCGTAACGCTCGCCGGATTTTGATCAGGGGTTGGTACTACTTCGAACTTGTAACCAGCAGCCTTGGCCTGATCCGCTTCAGGTAGCTTCTCAAAGGCAGGTTCGACGAGCGTCGAGGTACTGTTGCGTTGCGATGCCCTCGGTGCTGCCACGGCTTCGGACAACGACATGCCTAAGTCGATCCGGTTCATCAATACCTGCAACACCGTTGTGATGATGGTCGATCCACCGGGCGAACCTAGGGCAAGGAATGGCTTCCCATCCTTCAGCACAATGGTTGGTGACATGGATGATCTTGGTCGTTTGCCAGGCGCCGGAAAATTTGGATCAGTCGCACCCGGGGAGGAGGCAGCGAAATCAAAGTCGGTGAGCTCGTTATTGCGCAAGAATCCGCGGTCCGGAACCAGAATTCCACTACCACCATAAAAGTTGATGGTGTTTGTGTAGGAGGCGATATTTCCTTCAGCATCGGTGACCACAAAATGGTTGGTGTGCTGACCCTCCACTGGCTCGGGCGTGCTCGCTGCTGGTGTGGAACACCTCTTAGCATCTAATGCGCCGGCAGGTTGTGGCGCAGGTAGCGCTTTAGCTGGGTCGATCAGGCAGGCGCGGGACTTCGCGAAACTATCTGAAAGCAATACCGCATCTGGCACGTTGACCGACCCGCGGTCACCCACATAAGCGTTGCGATCAGCAAAGGCCAGCTTGCTCGCTTCAAGGAACCGCATGGTCGCGGTCGCTTTTGACTCGTCCTTCAAGGGGAACTGTTCCAGGATTTTCAGTCCCTCGCCTACGGTCACCCCACCGGAGGACGATGAGCCCATGCCATATACGTCCAGCCCGCGATAGCTGCTCTGGATCGGTTCGGCATCTAGAGCCGAATAGCTGGCAAGATCGGCGCCGGTCATTTTTCCGGCGAGCGCACTTTTCCCACTAGCCAAAGGAGGCTCGTTTACGGCGTTGACTATAGTCTTGAGCTATTTCGCCTTGATAGAAGCCAGCTAGGCCTTTATCTGCGATAGTTCGATACGTTTGCGCAAGCTCCGGGTTTTTCAACGTGGTACCAGCGGCTAGCGGACTGCCCCCCCGGTAAGTTAGGTTGCGGAAGTAGTACTAAATGTGCCGAAAGTCTTCTGGCTATCCGCTATTTGGTTATGTAGGGCGGTAGTAACCGGGAAGCCGCGATCAGCGAGCTCTACGGCTGGCGTCAGCGCATTAGTGAGTCCCCGCTTGCCCCAGCGGTCTAGTGCCCGTTTCCATAGGGCCAGTTGACCGGGCACACCTACCGCAATGCCGCCAACGTTTGCTTGGGTGGCGCTCAAGGGCTTACCAGTAGTTGGGTCGAGGAACAGTGTGGGTCCATCTGCTGCACGTGCGGTTTCCCGGCCATCAATGGTGCTGACCTTGCCCGTTTTTGCCTCGTAGCAGACAAGGTATCCGCCGCCACCCAGACCCGACACAAATGGGTCCGTTACGCCTAAAGTGGCCGCCACGGTGACAGCTGCATCTGCCGCGCTGCCGCCCGCAGCGAGCACTGAGATTCCAGCCTGTGTTGACTGGACGGTATCTGAGACCACAGCCCCGCCGGTGCCCTGTGCGGAGAAGGCCGCAGCTGGTGCGGATTCTTCTGATTGGCTGGGCAGATGCCCGGCGCATGATGTTGAGGCTGCGACGAGGGCAAGGCCGAGTAGAGCCGAGGTCGCGCTAATGAGCGGCGAGCGTTTCATGATCCTCCTGTAGAGTCTTCAGCAAGTAAAGCAGGCCAGGCTGACGGTTTGGGAAAATGTCGCATCAAGTGTGGAAAAAGACTTTTTACCTAGACCGGTACATGTGACCTTAGTCACAGAGGGTCAATAATGAAGATTTCAAAATCCTTGTAAATTCAAGGAAATTTGACCTTTTGTCAATCTGTCCTTCAGTGAGCTCCAAATAAATCTACCCAATTTTCGGCCCACCTCCCCCTAATCTGAATGGCATCACCTGACCCGATGAAGGGAAGATCATGGGCCTCACCGCACAGCCAGTTTTGGATACTGCACCCACAACTAATAAGCGTCTGCTCGATTGGGTGGCTGAAGTTGCCGAGCTGACCCAGCCTGAGTCGATCTATTGGGTTGACGGTTCCGAAGCGGAAAACACCCGATTGACCGATGAGCTTGTAGCGGCAGGAACGCTTACCCGGCTCAATCCGGAACTCTTCCCCAACTCTTTTGCCGGGTTCTCAGACCCGAAGGACGTTGCTCGCGTTGAGGAGCAGACTTTCATCTGTTCCGAGAAAGAGCACGATGCCGGCTTCACCAATAATTGGATGGAGCCCGCCGAAATGCGGACCAAACTCAGCGGGCTTTTCAAGGGTTCGATGCGTGGCCGCACGATGTATGTGATCCCGTTCGTGATGGGGCACCTGGATGCGAAGAGCCCCAAATTCGGCGTCGAAATCACTGATTCTGCCTACGTCGTCGCGTCAATGCGCATCATGGCGCGAATCGGCACTGAGGTATTGCGCAAGATTGAAGAGCCGGATGCCTTCTTCGTGCCAGCTATCCACTCCCTAGGTGCACCGTTAGAACCAGGTCAGGCTGACGTGCCGTGGCCGTGCAATGACGAGAAGTGGATTGTGCACTTCCCGGAAAGTCGTGAAATCTGGTCGTATGGATCCGGCTATGGTGGCAACGCTTTGTTGGGCAAGAAATGTTACGCGCTGCGGATCGCCTCGGTAATGGCGCACGATGAGGGCTGGCTGGCCGAGCACATGCTCATCCTTAAGCTGACTTCGCCAGAGCAGAAGACGTACTACATGGCGGCGGCTTTCCCCTCTGCCTGTGGCAAAACTAACCTCGCACTCTTGGATCCAACGATCAAGGGCTGGAAGGTTGAGACACTGGGTGATGACATCACCTGGATGAATTTCGACGACGAGGGCGCGCTGCGCGCCGTCAACCCGGAGGCTGGCCTGTTCGGTGTGGCTCCGGGAACCGGCTGGGATACCAACCCGAACGCGATGCGGGCGATTGCCAAGGGCAACTCAATCTTCACCAACGTTGCGCTAACTGACGACGGCGGAGTCTGGTGGGAAGGTATGACCACCGAGACGCCGTCGCACTTGACCGATTGGCGTGGAAACTCCTGGACGCCGGATTCCGCAGAGCCAGCGGCTCACCCGAACTCGCGCTTCTGCACACCAATTGACCAGATCGATATGTTGGCTCCCGAGTACAACGAGCCTGACGGCGTGCCGCTGTCTGCGATCCTGTTCGGCGGCCGTCGCAAGACCACGATCCCTTTGGTGACGCAATCTCGTGACTGGACCAACGGCATCTTCATGGGCTCTACGCTCTCTTCGGAGACCACTGCGGCTGCTGCTGGCGCCGTCGGCGTCGTCCGGCGCGATCCGATGGCCATGCTGCCATTCATCGGATACGACGCTGGTGATTACTTGAAGCACTGGGTTGAGCTGTCCAAGCAAGGCGACCAGGAGAAGTTGCCGAAGATCTTCCTGGTGAACTGGTTCCGCCGCACTGCTGATGGCGGCTTTGCCTGGCCTGGCTTCGGCGATAACTCGCGGGTAGTCACATGGGCTATTGAGCGGATTGAGGGCAAGGCTGACGCCGTCGAAACTCCGATCGGCTTTGTGCCGACCAAAGAATCCTTGGACCTTGACGGCCTGGATATCTCCGACGAGCAGCTTTCCGCGGCATTAAACGTGGATGCGCTGGAATGGGCTGCTGAAGCAGAGAGCATCGACGAGTGGTACCGCCGCTTTGGTGGCTCGCTACCCGAAGAGCTACTTGGCGAACTCGAAGGTCTCAAAGAGCGCCTAGGCTAAGCTCACATCCCGGTTTCAGATAGCCAGGTGGCTTTGCGTTAGACGAGGACTAACTCCGGACCAGCGCTAGTACCGCGTCGCGGAGCTCTTCCAACGTTGCACGGTCCTTGGCTTCGCCATTGAAGCGCAAGTACGGTTCGGTATTGGACGGGCGTAAGTTGAACCACCAGTCACCCGAATTCGCGGAGAAGGTGACGCCGTCCAATTCGTCTACCGTGACGTCTTCGCGTGCATAGATTTCGTGGACTCGACTAACAGCCGCCGCCTTGTCCTCGATCTTGGAGTTGATTTCGCCCGAAGAAACATAAGGCTCGTATTCGGCACCAAGCTCTGATAAGGGCAAGGACTGCTCGCCGAGCGCGGCCAGTACATGCATGGCGGCCAACATGCCGGTATCTGCATTGTAGAAATCACGGAAGTAGTAATGCGCCGAGTGCTCGCCACCAAAAACAGCACCCTCTTCGGCCATCACGGCTTTGATAAACGAGTGACCCACTCGGGTCCGGACCGGACGACCGCCGTCGGCGATCACCAATTCTGGCACCGCGCGCGAGGTAATCAGGTTGTGGATGATTGCGGGGTGTTCTTCGCCCGCGGCTTTCGCCCGAGCAATTTCACGCCGGGCAACCAGACCGGTTACCGCGGAAGGAGAGACCGGATCGCCCTTTTCGTCAATCACGAAGCAGCGGTCAGCGTCGCCATCGAAAGCCAGACCAATGTCCGCGCCGTGTTTGACGACGGCGGCCTGCAAGTCAACGAGGTTGGCAGGTTCCAGCGGATTCGCTTCGTGATTAGGGAAGGTACCGTCTAGCTCGAAGTACATCGGCACAATTTCCAAGGGCAAAGCCTTGAGCAGCTGATCGCCCAGCACCGCTGGCGTGGTCAAGCCAGCCATGCCATTGCCAGCGTCTACTACAACCTTCAAAGGTCGTGAGCCGGAAAGGTCCACTAAGGAGCGTAAGTACCGCGAGTAATCCTCGAGCACATCGCGGACGCCCATTTGGCCTGGTTTTTCCGCTGCAGGGATGCCTTCGGCGAGGTACTTGGCGGTGAGTTCCTGAATCTCCTGCAAACCAGATTCGGAGGACAACGGGACGGCACCCGGCTGGGTCATCTTGATGCCGTTGTACTCAGCTGGATTATGGCTTGCGGTGAACATCGCACCGGCAGCGCTGAAATGGCCAGAGGCGAAGTAGAGCTCATCCGTAGAGATAAAGTCTAGCAGTTTTACATCGGCTCCCCGCAAGTTTGCCCCGTGCGCGAATGCTTGACAGAACTCCGGAGACGAAGGCCGCATATCGCCGCCCACGAGCACGGTTTGTCCGGAAAGATTCAGTACGTCCACGAAAGCCGCGCCAATGGCTTCGACCATCGGTGCTGTAATGCTTTCACCGACGATTCCGCGCACGTCGTAGGCCTTGAAAGAGGCGGAAAGGTCAAGAGGTGTCTCGTTGCTACTCACGGGACGAGCCTACTAGATCTGACTAAATCGTCGTTGTCGGGGCTGCCTGGAATACTTCACTCTATGAGCGCTGCGAGTGAGAAAACCCGGATCGATGCCCAGAAAATTCTCGCCACTTTAGTAGGTGCGCCAGAAGCGGACTTCCATCCGGGTCAGTTTGAAGCGATCGAAGCACTAGTCGACGGCGGACGGCGAGCCTTGGTGGTACAGCGCACCGGTTGGGGGAAATCCGCGGTTTACTTTGTTGCGTCGTTGCTGCTGCGGGCTCGCGGGGCCGGTCCGACGCTGATAGTTTCGCCGCTGCTGGCCTTGATGCGAGACCAAGTGGCGGCAGCTGCCCGTGCTGGCGTGCGCGCCGTCGCCATCAACTCAGCAAACGCGACGGAATGGGATCTAGTCCGGGACGCGCTCGCCGCTGATGAAGTTGATGTATTGCTGGTCTCACCGGAGCGACTCAATAACCCGCGCTTTCGAGATGAGCAGTTGCCGGATCTGATCCGCCGAACTGGTTTGCTCGTGATCGACGAGGCGCACTGTATTTCAGACTGGGGCCATGACTTCCGGCCGGATTACCGGCGAATTGCCGAGCTGATCTCGCAATTACCAGGCACAGTCCCTGTGCTGGCAACGACGGCGACCGCAAATTCGCGCGTTGTGGCAGACATCGAAGAGCAACTAGCCGAACAGGTCCTCACGATTCGTGGCCCGCTAGCGCGCAAATCGCTGCGCTTGGGCGTGCTTCGCCTCAATGACTCTCGCGATCGACTGGGCTGGCTGTTGAGTCATCTGGAAGACCTGCCCGGCAGCGGGATTATCTACACGTTGACGGTTTCTGCTGCCGAAGACGCGGCTAGACTATTGGCCGAGCGCGGTCATAAAGTTCTTGCTTATACCGGTAGAACTGACACAGCTGAGCGTGAAAATGCCGAGCAATTACTCAAGGACAACCAGGTCAAGGCGCTTGTGGCCACCAGTGCGCTCGGGATGGGCTTTGATAAGCCGGACTTGGGTTTCGTAGTGCACTTGGGTGCACTGTCGTCCCCCGTTGCTTACTATCAGCAGATTGGCCGTGCCGGTCGTAGCACCGAAAATGCTGATGTGGTGTTGCTTCCGGGTAGTGAAGATCAAGACATTTGGAAGTATTTTGCTACCGCCTCAATGCCATCGCAAGTTAATGCCGATGCGGTTTTGCAGACCTTGGCCGAGGCAGGAGCAGCGATGTCTAGTGCGGCTATTGAAGTGCGAGTCGATGTCCGCAGGACTCCGTTGGAATTGTTGCTCAAAGTCTTGGCGGTAGACGGCGCGGTGGAGCGGGTTTCTGGCGGCTGGCGAGCCACCGGGCAGCCGTGGAATTACGATGCGGAGCGTTATGCCCGAATTGCGCAGTCCCGAGTAGATGAGCAGGATTCGATGCTTGTCTACGAAGAAACTGCTGGTTGTCGGATGGAATACTTGGCCGCTGCCTTGGATGATTCAACGGCCACACCATGCGGTCGTTGCGATAACTGTGCTGGACGCTGGTTCTCGGCTGAAGTTCGTGGCAGCGAATTGGAAGCGGCAGCTCAAACCCTTCGGCGCGCAGGTTTGGCGCTGGAACCGCGTGCGCAATGGCCCTCTGGTATGGACCGACTCGGCGTGCCAGTCAAAGGAAAAATCCCGGCTGATCAACTTTTCGCTGAAGGTCGAGTCCTGGCCAGACTTACCGATTTGGGCTGGGGTGGGCCGCTCAGAGAGCGCTTTGCAGAGGGTGCTCCGGATGCGCCGATCAGCGAAGAGCTCCTTGCCGCTTGCGTGGAAGTGATGAAAGATTGGGCGGCTGAGGGCTGGTCGGGAGCTGGCCGACCCGCTGCGGTGGTGTCGGTTCCCTCACGCAGTAAACCGCTGCTTACGCGATCTTTTGCGGAAGGAATCGCGCGGATTGGTCAGTTGCCTTATTTAGGTGAGTTGGCAATTCTCGACGGCGGCCCAACCGGCTCGCGGGGCGGCAATAGCGCGTATCGGCTCGCCGGCTTGTGGGAGCGATTTGCAGTACCGGCTGGTATTACCGCGGAGTTGCCAGCAGAGCAGACGGTGTTGCTGATTGATGACTTGGTGGACAGTCGTTGGACGCTCACCATTACCGCCCGCGCGCTCCGGCAGGCTGGCGTTGGCAGCGTTTTGCCTTTTGTTTTAGCGCAGTCCGGTTAAACGAATCAATCTTTCAGCGGAAGTTGCTGCTGCGCGAAGCTTTCTACTTTGGCCAGTCTTTCGCGCAATAGCGCGCCACGGGGACCACCGCCAGGACCGTTATCTGGCGGCCCGAAAAAACCGAGCATGCCTTATTGGAAGCGCCAGAAAAACCGATACGACAGGCTAAGCCCCTCGGTTCGTTTGAGTAGCTGCTGGGTAGATTCGTCCATGGCCTTTATCTTTCGGAGTATTTGCTGCTTCTTATTCTTCCGGAGAGCTCGGCGCCGGCCCATGGTGCAGATAGGGCAATCGGGCCCTTGGGCTAACCCAAGGGCCCGATCACTGACGATGGTTTTAGCAGGCAACAAACTCACGGCTTACGTTAAGTTGAGATTCAGGAAAATACCAGGTTTAACTCAGTGGCATTTCAGTCGGTTTGGGTTGTGTGGAAGGGGTGAGATCCCTCCAATACAGCCCTGAAGCTGAGTCTTGGTGGGGCAACCGCTCCATCGCAGGCCGGTTTTCTTAGGGAAGGAATCACAGTGAAGCTCAAACGTCTTATGGCCGGTGCTGCATTTGCCGCAGTCCTGCTTGTCCCGGTCAGTGCTGCCCAGGCGGCCCCGGTTACCAACAGCGGCGCGGTTTCCCCGCGCATTGCTGGAGGTTCTTACGTGAAAATCTCGGCAGCCCCTTATCCTGCGCAGATATCTTTCGACTCCACTGGCACGAATGTTGGCTGCACTGGCAGCCAGATTTCGGCAGACTGGGTTATTACCGCGAAACACTGCAATAGCTCTGATTTGCAATCGGTGCGTTTCGACGCAACTGACCAGGGCTCTGGCGGAACCGTCCGCACGGTTGCCGCACGCTACGCTTCTCCGACGAACAACGATGTTCTTTTGCTGAAGCTTTCGTCGCCGCACACGGGAACTTACATTGGTCTTGCAAGCAGTTTCCCCAGCACTGGAGCTACCGCGACGGTGTTTGGCTGGGGTGATGAGACCGAAGGATCAAACTTGGGCTCGCCGAGCTTAAAAACCGCGAGCGTAAAAGTTGCCGGTAAGGGTACGGACACGTACGGCGGAGTGAGCGTGAATACGAAGTCGCAAAGTGGCCACACGCTCAGCGGCGATTCTGGCGGTTCATTGGTCGTCAACGGCAAGCTGGTTGGCGTACTTTCGACGTCGAGCATTTTGCCTACGCCGAACCCTTCCGACTTCACGCGATACAACAACGACCACGCTTCGATCTCGCAGAGTCTTTCGTGGATCACCAAGACTTCGGGAGTCTCTGGCTCCTAAGCCCAATTGACCAGATTGACGTAACGCGGGTGCGCTAAGGCAATTTCTTGGCGCACCCGCACCATTTCTGGCTGCCGGTCAGCTGCCGCACGTTGCTGGTAACGGTGTCGTTTAGGCTGGGAGCAGTGGAAAAGCAGCTTCGAGTCCTTGTCGGCGAGGACCATCCGTTGATCAGAGCAGGCCTTGCCTCAGTGTTGAGCCGAGGCGATTCAGGAGAATAGCGTGCCCCTAGATCCCGCAATTGCTGCAATTGCTGCAATTGCTGCAATTGCTGCAATTGCTGCAATTTTGGCCCAACTTCCGCCGCTAGTTACCGAGAGCACGGTGGATGCGGCTGCCGCGCGCGCGGTATATAAATCACGGCAAGATCCAGTCACTATGGATCAGTTCCGCAGCCCCGTGGCTAGGGTAGTCAATCGCACTCTTGAAGCCGATGGACGCAATATTCCGGTTCGGATCTACACACCTGCGGTTGAAGATTCAAAGGGCACTTTTGTCTTCTATCACGGCGGTGGATGGGTGCTCGGAGATCTAGACTCGCATGACATCCCCTGCCGTGAACTGAGCAACGGGCTGGGTATGACTCTGATGGCCGTTGACTATCGCCTCGCCCCAGAACACCCCTTCCCAGTTGGCCTGGAGGATTCAATCGCGGCAACTCGCTGGGCGCTAGAGAATCTTCAGGAGCTCGGTGGCGCGAGCAAGCCTCTGGTCATCGGCGGCGACAGTGCTGGCGCAAACTTTGCCGCAGTTATTGCGCAAGCCCTTCGCAATGAAAACATAGCCGCACAATTACTCATCTACCCGGCAACGGACCGATCAAAGGCCTACCCATCCGGGCTGGCCTACAGCGATGGCTACTACCTGGATTCCATTGCGATGCGACTCTTTGACTCCGCATATTTCAGCGATAAATCGCTACGCAGTGACCCGCGGGTTTCACCGTTGCTCGCGCAAGATTTGCACAACTTAGCGCCTGCCGTCATCGTCACCGCAGAGTTCGATCCGCTAAAAGATCAGGGCGCAGCTTATGCTCAGGCGCTCGCATCGGCCGGCAATAACGTCGTGTTCCACGAATTCCAGAGGCTGATTCATGGCTTCTTGAATATGGGACCGTTTGCACCCGCCACGCAACAGGCGATTGATCAAACCATCACACGCTTCAAAGACCTTCTGGACTCAGCTGCCTAGTACCTTGCGCAGATAATCATTGCTAAAAACCCCGGTGGGGTCGATTTGCCGACGAAGCGCCAAAAAATCGGGCATTTTTTGGTAGACGCTCCGCAAGTATTCCGCGTCACGATTATGCAGTTTACCCCAGTGCGGTCTGCCGCCGTGCGCGGTAAAAATCTCCTCTACGGCAGCGAAGAATTCTGTGTGTGGCTGCCGGAAGAATCGGTGCACCGCAATATAACCGGTTTCGCGTCCATAGGCTGTTGATAGCCAATTCTCGTCTGCCGCTGCGGCCCGAACTTCGATCGGAAATTCTATTCGCAGACCACGCTGATCAATAAGCTGCCGAATCCGGTTGAATACCGGCACAATCTCCTCGCGCGGCAACGCATATTCCATTTCCCGAAACTTGAGGCTCCGACTGGTTGCGAACACCCGATGAGAATGATCGGAGTACTCGGAGTTCGCAAACTGTTGCGCGGCAATCCGATTCGCGCTCGGGATCATCGCTGGCACAAGCCGTTCCAGATTGAGGAGCGATCGGTAGACACCATTGGCGACTACCGTGTCATTCATGAATCGGTTCATTGCGCTGCGTGGCTTGAGTGCTGAACCCTCGGGGATTCGAGTGTTCGACTTCGTCGAAGCTACCGCGCTGTGTGGGAACCAATGAAACTCAAAACGATCATCAAGTGTGTTGAGTACCTCCTCTAACTGAATCGGCGCCTCAACCGCCTGCAACCCGAAGGCCGGCACGCGTTGCAGCGTCACTTCAACGATGATGCCCAGCGCACCCAACCCCACCCGTAACGCTGGCAGCAGTTCAGAGTTCTGGTTCTCATCAGCACGTAAGAGCGTGCCATCGGCAGTCACCACGACGACACCGGTTACCTGGGTTGCAATGCTGCCGAATGCTGAGCCGGTGCCATGGGTTCCGTTAGAAATAGCGCCGGCCAAACTTTGCCGATCAATATCGCCCAGATTTGGCATGGCTAAGCCATACGGCGCCAAGAGTCCTGGAACGTCGAAAAGTCGAGTTCCAGCGGCGAAGGTCGCCTGCTTTTGGGGCACATTGACGTCTATTAGACCGCTCAGATCATCAAGCCCAATTTGCACGCCATCGGTTACTGCGATGGCGGTAAAGCTATGCCCAGCGCCAATTGCTTTCACCGGCAGACCGGCTGCACGGGCCCGCTCGACTGTCTCTTGAACCGATTCCACACTGGACGGAAAGGCATAGTCAGCCGGGTAGGCAGTCTGGTTCCGGCCCCAATTGCGCCAAGGCCGCCGCCTGGATTGGCCGGTTGTCACGTTCGTCTCAACGCTCATAGGAAAGCTTTTCCTTCACCCCGGTAGGTTGGCACCGAGCCAAGCACGCCGTCGTCGTCAATAAAGTACACTTCGTTGAGATGCTCAGAAATCTCTCCCGCCTTCGTGTGCCGGAACCAGACTCTCGAACCGGCTGAGAGCGACACTGCCGCATCCCCTTTGAGCGGAGTTTGTACCTCGCCAGCGCCTTCGCGCGGGATGTATTCAAGGCCTTGTGGCCAGACCGGATACGGCGCCCGATCCCACGCTGGCGGTCCGGAGGCGATCCAGCCACCGCCCAAGACCGTGGCAATGCCGGGTACTGATTTTCGAACGACGTCGAGCGCAAAAGATGCCGCTGGCGCCGGTTGGAAATGTGCGTAGTTGTCGAACAGACGCGGGCCAAAAAGTCCACTGCCACTGGCAATTTCGGTCACCGATGGATCGTTATGTGTGTATTCAAGCGAACCGGTGCCGCCGCCGTTGACGAACTCCAGCTCGGCGACCTGCCGAACCAACGCCACCGCCTTCTGCCTGCGCGCTAACAACTCTGCGCCAGACCGTTTCTGCAGTTCACGAACCATAACGCCACGAGCTGCGTTTCCAATCGGCGCATTCGCCAATCCGGCGATCTGCGCTTCATATCCCATCATGCCACTCAAAGTGAAGCCGGGCCGACGATTAATAATCTGAGCCAGATTCAATGCATCATCGGGTGAATGAACTGGCGAGCGCCAGACGCCTACTCGGCCAAGGACCGGTGTGTCCCAGGAACAATCAAGTTCAATAGCAACTCGAACTGAATTCCGCTGCGCTGGCGGGATGATTGAGTCAATCAGGTCAAGTTGCGCAATGGAATCCACCATCAAAGTGACTCGACGCGAAAGCGCTTCGGAAGCAGCTAAGACTCTAATCGCAGCCCGGTCTACGCTGGGGTAGGCAACCACCACATCGTCAATGCTTGCCCAACCTGGTGCATCCGTGGCCAACCAGTTCGCCTCAGCCAAGGTGTATGCGAGCACGCCGTGATAGCCGTCCAATTTCAGCGTTGCCGCGAGAACTTCACGGACACGAATCGACTTGGAAGCAACTCGAATTGGCGTCCCTTGGGCTCGACGCAGCAGGTCGTGCGCATTGAAAGCAAGCGACGGAACGTGCACCACCCCAAATGGCGGGTCGAGCTCTGCGGTTACCGCTTCAATACGCGGCCAAAATTTCTCCGGAGTCCGCCAGCGTGCTTCGGTTGCGGCAGCGCGCAGTTGCGTCGAACCAAGATCTAGCTGGCTCAGGTCCACTGATTGTTCGGTCATGCTGGATATCCTTGGACGAACCCCATCAGGACGTCGGTCATCATCTCGATATTCTGCAAAGCTTGTTGGTCGTTGCGTTCGGCGAGCCAGGTCGTGGTTAATCCGTCGGTAAAGACCACAATCAGTCGGCCAAGTACTTCGGCTGGCGTTGAAAAAATCACACCAAACCCCATAGCCAGGGCTTCAATGATGCCTTCAGCTAGCGTGTAGTAATGCTGATATTGCTTGCTGGCATAGTGCTCCAAGCCCGGCTTACGCAGAGCATATTGGGTTAGTTCGAGCATCGCCATTTCGCGCTGGGGGTTGGCTTTGAGGCCTTCGAAATAGTTCAGCAAGCAAAGCCGCATAGTAGATCGCAGGTCCGTGGCGTTGATCATTGCTGATTCAAGACCAAGTCGCTCAAAAGATAAAGTGTCTTCAATAAGCGCTTCCATTAACTCAGCTTGTGAGTGGAAGGCATAGTGATAGCTGGCCAATGAAGCTCCGGCTTCATGTGAAACCGCGCGGGTGCTGGCCGCTGAGATGCCATCGCGAGCAATAATGACAAAGGCGGCGTCAATTAAAGTACGACGGCGTTCGGCCGCCGGAACGTTTGCCATACGGATTCACCTCGGTATCACTGCTGATTGGGACCGTAGCCCCAAGTGGGTCAACTGACCCAGACAATGCCCTAAGTATGATTTTGATCACGAACTAAGTCAAGGTAGGTGGCCGCAAATGAGATTTGAAAATCTCAAAATCACAGTAGCCGAGCACGAGCACACCGCAATCGCGGCCGACCCAGCTAGTGGCGATTTGGTGCTATCTGCTGCATGGCTGGCCTGAATTTGCTGATTCATGGGCCGAGGAATTGATTGCCTTGGCACATGCCGGTTACCGCGCCGTTGCAGTAGATCAACGAGGTTATGCGGTGGGAGCGCGGCCAATCGGCGTCGAACACTACTCGATGGAAGACTTGGTAGCTGATGCTTTAGCTTTCGCGGATGCTCAAGGAGCTCGGAAGTTCCATCTAGTCGCCCACGATTGGGGCGGCATGGTCGCCTGGACCTTAGCCAGCAGCAATCCTGATCGACTGCATTCACTTTCGGTACTTGCCACACCGCACCCCAAAGCGCTGCAAAAAGCAGCGGAAAACGATGCAGATCAGCGCGAGCGACTCAACTATGTTCGCTTCTTTCGGCAAGACGGAGGTGTTGCCGAATCGACTTTGCTGGCCAACGATGCCGCAAAGCTTCGCGCCACCTACGGCGGAAAATTTCCAGCAGAGTTGGTGGAACAAAACCTGGTCCGATTGACCGAGCCGAATGCTTTGACCGCCACTTTGAACTGGTACCGCGGCGCAACTGACGACCACTTCAACTCGGCAGCTGATCGAGTGACTACGCCGACGTTGTACATCTGGGGAAGCGACGACCGGGCGCTAGGTGAAGTTGCAGCGCGAGCAACTGGAGATTTTGTTGATGGCCCCTATCGATTCGAAGTGCTCGACGGTGCTAGCCATTGGCTGACCGAGGAAGTTCCTGAAAAGGTGATCCCGCTGCTCTTGGCACATTTAACCGCACACACGGCCGCAGACTAGCCACGGTGTTAGCCTGATCCTGTGGCAGACCAAGACACCAGTGTGGGCCCGATTGCAGTCTTTGACGCAGGCTTGGGCAGCTATGACATAGTTCGCGCCCTTCGCAACCACTTTCCGGCCGTGGATCTGATCTACTTCGCGGATCGCGCGAGCTTTCCTTATGGTGCCAAATCAGCGTCAGAACTGTTTGAGGTTGCCCTGCGAAGCTGCCAATACCTCAATTCTTTGGGCGCCAGCTGCGTGATTATCGGCTCTAATGCGCCGTCAGTAACCGTGCTCGACGCCGTCGCAGCACAATGCGCCTTCCCGGTACTTGGCGTCTTGCCGCCCATCCAGGTCGCACTCAGCTCAATTGAGCCGACGGAAGTCTTGCTTCTTGCCGGAGCTGCCTCAATGACCCAAAGCCAACAGCTTCAAGACTTTATCAATCGTGAAGCTGGTCAGCAGGCTTGGCGCGTCCAGACCGCTGCTGCAACGAAACTCATCGATCTAGTCGAATCTGGCCAATTTGTAGCGGACCCCAGTGGAACCGTTGCCCTGGTTGCCGAATTTCTCGATCAGCAACGTCGCGAAGGCCAAACCATCGGCGGTGTCACGCTTTCAAGTACTCATCTACCCTGGCTCAGCTTCGCCTTCAAAGAAGCGGCACCAAATCTGCAACTCTTCAATCCTGCGGACAGTGTTGCTTTGACCGCCACGCCCTACGCCGGTAGCCGCGGCGGAAGTACCTTAAGCCTGGTGACTGAAACGCCTCAACTGACAGCGCAGGACTTTGCGCAAACGCTTGACCGACTTGGGATCGAGCTTGAGCTCACCGTGGTGCCACCGCTTGGTTAAACCGGAGTCGTTAGGTCAAATCATCGAAATCGCCACGAACCCAAGCGATATGCCGGTCAGTGGAGCGACGCACTACTGCTGAAGCACCTGCCGGAATCACGCTGCCGAAATTGTTGTAGAGGCGATCAAATTCGAATTCCAATACCGCTTTTGCTATCCGGTCCACCACTGCGGCGGAAAGCGGGATCTTGTTGGGATAGCTCCGCATGAATGCCGCAGTTCGGTCCTGATTCACAAAGATTGTGTCGCCCGCGAGAATAACGCCTTTACCTTCATTGCCCTCGGGCCAATGAACAACCGCACTGCCTTTGAAGTGCCCGCCAAGCTGGTGCAGGGTGACGCCCGGCACTACTTCATATTGACCAGACCAATATTCCACTCGATCATCTGAGCGCTGCAGAAATTCGGCGTCGGCCTGGTTAACTAGAACTTTTGCCTCTAAGACTTTAGCCCACTCCACCTGAACACCAAACATATGCGGATGACTTGCTGCGACGGCCACAACTGGACCATAGGCAGCAACGGCGGCAACGGCGTCTGCGGAAATTAGGCCAACCGGGTCCCACAAAAGATTGCCGGCCGGCGTGACCACGAGCATGCTTTGCTGACCGATGCCAATGCCGGTTGAGGTAACTCCAACAAGTCCAGGCTCAACGTCAAAAACGTCTAGGGTCATCCCTTGATCGATTTGTGCTTGAACGGTAGTCCATACTTGTCCATCCAACGGAACGTATTGACGCTCATCCGCACAAATCGGACAAACATCAGCTGCTACCGGTTCGGCAGCTCGCTCGACGCCACACGTTGCACATTGCCAAATGCTCATACGATCTCCCCGCTCACCACGATCCAGCCATAAGGATCTTCTGTTAGGACCCTAATGGTCCCTGCTATTATGAGGAATAGCTCGAGCGAGGAAAAAATTCCCTTCCTGGGAAGGTATCTACTGAACTACAGCTGTGTAAGTTATGCCCAACTGTGGACTGTGTTGTGGATAACTTAATCCAAAGTGCTACAGTACCAGCATTGGATGGATGGCTGCCGTGCGCAAAACAGTCAACACAATCAGGATCAGTAAAACAGCGGCAATGCCGCCCCATTGCAATACTTGCCGGATGCAGCCAGTAGGCGCATAGATCAAAATCGCGGCGACCAAGGCGCCACCAATAAGGCCACCTAGGTGCGCTTGCCAGGCAATATTGGCACCGGGTAGGAAACCGATCACGGCATTGACCACCAAAAGTACGATGATCTGGCGCAGATCGCCGCGGCGTTTGAGCTGTAAGACGAAAAGCGCACCGAAGAGGCCGAAGATCGCCCCGGATGCACCGACTACTACCGAATCAACCGGTGCAATGAGCAGAACGCCCACCGAGCCAGCTAGACCGGAGACTAAAAATAGCGCGAAGAACCTGAGCCGTCCGAGTACCGGTTCCAGTACCGTGCCCAAGATGTACAGCGAGTACATATTGAACAGAATGTGCGGCAAGAAGGTGGTTGAATGCGTGAAAATTGACGTCAGTATCCGCCATGGTTCTTGTTCCGTGGCAAAGGGCGCATAAGCCAAGTAGTTGATCACATTGGCATTAGGAATCAGTTCGGCAGCGAAGACCAGAACACATAGCGCAATAAGCACATAGGTGATGATCGGCTTACCGGTGGTAACCACGCCGCCGGCCATCGTTCGATTGACCGGAGCGTTTTTGGCACTTTCCCGAACACAATCAACGCATTGGATCCCGACGGCGGCCTGCCGCTGGCACTCGGTGCAAGCCGGACGGCCGCAACGTTGACAGCGCACGTAGGCGACCCGATCCGGATGTCGAGGACAAACCGGAACTTGCGCGCCCTCGCCGGAGGCCGCCGTCGGAATCCCGTAACTCACGTTAGTAAACCTCTAGAGCTTTTCGATCGTGACGGAATTGATCACTACATCTTCTAGCGGGCGGTCGCCGCGCGCAGTAGGAACTGCTTCGATCGCGTCAACGACGGCCTTCGACTCATCATCAGAAACTTCACCGAAGATGGTGTGCTTGCCCTGTAAGTGCGGGGTAGGAACGGTGGTGATGAAGAACTGTGAACCGTTGGTTCCGTGGCCCATCTGAATACCAGCGTTGGCCATTGCCAGCAGATAAGGCTTGTTGTAAACCAGCTCTGGGTGAATCTCGTCGTCAAAAACGTAGCCGGGGCCGCCAGTGCCCTGACCTAAAGGATCACCACCCTGAAGCATGAACTGGCGGATGATGCGGTGGAAAATTACGCCGTTGTAGAACGGTTCGTTGCTCTCCTGGCCCGTTGCCGGGTGCGTCCAGGTCTTTTCGCCGGTAGCCAAACCGACAAAGTTGTCGACCGTCTTGGGCGCATGATTGCCAAAGAGGTCGATCCGGATGTCTCCTTGGTTAGTGTGCAGAGTCGCTTTTGCTGTTGGAATCGCAGTCATGCGCCAATTCTTCCATGTTCGCCCAGATCCTGCCCGGTAGTTCCACTGAGAGCGCAGACTCGCTCGACTCGGCCATTCCACGTAGGCTAGGGAAAGATTCCAATACTCGGGAGGTAGTTGTGAAAAAAGCAGACCGCGTCACCCGTGACCTTGAGGAAACCTTGGCCAACGGTGTAGAAAATGCCAAAGAGTGGGCAAGCCCGCATCTTGATTCAGCACGCAGCTGGGCGGAGAAGAGCATCGAGAATGCTTCGCCAAAGGTGCAAGAAGGACTCCGAAAAGCGGCTCAATTCACTGCCGACGGCGTAGTAAACGTCACGCCCAAGCTTCAAGAGGGCCTGGAGAAGCTTGGCCCGAGGATTTCAGATGCGGTGGACGATGCCGCACCTAAGATTGCTGAAGCTCTAGAGAAAGCGACGCCCGCTTTGCAAAATGCCAAAGACAAAGTCGTCGATGAATACTTTCCGCTGATCTCCGACAAGCTCGGCGATGCAGCTACCGCCGTAGGTAAAGCGCTCGACGGCGTAAATAGCAATGTCTCTGATTACGTCACTGACACGGTTGCTCCGGCAGCTCAGAAGGCGGTAACTCAGGCTGCTGACACGGTTGCGCCAGTCATCAAACAGGGCAAGCGTGCCGCTAACCAGGCCCGAAAGGTAGCTGAACAGGCGGCCAAGGAGGCAGCTAGCCAGCTCAAGCGGGAACAGAAATCCAATAATTCCGGCGGCAAAGGCTGGCTAGTATTCGGCATTATCGCGGCTGCCACTGCGGCTGGCGTTGCCGTATGGCGTGCCTCGCGCCCGGTTGAGGATCCCTGGAAGACTCCGGTTCCAGTCAAGGACGCCGCACAAAACATCGCGGACAAGACTGAGGACGTCAAGGACGCTGCAGCCGAAAAGGTCTCCGAAGTAGCTGACAAAGCGGACGACGCGGCAAGCAAAGTAAGCGAAAAGATCGCGGACAATACCGAAAAGGTAGCTGACAAAGCCGAGAAGGTTGCGGACAAGGCATCCGATGCGGCTGCGGACGCAAAAGACGCCGTCGTCGACAAGGCCCAGGACGTCAAGGACGCCGCAAAAGCGACGGTTTCCAAGGCCAAGGGCTCCGCGAAGGACTTGGGCGAGAAAATTGCTGACAAGGCAGAAGAAGCCAAAGACTAGGCAATCTTTGTGAACGGGACGGAAGGTAACCTGCCGTCCCGTTTCATTGGATGCTAGATTTGATCCGATGCCAAGCGACTTAGCCATGTCAGGCGATGACTCATGGGCCCCAGGAATTCCACCGGGCCTGCCGAGTGTATCCATAGTGATCCCGGCATACAACGAAGAAAGCGTGATCAGGCAATGCCTGATCGCCGCAATTTACCAATCCGTTCCGGCGCACGAAATAATCGTGGTCGACAACAAATCCACTGACTCAACCTGTGCAATCGTTGAGCAAATTCAGTTGGAATACCCGGAGAGCCCCATCTCTTTGCTCCATCAAAGCAAAGAACAAGGCCTCATCCCGACTCGAAACTACGGACTAAACCACGCAACGGGTGATGTCTTGGGCCGAATCGATGCAGATTCGGTCATCGAACCGGACTGGGTTGAACAGCTACAACTAGCCTTCACTGACTCCGCCATTTCGGCCGCGACTGGTCCGGTCGTTTATTACGATATGCCTTTGCGGCGCTTCGGTCTGAAAGCTGACGACAAGATGCGTCAACTAATGCTCAAGCTTGCCAAACATCAATACCATTTTCTCTTCGGGTCCAATATGGCCCTTCGGCGCAGCGCTTGGGAACAGATCAGGGACGAGACCTGCCGGGACAAAAAAGACGAAATGCATGAGGATATTGATTTGTCCCTGCATTTAGCTGAACACTCGCTCAAAGTTCAATACGTGCAGACCATGGTTAGTGGCATGTCTGCCCGCAGACTAGAAGATTCTCCGAGAGATTACCGTTACTACGTGACCCGCTTCGAACGGACCTACAAGGCGCACAATGTGAAAGGTCTAGCCTTGAAGACACCTATGGTGGTCTTCTTCTCGGTGTATTTCCCCTTGAAGGTCGTGCGAGCAGTACACACTGCCAACGTCAATCAGATGGCACGACGGGCGCTGCGTTCCTAATCCGCTTCCACGGTGAAATTCCGCGGCCTTGCCCAAAGACCACAACGGCAAGTCCAACCAAGATCAATAGCAAACCTGCATAAATTCCAGCAGGCAAGCGTTCTTGTAGAAAAATGCCGGCCAAGATTGCCGCGCCCGGAATTTCAAGCAAAATAAGCATCGAAATAACTAATGGACTCATGCTGGCCAACAAATAGTTAAAAATACTGTGACCAAGAATTTGCGCAACCACTGTGACAGCAACAATGCCAATCCAGGCGGCCGCTGGAAACGCCAGCAAAGGCACCTGCAAGGCCAGCGCAAGGAATAAGAGGAGCGCAGCGCATAAACTCGTAGCAGAGCGTCGTGTAGACGCCTGTGCCCATCGTCTGCCGTGCTTTAGAGCCAGTGAGTGTGTATGCCCCGGCCAATAGCCCACCGCCAAGTCCCAAAAGGTCACCAATAATCGCCGTCGGCGAGGTGCCTAAATCGAATCCGGTAATGATCACTACACCGGCAAAAGCCAAAGCAAGGCCAATTAAAGATCGCCGGTACCTGTTTCACTTTCCGCAGTAACTGAAACAACACAATCCAGGCCGACTGCAAACAAACCAGAGCGGTAGCGGTAGCAACTGAGGTCAGTTTGAGCGCCGTGATGAAACAGGCGAAGTGCATAGCCAGGGCCACTGCTGCTACCGCTGCCCAAAAAACATCCTTACCAGTCAGCTGACGGAACTTGCTTCGTTGCCTGAGCATTGTTGGGGCGCCCATAAGCACTGCACCCAGCGCATTTCGCCAAAAAGCGATGGCTATTGCCGGTGCTGCGGTCGCGGCCATAATGGGGCCGGATGCAGCGACGCCCAAAATGGCAATCGTGGCCAATACGAAGTTCACAGGTTCAGAGTATGGCACGCTTCTCCGCACCCTCATCCCCGCTATTCCCGTCGAGTGTCGAGTTGTGGTCGCTAAACTCCGTGTTTAGCGACCACAACTCGACACTCGACGGGCTTTAGGCACCTCAATGGGTTTTAGACACGTTTTAGACACAAAGAAGCCCGGATCTTTAGACCCGGGCTTCTTCATACGGTGGAGGCACGGGGAATCGAACCCCGAACCCCCTGCTTGCAAAGCAGGTGCGCTACCAATTGCGCCATGCCCCCCGTAGCGGCTTCAGTCAACCTTATCAGTTTCCTGGTTCCAGACGTTCTTTTGTTGCTTCGAAACCTGCATTTTCTTTCGCAAGAAAACTGCGCCAGCAATAGCTGCTGCGATCACGATCAATTTCTTCATCGTTCCTCCTGCGCTAGTAGGATCCGTGGGCGTACCAGGACTTGAACCTGGGACCTCTTCGTTATCAGCGAAGCGCTCTAACCGCCTGAGCTATACGCCCCCACGACCCTCTCGGGCCGAGATAAAACTCTACAGCATCATGTGACGGCTGCCAAAATTGGCAGCCGTCACAGCGCCTAGTCGTCAGTTAACGTGACGCCAATTCCACCGACCAAAGTGGCGGAGATGTTGTACAACACCGCTGAAAGCATCGAAAGTGCGGTCAATAACACCACGTTGACCACGGCAATGATTGTGGCGAAGGACGCAACCTGACCCAGCGAAGCAAACTTCTTCACGTCCAGCGGTGTGCCCTCCGGACCCTGAATATCGCCAAGCAATGAATTGATCTGGTTAAACAAACCAGTCAAGTCCAAAACGGTCCAGAGCACGATCGCGGCAACCACGGTAATGATGCCAAGGGCAACCGAAAGCAAGAACGCCATTTTTAGCACTGACCAGGGATCTACCCGAGAAACCTGGAGCCTTGCACGGCGGACTTTAGCCTTAGGAGCCGGTTTGACTAAGGCCGGCCGACTAGCGGTAGCCGTGGTCGACGTCGGCCGCTGCGGCGGGCGGGCAGGCGCACTTACCCTTGGGCCCACGCCGGGCTTAGAGTTCGAGTTATTCGTGCTCAATCGGTGCCTCCTCGGTACCAGTCTCAGTCTGGCCTTCAGCCGTCTGGCCTTCAGTCAACGGTACTTCATCCTCGGTTTCTTCGCTCTCCAAGCCGCGTTCTCTATTGCGTGCGACCTCGATAATCCGGTCATTTTTGTCCGGTTTAGCGAAAATAACGCCCATTGTGTCACGGCCCTTCGCAGGAACCTCAGCCACGTTAGAACGAACTACCTTGCCGCCTTCCATAACGACCAAAACCTCGTCGTCGTCCTGAACAATCAGTGCGCCAACTAGATCTCCGCGGTCCTCAACAAGTTTGGCAACCTTGATGCCCAAACCGCCTCGTCCCTGGGTACGATATTCTTCCACCGCGGTGCGCTTGGCGTAACCGCCCTCAGTCACGATGAAGACATATGAATCTTCTGTGACTACGTTAGCGGCGAGCAATTCGTCATCCTGGCGGAACTTCATTCCCGTGACACCGGAAGTTGCCCGGCCCATCGGACGCAGCGCCTCATCAGTCGCGGTGAACCTGATCGACTGACCCTTGCGGGAAACCAGCAACATATCGTCGCTCTCCGAGACCAGCTGAGCGGAAACAAGCTCATCTTCATCGCGTAGGTTAATCGCAATCACACCGGCTGAACGGTTAGTGTCGTAGTCTTCGAGCCGGGTTTTCTTAACCAAGCCGTTCTTGGTCGCCAGCACCAGATACGGCGACTGTTGGTAGTCTTTCAAATCCAAGACCTGGGCGATTTTCTCGTCAGGTTGGAAAGCCAACAAGTTCGCTACGTGCTGGCCCTTAGCATCCCGTCCAGCTTCAACCAGCTCATAGGCCTTAGCCCGGTAAACACGACCCAAGTTGGTGAAGAACAGCAGCCAATGGTGCGTGGTCGTGACAAAGAAATGCTCGACGACGTCGTCTCCACGCAGCTGAGCACCCTTGATGCCCTTGCCACCGCGATGCTGTGAACGGTAGTTATCGCTGCGCGTGCGCTTGACGTAACCACCGCGAGTAATCGTGACGACCATTTCCTCTTCAGGAATAAGGTCTTCCATACTCATGTCGCCGTCATAGCCGAGCATGATCTGAGTCCGTCGCTCATCACCGAACTTATTGACGATCTCCGCCAATTCTTCACTGACGATAGTGCGTTGGCGATCCTCGGAAGCCAAGATCGAGTTGTACTCGGCAATCTCGAGCTCCAACTTCGCATTCTCGTCCTGGATTTTCTGCCGTTCCAGGGCAGCCAGTCGACGCAACTGCATATCCAGGATCGCGTTCACTTGCAGATCGTCGATGCCAAGCAGGTCGATAAGGCCACCACGAGCCTCGTCTACCGTGGGTGAACGGCGAATCAAAGCAATTACTTCGTCAAGCGCATCAAGTGCTTTAAGTAGGCCTCGTAAGATATGTGCCCGCGCTTCTGCCTCGTTGAGCAAGAAGCGGGTACGGCGCACAATTACTTCCATCTGGTGCGCAACCCAGTGCCGGATAAACGCGTCCAAGCTCAGCGTGCGGGGCACGCCATCAACAATGGCAAGCATGTTGGCGCTGAAGTTATCTTGTAGCGAGGTGTGCTTATAGAGGTTATTCAGCACAACCTTGGCGACGGCGTCGCGCTTCAGGACGACGACGAGGCGCTGGCCGGTGCGGCCAGAAGTCTCATCGCGAAGGTCAGCAATGCCGCCGATCTTGCCATCTTTGACCAGCTCGGCGATCTTTACCGCAAGATTGTCCGGGTTTGCCTGGTACGGCAACTCAGTAACGACCAAGCAGGTGCGGTTTTGGATCTCCTCCACATTGACCACAGCGCGCATGGTGATTGAACCACGGCCAGTGCGGTAGGCGTCTTCGATGCCTTTATGCCCCAGAATCTGGGCACCTGTTGGGAAGTCTGGCCCCTTGATTCGCTGAATCAGGGCTTCGAGCAGCTCTTCTTTGCTTGCCGTTGGATTAGCCAGGTACCACTGTGCACCTTCGGCGACCTCACGCAGGTTATGCGGCGGAATGTTGGTAGCCATACCAACGGCAATGCCGGAGGAGCCATTGACCAGCAGGTTCGGGAACCTCGCCGGCAAAATGACTGGCTCTTGATTCTTACCGTCGTAATTGTCCTGGAAATCGACGGTCCTCTTGTCGATGTCACGGACCATTTCCATCGCGAGTGGCGCCATTTTGGTTTCGGTGTAACGCGGAGCGGCAGCACCATCGTTACCCGGCGAACCAAAGTTACCTTGGCCAAGTGCCAAGGGGTAGCGCATGGTCCAATCTTGGATCAAGCGGACCAGGGCATCGTAGATCGCTGAATCGCCGTGCGGGTGGTACTGGCCCATAACTTCACCGACCACACGAGCACACTTATTGAACGAGCGATCCGGCCGGTAACCGCCGTCGTACATCGCATAAAGCACCCGACGGTGCACAGGCTTAAGCCCATCGCGCACATCCGGCAACGCACGGCCAACAATAACTGCCATGGCGTAGTCCAAGTAGGACCTTTGCATTTCGGTTTGCAGATCGACCTGTTCAATCCGGTCTGTGATGATTTCGCCGGTCTCATCGCTCATTGTGTGGCCCCGTTCAACATCTTGGGTTCGTTATAACGTTCGGAGTTCTTTTGCATCGCACTGGCGAGCATACCCAGCTCAGATATCAAGGAAGCGCACATCCTTGGCATTTGTCTGGATGAAGTGCCTACGCGATTCAACGTCTTCACCCATCAAAATGGAGAAGGTCTGATCCGCCGATGCGGCATCGTCCATGGTCACCTGCAGCAACGTACGGTGGTCCGGGTCCATGGTGGTCTCCCACAATTCGGTGTAATCCATTTCACCGAGACCCTTGTAACGCTGAATGCCATTGTCTTTCGGGATCCGATGGCCGGCAGCTGCACCTTTGGTCAGCGCTTCGTCGCGTTCCTTATCCGAGTACACATAATCGTGCGGGGCGTTGGACCACTTGATCCGGTACAGCGGCGGCTGGGCTAGGTAGACATACCCGTGTTCAACAAGCGGACGCATGTAGCGGAACAGCAAGGTCAACAACAAGGTCGTAATGTGCTGGCCGTCAACGTCAGCATCTGCCATCAGCACAATCTTGTGATACCTGGCCTTTTCGACGTCGAAGTCCTCACCAATGCCCGCGCCAAACGCGGTGATCATTGCCTGGACTTCAGCATTGCCAAGCGCGCGATCCAACCGAGCACGTTCGACGTTGAGGATCTTTCCGCGCAACGGCAAAATTGCTTGCGTCTCGGGGTTTCGCCCGCGAACTGCAGAACCGCCTGCAGAGTCACCCTCCACCAGATAAATCTCGCTCTTCGAGGGATCCTTAGACTGACAATCCTTCAGTTTTCCAGGCATACCACCGGACTCAAGCAGGCCTTTGCGTCGAGTTGATTCACGAGCTTTTCGCGCCGCTAGCCGAGCTTGCGCTGCCTGAATTGATTTCCGGATCACATCGCGGGCCGGGCCGGGGTTGCGCTCTAGCCAATCGCCGAGTTCGTCAGTCACAACGCGCTGAACAAAGCCTTTAGCTTCTGAGTTGCCAAGTTTCGTTTTAGTTTGGCCCTCAAATTGCGGCTCAGAAAGCTTGACTGAGATAACCGCGGTAAGACCTTCACGGATGTCGTCGCCAGTGAGGTTCTCATCTTTTTCCTTGATGATGTTCTTCTCGCGTGCATAGCGATTGATCAAGGAAGTCATTGCCGCGCGGAAGCCCTCTTCGTGGGTTCCACCTTCATGAGTGTTGATGGTGTTTGCGTAAGTGTGCACACTTTCCGAATACGCGGTAGTCCACTGCATAGCCAGTTCGAGCGCGATCGAGCGACCGTTAAGATCCTTGTTTTCGCTTTCAAAAGCGATCACGTCGGGATTGATCACCTCGACCTTTTTGGACGAATTCAAATACGTCACGTAATCAATCAGGCCATTGTCGTACTGATAAATCACTTGACGATGTGCCGGAGTATCTTCAGCTGATTCTGCATCGGAAGCGATTTCTTCCTCGACGCTTTCAGTGACCCGTTCATCCGTGAGCGTGATCCGCAAGCCCTTATTCAAAAAGGAATACTGCTGGAACCGTGCGCGCAGTGTTTCAAAATCGTATTCAGTTGATTCGAAGATGCTGCCATCTGCATAAAAGAGCTGAGTGGTTCCTGTTTCATCGGTGGGTTCGCCTTTTCGCAGCGTACCAACCGGCTGTCCACCGTCAGCGAATGACTGGTGCCAAGCAAAACCTTGTCGTTTGACCGTCGTCTCTACGCGAGTAGAAAGTGCGTTAACTACCGAGATACCGACGCCGTGCAAGCCACCAGAAACCGCGTAACCACCGCCGCCAAACTTACCGCCAGCGTGCAAAACCGTCATGACCACCTCAACGGTGGGTTTCCCCTCAGTCGGGTGCATATCTACCGGAATACCGCGGCCGTCATCATCGACGCGGACGCCACCATCGGCTTGCAGTGTGATTTCAATATGCGTGCAGTAGCCCGCCAAAGCTTCGTCAACAGAGTTATCAACAACTTCGGTAATCAGGTGGTGTAAGCCTCGAGGTCCGGTAGAACCGATGTACATTCCTGGCCGTTTACGGACCGCCTCAAGGCCTTCCAAGACCGTGATATCGCTGGCATCGTAATGCGATTCTTCGGGTGAAACGTGCGAGGTGGGAACAGCTTTTGCTGAGGGGGAAGGCTGGGCCGCTTCATCAACTGATGCATCTGGATTCTGCGGATTTTCTGGGTTGCTGGTGGACACAGGCGTGCTCGACCCCTCTATTCTTGGTTAATCAGCTTCACGTATTCGACTCGTGGCATGCGCCATCGCGTCGGCCGAGTAAGCGTCCGATTCATTCCTTCTGATTATTCTACAGGGTCTGGTTGTTTTAGGGGTGAAGCTAGCCCAGAAATAGCCCTAAAAGGTCAAAAAAACCGCTCAGAACGAATCTTGGCTCCTGCTTATGACTCCGGATACATACCAGGGAGTGCGCAAGCGGCTGAGAGGATTATTTGGCGGTCAGCCGTAGGTGTCTCTTGGGCCGCGGCCATTTACTGTTCGGCCACCCTTGCGCCAGTTTGGCGCGGTGGGCCCTAATACCTGGATTTTTGTCACCACTCCGCTGCCCAAATCTGCGTCAAATCGCGCTAAGAGGCTTGCCGAAAGTAGCCTCAGTTGGGTAGCCCAACTGGTCGAATCGCAGCGAACGTGTAGCACGGTACCGGTGAAAGATTCGGGCTGACAATGAGCTGAAATTTCAGCGCCAACAAGGGTGTTCCATTGCGCCATCACCGAACCAACTGCTACTGGGGATGACCAGCCGCGTTCGGCAACCATCCGCGAAACGATGCCACCCAAGCCTTGTGGATCGCGACCCACAAAAACATCATTTTCAGATGACTTCCCACCGGGGCGCGCTTTAGCGCGTTGACTTTTACTCAACGCGGCTGCGCTGCGCACCCGTCGATCACCGCGAGATTTGGCGGCTTCCCGCATTCGATTTAGCGCAGATTGCGCCGCATCAATGCCCTGATCTTTAGCATCCGCCCAGGTCTCTGATTCATGACCGTTCTCTGACTCAGTCATCGACAACCCCAATCGCCGAAACTCTGATTCGACGGCCGCTAAGCTCAGCCGGCACGTCATCGTCTACTGCAGCGGTGACAAGAACTTGTTCCGCACCGGCAACCATGTGAGCGAGCTTGCTACGCCGTGAAGAGTCCAACTCCGCAAAAACATCATCCAATACCAAAATCGGATCTGCGCCGTCAATCTCTTGATCTGCTTTGAGCACATAGTAGGAAGCTAGTCGCAGAGCCAACGCTACAGACCATGTTTCGCCGTGCGATGCGTAGCCCCGTGCCGGCGCCTGACCCAAGCCGAGTTCCACCTCGTCTCGGTGCGGTCCAATCAAAGTTAAACCGCGTTCAATTTCACGCTGCCTCACTGCTGCTAAGGCCAATAAATAGTGTTCAGTGAGTGATTCCACACTCGCACTGACTAATGAGGCAGCTTCGTCATCGTGAATTTCAGCGGCGTCATCCGAGTCTTCTTGGTAGCCGTCCAAACTTGATCGATAACGAGCGGACAACTCTTTCGAACCATCAGTGAGTTCTTGATACGCCCGCGACATCTCTGGTTTGAGTTGTTCTAAGACCTTTAGCCTGGCCGAAAGCAGCTGCGCAGCATGGTTGGCAAAATGCTGATCCCAAACTTCAATGGTGGAAAGAAAATCAGCGCTAGGCGCTTGCCGCGATCTGCTGTGTCCCCGCGCGGACTTTAGCAGGGCATTACGTTGCTTCAACACGCGCTCGTAATCCGCGCGGAGCCCGGCAAATCTTGGATGTAAAGACTGCAGCAAATCATCCAAAAACCGCCGTCGGTTGCCAGGATCGCCCTTTACCAATGACAAGTCTTCAGGGGCGAAAAGCACCGTGCGGCAAAGCCCCAAAATTTCGCGAGCTCGAACCGGATTAGCCCGATTAATCCGCGCCCGATTGGCGCGACTTGCATTAATTTCTACTTCTAGACCGAGCCGTTGGGTGCCGCGCACAAGATTTCCACGGATCAATGCTTGCTCCGCACCGAACCGAATTAACGGTCCGTCCTGCGAAACACGATGCGAGCTCAATGAAGCCAAATAGCCAAGTGCTTCAACCAAATTGGTTTTACCTAAGCCATTTGAGCCAATAAAAACGTTGACACCAGGCTCCAAACCAAGATCAGCTTGCTGATAGCTGCGAAAATCCGTGAGCGAAAGCTGCTCTAAATACACACTATTTCGCCGGTTTGGTCGCGTGTCCGCCGAATTGATTGCGCAGTGCCGAAACCATGCGCATCGCCGGGGAATTATCTTCGCGAGAGGAGAACCGAGCATAGAGCGCTGCGGTAATTGCTGGCACTGGCACCGAGCTGGCAATTGCTTCTTCCACGGTCCAACGTCCTTCGCCGGAATCTTCAACATAGTCATCGATTGCAGCCAGACCGGGATCTTCTTCGAGTGCTTTAACCATCAAATCAAGCAGCCAAGACCGAACTACGGTGCCTTTTTGCCAAGCTCGGAATGTGCCCGGGAGATCTTTAACGATGTCTTTCGCGGCAAGCAGCTCATAACCTTCGGCGTACGACTGCATCAGTCCATACTCGATGCCGTTATGCACCATTTTGGCGTAGTGTCCTGCGCCAACTCCGCCCACGTGAACGAAGCTGTCTGCCCGATCGCCTTCCGGCCGAAGCGCATCGAAAATCGGCATCGCGGCTTCGATGTCTTCATCCGAGCCGCCAGTCATCAAGCCGTAACCGTTCTGAAGTCCCCACACACCGCCGGAAACGCCACAATCCAAGAATTTGATGGATTTTTCGGCCAACTGTGCCGTGTGCTTCTGATCCTCGGTAAATCGCGAGTTGCCACCATCGATCAACAAATCACCGGCAGCTAGTTTTGCACTCAACTCGTCAACGACGGAATCGGTAATCGCGCCCGAGGGGACCATTACCCAAACAATTCGGGGTGCCGGCAGAGCCGCGACAAGATCGTCGATTGAAGAAACGTCAGTCACTTCTGGATTTCGATCAAAGCCGGTTACTTCAATTCCAGCTTCGCGCAATCGCGCACGCATGTTAAATCCCATTTTTCCCAAACCGATAAGACCGATATGCATGATGACTCTTTTCTCTCGAACCTTTGTTTGGCAGCTAACCGAGTTACTGGTTAGGAAGTCTTACTGGCATAACGAGGTAGCGGTAGTGATCTTGATCATCGCCATCGATGCTGTCTTGCGCCGTCATCATGGCCGGTTTCGGTGCAGAGGTGAAAGAAAACCGAACATATTTACTTTCAAATGCGTTCAAACCTTCGCTCAAATAATGCGGGTTGAAGGCAACAGTGATTTCTTCTCCGGTGAGCGCCGCTTCGAGCGCCTCTGAAGCTTGTGCATCCTCGCCAGTTCCGGCATCTAGACCGACTTGGCCATCGGTAAAGGCTAGCCGAACTTGCGTATTTCGTTCCGCGACCAAGGCCACGCGGCGCACCGCTTCAACCAGCGCAGAGGTCTCAACAGTGGCGTGAATTGGCGTATTTTCGGGGAAAAGAGAACGAATTTTTGGATAGTCGCCGTCAACTAGCAACGAGGTGGTCCGACGGCCGCCGCTTTCGAAGCCAATAAGCTCGGAATCTTCCGAAAGCGAAATGTTGATCTCACCCGCGCCGCCAAGAGTTTTCGCGACTTCGCTCAAAGTTTTGGCTTTGACCAATGCAGAGGTCGAGATACCTGGCACCGCTGGCTTCCAATTGAGCTCGCGCATGGCCAATCGGTACCGGTCAGTGGCCAACAAGGTGATTAGATCGTCTTCAATTTCAACCTTGACGCCGGCCAAAATAGGCAAAGTGTCATCTTTGCTAGCCGCGACCGTGACCTGAGTAACCGCTTTGGCAAACGCATCACCGGCAACAGTGCCGCTGATTTTTGGCAGCGCTGGAAGTTCTGGATAATCGGCCTCTGGCATGGTTGCCAAATTGAAGCGAGAGTTTCGACAAGTCAAAATTACCTTCGACCCATCGGTGCTTACTTCCACCGGTGCGGAGGGTAAGCTTCGGCAAATATCAGCCAATAGCCGTCCCGAAACCAAGATGGTGCCTTCTTCAGCAATATCTGCCGGGATTTCGAGGCGGGCTGAGATTTCGTAGTCAAAACTCGACAAGCTCAGTGTGCCAGCTGACGCTTTGAGCAACAGCCCGGACAAAACTGGTACCGGAGGGCGAGGTGAAAGAGCTCGTGCCGCCCAGCTCACCGCGTCATTGAGAACATCCCGTTCAACTCGGAACTTCACTGCAGGGCGCCCCTTTTCCTCGCATTGGACATCTCCCGACCTTGCTGTCGGGAATGACATATTGCTCACCAGCTTAGCTGCTCTCGCCGACCATTCGTCCATGCTTGGTTTTTTGTCGTGAGAGCGGGAGTCCGGGTGATCTCGGAAGCTTAGTTGTTATTTGATGGATTCAAATTATTGGGAATCGTAGTGTTAATAACTGCTGTGGATACTGTGGATAACTCCTCTGGCCCTTGCAATCTGGGTGAAGTTGCTTGTGTACAAGATGTTGGTTCAGCGACATCAGCCAGCACGACCACGGTGGACAACTTCTGCGCCATTTCGCTGATCCACAGCCAGTGGTTGAGTTGTCACCATAACGAGCGGGTTTGTCCACGGGTTTATCCACAAAGTTTTCCACACCTGTTAAAAAGTCGACTCAACCTTCGCGCTGTTGCTGCCTAATGAGGTTGGTTAGTTCGGTTACTTGATTGAAGATTGTGCGGCGTTCAGCCATCAACTCGCGGATCTTTCGGTCGGCGTGAATCACCGTTGTATGGTCTCGACCACCAAGTTCTTGACCAATTTTTGGTAGCGAGAGATCTGTTAGCTCTCGGCAAAGATACATAGCAATTTGCCGGGCATTAACCAAAGTTCTGGTTCTGGATTTTGACCGGAGCTCGTCGAGACTCAGCTTGAAATATGCCGAAGTCTGACCAAGGATTGTTGCTGCGGTGATCTGTTGGTCGCCATTATCGGTGATGAGATCCTTCAAAACAGTCTCAGTAAGACCGACGTCGACTGATTGGCGGTTCAGCGAGGCGAACGCAGTGACACGGATGAGAGCTCCTTCAAGCTCTCGGATATTGGTAGAGATTTTTGAAGCGATGTACTCAAGAACGTCGTCCGGCGCGTGTAAACCCTCACCGATAGCCTTTTTGCGCAAAATAGCGATTCGAGTTTCTAGTTCGGGCGGCTGAACATCTGTGAGCAGGCCCCATTCAAACCGCGAACGCATCCGTTCTTCAAAGCCTGATAGCTGCTTTGGTGGCAAATCTGAAGTGATGACCACTTGTTTATTGTGGTTGTGTAGCGCATTGAAAGTGTGGAAAAACTCTTCTTGAGTTGCTTCTTTGCCGGAGAGAAACTGGATGTCATCAATCAGCAAGATGTCCACATTGCGGTAGGTGGTCTTGAAGCTGGTGCCTTCGTCATAACGAATGGAATTGATGAACTCGTTGGTGAATTCTTCAGAATTTACGTAACGAACTCGGATCCCGTTGTAGAGCCGGCGCGCGTAGTGGCCAATTGCATGCAAAAGGTGAGTTTTTCCCAGGCCGGAATCACCGTAAATGAAGAGCGGGTTGTAGGCCTTTGCTGGCGCTTCAGCTACCGCAACTGCGGCCGCGTGCGCAAAACGGTTTGATTGTCCGATGACGAAAGTATCAAAGAGGTACTTAGGGTTCAGTCGGCCAAATTCGTTAGAGGTACTGGGTGGTCCTGGTTGTGGTCGTGATTCTTCCGAAGGTTCATCAGGTTCAACTTCTTGGCGAACTTCTTCTGGTACCGGCGTGAGATCAGTGTCGATGCTGATCGCGCAGAGCACGTCCTCACCAAAGACTTCGCGCAGCGCCAGGTCGAGGGATCCTTTGATTTGATTCTGTAAAACCTCTCGAGTCAACTCGTTAGGAACAGCAAGCAAGAGAGTTGATCCGATCAAACCTTGAGCTTGAGCCAAGGTAATGAACCCGCGCTGGCGAGGCGAGACATGTTCGTCCTGTTCGAGGATCTTGACTACCTTGCGCCATGATCCGGCGATATCGCCATTGCTTTCAGTGTTCACTTAGCTACCTTTGTTTGACTTCGTTATGGCTTCAACCGATCCCAATACCGTGATCCACAGAGTTATTCACAACCAGTGGATAAGAGGCCATTGAACAAGACTAGGGGATGAATTGGCCTTGTGGTAGCGAGAAGCGAGGTAAG